>NZ_CP006704.1:0-1212540 GCF_000739375.1 Comamonas testosteroni TK102 | reverse complement strand
TGCGCCGCATGGTGGCCGAACTGCGTGGCCAGCACCCGGTCAAACGGGGTCGGATCGCCGCCGCGCTGCACATGCCCCAGCACCGTGGTGCGCACCTCGCTCTGGAGATGGGGTTGCAGGCGCTCGCGCAGCACATGGCCGACGCCGCCCAGACGCACGGGGTCGGGACTGTGCGCAATCCGCTCGCGCACCGTCAGGCTCTGGCCGCTTTCCTTGGCCCCCTCGCCGATGCAGATGATGGTGTAGCGCTGACGCCGCTCGCGCTCCTGACAGACCTTGATGATGGACTGCAGGTCGTAATCGATCTCGGGCAGCAAAATGATGTCGGCAGCACCGGCGATGCCGGACTCCAGCGCCAGCCAGCCCGCGTGGCGACCCATGGTCTCCACGATCATCACCCGATGGTGGCTCATGGCCGTACTCTCGATGCGGCGCAGGCTTTCGGTCACCGTGGCCACGGCGGTATCGAAGCCGAAGCTGCGCTCGCAGTTGGCAATGTCGTTATCGATGGTCTTGGGCACGCCCACGCATTGCAGTCCCACCTGCGCCAGGCCATGGGCCAGACTCATGGTGCCGTCGCCGCCGATGGCGACCACCACATCCAGTGCCAGCGCCTTGACATTGCGCCCCACCTGGGCAAGCGTGGCCGCATCGCGCAATGGATTGGCGCTGTTGCTGGTGCCCAGGATCGTGCCGCCGATATGCAGAATGCCGCTGACCTCGTCCCAGCTCAGCGCTCTGACGCGCGGGCTCGCATCCATCAGCCCTTCAAAGCCGTCGGCAATGCCCAGTACCTCGCACTGGCCATGGTTGATCAGGGACTTGGTGACCGCACGGATCACCGCATTGAGGCCGGGGCAATCGCCGCCACCGGTCAGCACACCAACGCGCATGGGCTCGCTCTCCAAAGATTCTCGAATGCACATCATCCCACGAGAAAGCCGCTGCCAGCGCCTCCCATGCCTGCACCCCGGTTGAGACTGCTTGTCCCCGAACCTGCCTGCTTCAGCGGCTCCCGGGCAGGTCGGCCTCCCGGATCCCTTGCAGCGGCTGCAGCAGCCAGCGGGACGTGTGGAACTCCGTCACGCTGTCGCGGTGCGCCACCGAAACCAGTGCCCCGCCTCTGCCCTGCACCAGTTGCACCAGCCGGCTGTAGATCTGCGCTTCGGCGGCATTGTCCAGCGCGCTCGTGGCCTCGTCCGCAAACACCCAGGCCGGACGCTTGAGCAAGACACGCGCCACGGACAGCCGCTGCTGCTCGCCTCCCGACAGGCTGCTGTTCCAGGCCGCCTGGCTGTCCAGCCGCTCCTGCAGCTGCGGCAACTGCGCCTCGCGCAAGACCTGTTTGAGCTGTGCATCGCTGTAGCTTGCCGCCGGCTCCGGATAGGCCAGGGCATCGCGCAGGCTGCCGTCGGGAAAATAAGGGCGCTGAGGGATGAACATTGCGTCCAGAGGCCGCTCCACCTGGCCTCGCGCATAGGGCCAGATGCCTGCAAACGCCCGCAGCAAGGTGGACTTGCCGCTGCCCGAAGGCCCGCTGATCAAAAGCCTCTGGCCCGGGCGTATCAGCAGCCTGGCGTCCGCCACGATGGGGCTTCCTGCGGGCAGGGAGACATCGAGATTCCGGGTCTGCAACTGGTTCGAAGCTGCAAGCTGCACGCCGACCGGATGCACCTCCTGCTGGCGCAGGCTCTCATCAAAACCGGCCAGGCGCAAGGTCGTGGCCCGCCAGGCGGCAATATCGGAGTAGTTGTTGACGATCCAGCTCAGCGAGTCCTGCACCTGATTGAAGGCCGAACCTATCTGCATCAGCTGGCCCAGCTGGATGGCGCCACTGAAAAAACGCGGTGCGGCAATGATGAAGGGAAAGACCACGGCTGCCTGGCCGAAGAAATTGGTAAACCAGCCCAGGCTCTTTTGCTTCTTGATCAGGTTCAGATAGTTGCCAAGGGCATCACCGAAACGCAGGCCGATCTGGGCACCCTCCACGCGCTCGCCACCGTCCAGGGCGATGGCTTCGGCATGTTCGCGCACGCGGATCAGGTGATGGCGGAAGTTGGCCTCCAACTGCTGCTGGCGGCTGTTGAGCCAGACCTGGGGTTTGCCGATCCAGAAGGTGATTGCACTGCCGACCAGACAGTACAGCACGGCCATCCAGACCATGAAACCGGAAACCTGCAGCTGCCCTCCGCCGAGCAGTGCCGGCAGACCGATATCGACGACGGAACTCAGGCTCCACAGAATGCCGACAAAGCTCACAAAGGTGACGGCCGCATTCAGCAGCCCCATGGACAGCGACACGGTATAGGTGGTGAACAGATTCAGGTCCTCCTGAATCCGCTGGTCGGGGTTGTCGGGGGCCTTGGCACTGCCGTCCACGCCATAGCGCCCCAGCTCCAGCCGGTAGAACGCCTTGGCCGACAGCCAGCGCTGCAACATGTGCTCGGTCAGCCAGCGCCGCCAGTTGAGCTGCAGCAACTGCGTCAGATAGAACTTGTAGACCGCGATGACGATATACACCAAGGCCAGCCAGAGAAAGCGCCATAGCTGCTGCCAGAACACCTCGGCCTGCTTGTTCTGCAATGCGTCATAGAACACCCGGTTCCATTCATTGATCTGAACCAGCATGAACACCGCGGCGAGATTGAGGCCCACGATGGCGGCCAGCAGCCCCCAGGCCTTCCATTTCTCCTCGGACTGGAAATAGGGCCGGGTCAGCGAAAAGGCCTGGCGCAGAACGCCCGACCGGTGTTTGCGGGACTCAGGTCCCAGGCTCTTGGAAGTCATGCAGGCTTTCGGTGATTCATGAACAACTGGCGCCGCGGCGATGCCGCGGCCAGGCTCCTGAACTCACCCTAAGCCGGCTAGCTGAGGCCAGACTTAAATGCCGGCAGCCGCCCTGCCGGGCCTTCGAAAGACATCAAAAAATCCGCTGCCCTTGCGTCAAAGGCAGCGGATGGCGGGGCCGGCTCAGTGCCGCCTAGGGCAACAGATCCAGCGCCTGCAGATAGGCGGGCTGACGCATCAGATCGTCCCAGGCCTGGGGCTCGGTGTCGGGCAGCAGCGAGACACGGCGCGATTCGGAGTCGATATCGGGCACCCAGCGGCCATCGCGCAGCGCGGCATCCATGCCGTCCAGCAACTCATCCACATGCTCTCCCAGACCTAGGCTCTGGTTGCACAGCAGCACCATGTCGCAGCCCGCATTCAGGGCCGTCAACGCGGCATCGGTGTAGCTGATGAGTGCGCCATCGATGCGGCGTGCACCCTCCATGCTGAGGTCGTCGCTGAAGATGGCTCCGTCATAGCACAGACGGGCGCGCAGGATGTCCTTGAGCCATTTCTCGCTGAAGCCTGCCGGGCGCTTGTCCACCTTGGGATAGATCACATGGGCGGGCATGACGGCGGTAAGCACGCTGGAGAGCCAGGGATAGGGAGCGGCGTCTTCGTCGAGAATGGCCGTCAGGCTGCGCCTGTCGACGGGAATGTCCACATGCGAATCGGCCTTCACAAAGCCATGGCCGGGGAAATGCTTGCCGCAATTGCCCATGCCGGCCTGCAGCAGACCCTGCATCAGGCTCCTGGCCAGGGTGGCCACCAACCGCGGGTCGCGGTGAAAGCTGCGGTCACCGATGACCGAGGATTCGCCGTAGTCCAGATCCAGCACGGGCGTGAAGCTGAAATCCACACCGCAGGCGCGCAGCTCCGTACCCAGCACATAGCCGGCGGCCGTGGCGGCGTTCATGGCCCGCATGGCGCCACTGCCTTCGCGGTATTTCCGGCCCTTGCCGCCGTCGTCCATCCACATCTCGCCAAAGGCGCGCATCGGCGGAATATGCGTGAAGCCATCGGTGCGAAAGCGCTGCACGCGGCCGCCCTCGTGGTCCACGCTGATCAGCAGGTCGGGCTTGACGGCCTTGATATCGGCACACAACTGGACCAGCGCGCTGCGATCGTGCCAGTTGCGCTTGAAGAGAATGATGCCGCCGACCAGAGGATGGGCCAGGCGCGCGCGGTCCACATCGGTCAGCGATGTACCTGCAATATCGATGATGAGAGGGGCGTGCATGCTCATGATGTACTTTGTTTTTGATAGCTGCTAGCGCTAATCCATTAAGCGCCAGCTCCATATTTCATTCTTTTCTCTCGACCACGCAAAAGCTGGCTGCATAGTCGGATTCATCGGTGACCGAAAGATGGGCCGTCAGATTGTTTTTCTCGAACCATTCCTTGAGTTCGCCATGCAGACGAATCGCAGGCTGGCCGCTGGGCAGCTTGATGACTTCGCAATGGCGCCAGGTCATGGGCATGACCATGCCCATTCCCACGGCCTTGCTGAACGCCTCCTTGGCCGAAAAGCGCGTGGCCAGATAACGGATGCCGCGCTCGGGCCAACGGGCGCTGCGCGCCTTCCAGGTCGCCATTTCACCCTCGGCCAGCACCTTGAGGGCAAAGCGCTCGCCATGCTTTTCCAGGCTGGCGCGAATGCGGCGCACGTCGCAGATATCGGTGCCGATGCCGTAAATCATCCATGGCTCCTTACAGAGAAAAAGGCCTTAAACGCTTACCCACAAAGCAATGGCAGCTATCTTTTCAGGAATTCCAGCCTGCCATGCCAGCGTCGATGCAGGCCTGATAGGCCTTGACGGTCTCGGCATAGCCCAGCTCCAGTGCATCGGCAATCAGGGCGTGGCCGATAGAGACTTCGGCCAGACCCGGCACCCGGGCTACAAAGGCGGCCAGATTGTCGCGATTCAAGTCATGGCCGGCATTGATACCCAGCCCGGCCTCCAGCGCGGCCTGCGCAGCCCTGGCATAGGTTTGCAGTTGCTGCTCCTGCTCGGCCTTGCCCCAGTTGGCGGCAAAAGGCTCGGTGTAGAGCTCCACGCGGTCAGCGCCGACTGCCTTGGCAGCCGCCATCTGCTCGGGGATGGGGTCCATGAACAGGCTCACGCGCACGCCCAGGGCCTTGCATTCGGCAATCAGCGGCTGGAGGCGTTCGGCATCCTGGGGAAAGCTCCAACCATGGTCGCTGGTGAACTGGTCTTCGCTGTCGGGCACGAAGGTGGCCTGGTGCGGGCGCGTCTGGCGGATGAAATCCATCAGGTTCTGCGTGGGATTGCCTTCGATATTGAACTCGGCCTCAGGCCAGTTCTTGAGCAGATCTTGCAGCTCGAACACATCCTGCGCACGGATATGGCGCTCATCGGGACGCGGGTGAATGGTGATGCCCTGCGCTCCCGCTTCAAGGCAGATCTGCGCCGCACGCGTCACCGATGGAATGCCCAGATGGCGGGTATTGCGCAGCAGCGCCACCTTGTTGACATTGACCGAAAGCGCGGTGCGGGGGGAGGCAGAGGTATTCATAGCGATTGCAGATCCATCATCAGCTGGCGGGTGCGCAGCATGGTTGAGCCGCAATGGTATTGCAGAAGATGGCGCAATTGCGGCTTCAGGGCCTGGGCCACTTCGGGCTCAGCCAGTGCGTTCAGGGTTCGCGGAAATGGCTGCTCGGCCTGCAGCGCCAGCTCTATGGTCTGCCACTGCTGGCCACTCAGCGCCGCGCGCTCGTAACCGGCGGCCTGGCGCAGACCGCCATCAGCCACCAGCGTGTAGCGCAAAACACTGTTGAGCTGGCTGAGCGTGGCGCTTTCCTGCCTCAGATCGGGCAGATGGCCGAGCTCGCGCAGCAGCACCAGCTCGAAGGCACGCAGCACCGGCTCGATGGCCTCGGTCGTGCCGCCATGCTGACCCGCCAGCACGCGCACCACCCCGGCATAGATGTCGAACAGCGCCGCATACGGGTCGTCGCGCGCCAGCAGGCGCAGCAGCAGCTCGTTCAGGTACATGCCCGACCACAGCGCATCGCCCTGGGGCATGACATGGCCGCCCGCCCATTCCGCGCCCTTGAGCGTGTGAATCTCGGCATTGCCCTCTGCTCCCAGCGTGTAGCTGAGCTTGAGCGGCTGCAGCGGCAGCAGCACAGGGCGAAAGTTGGAGGTATGACGCTTGACACCCTTGGCCGCGAGCGCAACACGCCCGCGATGGCGTGTGAACACCTCCAGGATCAGGCTGGATTCGCTCCAGTCGTACTGGTGCAGGATGTATGCGGGTTCGTCGCCGACGCGTTTGGCGCTAGCCATGACTTGCTCCGTACCACAACAAAAATGTGAAGGGGGCGGTTTTGCCGCCGGGCCGCCCCAAGGCAAAACCCGGCCTAAGCCGGGTCAGGGCCCCCTCAGGGGGCAGCGAGCACACGCAGTGAGCGAGCGTGGGGGTCAAAAAGTTTTACTCGTAGCCGAAGGATTTGACCCGGGCCTCGTCGTCGGCCCAGCCGGACTTGACCTTGACCCAGACTTCCAGGAACACCTTGGCATTGAGCAGCTTTTCCAGCTCCTGGCGGGTTTCGGTGGAGATACGCTTGAGGCGCTCGCCGCCCTGGCCGATCACCATGGCCTTGTGGCCGTCGCGCTCGACCACGATGGTGGCGGCAACGCGCATGAAGCGGCCGAACTTGGGGCTGGGCTCCTCCTCGAACTTATCGATGACCACGGTGGAGGTATAGGGCAGCTCGTCGCCCGTGAAGCGGAACAGTTTCTCGCGCAGGGTTTCGGAAGCCAGGAATTTCTCGCTGCGGTCGGTCAGTTCATCCTCGCCGTAGAACCAAGGCTGCTGCGGCAGGTATTTGGCGCAGATGCCATACATGCGCTCGATATCCTTCTTGTTCTTGGCCGACATGGGCACGAACTCGGCAAAAGGATGGCGCTCCTGCATGTCGCGAAGCCAGGGTGCGATCTCGGCACGGCGACCCACGGTGTCGAGCTTGTTGGCGATCAGCAGCGTGGGAATGCCGGGCTTGAACAGGCTCAGCACCTTGGCATCGGCCAGCGTGAAGCTGCCCGCCTCCACCACGAACAGGATCAGGTCCACATCGCCGATCGCGCCCATCACGGTCTTGTTGAGCGACTTGTTCAGGGCGGTGGAATGCTTGGTCTGGAAACCGGGGGTATCGACAAAGACGAACTGGGTCTCGTCCTTGGTGCGGATGCCGGTGATGCGGTGGCGCGTGGTCTGGGCCTTGCGCGAAGTGATGGAGATCTTCTGGCCCACCAGCGCGTTCATCAGCGTGGACTTGCCCACATTGGGCTTGCCGACGATGGCGATCAGGCCGCAGCGCTGCTCTTCGGGCGCGTAGACGCGAGCCGGAGCCTCTTCCTCCTGGTCGCGGATGGCGGTCGGCGTGCTGCCGGGCTTGGCAGCGGCCAGCATGGCGCTGATGTAGTCCAGGCTGGGGTCGCTGATATCGGTAGTCACAGACTTGGGGCCTTTTTGGCCCTTGGCTTTTTCTGCACCTGCGGTGCCCGCTATCTTTTTCTTAGCAGCATCGGTCATGGATTTTTGGCTTTCACTTTTTCCAGCAAGGCAGCGGCGGCTGCCTGCTCGCCCATGCGACGGGATGCTCCCGAGCCCTGGGCGCTGATATTCCATTCGGCAATCGTGCACTCGACCTTGAAGGTCTGCTTGTGCGCCGCGCCACTTATTTCCACCACATGGTATTGCGGCAGCTTCATGCGCTTGCCCTGTAGCAATTCCTGCAGTGCGGTCTTGGGGTCTTTGTCGGCCGCACGCATATGGGGGTTGATGTCCACGCCCTCGAAGAGGTGGTGGACGACTTTCTCGCCTGCGGCAAAGCCGGCATCGAGGTAGACGGCACCGATCAGCGCCTCCACGGCATCGGCCAGGATGGACGGGCGCTGCTTGCCACCGGACTTGGCCTCGCCTTCGCCCAGACGCAGCAGATCGGGCAGCTGCAACTTCAGCGCAATCTTGTGCAGCGTGCCTTCCTTGACGAGATTGGCCCGAACACGCGAGAGATCGCCTTCGGGCATGGAGGCCAGCTTGGCATAGAGCAGGCTGGAGATGGCCAGACTGAGCACCGAGTCGCCCAGAAACTCCAGTCGCTCGTTGTTGTCGGCCGAAAAGCTGCGGTGCGTGATGGCACGCTGCAGCAGCGCCGGGTTGGCAAATTGATGTTGCAGCCTTTGCTGCAGAGCGACTAGAGCAGGTTCCACCTGAAAGGTCTATTTCTTGAAACGGTAAACAAGGTAGGCAGGGCCTGCCAGATGAATCTCACGGGAATACTCGAAGCCCACGACGATCTTGTCGTTGACCTTGGTCACGTTCAGATCGTTGCCGGAGATGGACTTGAAGTCATCAATGGAGGCCGAACGATCGAAGCTGGCCTTGACTTCGGCAACGGTACTGCCTTCAGCGGCGGCCTTGTTGGCCGCCTTGGTGATGGCCTGGTACTCCAGGAAGACGGGCACCGATTGTGCGCCAATTGCGGCAACCGCCACGATGATGGCCACGAGAAACACCAGACCGATGAAGGACAGACCACGCTGCCTGGAGCGCAATGCCAGATTTTTCATGCTTTTCCCCTCTCAAGCCGGGCATGTTCCTGCCCGTGTATCCCCGAAAAATGACGAAACGTTTGCCGGTGCTCAGTGGAAACGGCCGATACGGCTCAGATCACCGAAGTTCATCCAGACAAAAAAAGCCTTGCCCACGATGTTCTGGTCCGGCACAAAGCCCCAGTAGCGCGAATCCAGCGAGTTGTCGCGGTTGTCGCCCATCATGAAGTAATAGCCTTCGGGCACCTTGCAGGTCACGCCTTCAACGCTATAGCGGCAGTTTTCCTTGTACTCGAAGTTGCTCGCCCCCTGGATGAAGGCCGGTACATCGTTGTTGACGATGGCACGGTGCGGCTGCTCGCCCAGGGTTTCCTCGAACTGCTTGAAATAACGCATCACGTCGCGGTCCAGAAAGTCCGGCAGATCGCGCACGGGCAGCTCCTTGCCGTTGATGCTCAGGCGCTTGTTGATATAGGCCACTTCATCACCGGGTACACCCACCACACGCTTGATGTAGTCCAGCGTGGGCTGGGGGGGATAGCGGAACACCATCACATCGCCACGCTGGGGCTTGTTGCCTTCGGTGATCTTCTTGTTGATCACAGGCAGACGGATGCCGTAGGTGAACTTGTTCACCAGGATCAGGTCACCCACCATCAGCGTCGGAATCATGGAGCCCGAGGGAATCTTGAAGGGCTCGAACAGGAAGGAACGCAGCACGAAGACGATGGCGATCACCGGGAACAGACCGGCAGTCCAGTCCAGCCACCAGGGTTGCATGAGAATGCGACCTTTGGCGTCTTCGGAGACTTCGATGTCAGTCTTGGCAATGCCCATGCGGTCCAGCTCGGCGCGGCGCTCGACGGCAGCCTGCTCCAGCGCGGCCGCAGCCGCTCGGCGCCGTGGCCAGAAATAAAAGCGTTCGGCCAGCCAGTACACACCGGTCACCACGGTTGCCAGAAACAGCAGCAGCGCGAAGTTGCCTTCGATGGAGCCGGTGTACCAGGCCGCGATATAGCCTACAAAGGCCGCCAGGATGGCGGCCGTGATCCACTGCATGACTTGCATCAATCCTCCACTTGCAGAATGGCCAGGAAGGCTTCCTGCGGCACTTCTACCGAACCAATCTGCTTCATACGCTTCTTGCCGGCCTTCTGCTTTTCGAGCAGCTTGCGCTTACGCGTGATGTCGCCGCCGTAGCACTTGGCCAGCACGTTCTTGCGCATGGCCTTGACGGTCTCACGCGCAATGATGTTGGCGCCGATGGCGGCCTGAATGGCCACGTCGAACATCTGGCGGCTGATGATCTCGCGCATCTTCGCCACCACGGCACGGCCGCGATACACGGACTGCGAACGGTGCACGATGATGGACAAGGCGTCGACCTTCTCGCCGTTGAGCAAGATATCGACCTTCACCACGTCGGACGCGCGATATTCCTTGAACTCGTAGTCCATGGAGGCATAGCCGCGCGAGACGCTCTTGAGCTTGTCGAAGAAGTCCAGCACGATTTCGCCCAGCGGCATCTCGTAGGTCAGCATGACCTGACGACCGTGGTACTGCATATTCATCTGCACGCCACGCTTCTGGTTGGCCAGCGTCATCACCGGACCCACATAGTCTTGCGGCATGTAGAGATGCACGGTCACGATGGGCTCGCGGATCTCCTGGATGCGACCGATATCGGGCATCTTGGAGGGGTTCTCCACGTCGATCAGCTCGCCGTCGCCCTTGATCACCTGGTAGACCACGCTGGGGGCCGTGGTGATCAGATCCTGGTCGAATTCACGCTCCAGTCGCTCCTGCACGATTTCCATGTGCAGCAGACCCAGGAAGCCGCAGCGGAAGCCAAAGCCCAGAGCCTGCGAGACCTCGGGCTCGAACTGCAGCGCCGCATCATTGAGCTGCAGCTTTTCCAGCGCATCACGCAACTGGTCGTATTCAGAGGCTTCGGTGGGGTACAGACCCGCGAAAACCTGGGGCTTGACTTCCTTGAAGCCCGGGAGAGGCTTCTCGGCAGGACCCAGGTTGTTGGGCAGCTTTTTTTCCAGCGTGATGGTGTCACCGACCTTGGCGGCCTTCAGCTCCTTGATGCCGGCAATGATGTAGCCCACCTCGCCGGCCCTGAGCATCTCGCGCGGCTGGTTGGCCGGGGTGAACACGCCGATGCTGTTGGCTTCATAGGCAGCGCCGCTGGCCATCATCTTGAAGCGCTCATTCTTCTTGAGCTCGCCATCCACCACGCGCACCAGCATCACAACGCCCACATAGGGATCGAACCAGCTGTCCACGATCATGGCACGCAGAGGGCCATCGGGATTGCCCTTTGGAGCCGGCACCTTGGCCACGATGGCTTCCAGAATCTCGTCGATGCCCATGCCGGTCTTGGCCGAACAGGGAATGGCGTCGCTGGCATCGATACCGATCACGTCCTCGATCTCGGCCTTGGCATTCTCGGGGTCGGCCTGAGGCAGGTCCATCTTGTTGAGGACGGCGAACACCTCCACGCCCAGGTCGAGCGCGGTGTAGCAATTGGCCACGGTCTGGGCTTCCACGCCCTGAGAGGCATCAACCACCAGCAGACCGCCTTCGCAGGCCGACAGCGAGCGCGAGACTTCGTAGGAAAAGTCCACGTGGCCGGGGGTGTCGATCAAGTTCAGGTTGTAGACCTGCCCGTCCTTGGCCTTGTATTGCAGGGCCGCGGTCTGGGCCTTGATGGTGATGCCGCGCTCTTTCTCGATGTCCATCGAGTCCAGCACCTGGGCTTCCATATCGCGGTCGGCGAGGCCTCCGCAGCGCTGGATCAGGCGGTCCGCCAGCGTGGACTTGCCATGGTCGATATGCGCAATGATGGAGAAATTACGGATGTGATTCATCAACGAGAAAGACAGCTTGGAATTGAAAAAAGTGGCCTGCAGCAGCAAGAAAAAAGGGCGCGTCCCTCAAGCGGCGCGCCCTTAACCAACAATCTCTGGCAACTGCGATAGTTGGGACTTTATTGTAGGCAAAACTGGCCGCAAACCAAGACCCAGCAAGGCTTGACAAGTTCCGGTTTGTGATTCTCAAATTCATTTGTCAACAAATTATCCACAGACCGGAAAACGCCGTTTAGCCATCAGCAGCAGGAGATTGCAAAGGCTTTTGCACCGCTTGAAAACCGCTTGTCAGCGTGATTTTTTGCGTCCAACCACCATGCATTTGCGTGGGATTCTACCCAATGGCATAGGGGCACTGGCAGGCTGAGGGCTTGTTGCCATTTCAGATCGCGAAATGACAACAAGCTCTTGCCGGCTTTTCGTCACCCTTATTTGGCTGGGCGAATGAGCACATATTGCGCCCAGTCACCGCGGCGCACCAGCACATTCACGGGTTTGGACTTGTCGGCCTTGGCCCAGGCCGCCTCGAAGCTCTTGAGATCGGAGACTTCCACATTGGCCAGTTGCAGGATCACATCGCCCTCGCGCAGGCCGGCACGGGCTGCGGCATCCACCGCAGCCGACACGCGCACGCCGCCCTTGATGGCCAGCTCCTTCTTCTGGGCAGCCGTCAGCTCGCTCAGCGTCAGGCCCAGAGCCTTGTTCTCCAGCGTGCCGGAGGGGGGAGTCTTGCCTGCCCCACCGCTGCCAGCCTTGGCCTTGGCAGATTCGTCGGAAGGCACTTCGGCAATCACCATGCTCAGTTCCTTGAGCTTGCCGCGGCGCAGCACGGTAATGGTGCTCTTGGTGCCGGGCTTGGTATTGCCCACGAGACGCGGCAGATCGGAGACCTTCTCGATGGCCTTGCCATCGAACTTGGTGATCACGTCGCCCGCCTCCACACCGGCCTTGGCCGCAGGAGAGTCCGGCTCGACAGCCGACACCAGTGCGCCCTCGGGCTTGCCAAGGCCGATGGACTCGGCCACATCCTTGGTCACGGGGCCGATCTGCACGCCGATACGGCCGCGCGTGACCTTGCCGGTGGCACGCAGCTGATCGCTGACACGGATCGCTTCATCCACAGGAATCGCAAAGCTGATGCCCATGAAGCCGCCCGAGCGCGAGTAGATCTGGCTGTTGATCCCCACCACCTCGCCCCGCATATTGATCAGCGGGCCACCCGAGTTGCCGGGGTTGATGGCCACATCGGTCTGGATGAAGGGCAGATAGTCGCCGGTATCGCGCTGCTTGGCCGAGACAATGCCGGCCGTCACCGAGTTTTCGAGTCCGAAGGGCGAGCCAATCGCCATGACCCACTCGCCCACGCGCAGCTTGCTCACATCACCGATCTTGACCGCGGGAAGGCCTTTGGCATCGATCTTGACAACGGCCACATCGGTGCGCTTGTCCGCGCCGACTATCTTTGCCTTGAACTCGCGTTTGTCGGTCAGCGTGACGATGACCTCATCGGCGCCATCGACCACATGGGCATTGGTCATCACGTAGCCGTCGGCGGTGAGGATGAAGCCCGAACCCACGCCACGCGGCTGCTCTTCCTCGGACTGACCGCCCTTGGGCGAACGCTGGCGCGGCACATTGGGCACGGGCAGGCCGAAGCGGCGGAAGAACTCCAGCATGTCTTCATCCATGCCCAGAGCTTCGGCGCTGTTGTTGGAGACCTTCTCCAGCGTACGGATGTTGACCACCGAAGGGCCGACCTGATCGACCAGATCCGTGAAGTCCGGCAGGCCGCGCGCCGTTGCAGCACTTTGGGCATGAGCGGCGGTGACCGGCAGCACGGCTCCTGCGGCCAGGGCCGCGATTGCCATGGCGCTGGCCAGGGCTGTAGCCGAAACACGGGACTTGAGCGTCATCCGGGCGGGTGTGCGCATCGTTTCTATTCCTTGTTCGAATCGTCTGACACAAGCGGTCGTGAAATCAGACCCATGAGAGAAAGCGGGTAGGAGCGTCGAACGTTCATTCTGGCAAAAGCCGGCATCGGCCGAAAGTGCCCTGCCCCATCGAATTGACCGCAGATGAGACAGCATCTGCGGTCAACTGTATTGAAATCAATAGCAGCTTGCGTAGTCTGCACAAGACTCAAGGCTGAAAAACCACGAATCCAGGCAGAGGACTGCCATACCGAGAAGCATCAATGGCGGGTAGCCGTGGCAAAGCTTGCATTGCGCAGGAAGCTGGCCGGCATCTGCAGATTCGGTGCGCTGCTTTGCTGAGGGTGCGAAGCCAGCAGCTCGTCCAGGCGCGGATCACGCAGCATCACGGTCTGGCCGTTGGGGCTGGCAACTGCCACGACGGTGGACGACTGGGCTTCCGAGCTCAGTGGCATGACCGCTTCCTCAGCGCCGGAGACCGGCTGGCTCAAACCCAGCGACGCAGCGGGCGCGGCGGCCACGACGACATTCGGGCTCAGAGCCGCAAGCTGAGCGCCGCCCTGGCGACCGTACAGGCCGCCCGAGCCGGCAAGCATCGCCCCCCATCCCACGGCGGCCACGGCAGCCACCGAGGCAAAGCCGGCTGCCATCTTCCAGCGAAAGACCGATGCATTGGCCGCCTGACGACCGGGCAGGCTGACCACGGCTGCGCCATTGCCCAGCGCCCGCTCGCGTTCCTCGGCTGCGGTAATCTGCTCCAGACTGCCCAGACCCAGGGAACTGGCCGCATCTGCGCTCACACCGGGCAGATGAATGCCACGGATAGGCTCGCGCTCCATATGGGCGCGCACGCCGCTCAAAATATCGTGCTGACTGTGATGGGCCAGCTCGGGAGAACGCAGCACATCGCCAATCAGGTGATACATGGCCCAGGACTGCTGGCCTTCGTCGCTTTCCGCATAGGAAAGCACGGCCTGCATCTGGACCGAGGAAGCCTCGCCATCCACCAGGGCCGACAACTGTTCCTGCTTGATCAGATCGTCATTCATGAAGTTCACCTGCTCGTCTTGCCTGTACTACCAACGCTTCCCGCCCTGGCGCTCCAGCAGGGGCTTGACCCTGGCCGAGATCGCCTCGCGTGCCCGAAAGATGCGCGAGCGCACCGTGCCTATGGGACAGTCCATCGCCTGAGCGATTTCTTCATAGCTGAGCCCTTCGATTTCACGCAGCGTAACCGCCTGACGCAAATCCTCGGGCAAAGCTTCCATGGCGGCATTGACGGCTTCGGCAATTTCACGCGCCGCCAATACTGTTTCCGGGGTTTCCTGAGTCGTTAGTTCCTGTCTGTGAACAGAAGTTTCATCCTCATCGTCCCCAGTGTGTAACGCGCTCTCGGTCATCACCGGCGAGCGATGCATTTCCATCAAGGCCTTCTTGGCCGTGTTGACGGCGATGCGGTACAGCCAGGTATAGAACTGGGCCTCGCCGCGAAACTGGTGCAAGGCCTTGTAGGCGCGTATGAAGGTTTCCTGCGTGATGTCAGGCACCAGATCGACATCGCGCACCATGCGGCCCACCAGACGTTCGATGCGACGCTGGTATTTGATGACCAGCAGCTCAAAAGCCCGTGTGTCGCCAGCATTGGCTCGTTCGACCAGAGCCTGATCGCTGTCGGCAGAGGGAGTGGGAAAATCGGGTGGTGTCATGAAAGGCCAAGCGGCGTGCTGCCATAACCGGCGAAGGCCTAGCCTTGCTCTGCCAGCGGCACGATGGAGGAATATACCGCACGCCGCAAGTCTCCCCATTGCTCGGGGCTGTGTCGTTGGGACAGGAAAATCCATAGCACTCTGCGCCTGCCACCCCTGGCTCTGAACACCACGACATCCGAAACGCTGAGCCAAAGCCAGTGGCCACCATCAAGCCCCACTCCCAGCTGCACGGGCAATGACTGTGAAGTTGACAGGTTTTTGGCCTCCAGCGACCAATGCCCGCCATTCCAGAGCAGGCGTCCTTGGGGCCAGTTCCGCCACTGTGCGCAAAGCAGCGCTGCGGCCAAGGTCAGAGTCGGTAGGGTCAGCAGCAGCCGCAGACCGTTCTCCCTGGCCTGCAGGCACCAGGCCAGCAGGACCGTCAAAAGGCCTGCCCCGATCAACAGCAGCACCCCGGCAGCCCAGACTGGCCGCTCGAAGACATAGGCAACGGCGGGAGCATGGTAGCGAGCACTCATGGGCAGACCATGTGCGAAAACCCGGCTGCCGCAAAGCTAGGGAAAGCACGATCAAGCCGCACATAGAACAAAACCCGCAAGGCCTGGGCCTGTGCGGGCTTGTACAGAAGGGCTAGCAGCGACTTAGACGCGCTTGAAAACCAGCGTGCCGTTGGTGCCGCCGAAACCGAAGTTGTTCTTCACGGCAACTTCCAGCTTGGCGTCACGCGCCGTGTTGGCGCAATAGTCCAGATCGCACTCGGGATCCTGGTTGATCAGGTTGATGGTCGGAGGAATCTTCTGATCGTGCAGCGCCATCACGGTGAAAACGCTCTCGATGCCGCCCGCGCCACCCAGCAGGTGACCCGTCATGGACTTGGTCGAGCTGACCACCAGATTCTTCTTCGCAAACTCGCCCATGGCTGCCTTGATGGCATTGGACTCGTTCGCATCGCCCAGCGGCGTGGACGTGCCATGCGCATTCAGGTAATTGACCTGATCCTGGTTCACACCGGCATTGCGCAAAGCATTGAGCATGGCGCGGCGGGGGCCGTCCATGTTGGGAGCCGTCATGTGACCGGCATCGGCACTCATGCCAAAGCCTGCCAGCTCCGCGTAAATCTTGGCGCCACGGGCCTTGGCGTGTTCGTACTCTTCGAGCACCAGCACACCGGCACCTTCACCGAGTACAAAGCCGTCACGGTCCTTGTCCCAGGGGCGCGAGGCAGCCTTGGGGTCGTCGTTGCGCGTGGACAGCGCACGCATGGCAGCAAAGCCGCCGACACCCAGAGGCGAGACAGTGGCTTCCGTGCCACCGGCCACGACGATGTCTGCATCGCCGTATTCGATCATGCGTCCGGCTTCGCCGATGCAGTGCAGACCTGTGGTGCAGGCAGTCACGATCGACAGATTCGGCCCCTTGAAGCCAAATCGCATGGACACATGCCCTGCCACCATATTGATGATGGAAGCAGGCACGAAGAACGGCGTGATGCGGCGAGGACCGCGGGCAGCCAGTTCTGCGTGAGTGTTCTCGATCAGCGGCAGGCCGCCAATGCCCGAGCCGATCACGCAGGCAATGCGTGTGGCAAGGTCTTCGGACAGGGCTTCGCCTGTGGGCAGGCCTGCGTCCAGAACGGCTTGCTCCGCAGCCGCGATGCCGTAATGAATGAAGGTATCCATGGAGCGCGCATCTTTGGCGCTCATGTACTTCTCCACATCAAATCCCTTGACCTCACCCGCAATCTTGCAGGAGAAGTTCGACGCATCGAACTTGGTGATGAGGTCAATACCGGACTGGCCGGCCAAAAGATTGGCCCAGGCTTCGCCCACCGTGTTACCCACGGGGGAGATGCAGCCCAGACCGGTCACGACAACGCGACGACGGCTCATGCGTTCAAACCTTTAACTGATCGCTGAAAAAAGACCTTAGGCCTTTTGGTGGGTATTGGCGTAGTCGATGGCGTTTTGCACCGTCGTGATCTTCTCTGCGTCTTCGTCAGGGATCTCGATGCCGAATTCATCTTCCAGGGCCATCACCAGTTCCACTGTGTCCAGGGAGTCAGCGCCCAGGTCAGCCACGAAGGCCTTTTCGTTGGTCACTTGGGACTCTTCAACGCCGAGTTGTTCAGCAATGATTTTTTTGACACGTGCTTCGATATCGCTCATGGTTTCCCTCAGGGGGTTGTGAATGAACCCGCGATTCTAGCCGTTTCGGGAGAAGCCCCTTGGCGGCTGGCCGTCGCGAGGAAACGGCCACTGAACTTGCAAAAATGTTCAGCCTCTGGCAGCAAGTGTGGCAGACACCACGCAAGCTGCCGAAATCTCTTACATGTACATGCCGCCGTTGACGTGCAATTCCTGCCCCGTCACATAGCCGGCACCGGCAGAGGCCAGATAGGCCACGGCATGCGCGATGTCGCTGGGTTGACCCAGATCGCCCATGGCGATCTGCGCCTTGAGCGCAGCCTTCTGCGCCTCTGGCAGGTCTGCAGTCATGTCCGTGGCGATGAAACCGGGAGCCACGCAGTTCACGGTGATGCCGCGGCTGCCCAGTTCCTTGGCCAGAGCACGGGTCATGCCTGCCACGCCGGCCTTGGCTGCCGCGTAGTTGGCCTGACCGGCATTGCCCGAGGCACCGACCACGCTGGTGATGCTGATGATGCGGCCGAAACGCTGCTTCATCATGGGGCGAATAGCCGCACGGCTGACTCGGAAAACAGCCTTCAGATTGGTGTCGGTGACGGCATCCCAGTCGTCATCCTTCATGCGCATCGCCAGGGTGTCGCGCGTGATGCCGGCATTGTTGACCAGCACATGCAGGCCGCCGTCGTTCTTGACGATGGAGTCGATCAGGGCATCCACGGCAGCGCCGTCGGTCACGTTCAGCGTGACACCGCGGCCGCCGAAGGCGGACAGCGCCTGGCTGATCTTCTCGGCACCGGCATCCGAGGTGGCCGTGCCGATCACTTGATAGCCCTTGGAGGCCAGCTCCTGCGCGATGGCGGCACCAATGCCACGAGTGGCGCCGGTGACCAGGGCAACCTGGGGCTTGGTCTGGTTATCAGTCATGCGAGCAATTCTTTCACGTCAGCCAGGGTGGCTGTATCAAACAGGGGAGCACCCGTCAGGTCGGCGTCAATACGCTTGACCATGCCGGCCAGCACCTTGCCGGGTCCACATTCCACGATATGGGTGACGCCGCGCGCCTTGATGGACTGCACGCATTCCACCCAGCGCACCGGGCCAAAGGCCTGACGATACAGGGCATCACGAATCGAATCAGCGTCCGTCTGGACGGTGACGTCGATATTGTTGATGACGGGAATCAAGGGGGTAGCCAGCGTCAGCTCGGCCAGCGCGGTCTTGAGCTTTTCTGCAGCGGGCTTCATCAGGCTGGAGTGGAAAGGCGCGGAGACCGGCAGAGGCAGGGCGCGCTTGGCACCGGCCGCCTTGACCGCTTCACAGGCCTTTTCCACGGCCAGCTTGCTGCCGGCGATCACGGTCTGACCGGGATCGTTGAAGTTCACGGCTTCCACCACTTCGGCGCCGCCCAGCTGGGCCGTCACCTCTGCGCAGACCGCCTTTACCTTTTCGGCATCCAGGGCCAGCACGGCCGCCATGCCGCCCGTGCCCACGGGCACGGCATCCTGCATGGCTGCGGCGCGCAGACGCACAAGTGGAGCGGCCTGAGCCAGCGTCAGTACGCCGGAGGCGACCAGCGCCGAGTATTCACCCAGGGAGTGACCGGCCACGGCATCGGGCAGCGCGCCGCCTTCGGCCTGCCAGACACGCCAGGCCGCCACACCGGCCACCAGCATCACGGGCTGGGTATTGGTGGTCAGCGCCAGAGCTTCCTTGGGGCCTTGCTTGATCAGCAGACCCACATCCTCGCCCAGAGCCTCGGAGGCTTCGGCCACGGTCTGGGCCACGACGGGATGATCCCCCCAGCCATCCAGCATGCCCACGGACTGCGAACCCTGGCCAGGAAATACAAATGCGAATTTCTTCATATTTCTTAGTATAAAAATTGCCTGAAACGCTTATTTATATTGCGTCTACAGCTACATCTTGAGGAGCACAGCCCCCCAGGTGAAGCCACCGCCCACACCTTCGAGCAGCACCGTCTGGCCTTTCTTGACCTGGCCGCTGCGCACGCCATGGTCCAGCGCCAGGGGAATCGAGGCCGCCGAGGTGTTGCCATGCTGATCGACGGTCACCACCACCTTGTCCATGGACAGCTTGAGCTTGCGCGCGGTGCTTTGCATGATGCGGATATTGGCCTGGTGCGGAATCAGCCAATCGATGTCGGCATCCGTCAGGCCCGCCTTTTCCAGCACGGAGCGAGCAGCCTTGTCCAGCACGCTCACTGCCAGCTTGAACACGGCCTGACCGTCCATCTTGAGCAAGGGATCGCCCAGCACATTGCCGCCGGAGACATTGCCCGGCACGCAGAGAATGCCGACATGGCTGCCATCGGCGTGCAGCTCGGTGGACAGGATGCCGGGCTCGTCGGAGGCCTCCAGCACCACGGCGCCGGCGCCATCGCCGAACAGCACGCAGGTCGTGCGGTCGTTGAAATCCAGGATGCGGCTGAAGACTTCGGAGCCCACCACCAGCACGCGCTTGGCAGCGCCGGACTGGATCATGGAGTCCGCCACCGTCAGGGCGTAGACGAAACCGCTGCACACCGCCTGCACATCAAAGGCAGGGCAACCATTGCTGATGCCCAGCTTATGCTGAAGGATGGCCGCCGTCGAGGGAAACACCATGTCCGGGGTGGACGTGGCGACAATGATCAGATCGATGTCCGAAGCCTCTATGCCTGCAGCCTCGATGGCCTTGCGGCTGGCTTCAAGGGCCAGATCGCTGCTGGTCACATCGGGTTCGGCAAAGTGGCGGGCACGAATGCCGGTGCGCTCGACGATCCATTCGTCCGAGGTTTCCAGGCCACGCTGAGCCAGCTCGGCTGCGAGGTCGTTATTGGTCAGGCGGCGGGGCGGCAGGTAACTGCCGGTGCCGATGATGCGTGCGTAGCGTCTCATGTCTTCTATCAGGGCGCCGAAGTTCCAGATTCCGTCTGCGCTGCCAGCAACAAGGGGGCGGCAGCAGCAATACGGCTGCGGACACGGTCAAGCAGGTTGTTGCGTGCCGCATCATACGCGCGGTTCAAAGCATGCTCGAATGCCATTGCATCGGCCGAGCCATGGCTTTTGAAGACCAGTCCGCGCAGACCCAGCAAGGCAGCACCGTTGTAACGACGGTGATCGACACGCTTCATCAGCGCAGATAGCACCGGATAGGCAATGATGGCGGCAATCTTGGTGAAGATATTGCGTTTGAACTCTTCCTTGAGAATCCCCGAGATCATCGAGGCAACCCCTTCGGTGGTCTTGAGTGCAACGTTACCAACGAAACCATCGCACACCACAATGTCCACCACACCCTTGAAGGTGTCGTTGCCCTCGACATTGCCGTAGAAGTTGAGATTGCCCGCATCGCCAGCAGTGCGCAGCAGCTCGCCGGCGCGCTTGATGACTTCGCTGCCCTTGATCAGCTCTTCGCCGATATTGAGCAGGCCGACGCTGGGCGCCTCGGTGTTCTTGAGCGCCGACACCAGGGCCGAGCCCATGACCGCAAACTGCAGCAGGTGCTCCGCCGTGCAGTCCACATTGGCTCCCAGATCCAGCATGGTGGTGTCGCTGCCCTTGGCATTGGGCAAACCAAAGGCAATGGCAGGACGATCGATGCCATCCAGAGTCTTGAGCAGATAGCGCGAGATCGCCATCAGCGCTCCGGTATTGCCGGCAGACACTGCAGCCTGAGCCGCGCCATTCTTGACCTGCTGCACAGCCACGCGCATGGACGAGTCCTTTTTCTTGCGCAGGGCTATTTCAACGGGGTCATCCATGCTCACCACTTCCGTGGCGGGGACGACGGTCACACGCTCGTGCTTGAAGCCAGCCAATTCATCGGCCTTGCCGACCAGCAACAGATGCGCATCGGGGTGTAAATTCAGAAACTGACGACACGCGGCCAGCGTGACGCGGGGGCCATGATCGCCCCCCATGCAGTCAACAGCCAAAGTAATCATGGGCGACTGACAGGTCCAATCGGGTTTGGGGTAATGAACTGAATGGTCCAGGGACCACCACAGGAGTTATCTGCAAAACCAGCCCTGGAATTGTGCAGCAAGGCCAGCCAAGGCTGATTTTGCAAATATCTCCCATAAAAACAAAAGCCTGTTGCTACAAAAAATGTAGCAACAGGCTTTGCGAATGCAGTCGTCGCTTAGGCTTCGGACTTGTTCTTCAGCACTTGACGGCCACGGTACACGCCGTTGGGGCTGATGTGGTGGCGCAGATGTGTCTCGCCGGTAGTGGCTTCAACAGCAATGCCAGGCACATTCAGTGCATTGTGCGAACGGTGCATGCCGCGCTTGGAGGGAGACTTCTTGTTTTGCTGAACAGCCATGATGGCTCCTGTGTATCTTGAAAGGGTTGGTAACACGACCCACACAGCAAGACCGGGCAAAAAACTCTGCCTTTCGACGCACCTACCGAGAGTAAGTGCGCTCTTGTCTGTGCAAGTCCTAAAAAAACGCGATCAGCCCATTAAAGACACGAGGGGGTTTCGCGCGAAGCTCACGATTATAGCGCAAACGCTTTTCATGGCCTACGCAAAATCAAATCCCCACCGTGCTCCGGGCTGGATCAGTCGGCAGACTTGCCTACATTGAGAGATTGCAGCACGGCAAAAGGGTTCTCCTTCTGCTCGTTGGCCTGCTCGAAGCCGTCATCGCTGACCTCCAGCTTGACGGGCACCGGGCAGACCTCATGGCGAGGCACCACCGGAACTTCCATCAGCAGCTCGTCCTCGATCAGCTCCAGCAGATTGAACTCGCTGCTCAATGCCAGCACATCCTCATCGCTGTCGTCATCTTCCAGCTCTGCCGTCGCTTCGTCCGGAACGAAGCGAAATGACCGATCCACATAAAGGGGAATATCGGCCTCGGTCAGGCAGCGCTGGCAGGTCAGCGGTAAATCCACCTCGGCACTCAGGTGCAGCCACACATGGCCGCTGCCGCCCTTTTGCTCGACCAGCTCGCCTTCGGCTTCCCAGCGCACCAGGGGCTGCTCGCCAGTAATCGCCAGCGCATCGGCCGCCAGACGCTTGAAGTCCGACAATGGTGCCTGACCATGCAGATGACCTGCGGCCTGCGCGAAAGCACGCACGTCCAGCCGGGTCGCAGAAAAATCCTTGCTCATGCAGCCGGTGTAAGAGAATCCCGCAATGCCCGACTTATTGATTGCCGGACGACTTGAGCGTCCATTGATTCTTGGCTCCACCTCGCGCTACCGCCGCGAGCTGCTCAGCCGCCTGCAACTGCCGTTCGAGACGGTGTCTCCCGAAGTGGATGAAACCCCGCTCAGCGGCGAAACACCCTACGAGCTGAGCCTGCGTCTGGCCGTGGCCAAGGCACAAGCCGTGGCCCAGCTGCACCCCGGCGCCATCGTTATCGGCTCCGACCAGGTGCCCGAGCTCGACGGCCAGCCCCTGTCCAAGCCCGGCACCCACGAGCGCGCCACCGAGCAGTTGCGCCAGATGAGCGGCCGCCAGATGAATTTCCACACCGGCGTCTGCGTGAGCTGTGCCGAAACCGGCTTTTTAGAGTCCAGCGTGGTCACGGTGCAAGTGCGCTTTCGCGAGCTGAACGACCTCGAGATCGAGCGCTATCTGCGTGCCGAGCAGCCTTATGACTGCGCAGGCTCGGCCAAGAGTGAAGGCCTGGGCATCGCCCTGCTGGAGGCCATCGTCAGCGACGACCCCACGGCACTGATAGGCCTGCCGCTGATCCGCACCTGCCAGTTGCTGCGTGCCGCAGGAGTGGTTCTGCCATGAGCGAAACATCTAAGGGCAAGGCCGGCACCCTTTATCTGGTGCCGGCTCCACTCGATTTCGGTTGCGAAAGCCAGACCGCTTTGACCGAGGTGCTGCCCGAGGGCACACTGCGCCGCGCCGCCTCCCTGACTCACTGGATCAGCGAAAACGCCAAGACGGCACGCGCCTATCTCAAGCGCATCGACGCCTTGTTCCCGCTGGCTGCGCCGCTGCAGGCCCAGAACATTGCCGAGCTGCCACGCGAAGCCCACAAAAAAGGCGACCATGGCAACAAGGGCGGCGCCGTCTTCGACCCCAAGCCCCTGCTGGCACCGGCGTTGGCCGGGCAGGACATGGGCTTGATCAGCGAGGCGGGCATGCCCGCCGTGGCCGACCCGGGCAGCTCCATCGTGCGTGCCGCCCATGATCTGGGCATTCGCGTCGTACCACTGACGGGACCGGTCTCGCTGCTGCTGGGCCTGGCGGCCAGCGGCCTCAATGGCCAGAACTTCGCCTTTGTCGGTTATGTGCCACAGGATGGCGCCGAGCGCACGGCCCGCATCAAGGAGCTGGAGAGCCTGGCCCTGCGACAAGGCCAAACCCAGCAGTTCATCGAGACGCCTTACCGCAATGCTGCCCTCTGGCAGGCGCTGTTGCAAACCTTGCAGCCCAATACCAGACTGGCCCTGGCGAGCGGATTGACGCTGGAGACGGCGCGCATCGAAAGCCATCTGGTGCGCGAATGGCGCCAGCGCAATACACCTCCCGACAACCGCACACCGGTGGTGTTTGCCATAGGCCGCTAAGCGCCTGAAATCAAAAAAGCCTGCGGCCAATACCGCAGGCTTTTTTGATAGCTACCAGCGCTTCTTCCGAAAGTGCTGGCGGCATTCTCAACGCTTGATCAGCGAATACTGGGCATCAGGCCGCGCATGGCTTTGACCGAGCCCTCGCCGATGGCGGCGCCAAAGCGCTTGGCCAGACGCTCGGCCACGTTGTCGCGGCGGGTGTAGTCGATGACTTCCTCGGCCTTGACCACCTCACGCGCCACATAGTCGAGGCTGCCCAGCTTGTCGGCCAGACCCAGCTCCACGGCCTGCTGACCGGTCCAGAACAGTCCGCTGAACATTTCGGGGCTCTCATGCAGGCGGTCACCGCGACCGGCCTTGACCACGCCAATGAACTGCTGGTGAATCTGCTCCAGCATCTGCAGCGCAAATTCCTTTTGCTGCGACGACATGGGGCTGAAGGGGTCGAGAAAGCCCTTGTTCTCGCCGGCCGTCAACAGGCGGCGCTCCACGCCGACCTTGTCCATCACGCCGGTGAAGCCAAAGCCGTCCATGAGCACGCCGATACTGCCCACGATGCTGGCCTTGTCGACGAAGATCTCGTCGGCCGCCGCCGCAATGTAGTAGGCCGCCGAGGCGCAAGACTCTTCGACCACCGCATACAGAGGCTTGTTGTACTTGGCCTTGAGACGCGTCATCTCGTCGTTGATGATGCCTGCCTGCACGGGGCTGCCGCCGGGCGAGTTGATCAGCAGCACCACGGCGCGCGAGCCCGAATCCTCAAAGGCGCTGCGCATGGCCGCCACCACGAACTCGGCACTGGCGTCCGCTCCCGAGGCAATCTCGCCCTTGATCTCCACCACCGCAGTATGGGGTGAGGTGCTGGTCTTGGTGGCCGTATCCTTGAAGAACACGGCCCACAGCACCAGGAGCACCACCACAGACCACAGCAGACGGCTGAAAAAGCGCCAGCGCCGGGCCGCCCGCTGCTCCTTGATGGAGGCGAACACCAGCTTTTCCAGCACATCGCGCTCCCAGCCCCCGTTCCCGGAGGCCTTGGCCGCAGCGGCGGACGCCTCAGCGGACGCAGCAGGCGCCTTGGACCAGAGGTCCGCGCCCGGCGTCACATGCGACTGGGAATCATGGTTGTCAGGAGTACTCATCTCAAAACTTCAGAGGTTTCAGTTGTGGCCCAGTATGCCAGTGCACCAAGCCGCCGCTTTCGCTCAAGGCGATTTTTACCAGCCCGCCCCGGCAAGGACCGCCTGCACAGGCACCGCTGTCAGGTTCGTAGGCCGCTGCGTGGGTAGAACACAACAGCCAGCGACCGGACTCGTCAAAAAACTGACCTTCCTGGTAGTCCATTTCCATGGGGATATGGCTGCAGCGATTCAGATAGGCATAAACCTGCCCCTGGTAGCGAATCGCAAAAGCGCGGCTGCTCTGACCGGCATACAGCACATCAAAGCCCACCGCCCGGCCACCGTCGACCAGATCCGCACTGGCGCACAGCTCCACGGCATCTGTCATATCCGGTTTCACGCGTTGGCCAACAGCCAGGCCCGCAGTTGCGCCGCGGAATCGGCCACGAACAGCGGATCGAACTGGGCAAAGCCGTCGGGTGCATGGGCACCATAGGACACCCCTACACAGGCACAGCCGGCATTCTGCGCCATCTGCAAGTCGTGCGTGGTGTCGCCAATCATCAGCGTGCGCTCGGGCTCCACACCGAATTCGGCCATCAGCTCGTGCAACATCAGCGGACTGGGCTTGCCGGCGGTCTCGTCGGCCGTGCGCGAACCGTCGAACAATCCCTTGAGCTGCGGGTCCTGCAACGCATGGTTGAGCCCCATGCGGCTCTTGCCCGTGGCCACGGTCAGCCAGTGGCCGCGCTCGCGCAGTTCGGCAAGCAACGGCAGGATGCCGTCAAACACGCAGATATCGTCCTGATGCTTGAAGAAGTGAAAGCGATAGCGATTGGCCAGCTCAGGATATTTTTCGGGCGGCACATCGGGTGCCGCGCGGGCCAGGGCCGGCATCAGCGCCATGCCGATCACATAGGCTGCCTGCTCGTCGCTGGGTACGGTACCGCCCACATCACGCACCGCCTCCTGGATGCTGCGACTGATGATGGCCGTGGAGTCCGCCACGGTCCCATCCCAGTCGAATGCAATCAGATCGAAGCGGCGTGGTCGCCGGGCGCTATGGTTTTCAGTAGTCATGAAGCCTAGTCAGTTCACAAAATCCGCCAGTTCCGGCGGCAGCTCGGCGCGCAGCTCGACACGTTCGCCGCTGGCGGGATGATTGAACTGTAGCCGCCAGGCGTGCAGAAACATGCGTTTGAGCCCCTGCTTTTGCACACGACGGTTGAGATCAAAATCGCCATATTTGTCATCGCCCACGATGGGATGGCCCTGCGATGACAGATGCACGCGAATCTGGTGGGTACGCCCCGTCTTGATGGTCACCTCCAGCAGACTCATGGCTGGCAGTCCCTGCAAAGGGCGCGGCTCGATCAGCTTTCTGACCTTGACCAGGGTGATGGAACGCATTCCATCCGGGTCATCGGCCGTGGTCACGCGCACGCGGCGCTCGCCGTCGGCCTGCAGATACTTGTGCAGCGGCAGGTCGATGACCTTCTTGTTGGCCGGCCATGCCCCCTGCACCAGTGCCAGATAGGTCTTGCCGGTCTCGCGCTCGCGAAACTGGTCCTGCAGATTGATGAGTGCGGAGCGCTTTTTGGCGACCAGCAAAATGCCCGAAGTTTCGCGATCCAGCCGGTGCACCAGCTCGAGAAACTTGGCATCGGGACGTGCCTGGCGCAGTTGCTCGATGACGCCAAAGCTCACGCCCGAGCCTCCATGCACGGCCACGCCGGCAGGCTTGGACAATGCAAGCATGTGTTCGTCATCCAACAGGGCGGGAAAGTCCTTAGCCGGCGCTGGGCGTTCCGCCTTTTCAGCCACTTTGTCGGAAATCCGGACCGGGGGAAGACGCACCACATCACCGGGCTGGACCCGGGTCTCGGCACTCACGCGTCCCTTGTTGATACGCACTTCACCGCTGCGGATGATGCGGTAGACATGGGTCTTGGGCACCCCCTTGAGGTGGCGCATGAGAAAGTTGTCAAGTCGCTGTCCGGCGGAGTCTTCATCGACCTCGATCAGCCGTACCGAGGCCGTGGCCGTATTCTGTGACCGGTCCTGCGCCGGTTTGCCCTCTATAATGTGTTTCACCTGTGCCGAGCTTAGTTGTAAGTGATTGATTCGCATGGAGTTTAGTCCAAACAATCATTTCCCACCGCACAGGCAGGTCGATGCCCGCCAGTTTTGCACACGCAAATTGCAGTCAAGAAGAGCTGCAACAGCCTGTGAAAGCCTGGCAAAGGCTGACGAATTGAAACACTGATACGGAATCTCATACCGCGCAGTTGACCAGGCAAAAGCAGCCTGCAACTGCCGGTTCTCTCAACGAGCATGTGGATCTTTTGGACATTGCTGATCAACCTCTGGGGCAAGGCACGGCCGGCCCCCGGGACGAGTCATGTCTCGAAGAAACCACCCACCTCCCTAGCACGCGCGTCGGCTTCTTTTGTACCCTGTCTGCATGCGCGTCCTCTCCCGCTCGTCCCCCGGCCTGTACCTCCGCTACTGACTTGAGATCAGGCCAGTAGCTCCGTCCTGTACCGCCCCAGATTCCTCATCCGTTTCAACGCGTTCGTCTGGCATCACGGCTCCTGTTGAGCCTGTCTTTGATTACCAGTCAAAGGCACGTTGGTCTGTGACCAGCGTGCCCCATAAAACGAATAAAGGAAGCGCATCATGAAACGGATGCTGATTAACGCGACGCAGTCTGAAGAACGCCGCCTGGCCATTGTGGACGGCCAGAAGCTGCTGGACTACGAGATCGAAATCGAAGGTCGCGAACAACGCAAGGGCAATATCTACAAGGCCGTCGTGACCCGCGTCGAACCTTCCCTCGAAGCCTGCTTCGTGGACTATGGTGAAGACCGCCACGGCTTTCTGCCCTTCAAGGAAATCTCCAAGCAATACTTTGCCGAAGGCGTTTCGCCCAGCCAGGCCCGCATCAACGACGTGATCCGCGAGGGTCAGGAGCTGATCGTCCAGGTCGAAAAGGAAGAGCGCGGCAACAAGGGCGCAGCCCTGACCACCTTCATCTCGCTGGCCGGCCGCTATGTGGTGCTGATGCCCAACAACCCCCGTGGCGGTGGCGTTTCGCGCCGCATCGAGGGCGAGGACCGCGCCGAGCTCAAGGAGGCCATGGACCAGCTCGAGTACCCCAAGGGCATGTCCATCATTGCGCGCACCGCCGGCATCGGCCGCTCGGCTCCCGAGCTGCAGTGGGACCTGAACTACCTGCTCAAGCTGTGGAGCGCCATCGACGGTGCCGCCAAGGCCTCCAAGGGCGCCTTCCTGATCTATCAGGAATCCAGCCTGGTGATCCGCGCCATCCGCGACTATTTCAACAATGACATCGGCGACATCCTGATCGACACCGATGACATCTACGAACAGGCCCAGCAGTTCATGGCACATGTGATGCCCGAGCATGCTGCCCGCGTCAAGCGCTACCGCGACGACGCTCCCCTGTTCTCGCGCTTCCAGATCGAGCACCAGATCGAGTCCGCCTATTCGCGCACCGTGACCCTGCCCTCGGGCGGCGCCATCGTGATCGACCACACCGAAGCCCTGGTCTCCGTGGACGTGAACTCGGCCCGCGCCATCAAGGGCGGCGACATCGAGGAAACCGCGACCCGCACCAACCTTGAGGCAGCCGACGAAGTGGCGCGCCAGATGCGCCTGCGCGACCTGGGCGGCCTGATCGTGATCGACTTCATCGACATGGAAGAGGCCAAGAACCGCCGCGAAGTGGAAAACCGCCTGCGCGATGCGCTGCGCCAGGACCGCGCCCGCGTGCAGTTCGGCACCATCAGCAAGTTCGGCCTGATGGAAATGAGCCGCCAGCGCCTCAAGCCCGCCTTGTCCGAGGGCGCCCACATCAACTGCCCGCGCTGCGGCGGCTCCGGCCACATCCGCGACACGGAAAGCTCTGCACTGCAGATTCTGCGCATCATCCAGGAAGAGTCCATGAAGGACAACACGGCCGCCGTGCACTGCCAGGTGCCCGTGGAAGTGGCCTCCTTCCTGCTCAACGAGAAGCGCAGCGAAATCACCAAGATCGAGCTCAAGCAGCGCGTCAACGTGATCATGGTGCCCAACAAGTCCATGGACACGCCGCACTACAAGCTCGAGCGCCTCAAGCACGACGACTCGCGTCTGGAATCCATGGAAGCCAGCTACAAGCTGGCCGACGAGCCCGAAGAGGTGACCACCGTCACCCGCCGCTCGCAGGAGCCCACCAACAAGCAGACTCCCGTCATCAAGGGGGTGCTGCCCGATGCTCCCGCGCCGATTGCCGAGCCTCGCCCACCGCGCCAGCCGCGCACTGCCGCTGCCGCTGCCGCTGCAACGCCCGCTCCCGTAGCGGCCCGCCCCGTGGTGCGCGAGCAAGGCTTCTTTGCCTGGCTCAAGAATCTGTTCGGCTTTGGCGCACCGACTCCCGTGGCGGCACCCGCTCCCGCAGCCGAGGCTGCCGCTCCTGCCGCCCGTGAAGGCAGCCGCGACGGCCGCCGAGGCGAAGGCCGTGGCGGTGACCGCAACCGCCGTGGCGGTGACCGCAACGAGCGCAGCGACCGCAACAGCGCGGAGCGCAATGGCAGCGAACGCACGGACCGCAACAACCGCCGCAATGCCCAGGGCCGTGATGAGCAGCAACGCAACGAGCGTCCCGAGCAGCAACAGCGCCAGGACCGCCCCGAGCGCGGCAACCGCCGCGGTGGCGAACGCAACGAGCGCCGCGACGACCGCCAGCCCCAGGTGGCAGAAGCCGCGCTGAATGGCGAAGAGTTCAATACTCAGGCCGCAGCCCCCAAGCCCGAGCGCAACCGCCAGGAACGCGGGGAACGTTCGGAACGCAATGAGCGCGGCGAACGCGGTGAAGGCCGCCGCGAGCGCCAGAATCGCAACCCCGATGCCCAGCCCGCCATGCAGGCCGTGGCCGACGAAGCGGCACTTAACACCGCCCAGGTCGAAGGTTCTGACGCTCAGGTGCAGGATGGCGCACAAGGCGTCGAGGCTCGCGAGCCCCGTCAGCGCCGTTCGCGCGATCGCTATGGCCGTGACCGCCGCGACCGTGCACCGCGCGACGCCCAGGCAGAAGGCCAGGCTGCCGAGCAGACAGCCGAAGCCCAGGCCCCCGTCGAAGTGCCTGCCGCAGACGCTGGCGAGCAGCCGGCACGCCGCAGCTACTTTGATGCTGTTGCACCTCAGGCTCAGGCAGAACATGCGCCTGTTGCTGCAGAAGTGCCGGCACCCGTGGTTGCAGAAGAAGCCGTGACGGCTGTCGCTCCTGCGGCAGAGCCCGCCCAGCCCGTGCAGGCAGAGCCTGCTGCTGCCGTAGCCGTAGCCGCCGTGGAACCTGTGGCTGAAACCGAGGCTCCTGCTCCCGCAGCCGCAACGCCCAAGGCACAGAGCTATGCGCTGCCGATTGCAGAGCTGCAAGCCCTGGCAGCCGCATCGGGTCTGGAATGGATCAACTCCGATGCCGAAAAGATCGCCGCCGTCCAGGCTGCGATTGCCGCCGAGCCCAAGCCCGTGCGCATTCCGCGCGAGCGCCCGCCCGTGGTGGTGCTCGACGAAGGCCCGCTGATTCTGGTCGAGACCCGCAAGGATCTGAGCCTGATGCAGCTGCCGTTCGAGAAGGAAGAACAGGCTGCAGGCGTCAACGCCTAAGCAGACTGCCTTGCGGCATCACAGGGCCAAGGGGACTGTCCACTTCCGTGGATGGGGCCTTGGCCCTTTTTCATGCGCCCTTTCTTTGATTGAGTGAACGTCAAGCCATGTTGTTTCTGATCTCTCCGGCCAAATCGCTGGACTATGAAAGCCCTATTTCCGCCGAGCTGCCACACACGCTGCCTGTATTCAAAAAGCAGCCCCTGGAACTGATTGAAGTTCTGCGCGAGAAGTCGCCCCAGCAGATTTCCGAGCTCATGAGCATCAGCGACAAGCTGGCCGTGCTCAATGTGGGCCGCTACGAAGCGTTCAGTGCCAGATTCACCGCCAAGAACTCGCGCCAGGCCGTGCTGGCCTTCAATGGCGATGTCTACGAAGGTCTGGATGCCGCCAGCCTCAAGCCCGGGGAACTGGACTGGGCCCAGGAGCATGTCGTGATCCTGAGCGGCCTCTATGGCGTGCTGCGCCCGCTGGACCTGCTGCAGCCTTATCGCCTGGAGATGGGCACCCGGCTGGAAAACGCCAAGGGCAGCAACCTCTATCAGTTCTGGGGAACCCAGATTGCCGACTATCTGAACGAGCGCAGTGCCGCCCAGGCCGAGCGCATTGTCGTCAACCTGGCATCGCAGGAATATTTCAAGGCCGTGGATCTCAAGACGCTCAAGGCCCCCGTGGTCGAATGCGTTTTCGAGGACTTCAAGGGCGGCAAGTACAAGATCATCAGCTTCCATGCCAAGCGCGCGCGCGGGCTGATGGTGCGCTGGGCCGTACGGCACAAGGCCAGGAAGGTGGCCGACCTGCGCAAGTTCGATCTGGAAGGCTATGCGCTGGCCGAGCAGGCCAGCACGCCCGGCAAGCTGGTGTTCCGCCGCAAGCTGCAAGACTGACGTCGCGCATTGAAATCGGCATCAGTGCACACTAGCATTGTCGGCATGAGCACCTCCACCCAAGACGAGTTCGTCACACCTCCCGGCCTGACACCCGAGCTGATGCAATGGGTACGCACGCAAAGCGCCTCCGGCGTGCCGCTGCCATCGCTGCTGCAATCCATGCGCAAGGCTGGCTGGGCAGAGCACCTGGCACGCCGGGCACTGGCCCTGCCCGAAGAAGGGGAGCTGCCCCAGGCGTTCGCGGCGGCCAGGCCCGAGGCCGGGGTGAACGTGCAGATTCACGAGTCCGGCGTGCCCGAGCCCGATCTGCAGACCGATCCCTGTTGCATCAACGCCGGCGATCGCGAGGTCCATGTGCTGATGAATATGCGTCACCCCCGGGTCGTGGTGTTCGGCAACCTGCTCTCCGACGAGGAGTGCGATGCCATCATCGCCGCCGCCGGCCCGCGCATGCAGCGCTCGCTGACCGTGGACAACCAGAGCGGTGGCGAGGCCGTCAACGACGACCGCACCAGCAATGGCATGTTCTTCCAGCGTGGAGAAAACGACCTCATCTGCCGTGTGGAGCAGCGCATTGCCAGGCTGCTGAACTGGCCGCTGGAAAACGGCGAAGGCATGCAGGTGCTGCACTACCGCCCAGGCGCCGAATACAAGCCGCATTACGATTACTTCGCCCCCAACGAGCCCGGCACGCCGACCATACTCAAGCGTGGCGGCCAGCGCGTGGGAACCCTGGTCATGTATCTCAACGAGCCCGCGCGCGGCGGCGCAACCACCTTTCCCGATGTAGGGCTGCAGGTCGTTCCCCGCCGTGGCAATGCCGTATTCTTCAGCTACAACCGGCCCGACCCGGCGACCAAGACCCTGCACGGCGGCGCTCCCGTGATGGAGGGCGAAAAATGGATTGCCACCAAGTGGCTACGCGAACGAGAGTTCAAGTAAAACAGGCTCCAGCCCTTACTCACAAAGCGCCAGCAGCTATCTTTTTTACTGCTTGCCATTCTGTTTTTGAATCATGCACACCCCTGAACAATCGCAGCTGGGCAAAAGCTCGGCCTATGTGGACCAGTACGACGCGTCCCTGCTCTTTCCCCTGCCACGCCTGACCAAGCGCGAGGAAATCGGCGCTGCCATCAACCCGCCGTTCTTTGGCGCCGATCTGTGGACCTCATTCGAAGTTTCCTGGCTCAATCTGCGTGGCAAGCCCCAGGTGGCGTTGGCGCATTTCACCATCCCCTGTGAAACGCCCAACTTGATCGAAAGCAAGTCCTTCAAGCTGTATCTGAACAGCTTCAACAACACCCGCTTTGCCGATGCCAGCGAGGTGCTGGCGCGCCTGCGCACCGATCTGTCCGAAGCCACCTGGCGCGGCAGCGAGGCCCAGGGCAGCGTGGGCGTGCGGCTGCTGCAGGCAGAGCAGTTCGATGCCCAGCAAGTGCATGAGCTGGACGGCCTGCTGCTGGACCGCCTCGATGTGGAGTGCACCCGGTACACGCCGGCTCCCGAGCTGCTGCGTGCCAACCACGACGAAGCACCCGTCAGCGAGACCCTGGTCAGCAATCTGCTCAAGAGCAACTGCCTGGTCACCGGCCAGCCCGACTGGGGCAGCGTGCAGATTCAATACAGCGGTGCGCAGATCGAGCAGGAAGGTCTGCTGCAGTACCTGGTGAGCTTTCGCAACCACAACGAATTCCATGAGCAATGCGTGGAGCGCATCTTCATGGACATCTGGACCCGCTGCCAACCCATCAAGCTGGCCGTCTACGCCCGCTACACGCGCCGCGGCGGCCTGGACATCAACCCCTTGCGCACCAGCCACCCGGGCGCCCTGCCCGCCAATGTGCGTACGGCACGCCAGTAGCACCGGCACTACCCAGTCAAGGGCAGCAAGCAAGGGGCGGCCCACAGCAAGGCTGCCGCCCCCCTCAGGGGGAGGCCGCAAAGCGGCTCAGGGGGATCAATTCTTCCAAGGGCAGTCATCCTGCCCCAGCAAAGCCTCTGCATAGCGCAGATCCTGAATGCGCAGCCACAGCCCGTTGATGCCCTGGCGCAGAGGCTCGACGCCAGCACGCTGCCAGGTCTGCGCCACCACCAGCTGACGCGCCGCTGCGGGCTCCGACTGGGGCTTGTGAACCGCGCTGGCCTCGCCCTGCAGCGCCGCTTCGTCAGGCAAGGGGAGATCCTGCCAATGCAGGCCCTGGGCATCCCAGCCCTGCAGCACCGGCATGCGCGCCTTGAGCGTCAGCGTGCGCACTTCCTTTTCCACAGGGTTGAGCCAGTGCAGCTGCCATTGACCCAGTTCGCCGTAGCGTGTCTCCACCGGCTCCAGCAAGGCCCAGCCTTCGCCTGAAGGATGGGGACAGGCGCAGGGCCCGACACCGCAGAACGCCAGACCGCTTCGCGTCATGATCACGCCGTCCTTGCGAGGTTCATCATGCTGCCAATAGTGGTTGACGCGCTCGTTCACGCCGCCCCACCACCAGACGGTGTCGCCGCGCACATCGTCGCGCCAGACATAGTCACCGTCGGAGCAGGGATGCTGGATCTGTCTCACCTCGCGCCAGCGCGGCAGCAACTGCCAGCGCCCTTGCGCATCGGGCGCCAGTTCACGCTCGGAGTAAAGCGGACGCCAGTCGGGTCTTGCCAGATGGCTGGCCGATACGGACTGCAGAGGCCAGCGCCAGGATGCGGTCGAGGGGTCCCAGTCCTTGTCCGCCAGACTGGCCGTCAGCGCCAGCACGCGCAGGCGAGCGGCCATGCCGCCCTTGACCGACGGCACAGCGGCCAGCCGCACCACGGGCCAGGGCAGATCCACGCTTTGCAGCCGCTCCCCGTCCCAGACCTGCAGGCTGCCGCTGCCACCGCGAATCGGTGCACGGCCATGCGGCATGAGAATCGCCCAGCGCCCCTGCACGATCACATGTTCCAGCGCCCAGGTGCCGGGCAAATGGCGTTCACCCCATTGCAGGTTGTAGGCCGCCGTTTCGCCCAGCTCCTCCCGGGCGGGCTTGGACAGGGTCCAGATCAGGCGCTGCCCCTTGAGTGGCTCGCTCTGCGCGCGCCACAGCGCGGGCTGCGCCGGATCACGCAGCCAGTCTAAGCTCACGGGAAGCGAGGGTTTGAGGATGGGCAGTCCATCGCGCTGATGGGCAGCGCAGACATCCACCTCGCTCATGGCGCAGCTGATGCTGGTGCCATCGTGCAGGCGCTCGGTCTCGGGCCTATCGAGCTGCACTCTCTGCAGCAGCAGTTCATTGAGCCAGCTCAGCGGCAAAACCGCTGGCGCTTGCGGCTCGCTCGGCGGCTCAAGATCCGGCAGGCCCAGAGCCCAGGGCTTGCGATCCTCGGGCATCAGCTGCGGCCATTGCTGCCAGCCTCGCTCCATCATCCAGACGGCCAGCCGCAGGCTGGCCTGGCTGGCATCGCCCTGGGTAGGGTAGGCATAGAGCGCAAAGGCCTGGGCATCGGCACGCCAGACCATGCTGTGGCTCTCATCGAGCACCCAGGGCTGGGCGGTCTCACCCAGCATCAGCTGCCAGTGCGGATTCTGGAGCGGAGCCATGGGGTAGCGCAGCTTGCGCAGCGAAGCCGGCCAGTGGCGCTGCAGCAGCACCGGCGGCACCGGGGTGGGCTGAGCCGGTTGCGGCAGAGTCGGCATGGGCCGGGCAACTTCGGCCGGCAGGCAGTCTGCCGGTACCCAGAGATCCACCACCTGCAGCAGGGGCTGCGGCTGCGCAGACATATGCTCGCCCAGCCAGGCCTCGAAGCTGGCATCGGACATGATCACATGCGCATCGTCGGCAATGCCGCTTTCGTTGATGCTCTCGCCACTCCAGCGCGGCATGCGCCAGTGGATGGCATCCAGCAGCTCGCCTTCAGGCTTGCTGATCACCCAGCTGCGACGCGATTTGCGGTCGACCAGATGGGCGGTCTCGCTGTCATAAAAGCCCGTGCGCAGCCAGCGCCCGTCATAGGAGGTGTGCATGTCCATCTCCCAGACATGGGGCAGGTAGACGCCGTCCGCACACAGCACATCGCCATAGATGGGGCCGCCCATGCCGCGCTCGCCCTGGGGACGAAAATTCACATCCCTGCTGGCCTCTGACGCCATATCCGCCTGCGCCGCAAGCTCTTGATCGGAGAGCGTCTGCGCCGCAACCTCCGACGCCGTTCTGGCCTGGGCCACGGACGGCTCGGCCTCCTGCCCGGCAGTTGCAGACGACGCGGGTCTGGCGTCAGCGCGCAAACGCGATATCAGCCAGATCAGCAAACACAGGGCCAGCGCCGCAATGGCGATCAGGGTCAGCACAACACTCATGCCGCAATCCTACCGAAAGCCGATGCGAAAAAGGCAGCTCCACGGCTGCCTTTTCAGAGCAAGACCACAAAAGCCTATAGATGGAACACGTCCACCGAACGCTCCAGTGTCTTGGCACTCTGGCGCAGCGATTGCGCGGCACTGGTCGACTGCTCCACCAGCGCCGCATTCTGCTGGGTCACGGAGTCGAGCTGGGCCACGGCCTCGTTGACCTGGGAGATGCCTATCGACTGCTCACGCGTGGCAATGCTGATCTGGTGCACCAGGGAGCCGACCTTGTCCACGGCCTGCACCATGCCGTCTATGGTCTGGCCTGCGGCACGCATGCGCGCATTGCCGTCATTGATGCCATCGACCGTGCGGTTGATGAGCACGCTGATCTCCTTGGCCGCCTCGGCACTGCGCTGGGCCAGTGCCCGCACCTCGCCCGCCACCACGGCAAAGCCGCGCCCCTGCTCGCCGGCCCGCGCCGCTTCCACAGCCGCGTTCAGCGCCAGCAGATTGGTCTGGAAGGCAATGCTCTCGATCACGCCAATGATCTCGCTCATGCGCGTGGAGGAGCCGCGGATATGCTCCATGGCCAGCCCCACTTCGCTGATGGCCGCGCCGCTGCGGCTGGCCACCTTGCTGCTCTCGTCGCTGGCGCCGGCCATGAACTGAGCCGTATCGGCCGTCTGCGACACGGTGCCCGAAATTTCCTCCATCGAGGCCGCCGTCTGCTGCAAGCTGGTGGCCTGCGACTCGGTACGCCCTGCCAGATCGAAACTGCTCTGGGCGATTTCATGGGCAGTCTGTGCAAAGCCTTGCACCTCGGTGCGCACATCGCCCACCACGGCGCGCAGATTGATCTGAATCTGCTGCAGCCTCAGCATCAGCGCCCCCATGGCGCCGCTGTAGCTCTGGCTGCATTCGGTGCTCAGATTGCAGGCCGCCACATCGGCCGCAAAGCGGCTGGCTTCCTCCAATCCCGCCACGCAGCGCTGCTGAAAGCGCCACAGCACGAATGCGCCGCCGGCCACCAGGCTGGCAGCACGCCAGCCCCAGGCCGCCGCGCCCTGCCAGCCCAGCATATCGGGCAGCATGACGATCAAGGCCACGATGGCCAGCAGCCAGGCCATGCGCGCCACCAGACCCACATCCTTGCGGCCGTCCCACCAGCCCATCAGCCCCAGACGGCGCACCGCGCCGGCACGCAGCCGGAAGCTGGCCCGGGCCTGCTTTTCCTCGTTGCGCATGCGCGCATACAGCGCTTCGGCTGCGGCCACTTCGGCGGCCGAAGGCTTGGTGCGCACCGACAGATAGCCGCTTGGCTTGCCACCTTCCATGATGGGCGTGACATTGGCGCGCACCCAATAGTGATCGCCGTTCTTGCGGCGGTTCTTGACCAGTGCCGTCCAGGGATAGCCATGGGCGATGGTGCGCCACATGTCCTTGAAGGCGGCGGCCGGCATGTCGGGATGGCGAATCAGATTGTGCGGCTGGCCGATCAGCTCTTCGTAGCCAAAGCCGCTGACGCGCACGAAGGCGGGATTGCAATGCGTGATCTCGCCCTTGGTGTTGGTGCTGGAGACCAGCAGCTCGTCACCCGGAAAGTCGTAGTTTTGTTGAGATACCGGCAGGTTCAGGCGCATGCTTTGCACTCCTCCAATAGGCCTATGTAGTTTTTGTTCGAGAGTGAGCGATCAGGCATCCCGCAGGCAGCTGGTTAACCAGATACACAAATTCACACTTGGATCATCGCACAGTGAGGATTCCCGAGCCCCCAGGCTTAGAACAGAGATGCGGTATAGGGATCCGCATGCTTGACGGAGATCAAACCATGAGGCCTGAGCAGCAACTCTCGCGCCACCGGATCGTGGGCACTGGCCTGCCAGAGCTGCTCGGCGATCAGGCCCGAGACCTTGACCCCCAGCAGCCTGATGCGCTTGCCCAGCGGCACGCGCTTGAGGCATTGGCCTGCGGCCAGACGGATGGCGGCCGCATCCTGTATCGGCAGGTTCAGGGTCTGATCCCGCGTGGCGATCCTGAAATCGTCATAGCGCAGCTTGATGCCCACGGTGCGCCCCACATAGCCCTTGCGCCGCAGATCCTCGGCCAGCCGCTCGCACAGGTCCGTGAAGATGGCACCCAGCTCGGCCTTGTCGCGCACGGCATGCAGATCGCGCTCGAAGGTGGTCTCGCGGCTCATGGACACCGGTTCGCTCTCGGTCACCACGGCACGCTCGTCCCTCCCCCAGGCCGACTCGTGCAGCCAGTGGCCATAGCTTCTGCCAAACCAGTGCAGCAGCTGCGGCAGGCTTTGCGCGGCCAGGTCGCCAATGGTTTCTATGCCCAGGCTCTTGAGCTTGGCATCGGCCTTGGGCCCTATGCCGTTGACCTTGCGGCAGGCCAGCGGCCAGATCCGGCTTTGCAGGTCTTCGGGCTGGACGACGGAGATGCCGTTGGGCTTGTTGAACTCGCTGGCCATCTTGGCCAGCAGCTTGTTGGGCGCCACACCGACCGAGCAGGTCAGGCCCGTGGCGTCGAAGATGGATTTCTGGATCAGCCGGGCGAGCACGCGTCCGCCTTCGCGCTGGCCGCCAGGCACGTCGGTGAAATCGATGTAGACCTCGTCCACGCCACGGTTTTCCATGAGCGGCGCAATCGACACGATGATCTCTTTGAAGGCCCGCGAAAAGCGCCGGTACTCGGCAAAGTCCACGGGCAGAAGAATCGCCTGCGGGCACAGCCTGGCGGCCTTCATCATGCCCATGGCCGAGCCCACGCCGAACTGCCGGGCCGCATAGGTGGCCGTGGTGATCACGCCGCGCCCCGTGTAATCGCGCAGCAGCGGAAAATCCGCCACCGGAATCTCGGACAGCGGCCGCCCCGCATGCCGCGCCAGCAGCTCCTCGTCAAAGCTGCGCCGCCCGCCGCCGATCACCACCGGCAGCCCCTTGAGCTGCGGGTAGCGCAGCAGTTCCACGGAGGCGTAGAACGCATCCATGTCCAGATGCGCTATGCGCCTGGGCCTGGACTCGGGGCTGGTGGGTAGATCGCTCACAGTGCCAATTTTGCCTGCGCTGGCAAGAGACAGCAGCCATGCGTCAAACAAGCACACGGGCACCGGGAAACAGCAAGCAGCGCCGGCCCCTGCCGCTACCCCTACCCGCCTGGATAAGGGGAAGGCTCAAACCGCCTCAGGACGACACCTTGCCCTGCTTGATGTCTTCGAGCTCGTCAAAGCGCATATCCGCATAGCTGATCCAGGTCTTGCGCTTGACCAGCCAGTAACCCAGCCAGAACAGCAGGAACAGCGGAATGCCCAGATAGGTCGAGACCACGCCGCCCCAATCGATGCGATCTTCCAGGAAGGCCTGGTAGTTCTGGCCCAGCGTCACCACCAGACACAGCACAAAGGCAAAGATGGGTCCGAAGGGGAAGGCGCCGGCCTTGTAGGGCAGCAGGCCCACATCATGGCCGTGCATGACATAGCCGCGACGGAAGCGGTAGTGGCTGACGGCAATGCCCAGCCAGACGATGAACTCCGTCATGCCGGCCAGGTTCAGCAGCCAGATATAGACGGCCTGCGGGCTGTAGAGCGAGGAAAACAGGCACAGGCTGGCGACCAGCGTGCTGCCGATCAAGGCCACCAGCGGCACGCCGTTCTGGGTCAGCCGGGAGAAGATGCGCGGTGCATTGCCCTCGGTTGCCATGTTGTAGAGCATGCGCGTGGCCGCATACATGCCCGAGTTGCCGGCCGACAGCACCGAGGTCAGGATCACCGCATTCATCACCGTGGCCGCCGACAGCAGACCCGCATGCTGGAACACCAGCGTGAACGGACTCACGGCGATATCGGCCACATCGGTGCGCAGCAGTTGCGGATCGGTATAGGGAATCAGAAAGCCGATGACGACAATCGCCAGCACATAGAACAGCAGGATGCGCCAGAAGACCTGGCGAATCGCACGCGGCACGTTCTCGCGCGGATTCTCGGATTCGCCCGCCGCCACGCCCACCAGCTCCGTTCCCTGGAAGGAATAGGCCACGATCATGGCCACGCCCACAAAGGTCGCGAAATTGCCGACGAATGGCGCATCGCCCGTGGTCCAGTTCTCGAAACCGGGCACATGGCCGTTGCTGATGATGCCGAACAGAATCAGCACGCCGGTGATCAGAAAGGCCACCACGGCCAGCACCTTGATCAGCGCGAACCAGTATTCGGCCTCGGCAAAACCGCGCGCGGAAAACGCGTTCAGCCCCACCATCAGCAGCAGGAACAGGCCGCTCCAGAGGATGCCCGGCACATTGGGAAACCAGTAGGCCATGACCAGCTGCGAGGCCACCAGATCCACCGCCACCACCACGGCCCAGCTGAACCAGAAGTTCCAGCCCAGCGCAAAGCCGAAGCCGCGATCCACATAGCGCGAGGCATAGGTCGAGAAGGAACCGGCCACCGGCATGAAAGCGGCCAGCTCGCCCAGGCTGGTCATGATGTAGTAGACCATGATGCCGATGAGCAGATAGGTGAGCACGGCACCGCCCGGGCCGATCTGGGCGATGGCCGAGCCGGAGGCCACAAACAGGCCCGTGCCGATGGCACCGCCAATGGCGATCATGCTCAGGTGGCGCTGCTTGAGCACCCGGTGCAAGCGGGGCTGGTTATCGTCACCATCGCCAGTCGGCGCGAGCTGCTGGCTTGAGTTGGGTTGGGACATAAATGTCTTGTTGTAATGGTTTGCGCCCGTCCGGACAAAACACCCAACCATCCCGCAGGCGCTGCGACAGGCAACGCAAAAAGGCGACCATGACGGTCGCGGGCAACAAGGACAAAGGAACGAAGCCATGACAGCAGAACGCCATGGCGGATAGGCCAGTTGCATCCTGAATCGGCAGCCACCCCGGTCGGGCGCTTCAATGGCAAAGCGGTGATATCGCCGGGCCCATTGACAGGCAAAGACGATATTTTGCCCAAATCCACCGCCGACCATGGCCCGTCATGTCAATGCAGGGGTTGACTCTGGGGCTGCTCAGCGGCACTTGACAGCGCTTGACGCTATGAATTCGGAAGCTGCTTGCGCTTGAATAAATTTACTTTCCTTATGAAAACATAAGGAAGTCTTTCAAAAACAGGCGTGAGCCGCTATCAAATAAAAGAAACGAAGCACGGCCTGCCCCGGTGCAGAAGTCTAGAAAACCCGTATATCCAGGCGCCGCCATTCTTCCTACATTCGTCCACAGGCTCTCAGCCCGGTGATGCCGAGAGAGACTGCAGCGCAAACTTGGCACATGCAGCGCCGAAGGAGCAACCGCCCCGGAAACTCTCAGGCCAAAGGATCGGCATCGCTTTCACACACTCTGAAGAATGTCCGGACGCCATCGTCCGCCGGACATACCGAAGGAGCAAGCGAGCAGCGCCCCAGGGTGCTGCCTCGTGAATCTCTCAGGTCCAGAACAGAGGGGGCGTCCGTTGCGCATGTTGCGCACGGGCTCCACCCTTGACGTGTCTGGAATCTGAATCATGAAGACAATCGCCGTCATCGGCGGTGGCATCACGGGCGTGACCACCGCCTACGCCCTCGCACGCCGCGGATTTTCCGTCACCCTGTTCGAGAAACAGCGCTATGCCGCCATGGAGACCTCGTTCGCCAATGGCGGCCAGCTCTCGGCCTCGAATGCCGAGGTCTGGACCCACTGGTCCACCATCGTCAAAGGCCTCAAGTGGATGCTCAAGAGCGATGCTCCGCTGCTGCTCAACCCCAAGCCCGGCTGGCACAAGATTTCCTGGTTCTGCCAGTTTCTCGCTGCCATCCCCCATTACCAGAAGAACACCGTGGAGACCGCCAGGCTGGCGATTGCGGCACGCGAGCACCTGTTCGAATGGGCAGCCGCCGAAGGCATTGACTTCGATCTGAAGCAAAAGGGCATCCTGCATATCTACCGCGACCGCGACGGCTTCGAACATGCGGGCAAGGTCTCGCAGCTGCTCGCCCTGGGCGGGCTGGAGCGCCGCGCCGTCACACCCGATGAAATGAAGGCCATCGAGCCGACCCTGTCCGGAACCTTCTATGGCGGCTACTTCACCGAGAGCGACTCCACCGGCGACATCCACAAGTTCACCAGCGGCCTTGCCGCCGCCTGCGAGCGACTGGGCGTGCAATGCCGCTACGGCCAGGAAATCGTGTCGGTGGACAGCAACGGCAAACAGGCCAGCGTGACCGTACGCCAGGGTCTGGAGGCCGAGACCTCGACCTTCGACGCCATGGTGGTCTGCGCGGGCACGGCCAGCCGCGCCATGGCCGCCCAGCTGGGCGACAGCGTCAACATCTATCCGGTCAAGGGCTATTCCATCACGGTCAATCTGCAGGACGAAGCCAGCCGCGCCGCAGCTCCCGTCGTGAGCCTGCTGGACGACGAGACCAAGCTGGTCACCAGCCGCCTCGGCGAAGACCGCTTTCGCGTGGCCGGCACGGCGGAGTTCAACGGCTACAACAAGGACATCCGCGCCGACCGCATCCGACCGCTCATCGAATGGGTGCAGCAGTGCTTCCCGGGCGTCAGCACGCGCAGCGTCGTGCCCTGGGCGGGCCTGCGCCCCATGATGCCGGACATGCTGCCGCGCGTGGGCCCTGGCATCAAGCCCTGCGTGTTCTACAACACCGGCCACGGCCATCTGGGCTGGACCTTGTCTGCCGTCACCGCCGACATGGTCGGCGACCTCGTGCTGCAGTCCATGGGCAGCGCCAGCAGACAGTCCCGGCCGGCCACGCTGACCACCGCCAGCGCCTGACAGCGGTTCAAGGCACTGCACCAACAAGCCAGGCGCGGCATCGCGCACCGTCGCTACAAGAAGCTATTTTTTCAGGCGCTTATTGCGCCTTTCCATGCTTAATTTCAATGACTTTTTACCTTGAAAATGAACATTGGAAAGCGCAAGCAGCTCTTGAAATCAGAGCTGCAGACAGATCAGCACCAGTCCCAGCATCATCAGCGCCATGCCCAGCTTTTCCGTCAGCGACAGCTTCTCGCTGAACACCTTGCGCGAGACGATATAGCTGAACACCACTTCCACCATGCCCAGGGTGCGCACGGCAGCGGCCCCCTGCATGGCATAGGCGGTGAACCAGGCCAGCGAGGCCGCAGCGCCCATGCTGCCGGCCAGCAGCGAGATGCGCCAGGCCTTGAAGATGGGGCGCAGGCCCTGCTCATGGGTTCTGGCAATCCAGGCGCTCATGACGACGGACTGCATGGTCTGCGCGATCAGCACGCCCCAGGCCCCGGACAGCCAGGGCGAGCTCACGCCCAGTGTTGCGATCTCGACCGCGCCGCCGCGAAAGCCCACCGTGGCCAGCGCAAAGCAGGCGCCGCAGATCAGACCGTATACCGAGGACTTGCTGGTCCAGGCCGAGAGCGTGAAGAGCTGCCCGCGCGGCGGCAGCGACAGCATCAGCACGCCCACCGTGGCCAGCACCATGGCCAGAAGTGCCAGGCGGGTCGGCAGCTCGTGCAGGAACATGGCGGCAAACAAGGCCACCTGCAGCACCTCGGTCTTGGACAGCGTGACCGCCACGGCAAAGTTGCGCTCCTTCATGGCCATCAGCAAGGCCGCCGTGGCCGTGACCTGAAAGAAGGCTCCGAGCGCAATCCAGCCCAGATAGGCGGCACTGAACTTCGGCAGCACCAGGGACGGATCGCCCAGCACATACAGCGCCAGCAGATAGACGGCGGCGAACGGAAGGCCGTAGAGAAAGCGCACCAGCGTGGCCGGCAGCGTGCCGACCTGCGCCGTCAGCGAGCGCTGGGCCGTGTTGCGTACCGTCTGCGCCGCCGCAGCAAACAGCACCACGCCCACCCACAGATATTCCATTCCTATGCCCGACATGACACGCCTTCTCTTTCGTTAGCGCGCCAGCATAGCGCCGGCTGCCAGACGGCGCTGACGTGATTCGTGCAGTCCACCCGCTTGAGCCAAGGCGACGCGAAGCGCGAGAGGCAACCGTCCTGATGGCGAGGTCTGTTTCCCCGCAAATAAACCCCATATCCAGACCATTGCTGCATCTTTAGCTACAATTTCAGCCGGGTGCCCGTCACACAAGGTGGCGATGGCAGGTGAATGTTCATGCGCAGGTCGGGCCGCCAGCGCGCCAGTCGTTTGCAGTGCTGACTGCACCAAGAGGCATGGGCTCGGGTGCAATACGCCTGTCGGCAGACGACTTCAGACACCTACCGACACATGGACCCACAAACACTTGTGCAGGCCCCTGCGCCTTCTGCATCCCAGAATTCACCCCGCATCCCCGCGCTGCAATCCGCCACCGAACGCGTGCAGGCGCAAATCTCGCACCTGCTGCATATCGAGTCCTTTGCCGGCATGGTGCTCATGCTGGCCGCCGCCGCCGCCCTGATCTGGGCCAACTCCGCTGCGGCGCCAAGCTACTTTGCACTGTGGCATGCGCCCGTTGCGCTGACGCTGGGCCCGTGGAGCTTCAGCACCGATCTGCATTTCATCGTCAACGATGTGCTGATGACGGTGTTCTTCCTGGTCGTGGGCATGGAGATCCGTCGCGAGCTGCACAACGGCGCGCTGGCCAGCCTGCGCCAGGCCAGTCTGCCGCTGATCGCTGCCATCGGCGGCGTGGCCGTGCCCGCACTCCTTTACATGGCCCTGGCGGGCAATGACAGGACACTGCTCAACGGCTGGGCAATCCCGACGGCAACCGACATCGCGTTTGCCGTGGGCGTGCTGGCCTTGCTGGGCCGCAATATTCCGGGGGCGCTGCGCATCTTCCTGCTGGCCCTGGCCATCATCGACGACATCGTGGCCGTGCTCATCATCGCCTTCTTCTACTCGGGCGGGCTGCAGGCCATGGGCTTTGTGGTGGCCGCAGCCGGCGTGCTGCTGGTGCTGCTGTTCAACCGCATGGGCATTGCCGCCGCTCCTCTGTATGTGCTGCCCGGAGCGGTTCTCTGGTTCGGCCTGCTCAAGACCGGTGCACATCCCACCCTGGCAGGCGTGGTGCTGGGCCTGATGACGCCCGTGTTTGCCCGCCCCGCTTCCATGCCGCAGCTGATCACGGCACAGACGGCCATGCGCAAGGCCGGCGAGCAGGTGCTCAGCGGGCGGCCCGATCCGCAACACCTGCTGCAGGAGTTGCGTACCGCCCAGTTCGCACAGCGCGACCTGCTGCCACCTGCTCTGCGCCTGCCCATGATTCTTCATCCCTGGGTGGCTTTCTGCATCATGCCCATCTTTGCACTGGCCAATGCCGGCGTGCAGTTCTCGGGCATAGACCTGAGCGCTGCCGCACCGCAGACCACGGCCATGGCCGTGCTGGTGGCCCTGGTGCTGGGCAAGCCCCTGGGGGTCTTCATCTGTACCTGGCTGGCCGTCAGAAGCGGGCTGTGCAGCCTGCCCGAGGGCCTGAACTGGCGCGGCGTGCTGCTGGTGGGCCTGCTGGCCGGCATCGGCTTTACCATGTCCATCTTTGTCGGCGGTCTGGCCTTTGCGGATGCCTCCCTGCTGGGGGCGGCCAAGCTGGGCATTCTGGCCGGCTCGGCCATCGCCGCCTTGCTGGGACTGGGCTATGGCTTTGCCATGCGCAAGCGCCTGCAGTGCGCATAAGCACTTCCCGATCACAATGCCCGGCCGAGCTCGGGGCTGACAAGCGCCCCTGATCAACGGACTGCAGCCGCCAGACGCGATGAGCGACTGGCGGCTGCAGTTCGTTAGGTGACTAGAATGCCTCCTCGCCCTGGCCCGGCCGTCCGGACATCTGAATGCCTGTGCCATGAAGGGCGCCGACTGATGCTCCGGAGGTTCCAGACCCATAACCGGCGTGAATCAGCAATGGCCCGATGGTCGGCGCTCTCGCCATGCTGCTTCGCAGCACGCTCACGCTCTGCCGACTGCTGACCGTGGGTCAGCCCGAGCATGCAGGGCAAGACATCAGGGCAGCCTGAAATCAGGGGCCGCCTTGCCGTTGCAGGCCGGGCACAGCCCATCTATCGCAGGAACATCAAAAGAAATGCAGAAAAAAAAGCTTCACCTTTACTCCGCTGCCGCATTGTTGCTTGCCAGCACCTTGGCAATGGCTCAGCCAGCGGACCTGCTGCACAAAGCGCAAGCGGGGGATGCACAGGCGCAGCTGGATCTCGGCCAGATATACGTGGAAGGCCGTGGTGTGGCACAAAGCGATGAGAGAGCCGCTCATTGGTTTGGTCTTGCGGCAGCACAAGGCAATGCGTTGAGCCAGAGCAATCTCGGCTTGATGTATGACCGGGGCCGTGGCGTGAAGCAAAGCGACCAGGAGGCCATCAAGTGGTACCGCCTCTCGGCAGCGCAGGGAGAGGCCAACGGCCAGTTCAATCTGGGCGTGATGTATGAAGATGGGCGCGGCGTCGAGCAAAGTGATCAGGAGGCCGTCAAGTGGTATCGGCTCGCTGCAGCGCAAAACCTTCTCGATGCCCAGTACAACCTGGGACTGATGTATGTCAGCGGCCGTGGCGTGGAGCAAAGCGATCAGGAGGCCGCCAGATGGTTCGGCATAACGGCCGCAAGAGGCCATGACTCGGGCCAGGCCAACCTCGCCGTGATGTATGCCACCGGTCGCGGTGTGCCACGCGACGAAAAGGAAGCAGCCAGACTGCTGGGCCTGGCCGCAGAACAGGGCAATGCGACGGCCCAGGTCAACCTCGGCACGATGTTCGAGGAAGGCCGTGGCGTCAGACGCAGCCTGTCTCAGGCCTATTTCTGGTATGCCCTGGCGGCCGCCCAGGGCCTGGAAGACACCGTATCGCTGCGCGACGCTGTGGCCCGCAAGCTCAAGCCCGCAGAGCGAGCTGCACAGGACTCAAGAATCAGCCGCTGGAAACCCAAGCCGCAGATTCGCTGAATCTGCACGCTCGAAGCCGCAACTCCCCATTGACAAGCAAGCCATGAAAAAGCCCTTCAGCCGTCTCCTTTGCGCAGCCGCCTTGCTGCTCTGCAGCACTTTGTCCATCGCACAATCGCCCGACCTGCTGCAGGCAGCGGAGGGCGGCGACGCCCAGTCACAGTTCAAACTCGCAGCCGCCTACCTCACAGGCCGTGGAGCCCCCAAAAACGATGAGGAAGCAGCCAGGTGGTTCATGCTGGCAGCAAAGCAGGGCCACGCCGAGAGCCAGTCCAATATCGGCCTGATGTACGGCCGCGGGCGCGGCGTTCCGCAAAGCGATGAGGAAGCGGTCAAATGGTATCGCCTGGCCGCAGAACAAGGCGATGCCGACGGTCTGTTCAACCTCGCGGTGATGTATGACGACGGCCGTGGCGTGGCTGAGAATCAGGAAGAGGCCGTCAGGCTGTATCGCCTTGCCGTGGCACAAAACCATGTGTCGAGCCAGAGCAATCTCGGATACATGTACGACCATGGCCGTGGCGTGGCGCAAGACAGCCAGGAGGCCTTCAGGTGGTATATGACTGCGGCGGAACAAGGGGATGCCAACAGCCAGTTCAACGTGGGCTCCATGTATGCCTTGGGACGCGGTGTCAGGCAAAGCTGGCCTCAGGCCTACTTCTGGGCGTTGTTGGCAGCCAGAGATGGCGAGAAGGATTCGGCCAAGCAGCAGGAAATCATCGCCAAGAAATTGAAGCCGGCGCAACGGGCCAAGATCCAGCTGCAGGTTCAGGAATGGAAGCCCAAGACCGGTAGATCCTGACCTCCGGGCAGAGGTCGCGACGGCTCGCAGTGCAGCAAGCCGCCGACAACGCAGATCAGATCACGGCAAACGGCTTGGGGTAGGTGCCAGGCAACAGGATCTCCTTGCCGACCTGGTCGATATGGGTGTGACCGCAGAAGGCCATGGTCGTATCCAGCTCCTTGTGGATGATCTGCAGCGCCTTGCTCACGCCGGCCTGGCCATAGGCCCCCAGACCGTAGAGAAAGCTGCGACCTATCATCGTGCCCTGCGCGCCCAGGGCACGGGCCTTGAGCACGTCCTGCCCGCTGCGAATGCCGCCATCCATCCAGACTTCGATGTCCTTGCCAGCGGCCTCGGCAATCGACGGCAAGGCTGCAATCGAGGACGGCGCACCGTCGAGCTGACGGCCGCCATGGTTGCTGACCACCAGCGCGTCAGCACCACTTTGTGCCGCCAGACGCGCGTCTTCGGCATCCATCACGCCCTTGAGGATGATCTTGCCGCCCCAGAGCTTCTTGATCCATTCCACATCGTTCCAGTTCAGCGAGGGGTCGAACTGATCTGCCGTCCAGGACGACAGCGAGGACACATCACCCACGCCATCCACATGGCCGACGATATTGCCGAAGCTGCGGCGCTTGGTACCCAGCATTCCAAGGCACCAGTGCGGCTTGGTCGCCAGATTGAGCAGATTGGCAAGCGTGGGCTTGGGCGGTGTGGACAGTCCGTTCTTGATGTCCTTGTGACGCTGGCCCAGGATCTGCAGATCCAGCGTCACCACCAGCGCCGAACAGTTGGCCGCCTTGGCGCGGTTGATCAGGCGCTCCATGAAGGCCTTGTCGCGCATCACATAGAGCTGGAACCAGAACGGATGGTGATCGGTGTGCTCGGCAATGTCCTCCAGCGAGCAGATGCTCATGGTGGACAGCGTGAACGGCACACCAAAGGCCTTGGCGGCCTTGGCCCCGAGAATCTCGCCATCGGCATGCTGCATGCCGGTCAGGCCCGTAGGCGCAATCGCCACCGGCATGGCGACCTCCTCGCCGATCATGGTGGTACGCGTGCTGCGCCCTTCCATGTTCACGGCCACACGCTGACGCAGCTTGATGGTCTGGAACTCGTCTTCGTTGGCCCGGTACGTGCCCTGGGTGTAGGAGCCCGAATCGGCGTAGTCATAAAACATGCGCGGCACACGGCGCTTGGCCACCACGCGCAGGTCTTCGATACAGGTGATTTTGGAGAGATCGCTCACGACTTCTAGCCTTGTAATGGGAGTTGAGCCCGATGGTAGCCCTCATCGCAGCTATCGGCGTTGTGCTCTGGTTTGAAGTGATTTATGCCACTTTTGAAATTTTCTTCAGCGAGGGCAAATCAAGGGCTAATGCTAGGTGTGCAAGCCTATTCGTCCAGCGACCATCCTTGTCATCACAACAAGCAGGAGAGAAGAGAGATGGTTTGGCAACAGGTCTACGACCCCCTATCGAATATGTGGCTGTCCACATTGCTTGCGGCCATTCCGGTCGTGGTGATGCTGGTGGGCCTGGGCTTTCTGCACATGAAGGCCCACCTGGCCGCAGGCGCAGGCCTGATTGCCGCGCTGCTGATTGCAGTCTTTGTCTACAACATGCCCGGCGAAATGGCGGGGCGTGCAGCCTTGTTCGGCGGCTTCACCGGCCTGCTGCCCATTGGCTGGATCGTGCTGAACATCATCTTCCTGCATCAGCTGACCGAGCAGAACGGCAGCTTCAAGGTGCTGCAGGACTCGCTTTCGGGCATCACCGAAGACCGCCGCATCCAGCTGCTGCTGATTGCCTTCTCCTTCGGTGCCTTTTTCGAAGGCGCTGCCGGCTTCGGCACGCCCGTGGCCGTGACGGCCGCCATCCTGATCGGCCTGGGCTTTTCGCCGCTGGCGGCATCCGGCCTGTCGCTGATCGCCAATACCGCTCCCGTGGCCTTTGGTGCCCTGGGCACTCCCGTCATCACGCTGGCCAAGGTCCATGGCTACGACCTGATGGAAGTGACCGCCATGATCGGCCGCCAGCTGCCCTTCTTCTCGGTGCTGGTGCCGTTCTGGCTGATCTGGGCCTTTGCCGGTCGCAAGGGCATGATGGAGATCTGGCCCGCGATTCTGGTCACCGGCCTGTCGTTTGCGATTCCTCAGTATCTGGTCTCCAACTTCATCGGACCCGAGCTGGTGGACATCATCGCGGCCATTGTTTCCATGGCCAGCCTGATCCTGTTCCTGCGCGTCTGGCAGCCCAGGAAGATCTGGACCTCGGCCTCGCTGCGCGGCAAGGATGTCAGCGCCTCCGAAGTCAAGCCGCCCCAGCCCGTGGCCAAGCACAGCAAGAGCGCGCTGATCGCCGCCTGGACGCCCTGGATCATTCTCTCGGTGTTTGTCTTCATCTGGGGTCTGCCGCCGGTCAAGGCCTGGCTCAACAGCCTGTTTGCCCCCGCCTTCCCCATGACGGGCCTGCACAATCTGATCGAGAAAATGCCGCCCGTGGTGCCCCAGCCGACCAAGGAAGGCGCGGTCTACACGCTGAACCTGCTGTCGGCCACCGGAACCGCCATTCTGCTGTCGGCCATCGTCAGCGCCTTCGTCATGAAGTACAACCCGGTCACCATCGTGCGCACCTTCTTCAAGACCACCTGGCTGGTGCGCTACTCGCTGCTGACCATCGTGCTGATGCTGGCCCTGGGCACGCTGACACGCTACTCGGGCACCGATACCACCCTGGGCCTGGCCTTTGCCAATACCGGCGTGTTCTACCCCTTCTTCGGCACGCTGATGGGCTGGCTGGGCGTGGCGCTCACGGGCTCGGACACGGCGTCCAACGTGCTGTTTGGCGGCATGCAGAAGGTCGCCGCCGACCAGCTGGGCCTGTCGCCCAACCTCATGGGTGCCGCCAACAGCTCGGGCGGCGTGATGGGCAAGATGATCGATGCGCAATCCATTGTCGTGGCTTCGACGGCCACACGCTGGTTCAACCGCGAGGGCGACATCCTGCGCTATGTGTTCTTCCACTCGATCGCCCTGGCCTGCCTGATGGGTCTGTTCGTCACCATGCAGGCCTATGTCTGGCCGTTCAAGCTGATGGTGAACTGACGCGCCCCCGTGAGCCGCTTTGCGGCGTCCCCCCAGGGGGACGGCAACTTCGGCGAGGCGCCCCCGCCGCGAGGCGGCGGGGGCGCCCAGGCTCTTGCTCGTTGCCCCAGGGTTATGCCGTGGAGGTTTCAAGCACCGCGCTCAAAACCCGCCGTCAGGCCGGCAATGAGCTTGTCCATAAAAGCCGCAGCGCCCCAGGCCTGCGGTTTTTTTATGCTCTCAAAATTCCATGCCTCTTTAAATTGGTATTACCAATTAATTACAGAAACCAAGGGAAAACCATGAAATTCAAGATTTATTCCGCTTCATACAATCCATCCCACTTGAAATCGACCGATATTGGTAATACCAATTTAGCAAGCAAGACTGGAATAGCTCAGGCCCGCCTATGGCGCGGCACAGCCGGTTTTGCGCACGGTCATTTTTGAAAATTTGACGGGGAAGCTTCTGGTCGCTCAGGAGGGTTGCCCTCCCCGCATAAATCCAGGAGATCAAGGCAATGCAAGAAATCTGGTCGCAGAACTACGACCCCGCAGGCAATGTATGGGTGTCGGCGCTGGTGGCGCTGATCCCCATCATCTTTTTCTTTCTCGCGCTGACCAAGCTGCGCCTCAAGGGCTATGTGGCGGGCACCATCACGGTGGCGCTGTCCCTGGCCGTGGCGCTGCTGTTCTACCGCATGCCGGTCGCCAATGCGCTGGCCGCAGGCGTCTATGGCTTCTTCTACGGCCTGTGGCCGATTGCCTGGATCATTGTCGCGGCGGTCTTTCTCTACAAGGTCTCGGTCAAGACCGGGCAGTTCGACATCATCCGCTCGTCGATTCTCTCGGTCACCGAAGACCAGCGCCTGCAGCTGATCCTGGTGGGCTTTTGCTTCGGTGCCTTCCTCGAGGGAGCCGCCGGTTTCGGCGCCCCCGTGGCCATCACGGCAGCGCTGCTGGTGGGCCTGGGCTTCAGGCCACTGTATGCGGCCGGCCTGTGCCTGATCGGCAATACTGCCCCCGTGGCCTTCGGTGCCATGGGCATTCCCGTCATCGTGGCCGGTCAGGTCTCGGGCGTCGATGTCATGGCCATCAGCCAGATGGCAGGCCGCCAGTTGCCGTTCATGACCATCATCGTGCTGTTCTGGCTCATGGCCATCATGGACGGCTGGCGCGGTGTCAAGGAAACCTGGCCTGCGGTGCTGGTCGGCGGCGGCAGCTTTGCACTCGTGCAGTTCCTGACGGCCAACTACATCGGCCCCGAACTGCCGGACATCACTTCGGCCATCTTCGCCCTGGTGACGCTGACCACCTTTCTCAAGTTCTGGCAACCCAAGCGCATCTTCCGCTTCGACACCGAGCCGGGCGCAGCCAAGATCCAGACGACCGCCCCCATCAAGCTGACGACCGGCATGGTGATCAAGGCCTGGTCGCCCTTCATCATCCTCACCGCCATGGTGACCATCTGGAGCCTCAAGCCCTTCAAGGCGCTGTTTGCCTTGGGTGGCGCACTGTCCGGCACCGTCTTCAGCATTCCCGTGCCCATGCTGCACAATCTGGTGCAGAAGATGGCGCCCGTCGTTGCCACACCCACGCCTTATGGCGCGGTCTACTCCTTCAACTGGCTGTCGGCCACGGGGACCGCGATCCTGATCGCCGCCGTGCTCGCCATTCTTTTGCTGCGCCTCAAGCCAGCCGTGGCAGTCCGGACCCTGGGCGAGACCTTCAGGGAGCTCGCCCTGCCCATCTACTCCATCGGCATGGTGCTGGCCTTCGCCTTCATCGCCAACTATTCCGGCCTGTCCACCACGCTGGCCATGGCGCTGGCCCATACAGGCAAGGCCTTTGCGTTCTTCTCGCCCTTCCTGGGCTGGGTCGGCGTGTTCCTCACGGGCTCCGACACCTCGGCCAATGCGCTGTTCGGCGCCCTGCAGGCCACGACGGCAGCACAGCTGGGTCTGCCCGAGGTTCTGGCCGTGACAGCCAACACCACCGGCGGCGTGACCGGCAAAATGATCTCGCCCCAGTCCATCGCCATTGCTTGCGCGGCCGTAGGCCTGGCCGGCAAGGAATCGGACCTGTTCCGATTTACCGTCAAGCACAGTCTGGCCTTCCTGGTGCTGATCGGCATCATCTGCACGCTGCAGGCTTATGTGTTTCCGTGGATGATTCCTACCACCTGAAACTCCTGCCAGACCCCATGCCCGCCATCCGCCTGTCCGACCGCGTTGCCCAGCAGTTGCTGGAGCTGATCCAGAGCACCCAGCTCCAGAGCGGCGCCAAGCTGCCGACCGAGCGGGCGCTGGCCGAGCAGTTGGGGGTCTCGCGCACGGCGCTGCGCGAGGCCATACAGAAGCTTGCCAGCCGAGGCGTGCTCGAAAGCCGCGTGGGGGCCGGCACCTTTGTCGGCTCGCGCGTGCCCTTGTGGCACGAGCAGGCCGTCGCACCGCTGGAGTCCTTGCTGCGCGACGACCCCCAATACCGCTACGACGTGCTGGAAGCACGCCAGGCGCTGGAGCTCAGCACTGCCTGGTATGCGGCCCAGCGTGCCACCGACAAGGACAGGGATCGCATCCGCCACTGCTTCGACGACATGCTTCACCACCAGCAGGCGCGCGATGCCGCCAGCGCGGCCCGCTCCGACGCCCAGTTCCATCTGGCGATTGCCGAAGCCTCGCACAATGCCGTGCTGGTACAGCTCATGGGCAGCCTGTTCGAGCTGGTGCTGGGTACCGTGGCCCAGAATCGGCGCCTGATGTTCGTGCATGATGATCCCTCGACGCTGGAGCATCTGACTGCGCAGCACCGCAATCTCATGCAGGCCATTGTCGACGGCGAGCCAGAGCAGGCCAGAAGCGCTATCGGCCAGCACCTGGCCTATGTTCACGAAAAGCTGTCCGAGTCGGATGCCGAAGCGGCCCGACGCAAGCGGCTGGATCGTTTCTCCTCTTCCTCCGCCATTTTTTCATGATCATCTCCTCCACCACCGACTACCGCGCGGCTGCGCAAAAGCGCCTGCCGCCCTTTCTGTTCCACTATCTTGACGGCGGCGCCTATGCCGAGAAGACGCTGGCGCGCAATGTCGACGACCTGGCCGACGTGGCGCTGCGCCAGCGCGTGCTCAAGAACATGAGCCAGCTGGACACCAGCATCGAGCTGTTCGGCGAGAAGTTCTCGATTCCCGTGGCGCTGGCTCCCGTGGGGCTGACCGGCATGTTCGCCCGCCGCGGCGAAGTGCAGGCCGCCATGGCTGCCGACAAGAAGGGGATTCCCTTCACCATGTCCAGCGTCTCGGTCTGCCCCATCGAGGAAGTCGCGCCCCGGCTGGGCCGCCCGATGTGGTTCCAGCTCTATGTGCTCAAGGACCGGGGCTTCATGAAGAACGCGCTGGAGCGCGCCCAGGCTGCGGGCGTCTCCACCCTGGTCTTCACCGTGGACATGCCCGTACCCGGCGCCCGCTACCGCGATGCACACTCGGGCATGAGCGGCCCCAACGCCGCCATGCGCCGCTACCTGCAGGCCGTGACCCATCCGCACTGGGCCCTGGACGTGGGCCTGATGGGCCGCCCGCACACGCTGGGCAATATCTCCACCTACAAAGGTCAGAACGTCTCGCTCGAAGACTATATGGGCTATCTCGGCGCGAACTTCGACCCCTCCATCTCGTGGTCGGACCTGGAATGGATCCGCGACTTCTGGAAGGGTCCCATGCTCATCAAGGGCATTCTCGATCCCGAGGACGCCAGGGATGCCGTGCGTTTCGGGGCCGACGGCATCATCGTCTCCAACCACGGCGGGCGCCAGCTCGACGGCGTGCTCTCGTCGGCACGCGCCCTGCCTGCCATTGCCGATGCCGTCAAGGGCCAGATCAAGATCCTGGCCGACTCGGGCGTGCGCAACGGCCTGGACATCGTGCGACTGCTGGCCCTGGGCGCAGACTGCACCATGATAGGCCGCGCCTTCGTCTACGCGCTGGCCGCTGAAGGCGAAGCCGGCGTCACCAACCTGTTGAACCTGCTCGAAAAGGAAATGCGGGTGGCCATGACGCTGACCAGCGTCAAGAACGTCTCGGAGATCACCGGCGATCTGCTGGTACGGGACTGATCCCGCACAGGCTCCGGCCCAGGGCCGGGCCTTGCTGGGATCAGCGCGCCGGGCCCCGCTGCCCCAGCCAGATGCCGCCCAGGACCAGGGCCACGCCAGCCATCTGCACGGCCGTCAGCGTCTGGTCCAGGAATGCCCAGCCCAGCAAAATCGCCGTCAGCGGACTCAGAAAACCCAGCGGCGCCACCATGTTCGGCTCCAGCCGGGCAATACCGCGAAACCACAGCACATAGGTCAACGCCGCGCCCACCAGACCCAGCCAGGCCAGTCCGATCAGATGGCCCGGTGCGGGCGCCGGAAAATCCGGTCCGGCCCACAGCGCCACCGGCAGCAGCAACACTCCGCCGGCCGTGAGCTGCCAGGCGGTGAAGGTCAGCAGCGGTACGGGAGGACGCCACTTGCGCGTGAGCACCGTGCCACAGGCCATCGAAACCGCTCCGGCCAGGCCCGCCGCAATCCCCGTCGCATCCAGCCTCACACCAGGCGTGAGCACCAGCAAGGCCACACCCGCCAGACCGGCCAGGGCTCCCAGCACCGAGGCCGGCCGCAGCGCGCTGCCCAGCACCCAGGCCGCAAGAAACACCACCACCAGCGGCTGCACGGCCCCGACGGTGGCGGCCGCCCCTCCCGGCAGGCGGTAGGCCGAGACGAACAGCATGCTCCAGAACACCGAGAAATTGAGCGCTCCCAGAATGAACACCCGCAGCCACCACACGCCCTGCGGCAGTCGCCGTGCAAATACCAGCAACAACAGGCCTGCGGGCAGCGCGCGCAGCAAGGCCACGGTCATCGCGGGCACCTGCGGCAGCAGCTGGGTGGTGACGATGTAGCTGCTGCCCCAGATGGCGGGTGCCAGCGCCGTCAGCAGCAGATCGCGCGCCTGGGTCCGCCTGAACGCAAGCGCAGATTGAGCGGCGCTCATGCGAACTCCAGCACCTGATCCAGCGGCCGGCGTGGCTTCTGCGGCCAGTTGCCGGGCGCAGCACGGCCCACGGTGACGAGCATGACCGGCACCTCCTCGCTCGACAGGCCGAAGCTCGCCGCCACGCCTTCGGCGTCGAAGCCGGTCATCGCACAGGACGCCAGGCCCAGCGCCTGCGCCGCGTGCATCAGCGTCATGGCGCCGAAGCTGGCCGAACGCAGGGCCTCGTCGCGCACCGCCTGCGTGCTGGCGTACTGCTGCTGCGCGGCCTGCAGCCATCCCTGCGCCATGGAGGCAGGCATGAAGCCCGCGTCCACACAGGGCTGCAGCCGTTCGGCAAGCGCCTCGGGGTCGGCCAGCACGCCGCAGACGATGAAGCAGACGGCCGCTTCCTGCACCTTGACCTGGTCCTGCGCCACGGCCCGCAGCCTGGCCTTGGCCCCAGGCGTGCGCACTGCGATGAAGCGCCAGTTCTGAAGGTTGTAGGCCGTGGGTGCGCGCGTAGCCAGCTGCACCAGCCTTGATATGTCGGCATCCGCCAGATGGTGCGAGGTATCGAAGCGGTTGGCCGAGATGCGCTGCTCGATGAGGGTGAGTGTGGGATGAAGTGCGGTCATGGCATGACTGTAGATAATTCACCATGAATTGATAATTGGCGTTTATCAAAATAGACCATTCACCAGCAGAGAAGAATTACATGGACCGACTGACCGCCTTGCAAGTCTTTCATCGCATCGCGCAGCGCGGCAGCTTTGCCGAGGCGGGCCGCAGCCTGGGCCTGTCGCCGGCTGCGATCAGCAAGAACATCGCCGAGCTGGAGGCCCATGTGGGCACGCGCCTCATTCAGCGCACCACGCGGCGCATGGCGCTGACGGAAGAAGGCCGCCTGTATCTCGAACATGTCACGCGGGCGCTCGATGCGCTGGCCGATGCAGACTCGGCACTATGCCCGTTCAAGGCTGCGCCCAGCGGCCTGCTCAAGGTCAGCGCGCCCATGACATTCACGCTGACGCAGATCTCTTGCGCCCTCCCCGCCTTCCTGGAGCGCCACCCCGAGCTGCAGCTGGACCTGCACCTGGACGACAGACGCGTAGATATCGTGCGTGAAGGCTTCGATCTGGCCATACGCGGCAGTGACCGGCTCGAGGACTCCTCGCTGATTGCGCGACCATTGACCTCGATGCCGCATGTACTGTGCGCCGCGCCCGGCTATTTCGAGAAGCGCGGCCGCCCGCACACGCCTGCCGACCTCAGCGGCCTCGAGCACATACGCTTCAGCCTCTCCGGCCATGCAGATGTCTGGGAATTTGAGCAAGGCGGGCGCATGGAGCGCGTGGCGGTCAATGCGCGCTACTCGGTGTCCTCAAGCCTGGCGGTGCGCGATGCATTGCGCGCGGGCTTTGGCGTCAGCCTGATCCCGCTGCCCTATGTCGAGGAAGACCTGCGCACGGGCCGGTTGCAGGCCGCCCTGGAAGACTGGAGCACGGTGCAGACCGCGCTCTATGCCATTTATCCGTCACGCCAGCATATGACGCCCAAGCTGCGGGCGCTGCTGGACTTTCTGGTAGCGCAGTTCGATTCCGGCAACCGAGCGCCTGACCGGTTGACCGGTTGACCGGCCGGCATTCAGCGCCGGCGCTGGCTCTGGATCTGCTCCGGCCCGGCCACCAGGGCACCGGCGCCGCGCACTTCCAGCGCGATGCTGTCCAGCACCTTGCCGGAGGCATCGAGCAGCTCCAGCTTGTGGCGCCCCGGCCAGGGCAGCCAGCCCAGCTGACTGCCACGCCCCAGCTCGCGCTGCACTTCCCGCATCACGGGTTGCGCATTCTTGTCGGCAGCCGCAGGCGGGCCGTACTGCCGGGTTACCAGCCGCCAGCGCAAGCTGCCGTCACGCCAGTCCTGCTCGGCCGCCATACCGGCCTGACGCGCCACCAATTGCACGCGCTGGCTGTCGGGTGGAATATCGGGGTCCAGCGCCAGAATCGTGCCATTGGCCGGGCGCGAGATACGCACAGCGGCCGCAGCCGCAGCGCTGCCGGACTTGCTGCCTTTTTGCCTGGCCAGGCTTTTCTGCTCTGCACTGCCCGCCACGTGATCCATGGCAAACAGCGACTGCTGCGTGCCTTCCACAAACCATTCGCCACGCGCGCTTTCGATGGGCGTGCCGCCACTGGCCAGCGCGCCAAACTGCACTTGTTGCTGCAGCACGCCAGCGGGTGGCCGGGGTGCATGACTGGACACATTGCGATGCAGGAAGCCCATGATCTCGGCCCAGATGGGCGCTGCGCCGCTGGTGCCGCTCACGGAATGCATGGCTTCGCCACCAGCATTGCCGACCCAGACGCCCACGGTGTAACGCTCGGACCAGCCTACGGCCCAGTTGTCGCGCATATCCTTGCTGGTGCCGGTTTTCACGGCCGTCCAGAAGCGCGTGGCCAGCACGCTGTCGGTACCGAAGGTCGGGGCCCGCGCCATATTGTCGGAAAGAATGTCGCCGACGATGAAGGCGGCCCGCGCATCCAGTGCCTGCAGCGGTGCCTCGCTGCCCGGCGCTGCATCGCCGGATCTGCGGCTGTCTGTCCGGGGCAAGGCCCAGCTCACGGGGCGGTATTGACCGCCATTGCCCAGCGCCCTGTAGGCATTGGTCAGATTGAGCAGCGCGACCTCGCTGCTGCCCAGCGCCAGGCTGAAGCCATAGTAGCCGCCGCTTTCACGCAGCGGCAGGCCCAGCTTCTTGAGTTGCTCGAAAAACGCATCGGGCGTGACCATGACCAGCGTGCGCACTGCCGGCACATTGAGCGAGGACGCCAGCGCCGTGCGCGCCGACACCCAGCCCTTGAAGCGCCGGTCGTAGTTCTGCGGAATGTAGAGGCCGTTCTGCGTGGGGATATGGGCCGACGAATCCTCGATCAGCGAGGCGGCCGTGATGCGCTTTTCGGCCATCGCCTGCGCATAGAGAAAGGGCTTGAGCGTGGAGCCGGGCTGGCGCAAAGCGGTGACGCCATCGACCTCGGATGCCTGGCTCAGCGTGCCCGAGGAGCCCACCCAGGCCAGAATCTCGCCGCTGCGGTTGTCCAGCACCACGGCCGCACCATCTTCCACATTGCGGCCCTGCAGCTCGCGCAGATGCTGCTGCAGGCTGGCCACGGCAAAGCGCTGCAAGGCAGCGTTCAAGGTCGAGCGCACCTGCTCGTGCCCCCGGTTCTGCGGCAGCGCCAGCCAGCGCCGCGCAAAATGCGGAGCCACACCCTCGCTGGCCAGCCATTGGCGCCGCTGCAGCACGCTGGAGGTATAGAGCTGCATGGCCGAGCAATCCTTGGCCGCCACATCGTCGGGCACCATCACCTGCAGCACGCCGCAGGCACGCTGGGCGACGCGCTCCACCGACGCATTGGGCGCACGCACCAGGGCCGCGGCAATGGCCGCCTCGCGCGCATCCAGCCCATGGGCTGCCTTGCCATACAGGCTTTGCGACAGCGCGTCGATGCCCACGATCTCGCCGCGAAACGGCACCATATTCAGATAGGCCTCGAGAATCTGGTCCTTGCGCCAGCGCCTGTCCAGCACCTGGGCGGCCACGGCCTGCCCCACTTTCTGCACCACGCTGCGCCCACCCGGTCCCTGACGCCAGTCGCCGTCGAGCAGACCTGCGAGCTGCATGGTGATGGTGCTCGCGCCGCGCGTGCGCGTGTTCCAGAGATTGCCCCAGGCGGCGGCGGTGACGGCAGCCCAGTCCACGCCGCTATGCTCGTAGAAACGCCTGTCCTCGCTGAGCACCAGGGCGGTGCGCAGCGCCGGCGAGACATCGGCCAGTGCCACCCAGGGCCCGCGGCGCACCGTGCTGTCAGTGCGCAGGCGCTGCAGCAGCTCGCCCTCGCGCGACAGCAGCAGGGTCTCCGAGGAGCGATGCTCGCTGCGCACCTCGTCGTAGCTGGGCACGGCATGGCTGCTGGAGGCAAGACCCAGCCACAAGGCGGCCGTCATGCCGACGGCCCGCCAGGACTGTTTCACTCTCGGGGGCTGGAAATACCGCTGCATGCCTTGTTCCATGTCGTTGTGCGCTGTTGGAAGTCAGCAGGCATTGTCCCAAAGATGGCCCGGCGAACAGACTGCTCAGACAAGCGGCAACAAAAAAGCGGCTTCTGCAAGCCGCTTTCTCCCGAAGTCACTGCCTCTCGGAACGAGTTTACGTTCTCAGGCCGTGAACTTCTTGATCTTGAACGCCAGTATCACCATCAGCACGCCGAAGATCACGGCATAGGTCGCCAGCACCCACAGCATGGCCATCATGCCCGCGCCGGGCTGCATCAGCACGAAGATGCCGAAGAGCACCGATAGCAGCCCGCCGAGCACCAGCAGCCATTCGCCCTGAATTTCCCTGCGCAAACGCAGCGCTGCGACGATCTGCAGCACACCGGTCATCAGAGCCCAGACACCGATATAGATGGTCAGCACCAATGCGGTGATCGCCGGGTTGATGACCGTGAGCACCCCCACCACCACACCCGTCAGCCCCCACAGCAGAACCAACCACCAGTGACGCGACTGTTGGCGGCTCTTGATGGCGGTGTAGATGCCCAGCAGGCCATCGACAAACACATAGGCGCCGAACACCAGCACCAGTGCGGCCGCGGATGCTGCGGGCTGCATCCAGGTCAGCACGCCGAAAATGATGGCGGCGGCACCGCGCAGCAACAGCACCCACCAGCTACGGTGCAGCATGATGGACATGGACGGAATTTCTACAGGCATGAAGACTCCTCTCTTTCAGGGTTCCACATCACTGCGACTTGCGCAGCAGCAGGTCTCTCGAATCCAGCTCCGACCCTTAGAACGTGTTTACGATCTCCTCGCGCCGCGACAGAGGGCTTTGCGGGATGGGATGCAAGGCGCGATACCGCAGCAATAGCTCTGCTATTGCGAGGATTCGCAACGCCGCAGACCGCCCGCAAAGACACTGTCCCGAAGGGTTGGAGCGAAATCGGACGATTTCTGTGCGCTGACTCTTGCTTGCACCCCGGTGCAAGCGGCAAGCCATCGCTTCGAACTCATCCCGATTGCGCTCCAACGCGGCTGCGTAGAGATCATAAACACGTTCCAAAACAAGTTCAGCCCAGCGTCAACATCACCGGCTGGTGATCGGACGCCTCTGTGGTGCTGTCCACACGCCAGGCCTGCACATGCTGGCACAGGCTGTCGCTCACCCACAGCAGATCGCAGGCTCCGGGCTCGGCGCCCCAGGTCCGGTCCACCAGTCTGAAGGTGGGTGGCTGCGGCTGGCCAGGGTGCAGCAGATCCCAGCTATTGCGCCACTGGCCGGCCTGCAGACAGCCCTGTTCACCGGCCGCCCACGGGGCAGACAGGACGGCATATTCGGGCTCGTGCGGCTCGAAGTTGAAGTCCCCGCAAAGCACGGCATGGCGGGTATGCGGCTTGGTCTGGTAGGGCGAGCCGTCGCTGGCCGGCTGCGGCGGGGCATCGGCCAGTGCGCAGGCCTGCATCTGCAGGTCGCGCAGGGCGCCGGCCTGGGCCATGCGCTGGCGCTTCGAAAAATACTCGAGGTGCGTGGTCATGATGCGTACCGGCCCCAGTGCCGCGTCAGCGACCGTGACCACCGAGCACATGCGCTGCATGCAGCGCACATCGGCATCGGCCGGCATGGGCAGCGGATGGTGCTGCAGCTGCAGCAGCGGCAGGCGCGTGGCGACCAGATTGCCGAAGCTCTGATGTCCCCGGGAGGTGAACTCGTCGACCGAGGCACCAAAGACAATCTGCCAGCCCGGCAGCAGCGCCTTCAACTCGGCCGGCTGGTCGCCGGGATGGCCCTGCAGATCGGGGTAGTTGACGGCGATCTCCTGCAGGCACAGCACATCCAGTCCGCCGGCCTGCTCGCCCATTTGCAGCGCGTGGCGCACGATGCGCTCCACACTGACCTGTCCATCCATGCCACAGCACCATTGCACATTCCAGCTCAGGATATTCATCTTGTCGCTTCTTTCCACATCGAAAAAGACTGCAGCGCCTGCCTGCGCAGTGCTGGCAGCGGCTATTTTCAGAGCAGCCGATCAGGCCAGGGTCTCGCGCAGCTGAAACACATTGCCTTCGCTGTCCATGGCATTGCAGACCGCAAAGCCGGGGCCTTGCCAGCGCTCGTCGAACACCTGGCCGCCCAGCGCCTGCGCGACGCTTGCGGCCTCGGCGATCGCGGGCACGGTGACGAAGAACTTGAGTGCCACATCGGCACGGCGCTGCGGCGGCTTGCCGACCTGGACCCGCGCCGCGATCTCGGCAGGCAGGGCGTGAATCAGCAGCTGCAGGGCCGCGGATTCCAGCACGATGATGTGCTCATCCTCATGCAGCCGCTGCATGTCCAGCACCTGCTCGTAAAAGCGCGCCAGGGCCTGGAAGTCCTTGGCATAGATCAGCACACCAGCAGCAGCGGGACCGGGCATCGTCAGCTCCTCAAAGAGTCTGACTGTATCCCGTTCACTTGATGCCCGCGCGCATGAAGCTCTGCACGAACTGGCGCTGGAAGATGAGGAAGGCAAGCAGCAGCGGCCCCGAAGTCATCAGCGTGGCAGCGCAGATGGTCGACCATTCCACGCCCGATTCCACGCTGGAGAAAACCTGCAGGCCCACGGTGAGCGGACGCGCCTGCACGCTGTTGGTGATGATCAGCGGCCAGAGGAAATTGTTCCAGTGAAAGCTCACCGAAACCAGCGCAAACGCGGTGTAGACCGGCCTGGCCAGCGGAACGTAGACACGCCAGAGAATCTGCAGCGTGCTCGCACCTTCCACGCGCGCGGCCTCGTCCAGCTCGCGGGGTATGCCCATAAAGGTCTGGCGCAGCAGGAAGATGGCAAAGGCCGAGGCAAAATACGGCAGCCCCATGCCCACCAGGGTATCGACCGCGCCCAGCCTGGACATGGTCTGATAGTTCGCCACCAGCAGAATGTCCGGCATGATCATCAGCTGTACCAGCACCAGCGCAAACGCCACATTGCTGCCGCGAAAGCGCAAGCGCGCAAAGGCAAACGCAGCCAGCGTGGACAGCAGCAGCTGCACCACCAGAATCATGGCCACCAGCAAGATGGTGTTGAGGAAATAGCGCGCAAACGGCGCGGCTTCCCAGGCATGGCGGAAGTTCTGCAGCGTCCAGGGCGCGGACAGATCCAGGCGCGTGGACGCATCGGACGGGTGAAACGCCGTCCAGACCGCATAGGCCAGCGGCAGCAGCCACAGCAGCGCCAGCGTCCAGGCGGCCAGGGTGTCCAGCCATGAAGTGCCATGAAAGCTCAGGCCCCGGTCCGTCCCGGCGCTGCTGCGCCCTGACAGAAATGCAGCAGCGGTCATTGATAGTGCACCTTCTTGTCGAGCACGAAGAACTGCAACAGCGCCACGGCAGCCAGCACCGTGACCAGCACCACGGTGATGGCCGCGGCATAGCCGGTATCCCAGAATTTGAAGCCCACTTCGTAGAGGTGATAGAGCAGCAGCGTGGAGGCATTGTCCGGCCCGCCGCGCGTGAGAATGAACACATGGTCCACCAGCCGGAAGGCATTGATCACGGCGTTGACCAGAATGAAAAGCGTGGTCGGCATGAGCAGCGGCCACTGCACGCGGCGCAGGAAATACCAGCGCGATGCGCCTTCGATGGCCGCCGCCTCCTTGAGGCTGGGATTGAGCGTCTGCAGCGCGGCCAGATAGAAGATCATGAAAAAGCCGGCCTCCTTCCACACGGCCACCAGCGTGATGCAGGCCAGGGCCGTGGAAGGATCGCCCAGCCAGTTGTGCGCGTCCAGGCCCAGTGCGCCGCGCACCTGCTCCAGCAGTCCGTACTGCGGCGTGTAGAAGAACAGCCAGATATTGGCAACGGCAATCATGGGCAGCACCGTGGGCGTGAAATACGCCATGCGCAGCCAGGCCCGCCCCGCGAGCTTCTCGTTGACCCACAGCGCCATCAGCAAGGCCAGCCCCATGGACAGCGGAATGGTGGCAGCGGCAAACCAGAGGTTGTTGCGCACGGCCTGCCAGAACACGGGGTCGTCGACCATGAGCGCATAGTTTTCCAGTCCCACCCATTCGCCGGACTGGCCGCCACGCGCCGTGGCATGCAGGCTGTCGATCAGGGTGGACAAGGCCGGCCAGTGCGTAAAGCCCAGCAGCAGCACCAGCGCCGGCATGAGCAGCAGCCAGGCATGCACGGCCTGCTGGCGTGCCGCGGCCTGCGCCAGCCTGCGGGCGGCCCTGGATGACAGGGGCGCCGCCATGGCGCCACTGCCGGTGTCAAGCGCCGGACTGCTCATTACTGGTAGCGACGCAGAATGCGGTCGGACTCCTTCTGCGCATCGTCCATGGCCTGGGCTGCGGTCTTGGTGCCGTTCAGGGCCGCCTGGATCGCATCGTTGAGCACCTTGGTCACGCGCTGGTTCTCATGGGTGGAATATTCGGCCACCGACACGGGCAGTTGATCGCGCGCCACCAGGGCCTGGGGAAATTCCTGGCCGTACTTCTTGAGTACGGGCGTCTCGTAAGCCGCTGGCGAGACCGCCACATAGCCGCTGTCCATGCTCCACTGCGCTGCACGCTCGGGCTGGGTCACCCATTTGGCAAACTCGAATGCAGCCTGCTGCTGCTCCCTGGGCGCGTTCTTGAAGATGTAGAAATTGCCCCCGCCCGTGGGCGATCCCTTGCGGACATTGCCGGCGATCTGGCCCACGCCGAAGTCGAACTTGGCATTGGCGCGGATATTGGTGAGATTGCCCGTGGTCGTCACGATGATGACAGCCTTCTTTTCCATGAAGTCCCTGGGCGTCGTGCCCCACTCCACCACGCCGGCCGGATGCACGCCGTCCCTGACGAGACTTACCCAGAAGTTCAGCGCTCCCACCACCTTGGGGTTGTTGAGCGTGACGCGGGTGCCGGACTCGTTGGCCAGCAGCACATCATTGGGCGTGGTCAGGGTCTGCAGCATCCAGTAGCCAAAGCCGGTGGACGGAATCTGGATGCCGTATTGCACGACCTTGCCGCTGGCGTCCTTCTTGGTCAGCTTGTGGGCGGCCTCCCTGAGCTCCTTCCAGTTCTGGGGCGCCTTGTCGGGGTTCAGGCCGGCCTCCTTGAAAGCTTCCTTGTTGTAGTACATCACCACGGTGGAGCGCTGAAAGGGCACGCCCCAGGTCTTGCCACCGGTCTGGCTGTTGGCCATGAAGGCCGGGTAGAAGCCCTTGAGCCAGGCCTTGTCGGCATCGGTCTTCACGAAGTCGTCAATGGGCGCAATCGCGCCCTCGTCCATCAGCGTGAACATATCGGTGGACAGCAGCACCGAGGTCGCAGGCGCCTTGCCCGCCTTGTGCGCCGTCAATGCCTTGACGATGGTTTCCTGATAGGTGCCCGCATAGATGGGCGTGAGCTTGTACTGCGGATGCGCCTTGTTGAAGTCCGCCGCATAGCCATCGATCACCTTGGTGATGGGGCCTCCCACGGCCACGGGGTAATAGAAAGGCACTTCCAGCGGGGACTGTGCAAGAGCATTGCCCGCCAGGCCAAGGCCGGCGGCAGCGGCGAACAGGCCGTGAACAAAGGTTTGACGACGCATGGGAATCTCTCCTCGGGATTTGCAGACAATGAAAAACGCTGGCGACTCAGGCTGCGGCCAGCAAGGAGCGGGCGGATTCCACCGCCTGCCCGCACACATGAATGCGCCCGCCCTGCGCATCGAACCAGTGCGCAGCCTGCTGCGGCCAGCACAGGAACACGGCCTGCCCGGGCCGCAGGTCGGCATGGGCATGGCCGGGCACACGCGCCGTCAGCAGCTCGCTGCCCACCCGGCAGCGCAGCACCAGATCGGCGCCCAGATATTCAAAGCCCTGCACGGTGGCCGCAATGCGCTTGCCATCGCCCGCGACGGCGCCATCGGCATCGCGTGCCACGGCAATCAACTCGGGCCGCACGCCCAGTGCCTGCGGATAGGCGCCGCCCGCCACCAGATCCGGGGCCGCGACCACATCGCTGCCGGCAATCCGGTTGCCTTGCAGGGCAACGATGTTCATGGCGGGTGTGCCGATAAAGCGCGCGGCAAACGTGGTTGCGGGCCGGGCATAGATTTCACGCGGCCCGGCGGCCTGTTCCACCAGGCCCTTGTTGAGCAGCACCACCTGATCGGCCATGCTCATGGCCTCGGCCTGATCGTGGGTCACATAGACCACCGTGAGACCCAGACGCTGCTGCAGCTCGCGCAGCTCGGTGCGCATTTCCTGGCGCAACTGGGCATCGAGATTGGACAGCGGCTCGTCCATCAGGCAGACCCTGGCCTGCGCCACCAGCGCACGGCCCAGTGCCACGCGCTGCTGCTGGCCGCCCGAGAGCTGGGCTGGCCGACGGTCCAGCAATGGCGTCAGCCCCAGCAGCTCGGCCGTTTGCTCAAGACGCTGCCTGCGCTCGGCCCTGCCAACCTTGCGCACCTGCAGACCGAACTGGATGTTGTCGGCCACGCTCAGATGCGGGAACAGCGCATAGTTCTGGAACACCATGGCAATGCCGCGCTGCGCAGGCGGCAGATGGGTGACGTCGCGACCATCGATGCGCACCGACCCCGAAGTGGGCATGTCCAGCCCGGCAATCATGCGCAAGGTGGTGGATTTTCCGCAGCCCGAAGGACCGAGCAGGACGCAGAACGAGCCTGGTTCAATGCGCAGATTCACGGCATGCAGGGCCGTGGCGTCACCCCAGGATTTGGCGACGTTCTCCAGCTCGATCAAAGACATCGCGCCAGTCTAGAAAGACTGGATGAAAACCGCGTGTCATCCCGGAATTTTCAAAAACAGGAGCTGCCATCGTCCCCTATTCATTGATTTCAGATAGAAATACCTTTGAATCATCGTTTTCAAAGGCGAATGCAGCTTCTGTATCCATAGCACCAATACATGAAAAAGCCCCGGCTGCAGGCGCAGACCGGGGCTTGGCGTCGGGCCGAGAAACCGCAGAGGGCTTACTTGGGCATCACCACCTTGAGCTTGGCATTGGGAATCTCGCCAAACATCTCGGGCGCATACAGCGCTTCGGCACGCGTGGGCGGCAGGGCAAACTCACCGGCATTGTTCAGGCGCACGGTGTATTCGACCTTGGTCGTCCCTGCGGGCAGGTACTGGTAGTAGGCACGGTAGGACTCGAAGCTGCGCTCCTCGTAGGCCAGCCAGCCGGCTCCCTCCTGCTTCTCGCCCTTGGACGCGATCTCCGAATCACGGCCCAGGCCGCCGCCCAGAATGGTCGCCCCCGTGGGGACGGGATCGGTGATGGCCACCCAGGTCATATCGGTCTTGGCCTGCACTTCCAGCGTCACGCGCAGCACATCGCCGCGCGTGTACTGGCCGCCACCAAACAGACCCTTGTCCGCCTGCTCCACGGGCGTGACGGTCTTCTTGATGGTGTAGCCTGCGCTGAACGGCGCCTTGAGGGCCACGGCCGCCACGGACTGCACGGTCAGCCAGGGCTTGCCCGTGCCTTGCTGCGTCACGCTGAGCTGACCCTTGCCGGCCTTGGCCCAGGGCATGAACATGGTGTTGTTCATCAGGCCGCCGGCGCGCACGGGTTCACCGAAGACGCTGTTGGCATGGGCAGAGCCCTGCGCATCCTCGGCAGTGGCGCGCCTGACATCGGCCCAGTTCACCTTGGCCTCGTTGCCGTTCATGCTGGCCACGGTGCTGCCGGCCACGGGCTCGGACTCGAACTTCTGCGAGAAGCGGCGCAGCGCCAGAGCGCCCCAGAGGTTGGCCGTGGTCGTGTTCCAGGCACCGGCCTGCTGGCGCGCGATGAAGCCGCTGACCAGACGCGGCATGTCCTCGGTCCAGGCAGGATCGTTGATGGTCGCCAGAATCAGGCGCGCCAGATTCACGTCCGGGCCCTGCATCAGCCACCACCAGCCATCGTCCTGATCGGTCGAGAAGCCGGCACGCGTGCCGTTGAAGGTCAGACGGGCGCGCAGGATCTGCATGGCCTGGGCCAGGCGCTCATCGCGCTGCGGCGCATCGCTCATGCGTTGCAGCAGCATCACCCAGTCGATGACCGTGTGCGTGGGCCACTGGTTGGGCGTGGCATTGATGCTGTCCAGCATGCGCGGCGTGGCCTTGCCTGACAGTGCAAGCGCGCTGATGGCGGCCAGCTTGCGCATTTCCAGATCCTTGCGCGGGCTCCAGAAGTTGCGCTGGATGCGGCCTTCCACAAACGCGATCAGACCGTCCTCCATGCGTGCGCGCTCTGCGGCCGGGATCACGAAGCGCTTGTCAACGCCCTGTGCCATGGCCGACATATTGAGCAGATGCGCAGTCAGCGTGTCGCTGCCTCGGCTGGCCGAGCCGTCCTGCGGCGGGAAGTAGTTGGCCAGGCCGTCACCGTCCAGATAGTTGGGCAGCTGGGCCATGGTGCTGCCCCACAGCTCGGCGTTGTTCATGCCAACGGCCTTGCTGGTGGTCTGCTCCAGGCAGGAGTAGGGGTAGCGGGCCCACCAGTCGCGCACGCCGGGCAGACCTTCGGTCAGCTTAGGCACCAGCGACATCTGCAGGCCGCCACGGCCGGGCAGCGCGTCGGCGGGCGGATTCACGGGCACGCTGTAGCTGCCGTTGACCTGCACCAGCGTGGCCTGCTGCACCGACAGCGGCACGGCGGGCACGATGCGCTGGCTGATCTTGAGCGCATCCTGCGCAGCGTCGGCGCCGCCAGCGGTATCGCGCGCGGAAATCTCCCAGATCAGCGCTTCGGCACGTGTGCCGGAGAGCTGGGCCGGAGCCTTCACATCCCAGGCTACTTCACGCGCCTCGCCGGCGGGAATTTCCACGGTCTGGGCCTTGAGCTCCAGCATGGTGGCGCGCGGCGTGACCTCCACCTTCATGGCCTTGGCCGAGGTGTTGCGCAGCGTGACCTGGGCACGGAACTGATCGTCCTCGCGCACCAGCGGCGGCAGGCCGCTGATGATCTGCAGATCCTGCGTGGTGCGGATCGCCGCCTGGCCGGTGCCGAACAGGCTCACGCCCGCATCGGCCACGGCCACCACCTGGAAGGTGGTCAGGGCATCGTTGAGCGGCACCTCGATCAGGGCCATGCCGTTGCCGTCCAGCACCACATCGGGCTTCCACAGCAGCAAGGTGTCGAGCAGCTCGCGTGTGGGGCTGCGGCCACCGCCACCGCCCGCAGGCACGGCCTTCTTGCCATAGTGGCGCCTGCCAATCACCTCCATCTGGGCCGTGGCCGTCTGCACGCCCCATTCGCGGCGTGTCAGCATGGCATCGAGCAGATTCCAGCTGCTGTTGGGCATCAGCTCCAGCAAGGCCTGGTCCACCGCCGCCAGTGCCACATGGGCACCTGCAGCGGGCTTGCCATCGGGCAGCGTGGCCTTGATGGTGACCTTGGCCGTGCCGCGCACCTTGTAGCTGGACTTGTCCGAGGACACCTTGACGTCCAGCGTATTGCTCTTCAGGCCCACGCGAATTTCGGACATGCCGAAACGGAAGGCAGGCTTGGAGAGATCCACCATGGAGGTCGGCGCGATGAATTCCTTGCCGTCATTCCAGAAGGCACGCCACCACTCCAGCGGCGACTTGAAGCCCCAGGTGAAGAAGCTGTACCAGGGCACTTCCATCAGGCGGCCGCGCAGCGCAAGCACGCTGACATAGGCGTTGGGACCCCAGTTGTCTTCGACCTTGACGTCCACCGTGGGGTTCTCGCCTGTCAGCTCCACCACCTGGGTGCTGACGACACCTTCGCGCTCCACGGCCACCAGCGCGGTGGCACGGCGGAAGGGCATGCGCACCTGGAAGCGCGCGGTCTCGCCAGGCTCATAGCTCTTGCGCTCGGACAGCACGTCCATGCGGTCATGGTCTTCGCCACCGAACCAGAGCTCGCCCTGGCCCGTGACCCACACCGAGGTCGCGGCCTGGCTGCTGCGGCCATCCTTGTCGGCAGCCTTGACGATCAGCTCCACCTCGCCGGGCTGGGACAGCTGGGCCTCGCATTGCACCAGGCCATGGCTGTCGCTGGTGCCCGAGCACACGGTGCCCAGATTCTTGAGCGTGGTCTGGTTGTCGTAGCTGTAGAAGCCGCCCACCAGTCGCTTGCGGCTGGAGGTGGTGATGCGCGCCACGGCATCGACCTTGACCGGCACTCCGGCCTGGGCCTTGCCCGCCGTATCCAGTGTCAGCGCCTGGAAGCGCAGCTTGCGATCCACCAAGATCCAGTTCTCGGAGCGCACGCCCGCCACCACGGCGGCAGGCCAGATGGTGCGCGTGCTGCGCAGGGTCTGCACCTCGCCGTTCGGGTCGGCGTAGGTCGCTTCCATCAGCAGCTCGCGCGGCTCGCCGGACTTGGGCAGCTTGTCGATGCTCACCTTGCCCAGACCGTTCTTGTCCAGCGTCACGGGCAGCTTGTCGGCCACCACCTTGGTCTCGTCGGCCGCCGTGCTTTCCTCGTCGTCACTGCTGCCCATGTCCTGGGCGCTGCGCGGCGGGTTGAAGCTGAAGCCGTCCCAGTCCGCGAAATTGAGCGACTTGGAACGCAGCAGCGCCGAAACCTTGACCGGCAGATTGGCGGCGGCACCGCCGGAGACATAGTTGATCTGCACCTCGGCAGGCACGCTGCTGACCGCATAGAGCTGATCCTTGCCGGCAGGCCCCACGCGACCTTCCATCACGGGCAGTCGGAACTCCTCGACACGGAAGATGCCGGTGCTGAAGCTGGAGCGGCGGCCGCTGCCATTGGCATAGCCCAGCTCCACCGCATATTCGCCCAGCTTAGCGGCCTTGGAGATGGGAAACTCGCTGGTCGCGCTGCCATTGGCATTCCAGCTCAGGACCTGGGTGAAGCGCTGGCCGCTGCCCAGATGGGTGATGGTCAGGCGGTCGGGCTTGTCCTGGGTCTGCTCAAAGCCCTTGGAGTTCTTGCCTGGCCCGGTCAGGGCACGCAGAAAGTGCTTCATGGACACGGTTTCGCCGGCACGGAACAGCATGCGGTCAAACACCGTATGCGCGACTTCATCGCGCTTGTTGCTGGAGCTGGTCGGCACATTGAAGCGCCAGGACTCTATGCCCTTGTTCCAGTTGCTCCAGACGAAAGCCAGCTCCTCACCGGCATCGGTCTTGGCCCGCGCACTCACGAAATAGGAACTGCTGCGGTAGTAGCCGTCTTCGTTGCTGCAGGAGGGCGGATTGGGGTTGAGGCCGTTGAAGGTCACAATGCCTTGCGCGTCGCTCACGGCCGATGCGATGGCCTGGCCATTGCAGTCCGAGACCTGCACCGTGGCGCCAGGCACCACCTTGCCCTTGTCCAGCGTCGTCACCCAGGCCACGGAGTTTTCGCGGCCCAGCTTGAAGTGCACGGCCAGATTGGTCACCAGCACCGAGGTGCGCACATACATGGTGCGGCCCGCGCCATAGCCCTCGTCGAGCAGCGACTGGCCCAGCATGGGCGAGGCAATCTCCACCACCTGGAAGCCCGGGTTCAGCGGAATGCCGACGACCTCGAAGGGACGCGGATCGTTCCTGGCAGCCTTGGGCAGCTCCAGCGTCTGGGTCTGGCTCTGGCCGTCCAGCAGCGACAGCATGCGGGTCTGCACCCAGTGCTTGTCGTCGTTGATGACCGGTGGCAGCACCTTCACATCGCGCGCAGCGCGCTTGCGCTCCACGCTATAGCTGTCATAGCGCTCGACCTTTTTGAGCCAGGCGATGATGTCGGCATCCGAGCCGCCTTTCTTGGTGCGCACCACGCTGGCGTCCAGCGACTTGCCCAGAAGCTGCGGCTCCACATTGCGCAGCGTCACGGGCAGCAGCGCCGGGCCCTTGGGGCCTTCGGCAAAGCGCTCGACGATGCCGAAGGGCGCAGCGGCAAACTTCACCAGCGGCGGCATATTGCCCGTGGCCGTGGCCAGCGGGAACATATTGGCATTGCTCAGCGTGCGACCCGCGGCATCCTTGAACTGCGGCGGCAGCTCCACCACATACTTGGAGTTCGGCTGCATGGTGGCGGGGAAGGTCACGCTATCCACCAGCGAATCCTCGGCCAGCTTGTCGCCGTTCTGCTCGATGATCGGTGCCACGGCCGAGGCACCGCTCTTGAGGCGTATGCCTTCGATCAGCTTGCGCGGCACCGGCGCGCTGAAGGACAGCCGCATGGGGCGGATCGGCAGGCAGGCGGCATTGGCGTTCTCGCGCTCGCAGCTGAAGTCGGCACTGAACGGCTGGCGCACCTGGTACTCGTAGCGCTGCTCGTCCTTGCTCGCCAGGCCGTTGGCCATGGCCACGCCCTTGCCATAGACCAGGGTCATCTTGCTGCCCGAGGTCAGGCGGCGGTTACAGGCCAGCACCGCATAGTTCTGCGGATTCCGGGCCGCATCCTTGTCCCAGTGGCGCTGCTTGAGCACGGCCTCGCGGTCCTTGCCCTCGATCAGCTGCACGGGAATGCGCTCGCCCACGCCTTCGGAGGTACACCAGACGCGCTGCTTGAGGCTGTCGACGGATGCTGCGCCCGTCAGGCGCAGCGCGAAATACTGCTGCTCGTCCACCTCTTCATAGGTGTCGGGCGCAATGCCGGCCACCTGCGGGCCGCCGGTCTGGAACTGATAGCTGGCCGCGCCTGTCAGTGCCCCGCCCGAGACGCTCTTGAACTGCGGGTTGAGCTGGGCCGTGCAGCGCACGCCTGCGGGCAGGTTCTGGGCAAAGTCGAAGACCCATTCCTTTTCGCTGTTCCAGCGCCCCGTGCCCTTGGCGGCCTGGGCATTGCTGCACTGCAGGTTGACCGGCGCCTCAGCCTTGGGGTCGCCAAAGCGCACGGCAGGCGCATCGAACTGCACCACCACCTGCCCCACCTTGCTCACATCGCCTTGCGGGCTGAACTGGCGCACCCCGACGGCGTGCGCCGCCGTGGCCGCCAGACCCCATAACAGGCCCGCCTTCAGCAGCCCGCGCCAAAGCGGCGCGACCTGCTCCCTCTTCCTTCCCTCTGCATAAGGCACAGTCATACAGTCACTTCCTTTTGGGGCAGGCATGCCGCCGGCCCTGGCTGTTTGAATCTGAAGTCTGGAATCAGCGACGCAGCAGTGCGGGGCGGCAGAATGCAAAAGCCCTGCCTCACAGGTGAAGCAGGGCCTTGAGCATGTGCTGCACGCGCGAAACTACTGCGGCTGGAAACCGCTGCGCTGAATGATACCGGCCCAGACCTTGGAATAAGCGGCCTCGCGCTCCCCCAACTGGCGGGGATTCATGTATCCAACTGTAAGACCCAGTGCCGTCAGCTGCGCGTAGACGTCACGCTGCTTGAGCACATTGCCCACCGCTGCCGAGAAGCGCTCGACAAAGGCCTGGGGCACGCCCCGGGGCGCAAAAATGCCGTAGTAAGGCATGTCTTCAAAGCCCTTGATGCCCTGCTCCAGCAAGGTCGGAACCTCGGGCATGGAAGCCTGGCGCTTGGCGCCGAGCACGCCGATCACGCGCAGCTTGCCCGCCTTCTGGTTCTCCATGAAGTCGGGCACCGAAGCAATGCCGGCCGGAATCTGATTGCCCAGCATATCGGCCAGCAGCGGGGCGCTGCCGCGATACGGAGCGGCCACCAGATCGAGCTGGTAGTGGTCGGCCAGGATCTTGACCAGAAATTCGGGGGTCGATGCCGGCGCCGGAATGCCGATGGTGCCGTTCTTGGCACTGCCTCTGGCCCAGGCCGCGTACTCGGCCAGATTCCTGGCCGGCGTGTTGCTGGAGACGGCCAGCGCATTCACGAAAGTGGCGACCCCGGCCACGGGGATGAAGTCCTGCTGCGGATCAAAGCCCGGCTTTTTCACGACCTTGGGCAGGATGGAGATGGTGTGGTCATGCGTGAGAAACAGCGTATGACCATCGGCAGGCGAGGCCTTGAGCAGCTGCGCTGCAATCTGGCCGCCGGCTCCGGGGCGGTTTTCCACCAGCACCGTCACGCCGCCCAGCTCGTCCTTGAGCTTGTCGGCCAGCAGGCGCGCAATCGCGTCCGAGCCACCACCGGGTGGAAAGCCCACCAGAATGCGGATGGGCTGACCCGACGAGGCCCAGGCCAGCGGCCCCAGGGCCGATGCTGCAACCGCTCCCGCACCGGCTTTCAGCAATTGACGACGAGATTGCGTCATGTGTTTTCTCCTTATCTCTTTTGCAGACTAACCAAAACAAAAGCGCCCGGCAAAGGGCGCTTTCAAGGCGTCAACGTTACGCCACAGTGCCGGGGCCCATCAGGCCAGGCGAGCCTGATGCTTGGCCAGTTGCGCACGCACCTGCGCCGGTGCCGTACCGCCCAGCGTGCTGCGTGCGTTGAGCGAGCCTTCCAGGCTCAGGGCCTCGAACACATCGGCCTCGATGTTGGGATTGAAGGCCTGCAGCTCGGCCAGTGGCAGCTCGGTCAGGTCCACGCCCTTCATGGTGGCCAGCTTCACGGCGTGAGCCACGGTTTCGTGGGCGTCGCGGAAGGGCAGCCCCTTCTTGACCAGATAGTCGGCCAGGTCGGTGGCCGTGGCATAGCCCTTCAGGGCAGCAGCGCGCATGTTCTCGGCATTCACGGTGATGCCGCCTTCCTTGACGCCGCTGGCGGGGTTGAGCTGGCCGCCGATCATCTCGGCGAAGATGCGCAGCGTGTCCTTGAGGGTGTCCACCGTGTCGAACAGCGGCTCCTTGTCTTCCTGGTTGTCCTTGTTGTAGGCCAGGGGCTGGCCCTTCATCAGCGTGATCAGACCCATCAGATGGCCGACCACGCGGCCGGTCTTGCCACGTGCCAGTTCGGGCACATCGGGGTTCTTCTTCTGGGGCATGATGGACGAGCCGGTGGTGAAGCGGTCGGCGATCTTGATGAAGCCGAAGTTCTGGCTCATCCAGATGATCAGCTCTTCCGACAGACGGCTCACGTGCACCATGCACAGCGAGGCCGCCGCAGTGAACTCGATGGCGAAGTCGCGGTCGGACACGCCGTCCAGCGAGTTCTGGCTCACGCCTTCCATGCCCAGGGTCTTGGCCACGCGCTCGCGGTCCAGCGGGTAGGTGGTGCCGGCCAGCGCGGCAGAGCCCAGGGGCAGCACGTTGACGCGCTTGCGCACGTCCAGCATGCGCTCGGCGTCGCGCTTGAACATTTCCACATAGGCCAGCATATGATGGCCGAAGCTCACGGGCTGAGCCACCTGCAGATGGGTGAAGCCGGGCAGGATCACCTCCACGTTCTTCGCGGCCACGTCGACCAGCGAGCGCTGCAGCTCCTTGAGCAGGCCTTCGATCAGGTCGATCTCGCTGCGCAGCCACAGGCGCACGTCGGTGGCCACCTGGTCGTTGCGGCTGCGGCCGGTGTGCAGGCGCTTGCCGGCATCGCCGACCAGCTGGGTCAGGCGCGCTTCGATATTCAGGTGAACGTCTTCCAGATCCAGCTTCCACTCGAAGGTGCCGGCCTCGATTTCGGCCGTGATCTGCGCCATGCCCTTCTGGATGGAGGCGAAATCTTCGGCCGCAATGATCTTCTGGGCCGACAGCATTTCGGCATGCGCCAGAGAACCCTGGATGTCGGCCTGCCACATGCGCTTGTCAAAGAACACGCTGGAGGTGTAGCGCTTGACCAGGTCGCTCATGGGTTCGGAGAACAGGGCAGACCAGGCTTCGGCCTTGGAATCGAGCTGGTTGTGCGAAGGAGCAGATGTAGACATGTGAGGGCAACAATCCCGTAAAACCACAGGCCGCCCAATGCAGAAGTTTGGCGTGACGGCTGTGCAAAGCAGAAACAGGGATTTTATCGGCCTGACCCGGCTTGGGCGCCACAGCGTTCCAGAGCCATTGCCGGCCACTGCGACAAAGCGCTGTTCGCGCTCCGCATACTCACGATTCAATAGCACCCTGCGATTGATAGATAAGGCCTGCAAGCCTTATCTCGCCAAGCTGGCAAATCCGGCTGCAGCCACCCGGTTTCTGGCCTTCGCGGACAATCACGCCGTCTCCGCTCACCTTCCCTTCACGGCCGCTGCCCAGGCGGCCGGTGCGCCGCCCGGCATGCATTCCCGCTCTTCCCTGATTTCCGGCCTCGGTTTTGCGCTGGCCGCCTGCGCGCTCTGGGGCGCGATTTTTCTCGTGCCGGCCATGCTGCCGGAGTTCTCGCCGCTGCAGATCACCTTTGGCCGCTTCGTGCTCTACGGCGTGGTGGCCCTATGCGTTTTTCTGCCCCGGGCCACCAGGCTGCTGCCCAGGCTGCAAGCGGCCGATGTCCGGCATCTGGTATGGCTGGCCCTGACGGGCAATGTGGTTTATTTCGCCCTGGTCGCCACCGCCGTGCAATGGATAGGCATGGCCGTGACCTCGCTGATCGTGGGCCTGGTTCCCGTCACCGTGCCGCTGCTGGGCCGCAACACCCAGGGCGCGCTTCCGCTGCGCCGCATGCTGGCCCCCATGGCGCTGATTCTGGCCGGCATCGTGCTCGTCAACGCCCATGCGCTGACCACGGGGCCCGCAGGCAACCAGGGGCGCTATCTGCTGGGCGTGCTGATGGCCGTGCTGGCCATGCTCTGCTGGAGCCGCTATGCGCTGGACAACACCCGTTACCTGGCACAAAGCCGCTTCAACGGCACGGAGTGGTCCACGCTCTGGGGTCTGGTCGTCGGTCTGATCAGCGCCTTGCTCTGGGTGCTGCTCTGGCTGATATCGCCTGAGGCCAGCGGCGCCGGCAGCCCCGACATTCCGGCCCAGCGCTGGCAGCTGTTCTGGCTGTTGAATCTGGCCGTGGCCATCCTCTCGTCCTGGCTGGGCAACTGGATGTGGAATGCCGCCAGCCAGCGCCTGCCCATCACCTTCGTGGGCCAGCTGCTGGTGTTCGAGACCCTGTTTGCCCTGGCCTACCACTTCCTCTATGAACAGCGCCTGCCACTGCTCGCCGAACTGGCCCCCATGCTGCTGATTCTTGCGGGCGTGGTCTGGTCGCTCAGACGCTATCAGGCCGCCAGCCGGGCAGCGGCCTCTGTTTGAGTCAGCACAAAGCTGATGCATCGAACCGACAGATGCCGCGCGAATTGCCGCTGCAGCGCAGCTGCTGGCCAATAATCGCAGCACTTGCGCCAGTTCGGACCGGGCATGCTGCCCTGTCGACAGGAATGCCCTTGGTGCATTTTCAGCTCGCTCCAGTCTGCATCCCGAACACCGTCCTGCTCCATACCGCCCGTGCCCATCTCACCGCTCATCGCTGCCACACCAACCTCGGCCCGCCCGGTCCTGGTGTTCGACGCCTGCAATGCCGGCGTGGTGCTGCGCGCCGTGCTGTTTGTACAGGTGGTGGTGGGCACGGCTGCCATCTATGGTGCGGACTCGCTCTGGGAGTGGTTTGCCAGCGCGGCTCTGCTCACCGGTGCCTGCCTGCCAGGCACCCTGGTCTGGCTGATCGCCGCCTGCAGCCTCAAGCACCAGTTGCAGCGTCTGGACATGCGCGGCCAATATCTGGCCGGCGTGCTGCTGGGCGCGCTCGCAGGGCTTTATGCCTGCGGCATGCTGTTCTTCATCGGCATCGACAAAGCCCCCTGGCTGGCCAGTGCCGTCACGGGAGGCCTGCTGGCCGCGCTGCTCGTGACGGCGCTGGTGCTGCGCGCGCGCGGCAACACGCCGGCGCAGACCCAGGCCCGTCTCACCGAGCTGCAGTCACGCATCAGACCGCACTTTCTGTTCAACACCCTCAACAGCGCGATTGCGCTGGTGCGCGCCGAGCCGGCCAAGGCAGAAGCCTTGCTCGAGGATCTCAGCGATCTGTTTCGCTATGCCTTGGCCGAACCCCATCTGACCACCACGCTGGCGCAGGAGATAGAGCTGGCCCAGCGCTATCTGTCCATAGAGCAGGTACGCTTTGGCGAGCGCCTGCAGATGCAGTGGCAGCTCGATGAAAGCGTGCATGGAGCGCTGCTGCCGCCGCTGCTGCTGCAGCCACTGGTGGAGAACGCCATCCGCCATGGAGTGGAGCCCAATGCGCGCGGCGGCAAGCTGCAGGTACGCACCGAAAGGCGCGGCAACGAAGCGTTGATCCAGATCATCAACACCTTGCCGCCGGCCAGTGCCGGGCATCAAAGCACCGGCCATGGCATGGCCCTGGACAACGTCAGGGCCAGGCTGTCGCTGCTGCACGACCTGCAAGGCAGTTTCAGCGCCAAGGTGCGCGACGGGCTGTATGTGGTGCGCCTGAGCGTGCCTTTGCAGCAGACCGCGCCAAAACCGGGAGAATCCCGTCATGCACATTCTGATCGTTGATGACGAAGCTCTGGCTCGCGCCAGACTGCGCACTCTGCTCGGCGACTGCGCACATGGCCCCCACCATGTTCAGGAAGCCGCCGATGCCGACCAGGCCCTGCAGATGCTGCAGGCCGCACAGCCCGCCCCCGTCCAGCTGGTGCTGCTGGACATCCACATGCCCGGCCACAACGGGCTGCAGCTGGCAGCGTCCCTGGCGGAGTTGGCCAACCCGCCCGCCATCGTGTTCGTGACGGCGCATGCCAGCCATGCGGTACATGCTTTCGAGCTGGATGCCGTGGACTATCTGACCAAGCCCGTACGCCTGGAACGCCTGCAGCAATCGCTGCAGAAGGCAGAACGTGCGCTGAGCACGCGCAGCGTCGTGGACAGCGGCCCCGTGCTGCTGATTCAGGAGCGCGGCGGCACGCTGCGGCTGCCGCTGTCCGAAGTGCGTTTTCTCAAGGCCGAGCAGAAATACATCACCGTGCGCACCGTGCAGCGCAACTACATCCTCGACGGAGCGCTGGCCGATCTCGAAACCCGCCATGGCGAACATCTGCTGCGCATACACCGCAACGCCCTGGTGCTGCGTGCGGCCTTGCGCGGCCTCGAAAAATATGACGATCCGCAGGAAGGCGAAGGCTGGGGCCTGCGCCTGCAGGGCGTCAGCGAGCTGCTGCCGGTCTCGCGCCGCCAGCTGGCGGCGGTCAAGACCGAACTGAAAGATGTTTCCTGAATGAAAAAACCGGCTGGAAGCCGGTTTTTTATCGACTGCAGTTGCAATCAATGCTCGTGCTTGTGCGCTGCTTCATGGACAGCCGCAGGCGCGGGGGCGGGCTCGTGCGAATGCCCGACCTCGGCACCATGATCGTGGTCATGCTCGTGTCCATGGTTGTGCGCGGCACCGCTCATCACCGTCACGATGACGATGCCCAGCAGCAGCCAGAAGACCTGGGCTGCGGTTTCCTTGGCGCTCAGGCGCTTTTGCAGCTGGGGAATCAGGTCGGCCAGCGCCACATAGATGAAGCTGCTCGACGCAACGACCAGGAAATACGGCAGCAGCTCGTGCAGCTGTCCGATCAGGAAATAGCCGGCCACCCCGCCCAGCGTGGTCACGGCTCCCGCCATGGACACCTTGATCAGCGCCACGCGGCGATTGCTGCTGGACTGGCGCAGCACCACGATATCGCCCATGTGGTGAGGCACCTCGTGCGCCAGCACCGACAGGGCAGCAATCAGGCCCAGGCGGATATCGGCCACGAAGGCCGATGCAATCAGCACGCCATCGCCAAAGCAATGCACGCTGTCGCCCGTCAGAATGGCCCAGCCGCCCTTGCCATGGCTGTGACCATGCGCGTGCTCTCCATGGTCGTCATGGTGGGCGTGACCATGCTGATGGTCGTGGCCATGACTGTGAGCATGGTGCACGGCAACAGGCTGGTGGGCGTCGCCATGCGAATGCTCATGGCCGTGGTGCCATAGCTCGGCCTTGGACAGCAGAAAGAAAAACACCAGCCCGATCAGCAGCACCACGAACAGATCATGGGATTTGCCATGGCTCTCGAACGCTTCGGGCAGCAAATGCATGAAGGCTGTGGCGAGCAAGGCTCCCGCAGCCAGGCTCAGCAGACGCTGGGGCATCAGCCCTGGCGTGCGCCCCCCTCCCAGACTCATCAACAACGCGGCCACCCAGACACTGCCGATACCAGCAGCCAGGGTGGCCAGAATAATTGCTACCAATGTCATAGCTTTATATGGCTTAACCGCAACCTTTTACAGGCGAATCTTGAGGATTTTCGCAGAATGCGCCGCCCAACGCGGCCCGCTTGCGACTATCCCCATACCGTCAGCCCCGGATGCGCATGACATGCATGGCTCGCCGGGACTTCTTTCACCTTAGCAAAGCTGTCAAGCCCCCCGGGCCGAAAATTTCAGCGAATGAGACATCAAGCCACGCCATGCTGGTTGAACCAGGTCAGCATGCGGGCCCAGCCGTCCTGCGCGGCCTGCTCGCGGTAGCTGGGGCGGTAGTCGGCATGGAAGGCATGGGGCGCCTCGGGGAAGATCACGAACTCCGAGGCCCTGGCCGCCGCAGAGCCGGTCTTGAGCGCGGCCTTCATGGCTTCGACCGACTCCAGCGGAATGCCCGTGTCCTTGCCGCCGTACAGGCCCAGCACCGGTGCCTTGAGCTGTCCCACCAGGTCCAGCGGATAGCTGGGCTGCAAATCGTTCTTGTTGCCCTGCAGACGCCCGTACCAGGCCACGCCGGCCTTGAGCGGGGCATGTGCGGCATACAGCCAGGTGATGCGCCCGCCCCAGCAAAAGCCGGTGATGGCCAGCTTCCTGACATCGCCGCCCTGGGTGCCTGCCCATTGCACGGCAGCGTCCAGATCGCCCATGGCCTGGGCATCGGGCACCTTGGCGATCACCTCGCTCATGAGCTTGGCCATCTCGCCATAGGCCATGGGATCGCCCTGGCGCACGAACAGGTCGGGCGCTATCGCCAGATAGCCCGCACGCGCCAGGCGGCGGCAGGTATCGGCAATGTATTCATGCACGCCGAAGATTTCGGAGATCACCAGCACCACGGGCAGATTCTGCTTGCCCGCAGGCATGGCCCGGTAGGCCGGCAGCTTGAAGCCTTTGACATCGATGCTGACCTCGCCTGCCGTCAGGCCGTCGACCGGGGTCTTGATGGCCGTCTGAGCCATGACCGGGCCGGCGGCGCAGGCATAGCCCACGCCCAGGCCGGCCCCGAGGGCTGCGCGCAAGGCCGTGCGGCGGCTGGGCTGGGCATCGGCGCGAGCGCCGAGCAGCCCCTGCATATCCTGAGCGATGTCTTCGTACTTCATGGATCCTCCTTGGGTTGATGGAATTTCAGAACGTGTTGACGATCTCAAGCCTGGCTGGCCATGCAGTCTAAGGCCAGTGCGTTGCAGGCACCTCAGGCCAGCCAGCGCAGCAGCGCCACAGCCACGGCCCCCAGAATCACCACCAGCAAGAATGGTGCCCGCAGCCACAGGGCCAGCGCCGCCACCAGCAAGGCGCCCAGGCGCGCATCCAGGCTGATGCGCGTGCCGCTGGCCAGGGTGTTCATCACCGTCAGCGAAGCCAGCAACGCCACCGTCAGACAGGCCGCGATCTGGGCCATGCGCGGGCTGCGCATCCAGCGCTCGGGCAGGCTGTAGCCCAGCAGCTTGGTCACAAAGGCCAGCGCACAGGCCAGCAAGATCCATTGCCACAGGGACAAGGACAGGGACAGCGTCATTGCCCAGCCTCCGAAGGGCGCACCCAGCCCCAGAAGGCGCCCAGGGCTGCGGCCAGCAGAATCGGCACGCCTGCAGGCACCCAGGGTATGGCCAGGGCCGTGACCAGCCCGCAGCCCAGCGCCAGCGCCACCGGCTCGCGCGCGTTCAGGCGCGGCCAGAGCAGGCCGAGAAAGGCCGCCACGGCAGCCCCGTCGAGACCGAAGCGGCGCGTGTCGCCCAGCGCGTTGCCCATCAGCGCGCCCAGCAAGGTGAACAGGTTCCAGAGCAGGAACACGCCCGCCCCGGCGACCCAGAAGCCGAGCCGCTGCTCGGCCAGTTCCTCCTGGCCCGATGCCGTGGCCGCGGATTCGTCGATCGTCCAGTGCGCCGCCAGCCAGCGCTGCAGCCCCTGGACGCCCAGCAGACGGCTCATCTGCATGCCGTAGATGGCATTGCGCACGCCCAGCAGCGAGGCCGCGCTCACGGCCGCCATGCCGCTGCCGCCGCCCGCCACCACGCCGATGAAGGCGAACTGCGAACCGCCCGTGAACATCAGCGCGCTCAGCGCCATGGTCTGCCAGAGGTTGAGGCCGGCCGCCACGGACAGCGCGCCGAAGGAGATGCCGTACAGCCCCGTCGCCACCGAAATCGACAGCCCCGTGCGCACGGCGGGCGTCATTGCAAAGCCTTTGAACAAGATATTTCCCGCAACAACCTAGAACAATTCAGGAGCTGACAGCGCTTGTAAACAAAGCACTTTAGGTCAAAAACAACCTGAAGTGCTTTTTCAGAAAGCGCAAGCAGCTCTCTTTTTTAAGGGACCACCTCGGCAAGACCTGGGCGCCCCCGGGACGAAAGCGTATCAGTGCGCCTTTGGGTGAAAAGCTCAATGCGCCTTTTCCCAGCTGCTGCCAAAGCCGATCTCGGCCAGCAGCGGCACGGACAGATCGGCCACGCCGGCCATGATGGCAGGGATCTCGGCCTGCACCCAGTCCCTGGCGGCTTCGGGCAGCTCGAACACCAGCTCGTCGTGCACCTGCATGATGACCAGCACCTCGGGCTTTTCGGCATCCAGCCTGGCCTGCACGGCCACCATGGCCTTCTTGATCAGATCGGCCGCCGTGCCCTGCATGGGGGCGTTGATGGCAGCGCGCTCGGCCGCTTTCTTGCGCGGGCCGTTGCCGCCGTTGATCTCGGGCAGCACCAGGCGCCGACCGAAGACGGTCTCCACATAGCCCTGGGCATGGGCCAGCTCCACGGTCTGGTCCATATAGCGCTTCACGCCGGGATAGCGCTGGAAGTATTTGTCGATATAGGCGGCCGCCGCCTTGGTTTCGATGCCCAGGTTCTTGGCCAGGCCGAAGCTGCTCATGCCGTAGATCAGGCCGAAGTTGATCACCTTGGCATAGCGGCGCTGCTCGCTGCTGACCTCGTCCACACTCACGCCGAAGACTTCGGCGGCCGTGGCGCGGTGCACGTCCAGGCCGTTCTTGAAGGCGCTCAGCAAGGCTTCGTCGCCCGACAGATGGGCCATGATGCGCAGCTCGATCTGCGAATAGTCGGCGCTGGCAATCAGCTTGCCCTCGGGGGCCACAAAGGCTTCGCGCACGCGGCGGCCTTCGGGCGTGCGCACGGGAATGTTCTGCAGATTGGGGTCGTTGCTGGACAGACGCCCCGTCACCGCCACGGCCTGGGCGTAGTGGGTGTGCACGCGGCCGTCGCTGGGCAAGGCCATCTGCGCCAGCTTGTCGGTGTAGGTTCCCTTGAGCTTGGAGAGGCTGCGGTGCTCCAGCAGCTTGGCGGGCAGCGGATAGTCCTCGGCCAGCTTTTCCAGCACTTCCTCGTCCGTGCTGCGCGCGCCGGTGGCGGTCTTCTTCACGACGGGCATGCCCAGCTTGTCGAAGAAGATCTCGCCCAGCTGCTTGGGCGAGGACAGATTGAAGGGCTGGCCCGCAATCTCGTAAGCCTCTTCCTCGAGCTTCAGGATGCGTGCGCCCAGATCATTGCTCTGGCGTGCCAGCTCACCCGCGTCGATGCTCACGCCATTGCGCTCGATGCGAAACAGCGCTTCGCTGGTCTGCATTTCCAGCTCGTAGATATGCAGCAGCCCGGCCTGGACCTGGATGCGCGGCCACAAGGTGTTGTGCACGTCCAGCGTCTGGTCGGAGTCCTCGCAGCTGTAGGCTGCGGCCTTGTCCACGGGCACCTGGGCAAACGGAATCTGGCTCTTGCCCTTGCCGCACAGGTCTTCGTAGCTGATGCCGCTGCGATTCACATGGCGCAGCGCCAGGCTGGTCAGATTGTGCGGGCGGTCGGCTTCGAGCACATAGGACTGCAGCATGGTGTCGTGCGCATAGCCGCGCACGGTGATGCCGTGGTTGGCAAACACATGCTGGTCATATTTGACATGCTGGCCCAGTTTCTTCCTGGACGCATCCTCGAGCCAGGGCCTGAGCCTGGCCAGCACCTTGTCCAGATCGAGCTGCTCGGGCACGTCCATGCCCTCGTGGCGCAGCGGAATATAGGCGGCCTCGCCCACGGCCACGCTGAAGGAAATGCCGACGATGCGGGCCACCATCTCGTCCAGCGAATCGGTCTCGGTATCCAGCGCGGTCAGCTCGGCGGCCTCGATCTTGGCCAGCCATTCATCGAGTTGCGCCTCGCTCAGAATCGTGGTGTAGAGCACATCGCGCTGCTGGGCCGCCACGGCCACCTCGGTGGCCGCCGCGTCATCGGCATCGAACAGGCCGCCCTGGGCACTGTCTGCCTTGGCAGCCTTGCCGGGCTTGGCCGCCTTGACGTCGGCCGCAGCGGCGCCCAGGGTGCGCACCAGGCCCTTGAAGCCGTATTTCTCGTAGAACGGCGCGAGCGCGGCGCTATCGGGCTCGGCCAGCGTGACGACATCGAGCTGCGGCAGGCCGCCAATGTAGGCTGACAGATCGCAATCGGTTTTCATGGTCACCAGCTGGCGGCTCAGCGCCAGCTGGCCGCTGGCAATCGCATCGCGCAGGTTCTGGCCCGCGACGCCCTTGATGCCTGCCGCGTTGGCAATCAGATTGTCCAGCGTGCCGAACTCCTCCAGCCATTTGGCGGCGGTCTTGGGCCCGACCTTGGTCACGCCGGGCACGTTGTCCACGGTGTCGCCCACCAGGGCCTGGTAGTCGATCATCAGCGCCGGCGGCACGCCGAACTCGGCCGTCACGCCGGCCACGTCGCGCTTCTTGCCGTTCATGGTGTCGATGATGGTCACATGCTCGTTGACCAACTGGCTCAAGTCCTTGTCGCCGCTGGAGACGATGACCTGTATGCCCTGAGCCGCAGCGGTCTGCGCCAGCGTCGCGATCACGTCGTCGGCTTCCACGCCGGGCACGGCCACCACCTTCCAGCCCAGCATGGCCACCACCTCGTGGATGGGCTCGATCTGGCTGCGCAGATCGTCGGGCATGGGCGAGCGCGTGGCCTTGTACTCGGTGTACATCTCGTCCCGGAAGGTCGGCCCCGAGGCATCGAACACGCAGACGGCGTAATCGGCCTGCACGTCCTTCCTCAGCGCCTGCATCATGTTCACCATGCCGCGGATGGCACCCGTGGCCGGGCTGGCCGGGTCGCCGGGAATCGCCCTCAGGTCGGGCATGGCATGGTAGGCGCGGTAGAGGTAGCTGGAGCCGTCCACCAGCACCAGGGTCTTGGAATTGCTCATACCCCGGATTGTGCACGCGAGCCCGGCTCCGCCGGTCCGCAGACCCGAGACGGATAGCACCTGGTGGGACAATTCGAAGTCGCCCTACAATCCACACTATGCGCGCTGCACCACTTTTCATTATGCTGAGCCTGGCCGCCGGATCCGTTCTGGCCCAGTCCCCCACCCCTGCGCCGGCCGATGCCGCAATCGCTCCTGCGCCCCAGGGCCAGCAGGACAATGCGGCGGCGACCGGCAAGCACAACCAGCGGATCGAACATATCCGCGTGGAGGACGCCGGCAGCCGAGTCGATGAAACCCGCGTCGGCGGCCAGACCCAGAGCATCACCGTGCAACCCAAGGTAGGCTCCATGCCCGAGTACGAGGTGCAGTCCAACGACGGCGCCCGCGCAGCCCGCAACCGCGACAGCAACAGCGGCGACACCACGGGTACGCGCGTCTGGAATTTCCTCAAGTTCTGAAGCGCGGCGCGCTTTTCCCCCATTCATGACAGGGCAGTGCTTCAGAGCACTGCCCTGTTGCATATAGACACCTTCTCCCTGCTAGTTCGGTCGGTCGCCCCAGACCGGCGTATTCACTCACCATGGCTGTTTTCACCGAAGTTTCCGATAAAGATGCGCGCGACCTGCTGCGCCGCATGTCCCTAGGCTCGTTCAAGGAATTGCGCGGCATTCAAGGCGGTATCGAAAACACCAACTACTTTCTGACGACCGACCAGGGTGAGTGGGTGCTGACACTGTTCGAACGCCTGAGCGCCGAACAGCTGCCGTTCTATCTGTACCTGATGAAGCATCTGGCACGGGCCGGCATTCCCGTGCCGGACCCGCAAAGCGAGACTCGCAGCGGCGACATTCTGCTCAAGGTCTGCGGCAAGCCTGCGTCCATCGTCAACCGCCTGGCCGGCAAGAGCCAGCTGGCCCCGGCTGCCGTGCACTGCGCGGCCGTGGGCGACATGCTGGCGCGCATGCATCTGGCCGGTCAGGACTACGACCGCCAGCAGCCCAATCTGCGCGGCCTGCCCTGGTGGAATGAAACCGTGCCCGTGGTCCTGCCGCATCTGGGCGAGGAAACCGCCGCCATGTTGCGCGCCGAACTGGCCTACCAGAACCATGTCGCCGCCTCGGCCAGCTATGCGGCCCTGCCGCGTGGCCCCGTCCATGCCGATCTGTTCCGTGACAACGTGATGTTCGACGGCGAACGGCTCACCGGTTTCTTCGACTTCTATTTCGCGGGCGTGGACACCTGGCTCTTCGATCTGGCGGTCTGCCTCAACGACTGGTGTATCGATCACGCAACAGGTGCCCATGATGCCGAGCGCGCCAAGGCCATGCTTGCGGCCTACCAGGCCGTGCGCCCGCTGGCCGCAGCCGAGCGCGAACTGCTCAACGCCCAGCTGCGTGCCGGCGCCCTGCGTTTCTGGATCTCCCGCCTCTGGGACTTCCATCTGCCGCGTGAAGCCGCCCTGCTGCAGCCCCACGACCCCACCCACTTCGAGCGCGTGCTGAGCCAGCGCATCGCCCATCCGTTGACGCTGGACTGAGCGCCAGCCCGGCGCCAAGAAGTTGGGTGCCCCGGGGCTTTTGATGGCCCCGCCCAGCCGTCTCGGGTACAGTGCAAGAGCGACTTTTGCACGCTCTCGCAAAAGTATTTCAGCCTCTTCCATGAAACTTCAAATCGTTCCACCCGGCACCGGTCTGCAATGGGTGCTGCAGGGCCTGCGCACCTTCAGAAGCCAGCCCCTGGCCCTGGCCGCCCTGTTCTTTCTGGGCATGGCCAGCATGTCGCTGATCTCGGCCGTGCCGCTGATCGGCCCCGTCATCGCGTTGGCACTGCTGCCCTGCATCTCGCTGAGCATGATGGTCGCGGCCTCCGAAGCCGCCCACGGCCGCAAGCCCACACCGGCGCTGCTGCTGGTGTCTTTTCGCTCCGGCAGCCAGCACCTGCACTCCATGCTGATCCTGGGCGGCCTCTATGCCGCCGGCTTTCTGCTCATCATCGGTGCCTCCAGCCTGGTCGATGGCGGCACGTTCGCCAGTGTCTACCTGGGCCAGACCCCCATGACCCGCGAACTCGCCGAGGAGCCCGAGTTCCAGTCCGCCATGTGGCTGAGCATGTTTCTCTACCTGCCGCTGTCGCTGGCCTTCTGGCATGCACCGGCGCTCATTCACTGGCATGGCATCAGCCCCGTCAAATCGCTGTTCTTCAGCTTTGTCGGTTGCATCCGCAATATCGGTGCCTATCTGGTGTTCGGTGTCTGCTGGATCGGTGTGTTCATCGTCTCCGGCATGGCTCTGGCCATCGTCACCGGCATTCTGGCCATGCTCATCGGCAGCATTGCCGGGGGTCTGATGGTGGCAACGGCCCTGATGCTGGCTGCCATCTTTTTTACCTCCATCGTGTTTACCTTCCGTGACAGCTTCAGCCCTCCCGACGCCGAGCAGACGCTGATCGACAGCGCACCGCCCGCGCCGGATTTGTAAGCGCCAGCGGCAGACCGCAGCAGCCCCGCCCTCCCAGGTCGGGGCTTTTTTTTTGGGCCGCACGCCGGTCCGCGCCCGGCAGCGGCGCAAACCATCATTCATGCCGATGTCATCAAGCAGCCACGCCGCTGTCATATTCGTTTCCTAGGATTCGCAGGACTGAACAGGGCATGCATCTCATGTCCTGGCATTCATCCAATTCAGCGCGGCCCCAAGTCTGCGCTTCACCCCACACTGCGAAACTCTCATGGCACAAAATCTGCTCAGCCGTCGTAAGGCCCTGCAACTCTTTTCCGGCGCTCCCCTGCTCCCCCTGGGTTCGGTCGTGTCCGCATCCAGCCTGCTGGCCGCATGTGGTGGTGGCGATGACGACACCCCGACAACGCCTACGACGCCTCCCGTCACCAAGAACTATGTCTCGGCCAGCTTCACCGCCATGGCCGCGCCTTCGCTGACCACGCCCGCCAATATGGCCACCATGTATGTGGCCTCCCAGCTCAAGGTCGCATTCGACGACAAGAGCGAGCAGGTCTACGACCTGGGCTACCAGCCCTTCTTCGTGACCGGCGACATGGTCTCCGACGGCAAGGGCGGCCAGCTGCTGGCCGGCGGCTACTACGACATCTACAACAACAAGATCATCGACAAGACCGTCTCCGGCAAGGAGCGCCACTTCTTCTCCGACTCGCCCGACGGCACCTCGCTGCTGACCGTGCCCAATGCCAAGGTCGACGGCGTCAAGGGCCAGCCCGTGTTTGCCGTGGTGCAGTTCGAATACACCACCTGGGCCCAGGACGGCACGACCGATATGTACGGCAAGCTGCCCTCGCCCATCGCCGTGCTGACGCTGGACCAGGACCAGACCACGGGCAAGCTGAGCCTGGTCAAGTACCACAATGTGGACACCTCCAAGGTCCACGGCCTGTGGATCACCTGCGGCGCCAGCCTGTCGCCCTGGGGCACTCATCTGTCCTCGGAAGAGTACGAGCCCGATGCCTTCAGCATCGCCAGCAACACCATGTTCCAGGCCTATAGCCAGAACCTCTACGGCGACTCCAGCAAGGCCAACCCCTACCACTACGGCCACATGCCCGAAGTGATCGTCAATGTCGACGGCACGGCCACCATCAAGAAGCACTTCTGCATGGGCCGCATCTCGCACGAGCTGGTGCAGGTCATGCCCGACCAGCGCACCGCGCTCATGGGTGACGACGCCACCAACAGCGGCTACTTCGTCTTCGTCGCCGACAAGGAAAAAGACCTGTCCTCAGGCACGCTGTACGCCGCCAAGGTCGGCGCGGGCTTCTCCATCGACCCCGCCGCCAAGAGCGCCGCGCCGCTGACCTGGATCAAGCTGGGCTCGGCCACCAGCGCCGAAATCGAAAACCTGGCCAACACGCTCAAGCCCACGGACATCATGACCGTGTCCAAGACCGACCCCAGCGACTCCAGCTACACCAAGATCGTGGCCAACGACAAGACCAAGTGGATCAAGATCAACGCCGGCATGGACAAGGCCGCAGCCTTCCTCGAAACCCATCGCTATGCCGCCTTCAAGGGCGCCAGCCTGGGCTTCACCAAGATGGAAGGCACGACCGTCAATGCCAAGGACAAGATTGCCTACTCCGCACTGCAGAACGTGCAGTCCTCCATGGTGGCCGGCAATGCCGCCAACGTGGCAGGCAACGGCGTCTCGGTGCCCAAGCAGCTGGTGGCCGGCGTCGTGATGGCGCTGAACCTCAAGGGCGGCCAGAAGGACACGACCGGCACGGCCATCAACAGCGAATGGATGCCCGTGGACACGGCTGCCCTGCTGGCTGGCGAGGATCTGCTGGACACCGACGGCAAGACCCTCAAGGGCGACGCCCTGGGCAACACCGCCAACCCCAACAAGATTGCCAACCCCGACAACCTCAAGTTCTCGGAAAAAATGCGCACCCTGTTCATCGGCGAGGACAGCAGCCAGCACGTCAACAACTTCATGTGGGCCTACAACGTGGACACCAAGCAGCTGTCGCGCGTGCTGTCCGTGCCCGCCGGCGGCGAATCCACGGGCCTGCATGCCGTGGACGAAATCAACGGCTGGACCTACATCATGAGCAACTTCCAGCACGCCGGTGACTGGGGCGGCATCCACGCCAACGTCAAGACCCAGCTGGATCCGCTGATCAAGGCCAACTACAAGGACAAGTTCGGCTCCGCCGTGGGCTACATCACGGCCTCGCCCGCCCAGATGAAGCTCAGCGCCAAGTAAGCGCCGCACCCGGGCCTCGACAAAAAAGCCGCGCCTTGCAAAAGGCCGCGGCTTTTTTCATACGCCAGGGACCTAGGGCAACTCAGTCAACGATTGTCAGCTTGGCAATCGCCAGCGCCAGCCACTTGGTGCCATGGCGGCCGAAGCTGACCTGGGCACGTGTATCGTCACCCGTGCCTTCGACCGCCAGCACCTTGCCCTCGCCGAACTTGTTGTGGAACACCGCGATACCGGCCTTGATGCCGTGCGCGGGCTCGGCCTTTTGCTGCGGCACGGGCGGGCTGGCAAAGACTTCGGTCTGCTTGCCGCCCCAGCCCGAGCCGGAGCCGAACTGGCCTGCGCCCCTGGATCCCCAGGCGCCGCCAGCCCCTGAGGAAGGGGCGAAGCTGCCAAAGCCGCTCTGCCTGGGCGTGATCCACTTGAGCGCTTCTTCAGGCAGCTCGTCAAAGAAGCGACTCTTGACGTTGTAGCGCGTCTGGCCATGCAGCATGCGCGTCTGCGAATGGCTCAGATACAGACGCTTGCGCGCACGCGTGATGGCCACATAGGCCAGGCGCCGCTCCTCCTCCAGACCGCCGCGATCCATCATGGCGTTCTCGTGCGGGAACAGACCCTCCTCCACACCGCCTATGAACACGGCATCGAACTCCAGGCCCTTGGAAGCATGCACGGTCATCAGCTGCACGGCATCCTGGCCTGCCTGGGCCTGGTTGTCGCCCGCTTCCAGTGCCGCATGCACGAGAAAGGCCTGCAGCGGCGACAGCGTCTCACCGGTATCGGCATTGACCATGGAGGCCGCCGTACCGGCCGGCGCCCTGAGCGCCTCGTCCAGCAGCGGCTGATTCGGGTCCAGCCCCTGGCTGACCGGCGACTGGCTCAGCTGCGGCGCGTTCTGCTGCTCGTCCAGCGGCATGGCCACGGCATCGCGGCCAAAGCCTTCCTGGGTCACAAAGCTCTCGGCAGCCGTGACCAGTTCCTGCAAGTTCTCGATGCGGTCCGCGCCCTCTTTCTCGTTGCGGTAATGCTCGATCAGGCCGCTTTGCTCTTCCACGGTCTCGATGATTTCACGCAGCGTGCGCCCTTGCGTCTGCTCGCGCAGCACATCGATCTGTGCCACAAAGCCCTGCAGCTTGGTGCCTGCCGCGCCGCCCACGGCGGTGACGGCGTCGCTCAGCGAAGTGCCGCTGCTGCGCGCCGTGTCCTGCAGGACTTCGATCGTGCGCGCGCCGATCCCGCGTGCGGGGAAATTCACCACGCGCAGGAAACTGGTGTCGTCGTGCGGATTCTCCAGCAGGCGCAGATAGGCCAGGGCATGCTTGATTTCGGCGCGCTCGAAAAAGCGCAGGCCGCCATACACACGGTAGGGAATTCTGGAATTGAACAGCGCCGACTCGATCACCCGGCTTTGCGCATTGCTGCGGTAGAGCACGGCAATTTCCTGGCGCGTGAAGCCATCGTTTTTGACCAGCTGCTTGATTTCGTCAACCATCCACGCAGCCTCGGCCAGATCGCTGGGCGCTTCGTAGATGCGCACCGGCTCGCCCGGGCCCTGGCTGGTGCGCAGGTTCTTGCCAAGGCGGTTGTTGTTGTGGCTGATGAGGGCGTTGGCGCAGTCGAGGATGTTGCTGTAGCTGCGGTAGTTCTGCTCCAGCTTGATCTGGTTTTTGACGTCAAACTCGCGGATGAAGTCCGCCATATTGCCCACGCGCGCGCCGCGAAAGGCATAGATGCTCTGGTCGTCGTCGCCCACGGCAATCACGCTGGCAGCCGACTCGTAGCGCCCGCCCACATCATCGCCCGCCAGTTGCTTGAGCCACTGGTACTGCAGCTTGTTGGTGTCCTGGAACTCGTCCACCAAAATATGCTGAAAGCGGCGCTGGTAGTGGTGGCGCAGATGGACATCGTCACGCAGCAGCTCGTAGCTGCGCAGCATCAGCTCACCAAAATCGACCACGCCTTCGCGCTGGCATTGCTCTTCGTAGAGCTGGTACAGCTCCACTTTCTTGCGAGTGTCGGGGTCGGTCGCCACCACATCGCCAGGGCGCATGCCCTCTTCCTTGCAGCCCGCAATGAAGTACATCAGCTGCTTGGGCGGAAAGCGCTCGTCATCCACATTGAACTGCTTGCACAGGCGCTTGATGGCCGAAAGCTGATCCTGGGTATCCAGAATCTGGAACGCCTGCGGCAGCCTGGCTGCCTGATAGTGGGCGCGCAGCAGTCGGTTGCACAGGCCGTGGAACGTGCCGATCCACATGCCGCGCACGTTGTAGGGCAGCATGGCCGACAGGCGCGTGAGCATCTCCTTGGCGGCCTTGTTGGTGAAGGTCACCGCCATGATGGAGCCGGGCGTGGCCTGCCCGGTCTGCAGCAGCCAGGCGATGCGCGTGGTCAGCACACGCGTCTTGCCCGAGCCGGCACCCGCCAGAATCAGCGCATGGCCCGCAGGCAGGGTCACTGCGGCCAGCTGCTCATCGTTGAGGCCGGTCAGCAGGGGCGAGTGAGAGGCGGGATTGGCGCCGGAATTTGCACCGTCTGGCGCGGAGTCAAGCAGGTCGATCGGGAACATAGCCCCCCATTGTAGAAATGCTGGCGACTCCCTGCGACTTGCTGCTGCTTTCGCGGCTTCGTGCTCCTGAAAGAAAAGCTGCCTGCGCATGATAAATATGGATTTCAGATACTTTTGTATCTGAAACTCATGAATATCAAACGCAAGCAGCTATCAATTCATTCAAGCCACGGCACTCAGTGGCCGCCCGCACCGGGATCGACCGTGCGGGTCGGCCTCGGTGCCAGCCAGATCGCGCAGGCCGCGAGCACAAAGCCGCCCGCGATGATGAACATGATCTGATTGGTGGCCAGCATCACGCTCTGGCTGGTGATGAGCTGATCAAGCGCCGACAGCGCCGCATCGGCACTCATGCCCGACTGCTGCAGCCCGTGCAGCACCTCGCCGCCGGCATCGCTCAAACCCACCAGATCCGCATGCTTGCGCGTCGTGCCGTTCTCCCAGGCCGTGTTGACCACGGAGACCGCCGCCGCGCCCGACAGGGTGCGCAGAAAGTTCATCAGGCCGGCGGCGTTGTCCATCTCCTGCGGCTCCACGCTGGCCAGCGCCAGCCCGGTGGTCGGGATGAAGAAGAACGGCAGACCCAGCCCCATGAACATCAGCGGCAGGGCGATGTCCCAATAGCCCATGTCCGTCGTGGCGAACGCCCGCCAGCAGGTGATCACCCCCATCCAGAACACCCCGCCAAAGATCAGCCGGCGCGGGTCCACCCGGGCCGCCAGCCCGGCGGCGGCCGGCGCCACGAACAGCGCGAACAGCCCCGTCCATGCCGTGACCAGGCCCGCCAGCGTGGCCGTGTAGCCCATGAAGCTCTGCAGCCACAGCGGCGTGAGCACATTGACGGCGAAGAAGGCCGCAAACGCCAGACTGATGGTCAGCACGGCCATGGAAAAGCCGCGGTGCCTGAAGACGCGCAGATCCACGATCGGGTGCTCGGCATGCAGCTCCCAGATCATGAAGGCCGCAAAGCCCACCACGGCCACCGCAGCCAGCGCCACGATCATGGGCGAGGCAAACCAGTCCAGGTTCTTGCCTTCATCCAGCATCAGCTGCAGCGAGCCCACCCAGACGATGAGCAGAAGCAGGCCCACGGTGTCTATGGGGTTCTTGAGCAGCGGCTGCTCGTAGCGCCTGACCAGATGCCAGACCGCAAACGCGCAGACCAGGGCCACCGGGATGTTGATCAGAAAGATCCAGTGCCAGGTGTACTCGTCGCAGATCCAGCCGCCCACGATGGGGCCCAGCACGGGGGCAATCAGCGTGGTCATAGACCACAGGCCGATGGCTGCGGGCGCCATGCGCGGCGGGAAGATGCGCAGCAGCAGCGACTGGGACAGCGGCATCAGCGGGCCGCCGGCCAGACCCTGCAAGATACGCGCAAACACCAGCATGCCCAGGGAATTGGCCAGGCCGCACAGCAGCGATGCCAGACCGAACAGGCCCATGGCCGTGGCAAACACGCGCACCGCGCCGAAGCGCGCCGCCAGCCAGCCGGTCAGCGGCACGGTGATGGCCTCGGCCACCGCATAGCTGGTGATGACCCAGGTGCCCTGGCTGGTGGTCGCGCCCAGATTGCCGGCGATGCTGGGCACGGAGACATTGGCCACCGTCATGTCCAGCACGGCCATGAAATTGGCCGCAGCCAGCACCAGGGCCGCCAGCCACAGCGTGCCCCCCGTCAGCGGCACCATGCCGGCGGCCATGGGCACGGCAGGCGCATCGGCCGCTGCGGCCGCACTTGCGTTGTGATCGCTCATGAGGCACTCACTGCGCGGCCGTGGTCGCCACGCCGGCTGCGTCGGCAGGGCCGCTGCGGGTGTCCACCGTCACCTGCATGGACAGGCCCACGCGCAGCGGGTTCCTGGCCAGCTCGGCGGCATCGAGCTGAATGCGCACGGGCAGGCGCTGCACCACCTTGATCCAGTTGCCCGTGGCGTTCTGCGCGGGAATGGCCGCAAACGCCGAGCCGGAGCCGCCGCTGAAGCCCACCACAGTGCCGCTGTACTTCACATCGCTGCCGTACAGATCGGACTGCAGCTGCACGCGCTGGCCCACACGCACCTTGCCCAGCTGGCCTTCCTTGAAGTTGGCATCCACATAGATCTGCTGCACCGGCACCACCGTCATCAGGGGCGCACCGGCCTGCACGCGCTGCCCGATCTGCACGCTGCGCTTGGCCACCACGCCATCGACGGGAGCACGCACCGTGCTGCGATCCAGATCGACCTGGGCCTGGTCGCGCCGCGCCTGCGCCAGCTGCACCTCGGGATTGGTCTGGGCATCCGCGCCCTCGATCAAGGTGGCGTTGACCTGCTTGGCGCCAATGGCGGCTTCGCGGTTGGCCCTGGCCTGTGCCTGCGCGGCCACGGCCGATGCGAGCTGTGCCTTGGCTGCGGCAAAAGCATTCTGCGCCTGCGTCAGTTCCTCGCCCGAGACCGAACCGCTCTTGGCCAGGGCCTGGCGGCGCTGCAGGTCGATGGTGGCACGCTCCATATCGGCCTCGGCTGCCAGCAACTGGGCGGCGGCGCGTTTTTCGTCGGCCTCGCGTGCCGTGACCTGCGCTTTCAGCCCGCCATCGTTGGCCACATAGCCCTTGACGCGGCGCGTGGCGCGGGCCAGCTCGGCCTCGGCCTGGGCCAGTGCCAGCCTGGCGTCCGTGGGATCGATGCGCACCAGCACATCGCCTTGCTTGACGGCCTGGGTGTCCCTGACCAGCACCTCCAGCACCGTGCCGCCTATGGACGGCGTGACCTGTGCCACCTCGGCCGCCGCATAGGCGTTGTCGGTGGAGACGAAGTGGGAGGCATGCAGCCACCAATAGGCGCCGGCGGCCCCACCGGCAAGCAGCACCACACCTGCCAGCGCGGCCAGCAGCCGGTTGCGGCGCTGTTCGCGCGCAGCAGGATTCGCGTTCACGGAAGAAGCGTTTTCAGTCATACAAAACCTTGGAAATATTCATGGGACTTACGCAAACGGGATTGCAATCACGGTCTGCCTGCTGAGACAGTCGTCTTGCCTGAACCCGTTGTGCGTAGGTCGTGATTCAGTTCAGGAAAGCGGCTCAGGCCTTTGGCGCGGTCGCATCAGGAGCGCCGGCGGACTCGCTCCAGCCGCCGCCCAGTGCGCGGTGCAGACCGATATCGAGCGTCAGGGCACGCGACTGCACATCGACCAGCTGGCGCACGCTGGCCAGCAGCTGGTCTTCCGCCGACAGCACATCGAGATAGCGCGCCAGACCGCCCTCATAGCGGTTGCGCGCCACACGATGTGCCTCGGTCGCGGCCGTCACGGCCTGCTGCATGGCCGTCAGCTGCTGCTGCAGCGCTCGCTGGCTGACGGCGTTGTCCGCCACCTCCTGCAAGGCCCGGTTCAGCGTGCTGCGGTACTGGGCCACGGCCTCGTCATAGCGGGCACGCGCGGCCCCCAGCTGCGAGCGCAAACGGCCGCCATTGAAGATCGGCAGGCTGACGGCCGGACCCAGGCTGGCGATGCCGGAGCCGCTTCGGGTCAGCATGTCCAGGCCCAGCGACTGCACGCCGACAAAGGCGCTGAGATTCACATCGGGATAGAACTCGGCCTGCTGCGATGCCACGCGCGACTCCAGCGCCTGCGCCTGCAGGCGGGCGGCCACCACATCGGGGCGACGGCCCAGCAGATGCGCCGGCAACTGCGGCGGCAAGGCCCATTGCTGCTGCCACGGTGATTGCAGGCGCCCGGCATCCAGCGCGATAGCCGCACCACGATCGGGAGCGGCTCCCATCAGCGCAGCAATGCTGTTGCGCTGCAAGGCGACCTGTTCCTGCATCTGTGCCAGTTCGGCCTGTGCCGCGGCCTGACGCGCCCTGGCGCTGTGCACGCTGCCCTGGTTTTCGAGCCCGTTGGCATAGCGCTGCTCAAACAACTCGGCCGTGGTCCGGCGTACCTGCACCGATTGCTCAAGCGTCTGCACATTGGCAGCCAGGCGCAGCAGCTGTGCATAGGCCAGGGCCACATTGCTCGACAGCAAGAGACGCGCCTGGGCTGCATCGGCCTCGCGCGCTGCCAGCTCGCCGGCAGCGGCGGCCACGGCGGCGCGCTGCTTGCCCCACAGGTCCAGCGACCAGCTCAGGTCCAGCGTGGCGCGGCCATAGTCATTCATGCCGCGCGGCGCGAAGGCCTCTGGCGTCAGATGGTGGTAGCTGAGCTTGTCCTCGCTGACCGAGGCGCGGGCGGAAAGCTGCGGCGCAGAGGCCGCTTCGCTCACACCCAGCATGGCCCGGGCCTGCTGCACGCGGGCTGCGGCGGCAGCCATATCGGGAGCGCCCTCCAGAGCCTGGGCGATCAGCTGATCGAGCTGTGCATCGCCATAGCGCTGCCACCATTGCTGGGTGGGCCAGTCCATGGGCGGGGCATGGTTTGCAGCCTGCAGAGTCTCGGGCACGGGCTGCGCCAGCACGGCCTTGCCCTCCCATTCGGGAACCTGGGCGCAGGCTGCCAGTAGCGCAGGCAAGCCCAGAACCCACCAGCCATGGCGCCCACGCCGAGTCCTCTGCGGCGCGGCGGCTATGCATTGAGTCATGAAATACTTTAATAATGAACTGTACGGTACAGTATATATTTTCAGGATTCAAGATCGCAAGCGCTACACTGAAAGACATCACAACCACCCGAGGACATTTCGCTCCATGCGCACCAAAACGGAAGAAAAGCGACAAGCCATCATTGACGTTGCAGCGGCCACCTTTGGCGAACTGGGCTTCGAGCGCACTTCCATGTCCGAGATCTGCACGCGGCTGGGCGGCTCCAAGGCCACGCTCTACAACTACTTTCCGTCCAAGGAAGCGCTGTTCCTGGAGGTGATGTTCCAGGCCTCCGAGGCCGACTTCCAGAACACCATGCTGGCGCTGCAGGCCAGCAATGACGATGCGGCACAGACGCTGCGCAACTTTGGCCAGCGTTTCCTGGGCCTGCTGTACTCGCCGGAGGTGATGGCCGTGCGCCGCCTGCTGGTCTGCGAAGGCGGGCGCGCCAATATCGGCCAGCGCTGCTGGGACATGGGACCGGCGCGCGGCAACGCCGCCATCAATGCCTTTTTGCAGCAGGGCATCGAGCGCCGCCTGCTGCGCAATGCAGACACCGAGGTCATGCGCCATCACCTGCTGGCGTTGCTGGAGGCCGAGTTGCTGCCGCGCTTCATGTTCCAGCATCTGCCCGCCCCTTCTGCGCAGGAGATTGCCCTGTGCACCGAGCACGCTGTGGATGCCTTCATGCGGGTCTATGGCACAGCCGGCGAGACGCAGGACAAGGCAGCCCTATAAGAAAATCCTTATAACCCTCATAACGATGTCGGAACATACGATTTGCGCCGACGCCGTATAGAATCAATCACCGGGCCCAAGTTTTTTGAGGTCCGGTTTTTTTTGCCTGCTGCATGCCGGCACTGCCGAAAACCGGGCTCCAAGCCAAGCGCCTATCCTTGAAAATTGAGGTGGGTGAGATTCCCGCCGTGACCTTTTCCGGAGCTTGGAACCATGGAAATCTTCGACTACGACAACATTCTTCTGCTGCCCCGCATATGCCGCGTGGAAAGCCGTTCGGAATGTGACACCAGCGTCGTGCTGGGCAACCGCAGCTTCAAGCTGCCCGTGGTGCCCGCCAACATGAAGACGGTGGTGGACGAGAAGATCTGCACTTATCTGGCACAAAACGGTTTCTTCTATGTGATGCACCGTTTTGACATCGACAACGTGGCCTTCACCAAGGACATGCAGTCCAAGGGACTGTTTGCCTCCATTTCTTTGGGCGTCAAGCAACCCGACTACGAAACGGTAGACCGCTTCGTGGCCGACGGCATCTGCCCCGAATACATCACCATCGACATTGCCCACGGCCATGCCGAGAGCGTGAAGAACATGATTGCCTACATCAAGGCCAAGATCCCTGCGGCCTTTGTGATTGCCGGCAACGTCGCCACGCCTGAAGCAGTGATCGACCTCGAAAACTGGGGTGCGGACGCCACCAAGGTCGGCGTGGGCCCCGGCAAGGTTTGCATCACCAAGCTCAAGACCGGCTTCGGCACGGGCGGCTGGCAGCTGTCGGCGCTCAAGTGGTGCGCCCGCGTGGCGACCAAGCCCATCATTGCCGACGGCGGCATCCGCAGCCACGGCGACATTGCCAAGAGCATCCGTTTCGGTGCCACCATGGTGATGATCGGCTCCCTGTTCGCGGGCCATGAAGAGTCGCCCGGCAAGACCGTGGAAGTGGACGGCCAGCTGTTCAAGGAGTACTACGGCTCGGCCTCCGACTTCAACAAGGGCGAGTACAAGCATGTGGAAGGCAAGCGCATTCTCGAGCCCGTCAAGGGCCCGCTGATGAACACGCTGGTCGAGATGCAGCAGGACGTACAGTCCTCCATCAGCTACGCAGGCGGCACCAAGCTCATGGACATCCGCAAGGTCAACTACGTCATCCTCGGCGGCGACAACGCCGGCGAGCATCTGCTGATGTAGGCCGCCAGGCGCGACTCACCAGCGCGAAGGTGAACCTCCAAAAAAAGCATCAAGGGCAGCTCAGGCTGCCCTTGTTGTTTGTGGCCCTGCATTTTCCGCATCCCCCACGCACAACTGATCTGTGGTCATGACCGCGATTGCGGGCTGCTTCAGAACGTGTTTACGATCTCTACGCAGCCGCGTTGGAGCGCAATCGGGATGAGTTCGAAGCGATGGCTCGCAGCTTGCACCAGGGTGCAAGCAAGAGTCAGCGCGCAGAAATCGCCCGATTTCGCTCCAACCCTTCGGGACAGCGGCTTTGCGGGCGGTCTGCGGCGTTGCCTCGCCGGCCGCGCGAATCCTCGCAATAGCGCGCTATTGCTGCGGTATCGCGCGCGGGGGGGCGCCCCCTAGCATCTCATCCCGCAAAGCCACTGTCGCGGCGCGAGGAGATCGTAAACACGCTCTTAGGGCTTAGCATGTCGTCATTCACAAGAACGTGCTGACGTTCCATAACTCCAGGGAAACAACGCCATGAACACACTGAAGATCGCCGTTCTGGGCACGGGCATGATGGGGCTGCCCATGGCCCGCCGCCTGGCCCAGGCCGGCCATGAGGTCCACGCCTGGAACCGCACCCGCGCCAAGGCCGAGCCGCTGGCTGCCGATGGCGTGAACATCCACGACAGCGCGGCAGATGCCGTGCGCGGCGTGGACTTTGCCGTGAGCCTGCTGGAAAGCGGCGCCATCGTGGGCGAAGTGCTGTTCGACCTGGGCGTGGCCGAAGCCATGCCCAAAGGCTCGCTGTTCATTGACATGGCCTCCATCCAGCCGCGCGAGGCGCGTGAACATGCCGGCAAGCTTGCCGCGCTGGGCCTGCGCCATCTGGATGCTCCGGTCTCGGGCGGCACGCTAGGCGCAGAAGCCGGCACCCTGGCCATCATGGCCGGCGGCGAGGCGGCGGATTTCGAACAAGCCCTGCCCGTCTTTGCGGCGCTGGGCCGTGCCACCCATGTGGGCCCGCATGGCGCAGGCCAGCTCGCAAAACTGGCCAACCAGATGATCGTGGGCATCACCATCGGTGCCGTGGCCGAAGCCCTGCTGCTGGCCGAACGCGGGGGGGCCGATCCGGCCAAGGTGCGTGAAGCCATCTCCGGCGGCTTTGCCGACAGCCGCATCCTGCAAGTGCACGGCGAACGCATGGTCAAGCACGACTTTGCACCTCGCGGGCGCATGACGGTACAGCTCAAGGACATGCGCAACGCCACCGCCACGGCCGAGGAAATCGGCTTTGACGCACCCATCACCGGCCTGCTGGAACAGCTCTATGCCGAGGGCGTGAAAAACGGCCTGGGCGACCTGGACCAGGCGGGCCTGTTCGTGGAATTGCAACGCCGCAACGCACTGGATTAAAAAAACCCGCGGGTTTTCCTGCAAGCCCTCCAGAATTAGCGCATAATTGCGGTCTCGCTTGCAGGGCAGGCGTTGTGTGGGGCTCTTAGCTCAGCTGGTAGAGCAGCGGACTCTTAATCCGTTGGTCGAGTGTTCGAATCACTCAGGGCCCACCAAATTTCTTCGGTCTGATTCTTCAGATTGATCCTCCGGATTTACTCCGGCGGGCTCTTAGCTCAGTTGGTAGAGCAGCGGACTCTTAATCCGTTGGTCGAGTGTTCGAATCACTCAGGGCCCACCAAAATTTTCTTCGATCTGATTCTTCAGGTTGATCCTCCGGTTTATCCGGCGGGCTCTTAGCTCAGTTGGTAGAGCAGCGGACTCTTAATCCGTTGGTCGAGTGTTCGAATCACTCAGGGCCCACCAAAATTTTCTTCGATCTGATTCTTCAGGTTGATCCTCCGGTTTATCCGGCGGGCTCTTAGCTCAGTTGGTAGAGCAGCGGACTCTTAATCCGTTGGTCGAGTGTTCGAATCACTCAGGGCCCACCAAAATTCAAAAGCCAAAGTTCTCAGGAACTTTGGCTTTTTTCTTGGCCGCGCCCGAGCGCCGCCGAATCTGCAAAAGCATGGGTGCCGACATCAGAGCCGCGCCATATCAGGCATCATGCAGACATCTCCGGGCAGTATTTGCCCACCCAAGACTCACTATGCAAAACGACCTCTCCACGTTCTGGCGCGGACCGCGTTGGACTCTGGCCATGCTGCTTGCCATCCTCGGCATGCTGGGCCCGTTCTCGGTTGACACCTATATTCCCGCCTTCTCGGGCATTGCCAAGGCATTGGGCGCAACCCCCGTAGAAATGCAGCAGACCCTGTCGGCCTACCTGCTGGGTTTTGCCTTCATGAACCTGTTTCATGGGGCCCTGGCCGACAGCTTCGGACGTCGCCCCGTCATCCTCTGGGGATTGGTGATGTTCACCATCGCCTCGGCCGGCTGTGCGCTGTCGCAGAACATCACCCAGCTGGTGATCTTCCGCACGCTGCAGGGCCTGTCTACCGGTGCCGGCATCGTGGTCTCGCGCGCCATCGTGCGCGACATCTTTCCGCCGACCCAGGCCCAGGGCGTGATGGCGCAGATCACCATCTTCTTCGGCGTTGCGCCGGCACTGGCTCCCGTGATCGGCGGCTGGCTGTTCGTGCACCTGAGCTGGCAGGCCGTGTTCTGGTTCCTGACCATCGTGGGCGTGCTGCTCTGGCTCATCAACATCAAGTTCCTGCCCGAATCGCTGCCGCCGCAAAAGCGCCAGCCCTTCCAGTTCAGACCACTGATGCAGGGCTATGGCATCTTGCTCACCGATCCGCGCTTTCTGCTGCTGGCCCTGGCCAGCGGCATTCCGTTCAACGGCATGTTTCTCTATCTGCTGTCGGCCCCGGCTTTTCTGGGCGATATCCTGCAGCTGGAGCCCACGCAGTTCTTCTGGTTCTTCATCGCCACCATCGGCGGCATCATGGCCGGCAGCTGGACCAGCGGCCGCCTGGCCGGACGCATTCCGCCCAAGCGCCAGATCCGCCACGGCTTTCTGGTGATGTGCGTGACCTCCATCATCAATCTGGTGGCCAATCTGATCTGGCCTGCACATGTGAGCTGGGCCTTGATTCCCATCAGCCTGTTCGCCTACGGCTGGGCGCTGATGGTGCCCGTGGTGACGCTGCTGGTGCTGGACATCCACCCTGCGCGACGTGGTCTGGCCTCCTCGCTGCAGGCTGTGGTGGGCTCGGTGGCCAATGGCTTTGTGGCCGGTGTGATCGCGCCGCTGGTCATGCATTCGGCGGCACTGCTGGCCACCGGCTCGATTCTGATGATGCTGATCGGCCTGGTCGCCTGGATCTATCTGCACCACCACTGGCCGGACATCGGCCGCCATGCCTCCGAACATTAAAAAAAGGAGCAGCTACCGCTTGTAATATATAGACTTCAGATTGAAAAGTATCTGAAATCCTTGAATGACATGCGCTAGCAGCTCACTTTTCAAGAACGATCCCAGCCCTGTACGGGCAACAAAAAGCCGGCTTCGAGAGCCGGCTTTTTTCATGCTTCGGGCCGCAGCCCGAATCAGCGATCAACGCTCGTCGCGACGCGGTGCGCGGGGCTTGCGCTCGAAGCTGCGCTCGCCACCACGTTCGCCATGGGGCTGGTAAGGCTTGCCGGCACCCTGACCAAAGGCAGGACGACGTTCGCCGCCGCCGAAGCCGCGCGATTCGCCACCACGGAAGCCGCCTTCGCGGGGAGCGCCTGCATGAGCGCCTTCACGGCCACCGCCGAAGCTCTTGCGGCCGAAGTCGCCGCCTTCACGGCGCTGGCCGCCACCGAAGCCGCCACGCGATTCACCGCCGCCGAAGCCGCGCGATTCGCCACCACGGAAGCCGCCGCCGCGCTGCTCGCCGCGATCGCCGCCGCCGAAGCTGCCGCGGTCATCACGACGCTCGAAGCTGCGCTCCGGGCGCTGCTCGCCACCACCAAAGCCGGGACGACCGCCGCCGAAGCCACGATCCGCACCGCGCTCGCCGCGAGGTGCACCAAAACCGGCGCGATCACCACCGAAGCGGTCACCGCCACGATCACCACCGAAACCACCGCGATCATTGCCACGACCGGCGCCGAAGCTGCCGAAGCCGGACTTGCGGCCATAGCCGTCGCCATCACGGCGACCACCAAAGCCACCGCGACCACCGGCGCCGCCGCCGCCACGGCGACCGTCACGCTCGCCGGAGGCGGGGAAACGCTGCTGGGGTTCCATGCCGGGAATGGTCTCGGCCTTGAACTGCTGGCGGGTATAGCCTTCGATGTCGAACACGCGGCGACGGTCACGGAATTCCGCAAACGTCACAGCAGTACCTTCGCGACCAGCGCGGCCGGTACGACCGATACGGTGGGTGTAGTCTTCAGCCTTCATGGGCAGGCCGTAGTTGAAGACGTGGGTGATGGTGGGCACGTCGATACCGCGAGCAGCCACATCGGTAGCCACCAGGATCTGGACCTGACCGTTGCGCAGCGCCATCAGGCGGCGATTGCGCAGACCCTGGCTCAGAGCACCGTGCAGGGCCACGGCAGAGAAGCCATCCTGCTGCAGGTCGGTAGCCAGGCCGTCACATTCCACTTGTGTGGATGCAAACACGATGGCCTGGTTGATGCTGCTGTCACGCAGCCAGTGGTCCAGCATCTTGCGCTTGTGCTGAGCGTTGTCGGCCCAGAACAGCACTTGCTTGATGCTGGCGTGCTTTTCCTGAGGCGTATCAACAGTCACCTTCTTCACGCCGGAGCCGTTGTCGTGCATCACGCGCATGGCCAGCTGTTGCACGCGAGGTGCAAACGTCGCGCTGAACATCATGGTTTGCTTGCGCTGGGCAGTCATCACATTGACTTCAGCCAGATCGTCGGAGAAGCCCAGATCCAGCATGCGGTCGGCTTCGTCGACCACCAGGAACTGCACCTTGTCCAGCTTGATCTGCATGGAACGCTGCAGGTCCAGCAGACGGCCGGGAGTGGCCACCACCAGATCGGCGTTCTGCAGCTTGGCGATCTGCAACTGGTAAGGAATGCCACCCACCACGTTGGCAATGCGGATGCCGCGGCAGTGCTTGACCAGCTCGATGGCGTCATGCGCCACCTGCTGGGCCAGCTCACGCGTGGGGCACAGCACCAGGGCGCCAGGTACGGCAGCCTTGAAATTGCGGGAGTTGGTAGGGTCCTTGCGCTTGTTGCGCTTGGGCACAGGCTCGCCCTTGGCGGTGGCTTCTGCGCACAGGCGCTCGAACTCGGCCTTGGCATCGGCATCGGCTTGGGCGCGTTGCTCAATCAGGGTGTGCAGCACGGGCAGCAGGAAAGCGGCGGTCTTGCCGGAGCCGGTCTGGCTGGACACCATCAGGTCGATGAAACCGCTGGCATCAGCGGCTTCGCCCATGGCCAGAGGAATGGCCTTTTGCTGCACTTGTGTGGGCTGGGTGTAGCCCAGGTCGGCCACAGCCTGAACCAGCTCTGGGGCCAGGCCCAGTTCAACGAAGCCGTTAGGGACTTCTTCAGCAGCAGTTTCTTCTGCAGTGTTTTCTTCAGCAGCAGCGTCTTCTGCGTCCATGTCAGCCAGAATGGCGTCCAGACGGGAATCGATTTCAGGCGAAGACAAAGCAATATCAGCAGCGGCCACTTGGCCCTGCTCCAGGGAGTTTTCTGTCATGAATAGCTCACGCAAAAAGCGACGCAGTCAGCGTGCTGCTCGCTTCTTTGACGGTTGGTTATCAACATCCACCGTCAGACTTTGACTGGCCCGTTCGCAAAACGGGGCAGATGGGCGTTATGGCTTGTCGTGTCGGCTGTATGCAGGCCGTTGCACGCAAGTAAGAACCCGGTGTGTGATGGAGATGCGCAAAAATTACCCATTGATCGGGTAAGCAGTGCATTGTCGCACGCACCGGGTTTTCCCGCAAGTGGCAAGGCTATACCATCCCGCCACCGCACCATCAGACGCTGAGCAGCTGGCGGCGGTAATGCTGCAGCTCGTCGATCGACTCGTGCACATCGGCCAGGGCCGTGTGGCGCTGCGCCTTCTTGAAGGAGGTATAGGCCTCGGGCTTCCAGCGCTTGGCCAGCTCCTTGAGCGTGCTCACGTCGATATTGCGATAGTGAAAGAAATTGTTGAGCTTGGGCATGTAGCGCTCCATGAAGCGCCGGTCCTGACCAATGCTGTTGCCGCACAGCGGCGTCTTGCCCTTGGGCACGTATTTGCCCAGAAAGGCAATCAGCGCGGCCTCCGCCTCGGCTTCGCTGATGGTCGAAGCCTTGACCTTGTCGATGAGACCGCTTTTGCCATGCGTGCCCTTGTTCCAGGCATCCATGCCGCCAAGCAGTTCGTCAGACTGATGAATGGCGAATACCGGGCCTTCGACGCGAATCTGCAGATCGGAGCTGCTGACCACCACGGCAATCTCGATAATGCGGTCGCGATCGGGGTTCAGCCCCGTCATTTCGCAGTCCAGCCACACCATATTGAGATCGGATTTGGGCAGAACCGGTGGGGTAGCGGCCACGGGTGCGGCGCTGACGGAATTCGTACAGGAAGCTTCAGACATGGCGCAAATTGTCGCCTACACTGCCAATACATGGGTTCCAGACTAGATTTCACATTGGCACTTTCGCTGCTGTTTGCGACGGCCGTAGCCTTGCAATGGCTGCTGCGCGCGTGGCTGGTTTCGCGCCAGGTGCGCCATGTGGCCAGCCATCGCGGCGCCGTGCCGCCGGCATTCGCCCATCGCATCAGCCTGTCCGCCCACCAGAAGGCGGCCGACTACACGCTGGCCAAGGCCAAGGTGTCGCTGATCGACATCACGCTGTCGGCCGCCGTGCTGCTGTGCTGGACGCTGCTGGGCGGACTGGACTGGCTCGACCGCTGGCTGCTTGAGTCCATGGGCCCCGGCCTGTGGCAGCAACTGGCGCTGCTGACCAGCTTTGCTGTGATCTCGGCGCTGATCGAGCTGCCTTTGTCGCTCTATCAGACCTTCAGGCTGGAGCAGCGCTTCGGCTTCAACCAGATGACGCCAGCTCTGTGGCTGGGCGATCTGCTCAAGTCGACGCTGGTGGCTGCCATCATCGGCCTGCCGCTGGCGGCCCTGATTCTCTGGCTCATGGGATCGACCGGGCCGCTGTGGTGGCTCTGGGCCTGGGGCGCCTGGACGGCCTTCAATCTGCTGCTGATGTGGATTTTCCCCAGCTTTATCGCACCGCTGTTCAACAAGTTCGAGCCGCTGGCCGATGAAAGCCTCAAGAGCCGCGTGACCCGGCTGATGGAGCGCTGCGGCTTTGCGGCCAAAGGACTGTTCGTGATGGACGGAAGCCGCCGCTCGGCGCATGCCAACGCCTATTTCACGGGCTTCGGCAATTCCAAGCGCGTGGTCTTCTTCGACACCCTGCTCAGACAGCTCAGCCCCGGTGAAGTCGAAGCCGTGCTGGCGCACGAACTAGGGCACTTCAAGCACAAGCACATCAGCAAGCGCATGGTCCTGATGTTCGGCGTCTCGCTGCTGGGCTTTGCGCTGCTGGGCTGGCTCAGCCAGCAAATGTGGTTCTACACCGGACTCGGAGTCTCGGTGCTGCTGGGGCCGGAGATGGGCATCGCGACCGACAACAATGCCCTGGCACTGCTGCTGTTCATGCTGGCCGTGCCGGTGTTCAGCTTCTTCGTCACACCGCTGATGTCGGCGATGTCGCGCCGCGACGAGTTCGAGGCCGATGCCTATGCCATGCAGCAGGCTGATGGTGCACAGCTGGCTTCGGCACTGCTCAAGCTTTACGAGGACAATGCGTCCACACTCACGCCAGACCCTTGGTATGTGAGCTTTTACTATTCACATCCTCCTGCCGTGGATCGCCTGGCGCGCATGCCGGCTCCCGCAGGCAGCTTGTAACACCACAACGGTTTCAGACATGAGCACACCCACACTGCAACAGAAAGACTGGTCCCAGCTCAAGCGCAGCGCCTTGAGCACAGAGCAAGTGCAAGAGCAGCTGGCAGCCCTCGAGGGCTGGGAGCTGGCGGCCGGCCCTGCGGCCATCGGCAAGACCTTCCGTTTCGTGAACTTCTACGAAACCATGGCCTTTGTGAATGCACTGGCCCTAATTGCCCATCAGCAGGACCACCACCCCGATCTGGAAGTCGGCTACAACCGCTGCAAGGTCAGCCTCAACACCCATGATGTGGGCGGCATCTCCGAGACCGACATCGATTGCGCGCGCCGCATCGAAGCACTGCTGAAGCCGGCCTGATCTCTATGGCAAAACAAGGACGGCGCCCAGGCGCCCAAGCAGCAGGCAGCACCCAGACAGGCCTGGTGGTAGCCAGCTATGGCCGCCACTGCGTGGTCGAGACCCCGGACGGCGAGCGCCGCATCTGCCATCCGCGCGGCAAGAAAAGCCAGGCCGTGGTGGGCGACCATGTGCAATGGCTGGCCCCCCCGCCCGGCCAGGGCGATGAGGGCACGATCGAGAAAATCGTGGAGCGCCGCAACGTCTTCTACCGCCAGGATGACATTCGCACCAAGACTTTTGCAGCCAACCTGGACCAGCTCCTGATTCTGATAGCCGCCGAACCGGTATTCAGCGAAGTGCAGCTCGCCCGTGCGCTGATCGCCGCCGAGGCCGCGCACATCAAGCCCATCATTGCGCTCAACAAGATGGACCTGGAAGAGCCTTTCCTGCGCGCCTGGCAGCGGCTCGAGCCCTACCGGACCATGCGCGATGCAGCGGATGCGGCGCCGCACTACATGGTGCTGCCGCTGTCGCTGGAAGATGCGGACGACGAGGATCGCGACGCCATCATCGGTCTGCTGCAAGGCAAGACAACCCTGGTTCTCGGTCCTTCGGGCGTAGGCAAAAGCACCTTGATCAACTTGCTGCTGCCCGATGCCAAGGTGGCGACCAACGAAATTTCGCAGGCGCTGAACACTGGCAAGCACACCACGACCAGCACCACCCTGTACTGGGTGGACGAGGCACGCACCACCGCCATCATTGACTCGCCGGGATTTCAGGAATTTGGCCTGTATCACCTCGCCCCCACGCAGCTGGCCGCCTGCATGCCCGACATCGGTGCGCTGGCGGACCAGTGCAAGTTCTACAACTGCACCCATCTGCATGAGCCCGGCTGCGCCGTCATGACCCAGGTAGAAGCACAGGACAGCCCCCACGCCATCCACGCCAACCGCTACCGGATCTATGGCGAGCTGTTCGAGGAACTGAGTCAGGAACCACGCTACTGAGCGCGAGGCCAGCCAAGCCGGAAGGCCGCGCCATATGAGAGCAATTTCAGCGTTTGCCACGCAGCCATTCCAAGCCCGACGAGCGCCGGCACGATTGCGCCGCATCCGGGATAGGCTGCCGGCCACAAACCCGGTGTTCACGCCATGAGACCCAGAGTTTTTCAGCCCTGCCTGCAAGCCGTCCTCGCCGTCGCGCTGTCTGCGGGCATGAGCCCGGGCTGGGCCCAGGGCACGGAGTCCGCCCCGAGCTGGGACGACGAGCCGCCCACGCTGTCTCGCTGGATCGAAGAGGGTTACAAGGCCGAGCAGCGCCAGCAGCCATGGCGCGCCGCCCAGCGTTATTGCGCGGCGGCGCGCTATGGCAGCCTCGAGGCCCAATACCTGCTGGGCCGGCTGCTGTTGCAGGGCCTAGGCATGACACCCGACCCTGCCACGGGCACGACGCTGCTGGCCCTGGCTGCCCAGCGCGGACATGAAAAAGCCCAGCTGCTGCTGGCCGGCAAGCTGCCCGGCGACCGGCTGCCCGACTGCCTGACCCAGGGGGAGACTCCGCCTCAGGAGTTCGCCGACTCCGGCCAGGAGGCCGTGCCCCACGAGTTGGTGGCCAGCTATGTGAGCAGTCTGCCCAGGCAGAAGCGGCGCATGGCCGAGCTGGTGCAGCGCCTGGCGCCACGCTTCTCGATCGATCCGCGGCTGGCACTGGCCATCGTGCGCTCGGAGTCGAATTTCGAGGCGCAGGCGCTGTCGCCGCGCAACGCTCAGGGCCTCATGCAGCTCATTCCCGAGACGGCCGAGCGCTTTGGCGTGCGCGATGCCTGGAATCCCGAGCAGAACGTGCGCGGCGGCCTGGCCTATCTGCGCTGGCTGCTGGAGCGCTTCGAGGGCGATGTGGCACTGGTATCGGCCGCCTACAACGCAGGCGAGAAAACCGTGCAGCAGTATGGCGGAGTGCCTCCTTATGCGGAGACGCGTGAATATGTGCGACGCATACTGAGCTTCTATCGCGCCAGGCGCCACGAGCGCCCTGCCCACTGATCCAGTCCGGCAGAGCGGCCGGCATCCCTGCGGCGGGCTTTTTCTCCGCCGAAAGCCAGGCCTGAAGACTCAGCCGAGCAGACGGGCAAAGGTCAGCAAGGCCAGCAGCAGAAGCCAGACCACGACCGAACGCCAGACCAGCCCCACCACGCTGCGAAGATGAGACATTTCCGGCTCTCGCCCCGGAGTGACATCACTGCCCGCCCACTGTGCATCGTCGCCCTCTTCACCGTCAGCCGCATCGCGGCGGCGCAAGGCCTCGCCCCCGAGGCGTACATTGATGGCGCCCGCAGTGGCCGCCAGAATCACGCCGTCATTGTCATTGGGAAAGCGCTGGGCATAGACGCGCCAGTTGTCTATGGCTTCCTCGAAGCTGCCCACCATGGCAAAGGAAAGCGCCGTCAGCCGTGCCGGCAGCCAGTCGATCACATACCAGGCCTTGGCGGCAGCCCAGTGCAAGCGCTCGCTGGTCGGCGCCCGCAGCCCTTCGGCCCCCTTGCGCGACCAGGCACGCGACAGGTATTCGGCCATACGGTAGAGGATGGCCCCTAGCGGCCCCAGCCCCAGGGCCGAGAGAATCGAAAACCAGAACAGCACGCCAAATACATGACGGTGTGCGGCCAGCACCGAGTACTCGATGACATGGCGAACCACCTCGCTGCGCGGCACCTCGCTGGCATCGACCTGCTGCCAGTCGGCCAGGGCCTGGCGGGCAGCAAATTCATCGCCCGCATCGAGCGCATCGCGAATCCGCGTGAAATGGTGGCTGAACTGGCGAAAACCCAGCGTGACATAGAGCACGGCGACGTTCCACAGCATCGCGACGGGCCAGCCGATGAACTCCATCAGCGCCCAGAATATGCCCAGCACGATAAGACTGGGCAGCAGCACGGCCATGGCCCAGGCCAGCCAGCCGTGATGGGGCTTGCCGGCATCGAAGTTGCTGCGCACGGTCACGGTCCAGGCGCGGTAACCGGCCTGCACCAGGTTGGACCGGGCCAGCGGACGTGCCTGCTCCAGCAGCAGTGCGATCAGGATGGCAAAAAAGCTCATTGCTTCATCATAGCGGCGCTGTTTGTCGGCTCGTTACAACTGCTGTCTCAAGCCGCCAAAAAACGGTAAAGATTGCGCAACATGCCCGCTGTCGCACCCCAGATATAGCGCTGCTGCTCACCATCCTGATAGGGCATGGCAAACCATTCGCGATCCACGCCCTGCCACTGCATGGCATGACGCTCATGATGCGCGGGATTGAGCAGATAGGACAGCGGGACCTCGAACAGATCCGCCACCTCCCCGGGATTGGGAAAGTAGCTGGCCTGAGGGTGGACCAAGGCCACCACAGGGGTGATGTGAAACGCCGTGCCCGTCACATAAAGAGGCAGGCGCCCGAGCACCTCGACATTCCTGGGGGCCAGTCCGACTTCCTCGTGCGCCTCGCGCAATGCCGTCGCCTCGGCAGATACATCCTGGGGATCACGCTTGCCGCCGGGAAAAGCCACCTGACCCGAGTGGGTGGACAGTCTGGCCGAGCGCACGGTCAGCAATACCGTGGGCTGCTCGCGCATGACGATGGGCACGAGCACGGCCGCATCGGAAGGCTGCCTGGCCGTGATGCGTTTTTCCTGCATGGCCTCGGGCAGCCATTGTGGCGGCTGGGCAAAGCGCGTGCGCAGAGCCTGCGGCGTCTGCGCATCCAGCGGAACAGCCGGCAGCTGGCTATCGACACCCAGCAGGCGCGCCTGGCGAGGATCAACAATGCCCAACACGGGGAGCGGAGAATTATCAGATGCAGGCATGTAGGTGTTCAGCCAAAACCGAAAGCAAGAATCACGAAGCCAAGGCAGACATAAAAAAAGCCGCCACAGCGAACTGTAGCGGCTTTTACGGAATCGCTTCCGATACGCGTATTACTCGGCTGCAGCAGCAGTCTTGTTAACGCGTTGGGGCAGCTTTTCCTTGATACGAGCAGACTTGCCGCTGCGCTCACGCAGGTAGTACAGCTTGGCACGACGCACATCACCGCGACGCTTGACTTCGATCTTGGCGATCAGGGGAGAGTAGGTCTGGAACGTACGTTCCACGCCTTCACCGCTGGAGATCTTGCGCACTGTGAAGCCGCTGTTCAGGCCGCGATTACGCTTGGCAATCACCACGCCTTCGTAAGCCTGCACGCGCTTACGGCTACCTTCCACCACGTTCACGCTCACGATGACGGTGTCACCGGGGGCGAATTCGGGGATGGTCTTGTTCAGGCGAGCGATTTCTTCTTGCTCGAGGGTCTGGATCAGATTCATGATTTAGTCCACCTTGATCTTGTCCGCGCCAGAATTGGCAAGCACCGGGATTGGTGCTATTGCTGCATTACGAGAACCGCCGAAAGCGGCTCCGCCATTCCTTGCAGCGGCCGGATAGAGGATCAAAGAGCCTGAGATTATAGCTTGGACGCTGTTTTTGCCAAAAACCCTTCGTCCTTGGCATTGAGCAGCCCCTGATCGCGGGCCTGCTCTATCAGCTCGGGTCGATGTTCGGCCGTGATGCGCAGGCGCTGATCGCGGCGCCAGCGCTCGATATTGGCATGGTGACCGGAGAGCAGCTCCGGTGGCACGTCCTGGCCATTCCAGACTTCCGGACGCGTGTAGTGAGGGCAGTCCAGCAAGCCGTCCAGCGCAGGATTGAAGCTGTCCTGCTGAAAGCTGCCTTCATCGTTGAGCACACCGGGCTGCAGACGCGCCAGAGAGTCCAGCAACACCATGGCCGCCAGCTCGCCGCCGGAAAGCACAAAGTCGCCCAGGCTGATCTGATGGCTGACATGGGCATCGATGAAGCGCTGGTCGATGCCCTCGTAGCGACCGCAGAGCAGCACCGCGCCACGGCTTTCGGCCCAGTCGGCCACCACCGCATGCCTGAGGGTGGTGCCTATGGGAGAGAACAGCACCACAGGAGCCGGCTCGGCCTGCTCCCGCGCATCAGCCTCGACGCGGGCTGCGCGAATCGCCTCCAGGCAATGCTGCAGCGGCTCTGCCATCATCACCATGCCGGGGCCGCCGCCAAACGGACGGTCATCCACGCGGCGGTAATTGCCCTCGGCCCAATCACGCGGATTCCACAGATGCACCGCCACCTGACCCGAGCTGTAGGCACGGCGTGTCACCCCGCTTTCAAGAAACGGCGCGAACAGTTCAGGGAACAGTGTAATGATGTCAAAACGCATGATCTAAAAGCGCTTACAGCTACAAATTCAATAGCTGTCACGCATTCCAATTCAATAGTCGGGCTGCCAGTCGGCCACGATTTTCTTGCCGGCCAGATCCACCGAGTCCACATAGGCATCGACAAAGGGAATCAGGCGCTCCTGCTCCTTGCCATCCTGCTCATATCCCAGAACCAGCACGGTCTGCGGGCCGGTGGCCATCAAGTCCCTGACCACGCCCAGCGCCACGCCTTCGCGGTTTACCACCTGCAGGCCCATCAGGTCTACCCAGTAGAACTCGCCATCATCGGTCTTGGGGAAATGCTCACGCGCCACAAAGATGCGGGCACCGCGCAGGGCCTCGGCGGCGTTGCGGTCGGCGACCTCCTGCGAGGTGGCCACGATGGTGTCGGCATGGAAACGGGCCTGCTTGACGGGCAGAACCACGGTGCCCGCGAAATGCTTGGCTCCTTTTTCCGCCGGCTGCAAGAACCAGTCCTTGGCGGCAAACAGGGCCTCGGGGGCGCTGCTGAAGGCATGAACCTTGAACCAGCCCTTGATGCCCCAGGCATCGGCAATGCGACCGACTTCAATGGCATCAGCAGGCAAGCTCGTGGTTTGAAGAACAGGCATGTGGCTCATGGGATCAGCAGAAAAATTGCAGAAATTCAATAAAAAACGGGTCCCGTCAGGCAAGCCAACGGAACCCGCTTTGATAAAGGTGCCTAGAGAGCAACCGCCTAAATTAGGCAGCAACCTTCTTTGCAGCTTCCTTGATCAGGCGTTCAGCCGTATCGGAAGTTTGAGCACCAACGCTCTTCCAGTAGTTCACGCGGTCCAGAGCCAGACGCAGGCCTTCTTCGGCGCCACGAGCGCTAGGGTTGTAGAAACCCAGACGTTCGATGAAAGCACCGTCGCGACGCACGCGCTTGTCAGCTGCAACGATGTTGTAGAAAGGACGAGCCTTAGAGCCGCCGCGGGAGAGACGAATAACAACCATGATGTTTCCTTCGGGTGGTTACAGCCAGTGCCATCAAAAATTTGACCAGCTGCGCAGGTTTTCTTACAGCGTTTGAGACACGCGACATGACCACCCGGCCAGCGACACGCCGTAAAACCGGAAATTATATCGAGTTCTGCCGAAGCTGCCTATAGCTGTGGCAAATGGGCGTAATCCTCACTGAAGCTTCCCGGCATGTGAAGCGCAATTGCCCTGAGCCGCCCAGGTCGGGTGCAGGGAATAATGGATGCGTTGCTTCGTTTTCTGCCTGCCCTCCGGACATGAACCCATTTGCCTCCACCTCCACCATGCCTGCTCGCCCCAAGAACAAGACGGTTGCCGCCTGGCTGGCCTTGATCGGCGGGCCGCTGGGGCTGCATCGCTTTTACCTGCACGGACTTGGGGACTGGCTTGGCTGGCTGCTGCCCATTCCCACGGCGCTCGGCATCTACGGCATCGAGCGCGTGCAGCAGCTGGGGCAGGACGACAGGCTGAGCTGGCTGCTGATCCCGCTGCTCGGCTTCACCATTGCGGGCTGCGCCCTGCGCGCCATTCTCTACGGCCTGATGGAGCAGGGAAACTGGAACCGGCTCTTCAACCCCTCGATCGAGGCCGACGCGCCTGCGGGACGCACCCAATGGGCCACGATTTTTGCCGTAAGCCTGTCCCTGATGCTGGGGGCCACCGTGCTGATGGCCAGTATTGCCTACAGCTTCCAGCACTACTTCGAATATCAGGTCGAAGAGGCACGCAAGATTTCGCAATAGGCCCAGCGTCTCAAGCACTGCGAAGCTGATTCAGCCGCGCCGCTTTTGTAAGCAAAAGTCTAATTTTTCGCCTCTGGGCCCCAAAGCACCGCCGGCACATTCCACAGAACCCACAATGCCGATCTGAGGAACATCTTGCAACGACTGCATCCCGGCGGTTTTCGCAATGCGACGGCTTTGCTGCGCCAGCCTGAAGAGGTCTTATGTCTGCAACTAACGAAAAGTCTGCCAGATCCGACATGCACGGGCAAAGCGCCTTTCCCGCCGCCACCAGTCTGGTAGGCGTGTACGGAGAGCAGCTTTTCCGCATTCTCGAGCAGACCAGCAGCGGCTATGTGCTGCTGGATGCCCAGAATCGGGCTCAGCGCTGGAATGATGGTTATCTGCAGCTGTTTCCCTGGCTGGGGCCCACCCTCAAGGTAGGCACATCTCTGCAAACCGCTCTGCAGACAGCTGCAAGCGCAGCCCCGGCAAGCTTGGCCCCGGCCCTGGGCCATATCGCCCAAAGCCATCAAGCACTGATTGCGCGCCAGCAGGCCCATGCCCAGTTCCAGCTGCCCAACGGACGCAGGCTCAATCTGTCGGCTCATGCCCTGTCGGCCAATTACACCGTGCTGGCCTGCAAGGAGCTGCTGCCTCATGCAAGCGAGGCTGAAAGCCTTTCCTTCTTCGACGTGCTGACCAATCTGCCCAATCGGCGCCTGCTGCTGGACCGGCTGTCCCAGGCCATGATCCAGTCCGAGCGCACGGGCTGGCGCGGGGCCTTGCTGACCATAGACATGGAACCGGTGGCGGGCTCGCCCGCCAGCACGGGAGACAGCCAGGCCGGCCTGGCGCAGAACATCGCGCAGCGTCTTCTCGGCTGCGTGCGCTCCTGCGATACCGTGGCCAGACTGGACGCTGCGCACTTTGTCATCATGGTCTCGGATCTCTCTCCGGATATCGAGATGAGCACGGTACTGGTGGAACGTCTGGGAGAGCGTCTGCAGGAAAGCCTGAATGGCAGCTACCCGCTCGGCAACAAAAGCGCGATGCTGGAGGCCAATATCGGCGCCACTTTGTTCGGCCCGCACTCTCGCTCCGCCACCGAATTGCTGCAGCAGGCAGAGATCGCCATGTACCGCCTGCGCGACGAGGAAGCCCGGGGCCTGCACTTCTTCAGCCCCGAGCAGCGCATCCTGGCCAATGATCGCCAGCACCTTGAGCAGGAGCTGCGCGAAGCCCTGCGTCTGGGCCAGTTCGAGCTGCATTACCAGGCCCAATACTCCGCCGGCGGTGACGTCAACGGTCTGGAAGCCCTGCTGCGCTGGCGCCATCCCAGGCGAGGACTGGTACCACCGAGCATCTTCCTGTCCGTGGCCGAGGAAACCGACATCATCGTTCCGCTGGGCCGCTGGAGCATTCAAGCCGCCTGCGAGCAATTGGCCAGATGGAAAGTCGATCCACAACTGGGCAAGCTGCCCATCTGCGTCAACATCAGCGCCAAGCAGCTCAGGCAGGCCGATCTGGCCGAGCAGTTGCAGGACATCATCAGCCAGACAGGGGCCGACCCGGCCTTGCTGCTGCTGGAGCTTTCCACCCAAGCGCTGAGCCCCTCGCACGCGGATATCGTTCCGACCCTCACCCGTCTTCGCACCATGGGACTGCGGCTGTCACTCGACGACTTTGGCGACAGTTTCCATATGCAGCAAGCGCTGCAGCAGCTTCCCCTGAACCAGCTCAAGCTCTCGCACTCCCTGGTCCAGCGCCTGGGCCCCAACAATGCCGCCGAAGCCGCCGTGCAGGCGGCCATCGCGCTGGCCGCCCGCCATCAGATGACGATAGTCGGCGCAGGAGTGGAAACCCTGGAGCAGCGCGCCCTGCTGGCGCAGTATGGCTGCGAGCATTTCATGGGCTATCTGCTCAGCCCCCCGGCACCGGTCGGCCAGCTCAGGTCGCTGCTGCAGCGGCAGGTCGTATCCAGCCTGCAGGAAACTGCAGCTTGACGACCGTGTTTCAGCCATGAAAAAAGGCTTCGCAATGCGAAGCCTTTTTGGCATTTCACCCCTGATTGGCAAGCGCTAACCGCCATCAATCAAGGAGTACACAAGCTCAATACAGTTGCAGGCTGACCCAGTAGGCAATGGATGCCACAAAGGCGCTGGCAGGAATCGTCAGAATCCATGCCCAGACGATATTGCCAGCCACGCCCCAGCGCACGGCACTCGCGCGCTGCGTGGAGCCCACGCCCACGATGGCACCGGTAATGGTGTGCGTGGTCGAGACGGGAACCCCCAGGAAGGTGGCGAAGAACAGGGTCAGTGCACCACCGGATTCGGCGCAGAAGCCACCTACGGGCTTGAGCTTGGTGATCTTCTGACCCATGGTCTTGACGATGCGCCAGCCGCCAAACATGGTGCCCAGACCGATGGCCAGATAGCAGCTCACGATGGTCCACAAGGGTGGCTCGGCATCACCGGCATTGGCATAACCCGTGGCAATCAGCAGCAGCCAGATGATGCCGATGGTCTTTTGCGCATCGTTGCCGCCGTGACCCAGACTGTAGGCACCGGCAGATACCAGTTGCAGACGGCGGAACCACTTGTCCACGCGATTCGGGCTGGCCCGGCGGAAAATCCAGGCCACCAGCACCATCATCAGCGAACCCAGCAGAAAGCCCAGCACGGGAGAGACGAAGATGAAGGCCACGGTCTTCCAGATGCCGCTGGCGATCAGCGCGCCCGCGCCGGCCTTGGCGATCACCGCACCCACGATGCCGCCTATCAGGGCATGCGAGGAACTGCTGGGAATGCCGTAGATCCAGGTGATGATGTTCCAGGTGATGGCCCCCACCAGAGCGCCGAAGACGACATGCGTGTCAACGATGCCCGGCTGAACAATACCCTTGCCCACGGTTGCCGCCACACTGAGGTGGAAGACGAAAACCGCCACAACGTTGAAGAACGCGGCAAATGCCACGGCCTGAGTAGGTTTGAGAACCCCCGTGGAAACCACGGTGGCAATCGAATTGGCAGCGTCGTGAAAGCCGTTCATGAAATCGAACAGCAAGGCGAGCACCACCAGCAAAATCACAACCCAGAGGGCTGCCTGTACCGGCTCCATGATCGGACTCCAGCGAGAATCAGGAATTCTCGAGGACGATGCCCTCGATCAGGTTCGCCACGTCTTCGCAGCGGTCCGTGATGGTTTCCAGCAGCTCATAGATAGCCTTGAGCTTGATCACCTCACGCACATCGGGCTCTTCACGGAACAGCTTGCTCATGGCCGCACGCATCACGCGGTCGGCATCGCCTTCCAGGCGGTCGATCTCGTCGCAGGTCTTGCTGGCGGCGTCCACGATCGTGGGGTCCGAGAGGCGGTCCAGCAGCTTGACGGCATCACGCACACGCTCGCAGCAGCGCACGCAAAGATCGGTCAGACGTGTGATTTCGTCTGTCATGTGACGCACGTCATACAGGGCCATGGTCTCGGCCGAGTCCTGAATCAGGTCGGCCACGTCGTCCATGGTGTTGATCAGCGAGTGGATATGTTCGCGATCCAGGGGCGTGATGAAGGTCTTGTGCAGCAGCTTGGTGACATCATGGGTCACACGGTCGGCTGCGCGCTCGGCGTTGTCCACATCGGCGTTGTATTTTTCGCGTAGATGGGGATCGTTGTAATTTGCAACGAGTTGCGAGAAAGCATGAGCTGCTTCAACGATGCGGTCCGCATGTTGATTGAACATCTCGAAAAAATTGCCTTCGCGCGGCAATAGCTTGCCAAACAGCATGAATGCTCCTTACCGGGGAAAAGAAACCAGGCGACTCACTGCAAAAAGGTGCATGGTTCCCGGCTCAAACGGGGCGGAGTTTACTCTTGAGTCATTGTGCGTTTCAGCGCGTCTTCAAGACACCCCTTCGGGCACCACGAAAAATAAAATACAAGCTCTGCGCCATGTTAGGAACTGTCACAAAGCCTGTGATTCCTCCAGACAGCAGCACAAAGCAGAAATCCGCCCGTCGAATGCACCGACCGCAGGAGCATGTCACTCTGCCACGCGAAAACGTTCCAAATACTTCTTTTTGTAATATACAAATTCTATGCAACGACAAAAAAGAATTAAAAGGAACTAAAAAGAAATTAATAAAACAATCAAAGAACCATGAAAAACGTCATTTTTTTGTCATTTTCTTGAATTTCAGGGGAATTAGGGTTCGCCCTGGACTGCGGGAGAGCGCCACGATCGTACAGCGCACAGCGATCGAAGGCCCCCTCGTCGAGGCTTACTCTCCCAGGTAGGCCGCACGCACGCGCGGATCGCTCAGCAAGGTCTGGCCCGGCCCCGTCATGGTGATGATGCCGGACTCCATGACATAACCCCGATCGGCCAGCGCCAACGCGCGACTGGCGTTCTGCTCCACCAGCACCATGGTCACACCCAGCGCATAGACATTGCTGACCACCTCGAAGATCTTGTCCACCATGATGGGCGACAAGCCCATGGACGGCTCGTCCAGCAGCAGCACCTTGGGCTGGCTCATGAGCGCGCGCGCCATGGCCAGCATCTGCTGCTCGCCCCCGGACATGGTGCCCGCCAGCTGATCCTTGCGCTCCTTCAGACGCGGAAAGATGCCGAACATGCGCTCGATATCCGCCTGTATGCCGGCCTTGTCCTTACGGGTGTAGGCACCCATGAGCAGATTTTCGGTAATCGTCATGCGGGCAAACACGCCGCGCCCCTCGGGCACCATGACCAATCCTTCGGCTACCAGATCCCAAGCCCCCTTGCCCTTGATGCTTTGGCCCAGGTAGAGAATTTCGCCATCGGCAATCGGCAGCCCTCGCGTGACGGCCTTCATGGTCGTGGTTTTGCCCGCGCCGTTGGAGCCGATCAACGAAACCAGCTCCCCCTGATGCACCTGAAAGTCCACGCCCTTGACAGCCTGAATGCCGCCATAGCCCACCTTCAGGCCCTTCACCTGCAGCAACACCGGGGCCGTGGACTTGGAGGCCTGCGCCTGTTCCAGCACTTGATCCTGCATCTTCAATGGCCTCCCGTGCCCAGATAGGCTTCAATCACTTTTTCATTCTTCTGCACTTCGGCAGGCGTGCCTTCGGCAATCGGCTTGCCATAGTCCAGCACCGTCACCCGGTCGCACAGGCCCATGACCAGCTTCACATCGTGCTCAATCAACAAGATGGTGCGGTGGTCGTTGCGAATGCGGTCGATCAGCTCACGCAATTGCACCTTCTCGGTTGCGTTCATGCCGGCAGCCGGCTCATCCAGCGCAATCAGCTGCGGGTCTGTCGCCAGAGCACGGGCAATCTCCAGCCGACGCTGGTCGCCATAGGACAAGGTACGCGCCTTGAAGTCCGCATACTTGCCGATGCCGACATAGTCGAGCAGCTCGCGCGAGCGGGCCCGAATCGCGGCTTCCTCGGCCTTGAAACCCTTGGTGCGAAACACCGCTCCGAGCAGGCCCGAATGCGTGCGCACATGGCGCCCGACCATGACGTTTTCCAGTGCTGTCATCTCGGCAAACAGGCGGATGTTCTGGAAGGTCCGGGCAATGCCGGCCCTGGCCACCTTGTGCACCGCCGTCGGCTCATAGGGCTTTCCGGCCAGCTCGAACTTGCCGGTGTCGGGCGTATAGAGGCCGGTGATCACATTGAAAAACGTGGTCTTGCCCGCGCCATTGGGGCCGATCAGGCCATAGACCTGGCCTCTCTCAATCTTCATGCTCACACCGGACAGCGCCTGCAACCCGCCAAAGCGCTTGGAGATGTCCGAGACATGAAGGACTGCGGAAGTCGTGCTCTCTGCCATATCAGTTCACATTCCTTGTCTGTGCAGTCATCAGGACTGGCGATCCAGGCTTTTGGCATGCTCGGGCGTGGGCCAGAGGCCGCGCGGGCGCATCAGCATGATGACGATCATGGCCAGGGCGATCAGCAGCTGGCGCAGGATGGAAGCATCGAGGCGTCCATCGGTCATCTGCTGCAGCGGCCCGGCCACATAGCGCAGCACTTCGGGCAGGGCCGAGAGCAGCACCGCCCCCAGAATCACGCCGGGAATATGGCCCAGACCGCCGAGCACGACCATTGCCACGATCATCACGGACTCCATGAGGCTGAAGGACTCGGGCGAGACAAAGCCCTGGAAGGCAGCAAACATGGAGCCGGCCACGCCACCAAACGAAGCCCCCATGCCGAAGGCCAGCAGCTTCATATTGCGCACATTGATGCCCATGGCCTTGGCGGCGATTTCATCCTCCCGGATCGCCATCCAGGCACGGCCTATGCGCGAATCCTGCAAGCGGTAGCAGATCACGATGGTGGCCAGCACCAGCACCAGAAACAGGTAGTAGTACAGCGTGACGGAGGAGATGTCGTAGCCGAAGATCTCATGCCGCTTGGCCAGGTCGAAGCCGAAGATCTTGACCGAATCGATCTGGCCGATGCCCTTGGGGCCGTTGGTGATGTTGACGGGCTGATCCAGGTTGTTCAGGAAGATGCGGATGATCTCGCCGAAGCCCAGTGTCACGATGGCCAGATAGTCTCCGCGCAGCCGCAGCACCGGCAGCCCCAGCAACACCCCCGTACAGGCGGCCAGCAACATACCCAGCGGAATCACCAGCCAGATCGAGGTGTGCAGCCCGTTGGGAAACATGGCTACAAAGCCTTCGAAGGTCTCGGCCAGATGCGGCGATGCCATGAGCGCAAACATATAGGCGCCCACGGCATAGAAAGCCACATAGCCCAGATCCAGCAGGCCGGCGTAACCGACCACGATGTTCAGGCCCAGCGCCAGCATCACGTAAAGCAGGGCCAGATCGGCGATGCGCACCCAGGCATTGCCGAAATACTGCAGGATCAGCGGCAGCACCAGAAGGCCTATGCCGCCCAGGATCCAGTGGAGTGTCTTGTTGTTCTTCATGGGCACTCCCTCAGGCACGGTCCGCCACACGCTCACCCAGCAGGCCCGAAGGGCGCAGCGTCAGGATGATGATGAGCACGATGAAGGCAAAGATATCGGTGTACTGGCTGCCCAGCACGCCGCCCGTCAGATCGCCGATATAGCCTGACCCGATGGACTCGATCAGCCCCAGCAGCAGGCCGCCCACCACGGCTCCGGCCAGATTGCCGATGCCGCCGAATACGGCCGCCGTGAAGGCCTTGAGACCCGGCAGGAAACCCATGGTGTGATGAGCCGTGCCGTAGTTGGAGGCATACATGATGCCGGCAATCGCAGCCAGCACGGCACCGATGATGAAGGTGGCGGAAATCACCATATCGGGCTTGACGCCCATCAGCGCTGCCACACGCGGGTTTTCGGCCGTGGCCCGCATGGCGCGCCCCAGCCTGGTGTAGTTGACCAGGTACATCAGCGTGGCCAGCGCAATCGCCGTGACCGCCAGCACCAGAATCTGCGTGGGCGTGATCACTGCCGTGCCGATCTCATAGGGCGTGGACGACAGCAGCGTGGGATAAGCCTTGTAATTGGGCTTCCAGATGATCATGGCCAGGGTCTGCAGCAGGATGGAGACACCGATGGCCGTGATCAGCGGCGCAAGGCGCGGGCTGCTGCGCAGCGGCCGGTAGGCCACCTTCTCGATCACGAAGTTCAGCGATGCGGCCACTACGCAGGCGATGATGGCGGCGATCAAAAGCATGAGCCAGCCCGGCAGATAAGGCATTGCCTCCTGCATCAGGCCGATGCAGCTCCAGCTGGTCAAAGCCCCTACCATCAGCACCTCGCCATGCGCGAAGTTGATCAGCTGAATGATGCCGTACACCATGGTGTAGCCCAGGGCTATCAAGGCGTACATGCTGCCTAACACCAGACCATTGATGATCTGCTGCAGCAAGATATCCATAAGCGCGCTCCCCTTCCCTCGATCCAAGACGGAGACACTGCGAGCCTCTCATCCCGAACGACGGAGCCAGCGATGCCAAGGTTCCTCTTCTGCAGTCCGCCGCTTTGTGGGCTGCTTGTCGCAAAAGAGTGAATCGATTCTAGGGAGCTGTTTTCAGGACTCAGGGCCGGGGTTTCCCGTGCGCAGGCCCAAAATGCTGCAACGCAATAATTTCATCGATAGCACAAGCCCAATAAATACAGGCACTTAGTCACGACTTGCCACCCGAACTAGCGAAAAACCCTAGAAACGCCGCAAAAAATGCAGCATTCAACCAGTGCCAGTTGTGCAACACCTGGGCAACTCGCGCTTTACAAGCCCGCCTGCTCATCATCTGCCGCGCGAGCGGCGTCGTTGAGCGCCTTGAGCTCTGCCAGCTTCTGGCCGATCTTGATTTCCAGCCCCCGCGCCACGGGCTGGTAGAAGCCGGGGTCTTCCATTCCTTCAGGCAGATAGCGCTCTCCCGCCGCAAAGCCGCCCTCCTCGCTGTGGGCATAGCGGTAATCCCGACCGTAGTCCAGCTGCTTCATCAGCTTGGTTGGGGCGTTGCGCAGATGCAGCGGTACAGGCCTTGTGGTGTCGCCCTTCACAAAGGCCTTGGCCTTGTTGTAGGCCATATAGCCGGCATTGCTCTTGGGCGCCACAGCCAGGTAGATCACGGCCTGGGCCAGGGCCAGTTCACCCTCGGGGCTGCCCAGGCGTTCATAGGTCGCAGCGGCATCGTTGCACATCTGCATGGCGCGCGGGTCGGCAAGTCCGATGTCTTCCCAGGCCATGCGCACGATGCGGCGCGCCAGATAGCGCGGATCGGCCCCGCCGTCCAGCATGCGGCAAAACCAGTACAGCGCCGCATCGGGGTCCGAGCCGCGCACGGATTTGTGCAGCGCGCTGATGGTGTCGTAGAACTGCTCGCCCCCCTTGTCATAGCGGCGCATGCGCTCGCCCAGCACCTTGAGCAGCCAGCCATCGGTAATGCTTTCCACCCCCGCCTGCTCGGCCGTGATGGACAGGGTCTCCAGCGTGTTCAGCAAGCGGCGTGCATCGCCGTCAGCGTAGGCAATCAAGCGATCCAGCGCTTCATCTTCGATAGTGGGAACCGCCTTGATGACCTGGGCTTTGGCCACAATCTGCTTCAGATCGTCGGTCGTCAGACTTTGCAGCACATAGACAGCTGCCCGCGACAGCAGGGCCGAGTTGACCTCGAACGACGGGTTCTCCGTGGTCGCACCGATGAAGGTGAACAGTCCGCTTTCCACATGGGGCAGAAAAGCGTCCTGCTGGCTTTTGTTGAAGCGGTGCACCTCGTCCACGAACACGATGGTGCGCTGCTGCAGCAGGCCGCTTCGCGCGGCCTGCGCCTGCTCCACGGCCTCGCGGATGTCCTTGACGCCACCCAGTACGGCGCTGATGGAAATGAACTGTGCATCAAAGGCATCGGCCATGAGCCGGGCAATCGTGGTCTTGCCCACGCCGGGCGGCCCCCAGAGTATGCAGCTGTGCGGGCGGCCCGACTCGAAGGCCAGACGCAGCGGCATGCCCTCTCCCAGCACATGCTGCTGGCCAATGACTTCGGCCAGCGTGCGCGGCCGCAGGCGCTCGGCCAGGGGCTGATGGGGAATGGCCGAAGATGAGGAGTTGTTGTGCGTAACCATGGCCCCTCAAGTATCCAACGCTACGGCCGCCCGTGCAGCCAAATGGGTCGGGACTGTTTTACGCACTGGATTGCAGCCACCATCGATAGCGCTTAACCCCAGCACTCCTATCAGAATTTTTCATAGGACAAAATAGCGTTTTAACGGATTCAATCTCTCCATTAACGAGGCCACCCCTCGCCCCATGGAGGTACTGCCCCCATCCGGCCTGCCAAAAACCAGGCCAGCCAGGCCCGGCAGCGCGTTTAGATTCATTGCGGGCCGCCTCATCTGCGCCGCGCAATGCCTGTGCCTGATAGGGCTACCGCCATCAGCCAGAAATCAATCGAAAGCATCCGCAAACTTTCCTTGGTTCCACACTGCTCCAGGGCGTGCCAGCGCTGCACGCCTGAGCCTACGCGTATGAAAAAACTCAAGACCTGGGACATTTTTGCCCTTGGTTTCATGACCTTTGCCCTGTTCCTCGGGGCAGGCAACATCATCTTCCCTCCCATGGTGGGCCTGGCCGCCGGTGAAAACCTGCTCGGAGCCTCGACCGGCTTTCTGCTGACCGGCGTCGGTCTGCCCCTGCTCGGGGTGATCGCCCTGGCCCGCGTGGGCGGCGGTCTGGACACCCTGACCAGCCCCATAGGCCGCATTGCCGGCCTGGTGCTGGCCGTGGCCATCTATCTGACCATAGGCCCTCTGTTTGCGACGCCACGCACGGCCACCGTGTCCTTCGAAATGGGCCTGGCCCCCTTCGTCGGAAACACGCCCGCCATGCTGCTGGCCTTCACCATCGCCTATTTCGTGGCCGTGGCGCTGCTGTCGCTGTTCCCCGGCAAGCTCATGGACAACGTGGGCAAGATCATCACGCCCGTGCTGATCCTGGCGCTGGCCGTGCTCGGCGGCTCTGCCGTGCTGGCCCCCGTGGATGGCTACAGCGTCAGCACCGAGGCCTATGCCTCGCAGGCAGCCGCCTTCTCCGAAGGCTTTCTGCAGGGCTATCAGACCATGGACGCGCTGGCCTCGCTGATCTTCGGCATCGTCATCGTCAACGCGATCAAGGCCGCCGGCGTGAGCGACAGCAGGCTTCATACGCGCTACTGCATCTATGCCGGGATCATTGCCGCGACCTGCCTGGGTCTGGTCTATGTCTCGCTGATGTATCTGGGCGCCACCAACAGCCAGCTGGCCGCCAACGCCTCCACCGGCGTGCAGATTCTCACGGCCTTTGTGCAGCAGACCTTCGGCCCCGCAGGTCTGTGGCTGCTGGCCACCGTCATCATGCTGGCCTGCCTGACCACCGGCGTGGGCCTGATCACGGCCTGCAGCAGCTTCTTCAGCGAGCTGACCGGCATCTCCTATCGCACCATGGTCATCGGCCTGTCGATCTTCAGCACTGCCGTGGCCAACCAGGGCCTGGCCCAGCTGATTGCCGTGGCCGTGCCTGTGCTCGTGGGCCTGTATCCCGTGGCCATCGCCCTGATCGCCCTGAGCCTGCTGCACCGCTGGAACCAGCCGGCGCTCGTCTACATCCCCGTGATGAGCACCTCCCTGGTCTTCGGCCTGTTTGATGCCGCCAGGGCTGCCAAGCTCGACTTCCTGGTGCCCGCCTGGCTGGACATGCTGCCCGGTGCCGCCCTGGGCATGGGCTGGGTCACCCCGGTGGTCTGCGTGCTGGTGCTGGCAGGCCTGCTGGATTTCGCCCTCGGCAACAAGCGGGCTGCCGCAAACGCCACGCGAGCCTGATCTCAAGCTGGCGGATCGCTTCCAAAAGCATAGCTATCCGTGCTTCACTCACAAGGGATTGACCCTTGTTTCACATAAAAAAGGCCTGCGAACACCATCCGCAGGCCTTTTTGCCGATGCATGCCGCGCTTCTACTGCTTGAGCACGTCGGCCCCCTTGGGCACCGTGAAGTGGAAGGTCGATGCCGGCAGGGAAGCCTGGGTTTGCAGGCCCTTGAACTGCATCAGCGAGCGCTGGCCAAAGCTGTCCTCGATATCCAGCGCTGCCAGCTTGCCTTCGGGTGTGAAGCCTATGCGCACACTCTTGAGCTGACCGCCTTTCTGCCTGGGACTGGCCAGCACCCATTCCAGACCATCGGCATCAGGCTGGTTGCCCAGCTCGAAATCGGCCTTCAAGGCCTTGAGATCGGTGGCAGAGGTCAGGATGGCCGCCGGTGTGCTGCCCAGCACCTGGGCCTGGGCACGCTCCGTCACCTGGTTCAGGTCGGCATCGTACAGCCACAGCGTCTTGCCGTCGGCCACGATGAGCTGCTCGAAAGGCTTGGTGTAGTTGAAGCGGAACTTGCCGGGCCGCTGGAATTCGAAGCTGCCGCTGGACACCTTGGTACGCGCCTCCTGCCCGGACTTGGGGGGCGAGGTCACGGACTGGGTGAAGTCGGCCTTGCCCGCCTGGGCATTCTTCATGAAGGACTCAAGGCTTTTCAGACCATCAGCCATTGCAGCACTTGCGCTGCCAACTATCAAAATTGCAGTCAAAAGACGTTTCATGACTCTCCTTCTTGTGCACGGCTCACTCGCTGCGAGCCGGAACTAGAACATCGCGCTGCCCACTGGATGTGAGCGAGCTGACCAGGCCGGCCTTTTCCATCTGCTCGAGCAGATTGGCCGAGCGGTTGTAGCCGATGCGCAGTTTGCGCTGAACATAGGAAATGCTGGCCTTGCGGTCCTTCAGCACGATTTCGACAGCCTGATCGTACAGCTCGTCCTTTTCGCCGCCGCCCTCCCCATCGTCATCGCCCCCCTCGCCGTCGACAGAGCCGCCTTCCAGGATGCCTTCGATGTAGTCGGGATCGCCCTGCTCCTTGAGATAGCTGACCACACGGTGCACCTCGTCGTCGGAGACAAAAGCGCCATGCACGCGAATCGGCAGGCCGGTGCCGCTGGCCATGTAGAGCATGTCGCCCATGCCCAGCAAGGTTTCGGCCCCCATCTGGTCCAGCACGGTGCGGCTGTCGATCTTGCTGGAGACCTGGAAGGCAATACGCGTCGGAATATTGGCCTTGATCAGGCCGGTGATCACGTCCACGCTCGGGCGCTGGGTCGCAAGAATCAGATGAATGCCGGCCGCACGCGCCTTTTGCGCAAGGCGGGCGATGAGTTCTTCGATCTTCTTGCCCACCACCATCATCAGATCGGCCAGCTCGTCGATCACGATGACGATGTGCGGCAGGCGCTGCAGCGGCTCGGGCTCCTCGGGCGTCAGGCTGAAGGGATTGGGAATCGACTCCTCGCGCGCCTTGGCCTCGTCGATCTTGCTGTTGTAGCCGGCCAGATTGCGCACGCCGAGCTTGCTCATGAGCTTGTAGCGGCGCTCCATCTCGGCCACGCACCAGTTCAGACCGTTGGCCGCCTGCTTCATGTCGGTGACCACGGGGCACAGCAAATGGGGAATGCCTTCATAGACCGACATTTCAAGCATCTTGGGGTCGATCATGAGCAGACGCACATCGCGCGCCTCTGCCTTGTAGAGCAGGGACAGAATCATGGCGTTGATACCCACGGACTTGCCCGAGCCGGTCGTGCCGGCGACCAGCACGTGGGGCATCTTGGCCAGATCGGCGACCACGGAGTTGCCCACGATGTCCTTGCCCAGGCCCATGGTCAGCAGACTCTTGGCGTCGTGATAGACCTGCGAGCCCAGCACCTCGGACAAACGGATCGATTGGCGCTTGGCATTGGGCAGCTCCAGCGCCATGAAGTTCTTGCCGGGAATGGTCTCGATCACGCGGATCGACACCAGGGACAGCGAACGCGCCAGATCCTTGGCCAGATTGACGATCTGCGAGCCCTTGACGCCCGTGGCGGGTTCGATCTCGTAGCGCGTGATCACAGGGCCGGGCATGGCCGCAACCACACGCACTTCCACGCCAAAGTCCTTGAGGCGCTTTTCAATCAGCCGGCTGGTCATCTCCAGCGTCTCGGCAGACACCAGCTCCTGGCGCTGCTGGGCCTGATCCAGCAGGTCCACCTGAGGCAGCTTGCTGTCGAGATGATCGGTGAACAGCGGCTTCTGGCGCTCCTTGACCACCCGGGCGCTGGGCTGGCTGGCCTCCTGCAGCACGGGCTCGATGATCTGCACAGGCTGGTGCACCGGTGCCGTGATCGCGCCCTCGGTTCGGTCAAACACCACTTCCTCGCGCTCACGAGCGGCTTTCTTGCCCACCGAGACATCCTTGGCAATTTCTCGGCGCTCACGCCCGAACTGCACCATGCCGTCCAGGCGCGCGCCCAGGCCCTCGGCCAGCTTGCCCCAGGAAAAGCCGAACACCATGGCGGCGCCCAGCACGAACAGGCAGATGCCGATCAGGCCCGAGCCGGCAAAGCCCAGCCACTTGAGGGCGTTGAAGCCCATCATGTAACCGAACACACCGCCAGCGGGGCCAGGCAGCAGATTCTCGAAACGGTACAGGCGCGTCCATTCCAGCGCGCAGCTGGCAATCATCAAAATGGCCAGACCGCCCCAGAACAGAAAGCGGCGACGCCACAGCGGCATCAGCGCCAGAGGACTGCCATCCTTGTTCACCCCGCCACGCATCCAGCGCACCAGCGATGTCACCCAGGTCTGCACGGCGGCCAGCACCAGCCACCAGATGGACATGCCGAAGCCGAAGTAGCAGGCATCAGCCAGCCAGGCGCCCACACGGCCCATCCAGTTATGCACAAACGGCCTCTGTCCGGCGCCCGAGGTGGACCAGGCTGCGTCTTGCGGCGAGTAGGTGAACATGGCCATGAGCCAGAACACCAGTGCCAGCAGGCCGATCAACAGCAAAACCTCCTGGCTGAAGCGAATCACTCCATAGCGCGGAGCTGCAGCGCGGGATTTTGATTTGCTGGAAGAAGACGCGTTCGAAGCGTTCAATGTATATGTCATACGCAGGCGCAAGCTTACCTTAGGCCCTTATCCAAGCGGTACATTCGGCCAAGACGATCGCTCAGCGTAATGCAAGCACATGCAACAAAACAGCCATACGGCAGCCAGATTCGCTTCATCACTATCATTTTTAACAATTCCGGTGATTAAAAACCGCTGCACGCGCAGACCTTGATCCGGAGCGATACTCCCACATCTTTCCAATGTTTTCATGACCGCGCGCCGGTTGTCGGCCTGCTTTTTCCAGAGTTCCGCTCCATGTCCTCTACCAAACACGCACAAGTTCTCATCCTGGGCTCCGGCCCTGCCGGCTACACCGCCGCCGTCTACGCCGCCCGTGCCAATCTCAAGCCTCTGCTGATCACCGGCATGGCCCAGGGCGGCCAGCTGATGACCACCACCGAAGTGGACAACTGGCCTGCCGACGTCATGGGCGTGCAGGGCCCCGAGCTGATGCAGCGGTTTCAGGAACATGCCGAGCGCTTCAAGACCGAAATCGTTTTCGACCACATCAACCAGGTCGACTTCTCCAAGCGTCCCTTCACCCTGACCGGCGACAGCGGCGTCTACACCTGCGACTCGCTGATCATCGCCACCGGCGCATCGGCCAAGTACCTGGGCCTGCCTTCCGAGGAGGCCTTCATGGGCCGCGGTGTCTCCGCCTGCGCCACCTGCGACGGCTTCTTCTACCGCGAGCAGCCCGTCTGCGTGATCGGCGGCGGCAACACGGCTGTGGAGGAAGCCCTGTATCTGTCCAATATCGCCAGCAAGGTCACCCTGGTGCACCGCCGCGACAAGTTCAAGGCCGAGCCCATCCTCGTAGACAAGCTGATGGACAAGGTCAAGGAAGGCAAGATCGAGCTCAAGACCCACTTCACCCTGGATGAAGTGCTGGGCGACCAGAGCGGCGTGACCGGCATCCGCATCAAGAGCACCCAGGACGGCCACACAGAAGAGGTCAAGCTGCAAGGCGCCTTCATCGCCATCGGCCACCACCCCAACACCGACATCTTCCAGGGTCAGCTGGAGTTGGAAAACGGCTACATCGTCACCCAGGGCGGCCTCAAGGGCTTTGCCACCCAGACCAGCGTGCCCGGCGTGTTCGCCGCTGGCGACTGCCAGGATCATGTCTACCGCCAGGCCATCACCAGCGCCGGCACCGGCTGCATGGCGGCCCTGGACGCCCAGCGCTTCCTGGAACAGGAGTCCTGATGACGCCAGACCGCTTCGGCGTCTGAGCGGCTGTTAGCGCATGTTCGGCGCAAAAGCCCTTGGGTTTGGCCAGTTTTGGCCGGCACCAGGGGCTTTTTTGCGAGAACGCTATAATCGCAGACTTTGCTGAATTCCAGGTTCGCGCTTTAGCGTGCTTCGGGACTTCCGCAATCGGGCTACCGCCACCCATTACAAACTGGCGAGGTGAGGTTGTCGGCACCTCCTGCTCCTGCAGGATTCCAGAGCCGGCGGCCGATTCAACTATCGGAGTGTCCCAATGGCACGCGTATGTGAAGTTACGGGCAAGAAGCCCATGGTGGGCAACAATGTTTCCCACGCCAACAACAAGACCAAGCGTCGTTTCCTCCCCAACCTGCAATACCGCCGCTTCTGGGTGGAGAGCGAAAACCGTTGGGTGCGCCTGCGCGTTTCCAGCGCTGCTCTGCGCCTGATCGACAAGAACGGTATCGACTCCGTGCTCGCAGACATGCGCGCTCGTGGCCAAGCTTAATTTCCTGAAGGAGAAACACCATGGCTGCTAAAGGCGGACGCGAAAAGATCAAGCTGGCTTCCACTGCTGGTACCGGTCACTTCTACACAACGACCAAGAACAAGAAGACGATGCCTGAAAAGATGTCGATCATCAAGTTCGACCCCAAGGCTCGCAAGCACGTCGAGTACAAGGAAACCAAGCTGAAGTAATTCGGCCTGTTTCCTGAAAAACCGCCTCACGCAAGTGCAGGCGGTTTTTTTATGCCTTAGTGACGCCTGTCGCAGCGCAAGAGCTGAGGCGGCGAGCCTCCCTATACTGGGCACTTTGCAACGAACAGGGATGGATCACATGAATCACAAGACGCTGAGCACATTGCTTTTCTCGCTTGCCGTGTCGCCAGCCGTCTTCGGCCAGACCTTCATCTGCCCCACGGGACCCGGCCCCGGCCAGCGCCAGGTCGGCATGACAGGCGGCTCACCGGGTCTGGCCTCCGTGCCCGTGTGCGAGCAGTTCAGCTCCGCACCCGCCGCCACCCAACGCGCCGAACCATCGCCCGCCGATGCCCTGGGTAGCTTGGCACGCGGCCAGCTGGAGCTGCTGCGCGAAGGCCAGGAGCTGATCAAGGAAGGACAGAGAATTGCACAAGACCCGCAGTACCAGAAGCTGCGCAAGGGCTACTGGATGTTCTCGCATGACGAGAAAAACCCGCGCTCGGGTCTTGGATGTGCGGCGATTTTTGGCAGCATGTCCGGTGCCGTTCAGCTTTCCGGCCCCACGGCCAAGCACGACGGTGCCCTGCTGACCTTTCTGGGCATGGACATTCCCCAGCCCGCCAGCCCGCGCAAGATCAGAACCACTCTGACCCAGAACCAGGACCGGCCCCAGGAGGTTGGTGCCATCAACTACACCACGTCCAATGGCAAATGGGGAGCCATCGTCTACGCGCTGGGCGGCCCCGAAGCACTGGTCAAGGAGCTGGGTGAAGAGGAGGAAGCCCGTTTCAAGGTCTCCATGGAAGGCAAGGAAGTGATCAGCACCTTCTACAAGGAAGGCGGCAAGGCCCGTGAGTTCCTGAGCAAGTGCATGGCCGGTCAGCCGACGAAATAAAGGACCCCGGCCAGCGCTAGCTGCGCGGATTCTGCCCCAGCTGCCGGCAGGCCATAGCGCCCAGATCCTGCATCGCCCTGTCCATGAGTTCGTTGACCGGATGGGTGCAGGCCAGCCGCATGCAGTGCTCATACCTGCCGGAGTTGGAGAACATGCTGCCCGGCGCAATGCGTATGCCGCGCGCCAATGCTGCCGTGAACAAGTCCGAGGTGGACATCTGCCCGGGGAACTCCAGCCACAGACACAGGCCGCCGCTTGGAAGACTCATTCGCGTGCCCAGCGGAAAATGGCGCGCCACCAGTCTGGCCATGGCCTCGCGCTGTCGCTTGAGCTGCTGCCTGAGCTTTTCCAGGCTGCGCTGATGGGTGGGTGAGCCCAGCACCTCGGCCACGACCAGTTGCCCCAACGTCTGGGTATTGCGGCTTTGCGCAAATTTCAGCATCTGGATGCGGCCATGCCATTGGCCGCCATTCATCCAGCCCTGGCGCAGGCCCGGCGCCAGACTTTTGTTGAAGGCCTGGCAATAGATCACATGCCCGCAGACACTGTCCCAGGCCTTGAGCGGCTTCACCGGCGGCCCTTCGACAAACAGGCCGTAGGAGTCGTCCTCGATCAGCGCCGCCCCATGGGACGCGCACAGGGCCACGAGTCTGGCCTTTTTCTCATCCGGCATGCGCGCGCCCAGGGGCATCTGCAGATCCGGCACCACCACCACGGCCTTCAGGCGCGGCTGGGTCTGAAAGGCCAGCTCCAGCGCCTCGATGGACATGCCGGAGCGTGGGCTGCAGGGAATCTCCAGCGTTTTCAGCTGCAGGGACTCCACCACCTGCAGCAGGCCGTAATAGGTTGGCGACTCGACGGCCACCATATCCCCGGGGGATGCGACGGCAGCCAGCGCCAGGCTCACCGCTTCGGAATTGCCGGTGGTTGCCAGCACATCGGCAGGCGCCACACGGATACCGGAGGCCAGCGCCCGTCGGGCCATGGTCTGCTGAAACAGCGGGTGATTGCCCTGATTGGCCAGCAGTGAGCGCCCCTGCGAGAGCAGGGTCGGATGCTCGCGCAGCAGCCTGGTGACAGTCTTGTTCAGATAGTGATGATCGAACAAGGAAGCAGGCGGCGTGCAGCCGCCGATGTCCATATATACCTCGGCCTGGCGGCCGCGCTCGAGCAACAGCGAAATATGCTCGTTGATGCCCACAAAATGCGCATGTGCGCCCGGAGCCAGCGGCTGGCTCAGGTCCGGCTCGCTGGTCAGAGGGATATCGGCCGCTCTCGTCGCGCACACAAAGTAGCCCACACGGGGCCTGGCCTCCAGACAGCCCTGCGCTTCCAGAAAGCGCAGCACCTGCAAGGCCGTCGAGAGACTGATGTCATGCCGCGCCATCAGTTCGCGCACCGACGGCATGCGCTCCCCGGGCTTCAGGCTCCCCAGCTCTATGGCTGCACTGTAGTGCGCTGCCAGCCGTTGATATAGCGGCAGCAGCACATCGCTTGCCGCATCATCGACAGGCTGTGGTTCGGAGGGGGAGGAAGTCAGCATGATGACAAAAACGCAGGGCCGGGCAGGCATCATGCCAGCAAGCCCTGTTCTGCAACAGATACAGATTGTCAGCAAACACAGCAGAACAGATACACCGGAATCCGCGCTGCTACGCCTGCACATTACGGTTGCTGTGCCTGTTCTGCCAAGCCGTGCTTGCCTACGCTTGAGGGTCTGAATCACAGACCTCTAGCCACCATGTCACAGCCGGACCTGCCCCCGAAAACACATAGCCTCAACAGCGGCCAAGCCGCATCGCTGCTGTTTGAGCCAGGCAGCGAACTGTTCTGCCAGCAAGGGCCGCTGCGTCTGGCCATCGGGCCGCTGAGCTTTACCGACAATCACTTCGGCCAGCTCATGGTGCTGCAAACCGGGCAAAGCTGGCGTTGCCCCAGCCGCACCTGGGTGCAGCTGAGCGCGCCGGCGGGCGCGGCCTGGATTCAATATCCGGCGGCACGGACACAGCAAAGCCGCCCCCACCCGAACAGGGCAGCCAGGCGGCTTGAAGAGGGAAAAGGCCTGAGCTTCGCGCTTGCCAGAATCTGGCAGCAGCTTGGCAAGCTCGGCCTCAGACGTGGGCAGCGCGCAGCTTGACGGAAAAGTCCTTGAGTGCCGCAATGCCGCTGGCTTCGGCGCGCTGGCACCAGGCCTGCAACTGGCCGGTCAGCTGCTCGCGGCTCAGGCTGGTATTGAGCCACAGCTGACGCAGCTCTTCGCGCATGACCAGCATCTGGTCAATCACCGGGTGCGCAGCACGCGCCTGCGCCAACTGGCCCTGGGCACGCTCGGGCACCTTGTCGGCATCGCGGTGCAGCCAGCGCTGCACGCCCTTGAGCAACGAAACATCCGACTTCTGCGCCTGCCGCTGCTTGAGCAGATCCAGCTCATGCTGAACCGCCGTACGCACGCCGCGCGCATAACGGGCCATGACCTCGTAGCGATTGGCAATGATGGCTTCCAGCGTCAGCTCGTCAGCCACGGGCTTGACGGCACCCATGCGCAGGCGCGGCAGGGTCTTCTTGACCTTGGCCCAGCCCAGCTTCTGCATGAGGCTGATATAGACCCAGCCGATATCGAACTCGTAGGGCTTGACGGAGAACTTGGCCGAAGTGGGGAAGGTATGGTGGTTGTTGTGCAGCTCTTCGCCGCCGATGATGATGCCCCAGGGCACCAGATTGGTGGAGGCATCCGTCGCCTCATAGTTGCGATAGCCCCAGAAATGCCCCACACCGTTGACCACGCCCGCCGCCCAGAATGGAATCCAGACCATCTGTACGGCCCAGATCGACAGGCCGATCGCGCCGAACAGCGCCACATTGAGGATGAGCATCAGCGAAGGGCCCATCACCGAATGGCGATAGATATTGCGCTCCATCCAGTCGTCAGGCGTGCCGTGACCGTATTTCCTGAGCGTTTCCTCGTTCCTGGCCTCGGCTCGGTAGAGTTCGGCACCTTCGCGCATCACCTTGGCCAGACCGCGCGTCTGCGGGCTGTGCGGGTCATCTGCGGTCTCGCACTTGGCGTGGTGCTTGCGGTGGATGGCCACCCACTCCTTGGTCACCATGCCCGTGCCCAGCCAGAGCCAGAAGCGGAAGAAATGCGAGGGAACAGGCCCCAGATCCAGCGCCCGGTGCGCCTGGCTGCGGTGCAGAAAGATCGTGACACCCGCAATCGTGAAATGGGTGGTGATCAGGGTGTAGAGCAGCAGCTGCCACCACGACAGATCCCACAGGCCATTGGCCATCCAGTCCACGACGGCATTCCCGATAGAGGCTATATCCAGCGACATAAATAACAAAGCCTTTGGCAAAAAACCGCGCTCACCCGATAAGAACGGTCGTGCCATTTTAGGCGAGACGCCGACCGATCTGCTGCCGATTTCCCGGCAGCAGATACCGGATTTGCACCGAAGTTACGCCTTTTTCACCCAAACAGCGGCGAAAAATCCGTCAGTCTCGTGCTGGTGCGGCCACAGGCGCAGATAGCGCCTACCTTCGTCGCCGCCGCTGCAGAGCTTGTCGCCGTCGGCAATCTTGAGCTGCTCCAGCACCTCGCCCGCGTCCAGCGGAACAAACTCTGGGTGAGCGGCGCTAAAGGCTTCGGCAATGGCTTCGTTCTCCTGCGGCAGGATGGAGCAGGTGGCATAGATCAGGCGGCCGCCGGCCTTGACCAAACGGGCGCTGCTTTCGAGGATGGCTGCCTGTTTCTGCGTCAGCTCCTGCACGGCCTTGACGCTCTGGCGCCACTTGAGGTCGGGGTTGCGGCGCAGCGTACCCAGGCCCGAGCAGGGAGCATCGACCAGCACGCGGTCGATCTTGCCGGCCAGGCGCTTGACGCGCTCGTCGCGCTCGTGGGCAATCGCGGCAGGGTGCACATTGGACAGACCCGAGCGCGCCAGACGCGGCTTGAGCGCATCGAGGCGATGGCCCGAGACGTCGAAGGCATACAGACGACCGGTATTGCGCATGGCCGCGCCAATGGCCAGGGTCTTGCCGCCGGCACCAGCGCAAAAGTCCACCACCATTTCGCCGCGCTTGGCATCCAGCATCAGGGCCAGCAGCTGCGAGCCTTCGTCCTGCACCTCGATGGCACCGCGGTTGAAGGCATCGAGCTTGGCCAGGGCGGGCTTGCCGTCCACACGCAGACCGATGGGCGAGAACGGAGTGGGCTCGGCCTTGATGCCGGCCTTTTCCAGTTCCTTGCGCAGATCGGAGCGCTTGTCGTTGAGCGTGTTGACGCGCAGATCCAGCGCAGCGGCCTGCTCCATGCTGGCAGCCAGTGTCCAGAACTCATCGCCCAGCTGGGCCTTGAGCGGCTCGACCAGCCATTCGGGCAGATTGTGGCGGTGCGCCTCCATCAGCTCTTCAGGCTTGACGCCGTCGCAGGCAGCCAGCCACTTGAGTTCCTGGGGCGTCAGCGCGGCCTTGATAAAGGTCTCACTGTCCTGGCCGTCCTTGTTCTTGACCTTGCCTTCCTTCTTGGCCTGCTCGCGCAGCACGGCGGCAAAGCCCAGAATGGCCAGCCGCCGCTCGCGTGCGCCGCTGCCCGAATGCGCGAGTGCTTCGAACAGCAGCTTCTTGCGCAGCACGGTGTAGACGGTTTCAGCCAGGGTGGCGCGCTCGCGCGGGCCCAGATAGCGGTTTTCGCGGAAAAAGCGGGACACCACGGCATCGGCCGGGTGTTCAAATGTCAGGGCACGCTTGACGAGTTCAGAGCAAGCGTCGAGAAGGGCTTTGGGATGCATGGGCGCAATTGTCCCACTCTCGCCCTGGCCCTGGCTGGCACCAGAAATCTATGACGCCGGCCTGCTCCAAGCGATTCATAGTAAAAACAGGCTCCAGCCCTTTTCCTTCAAGCGCTGACAGCTCATCTTTTTAAAGCATCATGTCCGACCACGATCTGCCTGCACTCATCACCACCGAGCCCGGTCTCTACGAACACTACAAAGGCATGCGCTATGAAGTCATAGCCACCGTGCGCCACAGCGAGACGCTGGAGCCCATGACGCTTTACCGCGCGCTCTATGGCGAGCATGGCCTGTGGGTGCGCCCCGCGGCCATGTTCAACGAGACGGTGGTGATCGACGGCGTGGAGCAGCCACGCTTTCGCCGCCTGCCTGCCGAGCTGCAAAAAACAGCATAAAAACAGACCCAATTGCTTAGCTATAAAGCGATAGCAGCTATCAAATCTGCTTGATCAGCAATGTGTTTCAGATAACTCCAGCTGAACTCCTAGACGAGTGAGAGTCCTAGGAAGATGCCGTGCATATCTGCAGTCGTGAGCTATCGCCATGCCCATGACCGAATCCAGTTTCAACACGGCTTGTCTTTGCCTGAGTTGGCGCGGGATTTGGGCACTGGGCAGTAGTGCGAAGAGGCCTTGGCACCTCCGCCTCTCAGATCGGCTGAGACTCGTTGCTCATCAAGCAAATCTGAATCAGCCCTTGATCAGATTGAGCACGGCCTGCGGATAGATGATGTGCTCCTGCTCCAGCACGCGCGCGGCGAGCAGCTCGGCGGTGTCCCCCTGCAGCACGGGCACCACGGCCTGCTCCAGAATCGGTCCCACATCGAGCTCGGCCGTCACGCGATGCACGGTGCAGCCCGCAAACTTGCAGCCCGCATCGATGGCACGCTGATGGGTGTGCAGACCGGTGAAGGCCGGCAGCAGCGAGGGATGGATGTTGATCAGCCGGCCCTCATAGTGCGCAACAAAGCCCGGCGTGAGAATACGCATGAAACCGGCCAGCACCACCAGATCGGGCGCATGGCGGTCGATGACCTGCGCCAGCTCGGCATCAAAGGCCTCGCGGCTGTCGAACTGCCTGTGATCCAGCACCTCGGTGGCGATGCCGTTGTCCCGCGCGAACACCAGACCTTGGGCATCGGCCTTGTTGCTCACCACGGCGCTTACGCGGGCGTTGTACTGCTTTGCCCAGTTCTGCTGCTGGGATGCACGCACAATGGCAGCCATGTTCGAGCCGCCGCCCGAGATGAGGATCACGATGTTTTTCATGGGCGGCGATTGTCGCATTGACGGACAAACCCTATCGGGTTTGCACCAGTTCCTGTGCGCTGCCCTAAGACTTTCGAGGAGATCCCATGCCGTTTGACCCACGCAACACCCCTTTGAGCGCCATCGAAGCCCGCGTTCTGGCCACGCTGATGGAAAAGGCCCGCACCGTGCCCGACAGCTATCCGCTCACGCTCAACAGCCTGGTCACGGGCTGCAACCAGAAGTCCAGCCGCGACCCGGTGATGGAGGTCAGCGAGGGTGAAGCCCAGGAGGCACTGGACAGCCTGCGCCTCAAGACCCTTTCGGTGCAGATCAGCAGCGTGCGCTCCACGCGCTGGGAGCACAACTTCCCGCGCGGCATTGGCGTACCCGACCAGTCCGCCGTACTGCTGTCCCTGCTGATGCTGCGCGGCCCTCAGACCGCTGGCGAGCTGCGCATCAACTCCGAGCGCTGGCACCGCTTTGCCGACATTTCCTCGGTCGAAGCCTTTCTTGACGAACTGCGCGAACGCAGCGAGGAAAAAGGCGGTCCGCTGGTCGTGCAGCTGCCGCGCGCTCCCGGTGCCCGTGAACAGCGCTGGGCCCACCTGCTTTGCGGCCCGGTGGATGTCAACGCCCTGGCAAGCACCAGCAGCGCCAGCACGGGCGGCAATGCATCGGCCCTGCAGCAGCGAGTGGATGCGCTCGAAACCGAAGTCGCCCAGCTGCGCGCCACCGTGCAGATGCTGTGCGAATCGCTGGGCGTGGAACCGCCTGCAGCCCAGGCTGAATAGATCCAGACAGAAACTGATAGCTGCCAGCGTTTATCCAATAAGCGCTGGCGGCCTGTTTCATTACAAACGACCCGCCAATGCCCAAACTGGCGCACGCCAAGCAAGGGAAGGCAGGCAGGCGCAGCCTGCTCAGGGGATGCTCATCCCTGGGGTTTCCCACCATTTGTCGCAACCCGGACAGCCAGAAAAAGAACGTGCGTGCTACAAATCTCCAGCATTTGCAGGAGACAACGCATGGACTTGGCATTCACCCCCGAAGAACAGGCTTTTCGCGAAGAGATCCGCAGCTGGGTGCGGGCAAATCTGCCCGAGGATATTGCGCACAAGGTGCGCAACGATCTGCACCTGACGCGCGACGACATGCAGCGCTGGGCAAAGATTCTGGGCAAGAAAGGCTGGCTCGGCTACGGCTGGCCCAAGGAATTCGGTGGCCCCGGCTGGAGCGCCGTACAGAAGCATCTGTTCGAGGAAGAATGCGCACTCGCCGGCACGCCGCGCATCGTGCCCTTCGGCCCCGTGATGGTGGCGCCGGTGATCATGGCCTATGGCACACCGGAGCAGCATCGGCGCTTTCTGCCCGGCATCGCCAGTGGCGAAGTCTGGTGGAGCCAGGGCTATTCCGAACCAGGTTCGGGTTCGGACCTGGCCAGCGTCAAGACCCGCGCAGAGCGCGTGGGTGACAAATACATCGTCAACGGCCAGAAGACCTGGACGACACTGGGCCAGTACGGCGAGTGGATCTTCTGCCTGGTGCGCACCAGCAACGAGGGCAAGCCCCAGACCGGCATCAGCTTCCTGCTGGTCGACATGAAGTCGCCTGGCGTGACCGTGCGCCCCATCAAGCTGCTGGACGGCTCGCACGAGGTCAACGAGGTCTTTTTCGACAATGTGGAAGTGCCTGCCGACCAGCTGATCGGCGAGGAAAACAAGGGCTGGACCTATGCCAAGCACCTGCTCAGCCACGAGCGCACGAACATCGCGGATGTGAACCGTGCCAAGCGCGAGCTGGAGCGCCTCAAGCGCATCGCCAAGACCGAAGGCGTGTGGGAAGACCAGCGCTTCCGTGATCAGATCGCCCTGCTGGAGATCGATGTGATCGCGCTGGAAATGCTGGTGCTGCGCGTGCTGTCGGCCATGAAATCGGGCAAGAACCCGCTGGACATTGCCGGCCTGCTCAAGATCAAGGGCAGCGAGATTCAGCAACGCTACTCCGAGCTGATGATGCTGGCCGCCGGCCCTTATGCCCTGCCCTATATCCAGGAAGCCATGGAAGCCGGCTACCAGGGCGATTTTCCTGGCGACGTGCTGGGCAATGCGCCGCTGGCCGCGACCTACTTCAATATGCGCAAGACCACCATCTATGGCGGCTCCAACGAGGTGCAGCGAAACATCGTCGCGCAGACGGTTCTTGGCTAGCCAGGAACCGTCTTCGCCTTGCGAAACAGGACTACTCCCCCGTGCCCCCTCCGGGAGGGGGCTCTAGATTGAGCTTCGCTGGGCTGGTTTGGCGCTTCGCGCCAATCGCGGCCCGGTGGCAGGAGACAAATATGGATTTCGATTTTTCCGACGACCAGCAGCAACTGCGCGATGCCGTCGCCCGCTGGGTGGACAAGGGCTATACCTTCGAGCGCCGCCAGAGCATTGCCAAGCAGGGCGGTTTCTCGCGCGAGGTCTGGAACGAGCTGGCCGAGCTGGGCCTGACGGCCCTCACGGTGCCCGAGCAATATGGCGGCCTGGGCCAGGGTGCAGTCGATGTGATGGTGGTCATGGAGGAGCTGGGCCGCGGCCTGGTGGTGGAGCCGCTGACCCAGGCTTTTGTGGCCTCCGCCCTGCTCGGCCAGTTTGGTGACGAGGCCGTCAAGCAAGCCTGGCTGCCCCGTATCGCCAGCGGTGAAAAGCTGGTGGTGCTCGCATCGCAGGAGCGCAAGGCGCGCTACCAGATTGATGTTTGCGCGGCAAAGGCGTCTAAATCCGGCGATGGCTATACGGTAGATGCTAGGAAAAACATTGTTCCTGCAGGCGACCAGGCCGACGCCTTCATCGTGCCGGCCCAGCTCGACGGCAAGATTGCGCTCTTCCTCGTCGAGAACGGCCGCGAGGGCGTGAGCAGCAAACCCTATGCCACCCAGGACGAAGGACGCGCGGCCGACCTGGTCTGCCATGCCGCATCGGCCACCCTGATCACCACCAACGGCGTGGCGGCCCTCACCCTGGCGCAGGATGTGGCCAATGCCGCGCTGTGCGCCGAAGGTGTGGGCGTGATGGAACAGACGCTCAAGCTCACCACCGAGTACATGAATCAGCGCAAGCAGTTCGGCGTGGTGATCTCCAGCTTCCAGGCCCTGCGCCACCGCGTGGCCGACATGAAGATGCAGCTGGAGCTGGCACGCTCCATGAGCTACTACGGCACGCTCAAGCTGGTGGCGCCTGCCGAGGAGCGCCATGTCGCCATCGCCCGCGCCAAGGTGCAGTTGGGTCAGTCCATGCGGTATGTGGGCCAGCAGGCCGTGCAGCTGCATGGCGGCATCGGTGTGACGGACGAATATGTGGGCAGCCACTATTTCAAGCGTCTGACGCAAATGGAGATGACGGGCGGCGACACCTTGCACCACCTGGGCACGGTATCGGCCCATATGCAGGACAGCGCCGGCGTCTTTGCCTGAAAGCCTGCATCAACATTCATCAAAATCACGGCAACTGCATTCAACCCAAAACTAAAAGTCAACAGCACGCTTCGGCGTGCTGTTTTGCTTCCTGCATGCACTATGGGCCCTATCGCTCTTCCTATGATTCTTGCGCCATTCACAAGAATCAAAGAAGACATGCATGAGCAAGCAAGACAGCGAACAGTATCTGCTGGAGTCCATCCGCCTGGCCATGGGCAATGTCAAGGGCCGCGAATCCGCGACCTGGCCCTTCGGTGCCGTGCTGGTGCGTGACGGCAAGATCCTGGCGCGCGCCGTCAACCAGGTTGATGATCTGTGCGATCCCACGGCCCACGCCGAGATGCAGGCACTGCGCATTGCCGCCAAGGCCCTGGGCAGCACGGATCTGTCCGGCGCTGTCATGTATGCCAGCGGCTACCCCTGCTCCATGTGTCACACCGCCATGCTGCTGGCCGGCGTGAAGCAGGTCTACTTCGCCTACTCCAACGAAGACGGCGAGCCCTACGACCTGTCGGCCGCGCGCGGCTATGAGGAGCTGGCCCGCCCCGAAGGCCGGCGCGAACTGCCCGTCATCGGCCACCGCGTGCGCGATGCCGGCGAGGACCTGTACCAGGCCTGGCAAAAGGCCGTGGACGAGGATCGCGCCACAGTCTAGGCGCCATCAAGAACAAAGCCCTGAATGATGAGTTCAGGGCTTTGCATGGCGGAGAGTCTCAGGTCAGCAGATAGTCCACCGGCTTGAGCGGTGCCGGCACCTGGGGGTCGCCCAGCGACTGACTGAGGCTGATCTCGATGCTGCGGCAGATGCTGTCCAGCGCCAGATCGTTGCTTTCCATGCCGAACGGCTCCTCCAGCTCGTCACCCAGCACATCGAGGCCGTAGAAGGTATAGGCCACGATGGCCACGACAAACGGCGTCATGAAGCCCGTGATGTCGACCAGGCCGAACGGGAGCAAAAAGCAGTACAGATGGGCCGTACGGTGCAGCAGCAAGGTGTAGGAAAACGGAATCGGCGTGTTGCGGATGCGCTCGCAGGAGGCTGCGGCCGTCGTGAAGCCGTTGAGCGTGCGGTCCAGCTCCACGGCCAGGCAGGGGTCTATGCGCCTGTCGCGCACGCACTGCCCCAGATCCTGGCCCATGGACAGCATCAGCGCATCGGTGCGCTGATTCAGCGGCAGCAGCTGCAGGCGCTGCCACTCGGCATGGGTCAGCCACTGCTGGGCTGCCACATCGTCCTTGAGGCCGCGCAGCTGGGCCCGCAGCACATGAGAAAAAGCCACGGCCCGGTGCACCATGCGCACCCGTACATCGTTGGCCCGCTGGCGCGGGTCTATGGGGTGGTCGAGTTCAATCAGGCTCAGGCACTGGCGCGCCAGCGTGCGCGCATAGATCACGATCTCGCCCCAGAGCTTGCGCCCCTCCCAGTAGCGCGCATACGCGGTGTTGTTGCGAAAGCCCAGAAAAATCGCCAGCGGCAGACCGATCAGGGTGAACGGAATCGGCGTAATGGGAATCTTGGTGTGGAAGAGCGTGCCATGCGCCACGGTGACGATGATGGCCAGCACGATATTGACGGCGAGCACGCCTTTGATGCGTTGCAGCACCGAGCCCCGGACAATCCACAGCAGCTTGAAGCCCGACGGGCGATCTCTGACGATCATGAAAACGAGAAATGAGGTCTAAACCCGAATTCAATCACAAGCATGCGGGGATTTCAGCCAGCGTTGAGAACTCCCACTGCGGCAGTAGGCAGGCCGCCCCGTGCCAGCGCCATCCGTGCGGCCCGGCAAACGAGTCACGCTCTCCGACATCCGGCGCCAACCGGCCTGAAAACACCGCAAGCGCAGGAAAGCCCCGCATTGCGGGGCTTGGGCGGCGATGCGGGCGCTCAGGCGGCCTGCAGGCGGCCAGCACCCACGCGTTGCGACAGGCGCAGACGGCTGATGAAGCCGATCTGGCGCAGGGCTTCGGCGAACTCCTGCTCGGTGTCGCGCTCGGCGCGCGAGGCCAGCTCGGCGAACAGGCCGACACGCGTGTAATGGCGCACGCAGGCGATGAAGGGAAAGCCGTGGCGCGTGCGGTAGGCCTGGTTCAGCGCAGCCAGGCGCTCGCCCTGCTCCTGCGCCAGATCTCCCAGCCCCGCGCTTTGCTGCTCCTGCTGGGAGTCAACGGTCAACGTGCCGGAGCGCACGGCGCTGACCGATAGCTCGGGGTGGCCACAGAGAAAGCGCAGGGCCTGCTCGCGCGGGCTGCCATGCACGGTGGCCAGCATGGCCTGGTGCAGTGCGTCCAGGCTGGCGAAGGGGCGCTGCTGTGCGGCCGCCTCGGCCACCCAGGGGGCGTATTCGAAAACCTCGCCGAGCGCCGCCGCAAAGGCCGCCTGCGTCATGGTGTTGAGCTCGTCGAGCGTGGGGATGGAGGAGGTAGTGGTGCTGGTCATGAGGCCAGTGTAGGAAGCGCGTTTCCCGTCTCACAGTGCTGGCTTGTTATAGCCCGTATAGCAGCCGGCTACGTCGATGTCGTCAGCACCTGCGAGGCCTGATTCAGCAGGGCGCGCAGCCAGATGTGGGAGGCATCCCGGTGCCGGGACGAATGCCAGAGCTGGTAGAAGCGCATGACGCGGTTGCCCATGGGCAGAGGCACCATGGCCAGCGGCAGCCGCCTGGCGTGGTAGGCCGCGAAATGGCGGCTGGTGGTCAGCAGCAGGTCGGTGCCTACCAGCAGGTCCGGCGCCATCGAGAAATGCGAGCATTGAACGCGGCCGTCACGGCTCACGCGCATGGTGCCCAGACTGCTCTCCACCACGCCGCGCTGATCGGGCGAGTAAGGCGTGAACACCACATGCGCGGCCTGCAGATAGTGCTCGGCCGTGAGCCGTCCCGGCTGCGCCAGCGGGTGCTTTGCATCGAGCAGGCAGACCACCTCGTCCTCGAGCAGCGTGGACATGTGCAAATGCTCGGGTGGACTCGGCCAGTTGCCGATGACGATATCCACCTCGCCGCTTTGCAGGGCCTGCTCGTAGTCGAAGTTCTGGCCCAGCGGCAGCAGGACCAGCCTCGCGCCCGGCGCCTGCGCACGCATGAGCTGGACCACGCGCGCCATGAAGGGCGGCGCCAGATAGTCAGGCATGGCGATGGTGAAGCGCAGCTGGGTGGTCTCGGCCACAAACTCCTTGCCGACGCTCAGCAGACCGTCGATCAGCCCCAGCGCCGCACGTGCCTGCTCCACGGCCTGGAGTGCACGCGCCGTCGGCACCATGCGGTTCTTGTCCCGCACCAGCAGCGGGTCATTGAAGATGGCCCGCAAGCGCCGCAGCGCCGCGCTGATGGCCGGCTGTGACTGATTGAGACGTATTGCCGCGCGCGACACGCTTTTCTCGCTGATCAAGGTGCACAGCACGCGCAGCAAATAGGTATCGAACGGTTCTTCGCTGCGAGACACGTGTTTTCCCTAGAGATATGCATTTTGCTATGCGGCTCATAGCAGGCGCTTAGTTTCGCATATCGCCACAAGTCGCGACCATGCAAGTGTCCGCAAACCCAACAACAAATTTCCGAGACAAGGACTTGCCATGAGTGCTCATCATGTGCCGATCAGCGGCACCGCTGCTTCCGTCGATCAGGTCGACGCCACCTATTCCAAGATCTCCTGGCGCCTGCTGCCCTTTCTGGGCGTGCTGTGGGTGCTGGCCTGGCTGGACCGCGTCAACATCGGCTTCGCCAAGCTGCAGATGCTCGACGACCTGAAGTTCAGCGAAGCCGTCTACGGCCTGGGCGCCGGCATCTTCTTCATCGGCTACTTCCTGTTCGAAGTGCCGTCCAACATGCTGCTGCAGAAGATAGGCGCCAAGAAGACGGTGATGCGCATCACCATAGGCTGGGGCCTGATCTGCATCCTCCAGGCCTGGGTGACCACACCGACCCAGTTCTACGTCCTGCGCTTTCTGATGGGCGTGTTCGAGGCCGGCTTCTACCCCGGCATCATCCTCTACCTGACCTACTGGTACCCGTCCAAGCGCCGCGCCAAGGCCTTCGGTACCTTCATGTCGGCCTCGGCCATCGCCGGCGTCATCGGCGGCCCGCTGGCCGGCGGCATCATGACCTGGGCGGCAGGCGCGCACGGCATGCACGGCTGGCAATGGCTGTTCATCATCGAAGGTATCCCCTCGGTGCTGGCCGGCATCTTTGCCTACTTCTACATGACCGACCGTCCCGAGCAAGCCAAATGGCTCACCGATACGGACCGCGCCGTCGTGCGCCAGCAGCTCGAGATCGACCAGAAGGCCCAGGGCGAACGCCACAGCGACTGGCGCACCCTGTTCGGCAACCCCATGGTGTGGCTGCTGATCGCGGTGTTCTTCTGCCTGCTGTGCGCCAACTCCACGCTGACCTTCTGGATTCCCACCGTGATTCGCGAAGCGGGCTTCACCTCGCCCATGCAGGTGGGCTGGATCGCCGGTGCCGCCTATCTGCTCGGCGCGGCCGGCATGATCATCAACGGTCGCCATTCCGACCACCGTGGCGAGGTACGCTGGCACTTCGCGGGCTCGGTCCTGCTGGGCGCCGCGGGCATGCTGGCCCTGGCCGTCACCATGGGCATGGACAGCATCCCCGTGATCGTGGCGCTGACGGCCATGGTTCTGGCGCTGGTGGGCACCATGAGTGCGATTCCCGTCTTCTGGCAGATGCCCAATATGCTGCTCAGCGGCGGCGCAGCCGCCGTGGGCGTGGCGCTGATCAATTCGGTGGCCAATCTGGCCGGCTTCGGCGCCCCTTATCTGATGGGCGTGATCAAGGCCTCTACCGGCAAGGTCGCTCCGGGCCTGTACCTGGTGGCCATCGTGGAAGCCCTGGCAGCCGTTCTCGCCATCGCCTTCGTCGCCCGCATCCAGCGCCGCAAGAACGCCTGAAGGAGTCATCCCGCATGCATTCCACACCCACATCAACCCCGTCGCGCCGGCAGTTCGCACTCTCGGGCCTGGCGCTCGGCGCCTCGACCCTGACGACGGGCACACACGGCGCACTGGCCGCCGACAAGGCCCCGGTAGCGCCCGCCCAGGCCACCGGCCCCATCGTGCTGCATGGCGTCAGCCCGCGCCTGACCATGCATGCCGTGGACACCTTCCATGGTTCTGCAGCCACGGGCTTGCGCATCGACTTCTCTCGCTTCGACGGCGAGACCTATGTTCCGATACGCAGCTTTGTCGTGAATGCCAACGGCCGCGCCGAAGAACCGCTGTTGATCGACGACAGCTACCGCAGCGGCCGCTACGAAATGCTGCTGCACGTGGACGAGTACTTTGCGGCCAAGGGCGCCAGGCTGCCGCGCCCGGCCTTTCTGTCCAAGGTGCCGGTGCGCTTCCAGATCGTGAACACGGCAGAGCGCATCCACCTGCCCATTCAGTTCGGCCCCTGGAGCTACACCTATTCGCGCGGCAGCTGAGGCCCCGACACCGCTCTATCGCAACCCACCGAAAGACCACCATGGCAGGCATCAGCACCCATGCACTCAACCTCACCAACGGACGTCCCATCGCCGGCATGCGGGTGGAACTCTACGACGTGGCGCAGACCCCGGCGCAGCGCCTGAGCAGCACCCGCACCAATGCCGACGGCCGCACCGACGCCCCCATGCTGCCCGCCGCCGCGGCCCGCACCGGGGACTTCGAGCTACGCTTTTACACGGGCGAGCACTTCAAGGAGCCCACGGCGCTGTCGGAAGAAGTGCTGGTGCGCTTTTCCATCTTCGACGCGGCCCAGCACTACCACGTGCCCATGCTGTGCTCGCCCTGGTTCTTCAATACCTACCGCGGCAGCTGATTCTTACCAAGGAGAACAACTCTATGAACAACGAAAACGACAGCGGCAAATACCTGCTTGAATCCATCCGCCTGGCCATGGGCAATGTCAGGGGCCGCGAATCCGCGACCTGGCCCTTCGGCGCCGTGCTGGTCAGGGACGGCCAGATCCTGGCGCGCGCCGTCAACCAGGTCGATGAGCTCTGCGACCCTTCGGCCCACGCCGAGATGCAGGCCCTGCGCATAGGGGCCAAGGCCCAGGGCAGCACCGATCTGTCGGGAGCCGTCATGTATGCCAGCGGCTACCCCTGCTCCATGTGCTACACGGCCATGCTGCTGGCCGGCGTGAAGCAGGTCTACTTCGCCTACTCCAACGAAGACGGCGAGCCCTACGACCTGTCGGCCGCGCGCGGCTATGTGGAACTGGCCAAGCCTGAAGACCAGCGCGAGATGGCCCTGATCGGCCAGCGCGTGCGCGATACGGGCGAAGACCTCTACGAGGCCTGGCAAAAAGCCGTCGCCACCAACGCCTGATCTCCTGCCTGCGTCCTCTCTTCACAGCCCCGCGCGTTCCAGCCCGGGGCTTTTTTCATGCCTTTTCAGCTGCGCCAGCGCGATCCACGCGGCACATGGGCCACGAGAAACTCCATCTGATCGGCCAGAATGCGGCGGTTTCTCAGGATGAAATCCTCCCACAGCGTAGGCGTGTAGGGCGTGTAGAGCAGGGGCATGCGGGCCTGCTCCGGCGTTCTGGCCCCCTTGCGGTGGTTGCAGGCGCGGCAGGCCGTGACCAGATTCATCCAGCTGTGCTGCCCGCCGGTGCTCACGGGGACAATGTGCTCGCGAGTGAGATCGCTCTCGTGGAATTGCCGCCCGCAATAGGCACAGACACAGCGGTCACGCGCAAAGAGCTTGCCGTTCGTCAGCCCCGGCAGCAACTCGTGCGGGTTGATGTTCGGCATGCCCTTGGTGCCGATGATGGAGTTGATGTGAATGACTGACTGCTTGCCCGTCACCGCATTGTGGCCACCACGAAAGCAGGCGATTTCGACACCGGCTTCCCAGCGCACCTCTTGTGCTGCGTAATGCAGCGCCGCCTGCTCCAGCGTTACCCAGGACTGCGGCAGCCCCTGGGCTGTCAGCTTCAAGACTTTCACAACCAGCCTCCATACAGTCAAACCTAGACCACGGAAAACGGACAAGCGTCTTGGCGCTTTTGGGCACACTCATGCAGCCTCCACGGCTGCCTGATTTGAAGCAATATACTCTGAAACTATGTCAAATTGACGGCTTGTGTCGCATGCATCGGCGCCAGTTGCTATAAAGAACGAAGCAGTCCATGAAGATTTTCCGCGGTATCAATCATCCCGGCCTGGCCCCGGCCTGCGCTGTGACAATCGGCAATTTTGATGGTGTACACCGGGGACATCAAGCCATGCTGGGCCTGCTCAAGGCCGAGGCAGCCCAGCGCGGCATCCCCAGCTGCGCCATGACCTTCGAGCCGCACCCGCGCGACTACTTCGCGCAAAAGCTGGGCAAGCCGGAGCTGGCCCCGGCACGCGTGGGCACGTTGCGCGACAAGCTCAGCCAGCTCGAGGTCTGCGGCGTCGATCAGGTCGTGATCCTGCCCTTCAATCAGGCCCTGGCCAGCCAGAGCCCCGAAGATTTCATTCAGGATGTGCTGATCTCGGGCCTGGGTGCCAAGTACGTGCTGGTGGGCGACGACTTCCGTTTTGGCGCCAGGCGCGCCGGTGATTACGCCATGCTGGACAACGCCGGTCAGGCCCTGGGCTTTGATGTGGCCCGCATGAACAGCTATGAAGTCCATGGCCTGCGCGTCTCCAGCACGGCCGTGCGCGAGGCGCTGGCCGCCGGCGACATGCAGCAGGCCGCCAAGCTGCTGGGCCACCCCTATCGCATCTCCGGCCATGTGGTGCACGGTCGCAAGCTGGGCCGCAAGCTGGCCGAATCCATAGACGGCGCCGAGGACGGCTTTCGCACGCTGAATCTGCGCTTCGACCACTGGAAGCCTGCCGCCAGCGGCATTTTTGCCGTGCTGGTGCATGGGCTGACGGACAAGCCGCTGCAGGGCGTGGCCAACCTCGGCGTGCGCCCCTCGCTGGACCCCAACGACATCAACGGCGGGCGAGTGCTGCTGGAGACCCACTGTTTCGATTGGCCCGCCCAACTGGGTGGAGAAGGTGCCTACGGTAAAATCATCCGCGTGGAACTTCTGCACAAACTGCACGACGAGCTGAAGTATGACAGTCTCGATGCCCTGACGGTCGGCATCGCCAAGGACTGCGATGACGCGCGCGCGTTTTTCGCCTCGGCCCACATACCGTCCCATACCTCGTCGCACACAGAGACTCGTCGCCAGACCACGCGCGACCGAATTTGACGCTCGCTGCTCGCACGTCCCAGGCGCAGCAGCGCACTGGCGCTCACCTCACCATTCACGCCCAGGCAGAACTGCCCGAGCATTGCATTGCTTTCAAGGTTTCCCATGTCTGATTCGAAGTCCAACAAGCCCGAAGCGTCCGCCTACCGCGCCACGCTGAACATGCCCGACACCCCCTTCCCCATGCGCGGCGACCTGCCCAAGCGCGAGCCCGCCTGGGCCAAGGAATGGGACGACAAGGGCATCTACAAGAAGCTGCGTGACGCCCGCAGCGGCGCACCCAAGTTCATCCTGCACGATGGCCCTCCTTACGCCAACGGCAAGCTGCATATCGGCCATGCGGTGAACAAGATCCTCAAGGACATGATCGTCAAGAGCCGCCAGCTCGAAGGCTTCGACGCGCTCTACGCACCGGGCTGGGACTGCCACGGTCTGCCCATCGAGAACGCCATCGAGAAGCTGCATGGCCGCAATCTGCCGCGCGACGAGATGCAGGCCAAGAGCCGCGCCTTTGCCGCCGAGCAGATCGAGCAGCAGATGGTGGACTTCAAGCGCCTGGGCGTGCTCGGCGACTGGGATCACCCCTACAAGACCATGAACTACGCCAACGAGGCCGCCGAGCTGCGCGCCTTGAAGAAGGTGATGGAGCGTGGCTTTGTCTACCGCGGCCTCAAGCCCGTGTACTGGTGCTTTGACTGCGCCTCCTCGCTGGCCGAGTTCGAGATCGAATACGCCGACAAGCAAAGCCAGACGCTGGACGTGATGTTCCCCGCGGCCGAGCCGGCCAGACTGGCCACAGCATTCGGCCTGGACAAGCTCGACAAGGAAGCCTTCATCGTCATCTGGACGACCACGGCCTGGACCATCCCTGCCAACCAGGCGCTGAACGTCAACCCCGACCTGGAATACAGCCTGGTGGAGACCGAGCGCGGCCTGCTGATCGTGGCCTCCGCACTGGTCGAGAAATGCCTGGCCCGCTGGAAGCTGGAGGGCCGCGTGCTCGCCACCGCCAAGGGCGAAAAGCTCGACCACATGCCCTTCAAGCACCCGCTGGCCCATGTGGACAAGGGCTTTGACCGCATCTCGCCCGTGTACCTGGCCGAATACGCCACCGCCGACGACGGTACCGGCATCGTGCACTCGGCCCCTGCCTATGGCGTGGACGACTTCAACAGCTGCATGTCCAACGGCATGGACTACAAGCAGATCCTGAACCCCGTGCAAGGCAACGGCGTATACGCGGCCGACCTGCCCATGTTCGGCGGCCAGCATATCTGGAAGGCCGTGCCCGTCATCCTCGACGCCCTGAAGGTCGCGGGCCGCCTGATGGACACCACCACCATCAGCCACAGCTATCCGCACTGCTGGCGCCACAAGACGCCCGTCATCTATCGCGCGGCCGCCCAGTGGTTCATCCGCATGGACGAGGGCGAAGGCGTGTTCACCGATCCCGCGCAAAAGCCCGAGAAGACCCTGCGCCAGATCGCGCTGGACGCCATCGAGCAGACCAACTTCTACCCGCAAAACGGCCAGGACCGCCTGCGCGCCATGATCGCCGGCCGTCCCGACTGGTGCATCTCGCGCCAGCGCAGCTGGGGCGTGCCCATCCCCTTCTTCCTGCATGTGGACACGGGCGCCCTGCACCCGCGCACCATGGAGATCATCGACCAGGCGGCGGCCATGATCGAGCAAGGCGGCATCGAAGCCTGGAGCCGCGTGAGCACCGAAGACATCCTGGGTGCCGAGGAAGCCAAGCACTACACCAAGAGCACCGACATTCTGGAAGTCTGGTTCGACTCGGGCTCCACCTTCTGGCATGTGCTGCGCGGCACCCATCCCGAGCACCACCACGACCACGGCCCCGAGGCCGACCTGTACCTGGAAGGCCACGACCAGCACCGCGGCTGGTTCCACAGCTCGCTGCTGCTGGCGTCGGCCATCTTCGGCCGCGCGCCCTACCGCGGCCTGCTGACCCATGGCTTCACCGTGGACGGCCAGGGCAAGAAGATGTCCAAGTCGCTGGGCAACACCGTGGCCCCGCAGGATGTGTCCAGCAAGATGGGCGCGGAAATCATCCGTCTGTGGGTGGCCTCGACCGACTACTCGGGCGACCTGGGCATCGACGACAAGATCCTGGCCCGCGTGGTGGACGCCTATCGCCGCATCCGCAACACGCTGCGTTTCCTGCTGGCCAACACCAGCGACTTCGACGCGAGCAAGGACGCCGTGGCCTACGGCGAGATGCTGGAGATCGACCAGTTCGCGCTGGCGCGTTCGGCCCAGCTGCAGCAGGAGATCCTGGCCCACTACAAGGTCTACGAGTTCCACCCCGTGGTCGCCAAGCTGCAGCTGTTCTGCTCCGAAGACCTGGGCGGCTTCTACCTGGACGTGCTCAAGGACCGTCTCTACACCAGCGCCCCCAAGAGCCTGGCACGCCGCTCGGCCCAGACCGCGCTCTACCAGATCACCCAGGCGCTGCTGCGCTGGATGTCGCCCTTCCTGTCCTTCACGGCCGAGGAAGCCTGGAAGATCGTGGGCCACAGCGAATCCATCTTCCTGGAGAAGTTCACCGAGCTGCCTGCCGGCGACGAAGGCCTGCTGGCCAAGTGGACGCGCCTGTGCGAGATCCGCAACCTGGTCAACAAGGACATCGAAGTGGTGCGCACCACCGGCGCCGTGGGCTCGTCCCTGCAGGCCGAAGTCACGCTCACGGCCGAGCCCGAAGACCTGGCCCTGCTGCAAAGCCTCAAGGACGATCTGAAGTTCGTCTTCATCACCTCGGCAGCGACTGCCGTGGCCGGCGATGCCCTGACCACCACCGTGAAGGCCAGCGAGCACGCCAAGTGCGAGCGCTGCTGGCACTACCGCGAAGACGTGGGCGTGAACCCCGAGCATCCCTCGATCTGCGGCCGCTGCGACAGCAATCTGCACGGCACGGGCGAAGTCCGCACCAAGGCTTGATCCATCAAAAAGTGAGCTGCCAGCGCTTTCTGGCAGCCATTTTCAGCATTGATTTATGCTGAAATCCTTTTAAATCAAGCGCTAACCGCTATCAAAAAAACTTAGCAAAGAGCTGCCATGAGCAACACCCAGACCTCCTCCGCAGGCCTTGGCCGTATCTGGCCCTGGCTGCTGTGGGCGCTTGTCATCATCGGCGTGGATCAGATCACCAAGCAGATGATTCTGAGCCACTACCAGCATGGGGACTGGACTCCCATCACCGGCTTCTTCAACATCGTGCGCGCACACAACACGGGCGCTGCCTTCTCCTTCCTTGCGGGCGGCAGCGGCTGGCAGCGCTGGTTGTTCGTGGCCATCGGCGTGATTGCCACCGTGCTCATCGTCTGGCAGCTGCGCAAGCACCCCGGCGAGAAGATGTTCTGCCTGTCGCTGTCCAGCATCCTGGGCGGGGCCATCGGCAATGTGGTGGACCGCCTGCAGCACGGCTATGTGGTGGACTTTCTGGACTTCTACTGGGGCAGCAGCCATTTCCCGGCCTTCAACGTGGCCGACATGGGCATCACCCTGGGGGCCATCCTGCTGATACTCGACGAGCTCTTGCGTGCAAGGCGTGCCAAGGCCCGGACCTCCTAGGCACCGGCCGCCCCCCCAGGCGCAAGGCCCGCTGTCTCTGAAGCAGACAGCGGGCTTTTTCATTGCACCGTGACCGGCACGGATGCGGCCGACGCATAGACAGGCGCATCGGCCCAGACCAGCCTGTCTTCCTTCCAGTAGCGCACGCTGATGGGCGTGCTGATGAAGCAGGCATCAAACACCCAGTCCTCCAGCACCAGGCCGTTCAGGCGCCTGGGAAACAGGTTTTTGTCGAAGCTGCGGGGCTGCTCGCCGGCAGTCATCTGCACCATGTTTCCGGGTTCGCAGCGCACATTCTGCCGGCCCGGTGCCGAGAATTCGTAGGGCCGGTCCAGCTCCAGCAGCACCTGGTGGTAGACGCTCAAGGCGTTGACCCAGATATCGCCCAGTTGCACGGGATGGGGAAAGCGTATCTCCTTCAGGCCTCGCAGATCGGGCTGCCCGCCTCGCTTCTCTGCGCCCTGGGGCGCTTCGCGCTGAATATGGCTGCCTGCGGGCAAGACGATGTCGCCCCAGACCACGGGCCGCTCCAGCGTGATGTGCGTGAGCCGCTGCTGCGCGGTCCTCTGCCGCTCCTGCCGGTGATCGACCCAGGTAATCTGCGCCAGCCCTACGAGTGTTGCAATGGGCAGTATGGACAGCCATACGGCCAGTTCCCACTGCCAGATGCGCAGCGGCGGCCTGGGCCGGCCGCAGCGCACATGCCACAGCCGCCAGCCCCACCACAGCAGCAGGCCGACGGCCACCAGGGCCGCCAGCAGCGTCAAAAGAAAGCCCACAGCCGCAGCGCCGGGCAGTGAAGGAATCATGAAACCACCTTTTTGATAGCAGCATAGGCAATGCAGACTTCAAAAAATTTCGGTTTTTTCCTATTTCGCATCCGTAGAAACGATGTTTTAAATATTTCGTTTTTGTTCTATTGTTTTCCTTATTCCGCACTTATTTGTGCGAGAAGAGGGAGGACTCCGGGCAGAACCGCCTCACTCAGGGGTATATTAGGTCGCTCCTTCGCGGGCAGAACATGAAGCATTTATTGAATCTTTTAGCAGCCATTGCCCTGTTGATCTGGGGCTCTCAGATGGTTCGCACCGGCGTTCTGCAGGTCTTCGGCGCCAACCTGCGCAATATTCTTGCCCGCAGCATGAGCAACCGTTTCTCGGCAGCACTCTCGGGCATGGGCGTCACGGCCCTCGTGCAGTCGAGCACCGCCACCTCGCTGATGACCTCGTCCTTCGTCGGCCAGGGTCTGATCACCCTGCCCTCGGCCCTGGCCGTGATGCGCGGCGCCGATGTCGGCACGGCCCTGATGGCCGTGCTGTTCTCCACCGATCTTTCCTGGCTCTCGCCGCTGTTCATTTTTGTCGGCGTGGTGCTCTATATCTCGCGCAAGGATTCCAAGCCCGGGCGCATCGGTCGTGTGCTCATCGGCCTGGGCCTGATGCTGCTGGCCCTGCGCCTGGTGGTGGAAGCCACCGAGCCCTTGCTGCAGGCCCCGGCCGTGCGCACCCTGCTGGCCTCGGTCAGCAGCGATCTGTTCATGGAGTTGCTGCTGGGCGCGGTACTGGCCGTGCTGGCCTATTCCAGCCTGGCCGTGGTACTGCTGATTGCGGCCATGGCCAGCTCCGGCGCCATTCCGCTGGATGTGGCTCTGGGCCTGACCCTGGGCGCCAACCTGGGCAGCGGCCTGGTCGCGGCGCTCACCACTGCCAAGTCGGCGGTGGAAGAGCGCCAGGTCACCGTGGGCAATCTGCTGTTCAAGATCATGGGCGTGGCCATCGTTGCGCCCTTCATCGGACTGTGGACGCAGTACGCCCAGCCCTATCTGTCCAACGCCGGCCAGAACGTGGTGATGTTCCACCTGGCCTTCAACATCTTCAACAGCCTGTGCTTCATCGGCCTGACCCAGCTCGTGGCCCGCTGGGTGACCGCCATGCTGCCCAAGCCCGAGGAAGAAAGCGCGGCCAAGCTGCTGCGCCCTCGCCACCTGGACCCATCGGCCCTGTCCACGCCTTCGCTGGCCATCACCTGCGCCGTGCGCGAATCGCTGCACCAGGCCGACGTGGTGGAGTCCATGCTGATCGGCCTGCAGAAGGTCGCCGAGACCGACGATGCCAAGCTCTCCGAGGAAGTGCGCCACCTGGAATCGACGGTGGACGATCTGTATTCGGCCATCAAGTACTACATGACCAAGATCTCGCGCGCCGAACTCGACGAGCGCGAAGGTCAGCGCTGGACGGAAATCATCAGCTTCACCATCAATATGGAGCAGATCGGAGACATCATCGAGCGCGTGCTGCTGGATCTGGAAGACAAGAAGATCAAGAAGGGCCGTCAGTTCTCGGCCGCCGGCAAGCTGGAGATTCACGAGCTGACCCAGCATCTGCTGGACAATCTGCGCCTGGCCATGAGCGTCTTTCTCAATGGCAACGTGCGCGAAGCGCAAAAACTGCTCGAGGAAAAAGCGCGCTTCCGCGATCTGGAGCTGGCCTACTCGGCCACCCACCTGGAGCGCCTGTCGCAGCACACGGTATCGAGCATAGAGACCAGCTCTCTGCATATCGACATGATCAGCGACCTCAAGCGCATCAACTCCCTGCTGTGCTCGGTGGCCTATCCGATTCTCGAGCAGGCCGGAGCCCTGGCACCCAGCCGTCTCAAGTCCACTGCACTGGAGAGCCAGCGCTAGCAGCCTTGCCGTCCTACCAGTCCATGTAGGCGGCAAGCACCAGGGAGGCCTCGGGCGTGAAATAGCCCTGCAGCATCCAGCTCTGAACCTCGGCCAGATCCAGCCGCTCGAAACGCTGCACCTCGCCGTCCTGGTTCGCGGGCCGCAGCGCATCGGGCACCAGCGCCGAGAACCAGTCTATGCGCTCGACCATATAGCCCTGACCCTCGGCTTCGTCGCTGGGCCTTGCGAACACCACCTCGCCACCATGCCTGAGCTCGCCCAGCTCGGCCACCCGCAGACCGGCCTCTTCCCAGGTCTCACGCGCCAGCGCCTCGGCCAGACTGTCTGCTGCCGAGACCATGCCCCCCATCAAGGTGTCCCACATGCCGGGGTTGTTGGCCTTGTTTTCTGCGCGCTGCTGCACCCAGAGCGCGCCGTCCGCGCAGACGCCCACCAGATGCACGGCCCGGGTGGCAATGCCCAGCGGCCGCACGGCACCACGCTCGACGGTTGCCAGTTGCCGTCCCTGCGCATCGCAGACCGCCAGTTGCTCGTTGCGCCAGGCACCGGCAAGACCGGCGCTGCGCATGGCCTGTGCCAGCCGGTTCAGCTTGTCCGTCGCCCCGCCCTGGCCTTCCAGCCGCCATTGCCCGGCCTGCAGCCTCAGCGCTATGCCGTGCGCAGCCAGCAGATCGGCCCCCAGCTTGCGCGCAAAGTCTGCCTCGATACTGCCGATCTGCTGCTCGTCAATGCACAGCGGCTGGCGCAGGCGCAGAGGATGCCTGCTGGCCATGGCCTGCTGTGCCTGCAGCCATTGTTGCTGCGGCGGCGTGGTTTGCTGCTTCATGAAAAATCTCCCAGGCCTGCATTGTGCTCAGCTTCGCAAAACGGGAAGGCTTGCATCACTATTGAGGAGCGCCAGCCACCGCAGCAAGGCGCAGCTGGATTGCCCGCCAGCGGCCTCGGGTTACAGTGACAATCCATGAATTCCCCCTTGAAACCCGCCACGGTCGCCATGCTCAGCCTGGCTCCGGCACTGTGGGCCGGCAATGCCATCGTGGGCCGACTCGCCCACGATCTGATCTCGCCGTTTGCACTCAACTTCTTTCGCTGGTGCATCGCCTTTGTGCTGCTGCTGCCGCTGGCATGGCGAGTGCTGCGCAGGAACAGTCCGATCTGGCCCCTGTGGCGGCAATACATGCTGCTGGGGCTGCTGGGCATAGGCTGCTACAACGCCTTGCTGTATCTGGCGCTCAAGACCTCGACCCCGCTGAATGTGACGCTGGTGAGCTCCAGCATGCCGGTGTGGATGCTGGCCATAGGCCGGCTGTGCTGGGGCATTCGCGTCAGCCGCCGGCAGATGGGAGGGGCTTTGCTGTCGGTGCTGGGCGTGGCGGTGGTGATGTCGCGCGGCGACTGGCAGACGCTGCTCGATCTGCACTTTGTGCCCGGCGACCTGTTCATGGTGCTGGCAACCATCGCCTGGGCCTTCTACACCTGGCTGTTGTCGCGCAGCAGCGGCCCACAGGAGGTGAAGTCGCACTGGGCCAGCTTCTTGCTCGCTCAGATCGTTTTCGGCCTGCTCTGGTCCGGTCTCTTCACGGGCGGCGAAGCCTTGCTGGGCGAATTCCGTCTGGTGCCGGGCTGGCCGTTGCTGGGCAGCCTGCTGTTCATCGCCGTGGGCCCGGCCATTCTGGCCTACCGCTTCTGGGGCATGGGCGTGCAGCGCGCCACGCCCGCCATTGCAGGCTTCTTCGGCAACCTGATTCCGCTGTTCACGGCCCTGCTGTCGATTCCCGTGCTCGGCGAAACCCCGCACCTCTACCACGCGCTTGCGTTTGCGCTGATCGTGACCGGCATCGTCGTGTCGTCGCGCAAATAGCCCGCCGCCCCAGACAAAAGCCCCGCACTGCGGGGCTTTGTCGTTTCGGCCGTCGATCAACGATCAGTAAGTGCCGGGGTACAGACCGCCGTCAGGCAGGATGTTCTGGCCCGTCATATAGCCAGCCTGGCGGCTGCACAGGAAGGCACAGATGGCGCCGAATTCTTCGGCCGTGCCAAAGCGCTTGGCAGGAATCTGAGCGGCCTGGGCCTGACGCACGGCATCCAGGTCCTGGCCGGTCTTGTTGGCCGCTGCCTGATGGGTGGCCACCAGACGATCGGTGTCGAACTTGCCAGGCAGGATGCTGTTGATGGTCACGCCCTTGGCAGCAATGCCCGAACGCGCCAGGCCGGCTACAAAGCCCGTCAGACCGCTGCGCGCGCCGTTGGACAGTCCCAGGATGTCGATAGGCGCCTTGACCGCGCTCGAGGTGATGTTGACGATGCGACCGAAGCCACGCGCTGCCATGCCGTCCACCGTGGCCTTGATCAGCTCGATGGGGGTCAGCATATTGGCGTCCACGGCCTTGATCCAGGCTTCACGATCCCAGGTGCGGAAGTCGCCAGGAGGCGGGCCGCCGGCGTTGGTCACGACGATGTCGTAGTCCTTGCCCGGGCCGCCGGCGGCCTCGAACACTGCCGTGCGACCTTCTGGCGTGGTGATGTCTGCAGCCACACCGATGACCTTGATCTGAGGAGCAATGGCTTGCAGCTTCTGCACTGCCAGCTGCAATGTCTCGGCGTTTCTGGCATTGATGACCAGATTCACACCCTCTTCGGCCAGGGCCTTGGCGCAGCCAAAACCCAAACCTTTGCTGGCGCCGCAGACCAGAGCCCAGCGCCCGGAGATACCAAAGTCCATGTCAGTGTCCTTTCACACAGTTTCCAAGCCGGGCAAACTGCCCGACACTATCAAAATCCATAGCTGCCAGCGCTTTTTTTTGTCCAAGCACCAGCAGTCATTTCAACGTTCAATGACTGCGACCATGAAACAGCTTGTGGTGCAGCCTGCGCAGCGACCACCAGACACCCAGGGCCACGACCGGAATGGCCATGGCCGCCGTCGACTCGGGCGACCAGGGCCAGCCCAGTTTCTGCCCGCCCTTGGCCAGATAGCTGATCAGGCCGGTGATGTAATAGGTGATGGCCGCGACCGACAGACCTTCCACCGTGGATTGCAGCTTGAGCTGCGTGCCCTGGCGATCGTTCATGGTGCCCAGCAGTTGCTGGCTGCTTTGCTGCTGCTCGATCTCGACGCGCGTGCGCAGCAGACTGCTGACGCGCGAGACCCGCTCGGACAGCGCATTCTGGCGGCGTGTCGCCCATTCGCAGGTCGCGCGCGCAGGCGTGAGGCGCCGGTCCATGAATTCGCGAATGGTCTGGATGCCATCCACCCGCGTCTCCTGAATTTCCTGAATGCGCCTGTCCACCAGCTCGAAATAGGCGGAGCTGGCCGAAAAGCGCGAATGCGTGGCCGCGTACTCGCTCTCCACCTGACCGGCCAGCCGGGTCAGGCGGTCCAGCAGGGCCGGCTCGGTGTCGCGGTCTGCCGCACGAATGGCATTCGCCAGCTCGGCCAGCTCACGCTCGGCCGTGGCCAGCACGGCTGCAGCCTTGCGCGCGGCCGGCAGGCCGAGCAGCGCCGCCATGCGATAGGTCTCGATCTCCAGCACCCGCTGCACCAGACGGCCCAGGCGGCGCGGCGACAGATCGGCGCCCGCCAGCAGCAGCATGCGCGAGAAGCCGTCGGGATGAATCGCAAAGTCGGTATAGATGGAGCCTGCGCCACCGGAGACACGTGAGCCGACCAGGGTATCGGCATGCAGCATGTGACGCATCAGATAGTGCGGGTCCACATCCTGCTCGTTCAGCGCCCACAGGTGCAGGCTGCTCAGGCACTGCCCCGGCAGGGCGGCCAGCCAGTCGCGCGGCACGGCATCGATGGCGGTCTCGGGCTCGCGCACATCGGCCACGCCGGCCTGCGCCATGGGCGTGGTGAAGGTCCAGGCCACAAACTCGGTGTGCTGCTCCCAGCGCAGGCGAAACGCGCCCAGGTCGATCAGCACATGGGTGGTTGCCGCATCGGGCAGGGGGCGGTGGTGGTTGCGCAGCAGGGCCGCCACATGTTCGCGGCTGGCCTCGCGCTGGGCCGCATCGGTGAGCATCACGATATGCGTGATGGCCAGAGGGGCCTGCATGATTTCCGCAGGACGCGCGTGAATTTCGTTGTGCAGCAAGACCCGCTGGGGGTGCTGCGCGGGCAATAGAGACAAGGCCATGCAATCTTTCGAATAACTGCAGCTATTTTGCCGCCCTAATCCATGGCCCCCGAAACAAAGGTCCTCATATCAAAAAAGCGGCCCTTGCGGGCCGCTTTTGCGCTTGATTCAGCAATCAGGCAAGACCATCAGTCTTCCACGAAGGCTTCTTCACGCTTGTTCTTCACTGCAGGCATCAGCACCACGACCAGCAGCACCAGGGCAGCGGCCAGCAGGCAGGCAGAGATGGGGCGGGTCACGAAGACCGACCAGTCACCACGCGACAGCAGCAGGGCACGGCGCAGGTTTTCTTCCATCATCGGGCCCAGGATGAAGCCCAGCAGCAGAGGAGCAGGTTCGGTACCCAGCTTGTGGAACACATAGCCGATGAAACCGAAGATACCCACCATCCACACGTCCCAGGCGTTGTTGTTGGTACCGTACACGCCGATAGCACAGAACAACACGATGGACGGGAACAGCCAGCGGTAAGGCACGGTCAGCAGCTTGATCCAGACGCCGATCAGCGGCAGGTTCAAGATGATCAGCATCAGGTTACCAATCCACATGGAGGCGATCAGACCCCAGAACAGTTCTGGGTTGCTGGTCATCACCTGAGGACCGGGCTGGATGTTGTGAATCGTCATGGCACCCACCATCAGCGCCATCACGGCGTTGGGAGGAATACCCAGGGTCAGCAGAGGAATGAACGATGTCTGCGAACCGGCGTTGTTGGCCGACTCGGGAGCGCACACGCCGCGGATATTGCCTTGACCGAAAGGAACTTCGCCGGGCTTCAGCTTGGTCTTCTTTTCGATGGTGTAGGCAGCAAAGGCCGACAGCATGGCACCGCCACCGGGCAAGATACCCAGGGCCGAACCCAGGGCCGTGCCGCGCAGCATGGCAGGAATCATGCGCTTGAAGTCTTCGCCTGTGGGCATCAGACCGGTCACCTTGGCAGCGAACACTTCGCGCTCGTCGTCGGGCTTGGACAGGTTGGCAATGATTTCGCCGTAACCGAACACACCCATGGCGATCACGACGAAGTCGATGCCGTCGGTCAGCTCAGGAATGTCGAAGCTGTAACGGGCCACACCGGAGTTCACGTCGGTACCGACCATGCCCAGCAGCAGACCCAGCACGATCATCGCGATCGCCTTGAGCAGCGAGCCGGAAGCCAGCACCACGGCACCGATCAGACCCAGGGTCATCAGCGAGAAGTACTCGGCAGGGCCGAACTTGAAAGCGACTTCGGTCAGGGGAGGAGCGAAGGCAGCCAGAATCACGGTACCCACGCAGCCTGCGAAGAAGGAGCCGATACCAGCTGCCGCCAACGCGGGCCCCGCCCGGCCTTTTCGGGCCATCTGGTAACCGTCGATCACGGTCACCACAGAGGACGATTCACCTGGCAGGTTCACCAGAATGGCGGTGGTAGAGCCTCCATACTGGGCGCCGTAGTAAATACCGGCCAGCATGATCAGCGCCGCCACGGGAGGCAGTGCATAAGTCGCTGGCAGCAACATGGCGATGGTCGCCACAGGGCCAATGCCGGGCAGCACGCCAATCAGCGTACCGAGCAGACAGCCCACAAAGCAGTAGATCAGGTTCTGGAACGTGAAAGCCACGCCAAAACCCGTCGACAAGTTCTGAATCAGATCCATGGACGATGCTCCTGATTAGCCAGCGATGAAGCTAGGCCACACGGGGAACTGCAGATTCAGCGCCCACACGAAAGCGAAATAGCTGCCGACCGCCAAAATGGTGGCCAGGATGGCTGTTTCCTTGAGGTTGAAGGTCTGACCGGCCATGCTGGCGATAAAGACCAAAGCGTAGATCGCAATGATCAGACCGAACTGGGGGATGCCCACAGCCGGCACACCCACCAACAGAATGCCGAAGGCAAAGTTGGCAGCCAGCACGAAGAACACCGGCTTCCAGGCCCACTTACCGATCTTGTCACCACCTTCGGGGCCCTTGGTCAGGCCGCCGACGCAGATGGCTGCACCCAGGATGGACATAAGCACACCCAGGATCAGAGGGAAGTAACCTGGACCCATACGGGCGCCGGTGCCAATGGTGTAGTTGGACGCGCCGATCGCAAATGCGAGACCGACGGCCAAGAACATCAGACCGGAGAAAAAGTCTTTTTGGCTCTTGATTTTCACAAAACGTCTCCTTACGGAAATCACGACTTGGCGATTCTCGTGTCATAGATATGCCAAATTGATGTGGATTCCACCTACAAAGGGCATACCCTAATGCTGACGTTCTGCATCCATCTAGCGTGGGCAAACCCGATGCATGCCGGCCTTGCCTGGCTGCCCTGGCAGGACAGCAAGCACCTGCCGTCCGATCCTCAGATTTCGCTCATCAACGGCGTGCAGGCCAGCACCTCGGGCAAGGTGGTCAGGCCTTCGGCGACCCGCAAGGCCCCTGCAAGACGCAGGGGACGCATTCCGTCCTGCACGGCCTGGCGACGCAGAACGTCCATCGACGGGGCATCGTGAATCTGCTTCTTGAGGGTCTCGGTGACCATCAGCAGCTCGTACAGCCCCATGCGGCCGCGATAGCCTGTCATGCGGCAGTCCTCGCAACCCACGGGCTTGTAGGGCTGGCAGCTGCCGGTCAGCTTCCAGGGTCTGACCGATTCAGCCAGATCCTCGGGCTTGGCATCTTCATCGCGCACCTTGCAGCTGGGGCACAGCGTGCGTACCAGTCGCTGGGCCAGCACGCCCAGCAAGGTGGCATTGATCAGATAGGAGGGCACGCCCAGCTCCATCAGGCGGCTGACGGCGCTGGGTGCATCGTTGGTGTGCAGCGTGGAGAACACCAGATGACCGGTCAGCGCGGCCTGAACCGCCATTTCGGCCGTGGCCAGATCGCGGATCTCGCCCACCATGATGATGTCCGGGTCCTGGCGCATCAGCGCGCGCAGGCCTTCGGTGAATCCGAAGTCGAGCTGAGGCTGAACCTGGGTCTGGTTGAAGCTCGGCTCGATCATTTCGATGGGGTCTTCCACCGTGCTGACATTGACCTCCTCGGTCGCCACCCGCTTGAGCGTGGAATACAGCGTGGTGGTCTTGCCCGAGCCCGTGGGGCCGGTGACCAGGATGATGCCGTGCGGACGCTTGACCAGGTCTTCCCAGCGCTGGGCATCATGGGCGCTGAAGCCCAGCGCATCCAGATTCTTGACCGTGTTCTCGGGATCGAAGATGCGCATCACCATCTTCTCGCCAAAGGCCGTGGGCAAGGTGGACAAGCGCATTTCCACCTCTTCGCCGCGCGGGTTGCGCGTCTTGATGCGCCCGTCCAGCGGGCGGCGCTTTTCCACCACGTCCATGCGCCCCAGCAGCTTGACGCGCGCCACCATCGCGTTCAGTACCCCCATGGGCATCTGATAGACCGGATGCAGCACACCGTCAATGCGAAAGCGGATCACGCCCTGCTCGCGCCGGGGCTCCAGGTGGATGTCGCTGGCGCGCTGGTCGAAGGCATACTGCCAAAGCCAGTCCACCACGCGCACCACGCCCTGGTCGTTGGCGTCGAGCTGCTTGTTGCTCTTGCCCAGCTCCACCAGCTGCTCGAAGCTCGCGCCGCCGGTCGCACCGCCGGCCTTCTCTGCAGCACGCACGGATTTGGCCAGCGCAAAGAACTCCGCCGTATAGCGCTTGATATCCTGCGGATTGGCCACCACGCAGCGCACGCTGCGGTGCGCCTGCCGCTCGACTTCGCTCACCCAGTCCTTGATGAAGGGCTCGGCCGTGGCGATCACCACCTCCTTGGCCGTGACCTGCACGGGCAGCACCTTGTGGCGCTCGGCGTAGCTGGCGCTCATGATCTCGCCCACGCGGCCCACATCCACGCGCAACGGGTCGATGCGCAGATAGGCCAGGCCGCTGCGCTGGGCCAGGTACTGGGTCAGGGTTTCCAGATCCAGCGGCTGGTGCGTCAGGGCGCCGACAACGCCCACATTGGCCAGACGCACCAGCGGCAACTGCGCACTCTCGGCTGCCGAGCAGCGCGCCACCGTGCGCCCTGCCTCCTGTGGCGTGATCACACCGTCTTCCTGCAGCCATTGCACCAGCGTACGCCAGTCCAGAGGCCCCTGGTACTGGGCTGGCTTGACGGATCGGGGCAGAATGGATTCAGTCAATGACATGGGCGGCTGCAGCAACAAAACTGCCTTGACTGTACCGCCATCGGCCCATGCTGCCGATCAGGAAGATGCATAACAGGCAGATGAAGGCCTGTTGTCTGATGCAGCTCAGGCGTATTCGTCCAGCAGACCACCCAACCCACCCTGACCCGGATTGCTGCGACTTCTGCCCTGCACCGCACCGTCCTGCTTTGACTGAACGGCTTCGGTGCCACGCTGAGCAGCCTGCTGGGCTTGCTGCGCCTGCTGGTTCTGCAGGGCCTCGATCTGGGCCTGCAGCATCTGGATCTTGGCCTGCAGCAACTGCGTCTGCTGCTGCTTGGTCTTGGCATCCGCGTCGCTGCTGGCGACTTCCTTGAGCTCGCTGGTTGCATCCTTGATCTGCTTTTGCAGCTGCTGGATATGCGATGCCGCGCCGGCCCCCGAAGAGGCTGGACTGGCAGAACTGGAGGAGATGGCACTGATCGTCATGTCAACATCATCGGCACAACGCCGCTGCAATCAATGCCGCCCCCTCAGCTTTACTCAGGCTTTGCAATCATTCGGCTGCACTCCGGTCGATTCGGACGACCTTGGATCTGGCCGTCTTGCGGCCGGCCTCGGCATCGCGGGCCGGCACGAACACCTTGGCCCAGCGTGTGGTGTTCAGATCCCAGCGCGCCTGCACCTGGTCACAGGCCAGATCCAGCTCGGTGCCCTGCAGCACACGCGGCCTGCGCTGGGCCAGCACCACGGTATTGCCTTCGCGCGTGGGGCGGAAGGCCCAGAGCGCGTCCTCGCCAAAAGCCTGGGCCATCTGGTCAAGGCTTTTGTCAAAGCTTGAGGAGCGGCCAAACAGATTGACGGTCATGATGCCGTCCTCGGTCAGCAGATTGCGGCAATCGGCATAGAACTCGGCGCTGTCGAGCACCGGGGCCGCTGCCTCATGGTCGTAGAGATCGACCGCCAACGCATCGACCGTGCCCTGCCATTCGGGCTTTTTGATTTCCTGGGCCGCATCGGCCAGCACCACCTGCAGCGTGCTGCTGTCGGGCGGCAGCTTGAACCAGCTGCGGCACACGGCCAGCACCTGGGGATTGAGCTCGACCGCCGTGGTCTTCATGCGCAGCTTCTTGTGACAGAACTTGGTGATGGCTGCCGCCCCCAGCCCCAATTGCATGGCGTGCATCCGGGGCACTTCGGCCGGCTCGGCAAACAGCAGCCAGCCCATCATGCGCTGCACATATTCCAGGTCGATATCAAAAGGGTCGCGAATGCGCATGGAGCCCTGCACCCAGGGCGTTCCGAGATGCAGATAGCGGATAACGCCATCATCGGAGACGCTGACTTCGGGCAGCTCCTGCACGCTGCCCACATTCTTGTCCTGCGCGGATTTGGCACCGCCACGGGTTTTACGGATCACGTTTCACACCAATCTTCAAAGCAGGCCATGGGCCGCCAGCGCATGGCGCCAGGCCTGCAGTTTTTTATCGAAAGACCAGCTGGCATTGGCCGGGCTGGTCGATGGCAGCTTGAGCGCCGTCAGCCCCAGCGCCTCGGTCTGGCGCGCATGCTTGTAGCTCTCGCCACCGTTGTGCAATGCCAGCTGCAGATCCGGGCAGCGCTGGCGCAGCCCGGCAAAGTCGTTGACCTGGGCACAGCGAATGGCGCTGTCCAGACTGCCCTCGCGCTCGCAGCTCGCATACACGTCCCACAGGCCCAGGCCACGCTCCAGCAGCCACTCGCAACGGCCCGCGTAATCGGCACGTGACGGCTGTGGATGGCGGGGCCACAAGGCCTGCAGCAAAGGCCAGAACTGGTTTTGCGGATGGGCGTAGTACTGCGCCAGCTGCAGCGACTTCAGGCCCGGAAAACTGCCCAGCACCAGTGCCTGCGTGCGCGCATCGGCCACCGCCGCCAGCCCCTGCCAGCGCGGGCCTGTCTCTGTCACGGTGGCAGAAGAATCCTCGGTCATGCCCTATTGTCGCCCAGCCATGCTTGGCAAGGCCCTTGGGCTGATATTCGAAAAGATGAGCAGCCGCCACTTGGTCTGAAAAGGCCAGATGCTGTTTTTCCTACAAGAACGCCGGCAAGCCTGAGAGCGCTGCGCGTGCATTGTCCGTGCCGACCTGCGCCAGCTGATCAATGCTCATGCCGCGCAACTGTGCAATCTCCGCCGCAATGCGCGGCAGCTCGGCGGAGCTGTTGCGCCCCTGAGGCTGGCCGGCCGCGCGCTGCTCGGCCGTGGTGTAGAGCCAGTGCGGCGGGATATCGGGCGCATCGGTCTCCAGCACCAAAGCCTGCAGCGGCAGGCTGGCCGCCAGCTCGCGCAGCTTGAGCGCGCGCTCATAGGTGATGGCGCCGCCAAAGCCCAGCTTGAAGCCCAGATCAATAAACGCCTGCGCCTGCTGGACGCTGCCGTTGAACGCATGGGCTATGCCACCGACAACCCTGTGCTGGCGCAAGGTCTTGAGCAAACGATCGCTGCTCTTGCGCACATGCAGGATGACGGGCAGCCCGAACTCGCGAGCCAGCCGGATCTGCTGCTCGTAAAACCAGATCTGGCGCTGCTCGTCCAGTCCGGGGACAAAAAAATCGAGACCGATTTCGCCCACCGCCACCAGATGCGGGTCTCCGCGCTGCCGGCTCAGCAACTCGCGCAGCGCCGCGATATCGGACTCCTGAGCGCCGGGCGTGTAAAGCGGATGAATGCCCAGCGCATAGCTGTCGCCATGACGATGCGCAAGCGCAATCACGCCCAGCCAGTGGCTGCGCTGCACGGCGGGAATGACCAGATGCTTGACGCCTGCGGCCTGCGCAGCGGCGCGCACGGCATCTCTGTCAGGCGCAAATTCGGGTGCATCCAGGTGGCAATGGGTATCTATCCAGGTGGGCATCTGCACATCATGCATCGGCTAGGCTGCTTGCGCAGGCTGGCCCCGGCATATGACACGTCAAGTGACTACAGACAGTTTCCAGCCTTGTCCTACGGTACACACATTGAAACAAATAAAACATTAAGCAACTTCACCCACTGCCCTGCGCTACCGGCCAAAGGAGCAAGTTATGACGGGACTTCTGCAAAGCACGCTCTGGCAACGCCTGAGTCAAAGTCATCAGCGCGCCGACATGCAGGGCAAGCTGGCTGCACTCGATCAGGTGCAGGCCGTGATCGAGTTCGATCTGCAAGGCCATGTGCTGACGGCCAATGACAACTTTCTGCGCACCATGGGCTACAGCGCCGAGCAGATCGTCGGCCAGCATCACCGCATGTTTGTGGATGAGGAGACCCGGGCCTCTGCCGAGTACGCCCAGTTCTGGCAGCGCCTGGCGGCAGGCCTGCATGACAGCGGCCGCTACCGTCGCATCAACAGCCAGGGCGAGGATGTGTGGCTGCAGGCCAGCTACAACCCGATCTTTGACAGCCAGGGGCAGCCGCGCAAAGTCATCAAGTACGCCACCGACATCACCGAACAGCAGCAGCATGAAGACGATGCCCGTGGCCAGCTCGAAGCCATTGCCAAGGTGCAGGCCATCATCGAGTTCGATCTGAACGGCAACATCCTCACGGCCAACGATCTGTTTCTGCAGACCATGGGCTACTCCCTTGCCGAAGTCGTGGGCAGACACCACAGCATGTTTGTCCAGCCGCACGAGCGCCAATCCCCGGCCTATCAGCATTTCTGGCACAAGCTGGCCCTCGGTCATCACGATGCAGGCCAGTATCTGCGCATAGGCAAGGCCGGTCGTCAGGTCTGGATCGAAGCCAGCTACAACCCCATCCTCGACACCGAAGGGCGGCCCTTCAAGGTCGTCAAGTTCGCCACCAACATCACACGCCGCGTGACCGCGGCGCAAACCCTGCGCGCCACGGTGGAAGGGCTGACCGAGAGTGCCAACCATGCACGCCAGGCCAACGAACTGGCCCAGGACGCCTGCAGCGTGGCCGAAGCCGGCGGCCGCACCGTGCAGGATGTGGTGAGCACCATGGAATCCATCAGCGCCAGCTCGCGCAAGATCAGCGACATCATCGGCATGATGGACTCCATCGCCTTCCAGACCAATCTGCTGGCACTCAACGCCGCCGTGGAAGCGGCCCGTGCCGGTGACCAGGGACGCGGCTTTGCCGTGGTGGCCAATGAGGTGCGCCAGCTGGCCCAGCACAGCGCCGAGGCCGCCAAGGAGATCAAGCAGCTGATCCAGACCTCGGTCACCCAGGTCACCCAGGGGGTGACCCAGGTGCGCGAAGCCGGCACCACCATGGCGGAGATCGTGAACTCCTCGCGCCAGGTCACGCAGATCATGGGCGAGGTGGTGCAGACCTCGCTGGCCCAGTCCGCCAGGCTGCGCGAGGTCACCGACGATCTGACGGCGCAGGATGTTTCGGCCAAGCAGGGCTCGGCCAGGCCGCGCCCTGCCGTGCCGCTGCAGGCCTCGGCGCGTGAGCAGGCCACGATTGCGATCAGAAATGCAGCTGTCAGCGCTTACTGATCAATCGTCTCAGGCGTATTTTTCATAAAAAAGGCCCGAATCACTGCAGCTGCAACGACCCGGGCCTCGCCGTCGCTTGGCGACGATCAGGCCAGTTGCCCGCGCCCCAGTCTGACCATGCGGTCGCAGCGCGCCGCCAGTCCTTCGTCATGGGTGACCATCACAAACGCCGTGCCATGGCTGCGCGCCAGCTCCAGCATCAGCGCAAACACCGTATCGGCCGTGCCACGATCCAGGTTGCCCGTGGGCTCGTCGGCCAGCACACAGGCCGGACGTGTAACCAGCGCACGTGCAATGGCCACGCGCTGACGCTCTCCACCCGACAGCTCGGCCGGGCGATGCGCCATGCGCTGGCCCAGACCCACGGCGCGCAGCATCTCGGCCGCCCGGTCCATGCAATCCTCCTTGGCGTCGCGTCGAATGCGCAGCGGCATGGCCACATTCTCCTGGGCCGAGAACTCGGCCAGCAGGTGATGGAACTGGTAGATAAAGCCCAGGTGCCGGTTGCGCAACGCGCCCTGCTTTTGCGGGCTGAGCTGGTGCAGAGGCTGGCCCATGAGGCTGACGCTGCCCGTGGTGGGCGCATCCAGCCCGCCCAGCAGGTGCAGCAAGGTGGACTTGCCCGAGCCCGAGGCGCCGACGATGGCCAGTGTCTCGCCCGCCTGAACCCGCAGATCCACACCCTGCAGCACGGTCACATCCAGCTTGCCTTCGGCAAAGCGCTTGGTCAGGCCGCGTGCCTCCAGAACGCTCTGGTCCATCACAACATCATTCATAACGCAGTGCCTCCGCAGGGTTCACGCGGCTGGCACGCCAGCTGGGGTAAATCGTGGCCACAAAAGAAAGAATCAGAGAAATCACGGCGATCGGCACGATGTCCGTGGACTGCGGCTCGCTGGGCATCTTGCTGATCAGGTAGATGTCCTTGGGCAGGAAGTTGGCATGCAGCGCCTGCTCAATGGCAGGCACGATGACGTCGATATTGAAGGCAATCGCCAGCCCCAGCGCCAGACCTGCCAAAGTGCCGATGACGCCGACCATGGCGCCCTGCACCATGAAGATGCCCATGATGGACGAGGGCGAGGCGCCCAGGGTGCGCAGGATGGCAATGTCGGCACGCTTGTCCTGCACGCTCATCACCAGGGTGGACACCAGATTGAAAGCCGCCACGGCCACGATCAGGGTCAGGATGATGAACATCATGCGTTTTTCAAGCTGCACGGCGGCAAACCAGGTCTTGTTCTGCTGCGTCCAGTCACGGATGAACAAACGGTCCGTCAGGGTGTCCGCGAGTTCATGCGCCACGCGCGGCGCCTCGTGCAAGTCCTTGAGCTTGAGACGAATGCCGGTCGGCCCTTCCAGGCGGAAGATGCGCTGGGCATCCTCGTAATGCATCATCACCAGCGCCGAGTCATATTCGTAGTGGCCGGAATCGAAGGTGCCGGCCACCGTCATCTGCTTCATGCGCGGCAGCACGCCGGCCGGCGTGACCTGTCCGCTGGGAGCGATCAGCGTGATCACATCGCCCTCGCTCACACCGAGACTGCGCGCCAGTTCGATGCCGAGCACCACCTTGAACTCGCCGGGCACCAGACGCTTGAGCACCTCGCCGCTGGTGGCCGCCAGATCGGTCACCTCGCCCTCACGCGCCGGATCGATACCGCGCACCAGGGCGCCTTTCATATCCTCGCCGCGTGCCAGCAATGCCTGAGCCGCCACAAAAGGCGCGGCCCCCACCACATCGGGGTTGGCTCTGGCCTCGCGCATGGTGCGCACCACATCGGGCAGGGGGGCGCCCTGCGGGGCGTAGATTTCCACATGGGAGACGACGCTGAGCATGCGATCGCGCACTTCCTTCTGGAAGCCGTTCATCACGCTCAGCACAATGATCAGCGCCGCCACGCCCAGCGCAATGCCAAGCATGGAGACACCCGAGATAAAGGAGATGAAGCCATTGCGGCGTGTGGCGCGCCCTGCACGGGTATAGCGCCAGCCCACGGCCAGTTCGTAGGGAAATTGCATGTTGCCAGCATTGTGGCATTGCCGGCAATGCCCTGCCGACAGCGCCAGCCTTATGCGATCTGACTGCCCGCCGCCCCTCTACCGAGGCGGCCTGCTGCGCCCTATGCGCGGCAGATCCGCATACTGATCCTGCTGCTCCAGCGTCACCGCATGGGCCTGGAGCTTTGCCAGCAGGCCGTCAAACAAGGCCAGTTCCTCATCGCTGAGAACGGACACGATATCGGCATGAATCTTGACCATCTCGGGCAGTATCAGACCGTACATGCGCCGCCCCTCCTCGGTCAGATAGATGGCCACACGCCGGCGGTCTCCATCCAGAGGCTTGCGCAGCACCCAGCCTTTTTCCTCCAGGCCGCTGAGCGCCCGCGAAGTGCGCGCCCTGTCCAGCTGTGCCTTCTGTGCCAGCTCGGATGACAGCAAACCCTCCTCGGTCGCCAGCGTCGCCATCACGCCCCATTCGCGGCGTGTGAGGCCGAAACGGGCCTCGCACATGCGCATGGCCATGCCGCCCGCCACGCCGAAGAAGCGGCTGATGCGAAACAGCAGCATCTGCTGAATGGAGGTGGGTTGTCGGGTATTCACGGAGATGAGTTGATTAGATCAATTGTGGCCGCCACTTCTACAGTGGATGCTCCCCATACAGAGACAAGGGAAGTGCTGGGATTTTCGCAAATGCCAGCACTTTCCTCAGACAAGAGAGTGATTCCATGGCTCGCCTGATTGCACCCCGCCGCCTTCTTCAAACCAGCCTGGCTCTGCTGCTGGGCTGCACGGCATTCGCCTCCCAAGGCCAGCCTGCCGATGGCGCCGCCGCCTCTGCCTGGCCCGGCAAGCCGGTTCGACTGATCGCCTCCTTCGCTCCCGGAGGGGCGGTTGACATATTGGCGCGCGGCGTAGGGGAAGTACTCCAACGCGAGACCAGGCAGCCGTTCGTGGTGGAAAACCGCACCGGCGCCGGCGGCAACATCGGAGCCGATTACGTCGCCAAGGCTGCCGCCGACGGATACACCATGCTGATTGGCCTGGACACCAGTCTCACGGTCAACCCGCTGATCTACAAAAGCATGCCGTTCAAGAATGGCGACCTGCGTCCCGTCATGGTGTTCGCCTCGCAAGGCATGCTGATGGCTGTCAGCCCCAAAACCAATATCAAGACGCTGGAGCAGTTCATCGCCCGCGGCAAGGACAAGGGCCTGACCCTGGGCTCCGCCGGCTATGGAACACCCGGCCACCTGGCCGCCAGCATCCTGAGCCACGCCACCGGAGCCAAGGTCAACCACGTGCCCTACAAAGGCAATGCACCAGCCACGCTGGCGATGCTCTCTGGAGAAGTGGACGGCGGCGTCATCAGCTCCACCGCCATGCTGCCCCATGTGAGCTCCGCAAAGATCACCGCGCTGGCGGTGACTACGGCCCAGCGCAACCCCTTGCTGCCGGAAGTCCCCTCGGTGGCAGAACTGGGGCACAAGGAGCTGCAGCAGGAAGTGCTTTTCGCCGCCTGGGTGCCCAGCAGCACACCCGAGCCACTGGTGCAGAAAATCCAGGCCCTCTTCGAGAAGGCCATGAAGGACGGCACGCTGCGCGAGCGCATGCGTGTCAACGACATGGTCTACGAAGGACTGACAGGCGATGCAGCCGCCAGGCGCATTCAGGCCCTGGCCGACCGCTACCGGGTGCTGGCCCAGGCCACTGGCATGAAGATGGAATGAGCGCTTGCGCCAGCCATCAGCCCCATGACAACGACCCGTATTTCATGACTCGTCCCAACATCATCTTTATCGTCGCCGACGATCTCGGCTATGCCGACCTGGGCTGCTACGGCGGCCGCGATGCCGACTTCGGCCCGGTCTCCCCGGTGCTCGACCGCCTGGCCGCCAACGGCCTCAGGCTCACCCAGGGCTATGCCAATTCACCCGTGTGCTCGCCCACGCGTTTTGCCTTGGCCACGGCCCGCTATCAATACCGCCTGCGCGGTGCGGCCGAGGAGCCCATCAACAGCAAGACGCGCGGCACCCCGCTGGGCGCCAAGCTGGGCCTGCCGCCTGAAATCCCCACCGTTGCCTCGCTGCTCAAGGGCGCGGGCTACCGCACGGCACTGATAGGCAAATGGCATCTGGGCTACCCTCCCCACTTCGGCCCGCTGCGCTCGGGCTACGAGGAATACTTCGGCCCCATGTCGGGCGGCGTGGACTACTTCACCCATCTGAGCAGCTCGGGCCAGCACGATCTGTGGGTCGGCGAAGAGGAGCATCACGACGAAGGCTATCTGACCGATCTGCTGTCCCAGCGCAGCGTGGACTTCGTCAACCGCATGAACGAGGGCGATGCCCCCTTCTTCCTGAGCCTGCACTACACGGCCCCGCACTGGCCCTGGGAAACCCGTGATGACCGTGAAACCGCCGAGCAGCTGGGAGCGGGCATCACGCATCTGGCGGGAGGCAATATTCACCAGTACCGGCGCATGATTCATCACATGGATGAGGGCATAGGCTGGATCGTCGAAGCCCTGCGCAGGAACGGCCAGCTCGACAACACGCTGATCGTCTTCACCAGCGACAACGGCGGCGAGCGCTTCTCGGACAGCTGGCCTCTCGTGGGCGGCAAGATGGACCTGACCGAAGGCGGCATCCGCGTGCCCTGGATCGCCCACTGGCCTGCCGTGATCGAGGCCCATCGCAGCAGTGCCCAGCCATGCATGAGCATGGACTGGTCGGCCACGGTGCTGGATGCCGCCGGTGTGAGCGCCGATCCCGACTACCCGCTGGACGGCATCTCCCTGCTGCCCGTGCTGCGCACCGACGGGGCTGAGTTTGCCCGACCGCTGTACTGGCGCATGCTCTACCGCAACCAGCGTGCGCTGCGCGAAGGCGAATGGAAATACCTGCGCGTGGAGGACAACGAATACCTGTTCAATCTGGCGCAGGACGAGCGCGAGCGTGCCAATCTGGCCGGCCAGCAACCCGAGCGCATGCAGGCCATGCGCCAGCGCTGGGACGACTGGAATGCCAGCATGCCCGCCATTGCCGAGGACGCTAGCTACAGCCTGGTCTACACCCTGAAAAATATGCCCGCGAGGTGACAAAGCCCCCCGCTCCGTGCCCAGGCGGCGGCCATGCCCGACAATAGCGCCCATGTCTTTGACCGCGCCTTTGCTGCCTGCCGCCCAAGCCCTGGGCACAGGCGCCTCCGAAATCATTGTTGCCTATGCCAGCGGCCCTGCCGACATTCCCCAGGCATGGGACGGTTTGCAACTCCCTCACCTGCAGGCCTTGCTGGCAACGCTGACGCCGGCCTCGCTGGTGCAGGGCGACGAGATGGACTTCTCTCCTCCGCATGAGCGCGCCCTGGCCCGTGGCATGCAACTGCCCGATACACCCGGGCTGATTCCCTGGGCTGCGCTGGCGGCTGGAGACAGCAGCCAGGCCTGTGCCTTCATCACGCCCTGCCACTGGCATATCACGCCGGACCAGGTCCATCAGACCGACCCGGCCGGCGCGCCACTGGACGAAGACGAATCCCGCCAGTTGCTGGCGCTGATCGCTCCCTGGTTCAGCGACGACGGCATCACGCTGGAATATCGGCGCGCCGACCTCTGGCTGGCGCGCGGTGCGGCCTTCAAGGGCCTGGCCACCGCCTCGATGGACCGTGCGCTGGGCCGCGACGTGCGCCCCTGGATGCCCGACCCGATTCAGGGAGCCATCATTCAGCGCCTGCAGACCGAGCTGCAGATGCTGCTCTACACCCATGTCTTCAACGACCGACGTGCCGAACGCGGTCTGCCGCCCATCAACTCCTTCTGGGTACATGGCACGGGAGACCTTGCCAGCCTGCCTGCGGCGAACTCCCGGACCGTGTGCGTGGATGATCTGCGCCACACTGCGCTGCAAGGCAATGTGCAAGGCTGGCAAAAGGCCTGGCAGTCACTGGACAGCAGCCTGATCGCCGAGCTGCAGCAGCGGGCTGCCCGCGGAGAACCGGTCAAGCTCACGCTCTGCGGCGAGCGCAATGCCGTGCAATGGCAAAGCCAGCCACGCGGCCTGATGGACAAGATAAAGCGTGTTTTTGGCACGAAACGCCTGCCAGATCTACGGGAAATGCTATGAAGATAATTCCCAGATCCATCCCCAACGACAGTGTCTCTGCACTGCTGCAGGCCAAGATTCATCCCTTGCTGGCCCAGCTCTATGCAGCGCGAGGCGTCTGCTCGGCCGACGAACTGGACGATGCCCCGGCCCGGCTGCTGCCACCCTCGGGCCTGCGCGGCATCGATGCTGCCGTGCAACTGCTGGCCGATGCCATAGCCGCGCAAAAGCGCCTGTGCATCGTCGCCGACTACGACTGCGATGGCGCAACCGCCTGCGCCGTGGGCCTGCGCGGCCTGCGCATGCTGGGCGCGACCCATGCCGACTACCTCGTGCCCGACCGCGTGGTCGACGGCTACGGCCTGACCGCCCCCATCTCGCGCCGCGTCAAGGAGACCGGCGCCGACATGCTGATCACCGTGGACAACGGCATTGCCAGCGTGGAAGGCGTGGCCGTAGCCAAGGAGCTGGGCATGTCGGTCGTGGTGACCGACCACCATCTGCCGGGCGACCACCTGCCGCCAGCGGACGCCATCGTCAACCCCAACCAGCCTGGCTGCGAGTTCGCAAGCAAGTCCATGGCCGGCGTGGGCGTCATGTTCTATGTGCTGCTGGCCCTGCGCACCGAGCTGCGCAACCGCGGCCGCTTTGATCGCCACAACCAGCCCAGGCTGGAGCAATTGCTGCCCCTGGTGGCGCTGGGCACGGTGGCCGATGTGGTCAAGCTCGATGCCAATAACCGCCGTCTGGTGGCGCTGGGCCTCAAGCAGATTCGCAAAGGCAGCATGCAGCCCGGCATACGCGCGCTGTTCGAGGCATCGGGCCGCCGCTTCGACATGGCCTCCACCATCGACTTCGGCTTTGCCCTGGGACCGCGCATCAATGCCGCCGGACGGCTTGCCGACATGACCATAGGCATCGAGTGCCTGACTACGGAAGATGTCAGCCGCGCCGACAATCTGGCACGCATGCTGGACAGCATCAACCGCGAGCGCCGCGAGATCGAAGTCAGCATGCGTGAGCACGCCCTGCTCATGGCCGAAGGCCTGTGCGAGGACGGCATGACGCCGCCACCGGCCATCAGCGTGTTCGACCCCGACTTTCACGAAGGCGTGGTCGGTGTGGTGGCCTCGCGCATCAAGGACAAGCTGCACCGACCCACGTTTGTCTTTGCAGCCAGTGGCGCTCCGGGCAAGGAGCATGAGCTCAAGGGCTCGGGCCGCTCCATTCCAGGCTTTCATCTACGCGATGCGCTGGACCTCGTCAGCAAGCGCCACCCCGGTCTGATACTGCGTTTTGGCGGTCACGCCATGGCAGCAGGCTGCACCATCACGGAAGCGCACTTTGACGAGTTCGAAAAGGCTTTTGCCCAGGTCGCCAGGGAGTGGCTGGATGCCGCGACGCTGACGCGCAGGCTGGAGACCGACGGGCCGCTTTCGCCCCAGTGGCTGGACACCGGCCTGATCGAACAAATGCAGCTGGCCGTCTGGGGCCAGGGCTTTGCCGCGCCGACTTTCAGCGAAGAGCTGGAAATCACCTCGCAGCGCCTGGTCGGCGAAAAGCATCTGAAGCTGGAGCTGCTGCACCATGGCTCCAAGATCGACGGCATCTGGTTCAACCACACCGACCCGCTGCCCGCGCGCACCACCCTGGCCTATCGCCTGGACATCAACGAATGGCGCGGTGAACGCAAGGTGCAGTTTCTGGTGGAAGCCGCGCAGGACTTCGAGGGCGGTGCCGGCAACATGGGCTTCTGATCTCCGCTCCAGCCAGGGAGGCCGCCACTGCGGACGCGACGGCTGTCCGTTTCACGCGGCACCCGGAAAAGGCCCGCCGCTTCCTGTCAGAAGCGGCAGGCCTGCAAGCGGATGCCGACTTGCTGATTTAGAAAGTTTCCCAGTCCCCATCGCCAGAGTCCGCAGCAGGCTTGGCTTTGCTGGCGCTCAGTGCCGAGGGAGCCGGGCCGGCAGGCGCTTTCCTGATCGCAGGCCGAGCTGCAGCGGCTGTCTGCTTCACCGGGGCCATGGCCGGCATGGCACGGCTGGCCGGGCGCTGGGGTGCAGCCACCTTGGCATGACTGGTCTCATGACCGAGCTTGAAGATGGACACCACTTCGGCCAGGCGGCGCGCCTGCTCCTGCATGGACAGCGCCGCCGCGCTGGACTCCTCCACCAGCGCCGCATTCTGCTGCGTCATCTGGTCCAGATTGCTCACCGCCTGATTGACCTGGTTGATGCCGTCGCGCTGCTCGGTGGACGAGGCCGTGATCTCGCCGATCAGGTCGCTGACGCGGCGCACGCTGGCCACGATCTCGCTCATGCTCTGGCCCGCCAGTTCCACCTGCTGCGAGCCCGACTGCACATTGTCCACGCTGGTGGTGATGAGCTGCTTGATCTCCTTGGCGGCTTCGGCACTGCGCTGCGCCAGGCTGCGCACCTCGCCAGCCACCACGGCAAAGCCACGGCCCTGCTCGCCGGCTCGTGCCGCTTCCACGGCCGCATTCAGGGCCAGGATATTGGTCTGAAAGGCAATCGAGTCGATCACACCGATGATGTCGGCAATCTTGCGGCTGCTGTCGGTGATCTGGCCCATGCTCTGCACCACCTGCTGCACCACGCGGCCTCCTTGCTCGGCGGCCTGGGCAGCCGTAGAGGCCAGCTGATTGGCCTGGCGTGCAGTGTCGGCGGACTGGGTGACGGTGGCCGTCAGCTCTTCCATGCTGGCTGCGGTTTCCTCGAGATTGGCCGCCGTCTGCTCGGTACGTGCTGACAGATCCTGGTTGCCCGTGGCAATCTGGCCCGAGGCCGAAGAGACGGACTCCACGCCCGAACGCACCTGGCCGACGACGGAGCGCAGACGCTCGGCCATGGCGTTCAGGGACTTGAGCAGCAGGCCCAGTTCGTCATGACGGTCATTGCGCACGGTCGCCGTCAAATCGCCGGCAGCGATGGAGTCGGCCAGAGCTACCGCCTCATTCAACGGAGCGATGATCGATCGCAGGATCAGAGCCGCCATCGCCAGACCCAGCAGAACGATCAGGCCGCAGACCAGACCGATAGCCACATAGGCCTGAGACTGGCGTGCCTCGCCATCGGCAATCGCACGCTGGCTGCGCTGCTCCTGCAGTTGCACGAACTTGCGCTGCGCATCCACGTAGACCTTGGCATTGGGACGCAGCTGCTTTTCAACCAGATCGAAGGCCGCTGCAAAGTCATTGTCCTTGCGTGCGGCCTGCACGGCGGCATTGCTCTCCAGCGTCGCGCGCCTGCGCTCGGCGACTTCATCCAGCACCTTGCGCGATTCCTCGTCGGTGACCAGTTCGTTGAGCTTTTTCTGCAGCTCGGTGATATGCGCAATCCCGTCGCTCATCAGCTTGCGCTGCTGCTCCACCAGATTCTCTTCGGAAGAGATCGCAGCAACGATGGAACGATCCACACTTTGCTCGGTCAGATGGCGCCACTCGCTGGCGATGTTGGCGGCCATCCGGGTGCGTGTGGCCTCCTTGGAGATGCTCACGTAGACGCGATCCAGGTATATCAGACTGCCTGCCGATACCAGCAGCAAGCCCACCAGCAGGCCAATCACCAAAGCCCACAGCTTTTGTGACACCGAGAACTGATTCAATTTCATTTTTTATCCATCTCAATAAATCAAGCAATACCGTGGCAGCCTTAACGCATTCAAAAACTCACAAGCGCCGTAGCCAATCCTTCTTCGGCATGTGGGCGGCATATTTGAGCTTTGTTACAAGCCGCTGCCACAAGCATGCTCGTGCTATGACCCAAGTCATGATTGCCTGCAGCGGCCTACAATGAGGCCGTGCCCAAAACCTATCTCAATGCCGATCTGCACTGTCACTCCGTCGTCTCCGACGGCACCTTGACGCCCGAGCAACTGGCTCTGCGCGCGGCCGAGCGCGGAGTGGAGCTGTGGGCGCTGACCGACCACGACGAAGTCGGCGGCCAGCACCGGGCCGCCGCCGCGAAGTCGGCAGGACTGGACTATCTGACAGGCACGGAAATTTCCGTCAGCTTCTCGGGCTGCGGCGTACATATCGTGGGTCTGGGCTTTGACGCCGACGATGCCGCGCTCACGCAAGGCCTCTACGACACACGCCATGGCCGCGGCCCGCGCGCCCGCGAAATGGCCAGGCAGCTGGAGCTGGCCGGCATTGCAGGCGCCTATGAAGGAGCGCTGCGCCATGCAGGCAACCCCGAACTGATCTCGCGCACCCACTTTGCACGCTTTCTCGTGGAGACCGGGGTCTGCGCCGATACCTATGAGGTCTTCAAACGCTATCTGACCGAAGGCAAGCCCGGCTATGTCGCCCATGTCTGGGCGAATCTGCATGATGCCGTGCGCTGGATCGTGGATGCCGGCGGCGTGGCCGTGATTGCCCACCCGGCGCGCTACGACCTGAGCCGCAACGAGGAATATGCACTGTTTTCCAAGTTCAAGGAACTCGGCGGCCAGGGCGTGGAGGTTGTCACAGGCAGTCACCGCCCGCATGAATATGCAAGCTACGCCGATCTGGCTGTGGAGTTCGGCCTGGCAGCCTCGCGCGGCAGCGACTTTCACAGCCCCGATGAATCGCAGATAGACCTGGGGCAGTTGCCCTATCTACCCAGCCAGCTCACACCGGTCTGGGAGCTGCTGCAGGACCGCATACAGCGTGCATAAAGAGCACGACTTACGCAAAACGGGTTCAGGCCGTGCGACTGCCTCAAAAGGCGGGCCATTGTTGCATTCTTGTTTGCGTAAGTCCTAAAGAACAGGGAGAAGCCGCATGACCACCGTTTTTGAAGTCTATCCAGAGAACCCGCAGCCGCGCATCATCAAGCAGGCGGCGGAGATGCTGCGCAAGGGCGCCATTCTTGCCGTTCCCACCGACTCCAGCTATGCCCTGGTCTGCCACCTGGACGACAAGAACGCTGTGGATCGCATGCGCCGCATCCGGCAGATCAACGACAAGCACCACCTGACGCTGCTGTGCCGCGATCTGTCCGAGCTGGCCAACTATGCCCGCGTGGACAACCGCCAGTACCGCTTGCTCAAGCTGGCCACACCAGGCCCCTACACCTTTATTCTTGAAGCCAGCAAGGAAGTGCCCAAGCGCCTGAGCCACCCCTCGCGCAAGACCATTGGCCTGCGCGTGCCGGATCGCAAGGGCCTGCAACTGCTGCTGGAAGAACTGGGCGAGCCCTTGCTGGCCACCACCTTGATCGCGCCCGGCGAGACCGAGCCGCTCAATGATGCCGATTCAATCCTGGAGCGCTTTCCCCATGAGCTGGATGCCGTGGTCGACTCCGGCGCCTGCCCGCAGCAGCCCACCACGGTGCTGGACCTCACGCCCATGGCCTTGAACAATTCGCCTGTCGTGGTGCGCCAGGGCATGGGCAGCCTGAAGGACATCGGCCTGCAACCCGAATAAGCGCGGCCTCATGCAGGAAAAACAGCCGCCGCAAGACTTTGTTCAGCGCCACTGGCCCTGGCTCATCGGCTTTTTGTGCGCCTACTCGGTGCTGGTGGCGGTGCTGTTCTGGCAGGCGTCTCAGTCATGGCTGATCTATGCCCTCGCCACCCTCTGGACGGCGTGGGCGATCAGGGCCTATGGCAAATGCCAATCATTTCATGTCTCTCCGGGCCTGTCGGCACAGGCGGGCGACTCCATGCTGCGCCGCAGAGTCCTGCTGGGGGCGTCCATCTGCCTGCACTGCGGCTTTACAGCCATGGCCGTCTACGGGCGTCTGCGCGAGCTGTCCTGAATCAGAACTCTTCGTAGGCCAGCTCCGGTGCGCGAGCTGGCTGAGCCTGAGCGGTCGCAGCCCGGCGCGGCGCCGGCATGGCGGCAGGCGCCAGGCCCGGAGCCTCATCATCATCGAGCTTGAAGGCACCCACGGCCTGCTGCAGATCCTGCGTGCGCGCATTGAGCGCCGCTGCGGCCTGCGTCGCCTGCATGACCAGGGCTGCATTCTCCTGATTGGTGCTGTCCATATGGGCCACGGCCGTATTCACATGGGCAATGCCCTCGCTTTGCTGCTGCAGCGCGCCCGATATCTCACTCAGCAAGCCGGTGACCTGGCCCACGGACTGCATGATCTCCTTCATGGTGCTGCCGGCCTGGCCCACCAGACCCGAGCCGCTCTCGACCTGGGTCACGCTGGCCGTGATCAGCTCCTTGATCTGCTTGGCCGCCTCGGCACTGCGCTGCGCCAGCGAGCGCACCTCGCTGGCCACCACGGCGAAGCCGCGTCCCTGCTCGCCGGCACGCGCCGCTTCCACGGCCGCGTTGAGCGCCAGGATATTGGTCTGGAAGGCAATGCCTTCGATCACCTGAATGATGTCCACAATCTTGCGCGAGCTGCTGCTGATGGCGTCCATGGTGTGAACCACCTGATCCACCACATCACCACCGCGCCCGGCCGTGGCCGAAGCCGTGACGGCCAGGGAACTGGCCGAATGGGCACGCTCGGCATTCTGGCGCACGGTGACGGTGAGCTGCTCCATGCTGGCAGCAGTTTCGGTCAGCGCGCTGACCTGCTGCTCGGTACGGCTGGAGAGATTGATGTTGCCTGCATCAATCTCGTAGGCCGACACGGCCAGCGAGTCGGTCGACTGCTTGATACGGCCCACCAGTTCGGTCAGCGTGTCTTCCATGGTGCTCAGCGCCGTCAGCAAACGTCCGAACTCGCCTTCGGCATTGGAAGAGAACTCCTTGCTCAGGTCCCCTGCCGCCACGGTCTCGGCAATCAGGATCGCCTCCTGCAGGGGCGCGACGATGCGTCGGCGCAGGCTGACCCAGGACCAGGCGCAGGAAATGCAGACCCAGGCCCCCAGTGCCAGCAGCCACCAGCGCGAACGCTCCACCTCGGCCATCAGACTCTCAGACTGCTGCGCCGTCAGCGAGCCCGCCTTGAGCACCTCCAGCACATCGGACATTGCTGACCAGGCAATTCCCATCAAAGCCAGCACAAAAACACTGATGCTGACAAATGCGATCACCAGTCGCTTGCTTACCGTCATATCGATCCCCTTGCCCTGTCCTGCCGAACGCCGTGTTATGTGTTGATGTCGCCAAACCGAACCAACCTGTTCCTGCGAGCAGGCCATGTCCGGGAATTTGCGCGAGTTGCATTTTGCTACATCTGGTTTACCACACAACTATGTGCAACCCGTATTTCTGCAAGCACACACGGCTTGTCCCGGCACAACATGGCAGCTTGACGCGGCGTCTGAGACAATCAGCGCGTGGAACCCACTGAACTCATACAAACCGTACTGATCTACGCACTGCCCGTGCTGTTCGCCATCACCATTCATGAGGCGGCGCACGGCTATGCTGCGCGTCACTTTGGCGACAACACCGCAGCCATGATGGGGCGCATCACGCTCAACCCCATCAAGCATATCGACCCCATCGGCACCATCCTGATGCCGCTGCTGCTGTATTTCGCGACTTCGGGCGCGTTTCTTTTCGGCTACGCCAAGCCCGTGCCCGTGCGCTTCGACCATCTGCGCCACCCCAAGCGCGACATGATCTGGGTCGCGCTGGCCGGCCCGGCCTCCAATTTCGTGCAGGCCGTGTTCTGGGGCCTGCTGCTGATCGTGCTGGTAGGCACAGGTCTGCAGGAGCGCTTTTTCCTGGAGATGTGCCGTGCCGGCATCCTGGTCAATCTGGTGATGTGGGCCTTCAATCTGTTTCCGCTGCCACCTCTGGACGGCGGCCGCATCCTGGTCGGCCTGCTGCCCTGGAAGCAGGCGCAGGTGCTGGCGCGCATCGAGCCCTATGGCTTTTTCATCGTCATGGCATTGGTGATCGCCGGCGTGGTCGGCAGCTTCTGGCTGCGCCCGCTGATGAGCCTGGGCTACTCGGCCATCGATCTGATCCTCTACCCCTTCATGGCCTTGCTGCGCTGAACCCAGCGCCTGGTCTGCTACTGATATCTGTTGTTGATCCCTATGAGCACCACCCGTTTTCTGACCGGCATCACCCCCAGCGGTACCCCGCATCTGGGCAACTACGCAGGCATGATGCGCCCGGCCATCGAGGCCAGCCGCGACAAGAATGTGGAGAACTTCTACTTTCTGGCCGACTACCACGCCCTCATCAAGTGCCAGGACCCCGAGCGCGTGCAGCGCTCGACCATCGAGATTGCCGCCAGCTGGCTGGCCGCGGGCCTGGACCCCGAGCATGTGACCTTCTACCGCCAGTCGGACATCCCCGAGATTCCGGAACTGACCTGGTTCCTGACCTGCGTGACCGGCAAGGGGCTGCTCAACCGCGCCCATGCCTACAAGGCGGCGGTGGACAAGAACAATGCATCCGGCACCGAACCTGACGACGGCGTGACCGCCGGTCTCTTCATGTACCCCGTGCTCATGGGTGCCGACATCCTGATCTTCAACGCCAGCAAGGTTCCTGTGGGCCGCGACCAGGTCCAGCATCTGGAGATGGCGCGCGATATGGCGTCCAGCTTCAACCACATCTACGGCAGTGAGTACTTCACCCTGCCCGAAGCCGTGGTGGAGGAATCCGTCGCCACCCTGCCCGGCCTTGACGGCCGCAAGATGAGCAAGAGCTACAACAACACGATTCCGCTGTTCGCACCACGCGAGCAGCTGAGGAAGCTCATCAACAGCATCACCACAGACTCGCGTGCTCCCGGCGAAGCCAAGGAAGTCGAGGGCTCGGCCCTGTTCCAGATCTACCAGGGCTTTGCCAGCGAAGAGGAAAGTGCCGCACTGCGCCAGCAATATGCCGAAGGCATTGCCTGGGGCGATGCCAAGCAGATCCTGTTCGAGCGCATCGACCGCGAAATCGCCCCCATGCGCGAGCGCTACGAATACCTGATTGCCCATCCCGCCGAGCTGGAAGAGATTCTTCAGGCCGGCGCGGTCAAGGCCCGCAAGCTGGCGACTCCTTTGCTGCAGCAGCTGCGCGCCGCCGTGGGCATCCGCAATCTGGCGCAGGCCAGCAAGGCCAAGGCCAAGGTTGCCAAGACGGCGCTGCCCCAGTTCAAGCAGTATCGCGAGACGGACGGCCAGTTCTACTTCAAGCTGGTGGCTGCTGACGGCCAGTTGCTGCTGCAAAGCCTTGGCTTTGCAGCGCCCAAGGAAGCGGGCCAGAGCATTGCCCAGCTGCAGCGCGAAGGCGCAACGGCTCTGGCCGGCCTCAAGCCGCGCCTGCAGACGCTGGCCGACGTCAGCGACGACCAGGTGATCCAGGCTCTGGAACAACTGCGTGAGGCCGCCGAGCAATAGCTCCTCACCCCCTATGGGACGCTGCCTGCGCATTCAACAGGCAGCGCGGATTTAATCCTTCGCACTAAAGGAACGACCGATGCGCATTGCGGCCCTGGATGACGATCCACTACAACTGGAACTGTTGCAACAAGTCGCGACGGAAGCCGGGCACAGCTGTCACTCTTACCTCAAGGGGGCGGCCCTTCAGCAGGCCCTGCGGCGTGAGAGCTTCGATCTGCTGCTTGTCGACTGGGAACTGCCCGATAGCAGCGGGCCGGACATCGTGCGCTGGGTGCGCGAGCAGATCAGCAAGGAAGTGCCGATCATCTTCGTGACCCACCGCAGCGAAGAGGCCGACATTGTCGAAGGCCTGGCCAGCGGTGCCGATGACTTCATGATCAAGCCCATCCGCGCGGGCGAGCTGCGCGCACGCATCTCCGCACTGCTGCGCCGCGCCTATCCGCTGACGGCACAAAGCGTGCTGGACTTCGGCCCCTACCGGTTTCTCACCACCACCAACGGCATTGAGATGCAAGGCAAGCCCGTGGAGGTCACGCACCGTGAATACACGCTGGCGCTGACGCTGTTCCAGAACCAGGGCCGATTGCTCTCGCGCGATCATCTGCGCGAAGTCGTCTGGGGCCATAACGCCGAGGTGCAGTCGCGCTCGCTGGACACCCATGTCTCGCGCCTGCGCAATCTGCTGAATCTGCGCGCTGGCCAGCCCTATGCCATCTCGGCCGTTTATGGCTATGGTTACCGCCTGGATGCCCCCGAAACCGCGGAGCCCGCAACCCCGGCTGCTTGAGTTTGAGCAGCCCCTATACCCCTGACCCTCAAATGCCTGCTTTACGCCCCGCCCTCCGCTCCACCCGCACCCCTTTGCCCATGCTGGGCGCCGGCATGCTCTGGGTGGTGTTCGGGGGGATGACGGCGACAGGTGTCGCCCACGCCCAGATCACGCCACGCGCCAGCGATGCCATAGCCCACCGCGTGGTGAGCGGAGATACGCTGGAGGTGCTGGCGGCCCGCTATCTGGGCGACCACAAGCGCTGGACGGCGCTGCAAAGCCATAACAAGGTGCTGGACCCGCTGCGCCTGCGCCCCGGCTCGGTGCTGGAAATTCCCACCCGCCTGCTGCGCGCGGCAATGGCCTCCGTGGAATTTGTGCAGGGCGATGTGCAAAGCACCCGCTCGCTCGACCATCTCGCCGACTCGGCCAAAGTTCCGACCCAGCCCGTGCAAAAAGGCCAGCTGCTGCAGGAAGGCGATTCGCTCCAGGTTCCCGCCAACGCCTTTGTCTCCGTGCGCCTGGCCGATGGCTCACTGGTGCGCGTGCAGTCGGAGTCCGATGTCGAGCTGCGCCAGATGCGCCGCAAAGGCCGTGCCGGCAGCCTGCAGTCCGTCATCGATCTGCGCGAGGGCGCTATCGAAGCCAACGTGCCCAGGCAAGCCAATGGCGAGCGCCGCTTCGAAGTGCGCACCCAGGCAGCCTCGACCAGCGTGCGCGGCACCCGGTTTCTGGTGTGGAGCGATGGGCAGGGCCGCACGGCTGCTGCCGTCGACGAAGGCTCGGTCGCCGTGCATACGGGCCAGCCCTCGGCCCTGCTCAAGCCCGGTCAAGGCCTGTCCGTGTCCGCCGACGGCCAGCTCGGCAAGCCAACGGCCATGCTGGCAGCTCCCGATATCGCGGCCTGGCCCGCCTTGGTCGAAGACGCCAGCTGGGTCAGCCTGCCCCTGCCCGCCATGGCGGGTGCCGTGCGCTATCAGGTGCTGCTGGCCCAGGACAAGGATCTGACGCAAATCGTGCGCGGCGGCCTGTTCACCCAGTCACCGGCCCGCCTGACGGGCGTGGAGGACGGCAGCTATATTGCCGCCATTCGTGCCATCGATGCCAATGGCATTCCCGGCAAACCCAGCCTGCAGGCGCTGCGCGTGAAGGCCCATCCGGTGCCTCCGCTCTACGAGTCGCCTGCCCCCGACGCCACCGTCGGACAGGGCCAGCACGGCCTGAAGTGCACCCAGGTGACCGAAGCCTCGGCCTACCGTATCCAGGTCGTCGCGGCGAACGGCAGCTTTGCCCAGCCCCTCATCGATGCCGGCGAGCTCAAGGACTGCGCCCTGCCCGCCGAGGCGCTGGCCAGGCTGCCTGTCGGCGAATACCTGTGGCGCGCGGGCAGCATCCGCACGCTGGGCAACGGCCAGCCGGATGCGGGCCCCTTCGCCGCCCCGCAAAAGATGAAGCTGGCCCTGCCCCCCCAATCGCCCGAACTGCAGATCGGCGGCGCACCCGGCGAGGGCAGCAGCCATATTCACTGGACAGGCGAAGAGGGCCAGCGCTACCGCATCGTGGTGGCCAGCGACGCCGGTTTTGCCGCGCCCCTGGTCGATACCTGGGTGACCCAGCCGCAGTGGAACACGCAGGAGCTCCCCCCCCGGCACCTACTATCTGCAGATGCAGGTCGAGGATGCCAACGGCCTGCGCAGCAACCTCTCTGCCGCGCGTCAGTTCCAGACCGGCAACTGGGTGACCACCTCCGAAGGACAGACACTGACTTCCGGCGATGGCCTGCGTCTGATGCGCCAGTAAAAACAATAGCTGCCAGCGCTTGTACTTCATGATATTCCAAAGGATTCATTCCTCAAATTCATATCTGCCAAGTGCTAGCAGCTATGGTTTGATGAGCATCAACCCGGACCATCTACATGGTTGAAGCTCCCAGCCCGCGCAAAAGCCGCTTGCAGAATCTGCGCCTGAGCTGGCTGCTGCTCAGCGCCTTCCTGCTCGGCCTGACCTGGTGGCTCAGCGGCCCGGGCCAGCTACCGCGCATCAACGGCATTCTTCAGGACACCTCGGTCTGGCTGCACCAGCGTCCGGCCTCGCCCGAGGTCGTCATTGTGGCCATCGACGATGACAGCATCGCCAGCATAGGCCGCTGGCCCTGGCGCCGCGCACTGCATGCGGCCTTGCTGGATCGCATCGAGCAGGGCAAGCCTCGCGCCATCGGCATGGATGTGGTCTTCAGCGAGGAAGACCTGGACTACCCCGGCGACGATCTGCTGCTGCAGCAAGCACTGAAAAAAAGCGGCAATGTGGTGCTGCCCGTCACACGCGCCGCGCAGAACGGCGCCACCGCTCCGCTCAAGGGTCTTGCCAGCGAAGCTGCCGCACTGGGCCACACGCAGATGCCGATGGATGCCGACGGGGTTGTTCGGCGCTTTTACGCACAGGAAGGCACGCCCACCCAGCCCTGGTGGCATATGGCACTGAGCCTGCACTGCGTGGGCCAGAACGCCGGGCCCTGCCCGCCACCAGCCCAGTCGCCAGCCGGCCCGGCGCCCGCCGACTCCTGGCAAAAGCTGCAGCCGCGCTTCATCGCCTTTGCCCGGGCCTCGCAGGACCGCCAGAAAAGCCTGGGTTCGCCGTTCACCACCTACTCCTATATCGACGTCCTGCGCGGCGACATTCCGGCGGCCGCCTTTCGCGGCAAATATGTGCTGATCGGGGCAACCGCTGCCGGTCTCGGCGAAAAATTCACCGCCCCCATCGGCCTGGATGCACGCCTGATCTCCAATGTGGAAATGCTGGGCCATGTGCTCAACGGCATCCTGCAGGGCGCACATCTGGAACCCGCATCTTCCGCACTCAACCGCAGCCTCAATCTGCTGCCCGTGCTGCTGGGCCTGCTGGCCCTGGCCTGGTTCGGACCCTCCGGCGGGCTGATTTCCAGCATCCTGCTGGCCTTGCTCAGTCTGCTGATTGCCGGCCTGGCACCGCGTTGGGGCCATATCCAGACCGAGCCTGCGGCAGCGCTGCTGAGTCTGGCGCTGGCCTATCCGCTGTGGAGCTGGCTGCGCCTGCGCGCAGCGACACGCTTTCTGGCGCTGGAGCTGCGCGATCTGCAGGACCAGGGGCTGCCGACTGCCAGCCGCAGCGCTCTCAAGGGGGATGCCTTGGATCAGCGCATCTCGGCCGTGGAGCAGGCCTCGCGCCAGCTGCGCTCCCTGCATCACTTCGTGAGCGAAAGCCTGCGCCAGCTGCCATCCGCCACCTTTGTCTGCGGCCGCAACGGACTGGTACTGCTGGCCAATACCGCAGCCCACCGCTATATCGAAAGCCTGGGCCTGAGCCTGCAGCAGGGCGACGACCTGGTCAACCTGCTGGCCGAACTGCACCATGCCGCCAGCGACGAGGAACACGGCAACACCCCGTTGCTGACGCGCAGCGCCATGCAAAATGCAACGCTGCCTCGCCAAAGCGAGGGACGCGACTCCCAGGGACGCCATCTGATGCTGCTGAGCCAGACCTTCGAGGCACCGCCCACCTCGGGCTGGCTCATCACCCTGGTCGATATCAGCGACCTGCGCAGTGCACAGGCCCAGCGCGACCAGGCCATGCAGTTCATCTCGCACGATATCCGCGCGCCCATCGGCTCCATCATCACCTTGCTGGAGATGCAGCGCACTGGCAAGCGCATCGAATCGGAAGATGCGCTGTTTGCCCGCATCGAGGGCTATGCCCAGTCGTCCCTGCAACTGGCGGACGATTTTGTGCATCTGGCCAGAGCCCAGCGGCAGCAATACCGCAGCGAGGTCCTGGACCTGGGCCTTCTGGCAGATCAGGCCGTCTCGGATTGCTGGGCCCAGGCCCAGCAGCAGAACATGCAGCTGGCGTTCGAACTGCCGGATGCCGAAGCCTGCGTGCATGGCGACCCCGGCCTGCTGCACCGCGCCGTGATCAACCTGCTGACCAATGCCATCAAGTACGGCAAGCCGCAGGATGCGGATGCCGGCGCGGTGGTGGACATCCGCATCGTCGAGCAAGATGGCCACTGGGGCATTGCCGTGCGCGATCACGGCCCCGGCATGGATGAGGAATCGCTGGCCAGACTCAGCCAGCCCTTCGAGCGTCTGCAGCAGCACCAGCGCATGGATGGCGTGGGCCTGGGACTGGCCTTCACGCGCACCGTGGCACAGCGCCATGGCGGCCGTCTGCAGATCAGCAGCCAGCCGGGCCAGGGCAGTTGCTTCACCTTGCTGATCCCCAAAGTCTGAAGCGCCCCAGCACCGCGCAGGAAACCTGAGGGTAAAAACGAAAAAACCTCAGAACTTTGCAGTTCTGAGGTTTGACGTTTTGTGGTGCGGCTGGCAGGAATCGAACCCACGACCCCTTGGTTCGTAGCCAAGTACTCTATCCAGCTGAGCTACAGCCGCAACAGGGTTGTATTGTAGCAGCGCAAAAACCGCTGCCCGGGCAAATCTGGCAACTTTTTCGCACCCGGCAAAGAAAAAGCCTGTCATTGATGAAGACGGCAGGCTTTCATGCAGTCTGGCAGGGTGTGGCGGGCTTGAAACGACGATCAAGGGACGATGAGTCTCAACTATACGGACAGGGCAGCGCCGTCCCGGCAGCGGAATGCAAGTCGACCACTTGGCAACCACAGGCCTGCTCTGCGTCCGCAGCAGTCTGCAATGCTGTTGACGACCAGTTGGCACCATCTCTCGCTCTCCGACAGCCGGCCGTGTAGGCAAGCCACGCTCCTCCCGTCATGGGCAGGAGCCCTTGCCTGGATGAGTCGGTGAGTAGCTTCAAGTGCCTATTTGCAGATTTGCGTCTGGACATGGATCGATATGGCCGCTGCTGCTGTGCGTTCTGTGCCAGTGGCAGTGGTGCTGCCGGTTATCAATGCGCCTGCCCAGCCTTGCGTTGTGCGCCGCCCGGTTGTGCAGGAATGCGACGGCTTCGTGCATCTTCCCGCTGCAATGCATGGCGCGAAGGGCAATGCGCGCACGGAGTGTGTGGCGACTGCCAGTCGCTCAAGACCATCCGGATGAACAACCGGCACAACCTATGGAAGCCTCACAGGCGTAAACACTCGGCACGACATCACCCTCGTGCACTTGCGCGCATCCTTGCTGACGTGAACCGTCGGCTTGGTTGAGCGGCTCATGCGCCTGCGGCGCACCGGCTTCGGTATTTGCGGTGGATGGACAGTGGCGCCATATGCGCCGTCGCAGGCTGGTGCCGTGCTGCTGCGGCTTTTGGGGGAGCCCGGCCCGATGCAAATCAAGGCCGCGCGCCAGTCAGCCCCTTGGCGCTGCCCTGGAACTCACCGGCAAAGTTGTCGCCATTCAGCGCCGTTGCCTTGGCAAGCCGTCTGTCGCAGCCGCATCTATACCAAGGTATAGCCGCTCCTTCCCAAAAGCGGCTAGACGCTGCTACGGGGAATCCAGAGAATCACCCCCATCGCTCAAGCAATCGCTTCTCAGCACTGCTTGACGTCTATCCATCCCACGGAGAAACGTCTATGGAACCCGACCCTCATAGGTGCTTGTGCACCGCCCTTTTCCCGACCCACGCATGGCAAAAGCACTGCCATGTCCCACCCGTTCGGCTGCCGCTCGAGAACCTCTGATTCCTTTGTGACTAGGGGCTCTCGCTCGCCGCATTGACAGTGAGCCCCCCATGACCCGTCAACCACTCAACATCGCACTGCGCGCCGCCCTGATGTCGCGCAATGTGCACCAAGTCCGCGACCTACTGGCAACCCATGGTCTGCCTTCTTTCGCCAAGGCCTTGGCACTTTGCTCTCCTCGCGTTGCCGCCGATGCCCTGAGCCTGCTGCCTCAAGACAAGCGCAATGCCGTGCTGCGCCATCTGCCGCGCCACCTGTGCGACAGCTTGTTGCCGCTGGGAATCGCTGTTGCCACGCCCTATCCGCCCCGCCGCATACGCTGGGACCTGCTGGCCTGGGGTGATACCGCAGCGCACATCCAAGCCTGACTCTGCAGGGCCGATTCCCCCTCGACGTGAAGCCGGCTCTTGCCGCCTTCTTCTCCCGCAAGGAGCTCCCATGACTTTCCGTATGGCCGCCATGCCGCGACCTGGCACCGCCCTGCTCCTGTGCAGCTTGCTCAGCGCCTGCGATCTCAATACAGCCTCTACCGACTCCCGGCCTGCAGAAGTGCCCGCACTGCGCCGCCAGGGAAATATCCTCGAAGTTCCCCCGAACTCTCCTCTGCTGAGCAAGCTGCAGGTGGAGGTCGTGGGCTTGGCCGATCTATCCACACCGGTGACTGCCCCAGCCAGTATCGAAGCCGCGCCGGAGAAACTGGTGAAGCTGGCACCTCCGTTGCCCGGACGTCTGGTGCAGATCCACCGCGTACTTGGCGATACCGTGCACCTGGGCGATCCGCTGTTCGCCATGGACTCGGCCGATATGGCCAATGTACGCGCCGACCAAGCAAAGGCCCAGGCCGCAATGATTCATGCCCAGCGCGAAGCCGATCGTCAAAAGCTGCTGCTGGAAGCCGATATTGCTCCACGCAAGGACTACGAAGCCGCCGAGCTAGAACTGGCCAGAGCGCGAGCTGATATGGCAGCCGTCACGGCCCATCTGGCACAGATGGGCGCTCCCGCCAAGGGCAGTGGCCGTGGCAACTATGTGCTGCGCTCACCGATCAATGGTCGCGTCGTAGAAATGAACGGAGCACAAGGCGGCTACTGGAACGACATCAACGAATCCGTGATGACCGTGGCGGATCTGTCCACCGTCTGGCTCAGCGCCAGCGTGGCCGAGCGTGACCTGGCCAGCATCAGCGTGGGACAGAACGCGCACATCATTCTCAATGCCTACCCGAACCAGCCCCTGCAGGGCAAGGTGCGCTATGTGGGCGAGCTGCTGGATCTCGAAACCCGCACTGTGAAAGTGCGCGTGGCCGTCGACAACCAGGATGGGCGCCTGCTCCCCGGCATGTTTGCCCAGGTGCGTTTTGACGGTCCGGCTCGCCAGGCAACTGTGGTGCCCGTCTCGGCCCTGCTGCAAAGCAGCGTGGGCACCCGGGTATTTGTCGAGCAGTCTGCCGGCCACTTCGTGCAGCGTGATGTGCAAGTGGGCTCCCAGCAGGACCAGCAGGTAGAAATCAGCGCAGGTCTGAAGCCGGGCGAGCGCGTGGTCGTCAACGGAGGAGTGCTCTTCCATGATTGAGCGTTTTGTCTCCCTGTGCTTTCAGCGGCGCAACCTGGTCTGGCTGGTATTCGCCTTCGCCGCACTGTATGGTGCATTCAGCTGGAAGCAACTGCCCATCGAGGCCTATCCCGACATCGCCGATACCACTTCCCAGATCGTGGTCCAGGTGCCAGGGCTGGCGGCCGAGGAAATCGAACAACAGATCACCGTGCCACTGGAGCGCGCCTTGCTGGCCACGCCGGGCATGCATGTGCTGCGCTCGCGCAGCCTGTTTGCGCTGTCGCTGATCACCGTGGTGTTTGAGGACGGCGTGGACGGCTACTGGGCGCGCCAACGCCTGCAGGAACGCATCAACGAGGTCAACCTGCCCTATGAGGCCAAGGCTGAGCTGGACCCTTACAGCTCGCCGACCGGCGAGGTCTACCGCTACACACTGGAAAGCCCTGTCCGCAGTCTTCGCGAGCTGTCCGAGCTGCAGAGCTGGACCGTGATTCCCCGGCTCAAAAAAGCGGCAGGCGTAGCGGATGTGACCAATTTCGGCGGCCTGACCACGCAGTACATGCTGGAGCTGGCCCCTCAGCGCCTGCTGCAATACGGCGTGACGCTTGCCGAGGTGGTGGAGGCCATCAATGCCAACAATGCCAGCGGTGGCGGCAGCGTGCTGGACCGCGGTGAAGTTTCCTATGTGATTCGCGGTGTCGGTCTGCTGCGTTCGCTGGAGGACATGGGCCAGGTGGTGGTCAAGGCCAGCAAGGACGGCGTGCCGGTGCTGGTCAAGGACCTGGGCCGTTTGATCTATGGGGAAGTGGAGCGCCGCGGCGTGCTGGGCAAGGACGATGACAGCGATGCCGTCAGCGGCATTGTGCTGCTGCTCAAGGACACCAACCCTTCTCAGGCACTACAAGGCATCCATGCCGCCGTCGATGAACTCAATGGCCGTCTGCTGCCTGCCGATGTCAAGGTTGTTCCCTATCTGGACCGTTCCACACTGATCGATCGCACCATAGACACCGTCGGCCACACGCTGATAGAAGGCCTGGTGGTCGTCACCTTGGTGCTGCTGCTATTCCTGGGCAGCCCACGCGCCGCAATGATCGTGGCACTGACCATTCCCATGTCGCTGCTGCTGGCCTTTGTCTTCATGCACCACGCCCGCATCCCCGCCAATCTGCTGTCGCTGGGTGCCATCGACTTCGGCATTTTGGTGGACGGGGCCGTCGTGGTCGTCGAAGGGATGCTGCGCCTGCGTGAGCAGCGCGCCGGTCGGCCACTGTCACCACGCGATGCGATCACGGCCACCTTGCAAGTAGCCCGCCCCATTTTCTTCGGCATGTGCGTAATCGCCACAGCCTATCTGCCACTGTTCGCTTTTGAGCGCATCGAATACAAGCTGTTCGCACCGATGGCCAGTGCCGTGTCTGCAGCGCTGGCCGGTGCGCTGGCCGTGGCCCTGTTGCTGACACCGGCACTGGCCTGGCTGGCTTTCCGCCATCCGCGCAAGATCTTCCACAACCCGGTGCTGCACAGAATGGAAACACGTTACGGACGGTTTCTGCAACGCGCCGTAGGTCAGGGTCGCTGGTGGGCGGTCACCTTGAGCGTGGCCCTGTTGACGCTGCTGGGCCTCGGAGCAACCATCGGCCGTGACTTTCTGCCCTATCTGGACGAAGGCTCCATCTGGCTGCAGGTGCAATTGCCCCCCGGCATCACACTGAGCAAGGCCCAGCATATGGCGGACGAGCTGCGCAGCGCAGCACGCGAGTTCCCCGAGGTGTCCTATGTGGTCACCCAGACCGGGCGCAATGACGACGGCACCGACTACTGGACTCCTTCTCACATCGAGGCCAGCGTAGGCCTGCACCCCTACAAGAGCTGGAAATCCGGCTGGACCAAGCAGGAGCTGATCAGCCATATGGAAGCACGCTTTGCCCGCATGCCGGGCTACAGCGTAGGCTTTATGCAGCCCATGATCGACGGCGTGCAGGACAAGCTCTCAGGCGCCCATAGCGACTTGACACTCAAGGTCTTCGGCGACGACCTGGACCATGACCGCCGCGTGGCCGATCAACTGGTAGCGCTGCTCAAGACCGTGCCAGGTGCCGCCGATGTGGCCGTGGACATCGAGCCGCCGCTGCCCAATCTGCGCATAGAGCTGGACCGTGCTGCTGCCGCCCGCCTGGGCGTCAACGCCGCCGACGTCGCCCAGCTGATCTCCACCGGCATCGGCGGCGCCAGCATTGGCGATCTGTACGTGGGCGAGAAAAGCTACGACATCGCCGTGCGCTTCACACCGGCGGCCAGGGGCAGCGTTGACGCCATCTCCCAGCTTCGCCTGAGCTCCTCCAACGGTGCCCGGGTGCCACTGGCCGATGTGGCACGCATCTCCACCACCCAGGGCCAGAGCGTGATCGTGCGCGAAGGCGGTGAACGCCACATTCTGGTCAAGCTCAACGTCCGCGGCCGCGACCTGGCCAGCTTTCTGGACGAGGCACATGCCACCATCGACCGAGAAATCCAGTTAGACCCGCAACACATCCGCCTGGAATGGGGTGGCCAGTTCGAAAACCTGCAGCGCGCCGAGGCTCGAATGGCGCTGATCCTGCCTTTGACGCTGAGCCTGATGCTGGTGCTGCTGTTTGGTGCTTTCGGCAATCTGCGCCAGCCGCTGATGGTGCTTGCCACAGTGCCTCTGGCCATGATTGGCGGTCTGGCCGGTCTGCACCTGCGCGGCATGACGCTGAATGTCTCCAGTGCCGTGGGCTTCATCGCCCTGTTCGGTGTGGCCGTGCTCTCGGGTGTGCTGCTGGTGTCGCAGATCAACCGATTGCGCCGGGAAGCAGGCCTGGCGCTGCGCGAGGCCGTGATCGAGGGCGCAGTCAACCGCATGCGTCCGGTGCTGATGACGGCAGCCGTGGCCGCCTTTGGCCTGATGCCGGCCATGCTCGCGACCGATCTGGGCAGCGATGTGCAGCGCCCGCTGGCCACGGTGGTGGTCTACGGCCTGACCAGTGCCACCGCGCTGACCCTGCTACTGCTGCCCTCGATCTACTACGCGGTCGAAGCGTGGACGGAGCGCCGGGCACAGCGCCGCGCTGCCGGCGCTGCGAACCAAGGCGACATCGACTGGGACCTGCTGGACACACAAGCCTCTGCAGACCACCCCGAGCAACCCCACACCGGACATTGAAGCCAGCGAGGTCTCCCATGCGTTTTGTCTACATCCACGCCCCACTGACCCAGGCGCTCCGACTGTCCCTGGGCAGCCTTGGCCTGGCCTGCACCATGGCCACACTGGCCGGGCCATCGACGCTCGCCGCGAGCGAACCGGCAACGCCCCCAGCACCGGTCAGTGCCCAGCCTCCACAGTCCGTGCACTTTGCCGACTACCTGCAGGCCGTGGAATCCCACAGCCTGGAACTCAAAGCCCAGAAAACCACCATCACTGCCGCCGAGGCCCAGATTGGCATAGCCGGCTTGCGTCCCGATCCCGAGTTGTCCCTTGAATGGGAACGCGAGCGCATACACACCGGTGAGCCCCGCCCCACAACCTTTACGCCCACCCTGAGCTGGGAAATGGAGACTGGTGGCAAGCGCAATGCCCGCATTCGCGCGGCCAAAAGCCAGGCTCAACTGACACAGGCCGAGCTTGAAGGATTTCGCAACACGCTGTTCAGCAATGCTGCCACCGCCTTCGCTGAGGCCTGTCGCAGCCGCGAGGTGCTCAAGCGCAAGGAGCAGACACTGAAGGCTCTCAGCGATGTGGTGCAAGCCAACGAAGTGCGCCGCAAGGCGGGTGATGTGGGTGGCGTGGAGTTGCTGCAATCTCGTGTTGAACGCAACCAGTTCGCGGCCGACGTGACCTCGGCCCGCGCCGATGTCGAGGCGGCCATGCTGGCGCTGTCAGTCCCGCTGGGTGGCCGTCTGGCCGAGGCGTTGGGAGCTGCTCAGGAAGAAGTACGCCTGTTTTGCGATTTCACACCTTTCTCACAGGGCGATGACCTGCAAAGCCTGCTGCCAAAGGCCTTGCGCGCCCGCGATGCCATACGCATCGCCGAAGCCACGCTGGCCAACGCCCGTGACAAGGTCGATCTGGCCCAGGCAGAGCGCTGGGTCAATCCCACGGTGTCGGTGGGCGTAGCGCGCACGCCCGGTCATCCGGCCGGGCTAGGCAGCGATGGAGATCCTTATGACGCAGCCGTGCGCTCGCGCATGTTCAAGGTTGGGATCAGCGTGCCGCTGCCGCTCTCGCGACTGAACAAGGGGGCCTTGATCCAGGCCGAAGCCGAGGTGACCCAGGCCATGCTGGAGCTGGACCATGCCCGCTACAAGACCGAGGCCGAGGTACGCGCCGCACAGCTGCGCTTCATGTCTGCCCGCGAGAACGTGCAGCGCTACCGCAACGGCGTGCTGGCCGATGCACAGAAAGTGCTGGAGGGCATGCGCCTCTCCTATCGCCAGGGCGCGGCCTCGCTGCTGGAGCTGTTATCGGCGCAGTACTCGGCCGATGAAGCCTATCAAAACTATCTGCAGGCCCAAGCGGACCTGGCGACCGCCACGGTCGAGTTGCAGCTGAGCGTGGGACAAAAGCCCGCTCTGTGAGGTATTGAAACCAGCCAAGGAACGAATTTTGAATTTCTTCACATTCTGGTTCGGTCATTTCCTGCGCCGGCGCCACAACCTGAGACTGTTCCGCCGCAGCGCGCTGCCGGGCCTCGAGCGCGGACCTGGCGGCAAGCCCGTCGCCCGGAGCCCCGTGCCTGAGCAACTGACCCGAGCCCTGTGGCGTGCGGCCTGCGATGACATTCCAGGCGCCTTGGTGCGCTTGCAGTCCAGCGAAGCCGGGCTCAGCGACGGCCAAGCGGCAGAGCGCCTGCAACGCATCGGACCCAACGAGGTCGATCACGAAAAACCACTGCCCTGGTGGCAGCACCTGTGGCAGTGCTACCGCAACCCCTTCAATGTGTTGCTGACCTTGCTGGCCATCGTGTCCTGGGCCACCGAAGACATCCAGGCCACCGTCATCATTGCTGCCATGGTGCTGCTGTCCACCATCATCCGTTTTGTGCAAGAAGGCCGCTCCCAGCGCAGCGCCGAGCAGCTCAAGGCCATGGTGAGCAGCACCGCCACGGTGATTCGCCGTGACCTGAGACCTCAGGGCAGCGAAGCGCTCCGGCGCAGCACTGATGACCCCATCAATGCCTGCTGCCGCCCTGTCCGACGCGAAGTCCCCATGCGCGAGCTGGTACCCGGCGACCATATCTGGCTGTCCGCCGGCGACATGGTGCCCGCCGACTGCCGCGTGCTGACGGCCAAGGACCTGTTTGTGGCCCAGGCGGCAATGACGGGTGAATCCCTGCCGGTGGAGAAGTTCACCGGTCGCAAGCACCTCTCCAACGGCATTCTGGAGCAATCCAATCTGCTGTTCATGGGCACCAACGTGGTCTCTGGCGTGGCCACGGCCGTGGTAGTGGCCACCGGCAACCAGACCTATTTCGGACAGGTGGCCCACCGTGCCGTTGCCGCCGGCCGCGCCCCCACCGCCTTCCAGGCCGGGGTCAACAGCGTCTCTTGGCTGCTGATCCGCTTTGCCCTGGTCATGGCTCCGCTGGTACTGCTGCTCAACGGCTTCACCAAGGGCGACTGGATGGAGGCATTTCTGTTTGCACTGTCAGTAGCCGTGGGCCTGACACCGGAGATGCTGCCCATGATCGTCACCTCCACCCTGGCCAAGGGAGCGGTTGTGCTGTCACGGCAAAAAGTCATCGTCAAGCAACTCGATGCCATCCAGAATTTCGGTGCCATGGATGTTCTGTGTACCGACAAGACGGGCACGCTGACGCAGGACCGCATCGCACTGGAACGCCACACCGACGTGTTCGGCAACGAGTCACGCGAGACGCTGCAGCTGGCCTGGCTCAACAGCTACCACCAGACCGGGCTGAAGAACCTGCTGGACCGCGCCGTCGTCGAACACATGGACCAGAACCCTGCCTCCAGACCTGCAAAAAACTGGCAGAAGATCGATGAAATACCCTTCGATTTCGACCGCCGGCGCATGTCGGTGCTGCTGCATCCCGACAACGACCTCAGCAGTACGCTGCTGGTGTGCAAAGGCGCTATAGAGGAAATGCTGGCCGTTTGTACCGGGGTGCGCAACGGCGATGCCACGGTGCCGCTGGACAGCGCCATGCTGGCGCGCGTGCGCGCAGTGACCGAAGGGCTGAACAAACAGGGCTTGCGCGCGGTGGCAGTAGCCAGCCGCCATCTGCCCGTCAGCCCGCTGTCCAGCCGCAACTACGGCGTGGCTGACGAAGCCGGGCTCACCCTGGTGGGCTATATCGCCTTTCTCGATCCCCCCAAGGAGTCCACCGCACCAGCCTTGAAGGCCCTGGCCGAACATGGCGTCGAAGTCAAGGTGCTCACCGGTGACAACGAGCTGGTCGCCGCGCGGGTCTGCGAACAGGTAGGTCTGCATGTGGGGCAGCCCGTCACTGGGCCACAGCTGGAGCGCATGAGCGACTCTGCGCTAGCTGCCACCCTCCAAAAGCATCACCTGTTCGCTCGTCTCACCCCGTTGCACAAGGAGCGCATTGTCCTTGCGCTACGCGCCCAGGGCCGGGTAGTGGGCTTCATGGGCGACGGCATCAACGATGCTCCTGCGCTGCGCGCTGCGGACATAGGCATCAGCGTGGACAGCGCTGTGGACATCGCCAAGGAAGCTGCCGACATCATCCTGCTGGAAAAAAGCCTGATGGTACTGGAGCAAGGTGTGATCGAAGGTCGCCGTACCTTCTGCAATATGCTGAAGTACATCCGCATGACGGCCAGCTCCAATTTCGGCAACGTGTTCTCGGTGTTGGTGGCCTCGGTGTTCCTGCCATTCTTGCCCATGCTGCCGCTGCAGCTTTTGCTGCAAAACCTGCTGTACGACATCTCGCAGATCGCCATTCCTTTTGACAAGGTGGACCCCGAGCTGGTGCACCAGCCTCTGCGCTGGAATCCTCAGGACATAGGGCGCTTCATGCTGTGCTTTGGACCGCTGAGCTCGCTGTTCGACATTCTGTGTTTTGGCACGATGTGGTGGATCTTCCAGGCCAACACGCCTGAGCACCAAACACTGTTCCAGTCTGGGTGGTTCGTGGTCGGCTTGCTGACCCAGACTCTGATCGTGCACATGATCCGCACTCCCCGCATTCCCTTTGTCGAAAGCCGTGCCGCCTGGCCGCTGCTGCTGACCACTGCCGCCATCATGGCCATCGGAGTGTTCATTCCCATGGGGCCTGTGGCCGGCTACTTCAAGATGGAGGCACTGCCACCGCTGTACTGGCCTTTTCTGGTGGCCATCTTGCTGGGTTACGCTGCGCTGACCACCGTGGTCAAACGCCACTACATCCACAGATTTGGCTGGCAGTAAGCCAGGTCCCGGAGCGCTGACGGCGAGAGCTCAGGACCTGAGCATGCACAGGCCCTGAACTCATGGATGGTGCAGCGCGATGGCCACACCACGGTCTTTCTGCACTCTCTGCTGCTGACGTGCCATAGTTGGGTAGTGATCGATGTGATCGTCTGCCACACACTGGCACCACGCTTGGCCTCGACCTCCTCCAGGATTTTCATGAACCACTGGCCCGCCTTCGATATTTCCGCCACGCTCGGCACACTTGCTAGCCTGGTCATCGCCTTCAGCCTGGGCGCACTGATTGGCTTTGAGCGCCAGATCCGCCAGCGCACGGCCGGTCTGCGCACCAACACGCTGGTGGCTGTGGGTGCGGCGGTGTTTGTCGATCTGGCAGTGCGTTTCCACGACCTGTATGGAGGCTCCCCCAGCCCCATGCAGGTCATTGCCTATGTGGTCTCCGGCATTGGCTTTCTGGGCGCAGGCGCCATCATGAAAGAAGGTGCCAATGTCTCAGGTCTGAACACGGCAGCCACGCTGTGGGGCTCGGCCGCCGTGGGCTGCTGCGCGGGAGCCAAGTTGCTGCCTGAAGCCATTTTGGCCGCGTTGTTCGTCCTGGCAGCCAACACCTTGCTGCGTCCCGTGGTCAATCGCATCAACCGCCAACCCATACAGGAGGAATTGAGCGAAGCCACCTACGCGGTCTATGTGATATGCCGCCACACCCAGCAGCCCGAGATCCGCGAGAAATTGCTGCAGTGGCTGGACCAGGCCAGCTACCCGGTACGAGACATAGAGCAGCATGCCTTTGGCCAAGGCGATACCGAAATCGAGGCCACGCTCTATGCCACAGCAGTCGAAGGCGACGAGCTCGACAAGATCATGGCCCGGCTGGAAGCCGAGGATGGGGTGCTGCAAGCCTTCTGGAATGCCAGGGCGGAGGATTGACCTTCAGCCCTACTCACTGGCTGAGCTGGCTGCATTTTTACGCTCCCCCCTTAACCGATGCGATGGCGCAAACAAGCGCTGCCGACCACTCATCTACCATATAGGTATCCCGGCCATTTTTGCCTTGTCACATTGACTGTCTTGATGATGTCGCAACTGCCCCAATCCCTGTCGCTGCGTCGCAGCCTGATCGCCTTGGTGCTGGGAATGGTCATGACAGCCATTTTTGTGGCCGACACCATGACGGAATATGCGGTAGCCGCAGCCGTTTTCTACACCGCCGTCATCCTGATGGCCGTGCGCTGGTTCACTCCACGTACCGTGGTGGTGCTGACAGTGCTGTGCATTGTGCTGACCGTAGTCAGCTTTGTTCTCACACCCACGGGGATGTACCGGGTGGGACTGGTCAACTCCGGGATCAGCGTTCTCGCCATTGCCATCACCGCCTACCTGGGACTGAAGATGGTGGCAGCCCAGGCCGCAGCCCATGCGGCCCAGACCCGGTTGCTGCACATTGCGCGGACCACCAGCCTGGGGGAACTGACGGCCTCCATTGCGCATGAAGTCAACCAGCCGCTGGCGGCCATTGTCACGAGCAGCCAGGCCGGCCAACGCTGGCTGGGCCAACAGCCTCCCCAGCTGGAGAAGGCCAACCAAGCACTGCTGCGAATTCAGGCCGACGCCGAGCGCGCCAGCAATGTCATCACCCGTATCCGCGGCTTGGCGGGTGGCGAAGCCCCACAGCGACAGCGCTTTGTGCTGGAAGATGCGGTATGCGAAATGGCGCAGCTGTCGCAGGGCGTGCTGGAAAAACGCGGCATTGGATTGCGCTGGGAATTTGCCCCCAACCTGCCCGAGGCATGGGCCGACCGCATACAGATTCAGCAGGTGGTGGGCAATCTGCTGCTCAACGCCATCGAGGCCATAACGGCCGAACACCGGCAAGCTGAAATCACCATCACTGCACGCCGCCTGGACGAGCAACAGCTGCAGTTGACGGTCACCGACTGTGGCAGCGGTCTGTCGCCCGCCGTCCAGGCTCATTTATTCGATGCCTTCTGGACCACCAAATCAGATGGCATGGGACTGGGGCTTACCATCAGCCGCAATATGATCGAGGCCCATGGGGGCCGCATCTGGGCAGAACCTCGAGACGATGGTCTGCCTGGCACGCAGTTTCATATCAGCCTGCCCGCAACAACGGGCTCCCGACCATGAGCAGCATCCCCTCTACCCCTAAACCCACCGCCATGGTCTATGTAGTGGACGACGACAGCTCGGTACGCACCGCCATTGAAGATCTGCTCGCCTCCGTCGGGTTGGACGTCCTGGGTTTTAGCTCTACCGCCGAGTTCATCGCACACTGGCACCGCATCCCTCAGGAGCGCCCCGCATGCTTGGTCCTGGACATCCGCATGCCGGGCCAAAGCGGCTTGGAATTTCAGCGACAGATGCAAGACCTTGGCATAGGGCTGCCGGTGATCTTTGTCACCGGTCATGGCGACATCCCCATGAGCGTGCAAGCCATGAAGAGCGGTGCCATCGAGTTTCTGACCAAGCCATTCCGTGAGCAGGAGCTGCTGGATGCGATACATCAGGGAATTGCGCTGGGACGCTGCCGCCAAGCCCAAACCCTGAGCAGGCAATCGCTGCAGGCGCAATGGGACAGTCTTACCGCCGGTGAGCAGGATGTCGTGCGCAGAGTAACCGCCGGGCTGCTGAACAAGCAAGTCGCTGCCGAATTGGGCGTGAGCGAGATCACCATCAAAGTGCGCCGCGCCCAGGCGATGCGCAAGCTACAGGTCAGGACCCTGGCAGAGCTGGTTCGGGTGGTTGATAGATTGGCTCTCCCATGAACCGCCTTCGGTGCCCGCAGGCGGTTTGCAGGTTCAGCGACCACCTGGGTGCAGGACAAACGAATTGCTCGCTTGCTGCGGCACATCAAACCCGAGCAGGTTTTGGAACAAATCAACTCTGCAGGCAAGCTCTGCTGCGTTCGCAAGCTCTGGGAGAGCCTCATTTTCAAATCAGGCAGCAAGCGATTTCGTGGAAATAACTGAACGCCACCAGCGCTGCGCCAGCAAGGCAGGGACCTCTGACAGCGTCAATGAATCTGCCCGCTCCCTCTCTCACTGCCCCTGCAAACCGATGCGGTTCCAGCTCATGGACTACCTGCCTAGGGGCAGTCCATGTCTGAACGAATTGGCTTGACTACAGATATTCAACTGTCAAAAGACGAAGCTGATGCTTGGTCCCTTTCTCAGCGGCCGCCAATGATCGTATTTCGGTCACGCTTGTCCTGACTATGTTTGGGGTGTCAGGCAAAGACTTGCTTGCAGGTTTGGTGCAACTGATCAACGGCCCTGCGCCAAGGCTGGAGGCTTGACAGTGCGGGGCCACCACAATCGAGCCGACCAATTTGATGGTTCCAGTGGCTGCTTGTGTCACAGAAGGAACACACATTTGAAGCGCAACAGCAAGTACTGATAGACAGATTTTCATAGCTACTCCACTTTCAGGAAACGTTTGAAGAAAAGTCTCTTCACATTTGTTAACGACACAAAAAACACCAACTTGAGTTTTATGTGCGCTTCTGTGCTAACAAATTCACCACGACACTCCTGCCGTGTGTATTCCGTGATGTTCCTGGGCGCCCACCGATACCGCACTATTCAGGTTCTGAATGGCTGTTGCGTTCGTTGTGCTGTTCTGGTCAGAAGTCGAGATGGATATCAATATCCCCGCAGAGTTCGTTTACTTTGTACTTGAGGCAGTAGCTGGGGTACGTCCGATCTTTTCGAAGGCCTGTGTAGTTCTGCACCGACCAAGGTCCCCGCACCAGCCCTGATCCCGTCTGTCAATCATCTGGTCTATGAGGCTGTGGATGCACTTGGCGACTCGTTCTCAGCCGACCAAGGATTGCAGACTGTGTCGCAAAGCCACGATGCGGCACAGGAACTGGTGCACATCGCCAGCGCGGCCCGCTTGCGGCTCTGGTGTCTTGTGAGGTGGAGCGTGCGAGCAAGCTACTGGTCACGGAATGGGTCATCCAGTTGCACAAGGCATATCGGGCACTGGCGCAGGCAGGGTACGCATCAGTCTGCGCCCCGGTCAGTCTCGCTGCGCACCATGGGGTCTGCCCAGCAAGTCTTGGCCGCAAGCTCGCAGCCCGGCAAGACAAAAGCAATCCGCAGTGCGCACGCAACACTCTCTCTGGACGATCATGGCGCGCCTCGGTCGGGCTGCACCATGGAGTTTCCCGGGGATCCGCCTTCTGACCTTCCGAGTGTGCATATCTGCAAGCCAGCGTCCTGTTTGAGTCGCCTGTGAAATAACTGCCAGCTTGGGCTTGCCAAGTCAAACCGTGCTTGGCTACAGTCGAAACGTTCCTCGGAGCACTGGAAGCTGCGAGTGATGATGACGATGTGGGAACTGGCTTGGGTGTGCCGTCGTTTGCAAGAACCGAAGGCCTCCAACAGGCATTGAGCGAAACCACTGCAGCTCGGGACGACCCGATACCGGCCCCAGGATGCCGGGTAGCTTTCAAGCCGTAACATTTACCAAGTTCATGGCTGCACCGATGTTTGGGTTTTCCGTTATCAAGGTCTGATGTGGTGACATCTTCAGTTTCAGAATCGAAAGTACTCCCCGTATCACCTGAGAGCGGCTGGCGTTTCACGTTTGCTCACGTGTTGAGCGTTCTAAGCATGTGCGCAGCGTTGCTGCTGATCGTCAGCATTTCACTGGAGGCGTTCTCCGCTCAGGTCTTTGTAGAGGGCACAGTCTATGAACGCATCCAGCTGTGGGTCTGTCTGTACTTTCTGATCGATTTCTTTTTGCTGATGCTGTTGGCACCCAAAAAGATGCGTTTTCTCTTGCGCCACTTTCTGCTGGTGCTGCTGTCGATTCCTTATCTGAGCCTGATCCAGCTGTTTTCACTGTCGTTCTCGGCGGAAGTGCTGTATGTGCTGAAGTTTCTGCCCATCATGCGTGGAGGAGCTGCGCTGGTGGTACTCGTCAAAATGGTGGTCGCCAACAAGATCACGGGGCTCTTTGTCGCGTACCTGGTGAGTTTTTTCTCTGTGGTTTACTTCCAGACGCTGATCTTTTTTGTTTTTGAAAACGGAGTGAACCCCTTGGTAAAGACCTACTATGACGCGCTGTGGTGGGCTTCCATGACGGTCACCACCGTAGGCTCGAACATCGTTCCCGAGACAACGCTGGGCAAAGTCTGCACTGCGCTGCTGGCGACCTGTGGAATGACGATCTTCCCAATCTTCACGGTCTACATCACCTCCCTCGTGCAGCGGATGAATCAAAGCCGATAGAGATAGAGCAGCAGTCGCGGCCTTTTCTTGAGCATCTTGTGTGGCTGCAGGTGCCGGCACTGGCTCAACGCCCGCTGTGCGAGCGCCCGACGTACGCTTACCGAAATTCCAGATGACCACTCACCACTGTTGGTGACACAGTTGCATTCGCGCAAGCACCAATTTTTGGCATTCTGGCGCACAAAAGCTAGTCCGCCTGGCGCAGTGCGACGAACTGGTCGACGACAAACGGGCGGCACTGCATAGACAAAGAGTGGCTAACCCCACCGATCCACGAAGCGTGCGCAGATGATCTGCTGCCGCCCATTTCAGCAACCCCGGGTGGATATCCAGCCGTCGTCCACTCCACCACGCAGCGGTGCTTGCCCAGCCGCTCGCCGCCTCCAACCACCGTCTGGCGATGCGGCTGACGATGCACCCTGGTCTCAGGTGAGCTCGGCATCGCTTGAATCGACCTGCAGCCTGGCGGGCCTTCTACGAGCTCGTCCTGGCAGGCCTGCAATCGCAGCAATCGCGTCCACGCACTTCTCGAACATCTTGGAGTGGTGGCTGTCTACTGGTCTACCGGAGGCTGGGTGCCGAGGAGCCATCAATGCTGGCCGGGCTCCAATCGATCTGCTCCTGTTCAGGCAAGCGGGTCCGCATGGCCGGTATCAATGCTCCAAGGCATCTGCGGCGCTCCTGCCGCTGCGTATCCAAGGGATTGGGGGAAAGTCTTGCCATGGAGCACCGGCTCGAAGCAGGAACAAGAGGCCGTTGAGGGCAGCTTCATCGCTGACTGCGAGCTTGCGCGCACCGACTTGGGCAGAAGGCACGAAGGCAGGGATGAGGGGCTGCAGCTGTCGCCACAGTCGGTGCTGACGGGTCGGCTGCCATGGGGGCCGCGAGCATCACGGCCCTGGGGCTTCTGGCGAAGCGGTGCTAGCCAGAAGTCGTGAAGCTCAACCCTTTGTGCTGGTTGACACTTGGTTGACGAGCCTCAACAAAAACGGGCTACGATTGCTCGTAACCCGTTGAATTCATTGGTAGGGCGTGGCGGACTTGAACCGACGACCAAAGGATTATGAGTCATGATAGCTTAGCTAATACTGGATTTCACTGGATTTTAAATTTTATCATAACTTGTTGATTTTAAACATTTAATTTTCCAACGCAATCCAGCAGCATCCAGTATCATCGAAGAAAATTCCGGAACCAAACCGGAACCAGGAATCGCCCTTCAATGACTACGACCCAGACTCCAGGCCAGATTTTTCAAGCTTTACCTGCCGGAAAATTCGCCACGCTCGCAAAAATAAGTCCACGCGGAGCACTGCTGCTTCGCAAGCTCAAAAATGGCAGCGGCATGTTCTATTGGCGATCAGAGCACAACGGAAAAGAGCTACGCGAGCCAATCGGCGCGTTTGACACGTCAGCACCGCCAAAGAGCATCAAGCCAACAGAACGCGGCTATTCATTCAGTGCTGCCGTCAGAGCTGCTGAAGTTCTCTCTACACAGCATCTTGGCAACATTGACGGTGGCGGCTACCAAAGCCTCAAGAAAGCTAAGAAAAAAGAGCTGGCTCAGGCGCGGGAAAGAGCACAAGAGCTGGAAGAGCAAACGCTTGAGAAGCTGCTGCTGGCCTACTGTGACTATCTCCAAAATCTCGGAAAAATCTCTCACCAAGAGGCAAGGAATGTGCTGCGGCTCCACGTCATAGAAGCATTTCCGAAGCTTGCCAGATCGCCAGCATCGCAGATCACTACCGAGCAAGTTGCTGATGTGATGCGCAGACTGATACAGGATGGCAAGCGCCGCAGTGCGAACAAGCTGAGAAGCTATATGCGCGCCGCCTTCCAGTGTGCGAAGTCTGCCAAGACCAATCCCAGCATTCCGCTGAGCTTCAAAAGCTTTGCGATTTCCATCAATCCAGTCTCAGACACAACGCCGGACCCGCAAGGCAACCAAGCCGACAAAAATCCCATCAACTTTTTTGGACTGCAGAGGTACTGGAAGCACATCAATAGTCAGAACGACTACCGCAGCGCCCTGCTACGTTTTCATTTGGCAACTGGCGGTCAGCGCATAGCTCAACTGCTGCGACTCACCAATGCAGACATTCATAGTGACCACATCGTTCTGCATGATCCAAAGGGACGAACCGGCCAGCGGGCTCGTACACATGTGGTTCCTCTCACCAACGTGGCGCGCCTTGCCCTTGAGCAATGCCGTGCGCCCGGTGAATTTGCTTTCACCAGCGATGGCGGAAAGACTCATTTAACGGGAACCACGCTGAGTGCATGGGCGCAAGCTGCTGCAGCCGAAGCCGGTCTTGCAGACTTTCAAGCTAAGCAAATCCGATCCGGGGTTGAGACTCTGCTGGCAAGTGCAAGTGTCAGCTCCGACATTCGGGGAAGACTACAGTCGCATGGCATTTCAGGCATTCAGAATCGGCACTACAACGCCTATGAGTACCTGCCTGAGAAGCGCCAAGCTCTGGAGAAGCTGCTTGATCTGTTGGAGCAAGAATAGCAACTGATTTTTCGTTAAACAGAAGAATCTGTTTCGTTGGCGCTTGTCGCCACAAGCAAAGTTCAGTTTTCCACCCATAAGAGAGGCAAAAGCTGTGTCAACGTTGTCCAAGGAAATCAACCGTCGCTCAGAAAATAGACCTACGGCCAAACCGGCTTCATCAACAAGGTTGGCTCTGGAAGCTCTTGCATTGATTCCCTTGTATATGTTGGCTGAAGGACGGAATCAGAGCATTCCCAGCCTGATCCATGATCTAACTGGGCTGTCAAAAGCACGAATCTCCAAGGGCAACATAGACACGATTCGCCCATCCACCCTGAAAAAGATAGATGAACATCAGCAACGGTGGTTAGCGAATTACCTCGAAGACCCCGAAGCACTTGCTCACGCTCACGAAAAGATTGCGACAGCACCGAAAACCAAGTCTGGAAATTATGCATCTTGGACTGGTTGGATGCATCAGCTTGAATTTCCGCCAGAGGTTCCTCTTCCTATGAGCAAAGCAGTGGCGTTGACCATAGATGATTTGACGGAGGCACTGGTAGCGGCCTGCGACGAAGACGACCTAGCTAAATTCAAGCAGATTTTGCTGAGTCACATTGAGCGACATGGATCAGCGGTCAGTATTGCTGGAGAAACCGGTTTTGAACACGCGACAGAGCAGGAATTGAAAGAGCTACAGACCCTGAATGACTGGGCGCAAACTACCGTTTTTATCGAGAAAGTTCGCGACACACTGTATTGGGACATGATTAGTACGCTAGACGCTGAATGGAACAGTCACTATTTCTCCGGCCGCCAGAGACGATCACTGTTTCCTCTTGTCATGGTAAGGGTGCAAGACGGTTTGCTTGAAGGCCGTAAACCACTTTCAAGAAAAAACATCATCTTCCGTCCGTCTCGACGACTGCTGGAATTTCTGTACGCCTTGCTGTTCTACATGCGGTACAAAAAATGGCCCGACGGGGCACCAAGCCCTCAAGTTCTCGCAAGCATTCTCTCCAAACCTAGCGCGCAGGAAGTATTGAGCAACAGCGACGTAAGCAACTATTTCGACGGATCAACAAAGCTTACTCTTGATCTTGTGTATGACCACTGGGTGCAGATGCGCCAACACTTCACGCTTGAAAAAGCTGGGCAGGGGCCAGGACTACCGTTTCCGATAGTCATGCTCGCTCTTCATTGGCAGACCTTGCTGGTACGAGACAAAGGGAAATCGTTTTTGCTACCTGACCTGGAGAGATACAACCTCTTTTGGAACCACCGTCGCCAACAGTGGGAATCTCAGCAATCCGCGCAACATGAGTTTTTACACAATGCAAGCCCCAAGAAGGGGGAACCTATCGAGTGGCCTGCATGGATGCTCAGTCAGTCTTCGTTGTCATCCTGAGTAATTCGGTCTTCCCAGTCATCGGGACGATCATCTTCACCGCGTGAGTGCCAATATTCGTCGTGGTTTGGATTGCATTGATTGGCGTGGTTATCGTTGTCTGATTGGCGGGACATTTTGTTCTCCAGTAGATGAAGGGCTAGATTAATTTGCGGTCTTTGCAAGGGTCTGCTGCATACGGCCAACATATGAACCTTTCGGAACCCCTCCCCCACTTTGTTTAGCAACAGCGCTTTGAACGCGGGCGACTGCTGCTGGAGTTGTTGGCGACTTGACGGTACCACGTGACACCTGAGCGCTGTTGCGAGATGACTTAGACATAGAGCCTCCTTTAAAGTTAAGTGCATGGCCTACTTCGTGCGGCCACAGAAGGACTTTCGTTCAAGTCGTCTGCGCAGTTCATCCAGAAATGTTCACTTTCACCTCCGAGTTGCGGCCTCGATAGGAGACTGCGCAGAAATGGGATAGTGCTTGGCTTCATAAACTGCAACCAGCAGCCCCAACACCTCCAGACGCTCACCCTCAGGGGATTCGCCATCCGGGTCTAGTTCAATCAGCGCCGAAACTTCAGCCAGCATGGCCTTGTAATCTGCTTCGCTGCGAAGGGGGCTGATTTCCATGGCACTTCCCTTCATTTCGTTCAATCGACGGTGGCTGCTCCTATCACGTCGTGCTGTTTGTGTGTACCTGTGAATTTGACGTAAACCCATTGCATCTTGCACGCCATGGTCACAATGAGCCGGTAGTCGTGGCCTTTGATATTGAAGACCACACGGTTGTGTGCCAACGATGCACGCATTACCGAACGCAGCCGTCGAACTCGTCCAACGGGCGAACTGCTCTACTCGTTCCACTTCTGCCATTCTCCATGGTAGGCTGACTGTCAAAGACCGCTCTTCGATCCGATCACTGCAAGCAAAACGCCGCTAGCTAAAAGCATGACTGCGATTCAGTTAAATTCAGTGGGCACAACTAACGTTGACAAGCCAAGAATGCAGGAAGCCTGACTTTTCACGGCCCAGCGAAGCGCTTTTAACATCATCACCTCTGGAGAAATTGAGCATGGCTAGGCCCAAAAAAGCGGATGTATCAACAGGCTCGTTCTTCGAGGAGGACTATCTTGTTCGGACGCTTGGACGCATCGCACATGACCCAGAGGTCGCACTGACGGAGTTGGTCGCCAACGCATGGGACGCAGGAGCGTCTCTGGTAGATATTACGGTGCCAAGCGTAGGGGAAACGGCCTTGGTAGTTCAAGACGATGGGCACGGCATGAGTGCTGCCCAGTTTAAGGGCCGATGGATGCGGCTAGGCTACGACCGGATCAAGCACCAAGGCGTACATGTAGAGTTTCCTCCGGAGCGAGCTGACTGGCGCCGTAAAGCCTATGGCCGGAATGGGGTCGGTAGACATGGCCTTCTATGCTTCGCCAATCACTACGATGTTGAGACTTGGCGCGAAGGAAAAGGAGCCAACTTCGAGATCGGAACCCAGAGCAGTGAGACACCTTTCAAAATTATGAAGGAGACTACGTTTCTGCGGCAGGGCCACGGCACTCGGCTATCGGTTGTCGTTCAACGGCATCTACCTGACGAAGGACGGATTCGGGATATTTTATCGGCGCGGTTTCTCCATGACCCACAGTTCGTAGTGCGAGTGAATGGTCAGTCAGTATCACTGGCTGATCAATCAGGACTAATCGAACAGACCGCACTAAACATTCCAGGTTGCCCCGCTGCTGAGGCCTTCGTGGTCGACTCATCCAAAGCAGCTAAATCTACGATCTATCAAGGGGTCGCTTTTTGGGTGAATGGTCGACTGGTGGGCTCACCGAGTTGGGTGGTCGGCTCGGAAGCTGTGATCGATGGCCGTTCGCGATTTGCTAAACGCTATTCAATCGTTGTTAAGACTAACGATGGCTGGGCCAGTGAGATTGAACCGGATTGGGCACGCTTCAAGCCCAGTACGAAGGCCGAAGCGCTTTTCGCGGCTGTGCAGAAATACGCACAACAGGTCTTCAGCAAGCTATCGTCGGATTTGGTAGAGGAGAGTTCTGAGGATGCCTTGGTTCGCAATCGTGAGGAATTCAAAGGGCTCTCACAGCTACGACGCATTGAAGTTGCTAGCTTCGCTCGCGACTTGGTCAAAGCTAATCCGACAGTTAATCCGGACACACTATCCGCTGCCGTACAGGCCTTGATAAATTTGGAGAAATCCAGGGGCGGAGCAGGCCTGCTCGAGAAGCTCACCAAGCTCGATGAGTCGGATATTGAGGGCCTCGACCGCTTACTCAGTCAATGGACAGTCAGGGACGCACTGTCTGTACTCGACGAGATCGACCACCGCCTAGCGGTTGTCACAGCAATAGAGAAGCTTTGTGGCGATCCAGCGACCGACGAGTTACATACACTTCATCCACTGGTCACTCAGGCACGATGGCTCTTTGGTCCCGAGTTCGATAGCAGTGAATATGCCTCCAATGTAAGCCTGAGAACAGCCACAGCAAAGATATTCAGCAAACGTGTCGCAACCACTGCTTTTGTCAACTCCAAGCAAAGGCCTGACATAGTCTCGCTTGCTGATGCGACCTGCTCGGTGGTGGGTACCGAGACGTTTGATTCAGCGAACTCCAACTTGATGCGCATTCAAGACGTATTAATCATCGAACTCAAGAAGGGGAAGTCGACCATCGGGCGCGATGAGATGAACCAAGCCGATGGTTATATACAGGATTTTCTTGGCAGCGGAGCATTGGACGGCACCCCCATATTCCGGGCTTTTGTCGTTGGCTACGAAATTGCACCAAAGACTGCTCGAGAAAAAGAAATCAAAGAAGAGAGCGTTCTTCGCGGAAAGGTGATGGCAACCACTTATGGGCAACTCACCCGAACTGCACATCAGCGACTCTTACGCCTCAAAGAACGGATTCCAGCAAGGTATGAAGACGTATCGGGGGCAGACCTCTCCGCCAGAGTCATGCAGAGGGCAACCCAAGCGCCATTGCTGCTGGTCAACAAGAATTGTGCCGAGCCATCTACAACTTGAGGTGGTGCGCTACTCCTAACTAAATGCACTTCGATTACCGAACCCTGCAATAGCTAGCGCTCGCAAAATCGAGTTTTGGAGTCAGCGTAGTTGCTTGCTTATAGCATCCTGCACGGCAGGCAACACATCTTCGTAGTTGAATCCACTTTGCACTTTCTGCAGTGGCTTGGTGACTCGCTGGTTGAGCCATGTAGCCAAGCTTTGACTTTCACCTTGGCGCACTAATGGATCGTGGCTATTGCCGTGGTAGCGAAACTCCGTAAGGTTTTCCGGGTGGGCTTTGAATTTATCCGTGAAACCAACCGCTGGATATTGCTTGCTGCCACCAGCCCATGAGTCTTCGTCTTCGATAGATGACCACATCGGCAGTCGCGTGTCCCATTTCCATAAATGCTCGTACTGTCGGTTCACGCTCTGCTTGTGGCAGACCCCGCCAACGATTTGGGGATCAGCACGATCCCAGTGGTAAGTGGTGCGGCAGCCCTCGCTGTGACCGCTCAAGATAATGGGCAAGTCTGAGAAGGTCTTGAACCAGCGAATGACTTCTGCAATATCGTCGCCGCGTGCATCCAAGCGCGCCGGATTGACTGCTGTGTACACGCCTTCGCGTGCCCGCTCGCTGGCTTGCTTGAGCATTTCTTCAGTTGAGCCGCCTGGACAACCGAGCTTGTTGCCGTCCCGCGCCACGAATTCTGGCGTTATGACCGCAAACCCTTCTCGGTAGTAGAACTGCGCCACCGTGGTTTCCCATCCCCACATGCCGCCACAGCCATGGTTGTGGATGACAAGTCCACGCACTGTGGGATGGCGCGGTATCAGCGCAGTGAACTTTTCGCGATATACAGCCCCGAACAACGGTAAATAGAAGACGCTGCGGTCAAGCACCGTTCGGGCCTGTGCTTTGTCATAAGCAGGAGCTTGGCGACTCTGCTGAGCACCAGCGTTTGAAACCAGCAGCGACTGTGACAGTGCCAATATCAGAACGCCCCAAGCACTAAATTTTCCACTGCGCATAACTATCTCCCTCTCCACTAAATCATTTATTTGCCGGCGGCTACGACTTTGATGTGCGTGCCACCGTGCGGATCAGATACCGACTGGCTTACGCCGTGATTTCAAGACAGCAGAAGTGGACGTTGATCTTGGACAAGGCCCAAGCTCTGCAGGTTGGATGTACCCAGCTCAGACAAACGATCCGCTTGGCAGCGCAGGTCTGCAATCCGCTTGCCGTTTTGCTCTACCAAGATACCTTGTGCCGTCGTCGTGCTGCCATAAACGGCATAACGGTAGATGCCTTTATCAAACGACACATACGGCACTGCCTGTCCATTGGCTCCAACTTGCGTACCTTGCTTGAATGCAGGGCTAGCTGCGGTTGCGCTGGCCGGATAGAGCATCTCTGGCACTCCATCGATCGGAGCCAGTCGGTATGCCAGCTGATTGCCGCTGCCGCTCATACACAGCGATACACGCTTCTTGCCCGTGGAGCATGCAAACACTGGCGTCTCATCTGCTGAACACAGCGTTGGCACTATCGAATTCTGGCTAGGTGTTGCTGCTGCCAATGCTGGCAGAACTTGCTGGCTTACCGCCGCTGGGGGCTGCTGTGATGCCGGCACTGGCGTTGCCACAGGCGCAGGCATCTGACGATGCGCCTTCGGACTCTGCCTCCATCTTTGCCTGGCTTGCTGATGGTTGCGCGGCTGCCTGTGCTTCGGCAGCTTGTTTTGCCGCTGCTTGTTCACGCAACATGCGGTCATAGCGATCCATGGCTATGTCGTGGAAGTAGCCCATGAATGGCATGAAGCCGTTGAGTGCCACCTGCAATGCTCCGGTATCTTCGGTGCGCTGCACGGTGTATGTCACTTGGCCCCGGAGCTTGGTGCCATCCAGCACTGCGCCTTGCTTTTCATAGATGGCCCGCATGTATTGCTCCATCTGCGGCTCTGCTTTCACAGCATCTTCCGGGAAGACCGTTGCCAGCTGTGCCGAGCACACGGCTTTGCCAGTATTGGCGTTGCTGGCATCGGTGGTGATGTTCTCCAGCGCAACAGTCGTGTCTTTGACCGTGAACTGCACTCGCTGCTGACGCTCTTCACTCATGGCGTTGTGCTGCTTGTCGAACTGCTGCTGATAAATCTGTTTGACCAAGCTGACGGTCTGTGCATCAGCGCAGGCCGGTGTCTTGCTGCCGCACCCAGAAAGCACGGCCACAGCCGCACAGACGCTACTTATAAAAGTCTTTCTCATCATTCCTCTCTCCTGTTGTATGTGTTTTATACGACTCAAATCTTAGCGCAATGTGTCGTATAAGACGTTGGTTAAAAAGACACATTAGCAGACCCTCAGCGGCCATGAGAGCCAAGGAGTCTGCCCCGTCGCAACTGAACACCACGCCAGTGGTGAAGCTGCCAAATGCCGTCACAAAAGCATTGGGGGTCAAGCTGCGCAGCTACCGAGAGCTGGCGCAAAAGTCGCAAGAGCAACTGGCGCATGATGCTGAAGTGGAGCGATCGCGTATCTCCAAACTGGAGAACGGCCACATCAATCCATCGCTGCTCACACTCGCCACGCTGTGCCATTGCTTGAGCATCACGCTGGAGCAACTCTTTGAAGGCGTGACAGACACACTGCCACCCGCTTCGCAAGGCGGTGCTTTGCGCCGCCGCAACCAAGCACATGCCGAGAAGAGTCCAGCACCGTCCAAGGTGGTCGGTGCCGATCACCGCGTCAAACGTTCCAAGGCATAGGCTGGTCACTGCAACTTGCGCACGCGCACCGCTGCCAGCAGCCGCACCAGCTCCGCAGACCACGACTCCGATTCGTAGTGCCAGAACACTGTCCATGGCTTGGCGTCACCAGCAGGTAGATGCAGTTGCTTGGCTCTGCGACTACCAAGGCCCGTGGTGGGCAATCGCAGCCGTGCATTGAATGCTTGAAAGCTTGGCTCACCACCGCCTGGGTCCAGCAGCAAGATGCGCTGCGGCTGATGCTTTGATCCAGAAGCCATGCCTTCCACACCGACCGCCAATGCCCAGTGCTTGGTGCGCTGGTGTTTGACCGATGCAAATGCCACCGCCACCAGCTCACCGCGCATCAACCAGTCCAGCGCATGTCTATCCACATGCTCTTTGGCTCCGTACTTGGCAGTCAGCTTCAGGGGCAGCTCTAGGCTTTTGACCAATTCCACCCACTCTTTGGCATGGATGCCACTGAAGTACTTGGGACCAAATGCATTCCAGACCGCTGCGGCCACGCCGTACTTGCGTTGGCTCATGTCATACATGGCTGAAGCCTTGGCCAAATCGAAGATCACCAAGAGCATCGCCAGCACATGCGTTCCGCAAGCGCCATCGAGCATAGATTGCTGCATAAAGCAGCGTACTGGCTCTTGACGCTGCTGCTGCACGGTCAGCGCATGGCCTGTCTGCAATGCGGGATGCACACGCTGAAATCCATAACTTTGTGGTGCAGAGATAGACGTTCCTGGACGCATCAATACTCCGATGGAAGCAGTAGCGTTGTGGCCGAGCGGTCAGCTTCGGTGATGATCCACAGGGTGGGCAAGCCGCTTCGCTTGTCTTGTGGTGTCTGCAGCAGTGCTTCAGCATCCACCAGCCGGTAAACGCTCATCACGCGCATGCGCTGCCGAACGGCTGCCTCGTTGGTGGCTTTGTCTTCATCACAGCAGTCACCCCAATCGCCATGCACATGGCGTGATACCAAAGCCAATGCACTGAAGCCGGTTTGCTCCAGCAGCTCCAATGCGCCAGGTGTCGCTACCAACTGGCCGAGTGCAAAGCGCGGCGCATTGCTCATCAAAGTCATGCGGCGTGCCGTACCAGAACGAGAAGAATTTGCTGACATGGAAGTACTCCTTGGTTAATCGTCAGACTCAAGAACTCCACGTGCGAATCACCGACACCGCCGCCCCACATGGGCGAGCAACGTCCTCCGCATGCGTGAAAACGGATAAAAAAATGGACCGCTTTGCCGGTCCATCGAGAGATCAAGAAAGAGAAAGTGGCAGCGACTTCATATCGCCAGCACAGGCCAAGCCACCAGCGCTGCGCTACACCGACAGTTCCAGTGCCGCGAAAAGCTCAGCGTCTGTCGCATGACTGAGACTGAGTGCTTGAACCGTTGCAGGCCATATGCCCAGCAGCGATTTCAAATCAGTATTGGCATCACATGGCTCATGCCGATCCAGCAAGCCAAGCAGAGTCAGCCGCTCATCCAGTGCCACCTCAACAGCGGCCAGATCAACACCCCACCATGCAGCCAGCAGTGCATGCAAGGCCGGGACAGGCAGTTCAAAACATGGCCAAGCTGCGCCGCCATAGTTAAGATACGCACACAGCAGCCGCAGCGACTGCGCCAAAGACAAATCCAGGTGCTTGCGCAATCTCTCCAGATTACGAGCCGCTGGCGCCACATCCACCGGCAGTGGTGGACATGGTTCGGCCATCAAGCGTTCCACCACCAGAGCAGGCTCCATTGGCTGATCAGGCATCGCCGAGCCAAGGAAGGCTGGCACTTCAAAGAAGCATGGGCTGCGGGAATGACCCAGTACCGGCCAATACAGCAGCTCCAAATCGCGTGACACATCTGCCAGTCGCTGCGCGCCCAACATACCCAGCAGCACCGGCAGCAAGCGCTGCAGCATCTGCATGCGGTGATGGCGGCGAAACGCCAGATTGCCCGACGAATTCAATCCAATGAGAAAACAAGGATTGGGATTAAAGCTCTGCACGTTCATATTGAAACCATCAATATCTAATAATGCTGCACCGTACTACAAATAATGCATATTTATCCGTGCATGATGGTATTATATCAACAATATAAGAAAATACCGTATTTTTAGCGGTTTTATGGCTATTTAAGCCATATATACAGAACAACTACATAAACTCAGCAAAAACGCTGAATTGCAAGTCGTTCGTTGTAGCGACTCAAATCCCCAGTCATCCCTCAAAACCAGGAGTAGACGCGCCTGTAGCAATGGCGTACCCCATCTGCGCGTGCTTTGAAGCTGGCTGAATCCCATTCAAATCCTGACTATCGATAATCAATCGTTATCAATAACCAAACTGGAACTTTCATGAGCAATAAACGTTCTACCATTTCAGCCGAAGGTAAATCACATACTAAAAAAACGAAAATTTTCTCCCGGGAAAATCACAAGAAAAATAAATTACTTAATAAAAACTCTGTCCAAGAATATATGAATGCAAGCCAAGCCAGTGCCACCAAGCACGCCTACGCCTCGGACTTACGGCACTTCCTGGCACATGGCGGCGCTGTTCCCTGCTCGTCGAAACGGCTGGCCACGTATCTGGCAGAGTCTGCCAATGATGGTCTGGCGGTTGCCACGCTTGAGCGCCGCATCACTGCGATCCACAAAGCACATGTCGATCACAAGCACGCATCACCGGCACACAGTGAAATCGTCAGGCAAGTTATGCAAGGCATACGTCGCACACTCGGCACCAAACAGCGACAAGTGAAGCCACTGACAAAAGATGAGCTACTGACCGCCGTGGAGACAGTTGAGAAAATCCACATGCCTATTAGAGCAGCCCGTGATGCCGCACTGTTGCTGGTTGGTTTTGCGTCGGCCATGCGGCGATCTGAGCTGGTTGGTGTATGTGTGGAACATCTGGGCTTCTCACCTATCGGGCTTGAAATTGAGTTGCCAGTCAGCAAAACGGATCAGGAGCAGCACGGACGCACCGTCTTCATTCCGAGAGCCAATGGCAGTCACTGTCCAGTCACCGCACTGATGCGCTGGCTCAAGCAAGCAGGCATCAGAACAGGACATGTTTTTAGGTCCGTCAACCGTTACGACGGCATTGCCAAGCAAGGACTGACACCACAGTCAGTGGCGCTCATCGTAAAAGCCGCCATGGTGCAAACTGGAGTTGATGCACAGAACATCAGCGGCCACAGCCTCCGAGCAGGCTACTGCACAAGTGCGGCAGAGCAAGGCCAACAGTCTTGGCAGATACGCCAGCAGACCGGACATAAGTCCGATATAACTCTGGCGCGATACATCCGACGCAACTTGCGGAAGGCCACTCCAAGCTTACTTTGACTCCCGGTTTGACTTCTGCAACTTCTGTGTGGGCATGCTCTGCATGCATGGGCACTTTAGACGTCGCTTAGAATCGAAGCTTTTTGTTTAAACATGTTATTTTAGTAGTCATCTTCCGTTGGTATGGCCTTTTAGAAAGCACGCCCTCATGCCTTTTTTCATTGCGAGAAGGTTTTTGGTCGTCATTCTCGAAAAAGGTCAGCCGTTCTAAATTTTAAGGCTTCAAGGAATGGCATGGATGTGTTGAAGCTGGGGAGAAATAGCAAATGCAGCTTCTAACGCCACATCAAAGTCTTTTTTATGCTTGGCAACTTACAAAACGCACCGGCGGAGACAGTGTCGAGTCTCTAGCATCAACGCTCGTTGATTCCCAGGTTGATCTCAACCCTCATCAAGTGGAAGCTGCCCTCTTCGCCTGCGCCAATCCTTTGTCGCACGGAGTCATCTTGGCTGACGAAGTGGGGCTCGGCAAAACCATTGAGGCCGGGCTTGTGATCTCTCAGCGCTGGGCCGAGCGCCGCCGCCGCATCCTGATCGTCGTGCCCGCCAACCTGCGCAAGCAATGGCACCAGGAGTTGCAAGATAAGTTCAACCTGCAGAGCGTCCTCCTAGAGGCCAAGAGCTTCAACACCCTGCGCAAACAGGGCCGCCAGAATCCGTTTCAAGGGGCGTCCGGCCCTGTCATCTGCTCTTACCAGTTCGCAAAGGCGAAGGCAGCCGACATCAAGGCAGTTGATTGGGACTTGGTTGTGTTCGACGAAGCGCACCGCCTGCGCAATGTCTACAAAACCAGCAACGTGATCGCCAAGACGCTGAAAGAAGCTCTGGCCCATGTGCATTCTAAAGTGCTGCTGACGGCCACGCCTTTGCAGAACTCGCTGCTAGAGCTTTATGGCCTAGTCAGCATGATCGATGACCGCGTTTTTGGTGACATCGACAGCTTCCGCTCGCAGTTCACGGCACAGCCCAGGGAACAGGCTTTCACAGCCCTGCGAGCCCGCCTTGCCACCGTCTGCAAACGCACTTTGCGCCGCCAGGTTCAGCAGTACGTGCCCTACACAGCACGGCGGGCCATCGTTGAAGAGTTCTCCCCCTCGAACGAGGAACGAGAGCTGTCCAACCTTGTCGCTGACTACCTCCGGCGGCCCAACCTCAAGGCGCTGCCGGAAGGCCAACGGCAACTGATCTCCTTGGTACTGTGGAAGCTGCTGGCCTCATCGACCCACGCCATTGCGGGCGCGCTGGAGACCATGGCCAAACGGCTTCAGAGTGAACTCGACGAGTCGTCAGACATCCCTGATCTTGCTGAGGTGCTTGACGACGACTATGAGTCGCTTGACGAAACTGCTGACGAATGGGACGGGCAAGAGGGCTCCGCTGCGTCGCTCCCCTCCAATCAGCGTGATGCGGTTGCCCAGGAAATTGCCGAACTGCAGCACTTCAAAACACTAGCGACCAACATCCGAGAGAACGCCAAGGGGACGGCGCTGCTGACCGCCCTGTACAAGGCATTCACCGAACTTGATCGACTCGGCGCAGCCAAAAAGGCCATCATCTTCACGGAATCTAAGCGCACCCAGGAATACCTTCTATCGCTCTTGGCTGACACACCCTACGGCGAGGGCATCGTCTTGTTCAACGGCACGAATAGTGATGCCCGCGCACAAGCGGTATATGCCGATTGGATCAAGCGCCACGAGGGGACGGATCGCATCACGGGTTCGAGGACCGCCGACACACGAGCCGCGCTGGTGGAGCATTTCAAAGAGCGCGGTACAGTGATGATCGCCACCGAGGCAGGTGCCGAAGGTATCAACCTTCAGTTCTGCTCGCTGGTCATCAACTATGACCTGCCGTGGAACCCACAACGCATCGAACAACGCATCGGCCGCTGTCACCGTTACGGGCAGAAGTTCGACGTGGTGGTAGTCAACTTCGTGGACCGCAGCAATGAAGCCGACGCCAGGGTCTATGAGCTGCTGGATCAGAAATTTCAGCTGTTTGAAGGCGTTTTTGGAGCCAGCGACGAGGTGCTAGGGGCCATCGGCTCAGGCGTGGACTTCGAGCGGCGCATCGCGGACATCTATCAAAACTGCCGTGATCCGGATGCGATCAAGTCCAGCTTCGAGCAGTTGCAACGTGACTTGTCTGGCGAGATCAACGAGGCCATGGTCAAGACCCGGCAAATCCTGCTGGAGAACTTTGATGAAGAAGTCCAGGACAAGCTGCGCCTGCGTGCAGCTGATAGCCGTGCTGCACGCAACAAGTACGAAAACATGCTGCTCGAACTAACGCGGGCGGCGCTGGGGGAGTGCGCCCATTTTGATGAAGATGGCTTCTTCCTTCAGTGCCTCCCGGCCGACACCCTCAATTCCGTTGAACTCGGTCGCTATGAGCTGCCTCGCCGTTCTGGCGACTCGCACCTCTATCGCATCGGCCATCCGCTTGCCGAGTGGGTGACAGATAAGGCAAAGGGCCTTGTGCTTGCGGGCTCGCGGCTCGTCTTTGACTACGATGCACACGGCATCCAAGTCAGTACCCTCAAACCCTATCGTGGCAAGACCGGCTGGCTGACCTTGAAGCTTGTGACTGTTGAGTCCCTCGGAAACGAAGAGCAGCGCCTGATTGTGGCCGCCATCACCTCAGACGGTCAGCCCCTGGCGGAAGACGACCCAGAAAAGCTCCTGCGTTTGCCCGCGCGAACACAGCCTTCCGCGCAAGTTGGCTCAGATGTCGCCCACCTCCGTGAAGACGTAGCGACGCGGATGTCTGCTGTGCTTCGCGAGATCAACCAGCGCAACCTGGGTTACTTCGAGCAAGAAGTCCAGAAGCTTGATGCATGGGCCGATGACCTGAAGCTGGGTATTGAGCACGAGATCAAAGAAATCGACCGCCAGATCAAGGAAGTACGTCGCACGGCAGCCAGTGCCCCCTCGCTGGAAGAGAAGCTCTCCTGGCAGAAGCAGCAAAGGGAGCTTGAAACCAAGCGCGCGAAGCTGCGGCGCGAGCTTTTCAACCGCCAGGATGCGATTGAGGCTGAGCGCAATGAGCTGATCAGTCAGTTGGAAGGCAAGCTTCAGCAGGACGTGAACGAGCAGACGCTATTCACCGTAGAGTGGGAGTTGATCTGAGTTCCATCTAGCCAATTAAAGTTTCTCCAGGGGGACAAATTGAAAACACCATCAGAGCAGTTAGTTGAAACATTCCTTCCTTTGCTAGTACAGGAAGGACTGGTATTGGCCGAAGATGCCAAGCAATACGGCCCCAAGCTATCGGCCGGAACTATGAAAGCCGAAGACTGGTTACTTGCTGCGCAAAAATCGCTAGACAAGAAGAAAGCAACGGCGGAGGGCGCCGCATGAGCAAAGTTTCATTGGGGGGCATAAAGATCGAAGGACTGCGGGGAGCCGCCAGGCCGGTCGAGCTGACATTTGAGAAGGGAAAGAAGCTCACCATCATCTACGGCGAGAACGGCACTGGCAAATCCACCATTTGCGATGCGTTGGACTTGCTTGGCAACGGAAAAGTCGGCTCTCTGGACACCAGAGGCCTAGGCAGCGCAATACATAAGTACTGGCCCACTGTCGGCAAGAATGCGTCCGACGTTCGAGTGACATTGAAGACTTCAGCAGGTGACTGCATTGCTTCGCTCGAAAAATCGAACGTCAACGTCGCCAACGCCGCACTGCGACCTAGCGTCGAGGTGCTGCGACGCGCCCAAATTCTTAAGCTTGTTGAGGCCAAGCCTGCAGAGAGATACCAAGCAATCAGCCGCTTTGTGGATGTCGCTCTAGCAGAAGCGTCAGAGAACTCGTTGCGCAAACTGGTGAAGGATACGGAAGATAACGAAAAGATTGTCATTGCGCGTATTGATGAAAACAAACGGGCAATCGAGTCCTTCTGGGAGCGTGCAGGAAAGCCTCAGGCTAGCAGTCAAATTGAGTGGGCCAAAGCTTTGGTTGCCCAAGATCGAAGTAGCCTGGTTGCCCGAAAAGCGATGCTAGATCAGCTGATCCTCAAATGGGACGCGCTGTCGAATCATCCAGCAACAATCCAATCGCTACGAGCTGCACACAGTCAATGCGAGGCAGCGCTGAATGGAGCGAATGCCAAGCTAGCGGGGCTCAAGGATTCAGTTGCCGCCGACTACTTGGAGATTTTGGGTCTTCTCAAAGCAGCACAAGCTCATTTGAGAAGTCATCCTGATCCATCTACTTGCCCCCTTTGTGGCAGTGCCGAACGAGCCAAAGGTCTTGCCGCTGAAGTAGATCGAAGGATCGAATCTCAAAGTGCGTATGGCCAACTTGAAGCAGCCAGGCTTGAAGTCAGCACGAAGGAACTCGCTCTTAATGGCGCCAAGCAGCGATTGCAAGACGCCATTCATGCTGCGGGACTGGCTGCGCAGGGCCTTTCCCAGTTGTTCAGCTCTGACCAGCTCTCTGCAGATATTTCGCTTCCAAACGTCGCCCTACCGTCCGATGTAGCACTGTGGCCTGATTGGCTTACGCTGAATCAACCTCTTAGAGATAGTTGGGCGTTGGAATCAACAACGCTAGCGGAAGACGCCCGCTTCATTGGCACGCTGAAAGATGCCCTGACTGCCTATGAGCAAAACGCTCAGGCTGCCGGCGAGCATGAAGAAACTCTGCCGCACCTGAAAAAGATGCTGGATATCGTTGAAGGACAGCGCAAGCAGTTCACCGATTCCGTTCTGGCCGGCATCGCTCAACGTGTTGGTGAGCTCTACGACATGGTTCACCCAGGCGAGGGGCTGAACAAAATTTCCTTGGCCCTCGATGAAGGGCGCCGCGCCTCACTAGACATCACCACCGAGTTCGGCGGCAAGTCAGACACGCCGCCTCAGGCCTATTTCAGTGATTCTCACCTGGACACCCTTGGTCTTTGCGTCTTCTTGGCCCTAGCCGAACGAGATGCGCCAGAACAAAAGATCTTGGTTCTTGATGACGTCCTGGGCAGCGTAGACGAGCCCCATGTTGATCGAGTCATCGAGATGGTTTACGACGTCACTGCTAGGTTTCGCCATTGCCTAGTCACCACCCACTACGGTCCGTGGCGACACAAGCTGAGATGGGGATGGCTAAAGCACGGTCAATGCCAGTTCGTAGAGCTGCGCCGCTGGTCGCTAGGAGCTGGCATTGCGTACGCAAACAGCTTGCCGGAAACCACTCGGCTTAGGGCTTCGGTCAATGCCACAGACCCCGACCTTCAGGCAATTTGCGCCAAGGCGGGAGTGGTCTTGGAAGCCATTCTGGATTTCCTCACGATGACGTATGAGTGCAGCGTACCTCGACGCGTCGGCAGCAACTACACCCTCGGTGATCTGCTGCCCGCCATAGACGGCAAATTGAAGAAGGCCTTGCGCGTTGAGCATCGCAAAGAGGATGAGCACGGGCAAGTCACTTACACCCCATTCGCCCTCGAACCACACCTGAGCAAGCTGGTACAGATCGCTCAAGTACGAAACGTGTTTGGCTGCCATTTCAATCAGATTTCTTTCGAGCTGCTCGACAGCGATGCGCTCACCTTCGGTCTGGAGGTGCTTGCATTGGCAGATGCCGTCATCGACCAAGATGCCGGCTGGCCACGAAGCTCTAAGTCAGGTAGCTACTGGGCAACGTCTGGAGAAACCCGTCGCCTCCATCCATTGAGAAAGCCGAGCTGACGATATGGCCGCACTCGAACCGCATTACCTGGCCATCCTGAAGACAGTGCTGGCAACACGCTTCGTCCCGTACCTGCCACCGCTCCTTGGCAAAGTCAGCGCAGCCGACCAAGCCGCCAAACAACTCTCGCGTGCCTTCAGCGCCTTCGTCCTGCACAAGCTCCTCGACATCACACCACAAGCGGCTGCCGTATCCGTGGTGGACGATTATCAGGACAAAGGCCTCGATGCGATCCACTATGACGCCACAACCGAGACGCTGTATCTATTACAGACGAAGCTGAAGGAGTCGGAGCAGTTCAAGCAGGAAGATGCTCTGCCGTTCTGCGAGGGCATCCGCCTGCTACTGAAGCAGGACTTCGGCGCCTTCAACGCAAATGTGCAGGCCCGCAAGCCTGACATCGAAAGTGCGCTCGACTCATGCAGCCACATCAAGTTGGTTGTGCCTTTCACGGGCGATGGCATCTCCAAGACGGCCAGCGATGCGTTGCAGGCGTTGCTCGGCGACGAAGACTTAGATGAAGAGCGGTTGGTCAAGCAAGTGGAGTACTACACAGCGAGCGAGATCACCCGCGACCTACTGGCGGAGCAAGCTTATGCACAGGTGCACGCCGAAATCGCCTTGCAGAAGCACGAAAAGGTCGAACATCCACGAAGCACGTATTACGGCGTCGCGCGCTTGGGCGACTTGGTGACGCTCCATCAGACACATGGCAAAGCCCTGTACGAAAGGAACATCCGGTACTTTCTCGGTAGCAGCAAGTCCGATGTCAACAAGGCCATCAAGACCACCCTGCACGATGCTCCGGGCGACTTTTTCTATCTCAACAATGGCGTCACTGCCGTCTGTGACCTGATCGAGCCGAAGGCCACCAAGAACGGTGCCAAGAAATTCAAGGTTCGCGGACTGTCCATCATCAATGGCGCACAGACGGTGGCGTCGGCAGCCGAGTTCGTGCGCCAGCATCCGGGCAGGAACATCGACGACGCAAAGGTGATGCTCACCCTTATCAAGGCACCAGCGGACGGGCCATTCGGTAAGCGGGTAACCAAAGCCCGCAACCACCAGAACCCTGTCCAGACCGCCAACTTTGCGTCGCTCGATGAAAACCAAGAGCGGCTGCGGCAGGAAATCGCCCACCTGGGATTCGAGTATCACTATCGCCCCGAGGCGCTGGCGACCGGCCCCACAGCGATTACGCTGGATGAGGCGCTGAGAGCCCTGGCCTCACAGCAACACGATCCTCGATACGCCGTGTGGCTCAAGAGCGACCCAGCGAGGCTCGCCAAACCTGATTCCGCCGAGTACCAAGCACTCTTCGCCAACACGCTAACGGGCGCGGCACTGGTCAATGCCGTTTTGTGCCACCGCGCCATCCGCGCCTTGGTTGTTGATTACGAGCTGCGAGCGCCGGCACGCAGCCAAGAACGCCTGATCTACCGCCACGGCATTCACGTCATCACAGCGGTCATGATGAAGCGCCTGCGCAATCGAATAGGCGCTGCAGCTGTTGTCAACGTGCCGGCAATAAATGCACTACTTAGCCAGGCGGACACGCTCGACCAATTACGACAACAGGCGTTCAGCTTGGGGCAAAAGCGCCTGACCTTTGAGGGGCCACTGGCCTACTTCCGCAATCAGAGCAATGTGACTGCGTTCCTGGCGGATCTGATGGAGACGCACTTTGCGCTGACCGCCGACCAGGCGATAGCCCCATTGCGCAATATTCAGACTGCTGCGGACATCTATCCACGCAAGCGCCTGCTTGACTATTTGTCGAGCCGTGCGCCGCAACTATGAGCACCGCTATGAGCAAGCAAAAACTAGAACTCACCTGGATCGGGAAGGAAAAGCACCCTAAGCTGGAGCCGCGCATCCTGCTCGAAGACCCGGAGAAGTCTTACCACGCCACACATCGCGTAACCGAGAATGACATCTTCGATAACCGGCTGATCTTCGGCGACAACCTTCTCGCGCTTAAGGCGCTGGAGCAGGAATTCTCGGGCCAAGTGAAATGCGTATTTATTGACCCACCCTACAACACCGGAAGCGCGTTTGCGCATTACGACGACGGCTTGGAGCATTCCATTTGGCTGGGTTTAATGCGGGATCGCCTGGAGCTCATTAAGCGACTACTGACGGACGATGGCTCGTTGTGGATCACGATTGACGACAATGAAGCCCATTACCTGAAGGTTCTTTGTGATGAGGTCTTTGGCAGGGCTAACTTCGTCGCCAATTGCTTGTGGCAAAAGGTGTACAGCGAGCGCATGGATGCCAGAGGATTTAGCGTTTCTCATGATCATCTACTCGTTTATCAGAAGACCGACGCATTTTTCCCAATCCAGCTGCCCAAAGATCAAAATGCAGCGCAATTCGGCTTCTTCGACAAAAAGGCAAACAAATATTACCGGCGTCGCTCCCTCCGAAAAGAAGGCTCGGAGTCGCTGCGTCAAAATCGACCTTCTATGTGGTATCCCATTCCGGCACCAGATGGAAAAGATATTTTTCCCGTAAAGCCAGACGGGACTGAAGGTCGATGGCGCTGGAAGAAGGAGAACGTCCCAGCAAATATGGATCAGCTGGAGTTCATCCAGAAAGACGGAAGGTGGGAGATCTATGTCAAGCAATACCTTGAGGAGAGCCCAACTCGCCCGCCATCTACGTTCTGGCCGAACGAGGAGGTTGGCCACAACCACGAGGCAAAGCTGGAAGTTCGTGCTTTCAACAGCGCTGATGTGTTTAGCACGCCGAAGCCCGAACGACTGCTCAAGCGAGTTTTAGAGATTGCAACCAATCCTGGAGACTTGGTTCTCGATTCGTTTGCCGGCTCCGGGACTACCGGCGCAGTGGCGCACAAGATGGGGCGGCGATGGATCATGGTTGAGCTCGGCGAGCACTGCCATACACACATCGTTCCTCGGCTGAAGATGGTGGTCAACGGTGAAGACCAGGGCGGCATTTCAAAGGTAGTTGAATGGAGCGGTGGCGGCGGCTTCCGCTACTACAAGCTCGCCCCTAGCCTCATCGTCAGCGACCGTTGGGGTAATCCGGTCATCAACCCCGAATACAACGCCGCGCAGCTGGCGGAAGCGCTCGCCAAGCTGGAAGGTTTCACCTATGCCCCATCAGAAGTGCAGTGGTGGCGGCACGGGCATTCCAGCGAACGCGACTTCATCTATGTCACCACCCAGAACCTGTCTGCAGATCAACTTCAGGCGCTGTCGGATGAAGTGGGCAGCGACCAGAGCCTGCTCGTCTGCTGCGCGGCCTTCCATGGTGTAAGCGCAGCCAAGGCATCCGAGCGCTGGCCGAACCTGACGCTGAAGAAGATTCCGAAGATGGTGCTGGCCCGCTGTGAGTGGGGGCACGACGACTACAGCCTCAACGTCGCCAATCTGCCGATTGCGGAGAAGGCTGAACCGGCCAAAGAGCCCGAGGCTACAAGCGGCACTGCCACACGCAAAACCAAGAAATCCGCCGCCACGAACGCAGGGCAAGGCGGTCTGTTCGGGGAGAACGAAGAATGAATGCACGCGTCCAGAACGCCGTCACCGGCCGACTGTCTCTGCGCCCTCCGCAAGCGGAGTCCCTTGCCAAGCTCGTACGCGCCATCGAATCCGCGCCCGCCTTGCTCGGCCACGACCAAGATGTGTCGGCTATCCTTGCCACATTGAAGGCTGAATTTTCGACACTAGAGGACTTTGAACGCGAGTTCCCCTCATTGTGCTTCTCGCTGGCCACCGGCGTAGGCAAAACGCGCTTGATGGGCGCGTTCATTGCCTATCTGCACTTGGCGCATGGCATCAACAATTTCTTCGTTCTGGCACCCAACCTAACGATCTACAACAAGCTGATCACGGATTTCACACCCAACACCCCGAAGTACGTCTTCAAGGGTATCGGTGAGTTAGCGATCAACGCCCCCCGCATCATCACGGGCGACAACTACGACCAGCAGAACATCTCCGGCGGCGAATTGTTTGGTGAGATTCGCATCAACATCTTCAACATCTCCAAGATCAACTCCGAGGTTCGCGGTGGCAAAGAGCCTCGCATCAAGCGGATGCGGGAAGTGCTGGGAGACAGCTACTTCAACCACCTAGCCAGCCTGGACGATCTGGTGCTGCTGATGGACGAGTCGCACCGCTACCGAGCCAGTGCCGGCGTTCGGTCCATCAACGAACTGAAGCCCTTGTTTGGCCTTGAGGTGACGGCCACCCCGTTCGTCGAATCCACGCGCGGCCCTGTGCCGTTCAAGAACGTGGTGATGGACTACCCACTGGCGCTTGCGATGGAAGACGGCTTCGTCAAAGAGCCTGCAGCCGTGACCCAGCGCAACTTTGACGCCAAGGCGCACTCGGCGGATGAAATCGAGAAGATCAAGCTGGAAGATGGTGTTCGTCTGCACGAGACCACCAAGGTCGAACTGCTGACCTATGCCCGAGAGAACGGCGTGAAGGTGGTCAAGCCTTTCATGCTCGTGATCGCGCGGGACACCACGCATGCCTCGCAGCTGAAGACGCTGATTGAGTCATCGGCCTTTTACGAAGGGCGCTATGCGGACAAGGTGATCCAAGTTGACTCTAGCCGCACAGGTGCCGAAGAGGAGGAGATGATCTCCAAGCTCCTGGCAGTGGAGAGCGTGGATGAGCCCACCGAGATCGTCATCCACGTCAACATGCTCAAAGAGGGCTGGGACGTGACGAACCTCTACACCATCGTTCCCCTGCGTGCGGCCAACGCGCGTACGCTGGTCGAGCAATCCATCGGTCGCGGCTTGCGCCTGCCCTACGGCAAGCGAACGGGTGTCGCTGCGGTGGATAGGCTGAACATCGTGGCCCACGACAAGTTCCAGGAGATCATCGACGAGGCCAATCGTGGTGATTCGCCGATCCGACTGAAGCAGGTGATCCTAGAAGCACCAAGCGCTGACGACAAGAAGGTGAGCGTGCAGGTCAGCTCAAGCGCAATGGCGCGGCTGGGTCTCGCGGAGCCCCCACCCGTTGCCACCAGCCCTATCAGCGCGGGGGCAACATCGGCTGCTGCGCCTGCCCCCGTGTTTACGACGGAGCGCGAGCGCCAAGCCGCTCGCGTGGTGATGGAGGTAATCGGCAAATACGAGGTGAGACGTGACATCGTGCCGACGAGCAATGCGCTTCTCACCCCGGAGGTGCAATCGGCCATCTTGGCTGAAGTGACCGAGCGGCTGAAGCCTGCCCAAGGGGAGTTGCTGACTGAAGTAGACGATGCCGCACCTGCTCTTGATTTGTCGGCAGTCGTGTCTAAGACCACTGAAATCGTGGTGCAGCAAACCATCGATATTCCGCGAATAGCGGTGGTGCCCACTGGAGAGGTCACCACCGGCTTCCACCCGTTCAAGCTGGGCACACTACCCAACTTCCAGCCGGGTCAACGGGAGATCGTCGGCCAAGAGCTGCGCACGAATCATCAGTTCACCATAAGCCGCGAGGCGGGTATCAGAGAGCAGCGCTTCGAGGACTACATCGTCAAGAAGCTGATCGACTATGACGACATCGACTACTTCACGCAGGCCGAGTTGCTCTATGATTTGGCCGGTCAGGCGGTAGCCCACTACCAAGCACAGAACTACTCCGAAAACGAGCTGCATGAAGTGTTCGACACCTATGGTGCAGAGCTGGCCCGCCTAATCAGGGCGGAGATGATGGCTCACTTCTGGGAAGAAGCCACTGACTACGAGGTACAGGTCAGCCGAGGTTTCACAGAACTGAAACCGTGCAACTACACGGCGGTCGCAGGGCAGACGGCACACAACTACCGTGAAACGGTGACTGAGCTGAGCAAGATCAAGCAGATGTTGTTCGGCGGGTTCTCGCGCTGTCTGTACCCACTGCAAAAGTTTGACTCGGACACCGAGCGGCGCTTCGCGGTGATCCTGGAGCGCGATGCCTTGAAGTGGTTCAAGCCCGCCAAAGGGCAGTTCCAGATTTACTACAAGCTGGGCAGTGAGCAACCGGAGTACATCCCCGACTTCGTTGCCGAGACCGATTCGATGATCTTCATGGTGGAAACCAAGAAGCGCGACGATCTGGCATCGGACGAAGTGAAGTCAAAGGCTGCAGCAGCCGTGCGCTGGTGCTCGCACGCTTCAAGCCATGCGGCAACGGTCGGCGGCAAGCCGTGGCGTTACCTACTGGTGCCACACGATGAAATCAAGGAGTCGGAACGGCTGACTGACTTCCTGCGGTTTGAGGTGAAGGCATAGCAACTGGGTAGAGCCGGAACTCTTGAAGCGGCCTCTTTCCTAGATAGCTGCTTTACTGCACTGCCCATAGGCAGATAGACAACCCCGGTTTATCTTTGGACTACAGCCATTTTCGGATAATCTACTAAAGTGGATTGAAGTTCTCACATTGAGCAGTGCGAACCAATATTCATCGAAACGCCTGAGGCAACAATCTATTCAAGCAAGGTCTTTTGGTTACAGCCAGCAGTCACCAACTTGATGCCAACTGGATAGTTTGGACAGCATCAGACGATCAACATCTGTACGCTCATTTCCGCAGATCGGCCATGTTCTGCAATGCCAGCGAAATGCCACTAAAACGGCCATTGCGGCGTTTTTTGCAGCTCGGCTATGTGATGGTGGCTCGGCGACAAAAAATCGCTCTTGGAACGAAAAATGGCCGGACAGCGCATACCGTCCGGCCATCAGTTCAGCAGTGATGCTGTCAAGAGCATTAAAAAGCTAGCCCCGAGCCTGAGTCATAGTTCGTCGAACCTTTGCAGGCTCTAGCAAGCGGCTCGATCCTCCAAACGCTTTACGACCGCGAGCATGTTGCGTAGGTGCGTAATACAGCCGAACAGTATGGCGAGCCCGCGTAATGGCTACATACAGCAACCTGCGCTCCTCTGCCAGCGCAGCCTCCGACTTTGCATGGAAGATGGGCAACTCGCCGTCCGCAACACCGACTACAAGCACATGATCCCACTCGCCACCTTTGGCTGCGTGGATGGTCATGGTCTGTACTACGGGCTTCTCTTCCTTGGTGGCTCGGAGCATTTCAATACTACTGGCATAGTCACGGCATTTCGCAAGCCAAGAATTTATATCGCGCTGAGCTTTGGGGTGGTTACGCACACCGCCAAGAACTTTCAAGTAAATGTCCCGGCATTCTTTGTAGCGGCCCTCCAGCGATGACGAGCTTGCAGCCTTCTGCAGACCACGCGCCCTACTTTTCCAATCTTGCGCGTCCGCCAGCTTCACTTTGCGAACCACATGCGCCACCGCATCAGGATCAATTGGCTGTTGGGTCTTTGCATACCGTTCAACCAGACGAACCAGTCGCAGCACGCGCTGAACATGCCGTACATCACGGCCAGCGCCCTTCCTCGCGGTATCTATGCCTGGGGCCAACAAGCTCTGTTCCAAGGCCTTCAAGGTTGCACGAGTACGAGCAAGCACTGCAATTGAAGACGGATCAACGCCCTGCTCCAACAGTTGCTGAACATCGCGGACAACGGCGCGTGCCTGCTCTATGGGACCACCACTGGTCACCAGCACCGGCTTCGCGCCCTCGCGTGTGGTCACGATCTTCTGCGTGTTCTTGCCAGCAACAGCCATTGCCAACTCAGCATTCTGGCGGTGCAGACGATGAGACTCAGGCAAAGGCATGACCACGGCACCCTCAACAACCTCGTCCAACGGCGTGTAGTGGTTTCCAGCAAAGCCGTAGATGGCCTGCTCAGGATCGCCAAAAACCATCAGCTGACAACCGCGCGCAGCCAATGCAGCAAGCAGCAGATTCTGTGCGGCGCTGCCGTCTTGAAACTCATCGACTAGCACATGGGTATAGGGGATGCGTGCGCCGCTTTCAATTGCGGCTACCGCTTGCTCCAGCATGTCTCCAAAGTCCAGCTTGCCTGCTACGGTCTTGGCACGGGCTAAGCGTTTCTGCACTGCTATTGCAATGGGTGCAAAGGGCTCAAGACTGTCTGCAAATTGCGGTGCGGTCATCACGTCACGGAGACCCTGCTTTTGAGCCTGCGCCACGTTCATTGCCTCCAGCAACTGCTTTAAGCGGTGCATGTCCTTCTGCAGCTCGCGAACTAGATCAAGGCGCTCCCGGCGCTTGGTGCCATCTAGCTTGTACCACAGCTTGCGATCAATGGCATCTTTACGGCAGTTACACAGGGCCGCTTTCAACAACGCGAATCTATCCGCAGGAGCGACTACATCAACGCTACCACCAGACTGCACAACCACGGTCCGGGCAAAGGCATGGATGGTTTTTATGGCAGGCAGACTCTCATGGGCAGACTTCTTGTTGGTTGAAGACTTCTTGCCAGAGTTGCCCTTCTGCTCAAAGCTCCGCTGTAGTCGATCACTGAGCTCATCTACCGAATTGTTGGAAAAGCTCAGTACCAGAATCTGATCCGCAGATACTCCACTGCGCATCAAGTGCTTGACACGCTGGATGAGCGTGGTGGTCTTGCCACTGCCAGGACTGGCGTGCACTTCCACGTATGTCCGCGTGGTCTGCACTATCTGGCGCTGATGAGTGGTTAGCTTCATCTGGGTTATGGTTTTACGGCCTGAATTTCAGTGATTGCATGTGCCATGCAGATCAAGAAATCACCGAGAAAACACATGTTTTTTGAAAAAATTTGAGCTCTTAGCGGCCCTACTTTTTGATGTGTTTTCCGAAATAATTGGCTTCTATATCAGTAGCTCTGGATCAGCTTTTTTGCGCTTTCCAACAGGCTGCTCCAGTCGGTTTGAGCCAAACGGCGCTCCAATTCTGGAGTGGCCTTCAGTGCGTTATGCATGATGAACTGGCCGTCCAAGCTGTGCTTTTCCAACCAGCGATTTGCACGTTTGAGGTAAGCCGTATCCGAGGCATCCATGCGGCCACCACAGCACGCAGCCAGAAGACGACCCAGCTCGGTCTTGCTGGGTAGCACATAGAATTTCAGGCTTGTTTGCCAGTGCTGCTTATGATTGAAATGGATGAGGTCATCCAGCGAGCGAATGCCATGCTTAGCCAAAGCCGCTTTGCCACTCAAGCGTAGTTCAACGTGAAAGCACTTCATGGCACCTGCCTCAGGGCGCGCATTATTGATTTTGCTGGAGCGATCCGTGTACAGAGCCAGGACACAGCCATCGCGACCATCATTTTCTGAGCGCCTGTCACCGCAGTAGTAGGTACCTTCATATTTGATAAAGCATGACCGCTGATGCGGCACCTTTACTGCGCCGAGGAACACTGAGCGCAGCGCCATGCGCATCGCCTTGGTTGAAGTCACATCGCGAGCCAACTCCACATAAGTCAGATCGGCATTAATCTCAGCGCCAAGAATTTGACGAAGCAAGCACAGACACTCGCGTGAGGGCTGAAACAGTTCCAGCTTGCATTTGCGGTTGGCCTGAAACTTAGGTTGCCCGTGCTTGACTTTCAGATCAGTGCAATGTTCATGCAGCTCCTCCAACTCAGCTTCTGATACTGTTCGATCCGTCCAAATCGTCAAACGGTCGACCCCATGAATAGGCCGATAGCGGCTGCAGCAAGACACCGCTGTCTTCTCGATAGTCATGTTGATCTCTCTAGAAATCTAAGGACTGTTGCGGTTGGTGCGCGAAATCTGCTTCTGTGATGAAAAGCCAAAATTCACGCAACACGTGCAACACAGGGATCACAGGCGGTCGCCACGCAGATCGAAAGGCAGTGCACTCAGGCGGCGCGAGATCGTGCTTTTGTTGAAGCCCAGCTCTTGACCGATCTCCTCCAACGACTTTTCCTGTTTGCGCAAGCGATAGATTTCACGAGTCAACTTGTCTGGAGAGACACAAGGCTGGCACTGGCGCTCAATGCGACCATCGGCATCCATTCGGATGTTTTCGATCACAGGCTGGTGGCCTGTCACTGCCAGAAAGCTACCGGGCAAAGCTGATGCCATATGTGCTGATGCGTAGCCTTCATCAGGCTCACAGCCGCAGAGTCTGAGCACGCTATTGAAGTAGGAGGTCAAATAAGACTCTTCCTCACTGTTCAGGCCCTGAAATATGACGATAGTTTGGGAGCTCTTGCCAACTACAGCGCGTTTAAACGCATTCAAATCTGCCTCTGACCAACGAGTCTTCTTGTTAGATACCGGAACAATCACTATGCGGCAGCCCCCTGCTTGCGACGGACTCACGAGAGCGCGGCCTTCTTGGCTGCGGTAGTCCGGGGGATTCGGAGTCTTCGGGGCGACCACGGAAATAATGGTTTCGCTATCCACCAAACGCGGCACTTGCAGCTTCAGATCACCTGCGGAAACATGATCAGCTACGAATATCTCGATGGTTTTTTGCTTACCTACGATTAGCCCGAGAACCGAGCCTGTTGCCCACAGGTCAACAGCTGCCCCATAAGCGACTAACGTGGCAGAAACACCTGCACCTGCCGAAAATCCATAGCAACGAGATTCCGTCAAATTTGTCGCTTTGCGAGAACTTGCTATATCGGCCTGAGGACTGCGTTGCTTCTCCTCCTTCTCAACGGACACTTCAGGTTTGGAGCTATGACTTTGAATTGATCTGGATTCATTCATAATTTATTGATTCGCAAGTGGATAAATCGACAAAGCAAAGCCCCTGCACCTAATCAACAGGTACATGCCAGATGAAAAGTGAGAGGCTGTTCAGCGAACCAGCGCTAGGCTGGGATCAGAACTTCGGTGGATTTGCGATGAGCTCGCGGATGGCGGCACGAGACCAGCCGACTGAGCGGGGGCCAAGTTTTACGCCTGCGGGATAGATGCCTTTGAGGACGCCGTCGTACCATGCCGCACGCGAGACCGGATATACCGTCAGAACGTCATTGAGACGTATATAGCCGTCGCCATCCAAACAGATCACTGGAAACGGCTTGTGGACTGGTTTTTTATAGCGGGCGTCTCGGTCAAACTCAGCAGCACTCTCTGGAGTTATGGAGGCCTCCTGAACCACCTGAAGTGCAGTCGTGGCAGTCTGAGTATCGAAGTGCAGGCTCTGCGACACCGTCGATTTACCCACACGCTTCAACTGTTGGAAGACGCGAGAACGAGCCGCCACAGAAGCTTGAGCGAACAACATACGGGTACCGCTGTTCGCGGAGAGGGGAGGATTCATGATGCAAGGCTTTGTGAGTGCTGATGCCTTGCATTCTGGAATTCGTTGGAAATCGTTGGAACTGGGGAAAATGAATTCCCACGTTGGTTTTTCAAATTTCTACGTGCGCGTCTCTGGAGAGGATTGGGCCGATTTCGCATTCTTATCAAGCTTGTCTCGAATGGCGACTATTTCAGCTTCACCTAGCCTCTGAACAGCGGCCATAAAAGCATCACGTACCGTTCCACGATCCCTCAAGTAAGGAACCCCATGCTTTGCACTCAGGGTCGCGAGCGGCTGATACAACCCACTAACCTTCATTGGCTCCGACAGCTTCTCTGGAGGCCATTCTGGGATGAAGCCGTAGTGTTCAATAGCCATAAGTACCAAAAGCCGTGCCCAAGATTTACTTGGCCTTTCGTTGGTACCCTCCTCTTGTTGAGGGGCAAGGGCCGCTTCACTACTTAAGAAGGACGCACTCGCCCTCTCTTCAAACTCGAAGGGTAGTGGGGGATTCAGCCCTACAAACTCTTCAGGAAAAACAAAGCCTTTGAACAACCTTCCGGCGCGAACCTGATCCACGAAATCACGCAGCACGATACGAGTGCCATCTCCTGGCTCACACTCATAGTCCTCCCCTGGCGCAATCCGGACACCACCAACGTAGGTGATCATCTGCTTCAAAGTCTTAAGATGTGGGCCAAAGTGAAGCCGACGAGAGTCCTCGTCATCGAGCCTGGAATAGGCTGGAGGATTTACTCCATGAACCAAGCACACCGCCTCCCTAACCGTTGCAACGGGACGCTCGTTCCAGCTAGCCCAGTGCGGCTTGTACTTCGCCTTGCTCATTTGAGATTGCAGCGAATCGGATGCCATCATTCCAGATGTTGATAACTCATCCTCAAAATCAGCGATCAATGCCTGATCTGACTGAGCATGTTCAAGTGATGTAAGGCGCGTCGTAGGCATGGAAATTTGGAGGCGACGAAAAGCATTTTTTCGCAGCCATCATGCCTTAAGCATGGAAAAATCTTCACATTTTTCGACGAAAACGAGCGGTGTTGCGCATATAAAAACAGCACATCAGTCGCATAGAACATCATCCGCGTCTGTGAAAAAATTTCCAGAAGGGCTTCCATCCAGATCAGCCATTTGGACTCACTACGTCCAAAGAAGCATAGCAACATCTCGCAAAATTCCGGAACCAAACCGGAACCAGAAATAAAAACAAAAAAGCTTGCTACATTTTATATAGCGAGCTTTTCTTTATTTACAACAGTTTTATGGTAGGGCGTGGCGGACTTGAACCGACGACCAAAGGATTATGAGTCCTCTGCTCTAACCAACTGAGCTAACGCCCCAACACCGACAACAGCCATGGCCGCCATCAGAAAAACTCTGCCATTGTAGGGCCTAACGCTTGTGACTCAGAGCATTGCTCACCAGTTTGGATGTGATATCTACAATCTGGATCATCTTGTCATAGTGCATGCGCGTGGGGCCTATCACTCCCAAAGTGCCTACCACCTTGCCGTCGAGCTCATAGGGAGCACTCACTACGGATAGATCTTCGAAAGGAACGGTCTGGCTCTCTCCACCGATATAGATGCGCACGCCATCGGCCTGATTGGAGAAATCCAGCAGCCTGAGAATCTGCGTTTTCTGCTCGAACAGGTCAAAAGCACGGCGCAGATTTCCCATGTCGCTGGAAAAATCGCTCACGGACAGCAGATTGCGCTCGCCGGCGATCACCACATCCTCGCGATCGTGGTGGCTCATGACCTCGGCGCCGACATTCACCGCCGCCTGCATGAGGCTGGCCACCTGACCACGCAACTGCTCCACTTCGGTCTGCAGGCGCGTGCGCACCTCCTCCATTGTCAAGCCGGCGTAATGGTGATTGAGGAAATTCGAGGCTTCTATCAGTTGCGAGGACTCGTAATCCACATCGGTGAAGATCACGCGGTTTTGCACATCGCCCTCGGGCGAGACGATGATGACCAGGAAGCGCCGCTCGGACAGACGCACGAACTCGATATGCTTGAAGACGGAGCTGCGACGCGGCACCATGACCACGCCCACAAACTGGGAGAGGTTGGACAGCAGGTTGGCCGCATTGGCGATCACCTTCTGCGGCTGTTCGGGCATCAGGCCGGGCGTTACAAGATCGGAGCGGTCCACGGTCAGCATGGTGTCGACAAACAGGCGGTATCCCCTGGCTGTCGGCACGCGGCCTGCCGATGTGTGAGGGCTGATGATCAGGCCCATCTCTTCCAGGTCGGCCATCACGTTGCGTATGGTGGCAGGCGACAATTCAAGCCCGGATGCACGTGAAAGAGTGCGCGAGCCGACTGGTTGACCGTCAGCGATGTAACGCTCGATCAGCGCTTTGAGCAATAACTTGGCACGTTCGTCGAGCATGATTTCATTTTAATGATGTAATTTCCCAGATGACATCCACGTTCCACCATATTGCCCTGATCGGCAAGTACCACACACCGGCAGCAGGGGTTCCGTCCGATGCAGCCAGCGAAGCACTGCAACGGATTGCCGGTTATGTGCGCAGCATGGGTTGTGAGGTGATTCTGGATACCCAGTCGGCCATCTATGCGGGCCTGCCCGATTACCCGAGCATGGACGTGGACGGTCTGGGCAAGCATTGCGACCTCGGCCTGGTCGTGGGCGGCGACGGCACCATGCTGGGCGTGTGCCGCCATCTGGCGCGCTATGGCACCCCGCTGGTCGGCATCAACCAGGGCCGCCTCGGGTTTGTCACCGACATCGCCCTGGATGAATTCGAAGCCTCCATCACGCCCATCCTGCAAGGTGAGTACGAGGAAGACGAACGCACGCTGATGAATGCTCGCGTAATGCGCGACGGCCAGTGCGTGTTTGAAGCCCAGGCCATGAATGACGTGGTGGTCAACCGTGGCTCGACCTCGGGCATGGTGGAGCTGCGCATCGAGGTCGGCGGCAGCTTTGTCTCCAACCAGCGCGCCGATGGCTTGATCGTGGCCACCCCCACGGGCTCTACCGCCTATGCGCTCTCGGCCGGCGGCCCCATGCTGCACCCCTCGATTCCGGCCTGGGTGATGGTGCCCATCGCGCCGCACAACCTCTCCAACCGCCCCATCGTGCTCTCGGACGCCCAGGAGGTGACTATCGAGGTGGTGGGCGGGCGTGGCGATGCCAGCGCGAACTTTGACATGCAGTCCCTGAAATCGCTGCAGCATGGCGACCGCATCCTGGTGACCCGCGCCGATCACAGCGTGCACTTTCTGCACCCCAAGGGCTGGAATTACTTCGACACCCTGCGCAAAAAGCTGGGCTGGAACGAGGGAGGCGTCTGACCATGGCCTTGAAGCGCATCGTCCTGCGGGACTTTGTGATTGTTCAGTCACTCGACCTGGACTGGCAAACCGGCTTCACGGTGCTTACCGGCGAGACCGGCGCCGGCAAATCCATCATGCTCGACGCCCTGCAACTGGTGCTGGGCGCACGCGCCGATGCACAGGTGGTACGCGAAGGCTGCCCCCAGGCCGATATCTGCGCCGAGTTCGATTGCCCGCCCCATCTGCACGAATGGCTGCAAGAGTCGGGGTTTGCGCAGGAGCAGGATTTGCTGCTGCGCCGCGTCATAGACAGTCTGGGCCGCAGCCGCGCCTGGATCAATGGCTCGCCCGCCACGGCCACGCAGCTGCGCCATCTGGGCGATCAGCTGATCGACGTTCATGGCCAGCATGCCTGGCAAAGCCTGACCCGCCCGGACGCTGCACGCGCCATGCTGGATACCTACGGCGGTATTGAAACCGCCCAGCTCAAGTCGTTGTGGCAGGACTGGCGCCAGAGCCATCAGGCTCTGGAGCAGGCGCTCTCGGCCCAGGACAATCTGCAGCGCGAGCGAGAGCGACTGCAATGGCAGATATCCGAGCTGGACAAGCTGTCGCCGCGCGCCGAAGAATGGGATGAGCTCAACGCCCAGCACACGCGCCTGTCGCACGCGCAGACCTTGATGGACTCTGCCCAGTCCTGCCTGCAGCTGCTGGAAGATGACGATGCGGGAGCGGCCACCCCATTGGGCAGAGCCCACCACCTGCTGCAGGATCAGGAGCATCTGGAGCCCGAGTTTCAGAGCATTGCCGACGTGCTCGGCTCCTGTGTGGCCCAGTTGCACGATGCCCGCCACTCGCTGCAGGCCTATCTGCGCCGCGCCGATCTGGACCCCGAACTGCTGGCCGATCTCGACGAACGCCTGTCGCTGTGGATGCAGCTGGCGCGCCGCTACAAGCGCACGCCCGAAGAGTTGCCCGCCCTGCTCGAAGGCTGGAAGCAGGAGCTACACCAGCTGGATGCCGCCGTCGATGTCGAGGGTCTGCGCGCCAAAGAGCAGGCTGCCCATCTCAAGTATCAGGCCGAGGCGCGCAAAATTTCGCAGCAGCGCACCCTGGCTGCACCACGCCTGTCACGCGCCATCACCCAATCCATGCAAAGTCTGGGTATGAAGGGCGGCCGTTTCGAAGTGCAGCTGGAGCATGCCGAAGCCGCCAGCCCGGCCGGCACGGACGGCATCACCTTTCTCGTGGCCGGCCATACCGGCGCCACGCCCAAACCGGTGGCCAAGGTGGCATCAGGCGGCGAGTTGTCGCGCATCTCGCTGGCCATTGCGGTGACCACCAGCGAGCTGGGCCAGGCCGGAACCTTGATCTTTGACGAGGTGGATTCCGGCGTCGGCGGAGCCGTGGCCGAAACGGTGGGCCGCCTCATGCACTCTCTCGGCGGGTCGCGCCAGGTGCTGGCCGTCACCCACCTGCCCCAGGTCGCAGCCTATGCAGACCAGCATTACCGGGTGACCAAGCGCCCCAAATCCAACACCACCATCAGCAGCGTGGACCCGCTGGCGGGCGAGGAGCGCGAGATGGAGATGGCCCGCATGCTGGGCGGCGAGCACCTGTCCGAAGCAACCATGGCCCATGCCAGAGAAATGCTGGCCATGGCAAGATTGCCTGGCAAGCAGGCCGCCAACAGCGCCCTGCGTCCATCGGCCACCCCGGCCCGAAGCGCCAAAGCCAGCACGACAGTCCGCAAGAGCGGCAAAGTCAGAGGAGTGTGAAATCATGTCCATGGAGATTGTTCTGATCAGCGGCATGTCCGGATCGGGCAAATCCGTTGCGCTGCACGCGCTGGAGGATGCTGGCTACTACTGCGTCGACAACCTGCCCCCGGAATTGCTGCAGTCCTTTGTGGAGCTCAAGCTCACCCATCAGGACGAGAAAGTGGCCATTGCCATGGATGCGCGCAGTGCCAAGGGCCTGCCTCAGCTGCCTGATCAGCTGCATCGCCTGAAAAAGCAGGGACTGATGCCGCGCATGATTTTTCTCGACGCCGACAGCGGAACGCTGATCAGACGCTTTTCGGAAACCCGCAGGCGCCACCCTCTATCGCCCGGCTCCCTGACGAACGAGCGCCAGGCACTGGAGCTCGATATCGAAAAGGAGCGTGAGCTGCTGGGCCTGCTGCGCGACCGCTCCATCGTCATCGACACCAGCGATCTCAAGTCGGCGCAGCTGCAAAGCTATATCAAGCAGATCATCGAAGCACCGGCAGGGCAGATGACGCTGATGTTCCAGTCCTTTGGATTCAAGCACAGCATGCCCATCGACTCGGACTATGTGTTTGATGTGCGCATGCTGCCCAACCCCTTCTACGACAAGGAACTGCGTGCCTTGACCGGCCTGGACAAGCCGGTTGCCGACTATCTGGGAGCCCTGCCCGAGGTGCAGCAGATGCAGCTGGACATACAGCAATTCCTCGAACGCTGGCTGCCGCTGCTGTCCAGAGACCACCGCAGCTATGTCACCGTGGGCATAGGCTGCACAGGCGGGCAGCACCGCTCGGTCTTTCTCGTCGAAGCCCTGGCCAGGCATTTCGAGAAGCAGTGGCCCACCGTGCGCCGCCACCGCTCGCTGGATTTCCGCGACAAGTTCATTCAGGTCTCTCAACAGTTTCTGGCCCCGGAAACCCCGATCCTCTGACCCCGCATGCTCAGCCCCCAGACGTCAGCCATGCATGTGCTGCTGCTCGAAGACGATCCGGCCATTGCACGCACGGTTTGCTACGCTCTGGAGCGCGAGGGCATTGCCGTCACCCACAGCCTGCTGATCGCCGATGCGCGTCAGCAATGGAGCAGGACAACGTTTGATGTGCTTCTCATGGACGTGGGCCTGCCCGACGGCAACGGCCTGGACTGGTGCCGCGAGCTGCGCTCTGCCGGCTCCATTGTTCCGGTACTGGTGCTCAGTGCCAGAGGCGAGGAGATGGACAAGGTTCTGGGCCTGGAACTGGGCGCGGACGACTATCTGACCAAGCCCTTCAGCCCGCGCGAACTACTGGCGCGCACCCGCGCCCTGCTGCGCCGCTCCAAGCAATTTCAGCCTGCAGCGCCGGCCCAGCTTGCGAAAGCACTTCAAATAGATGAGCAAGGCCAACGGGCTCTGATCCACAGCAGGGCGCTGGATCTGACCAGGCGCGAGTATCAGCTGCTGCAAAGCCTGGTCAACGCAGCGGGCCGCATCCTGAGCCGCGACGCCTTGCTGGAGCAAATCTGGGGGCTGGACAGCGAGAGCACGGACCGCACGGTGGACACCCATATCAAGACCCTGCGCGCCAAACTGCGCGAGCGCTTGCCCGATCAGGAGCTCATCGTCACCCACCGCGGTCTGGGCTATAGCCTGAACCAGCCCGGATAGCCGGTATGCGTCTGGGCCTGCGTCTCTTCTTTGCCTTCTTCCTGATCAACGGCCTGGCCGCCTTTTTCGTGCTGCGCGTCTTCATAGTGGAGATCAAGCCCAGCGTGCGCAAGGTGACCGAGGACACGCTGGTGGAGACCGCCTATGCGCTGGCCACGCTGGCCAGTGCCGACATGGAAAAAGGCCGGCTGCAAGCCGGTGCGGACAGCGCCTTTGCCACCCAGCTGCAGGGCTACACGCGAAAACCGATACAGGCCTGGATCTGGGACACACGCAAGACCACGCTGGATCTGCGCATCACCGTCACCGACGCCCGGGGCATGGTGCTGTTCGACTCGCAGGGCAAGGACCAGGGCGCAGACTACTCGCGCTGGCGCGATGTCTATCTGACGCTGCGCGGTGAATACGGTGCACGCACCACGCGAGCCGTCAAGGAGGACGAATCCAGCAGCGTCATGTATGTCTCGGCGCCCATCATGGTGGACGGCCAGATTGCCGGGGTGCTGACTGCCTCCAAGCCCTCCAGCTCGGTACAGAAAATCGTCGACAGCGCGGAGCAGAAAATTCTGCGCGGCGGCCTGCTGTTTGTGCTGCTGTCCGCCGCCGTCGGCTGTGCGGTGACCTGGTGGTTTGTGCTTCACGTGCGCCGGCTGCGCAACTATGCACAGCAGGTGCAGGCCCCCACGCTCAACGAGTCTGCCCACCCCGCGCAGGCCTCGGCTCCTGCGGCCATACCGGACATGCCCGGCGAGCTTGGCGAGCTGGCCCAGGCCATGGACAATATGCGCAAGCGCCTGGAAGGGCGCGACTATATCGAGGGCTATGTACGCGCCCTGACCCACGAACTCAAAAGCCCGGTGGCCGCCATCCGCGGCGCCGGCGAGTTGCTGCAGGAAGAGCTGCCGCCCCAGGACCGGGCCATGTTTGCCAGACAGGTGGTAGACCAGAGCCTGCGCCTGCAGAACCTGATCGACCAGTTGCTCCAGCTCAGCCGTCTCGAGCAGCGCCAGCAACTGGACACCAGCCATGGCTGCAGCCTGATGGAATGTGCCCGGCAAGCCATGAACTCCCTGCAAAGCCATGCAGAGCAACGCGGCATGGCCATGCGCCTGAGCGGCGTGGACAGCAGCGGCCCCTGGGAGGCCGGCCTGGTGACCCTGGCCATCAGCAATCTGCTGCAGAACGCCCTGGATTTCTCTGCAGAGAACAGCGTGATCGAGCTTGAGCTGGCCCCGCACCGCATCACCGTCAGCGATCGGGGCCCGGGTGTGGCCGAGCCCTTGCTGGCCCGCCTGGGCGAGCGCTTCTTCACGACTCCCAGACCCAACGGAGAGCGCAGCGGCACCGGACTGGGCCTGTCCATCGTCACCCGCATCATGCATCTTCATGGCGGCAGCATCCAGGTCCGCAATCGTCACCCCGGTCTCGCCGTGACACTGGATTTCGCTCCCCAGAGCTGAGCGATCAAGACTTTCGGACAGGACTTCACACCCGCTTCACAGACTTCATTGGGTCCACACAGTCGCTGCCGACACTGCGTCCTGAAATCCCTCATTCAGGAGCACGCATGAAAAACCGACTGCTGTTCAAGACAGTCTCACTGCTGATCGTTCTGGCCTTGCTCATGGCCGGCCTGTCCATGATTCAGGATGTGGTCAAAGACCGCATCCGCAACCGCGACTACGCCGTGCAAAGCGTGGTCTCCAGCCTGGCCGGCACGCAGACGCTGATCGGCCCGGCCCTGGTGCAGAACTGCACGGAAACCACCAGCACGACCAATGGCAAGAAAATCGAATACAGCACACGGGAATTCCAGCGCATGCTGCTGCCCGACACGCTCAACCACGATGCCAATGCCAAGATGGAGGAGCGCTCGCGCGGCCTGCATCACATCAACACCTATGTGCTGCACGACCAGATATCGGCTGGCTTTGCCAATGCCGCGCAGTATGCCGAGCTGCCCAAGCCCAGCGAGCCCAATGCCGTGGTGCGCTGCAAGAAGGTCCTTGTGGCATTTGCGCTCAGCGACCCGCGCGGCATCCGCAGCGCAACGCTGCTGGCCAACGGCCAGGATCTGGCGGTCGAATCCGGCACGCCGCTGGAGCGCTACGGCAAAGGCATTCAGGCAGAGATTGATGCCAGCCTGCTGAAAAAAGGCGAAGCCCTGAACCTGGAGCTCAAGCTGCAGCTGCTGGGCACGGAGCAGCTCGCCTTCAGCCCCATCGCCACGGAAAGCAAGGTCACGCTGACTGCCGACTGGCCTCATCCCTCGTTTGGCGGCAGCTTTCTACCCAGTCGACGCGAAGTGACGGACAGCGGCTTCACCGCCAGCTGGGAGCTGTCCTCGCTGGCCACCTCTGCCAGCACGGCCTTTACCCGCCAGCAACGTCTTTGCAGCCCCGGCTACTGGGGCAGCTCGGAAACCTATGCCGCCTCTGCAACCCGCGGCCATGACGACAGCGGCCCCTGCCTCGAAACCATGGACACGGAGTTCGTCAACCCCGTCAATGTCTACTCGCTGAGCGAGCGCGCCACCAAGTACGGCATTCTTTTTGTGATCCTGACCTTTGTCGCGGTCGGCCTTTTCGAAGTCATGAAAAAGCTGCGCGTTCATCCCGTGCAGTACCTGCTGGTCGGCTCGGCCTTGTGCAGCTTCTTCCTGTTGCTCATCAGCCTGTCCGAACACCTGGGCTTTGCCACGGCCTATGCGATTGCGGCCAGCTCCTGCGTGGCTCTGCTGGCTTTCTATGCCAGCCATATCCTGGGCAGCATCAGACGCGGCCTGCCGTTCGCGATTGCCATCTCGGCCCTGTATGGCCTGCTGTATGTGCTGCTGCAGCTGGAGCAAACCGCTCTGGTCGTCGGCTCCATCGCCCTGTTCGGCGTGCTGGCCCTGGTCATGATCTGCACCCGCCATGTGGACTGGTACGCGTTTGGACGCAGCGAGAGCGACGTGCCGGACAAGTCTTCGAAACAAGAGGAGGCCGCATGAGCCAGTCACGACACACCCCGCAGGCTCAGGCCTTGCTGAACGTTTCGTCGCGCCATCTGCTCGGCGAGCCTTGCCAGCTCAGCGTGCAGCAATACCAGCAACTCTGGCTGAGCGCACAGCGCCAAGGCGACCGCAGGGCACAGCAAGTCCTGCGCCAGCAGGTGGTGACCGCGGGCCGGCAATTGCAAGCGCAGCGCAGCAACCCGCAGGCCAGGGCCCTGTGGCTGGCCTTGATGGGGCTGCGCTGTTCCATGCTGATGCCCAGATTGCGCTTCTGAAATCTGCAGCCATGAAAAAAGGTGACGTCGGCCGTCACCTTTTTTCATTCATGCGGCAGGCGCTCAGGCCAGCTCGGCGTCGAGCAGCTTGCGGATCGGAGCCGGCAGACCCAGCTCGGCCCATGCCGCTGCATCCGCCCAGCAGGATTCATCAGCCTCTGACACCAGGGCGCCATAGGCCTGATCGACGGGCACCAGAACCGGATGCAGGTGCAGATCCTTGTGGGTCAGCACATGCAGAAAACCGGGAAGATCCTGCCAGCTCCGGGTCCCGTCCTGAGACCAGGCGGCCTGGGCATAGCTTTGCAGTGCTGCATAGTCTTCAAAGACCGGCGGGCTGTAAAGCCCGGCCCAGATACCGGCTTGCGGACGCTTTTGCAGCCATACGCGGCGCCGCGCATCCACCGCCAGCAGCAGCCACCAGGACTCGGAGCTGCGCTTGATCCTGCGCGTGCGCACAGGATAGTTCTCCGGGTTGCCGGCGCGGGCCGCCCGGCATTCGGAATCCAAGGGGCACACCAGGCAAGTGGGCTTGCGCGATGTGCAGACGCTGGCGCCCAGATCCATCATGCCCTGGGTGTAGCGCGGCATGGCTTCGTGCAGATTCTCGGTGGGGCACAGTTGCTGGGCATATTCCCACAGCTGCCTTTCATTTCGGGACTGCGCCAGATCCCCATCAAACGCCAGCACCCGCGTGAGAACACGGCGCACGTTGGCATCCAGAATCGGCACCCGCTCTGAAAAGCAGAACGATGAAATGGCACCGGCCGTGGAGCGGCCGATGCCTGGCAGGGTCGCCAACTCTTCGGCCGTTTGCGGAAAGGCCCCGCCCCATTGCTGCATCACGGTCTGTGCGCATTTGTGCAGATTGCGCGCGCGGCTGTAATAGCCCAGGCCGCTCCACAGCGCCAGCACGGCATCCTGAGGGGCCCCAGCCAGGCTGGCCACATCGGGAAAGGCATCCAGGAAACGCTGGTAGTAGCCCAGCACGGTGCTGACCTGGGTCTGCTGCAGCATGATTTCGGACAGCCAGACGCGGTAAGGGTCACGGGTCTGCTGCCAGGGCAGATGATTGCGGCCATGACTGGCCTGCCACTGCACGACGGCGGTGGCAATCGAAGGGAGAGTCAAGATTTCAGGCTACCAGGTTGATGTCCAGCGGCATGGAAGCGACTGGCGGCCGCCCGGCACCGAGCGGATCCAGCAACTGCGCCGATGCGCTGGTCAGCTGTGTCTGCAGCGCTGCGAGGCGGGTTTGCGCATTCTCCATGTCGGCAATGCGCTCCTCCAGCTCCGTGGCAGCGCCGCTGATGCGGTCCACCGCTTCCAGGCGGCGCGTGTAACTGCGTTTACGTTCGCGCAATTGTGCATCGACCGGCGCAGTCAGTGATTTGCTCCACATCTCCACATCGTTCGATGCCGCTTCGAATACCGTGCGCAGACGCAGCGCCAGCGCCTTGATCAGGCGCTGCGAAAAATCGGCGCTGCTGAGCTTGAGAGCGCTGCTCAACCCAAGGTACTGGGTGTAGCTGCCCTCGATGCCGCGCAAGTCGTCCCTGAACTCGGACAGCACCAGCTGCGGCGGCGTCTGCAGGGAGAAACCGAACTCCGCATTGAGCTCCTTGAACGAGGCACTCATCATGGTCTGGATTTCATCGGCCTGGACCTGCACCCTGGCCGCCACGGCATGCAGACGCCCGAAGGTCTGCTCATAGACATTGCGCAGGCCCAGTTTGAGCCCGCGCTGATCCAGGGTCTCTTTGAGCTCCGACAGCTCGGCCTTCAACGTGGTCGAACTCAACAGCTGGAAAAGCTCCTTGAGCATGCGCATATGGATGTTGCGCATGGCCTGGATACGGCTGGCACTCTGGTCGAACTCCCTGTGCTCGGCCTCGATGCGGGAGCGCATGCTGGCGATCACCGTCGCATTCTTGCCGCGCAGACCGCAAAGTTCGGCCAGCTGATCATCGAGATCGCCGCGGCGCATATTGATGACGCGCTCCACCTGCGACTGCAGCTGCTGCACATTGGTGCGCATGGCGGTCTGCAGCACTTTCTGGCGCTGCCCCATGATGCCGTTGGCCAGCAGGTCCTCGAAGGCGGGCAGGCCGCTGGCCTGAAGCAGGCTGTCGTTGTGCCCCACCTTGGCCACCAGCCCCTTCTGTGCCGAGACGGGCAGCACGCGCTCCAGCGCCACCCCCAGCAACTGGGCCGAGTCCTGCTGCTGGCGGCGCAGCTGAGCCTGCACCTGGGCACCGGAGCTCAGGCTGTCCCACAGCGTATCCACCTTGTTGAGCACCACCAGACGCGACGCAGCCAGCGCTTCGTCGTCCCCGACCTTGCCTGCTCCTGCCGGCAGCACATGGTCACGCCAGATGGCCAGATCGGACTTGGTCACGCCGGTATCGGCGCCCAGCACAAAGACCACGGCATGCGCCTGAGGTATCAGATTGACCGTCAGCTCCGGTTCGGCTCCCACGGCATTCAGCCCGGGGGTGTCGAGAATCACCAGCCCCTGCTTGAGCAGAGGGTGAGGCATATTGATCAGCGCATGACGCCACATGGGCACTTCGACCCAGCCGTCGGCATCGACCATGGGGTTGTCGGCAATCTCGTCGTCATGCCAGAAGCCCCAGGCCCTGGCCTGGTCGATGGAGACCTTGCGCACCTCGGCCACCTTGGCCAGGGTGTCCGCAATCTGCTGCGCATTGGCGGTATCCAGCGGGTGCTGCACCCAGGCATCGGCGCGCATGCGCCACTGGCCCAGGCTCTCCGGCGACTCTCTGGTATCGATGGGCAGCAGACGCAGGCAGGGCGGCAGCTCGGGCTCCCAGCCCAGCTCCGCCGGACACATGGTGGTGCGACCGGCACTGGCCGGCATCAGCCGGCGGCCGTAATGGGCGAAGAAGACGGCATTGATCAGCTCGGACTTGCCACGCGAGAACTCGGCCACAAAGGCCACCATGACCTTGTCCGAGCGCATCTGCTCTTCCAGCCTCTGCAAGCGCTCCTGTACCGAGGCGTCCAGCAAGTCCTGGGCAATCAACCATTCACGCAACTCCTGCAGCTGGGTGGCAAAGCCTCGTCGCCACGCGCCATACTGACCGAACTGCTCGTTGAATGAAGCTGACACATCTACCCCTCTTGTTTGTCTGAGTCGGCAGGCCAGACAAGGCTGGCCGCCTGATCAATATATAGCATTGCCCCTTGACGGCATCTACGGCTCTTCCAGAGTCCGGCCTGATATTTGTCACTGTGAAGTATCTGCACTCGGTGGCACGGAGCAGCGCCCGTCCCGATGCATTGACGACAGCTACGAAACATATCAGGCCTCGCCTGGAATTGTGACGTCAAAACAGGGTGTAACGCATACTCAAGCTAAGGTATTTGCTATCAAATTCAGAGAACTTTCGCGGCTTTCTGACAGCTGGAGCAGTAATAGGTACTGCGCTGCCCCTGGCGCATGAGCCGTATGGCTGCGCCGCAATGCGTGCAAGGCAGGCCATCGCGGCCATAGACCTGGGCCTGCAGCTGAAAATGCCCTTCCATGCCGTTGGCAGCGGAAAAGTCGCGCAAGGTGGTGCCGCCTTTTTCCACCGCCATGGCCAGCACGGCGCGAATGGCCTCATACAAAGCCGTGACCTTGCGCGCCCCCACATCGCGGGCCGGGGTTGCCGGGTGGATACGCGACAGAAACAGCACCTCGGAGGCATAGATATTGCCGACACCCACAACCACGCTGCCGCTGAGCAGCAACTGCTTGATGGGCGAACGGCTGGCGGCCAGCCCGGCCTTGAAGGCCGCCAGCGTGAACCCCTCGCTCAACGGCTCCATGCCGAGATGGTCAAGCAGCTTGCGCGCCAGGGCATCGCTCTCGCCCGTAACATAGACCACGGCACCGAAACGGCGCGGATCATGCAGGCGCAGCAAGCCACGCGATGTCTGCAGGTCGAAGTGATCATGCGGCCCACCCTCGCCCAGCGGCGCCTCGTCGCGGCCCGCGAAGCGCAGACTGCCCGACATGCCCAGGTGCATGAGCAGCAGGCCTTCGCTCAGGTCCAGCAGCAGATACTTGCCGCGTCTGCGCACCCCCAGCACCACCCTGCCGACCAGCGCCTGCGGCTGCAGGCCCAGAGGCCAGCGCAGGGGCTTTCCCAAGGTGGCGGCTTCAATCTGCGCGCCCGCAATACGGTCTGCAAAAGAGCGGCGCGTGACCTCGACTTCGGGTAACTCAGGCATGCAATCTCTTCTTCGCCAAGTGTTCAACAAGCTTGGATTATTATGGGCCGATGGTTCATCCTCTACGTTTTCAGGGACTCGCCGTGGCTGCCGTTGTGGCCATGGGATCGGCAATCGCATCCGCCCAGCCTGCCGACCCGCCGCCCCAGCAGGACAAGATCGAGCAAAGCACCGATCTCGAACGGGCCGCCGAGCGTGAGAATGAGCAAGCAGCCCTGTCTGCCGAGCTGTTCTACGAGATCCTGGTGGGGGAGATGGCCGCCCAGGAAGGCGCCCTCACGGACGCCCAGGCCCTGATGATGGAAGCGGCGCGCAGCAGCAACAACGAAAACCTCTATCGCCGCGCCACCGAGCTTGCCGTCCAGTCCCGCTCGGGTGACCGCGCCCTGCGCAATGCCCGCGCCTGGCTGGAGGCCTACCCCGAGTCACGCGCCGCCAATCGCGCCGTGCTGCGCATCCTGGTGGTGATGAACCGCATCGCAGACTCGGCCAGCTATCTGCGCCGCGAGGTCGAGCTGACCCCGCAAGCCAATCGCAGCGCCACTTTTCTGGCCATCACCCAGCTCTACAACAATGCCTCGGACAAGCCCCTGGCCGCCGATGTGGTCGAGCAGGCGCTGGAGATCGACCTCAAGGACCCGCAGAATGGCCCCATGGCCTGGGCGACCATAGGTCATATGCGCCTGATTGCCGGCCAGAAGCCTGCCGCACTGCAAGCCTTGCAGAACGGCGCCAAGCTGAGCCCGGAATCGGGCGCCATCGCCTTGCTGGCCATGGAGCTGCTGGAATCGGGCTCCGCCGAAGTGGAGCCGCTGGTCAAGCGCTATCTGGAAAAAAATCATTCGCCGCAGCTGCGCCTGACCTATACCCGCGTGCTGCTGGGACAAAAGCGCAATGCCGATGCCAAGAACCAGTTGCAGCTCATCACCCGCGAAGCGCCCGAATTCCCCGAAGCCTGGGCCATGCTCGCCAATCTGCAACTGCAGGACAACGAGCTGGATGCGGCCGACGTTTCCCTGACACAGTTCAGCTCCCTGCTGCCCAAACTGCCTGAAGGCGTGGGCCGCTCCGCCGGCGAATCCCAGCTCTATCTGCTCAGGGCCGATCTGGCAGAAAAACGCCAGCGCTACGATGAAGCCGACATCTATCTGCAGCGCATCCCCGACTCCGCCAACCTGCTCAGCGTGCAGGCCCGCCGCGCCGATCTGCTGGCCCGCCAGGGCAAGGTGAAGGAAGCTCGCGCCCTGATCCAGGCCATTCCGGCCAACGGTCCCAACCAGAAGCGCCTCAAGCAGATTGCCGAGGTGCAGTTGCTGCGCGATGCCGGCCTGAACAAGGACGCCTATGCACTGCAGGCCCAGTTGCTGAGCCAGTTCCCCGATGATGTGGAACTGGCCTACGACACCGCCATGCTGGCAGAGAGAGCCGGCAATTTCAGCGAGATGGAGCGCCTGCTGCGCGACATCATCAAGCGCGCCCCCGACTTCAAGCATGCATACAACGCACTGGGCTACTCCTATGCAGATCGCAATATCAAGCTGGAAGAAGCCCAGACCCTGATACAGACGGCTCTGGACATGGAACCCGGCGACCCGTTCATCACCGACAGCCTGGGCTGGGTGAATTTCCGCCGAGGCAATCTGAACGAAGCCGAAAAGCTGCTGGAGCAGGCCTATGCCAAGCGCCAGGATGCAGAGATCGCCGCCCACCTGGGCGAAGTCCTGTGGGCCCTGGGCAAGCAGGACCGCGCCCAGCTCGTATGGCGCCAAGGCCTGAAGGCGGACAGCAGCAATGACACGCTGCTGGAAACACTCAAACGCCTCAAAGTGACGCCATGAAGCGCGGCCCGACCTTCTTGAAGATGCTTCCGGCCCTCGGGCTGGCCCTGGGAGCGGTCATGCTCGGCGGCTGCGCCCAGCCCGTGCGGCAGCTGCAGCTCGATGCGACGGCCAGCCACCACTGGTCCGGCCGCATGGCGCTACAGGTTCAGGATGCTCAGCAACAATCCTTCAGCGCCGGCTTCGAGTTGCAAGGTCAGCCCGAGAGCGGCACCTTGCTGGTCTTCAATCCTCTGGGCTCCATCATGGCCCGGCTCCAATGGACACGTGCCGGAGCCACCTTGCAGCAGGGCGATCAGATCACCCAGTCCGACTCCCTGCCCGAACTCATCAGCCGGATGACCGGCAGCGAAATCCCCGTTGCAGCGCTGTTCGACTGGCTGCAAGGCAGAAACACTGCCGTCAGCGGCTGGCAAACCGATCTTTCCCGCATCGGCGAGGGCCGCCTGCGCGCCGACCGCACCAGCCCGCCCCCCGAGGCTTCCTTGCGCATTGTTCTCGACCAGGGCGCCCGCTGACCCGCCAGCTGCCCGGCACCATCGCCGCACCGTTTTTCTGACTGACACATACACGCCATGCACTCGCTCTATGACGTGCCGGCCCCGGCCAAGCTCAACCTCTTCCTGCACATCACCGGCCGCAGGCCTGATGGCTATCACCTGCTGGAATCCGTCTTCATGCTCATCGACTGGCATGATGTGCTGCATTTCGAACGCACTGCCTGCGGTCAGGTCAGCCGCGAGGACCTCAACGGCATCACCCTGCCCGCCGATGACCTGATCACCCGCGCGGCCCGTGCCCTGCAGCAGGCCACAGGCTGCACCCAGGGCGTGCGCATAGGGATCGAAAAGCAGTTGCCGGCCCAGGCCGGCATGGGCGGCGGATCGTCCGATGCAGCCAGCACGCTGATGGCACTGAACCGCCTCTGGAATCTGAAGCTCTCGCGCCAGGAGCTGCAGCGCATTGGCCTGAAGCTCGGCGCCGACGTTCCCTTCTTTCTTTGCGGCCACTCGGCCTGGGTCAGCGGCATCGGCGAAGTCATCACCCCGCTGACAGACGGCGACGCCCTGCCGCAGCAGCAGTTTCTGGTGGTCAAACCCGAACAGGGCCTGGAGACCGCAAGGATTTTTTCCAGCGAGTCGCTTAAGCGCGATACAAAGCCTGCTAGAATCTTGGACTTCGCTGCGAATCACTTCGGTTTTGGCCGAAACGACTTGCAGCCCGTCGCTAAAGGTCTGCAGCCCGAAGTGAAGAAAGTCAGAGACTGGCTCGAATCACTGAAATTGCATGCTACAATGACGGGCTCAGGAAGTGCAGTATTTGCACCGATCACGCAAAATATTGATTTGAGCAGTGCTCCAAGCAGCTGGCAAATCAAGGTTTGCAAAAATCTGGAAAAACACCCACTTCACAGCTGGATTCCAGAGAACAAGTTATAAGGCTGTTTGTCTTCGACAAAAGGCCTGTGTAGGGGAGTCGCCAAGTTGGTTAAGGCACCGGATTTTGATTCCGGCATGCGAAGGTTCGAATCCTTCTTCCCCTGCCAAACATCTTCTTGCGTCATAGCAACCCACAGCACTGGGACGCACAATGCATTCACATCACTCTGATTTCATGGTCTTCACGGGCAATGCCAATCCTGGCATGGCCGAAGAGATTGTTAAGCACCTCGGCACCACCCTGGGTGCTGCCGACGTTGGCCGTTTCTCCGATGGGGAAGTCGCGGTCGAGATCAAGCAGAACGTTCGCGCCCGCGACGTTTTCGTGGTTCAGTCCACCTGCGCACCGACCAACGACAACCTGATGGAGTTGCTGGTCATGGTCGATGCCCTCAAGCGCGCATCGGCCGAGCGCATCTGCGCCGTGATCCCCTACTTCGGCTACGCCCGCCAGGATCGCCGCCCCCGCTCCAGCCGCGTGCCCATCACCGCCAAGGTGGTGGCCAATATGCTGCAGGCAGTTGGCGTCGAGCGCGTCCTGACCATGGACCTGCACGCCGACCAGATCCAGGGCTTCTTCGACATTCCCGTGGACAACATCTACGCCACCCCTGTGCTGCTGGGTGATCTGCGTCAGAAGAACTACGAAGACCTGATCGTCGTCTCCCCCGATGTTGGCGGTGTGGTGCGTGCTCGCGCCCTGGCCAAGGAACTGGGTTGCGATCTGGCCATCATCGACAAGCGCCGCCCCAAGGCGAACGTGTCCGAAGTCATGCACGTGATTGGCGATATCGACGGCCGCAACTGCGTGATCATGGACGACATGATCGACACCGCCGGCACGCTGGTGAAGGCTGCCGAAGTGCTCAAGCAGCGCGGCGCCAAGAACGTGTACGCCTACTGCTCGCACCCCATCTTCTCGGGCCCGGCCCTGGAACGCATCGGCAACGGCAGCGCTCTGGACGAAGTGGTTGTGACGAACACCATTCCTCTGAGCCCCGCAGCCCAGCAGTGCGGCAAGATTCGCCAGCTGTCCGTGGCGGGCCTGTTTGCCGAGACAATTCACCGCATTTCCACAGGTGATTCGGTGAGCAGTCTGTTTACCGCTTAAAATTTCTGGTTTTTCGGCCTCGAGCCCAAGCAAACCTCCTTCGGGAGGTTTGACCGTTTCGAGGCCACCGCAAGAATCCACGGCCTTGCTGCAAGGTGCAGATTCTTTTATCAATCGGGCGAGACTGGTCGCGGTCCGCCCATCTAGGAGTTAGTTATGCAATTCGTCGCTACTGAGCGCGCCAAGCAAGGTACGGGTGCGAGCCGCCGTCTGCGTCTGTCGGGCAAGACCCCCGGTATCGTCTACGGTGCTGGTGAAGCCCAACTGATCGAAATCGATCACAACGCCCTGTGGCACGCTGTGCACAAGGAAGCTTTCCACTCCAGCGTCCTGGACATGGAAGTCAACGGTCAAGTGACCAAGGTCGTGCTGCGCGACGTGCAGTTCCACCCCTACAAGAAGCTGGTGCAACACATCGACTTCCAGCGCGTGGACGGCAACACCAAGCTGCACATGAACGTGCCCCTGCACTTCGAAGGCGCTGCTGAATCCCCCGCCGTGAAGGTCGAGAACTGCACCGTGACTCCTCTGATGCACGAACTGCAAGTGATCTGCGAACCCGCAAACCTGCCCGAGTTCATCAAGGTGGACCTGAGCGCCCTGACTTCCAAGTCCGTGCTGGGCCTACAAGCTCTGAAGCTGCCCAACGGCGTGAAGGCTGTGGTGCGTGGCGCCAACAAGAACCCTTCGCTGATCTCCATCAAGCTGCCCGAAGTGGCTCCTGCCGAAGGCGCCGCACCTGCTCCCGCAGCGGCTCCCGCCAAGAAGGGCAAGAAGTAATTCTTGTGTCTTCGGTACAGCGCCTGCCGCTGTACTCCAAGAAAAGGCCCACCTCGGTGGGCTTTTTCTTTGGGCCACGCAGAACCAGCGTGCCAGCCCAGCTTTGCTAGCAAGAAGATAATCCAGCAATGATCAAACTGTTTGTCGGCCTCGGCAATCCTGGCCCTGAATATGAAGACACCCGGCACAATGCCGGCTTCTGGTGGATTGATGCGCTGGCGCGCGAGCTCAAGGTCAGTCTGGTTCCAGAACGCAGCTACTGGGAACTGATGGCCCGCACCAGCATCCACGGCCAGACCGTCTGGCTGCTGGAGCCGCAGACCTTCATGAATCTCTCGGGCAAGTCGGTAGGCGCGCTGGCGCGCTTCTTCAAGATCCAGCCCGAGGAAATCCTGGTCGTGCATGACGAGCTGGACTTCGAGCCCGGCGTGGTCAAGCTCAAGCTCGGCGGCAGCCATGGCGGCCACAACGGTTTGCGCGATATCCATGCCCAGCTGGGCTCGCCCAATTACTGGCGTCTGCGCGTGGGCATAGGCCACCCCGGCCACAAGGGCGAGGTCGCCAGCTGGGTGCTCAAGAAACCGGCCCCCGACCAGCTCAAGCTGATCGAAGACGCCATCGCACATTCGCTCAAGGCCTGGCCCGAGATGGTGGCAGGCCAGATGGACAAGGCCACTCTCGCCATCCACACCACCAAGGCGCCCCGCCCCAAGCCCGCACGCAAGCCGGCGCCCGATGCCGCCCAGCCTGCAGGTGGCGAAGCCTGAACCTGAGGCAGAATGAAAAATAGCTCCTGAATCAGGAGCTATTTACGCTTGATATACAAAGAATTCAGACTCAAAAAGCCTTAACTTTCTTTCTTGGCGTGCGTAAGCTGCTCATATTTTTTGAACAGCACTTCATGGCTTTCGATGTATTCGGGGTTCACCGGTATGCAGGCCACAGGACAGATCTGCACGCACTGCGGCTCGTCAAAATGGCCTACGCACTCGGTGCACTTGTGCGGGTCGATTTCGTAGAACTCCTCGCCCATGTAGATGGCATCGTTGGGGCACTCGGGCTCGCACACATCACAGTTGATGCATTCATCGGTAATCATCAATGCCATGTGCCAGCTCCTGTGCAGTTCTCGGTATCGGCCCACATTATCCCAAGCTCCCCAAGACATGGCTGCACCCGGGACAAAGCCTGCACCTCCAGGAAGCGGCACAATGGCCGCTATGCTGCGCAGCACGCACACGCCGCCTGCGCCCACTTCACGATGAAACAACGCCTCACGCCATGAGCATCTTCTTGCTCAAACGCCTGCTCACGCTGATTGCCACCTTGATCGGCGCCTCCATCGTGGTGTTTGCCGTGCTGGAAGTCCTGCCCGGCAATGCCGCCCAGATGCTCATGGGCCCCGATGCCGAGCCCGAGGCCGTGGCCGCCATGACGCAGCAGCTGGGCCTGGACCAACCCGCGCTGACGCGCTACTGGCAGTGGATCAGCGGCCTGCTGCAGGGCGATATGGGCAACAGCTATGCCTATGGCTCCGCCGTGACCGAGCTGGTCTGGGAGCGCCTTGCGGTGACCGTACCGCTGGCCGTCATGGCCATGTGCATCACCGCCGTGCTGGCCATTGCGGCGGGCGTGCTGGCCGCAGCCAACCACAAGCGCTGGGGCGATGTGGGCCTGATGGGCCTGGCCCAGATCGGCATTGCGATTCCCAATTTCTGGTTTGCGATTCTTCTGATCCTGCTGTTTTCGGTCAAGCTGCAATGGTTCTCGGCCGGCGGCTTTCCGGGCTGGAGCGAGGAAGCCGGTGGCGGCCTGCTGCCCGCGCTGCAGGCACTGCTGCTGCCTGCCGTGTCGCTGGCCGTGGTGCAGTCGGCCATCCTGGCGCGCATCACGCGCTCTGCGGTGCTGGAAGTGCTGCGCGAGGACTTTGTGCGCACCGCCCGCGCCAAGGGACTGTCACGCGGCGCGGCGCTCTGGCGCCATGTGCTGCGCAACGCCATGATTCCCGTCGTCACCGTCATGGGCCTGCAGTTCGCCAATCTGCTGGCCGGCACCATCGTGGTGGAGAACGTGTTCTATCTGCCGGGCCTGGGCCGGCTGATCTTTCAATCCATCTCCAACCGGGACGTGATCGTGGTGCGCAACTGCGTGCTGCTGCTGGCGGCCATGGTGGTGGTGGTGAATTTTGTCGTCGATGTGCTCTATGCCGCCATCGACCCCCGCCTCAAAGCCAGCGACCTATGAGCAGGCAGACCGATACCCGCGTTCGCGTGCCCGACTACCCGACACGCGCCTTCTCGCGCACAAAGCCGCTCGGCCTTGGCCAGCGCGCCAGGCAGCACCGCAGCTTTGTGCTCGGAGCCCTGCTCACGACCTTGCTGATTGCCGCCGCACTGCTGTCTTTTGTCTGGACGCCGGGCTCGGCCTACGAGATGGACATGGATGCCGCCCTGCAGGCCAGCAGCAGCCGGCACTGGCTGGGCACCGACGCCTTCGGGCGCGACCTGGCCTCGCAGATTCTGGTCGGCGCGCGCGCCTCGATTGCAGTGGGCCTGATTGCCGTGGGCATAGGACTGGCGCTGGGCGTGCTGCTGGGCCTGGTCGCCGCCGCCCGCCGCGGCTGGATCGAGGAAATCATCATGCGGCTGGCGGACTTCACCTTTGCCTTCCCCGCCCTGCTGTCCGCCATCATGCTCACGGCCGTCTACGGGCCGGGCATGGTCAATGCCATCATCGCCATCGGCATCTTCAACATCCCCACGTTTGCGCGCATCACCCGCGCCTCGGCCAATGCCGTCTGGTCGCGCGACTATGTGATGGCGGCACGCGCCTGCGGGCAAAGCCGCACGGCCATCACCGTGCGCCATGTGCTGCCCAATATTGCCTCGGTACTGATCGTGCAGGCCACCATTCAGTTCGCACTGGCGATTCTGGCCGAGGCCGCCCTGTCCTATCTGGGCCTGGGCACGCAGCCGCCCGAGCCCTCCTGGGGGCGCATGCTCAGCGAAGCCCAGACCCTGATGTTCCAGGCACCGCTGCTGGCCGTCTGGCCCGGCGTGGCGATAGCGCTGTCGGTACTGGGCCTGAACCTGCTGGGCGACGGTCTGCGCGACCTGCTGGACCCCCGACTGACACGCGAGCGCTGAATCAACATGGCTTTGCTTGAAGTCTCCAACCTCAGCATCAATCTGCAAACCCATCGTGGCCGTGCCCAGGCCGTGCGCGATGTGAGCTTCACGCTGGAGCGCGGTGCCACGCTGGGCCTGATCGGCGAATCGGGCTGTGGCAAATCGCTGACGGCACTGGCGCTGCTGGGCCTGCTGCCCGAACATGCCCAGGTGGACGGCAGCATCCAGCTGGACGGCCAGGAGCTGCTGGGCCTGGGCGAGCGCCAGCTGTGTGCGCTGCGCGGCAACCGCATGGCCATGGTGTTTCAGGAACCCATGAGCGCCCTCAACCCCGTGCACGGCATCGGCCGCCAGGTGGCAGAGCCACTGCGCCTGCATCTGGGAATGAGCCGCGCCCAGGCCCGCGCCCGCGCCACCGAGCTGCTGGAGCGTGTGGGCATTGCACAAGCCGCACAGAGGCTGGACGACTACCCGCACCAGTTCTCCGGCGGCCAGCGCCAGCGGATCATGATTGCCATGGCTCTGGCCTGCGGACCCGATCTGCTGGTGGCCGACGAGCCCACCACGGCCCTGGATGTGACGGTGCAGCAGCGCATTCTGGATCTGCTGCAGGAGCTGGTGGCCGAGCATTCCATGGCGCTGGTGCTCATCAGCCATGACCTGGGGGTGATTGCCCAGAATGTGGAGCAGCTGCTGGTCATGTATGGCGGCACCGTGGTTGAGTCCGGCATGACGGAAGCCGTGTTCGCCAGGCGCGCCCACCCCTATACGCGCGGCCTGTTTGCAGCCCGACCGCAACTCCAGGCAGCGCCCGCTGCGGGCCATCTGCCCACCATCGCAGGCGCCGTGCCGGAGCTCGTGGACCTGCCCGCAGGCTGCCCGTTTGCAGGCCGCTGCCCCCACACCCGGGACGACTGCTATGTGCAGCCCCCACCGGCCCGCACCCTGCACCAGCCCAGCATGGCGGCACCGGCCTCTCTGGCCTTCTGGCGCCAGCCCCATGTGGCGCGCTGCCTGTATGAGCAGGTACTGACGCAAGGAGCCAAGGCATGAACGGGCCGGCCGCTACCGGGGTGACAGGAGTCGCCAGCGAAATGCTGTTGAGGGCCAGCGGCCTGAAACGAGCCTATTCGCGCCCTCGCACATCGCTGTGGCACAAGCCCGAGCCGCTGCAGGCGCTGCGCGGCGTGAGCTTTGAATTGCCCGCGGGACAGAGCCTGGGCGTGGTCGGCGAATCAGGCTCGGGCAAATCCACGCTGGCGCGCCTGGTCATGGCACTGGATCGCCCCAGCGAGGGCACGGTGGAGCTGCTGGGCCGCAATCTGCATCAGCTTGGCGAACAGGCGCTGCGCGCGGCGCGGCGCGACTTCCAGATGGTGTTTCAGGACCCCTATGGGTCGCTGGACCCACGCATGACGGTGGAGCGCATCGTCAGCGAGCCGCTGGCAACCCTGAACGAGAAACCCGGCCGCGAGGCGCGGCGTCTCCAGGTACTGGAGGTGCTGGAACAGGTAGGTCTGCGCGCGCAGGATGCCGACAAATATCCGCACGAGTTCTCCGGCGGCCAGCGTCAGCGCATCGCGATTGCCCGCGCACTGATCACCCGGCCCCGCCTGATCGTGGCAGACGAGCCGGTCAGTGCGCTCGATGTCTCCGTGCAGGCCCAGGTGCTCAATCTCATGCAGGACTTGCAGCGCGAGCTGAGCCTGTCCTATCTGTTCATCAGCCATGATCTGGCCGTGGTCCAGCATGTATGCGATCAGGTTCTGGTGCTCCATCAGGGCCTGGTGGTGGAGCGCGGTACGCCGCGCCAGCTGTTTTCCACCCCAGCTCACCCGTATACCCAGGCCCTGGTCCGGGCCGCGCCGCGAGTCCTCTGAAGTCGTATGGCGAACAGTTGTTCACACTCCCGGCAGCGATATACCGGCAGCCCCCGCAAAGACGGTTGCGGCTGGTGTAAAAACGCATGGGAAACAAGTCCGCTCCCCGCGATGACTTGCAGCGCTTTTGCGGGCCGCTTGCGGCCTGCCCCATCGGAGACTTTGTTGATGCTCAATCGCCGCTCCTTGCTGGCCAGCTCGGCTGCCAGCTTGCCCTTGTTCGCCACCTGGCCAGCTCTCGCCCAGGCCAGGAAAGACAGTGTCACGCTGGCCATGACCCTGGAGCCGCCAGGACTCGACCCCACGGCCGGAGCCGCCTCCTCGATTGCTGAAGTCGTGCTCTACAACGTGTTCGAAACCCTGACCAAAATCAATGCCGACGGCAGCGTCTCGCCACTGCTGGCCGAGAGCTGGGAGGTCTCGTCCGACCTCAAGACCTATACCTTTCGCCTGCGCAAGGATGTGAAGTTCCAGAACGGCGAGCCCTTCAACGCTGCCGCCGTCAAGTTCTCGTTCGACCGCGCGGCCTCCGACAAAAGCACCAACAAGGACAAGCGCACCTTTGCCAATCTGAGCACCAAGGTCGCCGACGAGCACACGGTGGTGCTGACCAGCCAGGAGATCGATCCCGACTTTCTGTTCATGATGGGACAGGCCACGTCCATCATCGTCGAGCCCAAGAGCGCCGCCACCAACGCCAGCAAGCCCGTGGGCACCGGCCCCTACCAGTTGGCGGCCTGGGCCAGGGGTTCATCGGTCACGCTGAGCGCCTGGCCCGGCTACCGTTCGGCCACGGGCATTCGCATCAAGCGCGCCGTGTTCCGCTTCATTCCCGACCCCGCGGCACAGGTTGCCGCCCTGCTGGCCGGCGATGTCGATGCCTTCCCGCGCGTCTCGCCGCGCAGCGTGCCTCAGTTCAAGGCCAATGCCCGCTTTCAGGTGGTGGTGAGCAACTCGCGCGCCAAGACCATTCTGGCCATCAACAATGCACGCAAGCCCTTGAACGACATCCGCGTGCGCCGCGCCATTGCCGCCGCCATCGACCGCAAGGCCGTGATTGCCGGCGCCGCCGACGGCTATGGCGTGCCCATCGGCAGCTACTACGTGCCCACGGCCTTTGGCTATGTGGACACCACGGGCGTGAACCCTTTCGATCTGGAAAAAGCCAAGGCACTGATGGCCGAAGCCGGCATCAAGACGCCGCTGACGCTGACCATGACGCTGCCGCCCGCGCCCTATGCGCGTCAGGGCGGCGAGCTGGTTGCGGCCCAGCTGGCCAAGATCGGCATCCAGCTCAAGCTGCAGAACGTGGAGTGGGCGCAATGGCTGTCTGGCACCTACACCAACAAGAACTACGACCTGACCATCATTTCGCATGTCGAGCCGTTTGATCTGGGCAACTTCGCCAAGCCCGACTACTACTGGGGCTACCAGTCCAAGGAGTTCAACGAGCTGTTCGACAAGATCAAGAGCACACCGCGCCCTGCCGATCGCGCACGCCTGCTAGGCGATGCCCAGCGCCTGCTGGCCCACGACTCGGTGCACGGCTTTCTCTACACCCCGCAATGGGTGACCGTGGCGAACCAGAAGCTGCGCGGGCTGTGGAAGGACATGCCGGTGTTTGTGAACGATCTCTCGGCGCTGTCCTGGGGCTAGCACCGGCCTGCCCGCAGGAGCCCTGGTTCAGAACGACCACTGCTGCAGCAGCAGCGCGCGCACCTGCCCCAGCAGTTCCGGCTCCTCGCCTTTCGCCGGCAGCAAACCAAACCAGACCCGGGGCAGGCCGGGCAGGTTCAGTCCCGCGGGAACCTGTACCACACCCTCTGCCTGCGCCGAGACATTGATGCAGGCCACCCCCAGGCCTGCAGCGATGGCCGATTGCAGGCCTGCAACGCCCGAGGCCTGATGCGCGATCTCATATGCAATGGCCCGCTTTTCCAGCTCCCGGATTGCCAGCTGATGCAAGGCGCAACTCTGCGGCAGCACCAGCAGCGGCAGCGGCAGCGGCCCTGCCTGCTGCCAGCCCGGCGCACTGGCCCACACCAGCGCCTCGCTGGAGCCCATGGGCTGCAGCTGCGTCTGTGCGCTGTCCAGCGACATCACCAGGCCGAGATCGCTACTGCCTGAAGACACGGCTGCGTGCACCTCGACGCTGCGCAACACGCTCACCTCCATGCGCACGCCAGGATGGATATGCGCCAGCTGCTTCAGCATCCGGGCCAGCAGGCCGGGCTTGAAGTAGTCCGTCACCGCCAGGCGGATCCGTCCGCGCAGGGACTCACCACGCAAGTCCAGGAGCGCCTCGTCGGCCATGGCCGTGATGCGGCGGGCATGCTCGAGCAACTGCAGACCGCCGGCCGTCGGCGTCACACCGGCCTTGCCGCGCAGCAGCAGCTGCTGACCCACACAGTCCTCCAGTTTCTTGATCTGTTCGCTGACCGCAGACTGAGAGAGAAACAATCGGGGTGCAGCCGCCGTCAGGCTGCCGGCCTCGCTCACCGCAATCAGGGTTCTCAACTGGGAAATTTCGAGAGAGGCCATGTTTTATCCATCGGAAAAACCGGATACATCGATCATATCTTTGCGTTTTTCAAATGGATAGAGAGTCCACAGAATGAGGCTGTCTTCACCAACCCATTCAGGGACAATGCCATGCCACATATCGACATCCAGCTATCGGGACAAGCCGATGCCCAGCTCAGCCGCGAAGTCAGCTCGCAGATTGCGCGCCTGACCCGGGACATCCTGCACAAGCAGCCCGAGCTCATCGCCATTTCCATTCGGTATGTTCCTTCCGATGCATGGTGGATCGACGGCCGGACCCTGGCCGAAACCGGCCATAGCTCGTTCTACCTGGACATCAGCATCACCGACGAAACCAATACCAAGGCGGAAAAAGCGCTCTATCTGGAGGCCGTTCACCAGACCATGGCGGGCTTGCTACCCAGGCTGCACGAGGTCTCCTATGTGCATCTGATCGATGCACGTGCCGCGGCCTATGGATACGGAGGAAAAACGCAGGAGTTTCGCCACCAGCATCGCTAGGCCCTGTCCCTCGCTACCTCTGCACCATCACCAGGCGCAGCGCCAGCGCACCGAAGACGGTGGCGGCAATGCGGTTGAGCCAGCACTGGGCGCGGGCGGAGCGCTGCAGCAGCTGACCGAACAGACCCGAAAAGCAGGCGATGGAGCCGAACACCAGCCAGGCCGCCAGCATGAACACGCAACCCAGCACCATGACCTGAAGCGCGACGCTGCCGCGTGCCGGGTCGGTGAACTGGGGCAGGAAGGCCAGAAAGAAGATCAGCACCTTGGGATTGGTGAGGTTCATGACCACACCGCGGCCCATCCAGCGCATGGCGGCTCTCAAGCCCAACACATCGCGCTCGGTCTGCGCCCTGGCAGTTTCCTCGACATGCACGGGCGCACGCCAGGCCCCCCAGGCCAGATAGGCCAGATAGGCAGCACCGCAGAGCTTGAGCACCGTGAACAGCATGGGCGATGCGGCCACCACGGCCGCCAGGCCCAGTGCCACCGCCGCCGTGTGCCCGACAATGCCCAGACACAGCCCCGCCACCACGCACAGCCCCACGCGCCAGCCGCGCTGGGCCGACTGCACCAGCACAAACAGATTGTCGGGGCCGGGGCTCAGGCCCAGCAGCAGGGCCACGCCAAAGAATGTGATCAGGACTTCCCAGGTCGGCATTGTCAGGTCTCTTCAAAAAAACAGCGGCTTGCGATCCATAGTCAAAGGCTGCAGGCCGATTCGATACATCCGCCCATTTCAACCCAGCCCCAGAGCGGTCACGCCCAGAGCGATCATGATGGCGCCGGCGATGCGCAAGGCCCGGTCGCCCTCGCCCAGCAGCCTGCCGCCGATCAGGGCCGCGAACAGCATGGACACCTCGCGCGCAGGCGCGACATGGGAGATGGGCGCGCTTTGCACCGCATACAGCACCAGCACATAGGCAATGGGACTGAAAAACGCCACCACGGCCGCATAGCGCCACTGCAGACGCCACAGGCGCTTGGTCTCGGGCCAGTCCCGGGCGGCCAGCGGCGCCAGAATCACCAGCCGGATCAGATTGCCCATATAGTCCAACAGAATCGGCGACATCATCAGCATCTTGACGGCATAGCTGTCCACCACCGTGTAGCTGGCAATGAACAGCCCCGTCAGCAGGCCGTAGTAGAGACCGGACAGCACGCGCTGGCGCGCCTCCAGATCCTGCCCCTCGCGGATGGCAACAATCATGCGCGGGCCGCCCGCGATCAGAAACACGCCCAGCACCACGCCCGCAATGCCGGCAGCACCCAGCGTGGAGATCTGCTCGCCGAGAAAGATCACGGCCACCAGCGAGGAGATCAGCGGCCCGCTGCCGCGCGCCAGCGGATAGACCACCGTCAGGTCGGCCACGCGATAGCCGCGCAGCAGCACTATGAAATAAGCCACATGCAGCACGGCGCTGGCGGTGACGAATGCCCACTCCATCCAGCCCCAGCCAGGCACCACATCCTTGCCCAGCCACCAGCCCAGCGGCAGCCAGATGACGGCGTTGCAGATGGCGGTGTAGAGCGAAAAGCGGGCGTCTCCGCCGGCCTTCTTGGCCACGATGTTCCAGCCCGAATGAATCAGGCCGGCCAGGATGATGAGAGTGAACGCTTGCAGGGACATGGGAGCCGGAAATGCAAAAGGCCGCGCGATGCGCAGCCTTTTGAAAAGAAAAATTCAGTCGCTCATCTGGCCAGGTATGGCCAGTGCGTGATGTGACTGGCGCATCACATGCGAGGGGCGCCAAGCAAGGGCTGACCCGCAGCAAAGGCGTCGTCCCCCCCTGGGGGAAGGCGCGAAGCGCCACAGGGGGATCATTTATTTTCGGGCTGCTATGAGCGAGAGGAATTCGCGGCGCAGTTCGGAGTTGGTGAGGAAGGCACCGCGCATGACGGAGTTCAGCATCTTGGAGTCCATCTCGCGCACGCCGCGCCAGGACATGCAGAAATGCGAGGCTTCCATGACCACGGCCAGTCCGTCGGGACGGGTCTTGTCCATGATCAGATCGGCCAGCTGGATGATGGCTTCTTCCTGAATCTGCGGACGGCCCATGATCCAGTCCACCAGACGCGCGTACTTGGACAGGCCGATCACATTGGTGTTCTTGTTGGGCAGCACGCCGATCCAGATCTTGCCGATCACGGGGCACAGGTGGTGGCTGCAGGCACTGCGCACGGTGATCGGGCCGACGATCATCAGCTCGTTCAGGTGCTCGGCATTGGGGAATTCGGTGATCGCAGGCTGGGCCACATAGCGCCCGCGGAAGACCTCGTTCAAATACATCTTGGCCACGCGGCGGGCCGTGGCACGGGTGTTGTGGTCGTGCACGGTGTCGATCACCATGGAGTCGAGCACGCCCTGCATCTTCTCCTGCACCTCGTCCAGCATTTTCTCCAGCTCGCCGGGCTCGATGAATTCGGAAATATTGTCGTTGGCGTGGAAACGCTTGTTCGCCGCCTGCAGCCGCTCGCGGATCTTGACCGAGACGGGCGTGCCTTCGGCCTGGTTGTCTTTTTTCATATCGGCGAGATCTCTGAACATCCAAGGATGGTACCAGTGAATCAACGTCCCGAAGCTACAAAGGATTTGGCATCCAGAGGCAGATTCGGAAGGCGTCGAAAGCTATTGTTTCAGTAGCAATCACTCAATCAGCCTGCACCCGGAGCCAGAGATGGCGAGAAAGGCGCAGGGCCGGGCTCAGGGCTGCTACAGCTTGAACTCCGCGATCAGCGGCAGATGATCCGACATGCGCCACCAGATGCGCCCCTTGGGCACCTGCAGCCCCAGCGGCGTCAGGCCGCGCACATAGATATGGTCCAGCTGCGCAATCGGCAGCCGCGAGGGATAGGTCAGAATGCCCTGCGTCTCCTCGTACTCGAACAGGCCGAAGCCCGCCAGCATGCGCTTGATCTGGTTGCCCCAGTCGTTGAAGTCGCCCGCCACCACCAGCGGCGCATTGGGCGGCACCTCGCGCTCGATGAAACGCTGCAGCAGTGCAATCTGGCGAATGCGGCTGCCCGGAATCAGGCCCAGGTGCACGACGATGGAGTGCACGCGCTTGCCATGGATGTCCAGCTCCACATGCAGCAGGCCGCGCTGCTCGAAGCGATGGTCCGAGATGTCCTCGTGCTGGTAGCCGATCACGGGCCAGCGGCTGAGCAGCGCATTGCCGTGCTCGCCGTCCCGGGTGTAGGCATTAGTCAGATAGACGGACTCGTAGCCTTCGGGCGCCAGGTACTCGGCCTGGGGCACATTGGGCCAGCGGTCGAAATACTGCTCCTCCTTGCGGTTCATCTTGCGCACTTCCTGCAGGCAGACGATGTCCGCATCGAGCTGCTCCACCGCGAGTCCCAGATTGTGAATCTCCAGGCGCCTGGCAGGGCCCAGGCCCTGCACACCCTTGTGAATGTTGTAGGTGGCCACGCGCAGGATCTGCGGCTCTGGCGGTGTAGACAACTGAACTTCAGACATAGGCACTGATGGTTTCAAGGCTGCTGCCTGCACCGGCGTTCGGCCAGCGCCGGCTCGAAGCGCGGCAACAGCAAAATAGCTTCTGCGTTGGAAGAAGAAAAGCAGCGCTGGGCTGCCTCACGCCAATCATGCCAATCATGTGCGGTGTGCTCCCTGGGATTCAAGTGCACGGTCAGGTGAGATGGCACACGGAGGCCGAAGACACGCTCCTGGTTATGACTGACACCCGGCGCGTAACGATGCAGCCATTGAGGATAGATGGCGTAGACGTTCTCGAGTTCCCAGTCGGTCAGGCAACAGTCCGGCGCCAGCGCGTCGATGCCGGTTTCCTCCAGCACCTCGCGCACCGCGGTTTCATGCCATTCCTCGTCCAGGCTGTCCTTGCTGCCTGTGACGGATTGCCAGAAAGGCTCGCCCTCGGGCGCCGCAATGCTGCGACGCAGCAGCAACACCTTCCCGTCTTCACGGTAGATCACGACCAGCACGGACTGCGGAATCTTGTAGGGCCTGACTTCCATCGCAGCATATTAGCGCGGCCAGGATGACAGCAGGCTGAGTCGCCCTGCTGCTTGATAGCCATCAATATTCATAGTTTCAACCGCTTGCCATTCATTGAATTCAGAACAATAACCGTCTGAATTCCAAGATTGACAGGCGCAAGCAGCTCCCAATTTCAAAGCAATAAAAAAGCGCCAGCCGCTTTCGCGAACTGGCGCCCGGGTGTGAACAGCGACCGGCGCTGTTCACGGGGAGCTTGGCAATCAAGCCTCGGTGGTGACCACCATGGGGTTGCGCAGCTTGATGTGCAGCTCGCGCAGCTGCTTCTCGTCCACGGGCGAGGGAGCCTGGGTCAGCAGATCCTGGGCGCGCTGTGTCTTGGGGAAGGCAATCACGTCACGGATGGAGTCGGAGCCGGTCATCAGCGTGATCAGACGATCCAGGCCGAAGGCCAGGCCGCCATGGGGAGGCGCACCGTACTGCAGCGCGTCCAGCAGATAGCCGAACTTGGCGCGCTGCTGCTCGGGCGTGATGTTCAGGGCTTCGAAAACCTTGGCCTGCACGTCGGCGCGGTGGATACGCACCGAGCCGCCACCCAGTTCCCAGCCGTTCAAGACCATGTCGTAGGCCTTGGCTATGCACTTGCCGGGATCGGTGTCCATCAGGTCTTCGTGACCGTCCTTGGGCGAGGTGAAGGGGTGGTGCACGGCCACCCAGCGGCCGGATTCCTCGTCATGCTCGAACATGGGGAAGTCCACCACCCACAGAGGCGCCCACTTGTCTTCGAACAGGCCGCTCTTCTTGCCGAATTCGCTGTGGCCGACCTTCAGGCGCAGGGCACCGATGGAGTCGTTGACGATCTTTTCCTTGTCGGCGCCGAAGAAGATGAGGTCGCCATCCTGGGCGCCGGTGCGCTTGAGGATTTCGGTCAAGGCAGCATCATGCAGGTTCTTGACGATGGGCGACTGCAGGCCTTCGCGGCCCTTGGCCACTTCGTTGACCTTGATCCAGGCCAGGCCCTTGGCACCGTAGATCTTGACGAACTCGGTGTAGCCGTCGATCTCGCCACGCGAGATGGCAGCGCCGCCGGGCACGCGCAGGGCCACGACACGGCCGCCCTTGGTGGTGGCGGGGGTGGAGAAGACCTTGAAGTCCACGTCGCCCATGATGTCGGTCAGTTCGGTGAACTCGAGCTTGACGCGCAGGTCGGGCTTGTCCGAACCGAAGCGGAAGGCCGCATCCTGGTAGGTCATGATGGGGAACTCGCCCAGATCCACGTTCAGCTGGGTCTGGAACACTTCCTTGATCATGCGCTGGAAGATGGCACGGATTTCCTCTTCGTTCAGGAACGAAGTTTCGCAGTCGATCTGCGTGAATTCGGGCTGGCGGTCAGCACGCAGGTCTTCGTCGCGGAAGCACTTGGTGATCTGGTAGTAGCGGTCGAAACCCGAGACCATCAGCATCTGCTTGTACAGCTGGGGCGACTGGGGCAGCGCGAAGAACTCGCCATCATGCACACGCGAGGGCACGAGATAGTCGCGGGCGCCTTCGGGCGTGGACTTGCCCAGCATGGGAGTCTCGATGTCGATGAAGCCTTCCTTGTCGAGGAAGTTGCGCACCTGGATGGCGGTCTTGTAGCGCAGCATCATATTGCGCTGCATCACGGGACGGCGCAGATCCATCACGCGATTCGTGAGGCGCACGGTTTCCGACAGATTGTCGTCGTCCAGCTGGAAAGGAGGCGTGACGGACGCATTGAGGACGTTCAGCTCATGGCACAGCACTTCGATCTGGCCGCTCTTGAGCTTGTCGTTGGTAGTGCCGGCGGGACGCGCACGCACCACACCCTTGACCTGCACGCAGAACTCGTTGCGCACGTCTTCGGCCACCTTGAACATCTCGGCGCGGTCGGGATCGCAGACCACCTGCACATAGCCTTCGCGGTCGCGCAGGTCGATGAAGATCACGCCACCATGGTCACGGCGGCGATTCACCCAGCCGCACAGGGTCACGGTTTCGCCCATTTGGGCTTCGGTCACCAGACCGCAGTATTGAGAACGCATTGCCATGAAAATTCTTCCTGCACCTTAGGGGTGCGACAAGGTTGTTTGTTTGGATTCTTCGATCAGTGCGAGGTCTGGCGGAGCCACCACGCCCATCGAAACAATGTATTTGAGCGCCGCATCCACACTCATTTCCAGCTCGATGCATTCGCTCTTGCGCACCAGCACGAAATAACCCCCTGTGGGGTTGGGCGTGGTGGGCACAAAGACGCTCACATATTCGTCGCGCAACAGGGCAGCCACCTCACCGCTGGGCTGGCCTGTGACGAAAGCCACGGTCCATACGCCCTCGCGCGGCCACTGCACCAGCACTGCCGTGCGAAAAGCGTTGCCGCTGTCGGAGAACACGGTGTCCGAGACCTGCTTGACGCTGGAATAGATGGAGCGCACCACCGGAATGCGGCGCACCAGCGCATCACCCCAACCCACCAGCTTGCGGCCGATGAAATTGCTGGCAATACCGCCCACGAGCAGCAGAATCAGCAAGGTCAGAATAACGCCAAAGCCCGGAATATGCATGCCCAGCAATCTGTCGGGCTGCCAGGCCTCGGGAAGAATGGCCAGCGTCTGATCCAGCGTTCCGATGATCCAGTTGAGCACGCCAAGCGTGATCACCAGGGGAACGATGACCAGCAAACCGGCAATCAGCCACTTGCGCAATGCAGACATAGTGTGGGTAAGCCTCAGGAATTGGCAGGGGCAGGGGCAGGAGCTGCAGCTGCTGCAGGTGCAGCGGCACTGTCACTGGATGAAGAGGTGCTTGCAGCCGGCTTGCTGCCGCTGTTCTTGAAGTCCGTGGCATACCAGCCAGAACCCTTGAGCTGAAAGCCCGGAGCGGTGAGCTGCTTGGAAAAGGCCTCGGCCCCGCAAGCTGGGCACACGGTCAGCGGCGCGTCCGAGATTTTCTGCAGCACATCCTTGGCGTGGCCGCAGGAACCACACTTGTATGCATAGATAGGCATAGCGCTAAAAACGGGGGAAGTGCAAAAACCCTCAATTATAGGCGCCGCCCCTGGTTTTGCTGCGCTGCGCAAGCAAGCCCCGGTGCCGCCGGTTTGCACCCTCAAGCCTTGATCTCGGCAAAGGACTCTATTTCACGGTGATGGTTGCTGATCCACTGGGGCAGCAGCGAGCCTGCCAGCATGCCGGCGACCGCAGCCAAAAGACCAGCCAGCTGCTGTGGAAAAGCCTGGTTGAGCGCGGGCGTGACCATGAAGATGAGCCACACACCGATGCCCAGCACCACGGCGCTGATGGCGCCCTGGGTGGTGGCGCGCTTCCAGTACAGACCGAACACCAGCGGCACGAAGGCCCCCACCAGCGGCACCTGATAGGCACTGGCGACCAGTTCATAGATGGGCGTGCCTTCCATGATGATCGAATAGGCCAGCACACAGGCCGCGAACACCAGCACGCTGATGCGCATGGTCCTGAGATTGTCCTTGTCCGAGGTGTAGGGGCGGAACTGGCGCCAGATGTTCTCGGTGAAGGTCACGCTGGGGGCCAGCAAGGTGGCGGAAGCGCAGGACTTGATGGCCGAGAGCAGCGCACCGAAGAACAGCACCTGCATGGCGAACGGCATCTTGTCCATCACCAGGGTGGGCAGCACCTTCTGCGGATCATCGGCCAGCAGGGCCGTGGCTTCGGCGGGCATGATGATGAGCGCACTGGCCACCAGAAACATGGGCACGAAGGCAAAGATCACATAGCAGGCACCGCCGATGATGGTGCCGCGCACGGCCGACTTTTCGGTGTCTGCCGACATCACGCGCTGAAAGATGTCCTGCTGCGGAATCGAGCCCAGCATCATGGTCACGGCAGCGCCGATGAAGAAGACGATTTCGTGCAGCGAAGGCTCGGGCAGGAACTTGAAGAGATCGCGGCTGGTGGCCAGATCGACCACCTTGCCCGCGCCGCCCGCCATGTCACCGGCAAAAAATGCCAGGATCAGCAGGCCGGCGACCAGAATGATCATCTGCACGAAATCCGTCACGGCCACCGACCACATGCCGCCGAACAGGGTGTAGACCAGCACGGAGAGCACGCCTATCGTCATGCCCATGGGAATGCTGACGACACCGCCCGAGAGCAGGTTGAAGACCAGGCCCAGCGCCGTGACCTGGGCCGAGACCCAGCCCAGATAGCTGAGCATGATGATCAGCGAGCAGACCACCTCGATGGCCCGGCCATAGCGCGAGCGGTAGTAGTCGCTGATGGTCAGCAGATTCATGCGGTAGAGCTTGGCCGCAAAGAACACGCCCACCAGGATCAGGCACATGCCCGCGCCAAACGGATCTTCCACCAGCGCATGCAGTCCGCCTTCGATGAACTTGGCAGGCACGCCCAGCACCAGCTCGGACCCGAACCAGGTCGCGAAGGTGGTGGTGATGATCATGTAGAGCAGCAGATGACGGCCGGCAATGGCGAAATCCGCCGTGTTCTTCACGCGTCTGGCGGCCCACAGGCCAATGCCGATGGTCACTAACAGGTAGACGATCACCAATGAGAGCAGCACGCTGGCACTCCTCGAACTCTAAAGAAAGGGAAAGCTCAGAAGCGGATGCGCAGCAGAACCTGCAGCACCACCAGACCGATGACGAAACCGATGCCGCCACAGAGGATGGCCTGCAGCAGACGGTTGGTCGTTTTCTGCTGCTGCAGCAGTTCCTTGAGCAGGGTCTCGCTGTCATTGCCGGCGCCATGCCTGGACAGATACTGGTGCAGCACCCGTGGAATGTCGGGCAGGATCTTGGCGTAACGCGGTGCCTGCGCCTGCAGCTCATGCCATAGGCGCTGCGGCCCCATCTGGTCCAGCATCCATTTCTCGAGGAACGGCTTGGCCGTGCTCCAGAGGTCGAGGTTGGGGTCGAGCTGGCGCCCCAGGCCTTCGATATTGAGCAAGGTCTTTTGCAGCAGCACCAGCTGGGGCTGGATCTCGACCTGGAAACGGCGCGAGGTCTGGAACAGGCGCATCAGCACCATGCCCAGCGAGATTTCGGCCAGGGGCCGGTCGAAATAAGGCTCGCAGACGGCACGGATGGCAGCCTCCAGCTCCTCGACGCGTGTCGTGGCAGGCACCCAGCCGCTTTCCACATGCAAGGCGGCAACGCGCTTGTAGTCGCGGCGGAAGAAGGCCAGGAAGTTCTGCGCCAGATATTCCTTGTCGAACTCGGTCAGCGTACCGACGATGCCGAAGTCCAGCGAGATGTAGCGTCCGAAGGTATCGGGCTCCAGGCTGACCATGATGTTGCCCGGGTGCATGTCGGCATGGAAGAAGCCGTCACGGAACACCTGGGTAAAGAAGATGGTCACGCCGTCGCGCGCCAGCTTGGGGATGTCCACCCCGGCTTCGCGCAGGCGCTCGACCTGGCTGATGGGCACGCCCTTCATGCGCTCCATCACCATCACATCGGTGTGGCAGTAATCCCAGTGGATCTCGGGGATCAGCACCAGATCCAACCCTTCCATATTGCGGCGCAGCTGCGCGGCATTGGAGGCTTCGCGGATCAGATCCAGCTCGTCGTGCAGATAGTTGTCGAACTCGGCAACCACTTCCTTGGGCTTGAGACGCTTGCCGTCGTGGGAGAGCTTTTCCAGCCAGCTCGCCATCATGTGCATCAGTGCCAGATCCTTGTCGATCACGGACTTCATGCCCGGACGCAGCACCTTCACAGCGACGTCGTGCTCGATGCCGTCCTTGTCGCGGATCCGGGCAAAGTGCACCTGGGCAATCGATGCGCTGGCCACGGGCTGGCGCTCGAAGCTGATGAAGATCTGCTCCAGCGGCTTGCGAAAGGAACGCTCGATGGTGTCCACCGCGATCTGGGAATCGAACGGCGGCACGCGATCCTGCAGCTTGGCCAGCTCCTCGGCCACATCGGGCGGCATCAGGTCGCTGCGTGTGGACAGCACCTGACCGAACTTCACGAAGATCGGGCCCAGCTCTTCCAGCGCTTCGCGCAGGCGTACGCCACGTGGCTTGTCCAGCTTGCGGCCGAAGGTCAGCACGCCGCGCAGGCTGCGCAGTCGCGGATGCGGGATCCCGGAGAGCACCAGCTCGTCGAGCCCATAACGAAACACCACCCAGAGGATGGCCCAGCCTCGCAGAAAACGGCTCATGGCTGTGTGTAATCGGCGCCGGGCATGGCTGCCACGGGGGCCGTGCTGGCGGGATGGGCAGCATCGGCAGCAGAGGCGGACTTGCCACCCATGCGTGCGCCGACGAACTGACGCAGCCCCTGAGCAGCGGTGCGAGCCACCTTGGCGATGGTGTGGGCAGGCACGTCACCGATCAGGCGGGCCAGGTCTTCCTCCACATCCCACTTGACGTTATCCACCAGCCAGTTGATTTCGGCGGCAAACTGCACGTCGCCTTCGATGCGAATGCTGGGCTTGTCGCCACGCAAGGCCGTCTGGGCCAGCGACAGTGGAGAGGTCTCCGTGACTTCCAGCATCAGATCGGGCGCCGCCTCGGCAGGAGCCAGATCGAACAGGCCGGCAGGGGTGACCAGCAAGGCGACCGAGTACTGGCGCCACTGCACGCGCGCAATACGGCCTTTCTGGCGCACGAGGCGATCCCTGGCCTCTTTTTCCTGCATCAGCACATGGTTGAGGAAAAGCACCAGACGCTGATGCATTTCACTCACCAGCCATTCGGGAGCTTGGGGGCCGGCCATCACGCGTTCGACGAGACCGCCCAGAAAAGAAAAAGGGGACTGTGTTGCCATAGTCCCCGATTATTCATGAAATTGATTCCCCCCTGTGGCGCTTTGCACCTTCGCCCTGAGGGGACGCCGGCTTCGCTGCGAGGCAAAGGGCCGGCCAGGCTCTCGCTGGGTGTCCCGGGTCGGGAAATGCCAGTTCGAGCCCTGGCTTTATTGCAGCGCCTGCACGCCTGCCACCAGCCAGCCGCTGGCACCGCTCTTGGGCTTGGTCATGTTCCAGACTTCGCGGAAGGGGCTGGGGCCTGCCGATGCCTCTTCGCGGATCATGCCGGAGAACTCGACGCTGGCCATATAGCCATTGCCCAGGTCCTCGATGCCCAGCAGCTGCGCATCGATCATCAGCACATCGGTGTGGTTGGGTTCACCGGCACGCTGGCTCTCGCGTTCGGACAGCTGGCTGCGGATTTCCGAGAGCATCTCGTCGGTCATCATGGAGCGCAGGGTTGTGATGTCGGACCTGTCCCAGGCCGATTGCAGCGTCACGAAGTTGCGCTTGGCTGCCGTGAGAAAGCCTTCGGCATCGAAGTCTGCGGGCACGCCCCAGTTCTGCGAACCCGACAATGCAGAGCCGATCATGGAGCCACCGGCTGCTGCTGCGGCTTCGGGAATATGGTTCTGTTCCCAGGGACGAGCCGACGCATCGTTGCCCACTTTTTCAGGGTTGTACTGGCGAGCCTGGGGAGCGTTGGCATCACCGCCCAGGTTGCCTGCGCCCTGAAAGGCGAAGGGGCTGTGATTGCCCTGCATCGCAGGCGCGGGCTTGCGACGTCGCATGATCATGCCGACCACCACCATGATCACCATGGCCAGCAGACCGAACATCAGCATATTCGCAAAGGCTTCGCCCATGCCCAGCGAGTTGGCCAGCCAGGCCAGACCCAGGCCTGCAGCCAGGCCGCCCAGCATGGCACCCCAGGGTTTCTTGGGTGCAGCGGCCGGAGTTGCGGGCGGGGCCGCGCGGTTTTGCTGCGCCGCATTCTGCTGCCCGGCCTGCTGGGTATTCTGAGCGGGAGCACGAGAAGCTTCACGCTGAGTGACGTTGCCCGACTGCTTGCCGAACGATGAGCCGCCGCCCATGCGCTTGGCATCGGCCTGACCATGCGCCACCACCAGCATTGCCACCAAGGCGATTGACCAAAGTTTCTTCATCTCATCTCCCTTCTTCTAGAAAGTCGCTACAAATCTGCGCACCAGGCGCACTTAACACTTGATTCCCACATGCAAGGCACAGACGCCTCCCGTCATGTTGTGATAGTCCACATGACCAAAGCCGCATTGCTGCATCAAGGCCTTGAGCTCCTTCTGTCCCGGATGCATGCGTATGGATTCGGCCAGATAGCGATAGCTTTCGGCATCGCCGGCAATCATCTTGCCCATGGCCGGCAAAATCTTGAACGAGTACCAGTCATAGGCCTTCTCCAGGGGCTTGGCCACCTTGGAGAATTCGAGCACCAGCAGCTTGCCGCCAGGACGCAGCACGCGGTTCATTTCCTTGAGCGCGGCATCCTTGTGCGTCATATTGCGCAGGCCGAAGGCCACGCTGACCAGATCGAAATAGTTGTCGGGAAAAGGCAGCTTCTCCGCATCGCAGACCAGCGTGGGCAGGATCACCCCCTTGTCGGTCAGACGGTCGCGCCCCACACGCAGCATGGCTTCGTTGATGTCGGTGTGCACCACCTGACCGCTGGCCCCGACCTTCTTGGAAAAAGCCAGGGACAGATCCCCTGTGCCGCCCGCGATGTCCAGCGCCTTGTCGCCTTCCTTGAGGTTGGCCACCATCAGTGCGTAAGCCTTCCAGGCGCGGTGCAGACCGCCCGACATCACGTCGTTCATGACGTCGTACTTGGAAGCCACGGAGTCGAACACACCGCGTACGCGCGATGCCTTCTCGCTTTCATCAACAGTCTGGAATCCGAAGTGTGTGGAGCTCATAACAAAGAATGCTAAGCAGGCAGTGCTTGCGCGTACAGCGACAACCCCGTATGGCTACAGGCTTTGAAGCACTATGGTTTTTGGAAAGAATTCGCCTTGAGCGCTTATTTCACATGCGCTGCCAGCTATTGGAAATATAGCACCAGCCTCAATAACCCTGTGCTGCACGCATGGGCGCTGTGGCGTGGGCGGGACGCTGCTGCCGGCTTTTGGGCCGACATGCAAGCCCCTGGGAGTCAAAGCTCAATGCACGCTGCAGCCATGGCCGCCGGCGCCTTTCTCGGGCATGGGCGTGTCGCGCTCCAGTCCGGCCTCCTGGAGACGCTGCAGATATTGCTGCCACAGGGCGTCCTGCTGGCTGCCCAGCTGGTAGAGGTATTCCCAGGTGTAAAGACCGCTTTCGTGCCCGTCGCTGAAGAAGGGCTTGATGGCGTAGTTGCCCACCGGCTCGATGGTGCTGATGCCCACATCGCGCTTGCCGGTCTGCAGCACTTCCTGGCCAGGGCCGTGGCCCTGGACTTCGGCCGAGGGCGAGTACACGCGCAGCAGCTCGAACGGGATGCGGAAAGTCTTGCCGTCCGAATAAGAGACCTCCAGCACGCGCGATGCACCGTGCACGGTCAGCGACTGGGGGGTGGGAGTGTTGGCTTGCAGTCCTGCCATGGTTTTCTCCTAATCAATGCGTAAAAGGGCAGCCTGGAGCTGCCCTTTGGATCTCCCGACGGAGATGAAAAACATCACGCGGCCCAGAGGGCCAGTGCCTTTTGCAGCACTTCATCCACCTGCGGCAGCTGACGGGCAATCGCAGCTTCGCGGGCTTCATCGCGCTCGCGCTGGGCCGCAGCCCAGACCGAAGCGGGAAAGTGGCTGTCCCAGTCATAGCGCGCAATCACATGCCAGTGCAGATGCGCCACCATATTACCGAGAGCCGCCAGATTGATCTTGGTCGGGGCCAGTTGCTCGCGCAGCACGCGCTCCACCAGGGCCACGGCATCCATGCAGACAATGCGATCCGCCGCGCTCAGATCCGAGAACTCGGCCGCATGTTCATTCCAGACCACGCGATAAAAGGCCGGGAAGCCTTCTTCCGCTGCGCGGATAACGCGCAGCTTCTCACCGCTCCAGATCAATGCGCCGCCATCGGTTGCACACAGAGGACAATTTTCAACCAACATCTGAAATCTCCATTGCAATGCTTATCGACGTGACCCCAGCGCAGGCCAGAGACACCGAGGAAGGGCCGCCCCGGCCTCCCTTGGGGGAAGGCGCGAAGCGACTCAGGGGGCATCACACCAGCACGCGCTCGATACCGCCCTGGTTGGCGCGATTCACATACTCGGCCATCCAGTTCTCGCCCAGGATGTCGCGCGCCATCTCGACCACGATGTAGTCGGCTTCGAGCAGACCGTTGTTCAGATCGTTGCCGTAGCGGCTCAGGCCCTGCAGGCAGCTGGGGCAGCTGGTCAGGATCTTGACGTTGTCCTGGGCGCCGAGCTGACCGTTGTCCCGGAGCGCGGCCTCGCCCTTGCGGATTTCCTCGGTCTTGCGGAAGCGGATCTGCGTGGAGATGTCGGGACGCGTCACCCCCAGCGTGCCGGACTCGCCGCAGCAGCGCTCGCTCTTGAGCACGTTGTCGCCCATCAAGGCCTTGACGGTCTTCATCGGGTCCTGCTGCTTCATGGGCGTGTGGCAGGGGTCGTGGTACAGGTACGAGCCCTTGTTCTGCAACGTAATGCCTTTTTCGAGCAGATATTCGTGGATGTCGATGATGCGGCAGCCGGGGAAGATCTTGTCGAACTGGTAGCCCTGCAGCTGGTCATAGCAGGTACCGCAGCTCACCACCACGGTCTTGATGTCCAGATAGTTGAGCGTGGTCGCCACACGGTGGAAGAGCACACGGTTGTCCGTGATCATCTTCTCGGCCTTGTCGAACTGGCCCGAGCCGCGCTGGGGATAGCCGCAGCACAGATAGCCGGGCGGCAGCACGGTCTGCACGCCGGCATGCCAGAGCATGGCCTGCGTGGCCAGACCCACCTGGCTGAACAGGCGCTCGGAGCCACAACCTGGGAAGTAGAACACCGCCTCGGTGTCCGACTTGGTGGCCTGCGGGTCGCGGATGATGGGCACGTAGTCCTTGTCCTCGATGTCCAGCAAGGCGCGCGCCGTCTTGGTCGGCAGACCGCCGGGCAGCTTCTTGTTGATGAAGTGGATCACCTGCTCCTTGATGGGAGCCGTACCCACCGATGCGGGCGGGTGCGCAGTCTGCTTCTTGGCAACCGCTCCCAGCACGTCGGCCGCCAGGCGCTGGGCCTTGAAGCCCACGCCCACCATGGCCGTGCGCATGAACTTGATGGTGTCGGGATTGGTGGCGTTGAGCATGGCCATGGCCAGCTTGTTGCCGGGGCGGAAGCTCTTCTTGTCCATCTTGCGCAGCAGATTGCGCATATTCATGGTCACGTCGCCGAAATCGATCTTGACCGGGCAGGGGTTGAAGCACTTGTGGCAGACCGTGCAGTGGTCGGCCACATCCTCGAATTCCTGCCAGTGCTTGATGGACACGCCACGGCGTGTCTGCTCTTCGTAGAGGAAGGCCTCCACCAGCAGCGAGGTGGCCAGAATCTTGTTGCGTGGCGAGTACAGCAGATTGGCGCGCGGCACATGGGTGGCGCACACCGGCTTGCACTTGCCGCAGCGCAGGCAGTCCTTGACGGAATTGGCGATGGCACCGATGTCCGACTGCTGCATGATGATGGATTCATAACCCATCAGACCAAAGCTGGGCGTATAGGCATTGGTCAGATCGGCAAACATCAGCGACTCGCGCGGCGAGCGCCCGTCGTGACTCTGGTGCGCCAGGGCATCCCACTCTTCGTTGCGGATCAGCTTGCCCTTGTTGAAGCGGCCTTCGGGGTCCACACGCTTCTTGTAATCGGCAAACGGTGCCAGTTCGGCATCCGAGAGGAATTCCAGCTTGGTGATGCCGATGCCGTGCTCACCCGAGATCACGCCGTCCAGACTGCGCGCCAGCTCCATGATGCGGGCCACGGCTTCGTGCGCGGTCTGCAGCATTTCATAGTCATCGGAGTTGACAGGGATGTTGGTGTGCACATTGCCGTCGCCGGCGTGCATGTGCAGCGCCACCCAGACACGGCCCTTGAGGACCTTCTGGTGAATCTCGTTGACGGACTCGCGCAGCGGCTGGAAGGCAGCACCCGCGAAAATCTTGGACAGCGGCTCCTTGAGCTGGGTCTTCCAGCTCGCACGCAGGCGGTGATCCTGCAGCTCGGGGAACAGCGTGGCCACGCCGTCCAGCCAGCCCTGCCAGAGCTCGCGCACCTCGGCCACCAGCGTCAGAGCCTGCTGCACGCGGTCTTCCAGCAGCTCGGCACTGGGGATGTCGCCGGCATCGTCGCTCTTGCCCAGGGGCAGGTCTGAGTGCTTGAAAAAGCCGCTCAGCTCGTCGCATAGCTTGAGCTTGTTGCGCAGCGACAGCTCGATATTGATGCGCTCGATGCCATCGGTGTACTCGGCCATGCGCGGCAGAGGAATCACCACGTCTTCATTGATCTTGAAGGCGTTGGTATGGCGCGAGATAGCTGCCGTGCGCTTGCGGTCCAGCCAGAACTTCTTGCGCGCCTCGGCGCTGACGGCGGTAAAGCCTTCGCCGTTGCGCGAATTGGCGATGCGCACCACCTCGGCCGCCACGCGGGCCACTTCGTCGGCGTCGTCACCGGCGATATCGCCCAGCAGCACCATCTTGGGCAGGCGGCCGTTGCCCTTCTTGCTCTTGGTCGCGTAGCCCACGGCCTTGAGGTAGCGGTCGTCCAGGTGTTCGAGACCGGCCAGCAGCACGCCCGAGCGCTTTTGCTCGGCGAACATATAGTCCTTGATCTCGACGATGGAGGGCACGGCGTCCTTGGCATTGCCGAAGAACTCCATGCACACGGTACGCGTGTGCGCCGGCATGCGGTGCACCACCCAGCGTGCGCTGGTGATCAGGCCGTCCGTGCCTTCCTTCTGAATGCCGGGCAGGCCCGAGAGGAATTTGTCGGTCACATCCTTGCCCAGGCCTTCCTTGCGGAAGGTGTGGCCGGGAATGTCCAGGCGCTCGGTGCGCACAGGGGTCTTGCCGTCCGCCTCGAAGTACTTCAGCTCGAAGCAGGCCATCTCGGCGTCGTGAATCTTGCCGAGGTTGTGGTCCAGGCGCGTGACTTCCAGCCACTGCGCATCCGGGGTGACCATGCGCCAGGACACCAGATTATCCAGGGCCGTGCCCCAGAGCACCGCCTTTTTGCCGCCCGCGTTCATGGCGATATTGCCGCCGATGCAGGATGCCTCGATGGAGGTCGGGTCCACGGCAAACACAAAACCGCCGCGCTCGGCCGCGTCGGCAACGCGCTGAGTCACCACACCGGCTTCGGAGTAGATGGTGGGCACTTCGTGGTCCACGCCGGGAATCATGCGCATCTCGACTTCGGTCAGCGCCTCCAGCTTTTCGGTGTTGATGACCACCGAACGCCATGTCAAAGGAATGGCTCCACCCGTATAACCCGTGCCGCCTCCGCGCGGAATGATCGTCAGGCCCAGCTCGATACAGCCCTTGACCAGGCCGGCCATCTCGGCTTCGGTATCGGGTGTCAGCACCACAAACGGGTACTCGACGCGCCAGTCGGTCGCATCGGTCACATGAGCCACGCGCGACAGGCCGTCAAACTTGATGTTGTCCTTGGCGGTATAGCGGCGCAGTGTCTTCTGCGCGCGACGGCGCAGCTGCTCGGCTTCGACAAACGTGGCATTGAATTCATGCACGGCGCGATGGGCAGCCTCCACCAGCTGGCCCACCAGCTGATCGCGCACGGCATCCTCGTTGGGCTCGCGGCGCTTGTCGATCTCGGCCAGGCGATGTTCCAGCGCCTCGACCAGCGACTTGCGGCGGTCGGGGTTGTGGATCAGATCGTCCTGGAGATAGGGATTGCGCTGCACAACCCAGATATCCCCCAGCACTTCGTAGAGCATGCGGGCGGATCGGCCGGTGCGGCGTTCCTGACGCAGCTGATTGAGCACATCCCACATGGATGAGCCCAGCAGACGAATCACGATCTCACGGTCAGAGAACGATGTGTAGTTATAGGGAATCTCGCGCAGTCGTGCGGGTTCGGCAGCCTGGGCCTGGAGGGCGGCAGCCAACGCAATCGGTACATTCATGGGGTAGACCGTATCGGGCGCCCTCTGTGTGGCGCCCCTAAGCCAGTGGGATGGCGATTTTAAGCGACGGCGGCTCAGCCATGCTTTGCTATGGGTTCTGAGTGGTCAGCCCTGCTATCGCCAAAGCAGCAGCAAGCCCCGGGCAGCTTCGCTGCATGACAACGCGGCGCGGCACTGCGAATTCGTGCACGGCACGCGCCTCCCAATCATCGATGAATCTTCCATAGGCTATTTAGACAAAAATCATACATTTCCGAATCAAAAACAACTCAATACGAAAGACTACCAACAACAAACGAAATGCCGTTGACCTAGAATGGCGCAGCTTCGCGCACCATCAATTGTCACCAGATCGTCATGCAACGGCTTTTGACTGCGGGTTCTGCCCATGGTGAAGCGCACAAGCCCATGCAAACAATGACATCCATATGTCATACGAATGACTTAATGTGCATCACCGCATATTTCGTCAACGAAAGTTAGAGGAGCCTTCATGCAATTCAAGCAACTGGCCATGGCCGCCGCCGTCGCCGCAACTGCCTTCTCGGCACAAGCCACCACCGAAATCCAATGGTGGCACTCGATGACTGCCGTGAACAACGAATGGGTCAATGACCTGGCCAAGCAGTTCAACGAGAGCCAGAAGGACTTTAAGATCGTCCCCACCTACAAGGGTGCCTACGATGAGTCCATGACAGCCGCGATTGCAGCCTTCCGCTCGGGCAACGCACCGGACATCCTGCAGGTGTTCGAAGTGGGCACTGCCACCATGATGGCTTCCAAGGGCGCGACCGTGCCCGTGGGCAAGGTGATGCAGGACGCCGGTGTCGCTTTCGACCCCAAGGCCTACATCCCCGCCGTGGCCGGTTACTACACCGCCCCCAACGGCCAGATGCTGAGCTTCCCCTTCAACAGCTCGACCACCATCTTCTATTACAACAAGGACGCCTTCAAGAAGGCCGGCCTGAACCCCGACAAGGCCCCCACCACCTGGCCCGAAGTCTTTGCTGCCGCCAAGAAGCTCAAGGAAAGCGGCCACAGCTGCCCCATGACCCTGGCCTGGCAAGGCTGGACCCAGCTGGAATCCTTCTCCACCTGGCACAACGTTGAGTTCGCCACCGAGCAAAACGGCCTGAGCGCCAACGGCTACAAGGCACGCATGAAGGTGAACTCGCCTCTGCACGTCAAGCACATCGACAATCTGGCTGCAGCCGCCAAGGCCGGCGAGTTTGTCTACAAGGGCCGCGGCTCCATTCCCCAGGCTTCGTTTACCGCCGGTGAATGCGCCATGATCCAGACTTCGTCCGGCTTCTACGGCGATGTGGCCAAGAACGCCAAGTTCGCCTACGGCCTGGCTGCCCTGCCCTACTACCCCGATGTCAAGGGCGCTCCCCAGAACACCGTGATCGGTGGCGCTTCGCTGTGGGTGATGTCCGGCAAGAATGCCGAGCACTACAAGGGCGTGGCCAAGTTCTTCGAATTCCTGTCGCAGACCAAGGTGCAGGCCGCTTCGCACCAGCGCACCGGCTACCTGCCCGTGACCATGGCCGCCTATGACCTGACCGACAAGTCCGGCTTCTACGCCAAGAACCCCGGCACCGATACCGCCGTGACGCAGATGATCCGCAAGGTGACCAACAACTCGCGCGGTATCCGTCTGGGCAACTATGTGCAGATCCGTACCATCGAGGACGAAGAACTCGAACAGGTGTGGGCTGGCAAGAAGACCGGCAAGCAGGCTCTGGACGCCATCGTGACCCGTGGCGACGAGCTGCTGGCCCGTTTCGAGCGTTCCTACAAGAAGTAATCCTGAGGGTGCCGCAGGGCACCCCCAGGCCCGCTGTGCCTTCACCCAAGGCACAGCCCCTTGAATGCCACGTTGACTGAACCCAGGCTCCGGTGGTTTTTTTATTTGTGACTCCTCATGGAAAAACGCGTTCTTTTCCGATCCAGGTGGCTGCCCTGGGTGCTTATCGCACCCCAGCTCCTCATCATCGGCATCTTCTTTTTCTGGCCCGCTGGTCAGGCGGTACTCCAGTCATTCCAGATGGAAGACGCGTTCGGCATGAGCACCGAATGGGTGGGCCTGGACAACTTCCGCCAGTTGTTCGCCGACCCCACCTATCTGGACTCCTTCTACCGCACCGCGCTGTTCTCGGTGCTGGTGGCGGGCGTGGGCATTGCCACATCGCTGGGCCTGGCCATTTTTGCGGACCGCATCGTGCGCTTCGCCATGGTCTACAAGACCCTGCTGATCATTCCCTATGCCGTGGCCCCCGTGATTGCCGGCGTGCTGTGGATTTTCATGTTCTCGCCGTCCATCGGCGTGGTGGCTTATTTCCTGGGCAAGCTCGGCTATGACTGGAACCACCTGATGAACGAGAACCAGGCCATGGCACTGATTGTGCTGGCCGCCGTGTGGAAGCAGATTTCCTACAACTTCCTGTTCTTCCTCGCCGGACTGCAGTCCATTCCCAAGGCCCTGATCGAAGCAGCCTCGATTGATGGCGCCGGCCCCTGGCGCCGCTTCTGGAACATCCAGCTGCCGCTGCTCTCGCCCACCACCTTCTTCCTGCTGGTGATCAACATCGTTTACGCCTTCTTCGACACCTTCGGCATCATCGATGCGGCCACCCACGGCGGCCCCGGCCAGTCCACGTCGATCCTGGTCTACAAGGTGTATCTGGACGGCTTCAAGGCGCTGGACCTGGGCGGCTCGGCTGCGCAGTCCGTGATCCTGATGCTGATTGTTGTTGTGCTGACTGTGATCCAGTTCCGCTATGTTGAAAAGAAAGTGCAGTACTGATCATGGTTGACCGCAACCCCTGGCTCAATTTCTTCTCGCACCTAGTGCTTGTCGTTGGCGTGGCCATCGTGGCCTTCCCGCTGTATCTGGCACTGGTGGCCTCCACCCACACGGCCAGCGAGATCGTGCAGGCGCCCATGCCTCTGCTGCCCGGCACCCACCTGTGGGAAAACTACAAGGAAGCACTGCTGGGCTCCGGCAAGCTGGGCTCCAACACCAGCGTCGTCCACATGATGTGGGTGAGCTTTGTCGTGGCCATGATCATCACCGTGGGCAAGATCGCCATCTCGCTGCTGTCGGCCTTCGCCATCGTGTACTTCCGCTTCCCGTTCAAGATGATCTGCTTCTGGGCGATTTTCCTGACCCTGATGCTGCCCGTGGAAGTGCGCATTCTGCCCACCTACAAGGTCGTGGCCGAACTGGGCCTGCTGAACAGCTACGCCGGTCTGTCGCTGCCTCTGATTGCCTCGGCTACCGCCACCTTCCTGTTCCGCCAGTTCTTCCTGACGGTGCCCGATGAACTGGTGGAAGCCGCCCGCATCGACGGCGCCGGCGCCATGCGCTTTTTCAAGGACATCCTGGTGCCCTTGTCCAAGACCTCGATTGCCGCGCTGTTCGTGATCCAGTTCATCTACGGCTGGAACCAGTACCTCTGGCCCCTGCTGATGACCACCTCGGAAGACATGTATCCCGTGGTCGTGGGCATCAAGCGGATGGTCGCTGGCGGTGGCGAAGCCGCCATCGACTGGAACATCGTGATGGCGACCGCCATCCTGGCCATGCTGCCACCCACACTGGTGGTCATGCTGATGCAAAAGTGGTTTGTCAAAGGCCTGGTGGATACCGAGAAGTAAGGCTCTCGACCACGACCTCCACCACCTTCTTTTGACCCATTGAACGAATACCTGGAATACCTCCCATGGCATCCATCTCCCTGAAGAACATCGTCAAGCGCTATGGCACGGGCAAGTCCGCCGTGCCCGTCATTCACGGCATCAACGTCGAGATCAACGACGGCGAATTCATCGTGCTGGTCGGCCCCTCGGGCTGCGGCAAGTCCACCCTGCTGCGCATGATCGCCGGCCTGGAAGAAATCACCGATGGCGACCTGCTGATCGGCTCCAACAAGGTCAACGACCTGGAGCCCGCCAAGCGCAATATCGCCATGGTGTTCCAGAACTACGCGCTCTACCCCCACATGAGCAACTACGAGAACATGGCCTACGGCCTGAAGCTCGCCAAGGTGCCCGAAGACGAGATCAAGCGTCGTGTGGACAAGGCCGCCAAGATTCTGGAACTGAGCCATCTTCTGGACCGCAAGCCGCGCCAGCTGTCGGGCGGCCAGCGCCAGCGCGTGGCCATGGGCCGCGCCATCGTGCGTCAGCCCCAGGTGTTCCTGTTTGACGAACCCCTGTCCAATCTGGACGCCAAGCTGCGCGGCCAGACCCGTCTGGAGATCCAGAAGCTGCATGCCGAGCTGGGCATCACCAGCCTGTTCGTGACCCACGACCAGGTCGAGGCCATGACCCTGGCCCAGCGCATGGTCGTGATGAACGGCGGCAATGTGGAGCAGTTCGGCACACCCGAAGAGGTCTACCACACACCAGCCTCCACCTTTGTGGCGGGCTTCATCGGCTCCCCTCCCATGAACCTGCTCAAGCACTCGCCCAATGGCAAGCCCGGCCTGATCCTGGGCATCCGCCCCGAACACATCGACCTGGTGGAAACCGGTGGCGTGGAATTCAAGGTGCAGACCGTGGAACTGCTGGGCGCCGAACGCCTGCTGCACGGCAAGGTGGGCGATGAAGACGTCACCGTGCGCGTGGAAGAAGGCAAGCCCTATCCCAAGCCCGGCGAGACCGCCCGCATCTCGGCGCGTGAAGACCGCCTGCACTGGTTCAACGCCGAAACCGGCAAACGCGCCTAAATCGAAACTCCCCCTGAGCGGCTGCGCCGCTTCCCCCTCTCTCGCTACGCGGGAGGGGGACGACACCTTCGCCGCAAGGCGGCTCTTGCTCGGTGTCTCTGAGATGGGTTGCGCCAGTTCTCATCGACGCGCCCAAAGCTACCCTGAAGTATGAAGCCGCAAACTTTGTTGGACTCACTATGACGAATGCTTTGAAACCCTGGCCCTACCCACGTTGGGTCGCCCACCGCGGCGCCGGCAAGCTGGCACCGGAGAACACCATGAGCGCCTTCCGCCTGGGCGCGCAGCATGGCTACCGATTCTTTGAATGCGATGCCAAGCTCAGCCAGGACGGCGTGCTGTTTCTGATGCATGACGCCACGCTGGAGCGAACCACCAGCGGCCACGGCATTGGCGGCGAACTCAGCATGGGCGAGATCGCCCAGCTCGATGCCGGCAGCTGGCACTCTCGCGCCTATGCGGGCGAGGCCCTGCCCACGCTGGAAGCCCTGGCGCGCTGGTGCCTGGCCAACCATCTGCACCTGAATGTGGAAATCAAGCCGACCCCGGGCCAGGAACTGGAAACCGGCCGTGCCTGCGGCGAGCTGATGAACCGCATCTGGCCGAAGACCGAGGTGCAGCCGCTGTTCACCTCGTTCAAGTCCGACTCGCTCAAGGGTGCCCGCGAGACCGCAGCCCATATTCCACGCGGCCTGCTGGTGGACAGGCTGGCCGACGGCAACGGTGATGCCGACCTGAAGCAGGCCATGGAGCTGGACTGCAGCGCCATGGTGCTCAACCACGCCCTGTGGACGCCCGAGCTGGTGGCCAAGGTGCATGGCGCAGGCCTGCGCTGCAGCAGCTATACCGTCAACGACCAATGGGCCGCACAACGCCTGATCGACCTGGGCACGGACGGCATCATCACCGACCGCGTGGATATGTTCAGCCCCGCGCAGACAGGCGAGCAGCTGTAAATCAGTAGCTGCTTATGCATATCCACTAAGAACCTCAGCATCAATCAATGCTGAATTCCCTTCAAATCAAGCGCAAGCAGCTTCTATATTCATAGCAAAACAAAAGCCCGGCCCCTTTGCAGTGACCGGGCTTTTTTGCGTTCACCACCTCCAATACTGGCACTGACAAATCAGGGCAGCCGCGCAAGGGCCGCCCCGCCGCGCTGGCTGCGTCCCCTGCCCGCAGTGCGCAGTGCGCAGCACTGCGAGAGCGGGGGAAGGCGCGGGGCCGCCTAGGCACAGCGCCTCAGGGGGTGTCAATCCAGTTTCGTGCCCGAGGCCTTGACGGCTGCCGCCCAGCGCGGCGTCTCGCCGGCCAGGAACTTGCCGAAGGCTTCAGAGCCGAGGAAGGCCGGATCGGCGCCCTGCTCCACCATGCGGCTCTTCACGTCGGGCATGTTCATCACCTGCTGGAAGGCATTGCTGAGCTTGGCCGTCACCTCCTTGGGCAGGCCGGCAGGTGCCAGGAAGCCATAGAAGCCCACCACCTCGAAGCCCTTGAGACCGGACTCGATGGCGGTCGGCACTTCGGGCAGCGCGGGGTTGCGCTCCTTGCTGGTCACGGCCAGGGCGCGCACCTTGCCCTGCTTGTGATAGGCCGCAGCCTGGGGAATGCTCTCGGCCATGAACTGCACCTGGCCACCGATCAGGTCGGTGAACGCAGGCGCGCTGCCCTTGTAGGGAATGTGCACCAGATCCACGCCTGCGGCGCTCTTGAACATCTCGGGCACCAGATGGCTGATGCCGCCGTTGCCGGCCGAGCCGAAGTTGATCTTGCCGGGGTTGGCCTTGGCATAGGTCGTGAACTCGGTCAGCGTCTTGGCCGGCACCTTGTTGTTGACCAGCAGCGCCAGCGGCTGCATGGCGGTGCGGGCAATCGGCGTGAAGTCCTTGAGTGTGTTGTAGGGCAGCTTGCTGTAGAGCGCAGGGTTGATGACCATCACGCCGGTATTGGCCAGCATCAGCGTGTAGCCATCGGCGGGCGAGCGCATCACGTCCTGTGCCCCCACCGAGCCGCCCGCTCCGGGCTTGTAATCCACCACCAGCGGCTGACCGAGCACGCCCTGCAGCTTGTCGGTCAGCAGACGGGCATGCTGGTCCAGCGGGCCGCCGGCAGGAAAGCCCAGCACGATACGGATGGGCTTGGTCGGAAAGGAGTCCTGAGCCTGCGCGCCCGCAGACAGAAGCAGGCCTGCGCCAGCCATCAGGCCGGCCAGCATATTCATTGAAATCTTGTTCATTGTTGTCTCCTTGGTTTTGAAAATCATCGGCCGCGCCAGGCACTGCCCAGGCAAACCCGGCTTGGCCAGCCTGCACCGGGCAGCGGCATTCGAGCCTTGCTCTGAACCATGACGGGAGCCTGCCGGCATAAAAAAGCGCTTCTCGAGGGAAGCGCTTGCTTGCCAGGGTGCCAAGCGGCAATCAGCGCTTGGGCTGCCAGGCCAAGGCCTTGTTCTGCTGCTCGGCCACCTGGGCAATGGTGAGCTTGTTGGCCGCTTCGTCGCGGCGCTTGGCGGCGTCGCCCCCCAGCTCCATGGCGGCAAGGTTGTACCAGAAGTAGGCCCTGGCATTGTCACGAGCCACACCCTGGCCCTGTGCATAGACCATGCCCAGGTTGTACTGGGCGGCGGCGTCACCCTGTTCGGCAGCACGCTGGTACCACTGCACGGCCTTGCCGTAGTCGCGCGCAGCGCCCTGGCCTTCGGCGTACATCACGCCCAGGCGATTCTGTGCACCGGAATGACCTTGCTCGGCTGCCGCGGCATACCACTTCATCGCCTGAGCAGGGCTGGCGGCACCGCCCTGGCCATCGGCATACAGACGCGCCAGGTTGAACTGGGCCGAGGCATCGCCCTTGTCGGCCGCGCGGCGGAACCACTGCATGGCCGTCGCATAGTTCTGCGGCACGCCACGGCCTTCGGCGTACAGCGTACCCACGTTGTTGATGGCGGCGGCATGGCCTTGCTCGGCCGCCTTCTGATACCACTGCAGCGCCGTGCCGTAGTTCTGGGGCGTGCCCAGACCTTCGGCATAGATGGTGCCCAGGTTGTACTGGGCATCGGCATGATTCTGGTCGGCCGCGCGCTGGAACCATTGCGCCGCATAGGCAGGGCTTTGCTCCACACCCAGGCCGTAGAGATACAGACGACCCAGATGGTTCTGGCCGTCGGCATTCCATTGCTCGGCGCTCTTCTGGAACCAGGAAGCCGCCAGCTTGTAGTCGCGCGGGACGCCCACGCCATCCATATACATGCGGCCCAGGCTGTTCTGGGCCCTGGCGTCGCCCTGCTCGGCAGCGCGCTGCAGCCACTGGGCAGCCTGTACGGGGTCCAGCTTCACGCCCACCCCGTCGGACAGCATGGAGCCCAGCTGGTTCTGCGCTTGCGCATGGCCTTGATCGGCCGCCTTCTTGAACCAGTCGGCGGCCGTCATGTAGTTCACGGCCACGCCATTGCCCTTGAGGTAGCGCTGGCCCAGCTCGAACTGGGCCGTCACATGGCCTTGCGCGGCGGATTTCTCCAGCCACTGGGCGGCGGTGCTGAAGCTCTGGGGCACGCCCAGACCTTCCTGATAGAGGTGGGACAGGTTGTACTGCGCCACGGCATTGTTCTGCTGCGCCGCGCGGCCGTACCACTGGGCAGCCTCACGGTAGTTCTGCGGCAGGCCCTGGCCGTTGGCATACAGCGCACCCAGACTGTTCTGGGCACCCGCATGTCCCTGGGCCGCGGCCTTGCGGAACCATTGCGCGGCCGTGGCGGCATTCTGGGGCACGCCCTGGCCATGCACATACATTTCGCCCAGCTGATTCTGTGCCTTGGCATCGCCGCGCTCGGCCGCCTGCAGCGGACCGGCCGTGGAGGCCACGCGCGAGCCTGCAATCGGCAGCGGGCCATATTGCAGACGACTGAATTCAAACTGGGGACCCGATGTGGCGGCTCTGGAATCGCGCAAAAAATTCATGCGACCTTCCGCACCGGTTTGCGCGGATGCGCTCTGGGCAAAGGCCGCCAGACTCGACATGACCAGCGCTGCGATGGGAGTGAACTTCATTCCGGTACGATTCCTAGACGCGTGTTGTTACATCAGACATACGATGACACCAGCCTGCGAGCGTAACTGATTCTGATAGCAGCTTCGATAAGGAATCCCTCAATCGCGGCATCCTCGCCACAGTTTTTTGACATTTGGCCGTGACATGAAAAAAGCCCGGCAATGCCGGGCCTGACAGGATGCAAAGGTTTCAGCCCCTGCTCATCTGCTCGCGCACATAGTCCGCCAGCACCTGCATGAGCTCGGCAAAATGCGCGCGCAGCGGCTCGAAGCCGGCATTCGGTTCACGCGTGTCCTCATCCATATAGACGGGGCGACGGATCTCGATCTGCATGGAGTGGCGATTGAGCTGCGGCTGGCCGATGCGCCCGATCAGTTCCACACCTTTGTAGGGCTCGTTATAGGCAACGCTGTAGCCAAAGCCCTTGAGCGTATCGCCCACCAGATGGATGAACTCGGGCGCGCAGGTCGTGCCGTCACGGTCGCCCAGCACGAAGTCGGCCAACGGTGGCGCATCGCTGCGTCCCAGTCGCTGGTACACGTCGTTGGGCATGGAGTGCAGATTCAGATGCCACACGGCCCCGAAGCGGGCCACGCTGTCGTCGATGGCCTGCGCCAGCGCCGCGTGATAGGGGCGCCAGTAGCGGGCGATACGGTGCTGGACCTCGGCCACGGTGCGCTTGCGTTCATACAGGGGAGTGGCCACGCCGGCCTTGCTGATGCGCTGCCAGATCAGGCCCAGCCCCTGCTGGGTCTTGATGCTGGGCGACAGCGGCACCGGCCATTCGCCCTCGATCTGCGCGGGATCCAGGTCGGACTCGTTGCGGTTCGGGTCGACATAGGTGCGCGGGAAAGTCGCTTCCAGCAATGTGGCGCCGAACTCGGGCCAGCGGTCCCAGAGCGCTGCCACATGCGTGTCCTCGCCGCGGCGCAGCAGGCTCATGGGCACGACGGTGCCGAAATCCTCGGGATAGGCCGTGCCGCTGTGCGGCGAGTCGCAGACTATGGGCAGAACCTCGCCCCGGGCCGGGTGCACCAGCACCGGCTCGGCCGGTCTGGCTTGCAGAAAATCAGGCACAGACATTGAAGCCTTCATCAGTCCAGCTTGATATTGGCGCGCTTGGCCACGGCCGTGTAGCGCTCGATCGCAGTCTTGATCTGCTTGGCAAACTGCTCGGGCGTGTTGCCCATGGACTCGCCGGAGATGGACTTCTGCTTTTCCAGATAGTCGGGCGAAGCCATGACCTTGTGGGCCGCAGCATTGAGTTTGTCGATGATGGGCTTGGGTGTGCCCGCAGGCGCCACCAGGCCAAACCAGCCGCCGTCGCCCATCTGGGGGTAGCCCAGCTCGGTATAGGTGGGTACATCGGGCAGCACATCGCTGCGCTTGAGGGCCAGCACGGCCAGGGGACGCAGCTGGCCGGCCTTGATATGCGGCAGGGTCGAAGGCAGGTTGTCCGTCATGGCATTGACCTGTCCGCCCAGTGCATCGGTAATGGCCTGGCCCGCCCCCTTGTAGGGAATGTGCAGCAGCTGGATACCAGCCAGATTCATGAAGTTCTCGATATTGGCATGACCCAGCGAACCCGTGCCCGGCGAGGCAAAGGTGTACTTGTCGGGGTTGGCCTTGGCCAGCGCGATGAATTCCTTCATGGTCTTGGCAGGCACGCTGGCGTTCACGACGAAGACGCTGGGCACGCTCATCACATTGGTGATGGGAGCAAAGTCCTTGATCGCGTCATAGGGCAGCTTGCGGAAGATGGCCGGGTTGGAGCCATGGGTGGAGACCGTGGCCATGCCGATGGTGTAGCCGTCGGGAGCGGCCTTGGCGATTTCCGAAGCGCCGATGGAGCCGCCGGCTCCGCCACGGTTGTCCACCACCACGGCCTTGCCCAGTATCTGGCCCATCTTGTCGGCCAGCAGGCGCGCCACCATGTCGGTGGAGCCACCGGCTCCAAAGGGCACGATCAGGCGGATGGGGCGATTGGGGTAGTCCGCTGCTGCATTCGCAGCGAACGCGGGGGACAGCGCGGCGGCTGCGGCGCAGGCGGCAATGGATGACAGAACGGTACGACGAATAGCCATGCGGCTTCTCCTTGACTGGTTATGAATCGGTCGAAGGGCTCAGGACTTGGCACTCCAACCTTTTTTTCATTCTGTGCCGCAGGCCGCGCCACGAAAAGCGACAAGACGGCACGCAAGTATTACCAGCCGTCATAATTCAAGCCGTCATGCGCATGCACTCCCCGTCCCTGTCCGAACTTCACGCCTTTGCCGCAGCCGCCCGCCTGGGCAGTTACTCGCTCGCCGCCCAGGAGCTGTATGTGACGCAGGGCGGCATCAGCCGAGCCATTGCCAGGCTTGAGGAGCATCTGGGCTTTGCCCTGTTCGAGCGCCTGGGCAGACGCAACGCGCTCACTGCGGCAGGACAGGACTATCTGCAGGCGATAGAGCCCGCCGTGATGGCGATCGAATCCGCATCGGCCGCCGCACGCAGGCGCCGCCATGGGCCCCAGCTGCGCCTGTCGGTCATTCCCACGCTGTTCAGCCACTGGCTGATTCCGCGCCTGCCCGACTTCAACCGCCGTCATCCGCAAATCATGCTCTCCTTCGCGCCCTACCGGCGCGACGATCCGCTCAATGCGCCGGAGATCGATGCCTGGATTCGCGTCGGCAGCCAGCAATGGCCGGCGAGCGTGGAAGCCGAGTATGTGATCGGCCGCGACCTCATCCCCATCTGCCACCCGCGCGAGCTGCAAGGGCCGAACCCCATCTGCAGCGAGCAGGATCTGCTGAGCCGCCCGCTGCTGTTCCACACCAACTACCCGGGCAACTGGGCCAGCTGGATGCAGGCCCGGGGCCTGAGCCAGCCCTGCCCCGCCCCGGTCGCGGACTTTGAGACCGTGGCCCTGCTGGTGCAGGCCGTGGCAGCCGGCATGGGCGTGGCCATGGTGCAGCGCTGCCTGGTGGAAGAGGATCTGGCATCGGGCCGCGTGGCGCTGGCGCTGGATGCGCCGGTGCATATCGAGCGCGGCTACTTTCTGTGCCAGCAAGGCAACCGGCCTCCCACGGAGGCCTTAAGACAGTTTCGCAGCTGGATACTGGAGCAGGCCGAACCCCGGGCCGTCAGTGACTGAGGCCCGGCCGGACACTGGCGCGAATACAACAAACACTCTTGAGTCAGATCAAGATTTCACGCAAAACAGCTTTCCAGCCAATGCGCCAATCAGCGCCAGGCTCTGGAAAGCACCCACTGGCAGCAGGCACTTGCGCAGACCAGCGCGGCATAGGCGAGCATCTTGCCATCGCGTGAAAACAGCCAGAGACTGGCCAGCAAAACCGCTACACCCAATATGAAATTAATAGCTACTTGTGCAATGAATGATTGGGCTCCAGCCTTGTTTTGCTTGAACCATCGAGCGCAGATCGCCAGGCCCAGTGCGAGAAAAAAAGCCGGGGCGACGAAGTTGAGTAAATGATTAACGCTCGCAACAAGATCCATGGCAACAATCGATTCCAAGGCTTTGAGACCGGGGGGTGCCCAATCCGGTTCTAAATTTTATAATCCCCTGTTATGGCAGTCTGGGCTTTAGGTATCAATCACCACACGGCTCCGCTCGATATGCGGGGCCGTTTTGCGTTCGCGCTCGATCAGATCGCGCCGACGCTGCAAGGCCTGCGCGCATCCCTGTCCCACGCGGGCCGGGCTCACAGCGCCGTGGAAACCGCCATCCTCTCCACCTGCAACCGCACCGAGATCTACTGCGCTGCCGACGCCCCCGCCATGGATCACACCATGCACTGGCTGGCCAACAGCGGCGGCGTGGCGCCTGAGCTTCTGCGCCAGCACTCGTATCTGCTGCAGGATGGCTTGGTCGCCCGCCACGCCTTCCGCGTGGCCTCGGGGCTGGACTCCATGGTGCTGGGCGAGGCACAGATCCTCGGCCAGATGAAGAACGCCGTGCGTGCGGCCGAGACCGCAGGTGCCCTGGGCACCACGCTCAACCAGCTGTTTCAACGCAGCTTTGCCGTGGCCAAGGAAGTGCGCAGCTCCACCGAGATCGGTGCGCACAGCATCTCCATGGCTGCCGCTGCCGTGCGCCTGGCCGGCCAGCTGTTTGAAGACCTGAGCAAGATTCGCGTGCTGTTCGTGGGCGCGGGCGAGATGATCGAGCTGGTCTCCACCCACTTTGCCGCCCGCAACCCCAGGCAGATCACCATCGCCAATCGCACCATGGAGCGTGGCGAGAAGCTGGCCGCCCAGTTCGGCGCCGGCACCATGCGTCTGGCCGACCTGCCCGAGCATCTGCACGAATACGACGCCATCATCAGTTGCACGGCATCCACCCTGCCCATCATCGGCCTGGGTGCCGTGGAGTCCGCCCTCAAGAAACGCAAGCGCCGCCCCATCTTCATGGTGGACCTGGCCGTTCCGCGCGATATCGAATCCGAGGTCAAGAACCTCAACGACGTCTATCTCTATACCGTGGATGATCTGGCAACCGTCGTGCGCACCGGTCAGGCCCAGCGCCAGGCCGCCGTGCAACAGGCCGAGGTCATCATCGACACCGGCGTGCAAAGCTTCATGCAATGGATGGACCAGCGCAACCCCGTGGGCGGCGCGGTCTCGCTGATCCAGCAGGTCAACGCCCAGGCCGACGAATGGCGCGCGCTGGAAATTGCCCGTGCCAAGAAGCTGCTGGCCAAGGGCGAAGACATCGACACCGTGCTGGAAGCGCTCTCGCGCGGTCTCACACAGAAAATGCTGCACGGCACCATGGCCGAGCTGCACAAGGGCGACGCCGAAGAACGCGCCCAGACCGCAGACACCGTCTCCCGTCTGTTCCTGCGCGCCAGCCGCAACCCCAGCAAGCTTTAGCGGCGCTCGCCCGCTTCGGCGCTGCCGTCCTCGTGCAGCGCATGGCCCGGTCGTGGCCTGCCCCCTCTCTTTCCTGTCCCCAACAAGGTGGCCGCTGCGCGCCACCCTTTCCAAGCCTTAGCTACTCCCTATGCAAGACTTTTTGCGCAACCAGCTCGAACGCTATGCCCAACGCCTGCAGGAGCTGGATTTCCTGCTCTCGCGCGAAGACATCATGGGCGACATGAAGCAGTACCGCACCATCTCGCGCGAACATGCCGATGTGACGGCCATTGCCAGCCGCTACACGCGCTACCTGCAGACCGAAGCCGACATTGCCGCCGCGCGTGAAATGCTGGACGACCCCGACATGGCCGAAATGGCGCAGGAAGAGATCGGCAGCGGCGAAGCCGAGCTGATCAAGCTCGAGGACGAGCTGCAGCGCCTGCTGCTGCCCAAGGACCCCGACGATGCCCGCCCCGCCTTTGTCGAAATCCGCGCCGGCACGGGTGGCGACGAATCGGCCCTGTTTGCCGGCGACCTGACCCGCATGTACACCCGCTACGCCGCCAACGTGGGCTGGAAGGTGGAAGTGATGAGCGCCAGCGAAAACGAAATCGGCGGCTACAAGGAAGTGGTGCTGCGCATCGAGGGCGACAACGTGTACGGCGCACTGCGCTTCGAGTCGGGCGGCCACCGCGTGCAGCGTGTGCCCGCCACCGAAACCCAGGGGCGCATCCACACCAGCGCCTGCACCGTGGCCGTGATGCCGGAGCCCGACGAGGCCGAGGCCATCACGCTCAATCCTGCCGATCTGCGCATCGACACCTTTCGCGCCAGCGGCGCCGGCGGCCAGCATATCAACAAGACCGACTCCGCCGTGCGCGTGGTCCACCTGCCCACGGGCATCGTGGCCGAGTGCCAGGACGGCCGCAGCCAGCACAGCAACAAGGCCAAGGCCCTGCAGGTGCTGCAGGCCCGCATCCAGGAAAAGGAACGCAGCGAGCGGGCCGCCAAGGAAGCGGCCATGCGCAAGGGCCTGATCGGCTCGGGCGACCGCAGCGATCGCATCCGCACCTACAACTTTCCCCAGGGTCGCCTCACCGACCATCGCATCAACCTCACGCTGTACAAGCTGCTGGCAGTGATGGAAGGCGATCTGGGTGATGTGATCCAGGCCCTGCAACATGCGCGCGAGGCCGAGCTGCTGGCGGAGCTGGCCGCTTCCTGAGTCCGCACAGGCTGCACCGGCTCGAACCGGGTCCGTTCGAACGCTCCGCCAGAAATGGGGACAATCTCAAGATGACAAAGCGCTTTTTGCCGGTTCTGGTTTCGGCCCTGCTCTCCAGTCTTTTGCTCGCATCGACCGCCGCCCAGGCGCAGGCCCTGCGCAAGCCGTCTGCCTATGACTCGGGCGCGGGGCGTCCGGTCGATGCGGCGGGCAGCCGCAACACGCCCGCCAGCCTGCCCATGCTGGCCGGCCGCGCCGATTTCGATCGCCTGGCCCGCATCTTCGACCCGGCCAGCGCCATGCCCCATGTGCTGTTTGTGATCGACCGTCACAGCAAGAGTGCGCCGCTGCATTTCATCAACACGCCGCGATACGCGTTTCACGAAGATTTTCTGCGCGCCAAAGGCCTGCTGCAGGGCGGAAAGCCGGCGCTCAACCGCAATTACCGCGAGCCGGGTCGTCGCTTCATTCTCGGTACGCTGAGCTGGCAGCCCGCGCTCAAGGACTACAGCTACGAGTTCTGGGAGGGCGACCAGCTCACGCCCGAGCTGCTGCAGACCACGGCCGCCGCGCTGAGCACCGGATTTTTCGCGCCGGCTCGCTTCAAGGCCAACTCCACACAGCAGGAAGCCGTGGCCCGGCAGGCCGGTGTTGAAGCGGTTACGCAGGCCCAGCTGCTGGGTGCCCAGACCTATCTGCCGCTGAACCAGGGCCAGGCCGTGGGCCGGCTGCGCATCCTGAACCAGGCCGAAGGGGTGAATGACCTCCAGCCCAGGGACATCGTGCTGCTGCGCGAAGTGCCCATCAGCCTGCCGCCCGTGGCCGGTGTGGTGACGGAGCGCCCCTCCACGGTGCTGTCCCATGTCAATCTGCTGGCGCGCGGCTGGGGCATACCCAATGCCTATGTGCAAAAAGCCGCCGAGCATTACGCGGACTTCAACGGCCGCTGGGTGCATATCGACGTTCAGCCCGCCAGCTTTGCGCTGCGCGCCGCCACGGCTGCCGAACAGCAGAGCGCGCAGCAGCAGGCACTGCGCCAGCCCGCCAAGGGCAGCAAGGTCTTGCTGCAGCCCGATCTGCGTCGCAGCGAACTGGTGCCCCTGGCCGGCCTGCGCAGCGCGGATCGCCGCCGCTGCGGTGCCAAGGCCGCCAATCTGGGCGAGATCCAGTCCGCCGGCCTGGCGGACGTCAGCGTGCCCGATGGCTTTTGCATTCCGTTTGCCGCCTATGCCGACTTCATGCGCGCCAACGGCCTGACCGAGCGCATTGCCCGCATGCGCCAGCAGCCCGGTTTTCCGACGGATGCAGGCCTTCGAAAGCAGGCCCTGTCCGCGCTGCAGGCCGAAATCGAGCAATGGCCCGTCAGCCCGGCCGTGGCAGATGCCTGGGCACAGCGCTGGTCCGGCCAGCTGGGCAGCCAGGGCGTGTTCGTACGCAGCTCCTCCAGCTCCGAGGACCTGCCCAACTTCAGCGGAGCAGGCCTGTACACCACCGTGCCCAATGTGCGCAGCGGCACGGATCTGGCCGCCGCCGTGCGCAAGGTCTGGGCCTCGGTCTACAACTTCGAGGCCTGGGAAGCCAGACAGGCAGCGGGCATCGACGACGCGCAGGTGATGATGTCGGTGTTTGTGCAAAAAGCCGTGGACTCCTCCGCATCGGGCGTGATGATCACCCGCGACCCCTTCGACGCCTCGCACCGCCACATGAGCTATATCGCCGCCAAGCGCGGCATAGGCATCCGCGTGGTCGAGGGCCGACGGGTCGCAGAGCAAATCCTCTACTCCAGCCGCAGCAAGGCCGTGCAGGTGCTCAACCGTTCCCAGGACGATGTGGCGCTGCAGCTGGATGCCAGGGGCGGGGTGCGTGAAGTGGCGGTGACTGCCGGTCGCGCCGTGCTCAGCGACGCACTGGTGCAGCGACTGGCCCGCGCCGGAGCCGGCATCAAGCAACGCTTTGGCGGCCGGGACCAGGACATCGAGTGGGCCGTGCAGGGCGACCAGCTCATCATCCTGCAGGCGCGCCCCTTCATCTCGGCGCCCGGGCGTTGAAGATCCGCCATGCTGAATTTCGAGTCACCTGTCGTCATTGAGCTGCTGCAAGCCCGGGGCTGGACCCCGCAGCGAGAGGTCGCCATTCCCGTGCCTGTGCAAAGCGCTCTGGGACGTCAGCCCAGTCTGGCCACCCACCCTGCCGTGGCGGCACTGCAGAACCTGGCGGGTTTGCACATAGGCCAGGTGGGCAAGGGCCGGGAATGCGCCAGCAGCGATATAGAGTTTGACTGGCTTGAAGCGTGTTTCACCGGGGAAGATGCAGACGATGCCCTGCTCTCCTGGGAACAGCGCCTGCACACCCGGCTGATAGCCGTTGCCGAAGTTCACCATGCCCACGGCCAGCTGCTGATGGCGGGCGATGGACGCTGCTTTTCCTGGTCCTTTGTAGGCATGAGCTTCGAGGGCGAGAATATTCAGCAGGCGCTGGAACATCTGTTGCTGGGTATACGTTCGCGCCCCATGCTGGAGCCCGGCCAGTCGTCGACCCAGCTGTACGGCACGCTCTACAAGGCGGGCGACCCCGAGATATACCCTTGCTGAATTCCCGAAGAAGATGGCCACCGGCCAAGCCATGACCGAACCCTCGCCCCCCACTTTCTCCGTCGCTCAAGCCCTGCAGCAAGCCGCCCGCCAAGGCCTGGCGCGTGTCGATGCACAGATGCTGCTGCTGCACTTGATGCGACAGCCAGCGCACGCCCGTGCCTGGCTCATCACCCATGACAGCGATGCCCTGAGCCAGGAGCAGCAGCAGCGCTGGGGCCAGCTGTGCGCCCTGCGCCAGCAAGGCATGCCTGTCGCCTACCTGACCGGAAGCAAGGAGTTCTACGGCCTGGATCTGACCGTGGACAGCAGGGTGCTGGACCCGCGCCCCGATACCGAGACCCTGGTGGACTGGGCGCTGGAGCTCATACCTGAAGGGCAGCCGGTTCGCGTTGTAGACCTGGGCACCGGCAGCGGCGCCATCGCTCTGGCCCTGCAAAGCCAGCGCCCCTCAGCCCGGGTCATCGCCGTGGACGCCAGCGCCGATGCCCTGGCCGTGGCCCGCAGCAACGCCGCCCGGCTCCAGCTACCCGTGCAGTTCGCCCATGGCAGCTGGCTGGAGCCTCTGGACGGGCTGGAACCCGTCGATCTGATCGTCAGCAATCCGCCCTATATCCGCGCCGACGACCCGCACCTGGCGGCGCTGACCCACGAACCGCTGTCGGCCCTGGCCAGCGGCGCGGATGGGCTGGAGGACATACGCAGCATCATCGACCAGGCTCCGGCCCGCCTGAAAGACGGCGGCTGGCTGCTCTTCGAGCATGGCTGGGATCAGGCCGAAGACGTGGCGCGGCTCATGCAAGCGGCCGGCTTCGAACAGGTCCAGCACCGCCACGACCTGGCCGGCATTGCGCGCTGCACGGGCGCCTGCCGGAGCGGCAAGGCTTGATTTCCAGACCTCCACCCCAAAATATCCAGTCAGCAAGATTTCCTCACAGCATCGCATTCCTTGCGGTCGGTGAAATAATTGCAGACATCGCGGCTGGTACCGCCATTTCCAAAATCCGGAGCCCACTATGAGCAACACTCAACAACGCATCGACGACCTGGTCAAGAACAACGACATCCTGCTGTTCATGAAGGGCAACGCCAGCTTCCCTCAGTGCGGCTTCTCCGGCCGCGCCATCCAGATCCTCAAGGCCTGCGGCGTGGATGCCAAGTCCATCGCCACCGTGAACGTGCTGGAAGATCAGGAAATCCGCCAGGGCATCAAGGACTACAGCCAGTGGCCCACGATTCCCCAGCTCTACATCAAGGGCGAATTCATCGGTGGCTCGGACATCATGATGGAGATGTACGAATCGGGCGAACTGCAGCAAGTGCTGGCCGCCAAGTAAGCCCCATCCCGTCTGCAAGCCACCGGCACCCCGGTGGCTTTTTTCATGCCGCCTCCCAGACCCGTCCCCCCCTACCACTGCTGCATCCATATCGATGGCAGCGCCCTGCCCAACCCCGGCCCCATGAGCCTGGGCGTGTTGCTGCAGCTGCCCGACGGCAGCCGCCATACGCTGTCGCAGAATCTGCACCGTAGCGGCTGCAACAACGAAGCAGAGCTGCGCGCCCTGATGGCCGCCCTGAAGCTGGCACGCGATCTCGGCGCGCGCAGCCTGACCGTGCGCACCGACTCCCAGGTCCTGCTGGAGCAGCTCGGCCCGCCGACGGCCAAGCCGGCGCGGCCCATCGCCCGACTCGCCACGCTGTTCGAGGCCGCCCGTGCACAGATGCAGGACTTTGAGGAGCTGGTTCTGCAATGGGTGCCCAGACACCGCAATACCGAGGCCGATGCGCTGGCACGCATGGCCCATTCGGCAGCCGCGCTTCAGTCCTGAAGCCAGTACAGCTGCCTGCCACAGGCTTTATGTGGTCGAATAGAGACTCCTTGATAACCGGCCGCAGGCACGTCGACGTGCCGCAGCAGCCCTGCCTATGAGTGTGTCCCAAAGCCTTGCGGTGATTGTTCTGCTGATTCTGCTCAGCGCCTTTTTCTCTGTGGCGGAGATTTCTCTGGCCGCCTCGCGTCGCCTGCGCCTGCGCCAGATGGCCGACGATGGCAATGAGGGAGCCGAGCATGCCCTGCGCGTACAGGAGCAGCCGGGCGAATATTTCACCGTGGTGCAAGTGGGACAGAATGCCGTCGCCATCCTCGGCGGCATCGTCGGCGAGGGTGCGTTCAGCCCCGCACTGACCGAGTTTTTCTCGATCTGGTTCTCGCCCAGCCTCTCGACGACCCTCGGGTTCCTGCTCTCGTTTTTCATAGTCACCTCGGCCTTCATCCTGCTGGCCGACCTGTTGCCGCGCCGCATCAGCATGAACGAGCCCGAGCGCTATGTGGTGCGGGTACTCGCGCCCATGCGCTGGTTTGTGGTGATCTTCAAGCCCGTCATCTGGTTCTACAACCTGGCGACCGACACCCTGTTTCGCCTGCTGGGCCTGCCGGCCACGCGCGACGAGCGCATCACCAGCGACGACATCCTGGCCATGACCGAAGCGGGCACCAAGGCCGGCGTGCTGGCCGCCCGCGAGCAGCAGGTGATTGCCAACGTCTTCGAGCTGGACTCGCGCATCGTGGCCTCGGCCATGACGCAGCGCGAGCGCATTGCCTTTTTCTTCAAGGATGACGCCGACGCCATCATCCGCGCCCGCATTGCCGAGGAGCCCTTCTCCACCTACCCGGTCTGCGACGGCGATATCGACCATGTGATCGGCTATGTGGACGCCAAGGACCTGTTCCAGCGCGCGCTCAACAACCAGCCTCTGTCCCTGCAGGATGGATCGCTGATTCACAAGGTGCTCATCGTGCCCGACCGACTGAGTCTTGCAGAGGTGCTGGAGCAGTTCCGCATGGTGCACGAAGACTTTGCCGTCATCGTCAACGAGTACAGCCGCGTCGTCGGTGTCGTCACCCTGAACGATGTGATGAGCACGGTGATGGGCGATCTGGTCAGTCCTTCTGACGAGGAAGAGCAGATCATCCGCCGTGACGAGCATTCCTGGCTGATCGACGGCGTCACTCCCGTCGAGGACGTGATGCGTGTACTGCATCTGGACGATATGCCGCATGACGATGAATACGAAACCCTGGGCGGCTTCCTGATGGTCATGCTGCGCCGCGTGCCGCGCCGCACCGATGCGGTGATCTGGGGCGGCTACAAGTTTGAAGTGCTGGACGTGGACAGCTACCGCATCGACCAGGTCATGGTGACCCACCTTCCCGAGCCGGCTGCAGAATCTGCCGCACCTTCGGCGGCCGCTGCGGCCAAGGTACAGGGCAGCGCTGCCCAGGCCCAGACAAGCAAAAGCAGCCACTCCTGAATCAGGAGCTTCTTGCGCTTACCCTCAAAGGACTTCAGGTTCTTTTCTTGCTGAAACCAATGAAAAGAGAGCGCCAAGCGCTCTCTTTTTTATATCTCCACGGTATCAGACCGACTGCGGCTCTTCCACCAGCCAACGCCGCTGGGCGCCGAACACGGCATTCGGATACTGGGGCTGGCCCCGGCTGCCGTTGTAGCGGCCCAGTGCCATATAGGCATCGCCTTTTTCGCGGTCCATGTAGTGGCGCAGGATCACGCAGCCGAAGCGCAGATTGGTCTGCATGTGGAACAGCTTGCCGATATCGCCGTCACCGATCAGCCGCATCCAGAACGGCATGATCTGCATATAGCCACGCGCGCCCACGCTGGAGATGGCGTACTTGCGATAGCCGCTCTCCACCTGGATCAGACCCATGACCATGGACACATCGAGGCCCGCGCGCTTGGACTCGTACCAGACGGTCTGCAGGAACTCGCGCCGCGCCTGCAGGTCGGGCTTGCGCTTGGCCAGCTTGTCGCTGCTGGCCACCAGCCAGCGCAGATAGCTCATGCGCGCCGCTGTGGAGGCGAACTCCAGTTCGGGCGGCGCGCCCGAACCCGCCACGGCCGCGCTGAGCGCCGTACGCACGGAGTCGGCCAGCGGCTCTTCGAGCTGCCCCCCGGCCCAGGCCGCCTGCGGCCACAGCCAGCCGGCCGCCGGGGCGGCAAGCGCAGCGGCAGTCCTCAGGCAGTGGCGTCGGCTCAGCAGGGTTTCGGGCATGGAAACAGCAGCTTACAAGCCCAGGCGGCTCTTGAGGTGACCCAGCACCTCATTCGTCGCCAGCTTTGTAGCTTCTGTGTCACGGCGCTGCTGGTACTCGACCACGCCTTCCTTCAGGCCACGGTCGCCCAGCACCACGCGGTGGGGCACGCCGATCAGCTCCCAGTCGGCCAGCATGGCACCGGGGCGCTCGTCGCGGTCGTCCAGGATCACGTCCACGCCCAGTGCCAGCAGCTCGCCGTAGAGCTTCTCGGCCTCGGTCTTCACGGCCTCGCTGCGGCCCATGCCGATGGGGCAGATCACCACTGTGAACGGTGCAATCGCATCGGGCCAGATCATGCCGCGCTCGTCGTGGTTCTGCTCCACGGCAGCGGCGGGCAGGCGGGTCACGCCAATGCCGTAGCAGCCCATCTCGAAGTGCTGGGGCTTGCCGTTGTCGCCGAGGAAAGTGGCGTCCATGGCCTTGGAGTACTTGGTGCCCAGGTAGAACACATGACCGATTTCAATGCCGCGCTCGATCGCCAGTTCGCCCGCGCCGTCGGGCGAGCGGTCGCCAGCCACCACATTGCGCAGATCGGCCACCACGGCGGGCTCGGGCAGGTCGCGGCCGAAGTTCACGCCGGTGATGTGGAAGTCTTCCTCGTTGGCACCGCAGACCCAGTCGGCCATCACGGCCACATCGCGGTCCACCACGATGTTCACGGGCTTCTTCAGGCCGATGGGACCCAGATAGCCGGGCTTGGCACCGAAGTGCTCCTCGATCTCGCCCACGGTCGCGAAACGGAAGCCCGCCAGGCCTTCGACCTTGCCGACCTTGATCTCGTTCATCTCGTGGTCGCCGCGCAGCAGCAGCAGCCACACCTGCGTCTTGACGATCAGGCCCTTGTCGTCCAGTTCGTCCGTGGCCAGCACCAGCGACTTCACGGTCTGCGCCAAGGGCAGACCCAGCTGCTCGGCCACGGCTTCGCAGGTGCTGTTGCCGGGAGTGGCGACCTTTTGCAGGGCCTGGGCGGCGGCAGGACGTGCCTGGGTGGGCGCCAGGCTCTCGGCCTTCTCGATATTGGCCGCGTAGTCGCTGTTCGGGCAGTAGACGATGGCGTCCTCGCCCGTGGAAGCGATGACCTGGAACTCTTCGCTCAGATCGCCGCCGATGGCGCCCGAGTCGGCACGCACGGCGCGGTACTGCAGGCCGAAGCGGTCGAAGATGCGCTTATAGGCTTCGCGCATGGTCTGATAGCTGATCTGGGCCGCATCGCGGTCCTTGTCGAAGGAATAGGCGTCCTTCATGATGAACTCGCGACCGCGCATCAGGCCGAAGCGCGGACGGCGCTCGTCGCGGAACTTGGTCTGGATCTGGTAGAGGTTCTTGGGCAGCTGCTTGTAGCTCTTGAACTCCTGACGCGCGATATCGGTGACCACCTCTTCGGAAGTAGGCTGGATCACGAAATCACGGCCATGGCGGTCCTGGATGCGCAGCAACTCGGGGCCCATCTTCTCGAAGCGGCCGGTTTCCTGCCACAGCTCGGCAGGCTGGACCACGGGCATGGTGGTTTCGATGGCGCCGGCGCGGTTCATTTCCTCGCGCACGATGGCCTCGACCTTGCGGATCACGCGCAGGCCCATGGGCATGTAGTTGTAAATGCCAGCACCCAGCTTTTTGATCATGCCAGCCCGCATCATGAGCTTGTGGCTGACCACTTCGGCGTCGGCCGGAGCTTCTTTCAGGGTGGAGATGAGAAATTGGGTGGCTTTCATGGAACTGGCAATTCAGTGGAAATAGGCATGGCCCGCTTGTCGATCACAAGGGGCCATGCATAATGAACACAATTCAAAAATTTGGGGTTTGATTATGCTTGACCGGGACGGATTTCGCCCGAACGTCGGCATCATCCTGCTCAACCAAAGAAACCAGGTGTTCTGGGGAAAACGCATTCGCACCCACAGCTGGCAGTTTCCGCAAGGTGGCATTGACCGGGGTGAGACACCCGAGCAAGCCATGTTCCGCGAACTGCACGAGGAAGTGGGGCTGAAGCCCAATCACGTTCGCGTGGTTGCCCGCACCAGGGACTGGTTGCGCTACGAGGTGCCAGACAGGTACATCCGCCGCGACGCGCGCGGGCATTACAAAGGCCAGAAGCAGATATGGTTTTTGCTTCAACTGGTCGGGCATGACTGGGACTTGAACCTGCGTGCCACCGATCACCCTGAGTTCGATGCCTGGCGCTGGAATGACTACTGGGTTCCTCTGGATGTGGTGGTCGAATTCAAACGCGGCGTCTATGAAATGGCGCTGACCGAGCTGGCGCGCTTTCTGCCGCGCGGCGAGCAGCAGCGCAACCGCTATCTGCGCAGTGGCATGCGGCCACGCGAGCAGGAAGCAGGCCAGAGCACTGGCGGCACTGCGCATCTGACGCAGCACCACCAGGTCATGTACCCGGCCCGTACAGGAAGCTTTCGCATCAACCCCGGCATAGAGCTGCCGCCCGGCGCCAGTTTTGACCCGGACCCGCAGACCGGCATAGACAATCCGCCCGATCACAAGCCTCTGCAATGAACCAAGCCGTAATGCCTCGCAGCATTACGGCTTTTTTGATGACCGCCGGTACTCAGTGTCCGGCCACCACCATATTGTCGCGGTGCATCATTTCGGGACCGGCCGAGTAGCCCAGCAGCGATTCAATCTCCGATGAGCTCTTGCGGCACAGCAGTCGCGCTTCGGCGCTGGCATAGCTGGCCAGGCCACGGGCGATCTCGGCGCCGTCCTCATCGCGCACGGCAATCACTTCGCCACGCGAGAAATCACCCTCCACGGCGATCATGCCGATGGGCAGCAGGCTCTTGCCCTCATCACGCAGCTTGGAGACGGCACCCGCATCCACGGTCACCGAACCACGCAGTTGCAGATGGTCGGCAATCCACTGCTTGCGCGCCTGCATCTTGTGCGTGTTGGCAACCAGCAGCGTGCCTATGGACTCGCCACGCGTCAGGCGCAGCAGCACGTCTTTTTCGCGCCCCCAGGCGATCACGGTGGAGGCACCGGAGCCCGCCGCACGCTTGGCCGCCAGAATCTTGGTGATCATGCCGCCCGTACCGATGGACAGGCCCGCACCACCGGCCATGGCTTCGAGCTCGGGGCTGCCGGCTTCGGCCACGTCGATGAACCTGGCATCGGGGTTCTTGCGCGGGTCAGCACTGTAGAGGCCGCGCTGATCGGTCAGGATGACCAGTGCATCGGCCTCGACCAGGTTGGCCACCAGCGCGCCCAGGGTGTCGTTGTCGCCAAAGCGGATCTCGTCGATCACCACCGTGTCGTTCTCGTTGATGACGGGCACCACGCCCAGCTGCAACAGCGTCAGCAGCGTGGTGCGGGCGTTCAGATAGCGCTCGCGATCGGCCAGATCCGCATGGGTCAGCAGCACCTGGGCACTGGGCACGCCTTCGCCGCGCAGCTTGGTCTCGTACATCTGGGCCAGCCCCATCTGACCGACGGCAGCAGCGGCCTGCAACTCATGCACCTCGGTCGGACGCGTGGCCCAGCCCAGTCGCTTCATGCCTTCGGCAATGGCGCCACTGGAGACCATGATGACTTCACGCTTGACGCCGTCTTCACCATTTACCAATGCCGCCAGCTGGCGGCTCCACTCTTCAATGGCGGCCTCATCCAGACCACGACCTTCATTCGTAACCAGGCTGGAGCCGACTTTGACGACGATGCGACGGGCATCACGCAGCACATTGGAAGACATGAGAATTTACAGTGTTTTAGGCCTCTAACGCCTATGAATAAAGCGCAAGCAGCTATTAAATTCAAAGCAAAACAGCGCACCAAGTGCGCTGCTGGGTTATACCCTCTAGCTTATTCCGGATCGTAGGAGGCGAAACGCGGATCGGTCATATCCAGACCAGAATCCTCGCCTCCCGCAAAGCGAGGGTCGATTTCCTTGGGGGCCTGCTCCGCCAGCTGCTGGTTGTGCACATGCTCGAAGATCTTGCGGATCAGCGGCTCGCAGCCTTCACGGGTCAGCGCCGAGATCTCGAAGACCGGGCCCTTCCACTTGAAGCGCTTGACGAAGTCCTTGACCTTGGCGGCACGCTCCTCTGCGGGAACCATGTCCAGCTTGTTGAGCACCAGCCAGCGCGGCTTGTCGTAGAGCTCGGCGTCGTACTTCTTGAGTTCGGCCACGATGGCCCTGGCCTGCTCGACCGGGTCCACGCCCTCGTCGAACGGTGCAATGTCCACGATATGCAGCAACAGACGTGTGCGCTGCAGATGGCGCAGGAACTGGTGACCCAGGCCCGCACCTTCGGAGGCGCCCTCGATCAGACCCGGTATGTCGGCCACCACAAAGCTCTGCTCGGCGGCCACGCGCACCACGCCCAGATTGGGATGCAAGGTGGTGAAGGGATAGTCGGCAATCTTGGGCCGGGCGTTGGAGACGGCCGTGATGAAAGTGGACTTGCCGGCATTGGGCATGCCCAGCAGGCCCACATCGGCCAGCACCTTGAGCTCCAGCTTCAGGTTGCGGCGCTCGCCGGGATAGCCGGGAGTCTTCTGGCGCGGCGCCCGGTTGATGGCACTCTTGAATCGCAGATTGCCGAAACCGCCGTCACCTCCCTTGGCGATGGTGATGACCTGGCCGGGCTCCAGCAGCTCGAACAGCACTTCGCCGGTATCCGCATCGCTGATGATGGTGCCCACAGGCATGTTCAGCGTGATGTCGTCACCGGCTGCACCGAACATGTCGGAGCCCATGCCGTGCTGGCCGCGCTTGGCCTCGTGGCGACGCGAATAGCGGTAATCCACCAGCGTGTTCAGGTTCACATCGGCCACTGCGTACACATGACCGCCACGGCCGCCGTCGCCACCGTCGGGGCCGCCAAATTCCTTGTATTTCTCGTGCCGGAAAGACACGCAGCCATTGCCGCCGTCACCAGCTGCAATGTCGATAAAAGCTTCGTCAACGAACTTCATGAGGCATCCAGTCTACAAAATCAGTGTGCACCAGAAGCTCCGGTCCACACTTGAGTGCTTTATTACCATGCCCCATCTGCCAGAAATCTGCTGCCTGGAGCCTTTTCAAACAACAAAGCCCCGACAAGTCGGGGCTTTGTTGGAGTCACAGACGACTTATGCAGCCGTGATGTTGACTGTTTGCTTGGACAGAGCGCCCTTCACACCGAACGACACATGGCCGTCAACCAGTGCAAACAGGGTGTGATCCTTGCCCACGCCAACGTTCTCACCGGGGTGGAACTTGGTGCCGCGCTGACGCACGATGATGGAACCAGCTGTCACCAGCTCGCCACCAAAGGCCTTCACGCCCAGCATTTTTGGCTTGGAATCACGTCCGTTACGCGTAGAGCCGCCGCCTTTTTTCTGTGCCATGACTTAGCTCCTAAAATTAAGCAGCGATTGCCACGATTTGCAGTTCGGTGAACTGCTGACGATGGCCTTGGCGCTTTTGATAGTGCTTACGACGGCGCATCTTGAAGATGTGCACCTTGTCGTGCTTGCCGTGAGCAACCACAGTTGCCTTTACAGATGCACCGGACACCAGGGGGGCACCAACCTTGATTTCAGCGCCGTTGCCGACGGCCAAAACTTGGTCGATCACGATTTCCTGGCCTACGTCCGCAGCAATCTGTTCTACCTTGATCTTTTCGCCAGCTGCAACGCGATACTGCTTGCCGCCGGTTTTTATGACTGCGTACATTAAAAACCTCTAAAGTCTGAGAGTTCCATGAAATGATTTCCACGGAGCCGGCAATTCTAGCACGCATGCATTTTTTCTGCTGCCATACCCCTAGGAAGCGCTTCAGCATCCGCGCACGCCGCGGCCGTGGCCTCGCGGGACAGATGGCAGGTACAGGTGCGCGGTGAGGCTTGCGCCTTGCGAGCGACGGCAATGTCGCAGCCTTCGTTCACTTGAACGGGCTCTGAGGACACCACGCAAAACTTGGTTGCATCTTTCTATAATCGAGAGTCCACTTGGCGGTTCATCACCTTGACTACAGAAATTTCCACATCCAATCCGCTTGCCTTGATCGCAGATGACATGCGCGAAGTGGATATCGTCATTGCTCAGCGACTGACAACCAGCGTCCCCCTGATCGCACAGATCTCCCAATACATCATTGCCGCAGGCGGCAAACGCCTGCGTCCGGCACTGCTGCTGCTGATCGCCGGCGCACTCGGCCACCAGGGCAAGAACAAATACATTCTGGCCGCCGTGGTGGAACTGATCCACACGGCAACCTTGCTGCACGACGATGTGGTGGATGAGTCCACACTGCGCCGTGGCAGGGCTACGGCCAACGAGACCTTCGGCAACCCGGCCAGCGTTCTGGTCGGAGACTTTCTGCACACCCGCTCGTTCCAGATGATGGTGGAAGTGGGCAGCATGCGCGTGCTGCAAATTCTGTCCGACGCCACCAATGTGATCGCGGAAGGCGAAGTCCAGCAGCTCATCAACACCCATGATGCATCGCTGAATGAAGCCGGCTATCTGCATGTGATCCGTTCCAAGACCGCCCAACTCTTCGAGGCCAGCGCACAGCTGGCTGCCGTGCTGGCCGGCGCCACGCCCGAAATGGAACAGGCCTGCGCCACCTATGGCCAGGCCCTGGGAACGGCTTTCCAGATCATCGACGATGTGCTGGACTACACCGGCAACGCCCAGGAAATGGGCAAGAACCTGGGCGACGACCTGCGCGAAGGCAAATGCACCCTGCCCCTGATCGCAGCCATGCAGCGCGGCAGCGCCGAGCAGGCCGCCATTGTGCGCAACGCCATCGAGCAAGGCTCCACCGATCAGCTCGACGCCGTGGTGGATATCGTGCGCAGCACCGGCGCCCTGGACATTGCCAGAGCAGCCGCACATGCGGAAGCCCAGCGCGCCATTGATGCCTTGGCCGCTCTGCCAGGCAATGCATACACCGCAAGTTTGCTACAATTGGCCTCTCAGCTTTTGGAGCGCCGCACCTGAATCGCCAGGTGCACCTGGGTGCTCGACAAACAAAGCTTGCGGGGTGTAGCTTAGCCTGGTAGAGCGCTACGTTCGGGACGTAGAGGCCGGAGGTTCGAATCCTCTCACCCCGACCAATCTCATTTTTGTCGCCGTTTCTTGCGCTAGGTTCAATGACGCCGTGTTGAGGCCGACATGCGGGTCTGGCGGCATACCGTCGGTAACAACAAGGATGGTAGGATAGGACTCCTCCTACCCCACCCAGACTTGGATACATGGCCGCTGCCGACAATCTGCAAAAGAACGCCCCTGCGCCCATTGCCATCCCTGGTCTAGGCAGAGCCCTGATTTCCGCCGGCAAGGTCTCGCAGCAAGCAGCCGAAAACGCAGCCAAGAAAGCCGCCACAGGCAAGACTCCATTCATCACCGAACTGAGCCAGTCCGGCGAAATCAGCGCACTGGAAATTGCCGAAACCATCTCCATGATGTTCAGCACACCGTTGCTGGACCTCAATGCCATCGACGCCCAGCAACTGCCACGCGAGCTGCTGGACCCGAAGATCAGCAACGCCTACCGCGTGCTGGCACTCAGCAAGCGCGGCAACCGGCTCACCATTGCCACGGCAGACCCCACGCAGCAGGAAGCGGCCGAGCAGATCAAGTTCACAACCCAGTTGCTGGTGGACTGGGTAGTTGTCGAGGCCGACAAGCTGCAAAAACTGGTAGAGCAGGCCGGCAAGAGCGTCAGCGAGTCTCTGGACTCCTATTCCAGCTCCGGAGACTTTGACTTCGACGACGTCAAGATCGAGGATGCCCCCGAGGAAAAAGACAATGCCGTCGGCGCCGAGGTCGAGGATGCTCCGGTCGTCAAGTTTCTGCACAAGATGCTGCTGGACGCCTTCAATATGCGCGCGTCCGACTTGCACTTCGAGCCCTACGAACACAATTACCGCGTGCGCTTTCGTATCGACGGCGAGCTGCGCGAGATCGCCTCGCCCCCGATTGCGATCAAGGACAAGCTGGCTTCCCGCATCAAGGTGATCTCGCGCCCGGACATCTCGGAGAAGCGCGTTCCGCAGGACGGCCGCATGAAGCTCAAGGTCGGCCCCGACCGCGTCATCGACTTTCGTGTCAGCACCTTGCCCACGCTGTTTGGCGAGAAGATCGTGATCCGTATTCTGGACCCGAGCTCGGCCAAGATGGGCATCGATGCCCTCGGCTACGAACCCGAGGAAAAAGAGCGCCTGCTCAAGGCCATCAACCGCCCCTACGGCATGATCCTGGTCACCGGCCCCACGGGCTCGGGCAAGACCGTGTCACTCTACACCTGCCTGAACCTGCTCAACCAGCCGGGCGTGAACATCGCCACCGCCGAGGACCCTTCCGAAATCAACATGCCTGGCGTCAATCAGGTCAATGTGAACGAGAAGGCCGGCCTGACCTTTGCCGCTGCGCTCAAATCCTTTCTGCGTCAGGACCCGGACATCATCATGGTCGGTGAAATCCGTGACCTGGAAACCGCCGACATCTCGATCAAGGCCGCCCAGACCGGGCACCTGGTGCTGTCCACGCTGCACACCAATGATGCTCCGACCACACTGACGCGCATGCGCAATATGGGCATCGCCCCTTTCAATATTGCTTCCAGCGTGATTCTGATCACCGCCCAGCGCCTGGCACGACGCCTGTGTGCTCAGTGCAAGGAACCCGCCGACATACCGCACGACGCCCTGATCGAAGCCGGCTACGCTGAAGAGGAGCTCGACGGCAGCTGGGTCAGCTACAAGCCTGTGGGCTGCCCTGCCTGCAACAACGGCTACAAGGGACGTGTCGGTATCTATCAGGTGATGCCCATCAGCGAGGAGATTCAGCGCATCATCCTGCGTGACGGCAGTGCGCTGGAAATTGCTGAACAAGCCAAGGCCGAAGGAGTACGCTCTCTGCGCGGCTCGGGCCTGCATAAAGTCAAGCTGGGTCTGACCTCACTCGAAGAAGTGCTGGCGGTCACCAACGAGTAAAACAGAATCAGTGAGGGAACGCCATGGCAAGCGCAGCGTCCAAGGGAATCAAGGAATATCTCTTCGAGTGGGAAGGCAAGGACCGCAACGGCAAGATCATGCGCGGCGAAACGCGTGCCGGCGGGGAGAACCAGATCCAGGCCATGCTGCGCCGCCAGGGCGTGACTCCGTCCAAGATCAAGAAGCGCAGGACCCGCGGCGGCAAGAAGATCAAGCCCAAGGACATTGCACTCTTCACGCGCCAACTGGCCACCATGATGAAGGCCGGCGTGCCGCTGCTGCAGTCTTTCGACATCGTGGGCCGCGGCAATACCAACCCCAATGTCACCAAGCTGCTCAACGACATCCGCTCCGATGTGGAGACCGGTACCTCGCTGAGCGCTGCCTTTCGCAAGTTTCCGCTCTATTTCAACAGTCTCTACTGCAACCTGGTGGAGGCCGGCGAGGCCGCAGGTATTCTGGAATCGCTGCTGGACCGTCTTGCCACCTATATGGAGAAGACGGAAGCCATCAAGTCCAAGATCAAGTCCGCGCTGATGTACCCCACATCGGTGATGATCGTGGCCTTTGTCGTGGTGACCGTGATCATGATTTTCGTGATTCCGGCCTTCAAGGAGGTCTTCACCTCCTTTGGCGCCGACCTGCCCGCACCCACGCTGCTGGTGATGGGCATCAGTGAGTACTTTGTGCAGTACTGGTGGCTGATCTTCGGCGTGCTGGGCGGCGGCATCTATTTCTTCATGCAGGCCTGGAAGCGCAACGAGCGCGTGCAGCAGTTCATGGACCGGACCATGCTCAAGCTGCCCATCTTCGGCGTGCTGATCGAGAAATCCTGCGTGGCCCGCTGGACGCGCACGCTATCCACCATGTTTGCAGCCGGCGTGCCGCTGGTCGAGGCGCTGGACTCCGTGGGAGGTGCCTCGGGCAACTATCTCTACAGAAACGCCACCGACAGGATTCAGTCGGAGGTCTCCACGGGCACCAGCCTCACGGTTGCCATGGCCAATGCCAATATCTTCCCTTCCATGGTGCTGCAGATGTGCGCCATCGGCGAGGAATCGGGCGCCATCGACCATATGCTGGGCAAGGCCGCCGACTTCTATGAAAGCGAAGTGGACGAAATGGTGGCGGGTCTGTCCAGCCTGATGGAGCCCATCATCATCGTCTTCCTGGGCACCTTGATCGGCGGCATCGTGGTGTCCATGTATCTGCCTATCTTCAAGCTGGGTCAAGTGGTCTGATGATTTCCGAACTGGTGTTGAATGCCGCTGCCGGCGGCGTCCTGGGCTTGCTGATCGGCAGCTTTCTGAATGTGGTGATCCACCGCCTGCCGCTGATGATGGAGCAGGAATGGCATGCCGAAGGCGCGCAATGGGCCGAGGAACAGAAGGACAAGGGCGCCAGGATCGAGTTGCCGCCCGCCAAGCCAGCCGTCACGCTGAGTCAGCCCAGATCGTGCTGCCCGCATTGCGGCCATCAGATCGCCTGGTACGAGAACATTCCCGTGCTCAGCTATCTGTTTCTGCGCGGCCGCTGCGCCGAGTGCAAAAAGCCCATCAGCCTGCGCTATCCCTTGGTTGAGCTGATTTGCGCCGCCCTGTTTGCCTTCTGCCTGGGCCGCGACGGCCTGAGCGCTACCGGCTTTGCCTGGTGCGGCTTCAGCGCAGCGCTGCTGACACTTGCCTTGATAGACTGGGACACCACATTCCTGCCGGACTCCATCACTGTGCCCCTGCTCTGGGCCAGCCTGATCGCCTCCGCACTGCAGTGGACCAACGTACCTCTGCAGCAATCGCTGTGGGGTGCCGTCGCAGGCTATATGTCGCTGTGGCTGATCTTCTGGGCCTTCAAACTGGCCACCGGCAAGGAAGGCATGGGCTATGGCGACTTCAAGCTCTTTGCCGCGCTCGGTGCCTGGTTCGGCTGGCAGGCACTGGTGCCCATCATTCTCATGGCATCGGTCGTGGGTGCCGTCATCGGCATCGTGCTCAAGATCAACAGCCAGCTGCGCGAAGGCGGCTATGTACCCTTCGGCCCTTTTCTCGCGGGTGGCGGTTTTGTCAGCCTGATCTGGGGTCCCCAGGCCGTGCTCGGCTTTGCGGGTCTTTAAGCCATGCAAGCCTTGCCCGAGCGCTCACCATTCAGACTGGGACTGACGGGCGGCATTGGCAGTGGCAAAAGCACGGTTGCGGCCAGGCTGCAGACATGCGGCGCAGCGCTGATCGATGCCGACCATATCTCGCGCAGCCTGACGGCAAGCGGCGGCATGGCCCTGCCTTTTATCGCTCAGGCTTTTGGCGCTGACCTGATCGACGCCCATGGCGCTCTCAACCGCGCCCGCATGCGCGAGCTGGTCTTTGCCGATTCCTCCGCGCGGCAGCGCCTGGAAGCCATACTCCACCCCCTGATCGCCGAGCAGACCCGGCAGCAGCATGAAGCAGCCGTGGCGGCCGGCAGCAAGCTGATCGTGCACGACATCCCGCTGCTGGTCGAATCCGGCCACTGGCGAACCAGGCTCGATGGCGTGCTGGTCGTGGACTGCCGCGAGAGCACGCAGACGGAGCGCGTCATGGCGCGCAGCGCTCTGAGCCGCGAGGCCATTCAGGCCATCATCGACGCCCAGGCCACGCGCACGCAGCGCCTGGCAGCGGCCGACTGGGTCGTCTACAACGATGACGGGGTCACAATCGAAACTCTCCACGCATATACCGATCAAATCGCTGCATGGTTCGGGCTATGATGCAGGCCATGGCTTGGCCTGTGCGTGTGATCGCCGCATGTGCACGTTGACCGCTGATTCCTGTGCGCCTCGAGGAGCCCAGCAAACGTGATCCTGTACGAATATCCTTTTAACGAGCGTCTGAGAACTTATCTGCGCCTTGAGCAGCTGTATCGCCGTCTGCGCGAGCTGCTGACCCGCGCACATTCGGTCGATCATCACTTCGCCCTGATCACCATCTTCGAGATCATGGATGTGGCCTCGCGCAGCGATCTGCGCGCCGATGTCATCAAGGATCTGGAACGCCAGAAGCACCTGCTGGACGTGCTGCGCGACAACCCCGATATTTCCCAGCACATGCTGCACCAGGTGGCGCGTCAGGTGGAAGGCTGCTTTGCCACCATCAATGCACAGACCGGCAAGACCGGCCAGGCGCTGACCGAGAACGAATGGCTGATGTCCATCCGCAGCCGCGTGGGCATACCCGGCGGCACCTGCAGTTTCGACCTGCCGGCCTATCACGCTTGGCAGAACCTCGATCCGCGTTACCGCCAGCGCGACCTCGAAGACTGGGCCGGCGAGCTGACCCCGCTGGGCCAGGCGCTGGAGCTGATTCTGCAGCTGCTGCGCGAGACCGGCATTCCCCAGCGCGTGGTGGCCGAGCATGGCGTGTTCCAGCAGGCCATGCCGGCCGGCCGCAGCTTCCAGCTGCTGCGCCTGCGCATAGACCCGCATCTGAATCTGGTGCCGGAGATCAGCGGCAACCGCCTGCTGGTATCGGTGCGCCTGCTCAGGCTGGCCAATGGCGGCAAGCCCCAGCCCAGCAATGACGACGCGTCTTTCGAGCTGACGCTCTGCGCCTGAGCCGCAGGCAGTCTTCTCTCTCCATCGAGCCGCAGCTTGCGGCTCGCTGTCTTTCAGGGTCGGCCACCCGTGTTTTCCAGCTGTGATACATCTACGCCATGAGCACTGACAAGCAATCCCCCACCATGGTGAAATGCCCGACCTGCGGCGGCCCCAGCGTTTTTTTGCCCAGCAACAAGTTCCGCCCCTTCTGCAGCGAGCGTTGCCGCAATATCGACCTGGGCGCCTGGGGCAATGAAGAGTTCCGCGTTCCGGCTCAGACGCCTCCCGAAGATGCGCCGTTTGGCGATCCGCGCACCGAAAACCAATAGCCTTCAGCAAAAACAAGAGCGACTTTCGCCCGATATTTCTTGATTTCAGCTTGATTACCCAAGCAAATCCAGACTCACCGTACGCAAGGCGCTCTCCATTCAGGAGCGTAACACTTCAATCCACGGGTTGCTGCGCCTCGTAATGGCTTTGATCAAAGACCAAGCCGCGCTCCTCGCTCAGCCATTGCAGCACAGGATAGGCGCCCGGCAGGACCGGGTGCACATCAAGCGGCAACTGCTGCCAGGCCATCTGCTGACCCTCGCGCATCTCGAACTCGCCCGTCCATTGCGTCACCTTGCACCAGTGCAGACGCACCAGCGCATGCGGGTAGTCATGCTCGGTCACCTTCCAGGCATGGGCATGGCCGATGGTCACGCCCAGCTCTTCGATCAGCTCTCGGCGCAAAGCCTGTTCCACGCTTTCCCCGGCCTCCAGCTTGCCGCCAGGAAACTCCCAGTAGCCCGCATAAGGCTTGCCTGCAGGGCGGCTTGAAATCAGCAGCGCCCCATCGGATTCGCGCAACAGCACGCCCACGGCCACTTCCGTGTGCTTGCGCTGCGCCTGTGTTTCAGCAGTCGTCACTTCCACAACACTCTTTCTTCATTCCAGGTCTGCTTCTTCAGCCAGACCATCCACATCTTCAATGCGCTTCTTGACCGTCACAGGGCGCTCATTGCGGCCTGCATAGTCGCGCGCGAACTGGTGGGCCACACGACCGCTGCGCGAGCCGCGCTCCAGCGCCCAGACCAGGGCTTCGGGCCTGGCCGCCTCGATGGTGGCCTGATCCATGCCCAGCGCGGACAGCCACTGCGCCACCACGCGCAGGTATTCGTCCTGGCTGAAGGGGTAGAAGCTCACCCAGAGACCGAAGCGCTCGGACAGGGAAATCTTTTCCTCCACCACCTCACCGGGATGGATCTCGCCGTTCTCGCTTTTTTGCTGCGCCAGGTTGTCCGTCATGTACTCGGGCAACAGATGGCGGCGATTGCTGGTGGCATAGACCAGCACATTGGCCGTGGCTGCGGAAACCGAGCCATCCAGCATGGACTTCATGGCCTTGTAGCCGGGCTCGCCCTCTTCAAAGCTCAGATCATCGCAATAGATGATGAACTTCTCGCTCCGGCCAGCGACCACGTCGACGATGTCGGGCAGATCGGTCAGATCGGCCTTGTCCACCTCGATCAGACGCAGGCCCTGGGGCGCATAGCTGTGCAGGCAGGCGCGGATCAACGAAGACTTGCCCGTGCCGCGCGCGCCCGTCAGCAACACATTGTTGGCCGTGCGACCGCTGACGAACTGCTCGGTATTGCGGGCAATCTTTTCCTTTTGCACATCGATGTTCTGCAGATCGGACAGCTGCATGGCGCCCACATGGCGAACCGGCTCCAGCACACCGCAGCCGTTGGCGCGCTTGCGGTAGCGCCAGGCAATCGCTGCATCCCAGTCGGCGGGCGCCTGCAGGGGCTGGGGCAGCACGGATTCGATGCGCTGCATCAATTGCTCGGCACGCTCGACCAAGCGCTCCAAAGGGTTCATCACATCTTGCACGACCAGATCTCCATATTTTTTATAGCTTCTTGCGCTTGCCTAAGCTTGATTTCAGAATAAAAAGCAATCAAAACTCAATACAGACAAACGCAAGCAGCTCCTGAAATTGAAGCACCCAAATAGGGGGCGCTCACCAGCAAGGGACAGCAAGCAAGCGCCGCCGCGCAGCGAGGCTGTCGTCCCCCTCCCATAGCGCGCAGCGCGTAGACAGAGGGGGAAGCGGCGGGGCCGCCCAGGCGCCGCCGCTCAGGGGGTGATCATTTACGACCGGTAATCCGCATTGATCGTCACATATTCGTGACTCAGATCGCAGGTCCATACCGTCTGTGCGGCATCGCCACGACCCAGCACCACGCGCACCACGATCTCCTGCTGCTTCATCACGCGCTGGCCGTCTTCTTCCTTGTAGGAAGGATTGCGGCCGCCGTCGACCACCACATGCACATCGTCCAGGTACAGATCGATTTGGGTCTGATCCAGATCGGCAATGCCGGCATAGCCCACAGCGGCCAGGATGCGGCCCAGGTTGGGGTCGGAAGCAAAAAAGGCCGTCTTGACCAGGGGCGAGTGGGCAATGGAGTAAGCGACCAGACGGCACTCTTCCTCATTCCTGCCGCCCTCGACCTTGACGCTGATGAACTTGGTGGCGCCCTCGCCATCGCGCACAATGGCTTGGGCGAGCTTTTGTGCCACTTCCAGCAATGCTGCCTTGAGCTGCTCGCCCTCGGCGCTGGAGAGCGCCGTGATCTGTGCATTGCCGGCCTTGTGGGTGGCGATCAGCACGAACGAGTCATTGGTGGAGGTGTCGCCGTCGATGGTCACGCGGTTGAAGGAGCCGTCGGCCAGCTCCTTGACCAGGGGCTGCAGCAGCTCGGGTGCGATCGCCGCATCCGTGGCCAGAAAGCCCAGCATGGTCGCCATATTGGGACGGATCATGCCCGCACCCTTGCTGATGCCGGTGATGGAGACCGTCTTGCCACCAATGCCGATGCTGCGGCTGAAGGCCTTGGGCAAGGTGTCGGTGGTCATGATGCCTTCGGCAGCCGTGGCCCAGTTGTCAGCCTTGGCGGCAGCAATGGCCTTGGGCATGCCCGCCACGATGCGGTCCACGGGCAGCTCTTCCATGATCACGCCGGTGGAGAAAGGCAGGATCTGGCCTGCGCTCAGGTCCAGCTCCCGGGCCAGCGCAGCGCAGGTGGCGCGGGCATTGGCCAGACCGGCGGCGCCGGTGCCGGCATTGGCATTGCCGGTGTTGACGACCATGGCACGGATACCGGTGCCGGCCGCCAGATGCTCGCGGCAGATCTGCACGGGAGCGGCGCAGAAACGGTTCTGGGTGAACACGCCGGCCACCGAGGCACCTTCGTCGAGCAGAAACACCGTCAGGTCCTTGCGATTGGCCTTGCGCACGCCGGCTTCGGTCACACCAATGCGAACGCCATTGATCGCCAGCAGATCAGCGGCGACGGGAGCGGAAAGATTCACGGACATTTCTGTATGTTCCTAGAAAAGTGGAAAACACCCCCTGAGCCACTGCGCGGCTTCCCCCTCTCTCGCCTGGCGGGAGGGGGACGACATCCTCGCTGCGGGGCGGCTCTTGCTCGATGTCTCTCGCCTGGAGCACGCCACTGATTCACAGTCCGCGGGGCAAGTTCGGACTGCAAGCAAAACGTTCCCCATTATCGGAACAAACAGAGGCCTGATCGGACTTGCCGGATTTTGTTGCGCAAAAAGCTGCGCCCCAATGCAAACACGGGCCGCAGCCCGTGTTGTTCGATAACGCATGCTCCAAGCCAGAGACGGCTAGCAAGGAGCGTCCCACAGCCATGAGTCCCCTTCCTGGGGTAAGGCGCAAAGCGCCTCAGGGGGTTAGGACAGCTTGCCGTGGCAAAGCTTGAACTTCTTGCCGCTGCCGCAGGGGCAGGGGTCGTTGCGGCCCACATGCACGCCCTCGGGCATGGCCAGAGGCTCGGCGAGCGTCACGTCGTCCTCGATGCTCATGCCTTCGGTATCCGAGGGCGAGGCATAGCTCATGTGCTCCAGGCTCTGGGCACCGCGCTCGTTCATGGCGACGGCAGCTTCGTCCATCTCTTCGCGCGAGCGGACCTGCACCGTCATCAGCACGCGGGTGACTTCGGTCTTGACCTGATCGATCAGCTGGCGGAACAGCTCGAATGCCTCGCGCTTGTATTCCTGCTTGGGCTGCTTCTGGGCATAGCCGCGCAGGTGAATGCCCTGGCGCAGATAGTCCAGCGCGGCCAGATGGTCGCGCCAGTTGGTGTCGAAGCTCTGCAGCAGCACGGCACGCTGGAACTGCGTGAAGTTCTCCTGACCGATCAGAGCCACCTTGGCATCGAACAGATCGTGGGCCGCCTTGACGACCTTTTCCAGAATCTCTTCGTCGGTGATGGATTCCGAACCCGCCACGTCCTGCTGCAATGGCAGGTCGATCTGCCATTCGCTGGCCAGCGCCTTTTCCAGGCCGGGCACGTCCCACTGCTCTTCCATGGACTCGGCCGGCACATACTGGCGCACCAGGTCGGTGATCACGTCCTCGCGCATGGCGGCCAGCATGCCGTTCAGATCGGTCGAATCCAGAATGTCGTTGCGCTGCTGGTAGATCACCTTGCGCTGGTCGTTCGCCACATCGTCATATTCGAGCAGCTGCTTGCGCATGTCGAAGTTGCGGGCTTCCACCTTGCGCTGTGCAGACTCGATGGAGCGGGTCACGATGCCAGCCTCGATGGCTTCGCCTTCGGGCATCTTCAGGCGGTCCATGATGGCCTTGACACGGTCGCCCGCGAAGATGCGCATCAGCTGGTCGTCCAGGCTCAGATAGAAGCGCGAGGAACCGGGATCGCCCTGACGGCCCGAACGGCCGCGCAGCTGGTTGTCGATACGGCGCGACTCGTGACGCTCGGTGGCGATGATGCGCAGACCGCCCAGGGCCACGATCTTGTCGTGGGCCACTTGCCAGTCGGCACGCAGTTGCTCGATCTGCTGATTGCGCTCTGCCTCGCTCAGCGCCTCGTTGCTCTCGATGGCCTTGAGCTGCTTGTCGATATTGCCGCCCAGCACGATGTCGGTACCACGGCCGGCCATATTGGTGGCGATGGTGATCATGCCTTCACTGCCCGCCTGGGCAATGATGTCGGCCTCGCGCTCATGCTGCTTGGCGTTGAGCACCTGATGGGGCAGCTTCTCGCGGGTCAGCAGCTGGTCGATGATTTCGGAGTTCTCGATCGAGGTCGTGCCGACCAGCACGGGCTGGCCGCGCTCGTAGCACTCGCGGATATCCTTGATCGCTGCATCGTACTTTTCCTTGGTGGTCTTGTAGACGCGATCGAGCTGATCCTGACGCTTGCTGGGCTTGTTGGGCGGCACGACCACGGTCTCCAGGCCATAGATTTCCTGGAATTCGTAGGCTTCGGTGTCGGCCGTCCCGGTCATGCCCGACAGCTTCTTGTACAGACGGAAGTAGTTCTGGAAGGTGATCGAGGCCATGGTCTGGTTCTCGGCCTGAATGGCCACACCTTCCTTGGCTTCCACAGCCTGATGCAGGCCATCGCTCCAGCGGCGGCCTGCCATCAGGCGGCCGGTGAACTCGTCCACGATCACGATTTCGTCGTTCTGCACCACATAGTGCTGATCGCGGAAGTACAGCTGGTTGGCACGCAGCGCGGCGTACAGATGGTGCACCAGAGAGATATTGGAGGGATCGTAGAGCGACGAGCCTTCGGTGATCAGGCCGGCATGGCTCAGCAGGCGCTCGGCCGCTTCATAGCCCTGGTCGGTCAGATAGACCTGATGGGATTTTTCATCGACCGTAAAGTCGCCGGGCTTGGTCACGCCTTCGCCCGTGCGGGGATCGGCTTCGCCTTCCTGACGCACCAGATTCGGCACGATCTGATTCATGGCCACATACATGGCCGTGTGATCCTCGGCCGGGCCGGAGATGATCAGCGGAGTGCGCGCCTCGTCGATCAGAATCGAGTCCACCTCGTCGACGATGGCGTAGTTCAGCACGCGCTGCACACGGTCGCCGGGCTCGTACACCATGTTGTCACGCAGGTAGTCGAAGCCGTACTCGTTGTTCGTACCGTAGGTGATGTCGGAGTTGTAGGCCTGCTGCTTTTGCTCGCGCGACAGATTGGGCAGGTTGATGCCCACCGACAGACCGAGGAAGTTATAGAGGCGAGCCATGGTCATGGCATCGCGGTTGGCCAGGTAATCGTTGACGGTCACCACATGCACGCCCTCTCCCGACAGGGCATTGAGGTACACGGGCAGCGTCGCGGTCAGCGTCTTGCCTTCACCGGTGCGCATTTCGGCAATCTTGCCGTCATGCAGCGCCATGGCGCCCAGCATCTGCACGTCAAAGTGACGCATCTTCATGACGCGCTTGGAGCCTTCGCGCACCACGGCAAAGGCTTCGGGCAACAGCTCGTCCAGCGCCTCGCCCTTGGCAACGCGATCCTTGAACTCCTGCGTCTTGGCGCGCAATGCCTCATCGCTGAGCTTTTCGTACTCAGGCTCCATCGCATTGATGCGAGCGACTGTCTTACGGTATTGCTTGAGCAACCGGTCATTGCGGCTGCCGAACAGTTTGGTGAGGAAATTGGTGGCCATGCGTGCGAAGGCACATCGCTTTTTTGCCGGTTGCGCAAAGCAATGTGTCCAGAATTCCTTGATTGTTGGTCTTCAGATGGGGCCGTCCCCGGGGCCGTCAAGAGCCACACCCAAAATAGGTGAAAAACCTCCTGGCGCCTCCAAAACAGGAACAGGACCAAAAAAATCATTCTAACCGCGCAGGCCTGTCCTGGTTTTGCGCTACTTCAGAGTAGCTACGGGATTGCATTGCTGGCGCAAACGGCCCGCGCTGCCTCATGCATTGCCGACTGCGCTAAGCTTGGGCTTCGCCCAGCCAAACTGCCGCCACCCGCATGACCATTGTTCGCCGTCATCACGCCGTTACCGCCATCCATGCCATGGAGTCGTCTCCCACATTGGCGCGCCTGGCAGCGCTGACGCAGGATTCCAGCAACCGGCTCAAGGCGGTCATGCCGCTGGTGCCGCCCATGCTGCGGGCCAGCCTGCAGGCCGGGCCCATTGAGGAAGACGGCTGGTGCCTGATTGTGAAAAATAATGCGGCGGCGGCCAAAGTGCGCCAACTGCTGCCCGCCATGGCCGCCCATCTGCGCACCAAAGGCTGGGCCGTCACCAGCATACGCATCAAGGTTCAGGCCTGATAAGGCTTTTTAGGCACTGAAAAACAAAAAAGGCCTCCGAAGAGACCTATTTGTTTGGTGCCGGTTGTCGGATTCGAACTGACGACCTACCGCTTACAAGGCGGGTGCTCTACCAACTGAGCTAAACCGGCGAAGACTGAATTCTAACGTAGAAAAACAGCCCCAAAAGAAGAAACCCGAATTTTCTTGGCTTGCCCTCGGGCCTCCGATTCCAGGACTTCTCTGCGCTTATTTCACACGCTTGAGCGCCGGACGGCCACCTGCAGGCGGAGGCGTGCGAGGAGCATCCTCTTCGCCGGAAGCCTCTGCTTCGGCCTTGACGGGAACCAGCTGCACCACACGCTCGGCCGAGGATTCTTCATCCGACTCCATATCGGGCTCGCTATCGTCCATCAATGGCACATCGCCATCCTCGGAGACTTCGTCCTCCTCAGGCGGGAAGGCCATGCCCTGGCCGGTCTCGCGGGCATAGATGGCCATGACGTTTGCCACGGGCACCATGATTTCCCGAGACTGGCCGCCAAAGCGTGCCTTGAATTCCACGTACTCGTTGCCGATCAGCAGGCCGCTGGTCGCGTCGTAGCTGATGTTGAGCACGATCTGGCCGTCGCGTACAAACTCCATGGGCACCTGGGTGCTGCGATCCACACGCACGGCGATATGCGGCGTCAAGCCATTGTCGGTACACCATTCAAACAAAGCCCGCAGCAGATACGGACGGGTTGAAGTCGTTTCAGGGGCTGTCATCTCGTTTCCTGACGAATCAAATCCAGAAGATTGCAAAGACAAAAAAGCGGGCAGATGAAGGAAATCCCTTCAGCATGCCCGCTCTGCGCTCATGTGCAATTACTTGCGCATGACCTTTTCGGAAGGCGTCAGCGCTTCAATGTAAGCCGGACGCGAGAAGATGCGCTCGGCATACTTGAGCAAAGGAGCGGCATTCTTGGACAGCTCGATGCCGTAGTAGTCCAGGCGCCACAGCAGCGGAGCAATGGCCACGTCCAGCATGGAGAAGTTCTCGCCCATGATGTACTTGTTCTTCAGGAAGATGGGAGCCATCTGGGTCAGGCGATCGCGGATATGGGCACGGGCCTTTTCCAGAGCCTTTTCATTGCCCTTGACGTTGCGCTCTTCGAGTGCGCTCACGTGCACGAACAGTTCCTTTTCGAAGTTCAGCAGGAACAGGCGCACACGGGCCCGATCCACGGGGTCGCCAGGCATCAGCTGGGGATGGGGAAAGCGCTCATCGATGTACTCGTTGATGATGTTGGACTCGTACAGGATCAGGTCGCGCTCGACCAGGATTGGCACTTGACCATAGGGGTTCATCACGGCGATCTCTTCGGGCTTGCTGAACAAGTCCACATCGCGGATCTCGAAATCCATGCCTTTTTCAAACAGCACAAAGCGGCAGCGGTGTGAGAAGGGGCAAGTCGTTCCCGAATAAAGCACCATCATGGTGGAGACTCCTAAAAATCAAAAAGAGTGGGTTGCCCACGGCACCCCACTCTGCACTAACACGGTTTGGCTGCAGACAACTGCTGCACGGCGGCAAAGCTTATTTCACGTCTTTCCAGAACGCGGCATTCAGGCGCCAAGCGATAAAGATGAAGATACCCAGGAAAATCAAAACGCCCACCCCTATACGGGTTCGGGTGTTCTGAGCCGGCTCCCCCATCCATTGCAGGTAATTCACCAGATCGCCAACTGCCTGATCGTACTGCACTGCGCTCATCTTGCCAGGAGACACCTGCTCCCAACCCTTGAAGACCTGGGTCTTAGTTCCGTGGTCGTCATGCTCTTCGAAGATGGCGCGACGCTCGCCCTGCAGCTCCCACAGCGCATGCGGCATGCCTACGCTGGGAAAGGCGAGATTATTCCAGCCTGTGGCCTTGGTGTCATCCCTGTAGAAAGTACGCAAGAAGGTATACAGGTAATCGGCACCCGAGCCGCCCGAGCCGGCGCGTGAGCGCGCAATCACCGTCAGATCGGGAGGATTGGCACCGAACCACTCCTTGGCCTCCTTGGGATTGATGGCGGCCTTCATGGTCTCACCCACCTTGTCGGTGGAAAACAGCAGATTGTCCTTGATGTCCTGCTCGGTCAGACCGATGTCCTTCAAGCGGTTGAAACGCATGAAGGCAGCGGAGTGGCAGCTCAGGCAGTAGTTGACAAAGATCTTGGCACCATTTTGCAGGGATGCCGTATTGCTGGTGTTGACCGGCGCCTTGTCCCAGTGGATGCCGCCTTCGGAGGCTTGCGCAGCACCGGCGATACCCAGGGCCGCAACCAGGGTCAGAATCAGTTTCTTCATTCTTGTTCTCTCCTGCTTCAGTGAGGCTTGAAGGTCACACGCTCGGGCACGGGCTTGGTCTCGCCCAAGCGACTCCACCAGGGCATGAGCAGGAAGAAGCCGAAGTAGAACAGCGTGCCGACCTGAGACACCTTCTCGCCAATCGGCGACGGAGGCTGCACACCCAGATAGGCCAGGACGACGAAATTCACCACAAACACGGCATACACATACTTGTGCCAGCTGGGACGATAGCGGATCGACTTGACCGGGCTGCAATCGAGCCAGGGCAGGGCAAACAGGATGATGACCGCACCGCCCATGACGACCACACCCCAGAACTTGGCGTCGATGGACAGCATCATGGCGATGGCACCCAGGGCCACGATGGCGACGGCGCCCTTGGCAAAACCGGGCAGGCGCGACTTGAGAATGCCGTAGCCGGCACCCAGCACCACGCAGGCGATCAGCACATACATCATCTCGCCGGTGATGGCACGCAGCATCGAGTAAAACGGCGTGAAATACCAGACGGGCGCAATGTGATTGGGCGTCTGCAGAGGATCGGCGGGGATGAAGTTGTTGTACTCCAGGAAGTAGCCGCCGAACTCGGGCGCAAAGAACACCACGGCCGAGAACAGGAACAGGAACACCGTCACGCCAAAGATGTCATGCACCGTGTAGTAGGGGTGGAAGGGAATGCCATCCAGAGGGTGGCCCTTTTCATCCTTGGGTGCATTCGGGCCCTTGATCTCGATACCGTCGGGATTGTTGGAGCCCACATCGTGCAGCGCCAGCAAGTGCGCCACGACCAGACCCAGCAGCACCAGGGGCACGGCAATCACGTGGAAGCTGAAGAAGCGGTTCAGCGTCGCATCGCCCACCACAAAGTCGCCACGGATCAGCAAGGCCAGATCGGGGCCGACAAAGGGGATGGCGGAGAACAGGTTCACGATCACCTGGGCGCCCCAGTACGACATCTGACCCCAGGGCAGCAGATAGCCCATGAAGGCTTCAGCCATCAGCACCAGGAAGATGGCGCAACCGAAGATCCAGACCAGTTCGCGCGGCTTGCGGTAAGAACCGTACAGAAGACCGCGAAACATATGCAGATAGACCACGACAAAGAACGCCGAGGCGCCCGTCGAGTGCATATAGCGGATCAGCCAGCCCCAGGGCACATCACGCATGATGTATTCCACCGAAGCAAACGCCTTTTCGGCGTCGGGCTTGTAGTGCATCACCAGGAAGATGCCGGTGACGATCTGGATCACCAGTACCAGCAGCGCCAGCGAGCCGAAGATGTACCAGAAGTTGAAGTTCTTGGGCGCGTAGTACTCCGACATATGGACGCGGTATGCATCGAATGCCGTCGGAAACCGGTTCTCCAGCCAGTTCATGGCCTTCGCTCCGGTCGTGGAGTTCGGGTCGATTTGCTTGAATTCGTGGGCCATTGTTCTTGTCTCCCTCAGGCTGCCTTGGTGTCTTCACCAATCAGCAGCTTGGTGTCGGACAGATACATATGTGGCGGCACCTGCAGGTTGTCCGGCGCTGGCTTGTTCTTGAACACCCGGCCGGCCATGTCGAAGGTGGAACCATGGCAGGGGCACAGGAACCCCCCCTTCCAGTCTGCGGGCAGCGAAGGCTGAGGCCCCGCGACGAACTTGTCGGAGGGAGAGCAGCCCAGGTGGGTGCAGATGCCCACGACCACGAGGATTTCAGGCTTGATGGAGCGCGCTTCATTTTGCGCATAGGGCGGCGTGAACTCTTCGGGATGACGCACCGATTTCGGGTCCGCCAGTTCGCCATCGAGGCCAGGCAAGTCCTTGAGCTGCTCGGGTGTGCGCTTGATGATCCACACCGGCTTGCCACGCCACTCGACGGTGAGCTTCTCACCATCCTTGAGACTGGAGATATCCACCTCTACCGCAGCACCTGCTGCCTTGGCTTTTTCAGAAGGCTGGAAGGAGCTCACAAAAGGGACGGCCGTTGCCACACCGCCCACGGCACCAGCACATGCTGACGTGATGATCCACGTGCGCTTGCTGGAGTCGACTGGAGAGTCACTCATGGATTTCCTCGAAGTACATCGCTTGATTTGGGGTCAGCTGCAAATTCTAGCGGCGGGGTTATGGTTATTCCAGCCCCAGTCCGACGTTGACAACCGCCAAAGTCACGCAATACTGCGCTATCTCAAACTCTTAGTGACTGGAACTGCTTATGGGCATGATGCAAGAATTCCGTGAGTTCGCAATCAAGGGAAACGTCATGGATCTTGCCGTCGGCGTGATCATCGGCGGCGCGTTCGGGAAAATCGTTGATTCCGTGGTCAACGACCTGATCATGCCTCTGGTGGGTCTGTTCTTCGGCAAGCTGGATTTCTCCAATCTGTTCGTCGTTCTGGGCACCATGCCCGAGGGAGTTCCACGCACCCTGGATGCGCTGAAAAAAGCCGGCATTCCTGTATTTGCCTACGGCAACTTCATCACCGTTGCCGTGAACTTCGTGATTCTGGCCTTCATCATTTTCATGATGGTCAAGCAGATCAACCGCCTCAAGCGCGAGGCACCTGCGGCACCGGAGCAAGCACCCGCTACGCCTGAAGACATTCAGCTGCTGCGCGAGATCCGCGACAGCCTCAATCGCAAGGCCTGAGATCCTTCAGGTCCGATGACTGCAAGCCTGCCGGCCCCGGCAGGCTTTTTTCATGGGGCGCTGCCGTGCATGCATGCGGACGGAAATCGCACCGAACCGCCGCTGAGGACGCGTCAGATCGCCAGACTGCGTGCCATGTGTACGGCTTCGAGCAGGCTGGCCTCGTCGGCCACGCCCTGACCCGCAATGTCAAAGGCCGTGCCATGGTCGGGACTGGTGCGTACCAGCGGCAAACCGAGGGTCACGTTGACGCCTTTTTCCACACCCAAATATTTGACTGGGATCAACCCTTGGTCGTGGTACATCGCCAACACCACATCGAATTCACCCGGGTGGGCTGGCGTATTTCGCGCCCGCATGAAGACCGTGTCCGGCGCAAACGGCCCCTGCACATCCATGCCTTCGGCCTGCGCTGCGGCGATCGCCGGGGCAATGATCTCGATTTCCTCACGCCCGAAGATGCCGCCCTCGCCCGCATGCGGATTGAGCCCGGCCACGGCCATGCGCGGCGCGCGTCCCAGGTTCCTGCCCAGCGCCTGATGCGTGATGCGCAAGGTCTGCAGGATCTGCGGCCCGGTCATGGCCTCGATGGCCTCGCGCAGCGACACATGGATGCTGACCAGCACGGTGCGTAACTCGTCATTGGCCAGCATCATGCGCACCGGCATCTGCTCGAGCGAAACGCCCGCATGGGCGGCCGCCTCGGCCTGCAGAAGTTCCGTGTGCCCGGGGAAAGTCACTCCCGCAAGGTGCAGCGCCTCCTTGTGCAGGGGCGCCGTGACCAGGGCGGCAATCTCGCCGCGCAAAGCCGCTTGCGCGGCCCAGACCACGCATTGCGCTGCGGCCTGCCCGGCCGCTGCGCAAATCTGGCCATAGGGCTGAGGCCCCGCCAGTCCCGGCAGGTTCAGCAGCGCGACAGCACCCTCCGGCACAGACCAGGCTTGGCCCGGCTCATCGATCACCACCACTGGTTGAGCGATGCCCTGATCGCCGTCAGCAGCACGGGCGGCCAGCGCTGTGGCACGGCGCAGAGTCTGCAACTCGCCCACCACAAAGCAGCCGCGCATGGCCTGCGGCGCAGCCCGGAAGGCCTTGGCGATGATTTCAGGCCCTATGCCTGCGCAGTCGCCCTGGGTGATGGCGATGGTTTGGGTTGAAGCATTGACGGACATAGGCATCAGGGTCGCCGCAAGCTCCCCTGTTATCAAGTGCTTGCAGCCATCAAAAGTGAGAGACGAAGGTCCGGGACCGGATCAGGCCGGGTTGTCGATATCGATGAAGCAGTGCTCCAGCCCGCACTCCTGGGCCACATGGGCCGCCACGGCCGGCGCGCCATAGCGCTCGGTCGCATGATGGCCGGCAGCAATAAAGCTCACACCCATCTCGCGCGCCAGATGCATCTGGGGCTCGGAGATCTCGCCGGTGATATAGGCATCGGCGCCGGCGGCAATCGCGGACTCGAAAAAGCCCTGCGCCCCTCCGGTGCACCAGGCCAGCTTGCGGATCGGCTGGCTCTCTTGCGCACCGGCCAGCGTCACCTTGCGCCCCAGCACGCTTTGCACATGCTCGGCCAGAGCGGCGGCATCGGCAAAGTCCACATCGGCCAGCCAGCCCAGGTTCTGGTCGCCGAATGCGGCCTGTCCCTGCACTCCGAGCCGCACCCCGAGTTGCGCGTTATTGCCCAGTTCGGCATGGGCATCCAGCGGCAGGTGATAGGCAAACAGATTGATGTCATGTGCCAGCAGCAGGCGGATGCGCTCCTTGAGCCAGCCCGTGATGCGCCCATCCATGCCGCGCCAGAACAGACCATGGTGCACGAAGATGGCATCGGCCCCGTCCTCGATCGCAGCTTCGATCAGGGCGCGGCTGGCCGTCACACCGCTGACGATGCGACGAATCTCGCTCTTGCCTTCGACCTGCAGGCCGTTGGGTCCGTAGTCCTTGAAGCGTTCGGGCTGCAGCAAGGCATCGAAGGCCTGCAACATGTCTTGGCGGGTGGTCATCATGCCCATGATTGTCGCACCCTGATTGTTTCAAAGTAAGGAGCATCTATCGCATGCCGTACAAGCATTTCAACACTGATAATTGCTGAAAATATTGGACAGCATGCGACAGCAGCTATGCTTTTCAAGTGAACAGACTTTGGTACTGGTCACGCAGCAGGTTTTTCTGCACCTTGCCCATGGCATTGCGCGGCAGCTCCGTCACGACAAAGCAGCGCTTGGGAATCTTGAAGTTGGCGAGCTGCGCTTTCAGTTGCGCGACGATCGCCTCGCTGCCGGGCGAATGCCCCGGCCTGGCGACCACCACCGCCACGCCCACCTCACCGAAATCCGGGTGCGGCACACCGACCAGGGCGCTCTCGGCCACACCGGGCATGTCGTTGATAAAGCCTTCGACCTCCGCCGGGTAAACGTTGTAGCCGCCGCTGATGATCAAATCCTTGCTGCGACCCACAATAGTGATATAGCCGCGCTCATCCACCCTGCCGACGTCGCCGGTCCTGAACCAGCCGTCTGCAGTGAACTCCTGCGCTGTTTTTTCAGGCATGCGCCAATAGCCTTTGAAGATATTGGGCCCGCTGACCTCGATGGCACCGACTTCGCCCGTGGGCAGCGACTGCCCGCTGTCGCTTGCCACACGCACTCCGACATCGGGCAGCGCAAAGCCCACGGTGCCGCCGCGGCGCTCGTCCTGCCCGCCGTGGCGCGCATCGGGACCGTAGGGATTGGAGGTAAGCATGATGGTCTCGCTCATGCCATAGCGCTCGAGAATGGTGTGGCCGGTGCGCTGGCGCCACTCGCCAAAGGTCTCGATGAGCAGCGGTGCGGAGCCCGAGATGAACAGCCGCATCCGGCTGGCTGCCTCCCTGGTCAGCGTCGGCTCGGCCAGCATGCGCACATACAGCGTGGGCACGCCCATGAACACGGTGGCGCGCGGCATGGCCGCAATCACGGCCCTGGCATCGAATTTGGCCATCCAGATGATCTTGCTGCCATTAATCAGCGCGCCATGGATGGCGACGAACAGCCCGTGCGCATGAAAGATCGGCAAGGCGTGGATCAGCACGTCGCCGCCCTGCTCGCGCGTGCGCCAGCCCCAGTACTGCTTGAGCATGAGCGCGTTCGAGAGCAGATTGCCATGCGAGAGCATCGCTCCCTTGCTGCGCCCCGTGGTGCCGCTGGTGTAGAGAATGGCAGCCAGATCGTCGGCCCGGCACGGCACCGGCACCTGCACCTCGTCGAAGCGCAGCGCCTGCTCCAGCAGGCTGCCGTCCTGCGCTTCACCCAGCGTGAAGACATGCTGCGTGCCGCAGGCTGCAGCCACCTTTGCCACCCAGTGCGCATTGCCGGGCGTGCACACCACCACGGCGGGCTCGGCATTGCCGATGAAATATTCGATCTCGGCGCTCTGGTAGGCGGTATTGAGCGGCAAGAACACATGGCCCGCCCGCAATGTGGCCAGGTACAGCATCAGCGCCTCGACCGACTTTTCCACCTGCACCGCAATACGACTGCCGGCGGGCAGACCGAGCGAAGCCAGCCAATTCGCCATGCGTGCGCTCATGCGGTCCAGGTCGCGCCAGGTATAGAGAAGCGGCGCATCGGCCTGAACCTCGTGCGATACGACCTCGATGGCGACTTCGTCCAGATCGGCCGGGAATGCGGCGCGCAGTGCGACGAACATATTCATGTCAGACATATGGATAACTCTCTTTGCTGGAAACCGCTTCATTGCCCGGCCATGGCGCGCTCGGCAACGACTTTTTGCTTCTTGCCGTCGGCCTGGGCCCAGGTCTCGAACTCCTGGGGCGATGCCGAGGGATAGGCCACAACGCCTTGCTTTTCGAGCTTGGCCTTGACTTCCGGGTCGCTCAAGGCCTGACGGCTGGCCTCAAACAGTTTTTGCGTGATCTCCCTGGGCAGCTTGGCCGGCCCGTACAGACCGAACCAGAGCGTGAAGTCCGCCCCATCGATGCCGGACTCCTGCATGGCCGGCAGATCGGGGAACAGCTGCGAACGCTGGGCCGTCGTCACGGCCATGATGCGCAGCTTGCCGCCAGCGGCCATCGGCATCACCGAAGGCGGCGTGCCGAAGGTCATGTCCACATCGCCCGCACCCACGGCCTGAATCGACGGCGCGCCGCCCTTGAACGGCACATGCAGCATGTCGATGCCGGCGGCATGTGCAAACGAAGCCCCTGCCAGATGCGTGACCACGCCCGTGCCAGACGAGGAATAGCTGAGCTTGCCGGGGTTCTTGCGCGCCCGCTCTATCAGGCCGGCCACGGATTTCTCGGGAAAGTCCTTTTTCACCGCCAGCAGCATCGGCGAATCGCTCCAGCGCATGATGGGCGTGAAACTTTTGACACCGTCATAGCGCGCACTCTTGTAGAGAATCTGGTCCGTGCCGTAGAGATTGGCCGAACCCAGCAGCAAGGTATAGCCGTCCGCAGGCGCCCGCGCCACCAGATCCGACGCAATCGTCGTGCCTGCGCCGGGGCGGTTATCCACCAGCACCGCCTGGTTCAACACCCGCCCCAGCTTCTCGCTGACGATGCGCGCCACCGCGTCGGCACCGCCGCCGGGCGGAAAGCCCACCATCAGCGTGATGGGGCGCGACGGGTAGGCGTCCGCCAGTGCCAAGGCGCTGGCGCTCAGCAGGCAGGCCGATACCAATGCTTTCTTGAACATGCTTGTCTCCTTGATGGAAGGTGGGGCTGTTTTTCTTCGGCGCCAGTGCGGCGCTAGCGGCCTTTGAAAACCGGTACGCGCTTCTCGCGCCAGGCCAGACCGCCTTCACGCAGATCCACGGACTCGATCGAGCGCTGCACGTCGCGCGCAATCGCCTCGCGGTCTTGACGGCCGCAGGCAATCAGGTTCAGGTGTTTCTTCATGCCGGACAGGGGCAAGGGCGCCATCGCTGCCAGCGTCCCGGCCAGATTCGCCACGGTCTCGTCGAGCTCCGTTTGCGCCACCAGATGCGTCAAAAAGCCGCAGGCCTTCATCTGCTCGGCATCCAGGCGCTCGCAGGTCAGAAACAGGCGCTTGGCGGTATCGAGCCCCAGACGGCTGACATAGCGCTCCAGCCCCGAGGTGTAGAAATGCAGGCCCAGCCTTGCTGCGGGCATGAACATGTCCGCCGCCATCGAGCCCACGCGAAAGTCGCAAGCCAGCGCCAGATCGGTCGCGCCGCCATACACGCCGCCCTGGATGGCGACTATGGTCACCGCACGGCACTGCTCCACCGCATCCACCATCTCGCCGAAGCTGCTGCCTTCGCTCTGGCTGTTTTCGATTTGTGATATATCGTAGCCACTGCAGAAATGCTTGCCTTCGCTACGCAATACCAGCACCCGCACATCCTCCCTCTGATTGACGCATGCTATGCATTCAATGAGCACCGGCAAATCATCGGGCGCCAGACGGTTCGCCACCGTGGGGCGCTGGAGCGTGATGGTTGCAACACGGTCTTGGACATGCAGTCTTGGATTCATGCGTATCAGAAATATAAATAGATATATCTAATATTGAACAATGAACCCCAAACATCCACCAACGGCAGAAACCCTAGACGCGCTCAGCATGCAGGACCGCATCCGGCTGGCACTGGAGCAAGACCTGCGCAGCGGCGCATTGCGACCGGGTGCCGGCATCGACGAACAGGCACTGTGCGAGCGCTTCCAGGCTTCACGCACGCCGGTCCGCGAGGCCTTGCTGCTGCTGTCCGCCAAGGGGATGGTGAGCATTCTTCCACGCGTGGGCATCTACGTGCGCCACCTCGATCCCCGCGAGCTGATAGCGATGATGGAAGGGCTCGCCGAGCTGGAAGGCGTGCTGGCGCGCCTTGCGGCCCGGCGCATCAACGCCGAGCAGAGAACGCTGCTGCAAGCCGCTCTGGCGCAGACCGCTGCACATGCCCAGAAAGCCGATTCCATTGGCTACGAACAGGCGAATGCCAGACTGCATGATTTGATATATCAGTCTAGCGGAAACACCTTTATCGTCGAACAGACGCGCGAGGCCAGACTCAGGGTCGCGCCGTATCGCAGCAAGATGTTTGAAAAGCCGGAGCGCCTGCTGCACTCCCAGGCCGAGCATGAAACCGTGGTGGCCGCCATTCTGGCGGGCCACAGTGAAGTCGCTGCCGAGGCCATGCGCAACCATATATCGGCGGGCGGCAGCGCTTTTGCCGACATGGTGCTGAGCACCGTGTCCGCGCCCGTCATGCAGCCGCGCCGTCGCAAACGCGCGAGCAGCGAAAAAAAAGGCAACCACTGCTGACTGCCTTTTCTCATCCGCCTGTGCAGGCTCACCCCTTGCGCGGCTGCCAGCCCTTGCAGGCCAGCGGCCAGAAGCCCATGGCCATGCCCAGCACGCCCATGGCCGCCACATAGTGGGCAGGAGCCATCACGTCCACCTGCTGCCACACGGACACCAGCATGGGAGTCAGGCCGCCGAACACGGCATAGGCCATGTTGTAGGAAAAGGACAGACCGGTAAAGCGCACTTCGGGCGGGAAGGCCCGCACGCCCACCACGGGCAGCAGCGAGATGGAGCCCACGAAGAAGCCCACGGTCGCATAGTTGCAGATCAGGGACGCCTCGTTGCCCGGCAGGTTCAGGTAGAACAGATAGGCCGTGGCCGTCATGCCGCCCCAGCCGACGAGCATGGTCAGCTTGGTGCCGATCCTGTCGGACAGCCAGCCCCAGAACACGCAGCCTATGGTCAGCGTCACGGTCGCCACGGCATTGGCCTTCAGGGCCATGGCAGGCTCGATGTGGAACACCTTCTGCAGATAGGCCGGCGTGAACAGAATCACCACCACAATCGCCGTGGACAGCACCCAGGTCATCAGCGCCACGACAACACAGGCTTCGCGGTGGTCGCGCAAGATGGTCTTGATCGGCAGTTCGCGGTCAGCGGCCTTGCGGGCCTGCAGCTCCTGGAAGATGGGGGTCTCGTGCAGGAACTTGCGCAGATACACCGACACCAGACCGAAGACACCGCCCAGGATGAAGGGCAGGCGCCAGGCCCAGTCGTGGATCTCGCCCTGGCTGTAGGTGCTGTTGAGCCAGACCCCGATGATGGAGCCCAGGAAAATACCGCCGGTAATGCCGGAAGTCAGTGCGCCGATGGCGAAGCCGTAGCGCTTTTCGGGCGCATGCTCGGCCACGAACACCCAGGCACCAGGCATTTCACCGCCGATGGCAGCACCTTGCATCACGCGCATCAGCAGCAGCAGGATGGGAGCGGCAAGGCCTATGGTTTCATAGGTCGGCAGCAGGCCGATGACCAGCGTGGGCACGGCCATCAGGAACACCGACAGCGTGAACATTTTCTTGCGGCCCAGGATGTCGCCGAAGTGGGCAATCAAGATGCCGCCGATGGGTCGTGCCAGGTAGCCGGCCGCGAAAATGCCCAGCGTCTGCAGCTGGCGCATCCACTCGGGCAGCGAAGCCGGAAAGAACAGGCTGCCGATCACATTGGCAAAAAAGACGAACACCACAAAGTCATAAAACTCCAGCGTTCCGCCCAGGGCCGATAAGCCCAGGGTCTTGTAGTCCTCCCGGTTCAGGAGGCGATTCTTCGCAGCAGCCGGCGCTTTGGCCGATGCAGCGTGGTCAAGCGTAGTCATGGTGTTTCCCAGATCGAACAACAGGACAGCGCGGATAAGGCCGCTGATCACGGGTCAACGTGCAGTGGCATACCGATTGCAGCGGGCTTCAGATGCAAAGCCACACCAGGCCGAATATGAGCACCTTGTGGGCAGTCACGGCGGCGTAAGCGCAGTCGAAAAAACATTCTAGGGTTTTCACTCATGGCTTCTGGCCGTGCAAAACTTTAGATGCCTACAGTCCTATAGCCATCGCTCCTGCAATCTGCAAAGCTTTGCGTTATGCAATTGCGCGCAAGCAAATGTTCGCTTCGACGCCCGGTGCAGCCATGCTTCACAATGTGGGCTTGTTCTCCTTACTACCTATACGCATTACATGAAACGCACCTGGTTGCTGTTTTCGCAGGTCGTCACCGTGCTGGTGGCTATCTATTTTGTAGTGGCTACCCTACAGCCCACTTGGCTTCAGCGCGGAAACATTCGCAGCAATGCCGGGGTTTCGCTGCTGCAGGCCCCCACTGCCCCGGCGGGTGAAGTCGCCCCGGGCAGCTTTGCGCCAGCCGCACGCAAGGCCTCGCCCGCCGTGGTCAGCATCAACACGAGCAAGGCGGTCCGCCACCCACGCGCCAACGATCCCTGGTTCCAGTTCTTCTTTGGCGATCAGGGCCCGCAGGAGCAATCTGGTTTGGGCAGCGGCGTCATCATCAGTCAAGATGGCTACATCCTCACCAACAACCATGTGGTGGAAGGCGCCGACGATATCGAGGTCACGCTGACCGACAGCCGGCAGGCCAAGGCCAAGGTCATCGGCACGGACCCCGAGACCGATCTGGCCATTCTCAAGGTCGAGCTCGACAAGCTGCCCGTCATCGTGCTGGGCAACTCCGACCAGGTCGCCGTGGGCGACCGCGTGCTTGCCATCGGCAACCCCTTCGGTGTGGGGCAGACCGTGACCAGCGGCATCGTCAGCGCTCTGGGCCGCAGCCAGCTGGGCATCAACACCTTCGAGAACTTCATCCAGACCGATGCCGCCATCAACCCTGGCAACTCCGGCGGTGCCCTGGTGGATGCCAACGGCAATCTGCTGGGCATCAACACGGCCATCTACTCACGCTCGGGCGGCAGCATGGGCATCGGTTTCGCGATTCCCGTCTCCACGGCCAAGATGGTGCTGGACGGCATCGTCAAGGACGGCAAGGTCACACGCGGCTGGATCGGCGTGGAGCCCAATGAACTCTCGCCCGAGCTGGCCGAGACCTTTGGCGTCAAGGCCGATGCCGGCGTCATCATCACCGGCGTGCTGCAGGCCGGCCCCGCCGCCCAGGCCGGCATGCGTCCTGGCGATGTGATCGTCAAGGTGGGCGAGACCGCGACCCGCAATGTCTCCGAGCTGCTGACGGCCGTGGCCTCGCTCAAGCCCGGCGAAGCCGCCAAGTTCGATGTGCGCCGCGGCGACAGCGAAGTGGTGCTGAACATCACTCCGGGCGCCCGCCCTGCAGCCAGCACCCTGCAGCAGCAGAGCCGCCCCCGCCGTTGACGGACGCTACCGCCAACCACACCAGCCAGCGCCCGTCGCTGGCTTTTTTCATGCTGCGGCCGGTTGCAGGCTGCAGCGCGCCATCACAGATCATCAGGAATACGGCTCAAACGCTTGCAGGTAAAGCGCTGACAGCTATCAAAACAAAAGCCCTTGAATCACTTCAAGGGCTTTGCCAGGAGTCGGAGACGAAGATCAGTGGCCGTCCGTGGATTTCTCCACTTCCGTGCCCGTACCGTCCTCGGCATCGGGCGCACGCGATACCCTGCTGAACCAGCCGGCCCCCAGAATGCCGATCTCGTAGAGCAGGCACATGGGCAAGGCCAGGGCCAGCTGGGAGATCACATCGGGCGGCGTGATGACGGCAGCAATCACGAAGGCCAGCACCACGAAATAGCCGCGGAAGGCCTTGAGCTTCTCGATCTCCACCAGACCAAAGCGCACCAGCAGCATTACCACGATGGGCACCTGAAAGGCCGCCGCAAACGCGATGTAGAGCGAGAGAATCGCTTCCACATACGAGGCGATGTCGGGCGTGGCCGCCACGCTGGCCGGCGTGAAGTGCTGGATGAACTTGAACATATTGCCCAGCACAAAGAACTGTACGAAGGCAATGCCGGCATAAGCCAGCAGGCTGCCGAACATGATCAGCGGCAGGGCGAACTTCTTCTCGTGGCTGTACAGACCCGGCGCAACAAAGGCCCAGATCTGGTACATGATCCAGGGCAGCGCCAGCAGCACGGCCACCATCATCAACACCTTGAGCGGCACGAAGAAGGGCGAGAAAACGCCCACCGCAATCAGCTTGGCGCCGGGCGGCATGTGCTCCTTGATGGGCAGGGCGATGAAGTCGATCAGGCCGTCGGGGCCCGGCCAGAACATCAGCAGCCCTACGCCGATCAAAACGCCATACAGGCTGTAGAGCAGGCGATCACGCAGCTCCATCAGGTGCTGGACAAACGGCTGCTCCGTACCGGCGAGTTCGTCTTCTTTAGAGGGTTCGGACATGGTGCAAAACCGCGCCGGAGCCCGATCGGCTCCACACGCTTGAGAAACAACAACGCCCGTGAATCACGGGCAAAGAGCGACATGCGGGCAGCCAAGCCGGCCCCCTGGGGTCGGCCATGGCCGACCTTGCGGCCGGCAGGCTGCTGAGCTGCATGTTCAATGGAACTTCTTGGGGCGAAAGCGCGCCACGCGTGCCGCACCCGACTGGACCTTGCTACGTACCCCGGCACGGGCCTTGTACCACTGAGGCACGGCTCCGCGCTTGACGCGCCAGTTCTTGCGCGGATGGCGGTAGCTGGGCACCACGCTGCTGTGCGTATCCAGACCGGTGTAGCCACCTTCTGCGTCATAGGAGCCGAAGGACGAAGCCGAAGTCATGTTCGAGTCGTCGCGCAGGTCCTTGGTCGCATCGCTCCAGTCCTTTTCAAGATCAGAGGCCTGATTGCGCATGCTGGACTCCACGTCCCGCGCGGCGGTCTCGACCGTGTCCTTCATCTTGCGCAGCTCATCGAGCTCCATGGAGCGGTTGACCTCGGCCTTGACGTCGGACACATAGCGCTGTGCCCTGCCAAGCAAGGTGCCCACCATGCGGGCCACGCGCGGCAGCTTCTCGGGACCGATGACCACCAGGGCCACGGCACCGATCAGCGCCATTTTGGACAGGCCAATATCAAACATCTAAATGTCAGTCCTGCCGCGATCAGCTCTTTTGCTTGGCTTCCACGTCGATGGTGGCCTTTTCGGCGGCCTGCTGGTTGGCCACTTGGCCGGTCGCAGCGTTGGCGTCGGCGTCAGTCGCGCCGTCCTTCATGCCGTCCTTGAAGCCCTTGACGGCGCCGCCCAGGTCGGAGCCGATGTTCTTGAGCTTCTTGGTGCCGAACACCAGAACCACGATGAGCAGCACGATCGCCCAGTGCCAGATAGAAAACGAGCCCATGAGAATCTCCTAGAAATTGCAAACCATTTTAGACGGGGCTTGTGACAGATACGAATCAATCACCCAAAAAGCCTGCAGCGCACAGCTCTATCGCCGCGTGCAGGCCCGCTGCGCCGCCTGATCAGCCCTTGAGCCAGGGGCGCGGACCGCCCATGACATGCAGGTGCAGATGGTGCACTTCCTGGCCGCCTTCGCTGCCGGTGTTGACCACGATGCGGAAACCGCCATCGGGATAAGGGTTGCAGCCCTGCTCCAGCGCCAGTTGGGGAGCCAGCGCCATCATGCGGCCCAGCAGGGGCGCATCCCCGGCGCCAACCTGGGCCATGGAGCGGATGTGCTTCTTGGGAATCAGCAGAAAGTGCACGGGCGCACCGGGGTGGATGTCATGGAAGGCGAACAGCTCCTCGTCTTCATAGACCTTGCGCGAAGGAATCTCCCCCTTGGCGATGCGGCAGAAAATGCAATTGGCGTCGTAATCGTGGTCGTGCATGGTCTCTGGTATCTCTACGGTTCAGTACTCCGGACGCCCTGCCCTACCCATGGCCCGGGAAGCCAGAAAGCAGGCAATGGCGTGCCCCCTGCGGAGGCTATCCCCTATTCTCGTTGAATCGCAGCGTCTGCTTGACGCCAAGGTGCGCGCGGTTGAGCTGCAGCCATTGCTGGCCGCGCTCGCGCCCCAGCTCGAACAGCTTGCGCACCATGCCCATGTCTGCGCGCACCTTGCTAGAGGCGCCAAAGGGTTTGAGCACCGAGCCGCCGTCGATGCGGTGCATCAGCACATGCTTGTAGCGCTCCGGGTCCAGACGCTTTTGCTCCAGCAGCTTGACCACGAACTCGATGGCCCGCAGCTCGGCCAGCAAGCTGGCGTTGAAGGTGATCTCGTTCATGCGGTCCATGATCTCGCGGGCCGTATCGGGCGAAACATCGGACTCCTTGGGATTGATCTGCACCAGCAGGATGTCGCGGCTCCGGGTCTCGTAGATCAGCGGATACAGGGCCGGATTGCCCGAGAACCCGCCATCCCAGTAGCACTCTCCGTCAATCTCCACCGCCTTGAACAGCTGCGGCAGGCAGGCCGAGGCCATGATGGCGTCTGCCGTCACCTGCTCGCCCTTGAAGATCTTGCCGCCGCCCGTGCGCACGTTGGTGGCGCAGATGAAGAGCTTGGGCACCACGCCAGGATGAGCGGGATGGGCCAGCGTCTCGAAATCCACCACCCGTGTGAGCAGCTGCCGCAGCGGGTTGATATTGAGCGGATTGGTCTGATAGGGCGACAGAAACTGGTTGAGCACCCCCATGAACTGCTTGCTACCCGGCAGCGGTGCAGCCCAGAACATCTTGCCCACACTGCCCATGGTGCCCACGCCCTCCCACAGCTCGCGCAGAGACTGGCGCGCCAGCTGACGCCCGAGGTAACGGGCATCGTCCAGATTCTTTTCCTGCGCAGCCGCCTGCGCGAAGCCATGGGCCAGCGCCACGGCATTCATGGCACCGGCACTGGTGCCGCTGATGCCTTCAAAGATCAGGCCGTCATCGTCGAGCAATGCATCCAGCACGCCCCAGGTCAGCGCGCCATGCGATCCCCCGCCCTGCAGGGCCAGGTTGAGGGTGTGGGAAGTCTCTGCAGCCATGGCACGATCCTGTGAAGGTTGAGGAACCAGGTAAGGGGCTTGGAACTGTCGCTGCGAACGCACAGCGGACATATCCAGCGAATCTGCGCAATTTCCGCAGCTTATCCAGCACCGCGAGCATTGCACAGGCCCGGCACCCGTGTCAGCCTGCCGGCCCGAATCTGTTGCAGTGCAGCAAAACCGCTTGCCAAAACAAAAAAGCCCCGGCCGTAAAGCGGGGGCTTCGATGTCGGGCAAAACCGGCTCAGGAGCGGATCGCGCGATTCTTGTTCATGGCGATCATGCCGCTGACGATGCGGTAGAGGAACCAGATGGAGATCAACACCCAGGCAGGGTTGAAGATCAGGAGGCCCAGCAGGAAGAACGGGAAGGTCACCGCATAGAGCACGATGGCCCAGAGCACGCTGCGCAGACGCCAGGAAAAATGGCTCTCCTGCCAGGTGCCGCGCGCATCGTCGCGCTTGACCAGATCGATGACAACCGCAATCAGCAACAGCAGCACGCTGACCTGCGCGCCCGGCAGCACCGCGGCCACGGCCACGATCAGGTGGAGCAGATAGCTGACCCAGCCCCAGGCCTTCAGGCCCTCGACCTCGGCAGAGCCGCCGGGGCCTACATCGATGATGTCGCGATCGTCATTCATTCGTGCTTCCTTGTTACTTGGCCGCCCCTTCCTGAGCAGCGCGTTCCTGGGCCTTGCGCAGGGCTTTTTCCTCCAGACCGCTGGTGCCCTCGCGGCGCTCCAGCTCGGCCACCACCTCTGCGGGTGTCAGGCCGTAGTGCGACAGCGCAATCATGGAGTGAAACCACAGATCAGCCACTTCATAGAGGATCTTGCCCTTGTCCGCGCCATGATCGACATCCTTGGCGGCCATCACGACTTCGGTGGCCTCTTCGCCGATCTTCTTCAGAAAGGCGTCGGGCCCCTTGTGCAGCAGGCGCGCGACATAGCTTTTTTCGGGGTCACCACCATTGGCGACCTTGCGGCTTTCGATCACGGCGGCCAGACGGGCCAGTGCGCCCTCGACCGACGCGGTGTTTTGTTCAGACATGACTTTATTTATAGATGGAAGCAGGATCTTTCAAGACCGGATCGACAGCCAGCCACTGTCCGTCCTTGAACACGCTGTAGAAGCAGGAGTGGCGACCGGTATGGCAGGCGATACCGGGATCATGCCCCTCTTGCGTGATCTTGAGCAAAACCACGTCGTTGTCGCAGTCGATGCGCATCTCGTGCACGGTCTGCACATGGCCGGACTCCTCACCCTTGAACCACAGCTTGTTGCGCGAGCGGCTGAAGTAGACGGCACGCCCCAGCTCGGCGGTCTTCTCCAGTGCCTCGCGGTTCATCCAGGCGAACATGACCACGTCGCCACTGCTTTGCTCCTGTGCAATCACGGGCACCAGCCCCTGCGCATCCCATTTGACCTGATCCAGCCAGCTCATTGCAGACCTTTGTTTTGTATAGCAGCCAGCGCAGGCCAGCAGCTTATTTCAACCACAAAACATATGGAAAGCCGCTTGTACCCTGCGCAAGCCGCTCTCAAAATAATCTTATAAACGCACGGGAATGCCGCGTGCGCGCATGCATTCCTTGGCCTGCTGCACGGTGTACTCGCCGTAGTGGAAGATGCTGGCAGCCAGCACGGCATCGGCGCCGCCAATGGTCACGCCATCGGCCAGATCTTCCAGATTGCCGACACCGCCCGAGGCGATCACGGGCACGGCCACGGCATCGGCCACGGCACGCGTGAGCTTCAGATCGAAGCCGCTCTTGGTGCCGTCCTTGTCCATGCTGGTCAGCAAGATCTCGCCGGCACCGCGCCTGGCCATCTCCTCGGCCCAACGCACCACATCCAGCCCCACGTTCTTGCGCCCGCCGTGGCTGTACACATCCCAGCCCGGCCCCATGGGCGTGCCGCCGGGGCCGATGCGCTGCTCGTCCTCGGGCGTGCGGCGCTTGGCGTCAATGGCCACCACGATGCATTGCGCGCCGTACTTGTCGCTGCAGGCATTGATGGTGTCCGGGTTGGCAATGGCTGCGGAGTTGAAGCTGGTCTTGTCGGCTCCGGCATTGAGCAGGCGGCGCACATCTTCCACGCTGCGCACGCCACCGCCCACGGTCAGCGGAATGAAGACCTGCGAAGCCACGGCCTCGATGATGGGCAGGATCAGGTCACGGCCATCGCTGGTGGCCGTGATGTCCAGGAAAGTCAGCTCGTCCGCACCCTGGGCGTTGTAGCGCGCGGCAATCTCCACCGGGTCGCCCGCATCACGCAGCTCCAGAAAATTGACGCCCTTGACCACGCGGCCGCCGGTCACGTCAAGGCAGGGAATGATGCGTTTGGCAAGCATGGACAAGTCTCGGAATATCTAGGAACAAGGGGGCCAAAGATACCACGGCCCCGCCTCCGCCCTGGACATCCATCCCCTTGCGCAGCCCTGCCGTGCAGGCATTGCACACCGCGCAAACCGTCCGGGCCGGAAAGCGGGCCGGCACCATTGCATCGCCACCCGATCACAGGCCATTTTCTGAACGATTGGAAACACGCAGGTTCAGAAACCGGCCAGGGGCATTGGGATTCACCGATTCCTGCTGCTTCCAATTGAGTAACAGAAAACCCAGAGCCGGCTTCGAAATTCAGGACTTTCAGCTTTTGTTTCTTATCGAAACCAGTACGCCAGCACTTATTAACTGTCAGGCACGGGGCCATCGTCCATGTCCGGCCAGCCCGATAACAGAAACCCTGTTACCGACCATGGACGGCAGCCATGCGGCAGGACACCGCATCGGTCAGGACTTCGAAAACCCTCGCCAGGCCAAGCCTGGCTTGATTGCAAGCCATTTTTCGGCCCTGACGTGCATACCCTGAATCATGTAAATAGAAAACCAATTTAGCTTCCAGATATACATAACGTAAAAAGATGTTATTTTTTACGCGGCGTTCTTGTTTGGATTGTTTTTATTAGTGAAACTATGAAAAAAATAAATCAATAGTTTTAGTATTTTTAAATCCACATTCCTCTGAATCAATGGGCGGAATCGGAATGCCATCCCGCTCGATGACCGTACTCAAGCGCAGGTGATCATCATGGATATGAGACGCCAATATTTCGGTACCGACGGAATTCGTGGGCGGGCTGGGTACTTCCCGATTACGCCGGACTTCGCCTTGCACCTGGCCCATGTGGTCGGACGGATGCTTCACCGCAGTGAAGAGCGCCCGACCGTGCTGATTGGCAAGGACACGCGCATCTCGGGCCATATGCTCGAAAGCGCGCTGGTGTCGGGCTTCAATTCCGCAGGAGTGAATGTGATGCTGGTGGGCACGCTGCCCACACCGGGCGTGGCCTACCTCACACGCGCCTTGCGGGCCAGTCTGGGGGTGGTGATCAGCGCCAGCCACAACACCTTCGAAGACAACGGCATCAAGTTCTTCAGCGCCAAAGGCACCAAGCTGCCCTATGTCTGGGAAGTGGCCGTCGAGCAGATGCTGCTCGACGAGCCGCACTGGGTCTCGGCGATCGCGCTCGGAAAAACGCAGGTCCTCGATGACGCCGCCGGCCGCTACATCGAGTTCTGCAAGAGCACCTGCGACCATGCGTTCACCTTGCGCGGACTGAAGATCGTGGTCGATGCAGGCCATGGCGCGGCCTATCAGATTGCGCCCATGGTCTTTCATGAACTCGGCGCCGAGGTGGTAGCCATCGGCTGCGCTCCCGATGGTCTGAATATCAACCAGGGCGCAGGAGCCGCTCACCCTGAACTACTGGCCACCACCGTCTCGGGTTGCGGTGCGGATTTCGGCATCGCTCTGGATGGCGATGCCGATCGCCTGCTGGTCGTGGATGCGGCCGGGCGGCTCTACAACGGGGACGAGTTGCTGTACCTGGTCGTCGCGGATCGCCTGGAGCATGACGAGAGTATTGCGGGCGCGGTCGGCACGCTGATGACGAATATGGCCGTGGAGCAGGCCTTCGGGCTGCTGGATGTGGATTTCATGCGTACCAAGGTCGGTGACCGCTACGTGCTCGAGGAGCTCAGCCGCCGGGGCTGGACCTTCGGCGGCGAGGGTTCTGGCCATCTGCTGATCCTTGACCGGCACAGCACGGGCGACGGTCTGGTCAACGCGCTGCAGATATTGCAGGCCTGCGTGCGCACCGGCCGCACGCTGTCGCAATGGCTGTTGCCGGTGCAGCTCTATCCCCAGGCATTGCTCAACGTGCACTTGCCGCCGGAGCGCGATTGGCGCAGCAATGCCTTGCTGGCACGGGTACAGGCGCAGGTCGAGGCGGAGCTGGGCTCCACCGGACGGGTTCTGGTGCGGCACAGCGGCACGGAGCCGATGCTGCATGTGATGGTGGAAGCACAGGATGGCGATCAGGCCAGCCGCTGCGCCGAACGGCTGGTCTCCGCAGCCAGGGATGGTTAGTCCGCCGACGCGACGGCTTCGCTCATGCCATAGAGAAAGCCGGATCCGGTCGCAGCCAGCACGAGGAGCTGGCTGACATACCCAAAGCAGCGCGTGAAAGATGATTTTTGAGCAGGTACGAATGGAAAACGTCTGTTACCGATTGACTCAAGGGAGAACGCCATGAATCAGGACTCCGGGACTCTTCGCGCACAGCCGGATATCGCACAGTTGCTCATCGTGTCCGGGACCAGGCCTGAAATCATCAAGCTGGCCCCCGTCTACCACGCCTTGAAGCAGTCGCCATGGGCCAGGCCCATCTGGCTGCACACCGGCCAGCATGGCGATATGGCCGCTCAGATGCTGGAGTGCTTTCATATCCAGCCCGACCATGTGCTGCAAAGACAAGGCAGTTCGCTGCTGGAGTTCGCCACCGGCTGCCGCACACAACTGGAATCCGTGCTGATGGAAACGGCCTGCGAGGCGGTGATCGTGCAGGGCGACACCGAGAGTGCTTTCCAGGGGGCATTGGCCGGCTTCTACCGCAAGGTGCCGGTCGTCCATGTCGAGGCCGGCCTGCGCACCTACAACCTGCACCGCCCTTTTCCCGAGGAAGGTCTGCGGCAGATGATAGGGCGCATTGCCAGCCTGCATCTGGCCCCCACGCTGAGAGCCCAGCAGGCGCTGGAGCGCGAAAACGTGGCCACGGAAAATATCGAGCTGACGGGCAACACCGTCGTCGATGCCCAGCTATGGGCCAGCCAGCATCACCACATCCAGCGCCGCATGCAGGGCCGAGGCCATATCCTGGTCACCATGCACCGGCGCGAGAACTGGGGCCCCGATGTGGACCATGTGTGCGAAGCCATTGCCGATATCGCGCGCGAGTTTCCCCAGGTGCCGGTGCTGTTCCCGGTCCACCTCAATCCGGTGGTCAAGGAGCCCGTCCATCGGCTGCTGGGCGGACTGCCCAATATCAAGCTGACGGAGCCTCTGGACTATCTGGCCATGCAGCAGGCCCTGGCCGATGCCTGGCTGGTGCTGACCGATTCGGGCGGGCTGCAGGAGGAAGCACCCACCTTCAAGGTGCCGGTGCTGGTGTTGCGCGACGAAACCGAGCGCCCCGAAGTTCTGGAAGCTGGCTGCGCCGCCCTGGTGGGCGCAGACAGGAGCAAGATCGTGCAGTCCGTGCGCCAGCTGATGCATGACGATGCCGCGTATCGCCACATGCAGGCCAGCTCCAACCCGTTCGGCGACGGGACTGCAGCGCAGCGCACCGAAAAAAGACTGCAGCAGATGCTTAGGCCCGAGCATGCAGGTCTGGCACAGCAAGCCAGGGAAAGGACGCCCCATGTCCTGGCTTGACCTGTTCACCGCCTACCTCTATGTGCTCAAGAGCATCGCCATCGTCATCGCCGTGGTGATTTTCATCAGCGGCCTGGACGACCTGTTCATCGACCTCATGTACTGGGTGCGACGCGCCTGGCGTGCAGTGACCGTGTACTCGCGCCATGAGCAGATGAATTACAAGGCCTTGCTGGGCGTGGACGAGAAGCCGCTGGCCATCATGGTGCCCGCCTGGCAGGAGCATGGCGTGATCGGCAAGATGGCGCAGCTGGCAGCCACCACGCTGGACTACGAGAACTACCACATCTTCATCGGCACCTACCCCAACGATCCCCAGACCCATGCCGATGTGGAGCAGGTCAGAGCCCATTTCCCGAATGTGCACAGCGTGGTCTGCGCCCGCCCCGGGCCGACCAGCAAGGCCGACTGCCTCAACAATGTGCTTGATGCCATCTTCCAGTTCGAGCAGCGCTCGGGCATCGAGTTTGCGGGCTTCATCCTGCATGACTCGGAAGACGTGCTGTCCAAGCTGGAGCTGAGGCTGTTCAATTTCCTCGTGGATCGCAAGGATCTGATCCAGCTGCCGGTCTACCCCCTGGAGCGACCGCTGCGCGAATTCACCGGCGGGCATTACCTGGACGAGTTTGCCGAGCTGCATGCCAAGGACATCGTGGTACGCGAGGCCATGGTGGGCCAGGTGCCCAGCGCCGGCGTCGGCACCTGCTTCAGCCGCCGCGCCATCACGGCGCTGCTGGAGCTCGGCGACGGCGTGGCCTTCGACACCCAGAGCCTGACCGAGGACTACGACATCGGCTTCCGGCTCAAGCAGCTGGGCATGCGCGAGATCTTCGTGCGCTTTCCCGTGCACGATGCGGACCAGCCGGCCGATCCCGACCAGCCACGCCGACCCGGGCGCAGCGCGCGCGAAGCCAGCGTCATCTGCGTGCGGGAATTCTTCCCCGATACGCTGAATGCGGCGGTGCGACAGAAGTCCCGCTGGATCACCGGCATCGTGATCCAGGGCTTCAAGACCCTGCGCTGGACCAATAGCGGCGTGCTGAACTATTTTCTCTGGCGTGACCGCAAGGGAGCTCTGACCAATTTCGCCAGCTTCCTGGCCATGCTGCTGGCGATGCAGCTGATTGCCATCTGGCTCTACCAGCGCCTGGTACCGGACAGCTACCGGTTTCTCTCCATCTTCCAGGGTGACTGGTGGCTGTACGCGCTGCTGGCCGCGAACTTCGTGCTGATGCTCAACCGCATTGCCCAGCGCATGTTCTTCGTCACCAGCTACTACGGCATCGTCCAGGGACTGATGTCGCTTCCGCGCCTGCTGTGGGGCAATCTGGTGAACTTTCTGGCCAACTGGCGGGCCATCGCCCAGGCGCTGCAGGCCAAGGATATCCGGCGCATGGCCTGGGCCAAGACCGACCATGACTTTCCCATGCTGGGAGAGGGACCCCGACTGCGCCAGCCCCTGGGGCAGATACTGATCGCGCAAGGCGCCTTGACCGAGAGCCAGTTGCAGGAGGCCCTGGTGCGCCCCACTCCGGGCCTGCGTCTGGGCAGTGCGCTGGTGCACAAGGACCTGATCAGCACCGCACAGCTGGCCGCTGCAGTGGCCCAGCAGGCCGGCGTTTCCTGGGAGTTCCTGGGAGAGCGCCTGATCCCCGACGAGGTCGCGGCGCTGCTGCCGGCACATCTGGCACTGCATTACAGCGTGGTGCCGCTGCGCGAGGAGGGAAAGACGCTGGTCCTGGCCAGCGAGTCGGTCATAGACCCGGTCTCGCACGCGGCCCTGGAGCGCAAGCTCGAGAGGCCTGTGCGCTACCTCATTGCCCCCAAGGGAGAGGTCACGGTCGAGCTGCGGCGTCTGTATGCAAGACAGCATGGGGAGCCGGCTCGCGAACTGCTTGCCTGGGCCGTGGAACGCAAGCGCGTATCCGCCGAGCAGGCGAAAGAGCTGTGGAAATTCTATGTGTCGCGACAGCTGATGCTGGGCGAAGTGCTGCAAGCCCTGGGCCGCATCGACACGGCCGTGCTGAATGCCTTGCTGCTCAGGCATGAGCAAAGCGATGACAGCCTGGGCCTGTTCCTGGTGAACCAGGGGGCGTTGACGCAGGCCACGCTGGATGAAGCTCTGCGCCTGCAACAACAGTTGCAGGTCACCATGGCGCAGCTTCTGCGCCGCCTTGATGCCGCCCCGATCGTTTCCGTTGCTGCCTAGGTGCCAATATATGAAGCTTTCTCGCCCCATTCTGGTTCTTTCCCTTGCATGTGCCACCCCTTACGATGGAGTGGCGCAGGTGGTGGATCTGGGTCCGGATATCAGCCCCAGACAGCGCTTTCAGGTCTATCCCCGGATCGACAAGGCGTATGAGGCCATGGCGCGCGGCGATGGCCAGCGCGCCATCTCCGAGCTGCAGCAGGCTCAGCGCCTGGCACCGGAGAACACCGAGATCGCCCTGCAGCTGGCTGCAGCCCATCGCCGCTTTGGCCAACCCGCGCAGGCCGAAGCCGTATTGAAGGCCCAGCTTCAGCGTCACCCCGGCGATGCGCGTCTGGCCCAGGCCCTGCGCGATATGCATCAGGGCGCCGTACCGGCCAGACAGCCCGAACCTCAAGCCGTACCAGCCCCCTTGGCCCAGGAAGTGCCCAAGGCGCCCAGCGCTGCAGCGCCTGCCGCAGCCACGACAGCGCAGCCTGCGAAGGCTGCAGCACCGGCTGTGGACGCCCCGCAGCGCCCGCGCAAGAACCCGGCGCCACCGGCCATGCCCCCGGGCTACGCCAAGGCCAGCCAGGCCTATGCCGCCACCGAGCGACGCGATTTCGCCGCGGCCTTGCCTCTGGCCAGGCAAGCCGTAGCGGCGGCCCCGGCGCGTCTGGACTACCAGCGCCTGCTGGTCTATCTGCTGGTGGAGAACGGACGCTTCGACGAGGCCGAGGCCCGTGCAGCAAGACTGGACAATGTGAAACAGCTGCAGTCGGACGCCGATTGGCAGATGCTGCGTACCTCCATACGTCAGCGCCAGGCCCTGCGCCCCTTCGAGCAAGCCTTGCAGGCCCGCGAGCAAGGCGACATGGCCAAGGCCCTGCGCCATGCCGAGTCCAGCGTGCGTCTGGCACCGCAGGCGCTGGCACCGCGCCTGCAATGGCTGGGCCTGCTGCTTCAGGATGGGCAGGCCGCCCAGGCACAGCGCGTGGCGGAACAAGGGCTGGCGCTGCAGCATGATCCGGCACTGCAGGTACTGCAGGGCGTGGCCCTGCATGTCCAAGGTCGCGGCATGGCCTCCGAACAGGCCTTCGACGCAGCGCTTGCCGCCCCCCACCTGTCGCGGTCGGAGCGGCAGAACTACGGCGTGATAGCCCTGGATGCAGCACTGGCCGCCGGCCAGACAGAACGAGCCCAGCGGCTGCTGCAAGCGCTGGAGACGGGCAGCAATGCCGATGTCGGCAGCCGCCGCGAGCAGCTCAAGGCCCTGCGCTCCTCAACCCTCTCACGCGGCTATGAGCTGCCCTTGCCCCTGGTCAACTGCTTCAGCGCCGGCGATGTGCCCGGCTGCGAAATCTGGCCCGGACAGGAAGTACCGAACCCTGCCTACAAGGTCGCACAGGAGGCCTATCAGGCCTATGGCGATGGGCAATATGCGCTGGCGGCAGACAAGGCCGCTGCCGCCATAGAGCTCAACCCCAGGCATCTGCCCTATCGCCAGCTGCGCCTGCAGGCCCTGCTGGCTGCAGGCCAGAAGGCGCAGGCGCTTGAAGAAGCCGATCAAACCCTGCAGCTGCAACCCGATGCCGTCGAAGTGCTGGCCCTGCGCAGCCGTCTGCGTCGCGAGCAGGGCATGACCGAGGCGGCCAATGCCGATGCACAGACAGCCTTGCAAATGGGCGGCCTGTCTCTGTCCAGCGAGGTGGATCTGCTGCTGCAACTGGGACGGCGCGAGGAGGCGGCAGCACGTTTTGCCCAGGCCACCTCGGAGCCCGAGCTGCAGCAGAGCGCCGATCCCGATCTGGCCTATATGGCCATCCGCGTGGGCGATGATCGCCGTGCCCTGTCCATCTTCAACCGCGCACGGGAGCAGAGCCGCCTGCCGGACACGGCGCTGCGCGATGGCGCCTACGCCGCCAGCAGGCTGGCCGAGAACGAGCAGTCCATAGGCTACTTCAAACAGGCGATCAGCGCGGTCCATGAAGGCAGGCTGGACATGACGCCGCAGCAGCAATATGAAACGCGGCGCGAAATCTCCGACCGGGACCGCTCCTGGGGTGTCAACACCTTGCTGGGCTATCGGGGCATTTCCCTGGGCGCAGCCGGTGCCCAGCCTGGCTTGTATGGCGACGTGGCACAGCTCGTCAGCGAGGTGTACTGGCGCCCGCAGAAGTTCGGCGACGGCCGCTTCTGGGAGCTGTATGGCGGCGCAGCGCAAACCGTCTACAGCCGCCACGATGTACCCACCGGCGGCGAAACCACCCAGGGCGCCCTCGGCATTCGTGCCAAACCGCTGAGCGATCACAACCTCATCCTCGCGGTCGAACGGCGCGTGCGCATCGGCTCGCTGTCCAGCAACGACTGGTTGCTGCGCATGGGGTATTCGGGCGGCATGGGAACCGACCTGCGCGTCGATGTGCCCAGCTGGAACACCGTCAATGTGTACACCGAAGTGGGCCGTTTTATTCATCGCAAGCAAAACTACGCGACGTTCGAAGCCCAAGCAGGGCGCAGTTTCCGTATGGGGGGGAGCGACTCGAGACTGGTGCTGTTTCCGCACGCAGTCCTGGGCGCTGATTACAACTCTGAACGCACAGCCTCGGGCAAGCAAAGCTCAGTAGGCGCTGGCGTTGGTGTGAACATGCGTTTCTGGTTCCGCGAGGACCGTGACCATGCTCCTCGCTCCTACCTCGACCTCTCCTTGCAGTATCGCGCCCGGCTTGCCGGGGACGAACGAGGGAAAGGCGTGTTTCTACGTGCTGCCTTGGTCTTTTGAGACGGCACGCCTGCAAGGCCGGAACCCATCGCCATTTCTAGAGTTTGTGGAGATGGTGTTCTTTGACACTTTTTCTTTCTGCCCCCAGAAAGGAGACTCTCATGCACTCCCTCGATCAAAGGCAGGCCATGCGCGCGCTGCTCGCGCTGGCGCTGCTGAGCTGGGCCAACTGGTCCCAGGCCTCCAACGTCATGCCGCCCCCCCCTGCCACCTGGAAGCACCCAGATCCGCATGGATGTCGGCGCATCTCCCGAAGAGCGCAAGCGCAACGAACGTGCGCACCACCACAAAGGACATTTCAAGAAGGATTTCACACGGGATGACACGCTGGATGCGCTGCCGGTCAAACCCGGCAACCCATCCCCCGGCAGTCCACCGAAGGACAAGCCCAATCCGGGCGGACCCTTCCGTGGCCAGCAGCGATAGACCCCATCGTGTAAAGATCTCAGGAGAGTCTCATGAAAACCCTAGGACGCATTCTCGGGGCATGGCTGCTCGCCATGCTCTTTGCGAGCCCTGGCGCTTTTGCGCAAACAGGCCCGCGCACCCTGATCCTCTATGACGCGCCGCCCAATACGGCCTACACCAAGCTCGGATTCGGCTACGCCATCATGCTGCGCAATCTGCTCGGACATTTCGACAGCAAGGTCGATATGGTCCCGGTGCAGAACTACACGGCAGGCCAGCTCAGCGGCTACGACGCCACGTTCTACCTCGGCTCGTACTACGACAACCCGGTTCCCGCCGCCTTCATGGCCGATGCCGCCAGCTCGAGCAAGACCATCGTCTGGTTCAAGTACAACCTCTGGCAGTTTGCCTGGGACCCGAGCTACGGCTTCCAGTCCCGCTATGGCTTCAACCTGACGGCGCTGCGGGGCCTCAATGCCGCACCGACCTCCAGCAACACCACGCCGGGGTTCTTTGACACCATCACCTACAAGAGCCTGCCCTTTGTCAAATACTACGCATACGACAGCAGCACGGGCGCTGTGAATGCGGATCCCGATGTGGGGCTGACGGCCATCACCGATACCACCAAGGCGCAGAACCTGGTCTCCATGTCCAACCCCAAGACTGGCGAGCAGGCACCCTATATAGTGAAGTCGGGCAACTTCTGGTACGTGGCGGACCTGCCGTTCAGCTATATCGGGCCACGAGACCGCTATCTGGTGCTCACCGACATCCTGCACGACATGCTGGGAGTGAACCATGCCGAAAGCCACAAGGCCATGGTCCGGCTTGAAGACGTGAGCGCACTGGTCAGCGTGACGGCGATGAAATCGCTGACGGACTATCTCTACCAGCTGCGGATACCGTTTTCGATTGCGACCATTCCGTACTACAAGGATCCTCTGGGCGTCTACAACGCAGGAGTGCCGATGCAGGTGCCCCTGTCACTGGCGACCAATCTGAAGACCGCGCTCAACTATGCGCTGGCGCGCGGCGGCGAAATCGTGATGCATGGCTACACGCACCAGTACAGCAATGTGCGCAACCGCTATACGGCCGTGAGTGGCGATGACTACGAGTTCTGGGACATCGTCAACAACAAGCCGGTACCCGAAGACTCCACCGCCTGGGCATTGGGACGCTACCGGGCCGGCCTGCTGGAGCTGAATCTCAACGGCTACCGCCCGACAGCCTGGGAGACTCCGCACTACCATGGCTCGGCGCTGGCCTCCAAGGCCAGTACGCAGGTCTTTGCCAAGACCTATCAGCGCGTCGTGTACTTCACGGCTGACAAGCCCAATTTCAACGCATCGGTGGAAAAGGATTTTTCCTTGGGCCAGATCTTCCCCTACCCCATCAAGACCGACTACTACGGCCAGAAGGTGCTGCCTGAAAGCCTGGGAAACATCGAGTACGACATTAGCCAGATCGACCCGACTTCCTTCTACAACTACACATGGCAGGACATTCTCACCAATGCCCAGTATGTGAAGACGGTGCGTGACGGTTATGCCTCGTTCTTCTTCCACCCGTTCTGGCTGGAGCCGCAGGTTGGAACCCCTGGCCTGGCGGACTTCAAGAGCCTTGTCAGCGGCATCTCCAATCTGGGCTTCACCTGGACGGTTCCGAGCCAGCTGCCATGAAGGAAAAGCGCTTTCTCCGCAGGGAGAAAGCGCTCCACCCCATCGATATGACGATGCAACGATGCAGCAGACGCGAGGCCCTGGGCCTGGGCTGGGCACTGGCCTGCGGTCTGTCAGAGGCGAAGGCCAAGCCCGGCCTGCGCCTGCCCGGCATGGTCTGGCAGCCCAGTGCCGCCACGCTGCGCCCCCATGGCGCATGGCAGCGCCTGGGCATTCGACGCCTGCTGGTGCAATGGACGGCCGTGGACCATCTGAGCCTGGTGCCCGGCACCTATCTGCCCGCGATGAGCCGCAACCTGCCGGACTGGGAGCGCATCGCGGCCGAGCCCTGGGCGCAGGAACTGATTCTTGGCCTGGCCGGCATGCATGACGAGACCAGGGCGCGCGCCAGCCTCGCGGATCTGGCGATGCAGTCCTATGCCTTGAAGGCGGCCATCACAGCGCTGCCGCTGCGGGTTGCCGGCTGGTACTTTCCGGTCGAGATCGACCCGACCTGGGCAGCCCCCAGTCAGCTCACCGAGGTGCTCAACAAGCTGCCGCGTCCGCTGTGGATCAGCGCCTATGACAATGCCAATATGGGGCCTCAGGCGCTGGTGGACTGGATCATGCGCTGGATACCGGAAGACGTGGGAGTGTTCTTCCAGGACGGCGTCGGCGTGCATGCGCGCACGCCTTCCGTGGCACGCGAGTATCTGCAAATGCTGACGGCCCATCTGGGGCATGCGCGTGTGCGCGTGATTGCCGAAGCCTTCCGGCCTGCGCCGGGCGGCGGCTTTCGCAGCGCCATGGCAGAGGAGTTTCTGCCGCAGCTGGCGGCCTACCAGGGCTGGACGGTCTTCGCCTTCGACGGCCCGCATTACCTGAACCCGCCTCTGGTCGATGCCTTGGCGGATGCCCTGGGCAGCAAACCCCGATGAGCAGCCTTGCGCCCTGCTACTGCGGCTTGGGCTCATGGAGCCAGCGACAGGATTGAACAGGCTGCAAGCCCGCACGCCCACAGGTCTGCGCACACGGACCGATCCAGGCTCGGGCTGGTCTCACCCCTGCCCGTTCAGTGCTTCAAAAGCATTCGAAGGTCTGCGCCGCCTGCCAGCGCTGGTCGGCTGCAAGAACCACAGGCGTATCAATGGCCGCCGCCTCCACGCACAGCATCTGCTGCCAGCTGTCGGCTTCCATGTCCTTGAGCGTGGCGCAAAGTGCGGGTCCGGGATTCCAGACCACGGTTTCGCTCCAGGGCATATCCTGGGCAAGCTGCAGCCAGGGCTGGCCCGAGCTTTGCAGCTGCAGGGCTGCCGCCGCACGGGGATAGACGCGATCGGTCTCCGCACCGAAGCTGACACAGCCCTCCTGCGTGACATGGGTGTCCGGCTGAGCCGCAGCAGCATCCCAGTAGCTCAGCCCTTCAAGGCCGTGCAAGCTGGCCTGCTCGACCTGCGCCACGCGCAGATAGCCGTGCAAGGCTGCAGTGAAAGAAAGCTCCTGCCAGCCACGGTTATGCACGGCCAGCTCCACACGCAACATGCCGGGCCTGAGCTCAACCGTGAGCACGGCTTCAAAGGCATGCGGCCAGACAGCGCGCGTGGCTTCGCTGTCCGTCAGGCGCAGGGAGATCTGCGCACCATCCTCGCCCGAAGGCTGCGCAGCATCGGCCTGCCAGTGGCTGAGGCGCGCAAAGCCATGCTTGACCAGCGGGCCGCGTTGATTGAACTGGGGAAAGCAGACCGGAATGCCGCCACGAATGGCGCTCTTGCCGTCATGGGATGCGCGGGGACTGAGGAACAGGCGCTCCTGCCCCAGGCCGACCCAGGACAGCACCTGGGCACCCTGCAGGCAGATCAGCACCGAATCCCCCCGGCCCAGCTTCAGGGCAATCGCGGGGAGCCCTTTCCAGTCCAGAGTCTGGGCCTGAAACGCCAAATCACTCACCCGTGAGTTCGTCCGCACGCTCCTGGCCTGCGGCGAAGTCCAGATCGCCGGTATAGATGGCGCGGCCGCAGATCACACCTTCCACGCCTTCGTCCTGCACCTTGCACAGCGCTTCGATGTCGGCCATGCCGGCCAGACCACCCGAGGCGATGACCGGAATCTTCAGCGACTGGGCCAGCTTGACGGTGGCGTCGATATTGATGCCGCTGAGCATGCCGTCACGACCGATGTCGGTGTAGATGATGGATTCCACGCCCCAGTCCTCGAAGCGCTTGGCGGTCTCGATCACGTCCTGGCCGGTGAGCTTGCTCCAGCCATCGATGGCCACCTTGCCGTCCTTGGCGTCCAGGCCCACGATGATGTGGCCGGGAAAGGCACTGCAGGCATCCTGCAGGAAACCGGGGTTCTTCACGGCAGCGGTGCCGATGATCAGGTACTCGATGCCCAGATCGATATAGCGCTCGATGGTGTCCAGATCACGGATGCCGCCGCCCAGCTGCACGGGAATCTCGCCATCGACTTCCTTGAGGATACTCTTGATGGCAGACAGGTTCTTGGGCTGACCCGCAAAGGCGCCGTTCAGGTCCACCAGGTGCAAGCGACGGGCGCCGGCATCCAGCCATTTGGCGGCCATGGCTGCGGGGTCTTCACCGAAAGTGGTGGACTGGTCCATATCACCCTGAATCAGGCGAACGCAGTGGCCGTCCTTGAGGTCGATAGCGGGGATGAGCAACATGATGGTGATCTGCTAGCAAGTTTGGCCGTCAGAAATGGCCGGTTGAAAAAACTCGGGTTGACAATGAATAAGTCCTGCGATGCAGCGCGCACTGGATTGGGATGGGCTGCGAGACGCAAACCACAGCAGGGCTGATCGCCCGGCGAGGATTTGCAACGCTGCAGACCGCCCAAGCCAGGGATGCGATGCGCGCAAAGACTGGTTCAATGTTGACCTTTAGGGCTTCCAGCCCAGGAAGTTGCGGAACAGCGCCAGTCCCTGGTCCGAGCTTTTCTCGGGGTGGAACTGGGTTGCGAAAATATTATCGCGTGCGACGGCACATGCAAAGAGGCCGCCATAGTCGGTCTCGGCCGCGCAATGCGCGCTTTGTTGCACCAGCGCATAAAAGCTGTGCACAAAGTAGTAGAAGCTGCCGTCGGGAATTCCGGCCCACAGTGCATGGGGCTTGCCGCCCTGCTGCGTCTGCTGCACCTGGTTCCAGCCCATCTGCGGCACCTTGAAGCGGCTGCCGTCGGCTTGTGTCCTGCCTTCCAGGTCGAACTTGCGCACATTGCCGGGAATCAGCCCCAGGCCCGGCACATCGCCCTCATCGCTGTGGTCGAGCAGCATCTGCATGCCCACGCAGACGCCGAACAGCGGCTTGTTGACAGCAGCATCGAGCACGGCCTGCTGCAGGCCCGATTCGCGCAGCTCGCGCATGCAGTCGGGCATGGCGCCCTGACCTGGCAGGATCACGCGGTTGGCGGCATGGACCACCTCGGGATCGGCCGTAACGACCACTTCCCAGCCGGTATCGGCCGCAGCCGTGCGCACCGCCTGCGAGACCGAGCGCAGGTTGCCCATGCCGTAATCGACCACGGCCACGGTGTTGTTCTTCAAACTCATAGCAGCTACCGCTTATGGAGATTTGTTTTTACAGACAAAGAGCTTTGAAATTCACTGTGAACAGGCGCATGAAGCTCCTGATTACAGAGCACCCTTGGTCGAGGGAATCACGCCGGCCATGCGCTCATCATGCTCCAGCGCAAAGCGCATGGCGCGCGCAAAGGCCTTGAAGATGGTTTCGCACTGGTGGTGGGCATTGAAGCCCTTCAGGTTGTCAATGTGCAGCGTCACGCCGGCGTGGTTGACAAAGCCCTGGAAGAATTCGAAGACCAGTTGTGTATCGAGCTGACCGATGCTGCCGGCGGTGAACTTCACATCCATGTGCAGACCGGGACGGCCCGAGAAGTCGATGACGACGCGGCTCAGGGCTTCGTCCAGCGGCACATAGGCATGACCGTAGCGGCGAATGCCTTTCTTGTCGCCGATGGCCTTGGCGAAGGCCTGGCCCAGGGTGATGCCGATGTCTTCCACCGTGTGGTGGCCGTCGATGTGCAGATCACCCGCGCATTCGATGTCCATGTCGATCAGGCCGTGGCGCGCGATCTGGTCCAGCATGTGGTCGAGAAAGCCGATGCCGGAGTTCAGGCTGGCCTTGCCCGTGCCGTCGAGGTTGACGCGCACGGCGACGCGGGTCTCGGCCGTGTTGCGCTGCACTTCGGCAATGCGCGGCAGGTTCTGGGCGATGGAGGGGACGATATTGCTCATAGGCTTTCTTTCAGTGCCGCCAGCATCTGGGCGTTTTCTTCGCGGGTGCCCACGGTCAGGCGCAGGCAGTTGTGCAGCAAGGGGTGCATGGCCGATACGTTCTTGACCAGCACGCCGCGCTGCTTCATCTCGATCTGGGCCTTGCCGGCGTCGCGCACGCGCAGCAGCACCATATTGGCTTCGGAGGGCCAGACTTTTTCCACGCCGTCCAGCAGGGCCAGGGCATCGATCAGCGGCTGGCGTTCGGCGCGGATGGCAGCGGCCTGCTCGGCATACAGGGACTCGTGCTGCAACGCAAAAATCGCCGTCTCGCAGTTGAGCACGCTGATGTTGTAGGGCGGGCGCACCTTGTCGATCTCGTTGACGATGGCCGAAGGGCCGATCAGATAGCCCAGGCGCGCACCGGCCAGACCGAACTTGGACAGCGTGCGCATCAGCAGCACATGGGCATTGCGCGCAGGATCGGCCTTCATGCGGGTGATCCAGCTGCGGCTGGCGAAGGGCTGGTAGGCCTCATCCATCACGACCAGACCACCGATCTCGGCCACGGCATCGATCACGGACTGCACTTTGTCCTCGGCCCACAGCGTGGCCGTGGGATTGTTGGGATAGGCGATATAGGTGATGGCAGGCTGGTGCTCGGCGATGGCGGCCTTCATGGCCGGCACATCCAGATCGAAGTCGGACGTCAGATTCACGCCCACGAAATCCAGCCCCTGCAGCTTGGCAGACAGCGGATACATCACAAAACCCGGCATGGGAGCCAGCATCTTGGCTCGGGCATTGTTGCAAGGCTGGGCCGTGGCCAGCGCCAGCAGGGTGATGATCTCGTCCGAGCCATTGCCCAGCAGCACCGAGGTGCCGGCGGGGGCGCCTGCGTAGTCGGCCAGCATCTGCTTGAGCACTTCCTGGCGCTCGCCGGGATAGCGGTTGATTTCGAGCGCGCCCAGATGCTCGCCCAGCTTCTGCTGCAACTCGGGCGGCAGACGGTAGGGGTTCTCCATCGTGTCCATCTTGAGCAGGCCTTGCGCGGGCTGCACATGGTAGCCCTGCATGGCGCGCACATCGGCGCGGATGCGTTGCAGGGCTTTGGTCTGGATGTCTTGAGCAGTCATGGGTTCACTCCTTCACACGAGGCTTGCGTTGGCCAATGCAGTCGATACGGGTCGCTACGGTCGTGGCGCTCAAGCCTCAAGATTCTCACGGGCAGATTGCTGCAGCGGGTGCACCACGGTCACACCGCCAAACTCCGCGCCGTGGGGCAGATACAGGCTCAGCATCTGGTTGCAGCCGCTGTGCTGGGCGCAGGCCACGGCCAGGCAGTCGCCAAAATCCAGCGCATGGCGGGCCTGTACGGCCCAGGCAGTCTCCAGCGTGGCGGCGTCGGTCTTCCAGGGCGTCCAGGTCTGGTAGCGGCGGATGGCAGCGCGGGCATCGCCCTGAGGCAGGGGATGGGCAGCCGTGGTTGCCTGGTCATAGAACTCCACCAGGGCCTGATTGCTGGTGCGGCCGCTGCGGCTGCGCCACAGCAGATCCAGCCATTCCAGCGTGGCCGCATACAGCGCACCTCCGGCCGCATCTTCCGCGGCAATCAGCACCGAGGTATCGACAAACACAGGGTTCACTTGGCCACCTCGGCTTCGGCATTGCTGTGCACCGCAGCCCGTTTGCTGCTGGCACTGCGCGCCAGGGATTTTGCCGACTGGCCGGCAGCTTGCCAGGTGCGCTCATCGGTGCGCCAGGCCAGATAGGCACGCTCGTAGGCATCCTCGCGCTGCATCAGCTCGGCCATGAAGTCACCCAGCATGCGCGAGACGCTGCTGCCGCGCCTGGCCGCTTCAATGCGCGCCCAGTCAAGCACGCTGTCTTCGACGGTGATGGTGACGTTCTTCATGCCACGCATAGTACACGAATTTCGTGCAACACGAAATTCGTGTACCCAGAAATCACACCGAAGCCAGCATGGAGCAGGCGATGGCTCCCACCTGACGCAAGGCCTGCAGATGTTGCGCCGTCCAGTCGCCTCCCAGACCCACACGGACTCCGTGCCGGAAGCGACCGGCAGCACCAAACAACATTCCGGGCGCGATCAGGATCTGCCGGGACAGACAGGCTTGATGCAGAGCCATGGCATCCAGTGGCGCCGGCAGCTCCAGCCACAGCAGCAACCCGCCCGGAGGATCGCTGACCCGCGTGCCGGCAGGAAAGCTCTGCGCAATCACTTGTCTGGCTTGCTCGACCCGAGCGGCAATGGCAGCACGCAACTGGCGCATGGCGGCATGATGGCCGGCCTGCGAGATCAGGTCGGCCAGAGCCAGCTCCAGGACTGCCGATTGACCGCCTGCCTGCATTTCCTTGATCTTGCGCACCTTGTCCGTCCAGCGCCCGGCCTCCAGCCACCCCAGGCGCAGGCCCGGCGCCAATGTTTTGGAAAAGGAATGGCACAGCATCACCTGGCCCGTGCCGTCATAGGACTTGAGGCTGCGCCGGGCAGCATCGCCTTCGGCCAGATCGGCATAGATGGCATCCTCGATCACCGGCAGCTCATGCTGAACTGCAAGCTGCACCAGCTTCTTGCGTTCAGCCTGGGGCATGCAGCTGCCCAGCGGATTGCTGAGCGTGGGCACCAGCAGCAAGGCCTTGACAGGCTGGGTTTCCAGCGCCAGTTGCAGAGCATCCAGTGACAGACCGTGGCGCGGGTGGCAGGGTATCTCCAGGGCCTTCAGCTGCAAGGCCTGCAGCACCTCCAGAAAGGAAAAATGTGTGGGCGACTCCAGTGCCACCACATCGCCAGGTTCGGTCACGGCACGCAGACACAGGGCCACACTGTCCATGCAGCCGCCAGTAATGAGAATGCGATCCGGGTCCAGACTGCAGCCCAAGCCCACGGCGTAGCGCGCCAGTGCACGGCGTGCCTCTTCATGACCGTCCGAGCCTGGATAGGTACACAGCAGGTGGCGGTGCTTTTGCACGGCACGGGTCAAAGCACGGCGTACCCGGTCGGGGTTGAGCAGATCGATGCCCGGGGTACCGCTGCTGAACGACACCATGCCTTCAGGCTGCTCCCGCCCCAGCACGCGCTGTCCCAGCCAGTCCAGCGACACAGCCCGTGGACGACGCATGGGCCGGGCAATCTTGGGCTCGGGCAGTTGGACGGCGCGCGGCGCCACAAAAAAGCCCGAACGCGGCCGCGCCGTGACCTGCCGGGCATCCTCCAGCCAGTGATAGGCCTGTACCACCGTGGTCTGCGCCACACCATACTGCCGCGCCAGCATGCGCACCGAAGGCAGTTTTTGCCCATGGGCCAGCGCCCCCTGTCGTATGGCCTGACTCAGTTGCCCGGCAATCTGCAGATATAGCGGTGTCGACGCATCAAAATCCATGGGCAGATTCTGTACTGGCACAGACAAGCTCATGCAGCACAGATGAAAGCCAGGACGAGCAGTACAGATGCCCTGCCCCAGGTATCTGTACTCATCCAGATCCACTGCCGCTGTGGCTGGCAGTACAGATCTATGCTCGGCAAAGTCGGAGGCATGAACTCAGCTCTCGCCACCTCCTCCTGGAAAACCTTGTCCCTGCAAGCCGCCGCCTCGGTGCAGACCATGCATCTGGGTGCCGGTCTCAGCCTCTGCTTGCAAGCACAAAGCGGCATTGTCTGGCTGACCTGCGAAGGACAGCCGAGGGACTACTTTCTGCAGGCCGGAGAATTACTGCGCTTTGACGGCCCCGCCCGACTCTATCTCGGCACACAAGGCTCACAGGACGCAACCCTGCGCTGGAGCCGTGCTCGCGTTCGAACTTCATCGTCTCCTGCCGCTGGTGCAGCACCCACAGTGCCGGCCAATGCAGCGGCGGCCTGAGGCCTCATGTCAAAGGCCGGACAGTGTCGGGCCACGGCAGCGCAGAACCGGCCTCAGCGCCGATACTGCGGCGGCGGCGCATACTGCCGGCCATCCGCCGGGAAGGCTACGGGGTCCCGGGAATCGCGTGGTTCCATCCCTGGCGTAGAGCGGCGAGGCAGATCCGGGTCGCGCTCGTCAAGACGCACATCAAACAGCGCCGTACCAATCACACCCACATTGCGCGCATCGCCTGCGGGCGTATTGTTGGCATAGGCCCGGCCCTTGCCTGCAAAGCGAAATGCCGCCACCTCGCGGTCGTTCTTGCGAAAGCCGTCGATCACCAGTCGCTCACCAGGGCGCAGCAGATAGCCGCTGCTGTGCACGCTGCCAGGCTGGCCGCTCAGCACATCCAGACCATCCACCGTCGCCACCACTTCGTAGAAGCGATTGCTGCGGTTGGTGTAGACCAGCTCATAGCGCTCACCATGGCGGCCCGCGACATGGAAGTCCCGGGCTCCGCGTGCGGAAAAAATGCGCAGCACCGACCCGCTTCCGTCGAGCAGCTGCAGCTCCACATCACCGTCGGCCAGCAGCGCATTGGTCTGCCGCTCAGCGGAGTTGCCGAGCGCACGCAGAATACTGTGCTCGTCCGAATAGCGAAGCTGGCTCACATCGCGCGGACGCTCGGGCGTCAGGCGCGATGCGTGCACCACCTTGGTGGCGGACTCCCGCCCTTCCCCCCATTGCGTGCCCAGCGTGGACTCGACCCTGGGCGTGCGCGGCGCTGCCGCCGCGCTCTCTGCGACCTGGGACGAAGGCGGTGCACCGCAGGCTGCCAGCCCCGCGACCAGCAGCAGTCCGCCCAGCAGCCGCCAGCCGCCTCGGCGCCAGAAACTCATGGCCTGATTCATCTTCACGCTCCCTTGTTGTGATTGGCTATTGAATGCTGCGCTGCCACGCAGCCCGCCGAGTGTCACAGCAAACCCGCTCTTTCCTGCACCATGAAACATCTGGAGATGATTTGCCCCGGAACGGGGGGCATGCCGACCTGCCCGGCAATGAAAAAAGCCGTGGGCTGGCCACGGCTTCAAGGGACAAGCGCTCGCCGATTTACTTCAGACGCATTTCGGCTGCACGGGCGTGACCCTGCAGACCTTCGCCATAGGCCAGCACGGCAGCGGTCTTGCCCAGGATCTGGGCGCCAGCCTCGCTGACTTCGATGATGGAGCTGCGCTTCTGGAAGTCATACACCCCCAGAGGCGAGGAAAAGCGTGCCGTGCCGCTGGTGGGCAGCACGTGATTCGGGCCGGCGCAGTAGTCGCCCAGGCTCTCCGACGTATATGCGCCCAGGAAGATGGCGCCGGCGTGCCTGAGCAGAGGCTCCCAGCGATGCGGGTCGCGGCTGGAGACTTCCAGATGCTCGGGCGCAATGCGGTTGGAAATGGCACAGGCTTCTTCCATGTCGCGCGTCAGAATCAGTGCACCGCGGTCGTTCAGGCTCTTGGCGATGATGGCCTTGCGCGGCATCTCGGGCAGCAGGCGGTCGATCGCGGCCTGGACGGCGTCGAGATAGGCCGCATCGGGGCACAGCAAGATGGACTGGGCCAGCTCGTCGTGCTCGGCTTGACTGAACAGATCCATGGCCACCCAGTCGGGTGGGGTCGTGCCGTCGGCTAGCACCAGGATTTCAGAAGGACCGGCAATCATGTCGATGCCCACGATGCCGAACACGCGCTTCTTGGCGCTAGCCACATAGGCATTGCCAGGGCCGGTGATCTTGTCCACCTTGGGCACGGTGGCCGTGCCGTAGGCCAGCGCCGCCACGGCCTGGGCGCCACCGACGGTGAAGGCGCGGTGCACACCCGCCACATAGGCAGCAGCCAGCACCAGCGGGTTCTTCTGACCCTGGGGCGTCGGCACGACCATGATGATGTCCTGCACACCGGCCACATGGGCGGGAATGGCGTTCATCAGCACGCTCGACGGATAGGCCGCCTTGCCGCCAGGCACGTAAATGCCCACGCGATCCAGCGGCGTGACCTTCTGGCCCAGCAGCGTGCCGTCCTCGTCACGGTAGCTCCAGCTCTCGCCATTGGCCTTCTTCTGCGCTTCGTGGTAGCTGCGCACACGGCGTGCCGCCGACTCCAGCGCTTCGCGCTCGGCAGCAGGCAGGCTGTCGAAGGCGGCTTTCAGCTCCTGCTTGGTCAGCTCCAGCGCCGCCATGGAATCGGCCTGCAGGCCGTCAAAGCGTGCCGTGTATTCCAGCACGGCGTCATCGCCGCGGGCCTGGACATCGGCCAGGATGTCGGCGACCCGCTGCTCGATGGCTGCATCCGTGTCCGCCGACCAGTGCAGACGCTGCGCGAAATCATGCTCGAACTGGGCATCAACTGTTGACAGACGGGCGGGGGCAGCTACGAATTCCATAGTATTCACCAGTGGGGAAAATCAGTTGTTCTTGGCGGCAACGGCCTGCGCAAACGCATCGATGATGTGACGCAGCGGAGCCTGTTTGAGCTTGAGCGAAGCCTGGTTGACGACCAGGCGCGAGCTGATGTCCATGATGGGCTCGACCTCGACCAGATCATTGGCCTTGAGCGTGTTGCCGGTGGACACCAGGTCGACGATGGCATCGGCCATGCCGGTCAAAGGTGCCAGCTCCATGGAGCCGTAGAGCTTGACCATGTCCACGTGCACGCCCTTCTTGGCAAAGAAGTTTCGGGCGATCTCGGGGTACTTGGTGGCGATGCGCAGACGCGCGCCCTGCTTGACGGCCAGTTGGTAGTCGAAGCCGTTGCGCACGGCCACGCTGACGCGGCACTTGGCAATCTGCAGGTCCAGCGGCTGGTACAGGCCCTGGCCGCCATGCTCGATCAGCGAATCCAGGCCCGAGACGCCCAGATCCGCGCCGCCGTATTGCACATAGACGGGCACGTCCGAAGCACGCACCAGCACCACGCGCACATCGGAGCGGTTGGTGTCGAAAATCAGCTTGCGCGACTTTTCCACATCCTCGGTCACCTCGATGCCGGCAGCTGCCAGCAGGGGTACGGTTTCTTCAAAAATGCGGCCCTTGGACAGGGCAATGGTCACAGGCGTTGCGGTGCTCATGCGGAAATTCTCTCGATATCGGCGCCCAGGGCGCGCAGCTTGTCTTCCATGCGGTCGTAGCCACGATCCAGGTGGTAGATGCGATCGACGATGGTCTCGCCCTCGGCCACCAGACCGGCAATCACCAGGCTGGCCGAAGCGCGCAGATCGGTCGCCATCACGGTGGCGCCGGACAGGCGCTTGCCGCCTTCGATGGTCGCCACGCGGCCATCGGTGGTGATGCGCGCGCCCAGGCGCACCATCTCGTTGACATGCATGAAGCGGTTCTCGAAGATGGTCTCGGTCACCATGCTGGTGCCTTCGGCCACCAGATTCAGCGCCATGAACTGGGCCTGCATATCGGTGGGAAAGCCCGGATATTCGGTGGTGCGAAAGCCCTGCGCCTTGAGCTTGCCGGAGGACGCCACCTTCAGGCCGCCGTCCACGCAGTCCACGCTCACGCCCGCATCCTTGAGCTTGTCGATCACGGCGCCCAGATGATCGGCGCGTGCGTGGTGCAGCAAGGCTTCTCCGCTGGTGGCCGCCACGGCACAGAGGAAGGTACCGGCCTCGATACGGTCGGCCACCACCTGGTGCTCGCAGCCATGCAGCTTGTCCACGCCCTGAATCACGATATGGCTGGTGCCGTGGCCGGTGATCCGGGCCCCCATCTTGATCAGCATCTCGGCCAGATCGGTGATTTCGGGCTCCATGGCGGCATTTTCCAGCACCGTCTCGCCTTCGGCCAGCGCAGCGGCCATCAGGAAGTTCTCGGTACCGGTCACGGTCACCATGTCGGTGGTGATGCGTGCGCCCTTCAGACGCTTGCGGCCCTCGGGCAGGCTGGCCTGCATATAGCCGTTTTCCACGGTGATGATGGCACCCATGGCCTGCAGGCCCTTGATGTGCTGATCCACGGGGCGAGAGCCGATCGCGCAACCGCCAGGCAGCGACACCTTGGCATGGCCGAAGCGGGCCAGCAACGGGCCCAGGGCCAGTACCGAGGCGCGCATGGTCTTGACCAGCTCGTAAGGCGCTTCAGGCGTCAGGCTGTCGGGAGCCACAAAGCTCATGCCGCCGCGTTCGCCATGGGTCTCGGTCTGCACGCCCATGTTGGCCAGCAGCTTGCGCATGGTGGCCACATCATGCAGACGCGGCACATTGTGCAGATGCACGGGCTCGGCGGTGAGCAGTGCGGCACACATTTCAGGCAGAGCGGCGTTTTTGGCGCCGGAAATGATCACTTCGCCCTTGAGGGGACGACCACCGTGGATCTTGAGTTTGTCCATGGCTTCAAGCCTTGAATGTTTATAGGTAAAAAATGCACTCAGCGCTTGTGTATCAAGCGCTGACAGCTATCAATCTTGCTTTGCAAGCCGCCTCATGCCTGGGCAGCCGTCCATTCTGCCGGGGTATAGGTCTTCATGGACAGCGCATGGACTTCATCGGTGGCCATGCGATTGCCCAGCGTGGCATAGACCAGGCGCTGACGACCCAGCAGACGCTGGCCTTCGAACTGCGCAGACACGATGGTGGCAAACCAATGTCGGCCATCGCCTTCCAGCGCAATATGCTCGCAGGGCAGGCCGGCGGCGATCAGGTCTTTGAGTTGGTCTGCAGTCATGGGGAACCTTTATGCGCAAAAGCTGGCGAAACCGGTCATTGTCTCGCAAGCAGCCCTGCGTCAATTCTAAAAATCAGTTACGAATCTTGTAGCCGATGCGCAGCAGGTGCACGGCCAGCGCGCTCACGGCCAGCCAGGCAGCGCCCACGATGGCAAAGCTGAGCCAGGGCGAGACATCGCTCTGGCCGAAGAAGCCATAGCGGAAGCCGTCGATCATGTAGAAGAACGGGTTGACATGGCTGACCGCCTGCCAGAAGCCGGGCAGCGAGTGCACGGAATAGAAGACACCGGACAGAAAAGTCAGGGGCATGATCAGAAAGTTCTGGAAGGCAGCCATCTGGTCGAACTTCTCGGCCCAGAGGCCGGCGATCAGGCCCAGCGTGCCCATCAGGGCACAACCCAGAAAGCCGAACACCAGAATCCACAGCGGCGCGGCAAAGTCGGGCACCGCAAAGAACAAGGTGACCACAAACACGCCCAGCCCCACCAGCAGGCCGCGCAGAATCGCCGCGCCCACATAGGCGCTGAACCAGGCCCAATGCGACAGCGGCGTGAGCAGCACGAATACCAGCGAGCCCATGATCTTGCTCTGCACCAGGCTGGACGAGCTGTTGGCAAACGCGTTTTGCAACATGCTCATCATCACCAGACCGGGAATCAGAAACGCGGTGTAGGGGATGCGGTCATAGACCATGACCCGGCCTTCGAGCACATGGCCGAAAACCAGCAGATACAGCACGGCCGTGAGCACCGGTGCGGCGACGGTCTGAAAGCTCACTTTCCAGAAGCGCAGCACTTCCTTCTTGAGCAGGGTCTGCCAGCCGTTCATTGGACACCTCCTGCAGGAGCCTGTGTCCTGGAGCCTTCATTCATGATGTGGATGAACACATCTTCCAGATCCGCACGGCGGATCTCCACATCCTCAGGGGTCACGCCCGCCTCGCGCAAAGCGGCCAGCAGCTGCTCCACATCGCCGGCATGAGCGGCGGGAATCTGCACGATTCGACCGGTGACCCGCGCCCTGTCGGCCACGGCCTTGGGCAGGACGCTATCGGTCTTGAACTGCAACACATTGCTTGAAGCCGACTTGAGCAGCTCGCTCATGGGCGAGAGCTTGATGATCTCGCCGCGCTTGAGCATGGCCACGCGGCTGCACAGTGCCTCGGCCTCTTCCAGATAGTGAGTGGTCAGCAGCACCGTATGGCCCTGCTTGTTGAGCTTGGCAATGAAATGCCACAGCGTCTGGCGCAGCTCCACGTCCACGCCGGCCGTGGGTTCGTCCAGCACGATGATGGGCGGCTTGTGCACCAGGGCCTGGGCCACCAGCACGCGGCGCTTCATGCCGCCCGAGAGCTGACGCATATTGTTGTGGGCCTTGTCCGTCAGGCCCAGGCTGTCGAGCAGCTCGTCTATCCAGTCATCGTTGTTCTTGACGCCGAAGTATCCAGACTGGAACTTCAAGGCCTCGCGCACATTGAAGAAGGGGTCGAACACCAGCTCCTGCGGCACGATGCCCAGCTTGCGGCGTGCATCGGCGTAATCGGCCTGCACATCGCTGCCCTGCACCAGCACGCGCCCGCCCGTGGCTTGCGCCAGTCCGGCGAGGATGCTGATCATCGTGGTCTTGCCGGCACCGTTGGGGCCGAGCAGACCGAAGAATTCACCTTCCTCGATATCCAGGCTCACCGATTTGAGGGCCTGGAAATCCCCCTTGGGGGTGCGGTAGGTCTTGGAGACGGATTGGAATGAGACTGCGGACATGGAGCCCATGATTCTAGGGCTTGCCCACAGCCTCTGCCTTGGCGGGGCTTAGCCGGACACAGTGATTCGTCAGCCTAGCCCTGCTGAGCGGTGGCGGCCGCATCGGGCATAGGAGCGGGCATCAGCAAGCCGTCCACGCCATACAGCGCGGCCATGGACTGCAACCCCTTGGGCAGACCCTCGACGATGAGCTGCTTGCCCGCCTCCTGCGCAGCGCGCCGGCAGGCCAGCAGCACGGCCAGGGCCGCCGAGTCGAAGACCTTGACGGCGCTGGCATCCACCACCACCAGGGCATCCGCATGGCCGGTGACCAGCGGGCGCAGGCGCAGCAGACAGTCGCGCCCCTGACGATAGGTCAGTTCCTTGGGCAGTTGCAGAGGGTTGCTAGCTGAGCGGGCCATGACGTCTGAAGCGCTTTGCTTACTTGGTGGCCGTGGCCGGCATGGAGCTGCGCGAGGCCAGGGTCTTGATCAGGCCGTCGATGCCGTTGGCATTGATTTCCTGCGCAAACTGGTTGCGGTAGGTCTCCACCAGCCACACGCCGAGCACGTTGAAGTTGTAGAGCTTCCAGCCCGTAGCCTGCTTTTCCAGACGGAAATCCAGCTGCACGGGATCGCCACGGCCGTTGACCTGGGTGCGAACCAGCACATCGGTGTCACCGGCAGCCATGCGCACAGGCCTGACGGTAATGGTCTGATCGCCGACCTGGGACAGGGCTCCCGCATAGGTGCGAATCAACAGGGCCTTGAACTCGTCCTGCAGCTTCTGACGCTGCTCGGGCGTGGCCTGGCGCCAGGCCGGACCGACTGCGGCCGATGTCATGCGGCGAAAGTCCACATAGGGCATGACCTTCTCGTTGACCAGCGCATTGATCTTGCCGGAGTCGCCGTTGCGCAGCGAGGCATCCTTCTTGATGGTCTCCAGCACATCGGCAGAGACGCGCTTGACCAGGGCATCGGGCGCCTCCTCAGCGGCCTGAGCAGGCAAACCCAGATTCAGGGCGAGCATGGCACCTGCTGCCATGCCCCACATGCGACGAGTAATCTTCATTGCGTTTTTCTCCTAGGCCCGCAAGTGTCACCGCACTCGCGCAGCCTGTGCATCATGTTTGTAACCAAGCTCTACCGGCTCACTGGCCTTCGGGAGGCAGCTTGCCGGCGTTGTCGTCATCATAGTTTTCGAGACGACCGTCGCCGCCGGACGCCGCGCCGCCAATGCGTGAGCGCAGATAGACATCGCGCACCAGGCTGTATTTGTCGAGCGCAACGGAGTCCAGCACATCGCCGGCCTTGAGCAGATTGGCCCGGTTGTTGACCATGCGCAGGCCGAACAGGCTGTTGCGCCAGCGCACATCGTCCATGGTGTTGGCGGGATAGCCGAAGGCGTCGACCGCCAGACCGGCCGAGTCACGCACCGTGGAAGGGCCCCAGAAGGGCAGCACCAGATACGGCCCCGTCGGCAGGCCCCAGCGGCCCAGCGTCTGGCCGAAGTCCTGCTTGCGGCGCTCGATGCCTGCCTCGCTGGCAATATCGAACAGGCCGCCTATGCCCAGCACCGTGTTCACGCTGAAGCGAACCATGGAGTTGTAGGCACCCTGGCCCTGACCCTGCAGCACGTTGTTGACGAAGGACCAGGCATCGCCGAGGTTGTCGAAGAAGTTGGTCACGCCCTGGCGCGCCACGCGCGGCGTCACGTTCTGATAGGCCGTGGCCACGGGCTTGAAGACGGCTTCGTCCACCCCTTCGTTGAAGGAATAGATGCTGCGGTTCATGGACTCGAGCGGGTCGGCCGGGTTTCCGGAGCCTGTGGTGGTTGCACAGCCGGACAGCAGTGCCGCTGCGCACACGCCAGCTGTCAGCGCTGCATGCTTGAGCGCCCGAGTCTTGTTCGACGCCAGTTTCGTTTGTGGGCTTGTTGTAGTCATCATTCTTTCGCTCCCCCGTTGGCTCCGTTGGCTGCGCCAGCACCGGAATCACCGCCCTGCTCGGCCTTGCTGTAGAGGAACTGACCGATCAGATTCTCCAGCACCACGGCAGACTGGGTGGCTGTCACGCGGTCGCCGGCCTTGAGGTTTTCTTCGCTGGCACCCGCTTCGATACCAATGTACTGATCGCCCAGCAGACCGCTTGTCAGAATTTTCAGCGAGCTGTCCTTGGGAAAGGCATAGCGGTTTTCCATGCTCATGGCCACGTCGGCCTGAAAGGTCTGGTCGTTGAAGGTGATGGACTCGATACGGCCCACAACCACGCCGGCGCTCTTGACCGCGGCCTTGGGCTTGAGCCCGCCGATATTGTCAAAACGCGCCGTGATCGCATAGGTCTTCTGGAAATTCAGGCTCAACAGATTGGCCGACTGCAAGGCCAGGAACACCAGGGCCAGAGCACCGATCAGCACAAACAGGCCGACCCAGACATCACTTTTCTTTTGCTGCATGATTTTTTACCTCTATCTGCTGTGCAGCCTCAAATGCTGAACATGGTTGCGGTGAGCAGGAAGTCCAGGCCCAGAACCGCTAGCGAAGCCACGACCACGGTACGGGTGGTGGCCCGGGAAACCCCTTCAGGCGTGGGCTTGGCCGCATAGCCTTGGAGCAGGGCCACAAAGGTCACAGCCAGGCCGAAGACAAAGCTCTTGAGCACGCCATTGCCCAGATCGCTCCACCAGTCCACGCCCTGCTGCATCTGACCCCAGAAGGCACCGCTGTCGACACCGATCATCACCACGCCCACCAGCCAGCCGCCCAGCACGCCGACGGCGCTGAAGACCGCTGCCAGCAATGGCATGGTGATCAGCCCGGCCCAGAAGCGCGGCGCCAGAATGCGTTTGACGGGGTCAACCGCCATCATCTCCATGGCCGACAGCTGCTCACCGGCTTTCATCAGGCCGATTTCGGCCGTCAGGGCCGTGCCGGCACGGCCCGCAAACAGCAGGGCCGTGACCACGGGCCCCAGCTCGCGCAGCAGGCTCAGCGCCACCATCATGCCCAGCGCCTCGGCCGAGCCATAGCGCTGCAGGATGTAATAGCCCTGCAGACCCAGCACAAAGCCCACGAACAGTCCGGAAACGCCAATGATGGCCAGCGAATAATTGCCCAGAAAATGAATCTGGTCGCCGATCAGGCGCGGACGCCTGAGCGCCGGCCCCATCAAGCCCAGCAGGCGCCACAGCAGGCGCGCACCGATCCCCATGTTGACCAGCTGACAGCGCACTGCCAGGCCAATGCGTGCGAGAAAGTTCATGCACGCCTCCTGCTGCCGAAGTCCTCGTCGGCACTGACTCCGGGATAGTGGAACGGCACAGGCCCCGTGGGTCTGGCATGGATGAATTGCTGCACCAGCGGATCGCTGCTGGCGCGCACCTCTTCGGGCGTGCCCTGGGCGGCAACGCTGCCGGCCCCCAGAATCACCACATGGTCGGCCACGCGGAAGGTTTCTTCCAGATCGTGGGATACCAGAATCGAAGTCAGGCCCATGGCATCGTTGAGCTGGCGGATCAGCTGCGCCGAGGTACCCAGCGAAATAGGGTCCAGGCCCGCGAAAGGCTCGTCGTACATGATGAGCTCGGGGTCCAGTGCAATCGCACGGGCCAGCGCCACGCGACGGGCCATGCCGCCCGAGACCTGGGACGGCATCAGATCGCGCGCCCCGCGAAGGCCCACGGCGTGCAGCTTCATGAGCACGATGTCGCGAATCAGCTCTTCGGGCAGATCGGTGTGCTCGCGCAGCGGAAAGGCTACGTTGTCGAACACGCTCATGTCGGTGAACAGCGCACCGAACTGAAACAGCATGCCCATGCGGCGACGCGCGGCATAGAGCTGCTGCGCATTCATGGTGGTCACATCCTGGCCGTCAAACAGCACCTGGCCCTGCTGGGCGTGGTTCTGCCCGCCGATCAGACGAAGCACCGTGGTCTTGCCACCACCCGATGCACCCATCAGCGCCGTGACCTTGCCGCGCGGCACTTGCAGGGACAGATCGCGCAGGATGACGCGGTCACCATAGCCAAAGGTGACATTGCGCAGTTCCACAAAGGGTGCGTTGGGTGACATGCGTGAATAGCCGCTCAAGAGAAAGCAAACTGGTATTGTGCCGACAAGCACGGTAAAAAGCTCGGGTTAGCCCCAAGTAAACATACATTCGTGAATGTTTCTTCAGGCCCTGGCCTGGATCATGGAGCCTTTACTCCTGTTTCAGGAGCTGCCAGTGCTTGCGATGTATGCGCAAACTGCCTTTTTTGCGATATGAAACCGCATCGACAGCTGCGACTTATTTACAACATATTCTGCAGAAATGCCTTGGTGCGCTCATGCTGGGGCGCCGCAAAAAACGCCTCGGACGGGCCTTGCTCGACGATGTAGCCGCCGTCCATGAAGATGACGCGGTTGGCCACCTCGCGTGCAAAACCCATCTCGTGGGTCACGACCAGCATGGTCATATGCTCCTCGGCCAGTTCGCGCATGGTGCGCAGCACCTCGCCGGTCAGCTCGGGGTCCAGCGCCGAAGTGGGCTCGTCGAACAGCAGAATGTCCGGCTCCATGGCCAGCGCACGTGCAATTGCCACGCGCTGCTTCTGACCGCCGGAGAGGTGGTTGGGGTAGGCATCGCGCTTGGCCGCCAGACCCACCTTGGCCAACAGGGCCTCGGCCTTGGGGATGATGTCTTCGCGCTTCATGCCCTTGACGATGACGGGTGCCTCAATGATGTTTTCCAGCACCGTGAGGTGGGGAAACAGATTGAAGGACTGGAACACCATGCCCATCTTGCGGCCGATCTTGCGGATCTCGGCCTCGCTCACATACTGCGCCCTGGCCTCGCCCTCGGAGCGCGCCAGCACCGCACCTTCGATGCGGATGGTGCCTCGGTCAATCGTCTCCAGGTGGTTGAGGCAGCGCAGGAAGGTGCTCTTGCCCGAGCCGGACGGGCCGATCACGGCCACCACCTCGCCGCGCAGCAAGTCCAGGGAAACGCCGCGCAGCACTTCGTTGCTGCCAAAGGCCTTGTGGATGCCCTGGGCGGAAATCATCACGTCAGGCGTCGTACTTGGCATATTTTTTCTCAAGATATTGGAAGCCCCAGGTCAGCACCAGGGTCATGATGAGATAGAAGGCCGCAGCCACGATGAAGGGCGTGAAGCTGAAGTCGCGCTGCACCACGCCGCGCGCCACGCGCAGCAGATCGTTGAGTGCCAGCACATAGATCAGCGAAGTGTCCTTGACCAGGGTAATGGTCTCGTTGCTGACGGGCGGCAGGATGCGGGCCCACATCTGGGGCAGCACGATGCGGCGCATGGTCTGTGCATAAGTCATGCCCAGCACCTTGGCACCTTCGTACTGGCCGCGGTCAACGGACTTGATGCCGGCGCGGAAGATCTCCGCGAAGTAGGCCGCGTAATTCAGCGCAAACGCCACCACGGCAGCAGGAAAGTCGGGCAGGCGCACACCGATGTAGGGCACAAAGGGCAGCGCGAAGTACACGAACAGCAGCTGCAGCATCAGCGGCGTGCCGCGCATCAGCCAGATATAGGCGCCCACGGCGCTGCTCAGCGGCTTGATGCTGGAGATGCGCATCAGCGCCAGCGCCAGGCCCATGGGAATGGACAGCGCCAGCGTGATGAAGAACAGCTTGAGTGTGACAAGGGCACCAGCCGACATGGGCCCCAGGAGCGAGATTACATAGTCCATCAAATGGCCTTCAGTGTGGCGCTGCAGCTATCGAAAGCCCGCCACAGGCACGGGCGTGCGCAGGAGGAAGTGTTTGCACGCATTGTCGTCGCAAAAAAAACCGGCAATGCCAGGCATTGCCGGTGCAGTACGTCAAAAAGGGATTAGTGCTTGATGACGTCGGCGCCGAACCACTTCTGGGCGATTTCAGCAGCCTTGCCGTCCTTCTTCATTTCGGTCAGCACGTCGTTGACCTTGTTGCGAGTGGCTTCGTCGTCCTTGCGGAAGCCCACACCGTAGTCTTCGGTACCGAAGTCCTCGGCCAGCACCACGTAGTTGTCGGGCTTCTTGTTGACGTAGTAGCGACCCACCACCTCATCCACCACCACCACGTCCAGACGGCCGGCTTCCAGGTCCATCATGGCAGCGATGTTGTCGCCGAAGAGCTTGGTTTCCTTGAACTTGTCCGACAGTTCCTTGTCCTTGGTCAGGGCGGTCACGGCGCTGGAGCCTTCCTGGGCACCCACGACCTTGCCGACCATGTCAGCCTTGCCCTTGATGGGCGAGCCAGCCTTCACGATGATGATCTGCTTGTTCACCATGTAGGGATCGGAGAACAGGATCTTTTCCTTGCGTTCTTCCAGAATGGTCAGACCGTTCCACAGAGCGTCCACGCGCTTGCCCAGCAACTCGGCTTCCTTGGCATTCCAGTCGATGGGCTTGAACTGCACTTCGATATTGGCGCGCTTGGCCACTTCACGGGCCATGTCGATATCGAAACCGACCAGCTCGTTCTTTTCGTCACGGAAACCCATGGGCGGGAAGTTGTCGTCCAGGCCCACCACCAGCTTGGCAGCAACCGCCGCAGGAGCGGGCGCAGGAGCTGCAGCGGTGTTGCTTGCGGGCTCGTTCTTGCCGCAGGCAGCCAAAATTGCAGTCAGGGCCACCGAGGCCAGCAGGGTACGTTTTTTCATGGCGTCAAAATTTGAAGTGGAAAAAGCGGAGGCAGCAGGCTTTGTCTCCCGTCCGGGGCCACCGCAGCCGCTCCGAAGCCGGGCTGCCGCCAGCGCCGAATCCGCTATTGTCGCGCAGACGGGACAGAACGTCACTCGCCGGTCGCAAAACCATCACGACTTACGCAAAACAGGTTCAGGCACGACGGTTACCTCAGAGGGCAGGCCGTTGTTGCATTCTTGTCGGCGCAAATCCTCATCATGTGCAGGCTTGCCAAACTCCACACCATGTCACCACCGTCACCCGACACCAGCCAGCTCCCCGCCGCCTTGCAGCAGGCCTATCGCAGCGCGCTCTACCGGGTCGATGCCGCCCAGGGCGCTGTCGCACAGACGCTACGCGCAGGCGAACACAACGACTGGCTCGGGCAACAGCTGGGACGGCAGCTCATCCAGGCCGCCTGCTATCTCACGGCCTGCAATCCCTGGGGACAGATCCTGGAGCCGGCGGAGAACGCCCGCCGCATGCGCGCCCTGCGCCAGGCACTGGACAGCGAGGGCTGGCAGTATCTGGACGGCTGCGGCCAGGACCCCCTCGGCCATTGGCCCGCGGAAGACAGCGTGCTGATCTGGGGCATGGATGCCGGCACGGCCCTGCAATGGGGCCGGCACTGGCAGCAGAACGCCGTGCTGTGGAGCGATGCCGACGCCCGCCCCCGGCTTCTGTGGCTGCGCTGACTTTTTTGATAGCACCTTGCGCTTTACAGCAATCAAAAACCTATTGAAATCTATCTGAATTCCATTTAAGGCAAGCGCTTGCAGCTATCAAAAACAAAAGGCATTCTGAAGAATGCCTTTTGTGTGATGACCCGCTGTGAATGATCAGCGAGGCAGTTCGCTGGCGCCCATCAGGAACTCGTCCACGGCACGCGCGGCCTGGCGGCCTTCGCGAATCGCCCACACGACCAGCGACTGGCCGCGGCGGATGTCGCCGGCTGCGAACACCTTGGGCACGCTGGTGGCATAGCCGCCGATGAAGTCGGTGCTGGCCTTGGCGTTGCCGCGTGCATCCTTGTCGACGCCAAAGGCTTCGAGCACGGTGGCAACCGGGTTCACAAAGCCCATGGCCAGCAACACCAGATCGGCAGGCCAGACCTTTTCCGTGCCGGGCACTTCGCTCAGCTTGCCGTCCTTGAACTCGACCTGGACGGTGGTCAGGCTCTTGACCTTGCCCTTTTCGCCGCCGAATTCCTTGGTCGAGATCGCGAACTCACGCACCACGCCTTCGTCGTGACTGGACGAGGTACGCAGCTTGATCGGCCAGTAAGGCCAGACCAGGGGCTTGTTCTCCTGCTCGGGCGGCATGGGCATGACCTCGAACTGGGTCACGCTCTTGGCGCCATGGCGGTTGGAGGTGCCTACGCAGTCGGAGCCGGTGTCGCCGCCGCCGATGACGATGACATGCTTGCCGTCGGCACGGATCTGGCCCTTGAGCTTGTCGCCCGCATTGACCTTGTTCTGCTGGGGCAGGAATTCCATCGCGAAGTGCACGCCTTCAAGATCGCGGCCGGGCACCGGCAGATCACGCGACTGCTCGGAGCCGCCGGTCAGCAGCACGGCATCGAACTCGGCGTTGAGCTGCTCGGGGCTGATGGTTTCCTTGGCCCAGTTGGTGACCTTGGAATCCTTGCCCAGACCGTCCTTGCCGGCGATCAGCACGCCGGTGCGGATCTTCAGGCCTTCGGCCACCATCTGCTCGACACGGCGGTCGATCAGGCCCTTGTCCAGCTTGAAGTCGGGGATGCCGTAGCGCAGCAGGCCGCCCACGCGGTCGTTCTTCTCGAACAGGGTCACGTCGTGGCCGGCGCGCACCAGCTGCTGGGCCGCTGCCATGCCTGCAGGGCCGGCACCGACCACGGCCACCTTCTTGCCTGTCTTGTGCTTGGACGGCAGGGGCTTGACCCAGCCTTCGCTCCAGGCACGGTCGATGATGGAGTGCTCGATGGACTTGATGCCGATGGCATCGCCATTGATATTGGCCACACAGGCAGCTTCGCAGGGCGCGGGGCAGATGCGGCCCGTGAACTCGGGGAAGTTGTTGGTGCTGTGCAGCGTGGTGATGGCGTTCTTCCAGTCACCCTGGTACACGAGGTCGTTGAAGTCCGGAATGATGTTGTTGACCGGGCAGCCGTTGTTGCAGAACGGCGTGCCGCAGTCCATGCAGCGTGCAGCCTGCACCTTGGCCTGATCGGTCGTCAGGCCGATGACGAATTCCTTGTAGTGCTTGAGACGTTCCGCAACGGGGGCATAGCCCTCTTCGATGCGCTCGTATTCCATGAAGCCGGTGGTCTTTCCCATGATCTTTAATCCTTGAAATCTGTGTTCGCTTGCAGTGCGGTGGCCGCCTGGCCGCCACCGCTTCGAGCCATGTTTACTTGGCGGCTACTGCTTCTTTTTGAGGAGCTGCTGGCGCTTTCGCAGCTTGCTTTTCCTTCTGTTTGCGTTCAAAGATCTCGCCGAGTGCACGCTGGTACTCGGTCGGGAACACCTTGACAAACTTGGCACGCGCTGCGGCCCAGTTGTCCAGCAGATCACGGGCACGCTTGGAACCCGTCCAGCGGCTGTGAGCCTCCACCATATTGCGCAGCTGCTGATCGTCGCTCTGGCCGCGGTGCCAGATGCCGGGATCGACACGCGAGACAAACTCGTCGTGCGGCAGCACCTTCTCCAGCTTCACCGAAGCGGTGTTGCAACGCTCGGCAAACTTGCCGTCCTCGTCGTAGACATAGGCCACGCCGCCGCTCATGCCGGCCGCGAAGTTGCGACCGGTCTTGCCCAGCACGACCACGGTACCGCCGGTCATGTATTCACAGCCGTGGTCACCCACGCCTTCGACCACCGCCGTGGCGCCGGACAGACGCACGGCAAAGCGCTCGCCGGCCACGCCGCTGAAGAAGGCTTCACCGCTGGTGGCGCCGAACATCACGGTGTTGCCCACGATGGTGTTGGTGGTGGTCGAGCCACGGAACTCATGGCTGGGATGCACCACCACACGGCCGCCGGACAGACCCTTGCCGGTGTAGTCGTTGGCTTCGCCGCTGAGGTTCAGCGTGATGCCGTTGCACAGGAAGGCACCGAAGGACTGGCCGCCCGTACCTTCAAAGTGGATACGGATGGTGTCGTCTGCCAGGCCTTCGGCGTGATGCTTGGTCACCGCGCCCGAGAGCATGGCACCGACGGAGCGGTTGACGTTGCGCGCCACTTCCATGATGCGCACCTTCTCGCCGTTTTCGATGGCGGGCTTGCAGCGCTCGATGAGCTTGACGTCCAGCGCCTTGTCCAGCAGGTGATCCTGGCTTTCCACGTGGTAGCGGGCCACGTCGGCAGGCACTTCGGGCTGGGCGAACAGACGGCTGAAATCCAGGCCCTGAGCCTTCCAGTGCTCAATGCCCTTGCGGGTGTCGAGCAGGTCGGAGCGGCCGATCAGGTCGTCGAACTTGGCGATACCCAGCTGGGCCATGATCTGGCGCACTTCTTCGGCGATGAAGAAGAAATAGTTCACCACATGCTCGGGCTTGCCGGTGAACTTGGCACGCAGCACAGGGTCTTGCGTGGCCACGCCCACGGGGCAGGTGTTGAGGTGGCACTTGCGCATCATGATGCAGCCTTCCACCACCAGCGGAGCCGTGGCAAAGCCGAACTCGTCGGCTCCCAGCAGAGCGCCGATGATCACATCACGACCGGTCTTCATCTGGCCGTCGGCCTGCACACGCACACGGCCGCGCAGACGGTTCAGCACCAGGGTCTGCTGGGTCTCGGCCAGGCCAATTTCCCAGGGACCGCCAGCATGCTTGATGGAGGACCAGGGCGAGGCACCGGTGCCGCCGTCGTGACCGGCGATCACCAGGTGGTCGCTCTTGCACTTGGTCACGCCTGCGGCGATCGTGCCCACACCGACTTCGGACACCAGCTTGGTGCTGATGCTGGCGTGCGGAGCCACGTTCTTCAGATCGTGGATCAGCTGTGCCAGGTCTTCGATCGAGTAGATGTCATGGTGGGGAGGAGGCGAGATCAGGCCCACACCGGGCACCGAGTGACGCAGTGCACCGATGTAGTCGGAGACCTTGCCGCCGGGCAGCTGACCGCCTTCACCGGGCTTGGCCCCCTGAGCCATCTTGATCTGGATCTGGTCCGAAGAGGCCAGATATTCGGCAGTCACGCCGAAACGACCGGACGCGACCTGCTTGATCTTGGAGCGCAGCGAGTCGCCGGCCTGCAGTTCGATATCGGACTCGACCTTGTCCTTGCCGATGATGGAAGCCAGGGTTTCGCCCTTGCTGATGGGGATCCCCTTGAGCTCGTTGCGATAGCGCTTGGGATCTTCGCCGCCTTCGCCGGTGTTGCTCTTGCCGCCGATGCGGTTCATGGCCACAGCCAGCGTGGCATGGGCTTCGGTGGAGATGGAGCCCAGCGACATGGCACCCGTGGCAAAGCGCTTCACGATTTCCTTGGCCGACTCGACCTGGTCCACGGGAATCGCCTTGGCGGGATCGAACTTGAACTCGAACAGGCCGCGCAGCGTCATGTGGCGCTTGGTCTGGTCGTTGATCAGCTGGGCGTATTCCTTGTAGGTGCTGAAGTTGTTGGCACGTGTGGAGTGCTGCAGCTTGGCGATCACGTCAGGCGTCCACATATGCTCTTCGCCACGGGCACGCCAGGCGTACTCGCCGCCGGCATCCAGCATGGTTTCCAGCACGGGGTCGTCGCTGAAGGCAGCCTCGTGGTTGCGGATGGTTTCCTCGGCAATCTCGAAGACGCCGATACCTTCCACACGGCTGGCCGTGCCCGTGAAGTACTTGTCCACGGTCTCGCTGTTCAGGCCCACTGCTTCGAACAGCTGGGCGCCGCAGTAGGACATATAGGTGGACACGCCCATCTTGGACATGATCTTGGACAGCCCCTTGCCGATGGCCTTCACATAGTGATAGATGGCCTTGTCGGCAGTGATGGGCGCAGCTTCGCGGCTGAAGATGTCGACCAGGGTCTCCATCGCCAGATAGGGATGCACGGCTTCAGCGCCATAGCCGGCCAGCACGGCGAAGTGATGCACTTCGCGGGCCGTGCCGGTTTCCACCACCAGACCGGCGGTGGTGCGCAGACCTTCACGCACCAGATGCTGGTGGATGGCGGACAGAGCCAGCAGCGCAGGGATGGCCACTTGCGTGGCGCTCATGTTGCGGTCGCTGATGATCAGGATGTTGGCACCGCCCTTGATCTCGTCCACGGCGTGGGCGCACAGCGAGGCCAGCTTGGCTTCCACGCCCTGCTTGCCCCAGGAAAGCGGGTAGGTGATGTCGATCGTCGAGCTCTTGAACTTGCCGTTGGTGCGCTTCTCGATATCACGCAGCCTGGCCATGCCTTCGAAGTCGAGCACGGGCTGCTGCAGCTCCAGGCGCATGGGCGGGTTGACCTGGTTGATGTCCAGCAGGTTGGGCTTGGGACCCACGAACGACACCAGCGACATCACGATCGCTTCGCGGATCGGGTCGATGGGGGGGTTCGTCACCTGGGCGAACATCTGACGGAAGTAGTTGTAGAGCGGCTTGTTCTTGTCGGACAGCACGGCCAGCGGGCTGTCGTTGCCCATGGAACCAATGCCTTCCTCGCCCTTTTCGGCCATGGGGGTCAGCAGGAACTTGATGTCTTCCTGCGTGAAGCCGAAGGCTTGCTGGCGGTCCAGCAGGGACAGCTCGGTCTTGGCTGCGGGTGCCTTGAAGTCGGCGGGGATTTCCACCTCGTCGAGCTTGATGCGCAGGTTCTCGATCCACTGCTTGTAAGGCTTGGTGTTGACGACGTTGGCCTTGAGCTCTTCGTCTTCGATCATGCGACCCTGCTCCAGGTCGATCAGCAGCATCTTGCCGGGCTGCAGGCGCCACTTGCGCACGATCTTGCTATCGGGCACGGGCAGCACGCCGGCTTCGGAAGCCAGGATCACCATATCGTCATCGGTGATGCAGTAGCGCGAGGGACGCAGGCCGTTGCGGTCCAGCGTGGCGCCGATCTGGCGGCCATCGGTGAACACGATGGAGGCGGGGCCGTCCCAGGGCTCGATCATCGCCGCGTGGTATTCATAGAAGGCGCGGCGGCGCTCGTCCATGGCTTCGTGCTGCTCCCAGGGCTCGGGAATCATCATCATCACGGCCTGGCTGATGGGGTAGCCGGCCATGGTCAGCAGTTCCAGGCAGTTGTCGAAGGTGGCGGTGTCGGACTGGCCGGCAAAGCTGATGGGATAGAGCTTCTGCAGGTCTTCGCCCAGCACGGGAGAGGCCATCACGCCTTCGCGCGCCAGCATCCAGTTGTAGTTGCCGCGCACGGTGTTGATTTCACCGTTGTGGGCCACATAGCGGTAGGGGTGGGCCAGAGGCCACTCGGGGAAGGTGTTGGTGGAGAAACGCTGGTGCACCAGACCGATGGCCGAGACGCAACGCTCGTCGGCCAGGTCGCGGTAGTAAACGCCCACCTGGTCGGCCAGCAGCAGGCCCTTGTAGACCACGGTGCGGCTGCTCATGCTGGGAACGTAGTATTCCTTGCTGTGCTTGAGGCCCAGGTTCTGGATGGCGGCCGAGGCCGTCTTGCGGATCACGTACAGCTTGCGCTCCAGCGCGTCCTGCACGATGACATCGGCACCACGGCCGATGAAGACCTGGCGCAGGATGGGTTCCTTTTCCTGCACGGTGGGCGACATGGGCATGTCGCGGTTCACCGGCACATCGCGCCAGCCCAGCAGCACCTGGCCTTCGGCCTTGATGGCGCGCTCCATCTCCTGCTCGCAAGCCAGGCGCGAAGCATGCTCCTTGGGCAGGAAGATCATGCCCACGCCATATTCGCCAGCAGGAGGCAGAGCCACGCCCTGCTTGGCCATTTCTTCACGGTAGAGCTGATCGGGAATCTGGATCAGGATACCGGCGCCGTCGCCCATCAGAGGGTCTGCGCCCACGGCACCGCGATGGTCGATGTTTTCGAGGATCTTCAGTGCCCCCAGCACGATGTCATGGCGCTTCTGACCCTTGATATGGGCCACAAAGCCCAGACCGCAGGCATCGTGTTCGTTGCTCTTGGAGTACAGACCGTGGTCCTGGAGATACTTGATCTCGGCAGCAGTCGTCATGGGGAATCCTCTTATATCAATCGCGGGGAACGCAAGATTACGACATGACATGAAGTTATGCAATAAGTATTAATTGGGGTCAGATTCCAATTAATTCCCAACTTTTTTTATTTGCATTTAATTAGGGACATATAAAAATCGAAAAAATCCATCCAATAAAAACAAGGAGTTGGAACAGCTCCCTAGTGCTCGTGCACCGAAGCTGTGCGTGCAGAAGGCCTGCCAGCCTTCTGCCGCTTCACGCGTCTCTCGGTTTTTTGTTGCAAATCTTCAATGAAATCAGGCTCGCCCAGAGCCCAGCCACGCAGTGCGGCATGGCTGATCTGCGCCTGGGTATCGGCATCCAGACCGGCCTCCACGGCCCTGACATAAGCAGCATCCCGGGCAAAGGGCGTGTTGCCCAGAGCCCAGAAAAGCGCGTGCGGGCTGATGAGCGCATCGCTTTGCAGGCCTGCGTTGTGCGCATAGCTGGACCAGGGCCAGTCCACCGCACGCTGCACCAGCCCGTCGCGCACAGGGTTGAGATCCATGGAGACCATGGTGGCCATCAGCCATTGCTCGGCCTGCAGCACGGTGCAGCGGTAGCGCCCCTCCCAGAGGGTGCCGGTACGCCCGTGCCGATTGTTGAAGTAACGCACATAGCTGCGCCCCACGGCCTGCATGAACTGGGGCACGCCCTGCTCCGTCCTGGGCGTCAGCAGCAGATGGAAGTGATTGGGCATGAGCACATAGGCATGCACATCGACCTCGAAGCGCCGCGCCATCTCGCGCATCAGATCCAGCATGACCAGGCGATCCTGCGCGTCCACGAAGATCTCGCCGCTGTTGTTGCCACGCTGGATGATGTGGTGCGGCATGTTTGCCAGCGTGAGACGGGGAAGACGGGCCATGGAGCGGACTTGGACAGGGGCGACAGGGAAGGCGTTTCGGTCATTATGAAGCGTCGCGCCAGGGCCGACGCCTCCTCATCACAGATGCATGCGGCCTGAAGCACTCAGCAACTGGCTGATGTGGCGCGTAGCAGCCAGCAGTTGCGGCAGCAGCCGCTCGCGCATCATCTGCTCGCTGGTGCGGTTGGCCTGACCACTGATGTTGAGCGCCGCCACCGTCTGGCCGCGCGCATTGCGTATGGGAGCGGCAATCGAGATCAGGCCCTCCTCCAGCTCCTGATTGAGCAGGGCCCAGCCCTGCTCGCGTACGCGGGCAATCTCGGCATACAACGCGTCGTCGCCGGTCAGCGTGTGGCGGGTGAAGGCGCGCTGCTCGCGCCGGGCCATCAGCGCCCGCAGTTCATCGGGGGGCAGCGCTGCCAGCAGCACCCGGCCCATGGATGTCCAGAAAGCAGGCAATCGCGAACCCACTCCCAGGTTGGTACTCATGATCTTGTGTGTGTGCACGCGCAGCACATAGACCACGTCCAGACCTTCGAGAACGGCGGCCGAGCATGACTCCTTGACCTCGTCCACCAGCGCCTCCATGGCCGGCTCAGCCAGATTCCACAATGGCGTGGAGCTCAGATAGGCAAAGCCCAGATCCAGGATGCGCGGAGTGAGTGCGTAGTACTTTCCGTCGCTGCGCACATAGCCCAGCGTCTGCAGCGTCAGCAGGATGCGCCTGGCACCGGCACGTGTCAGACCCGTGGCGGCAGCCACCTCGCTGAGCGTCTGCTCCGGCGCCCTCGCACTGAACGAACGTATGACTTCCAGCCCCCGGGCAAAGGACTGCACATAGCTGTCGCCGGGCTTGAGCGGAGCCGCATCGGCTTCTCCAGGGGTTTTCCCTGATGTGGTTTTTACAGTCTCCATTTTCCTCATCCTTTCCTACAATTCTTTTAGCGAACAAATGTTCTATATGCGAACATTTTAGCGCCAATAGCGCAAGTCTTTGTATAGAAAATTGGAGACACCCATGATCAACAAGATCGCCGACTCGGTCGCTCAGGCCCTGTCCGGCATTCAAGACGGCTCCACCGTGCTCATCGGCGGCTTCGGCACCTCGGGCATCCCCGGCGAGCTGATCGACGGCCTGATCGCCCAGGGTGCACGCGAGCTCACCGTGGTCAACAACAACGCCGGCAATGGCGACACCGGCCTGGCCGCCCTGCTCAAGACCGGCCAGGTACGCAAGATCATCTGCAGCTTCCCGCGCCAGGTGGACAGCTGGGTCTTCGACGAGCTGTACCGCAGCGGCAAGATCGAGCTCGAACTGGTGGCCCAGGGCAATCTGGCCGAGCGCATGCGCGCTGCCGCCGCAGGCATAGGTGCTTTCTTCTGCCCCACGGCCTATGGCACCGAACTCGCCAAAGGCAAGGAAACGCGCGAGATCAACGGCAAGCACTATGTGCTGGAGTACCCGATCCATGGCGATGTGGCGCTGATCAAGGCAGAAAAAGGCGACCGCTGGGGCAATCTGACCTACCGCATGTCGGCGCGCAACTTCGGCCCCGTGATGGCCTCGGCCGCCAAGTTCACCGTGGCCACCGTGCATGACATCGTGGAACTCGGTCAGCTTGATCCCGAATCCGTGGTCACCCCGGGCATCTATGTGAGCCAGGTGGTGAAGATCGAGCGCGTGGCCACCCAGGCCGGCGGCTTCAAGAAGGCGGCCTGAGCCAGCCAAGGTCCAGCAAGGAGATACAAGCGTGAGCTATCAAAAACGAAGCAAGGACGAACTGGCCCTGCGCGTGGCCCAGGACATTCATGACGGTGCCTATGTGAATCTGGGCATAGGCCAGCCCACCCTGGTGGCCAACCACATCCCCGCAGGACGCGAAATCGTGCTGCAAAGCGAGAACGGCATTCTGGGCATGGGCCCGGCACCGGCGGCCGGCTCCGAAGACTACGACCTGACCAATGCCGGCAAACAGCCCGTGACCCTGCTGCCCGGCGGCAGCTATTTCCACCATGCCGACAGCTTCGCCATGATGCGCGGAGGCCACCTGGACATCTGCGTGCTCGGAGCCTTCCAGGTTTCGGCCACGGGCGACCTGGCCAACTGGAGCACCGGCGAGCCCGGCGCCATTCCCGCCGTGGGCGGAGCCATGGACCTGGCCATTGGCGCCAAGCAGACCTGGGTGATGATGGATCTGCTCACCAAAAAGGGAGAGAGCAAGGTCGTGGCCCAGTGCAGCTACCCGCTGACCGGCCTGGGCTGCGTCAAGCGCATCTATACCGATCTGTGCACCCTGGCATGCACACCCGAGGGGCTGCGACTGATCGACAAGGTCGAAGGCCTGGAGCACGCCGAACTTGAACGCATCGTGGGCCTGCCCATCGCGGCCTGAACTTCAGGCCCATCCAGCCTGCACCAGAAGCTCAATTTTCATAACGGAGACATGCCATGAGCAACCAGAACCAAGCCTTTATCTGCGACGCCATCCGCACCCCCTTCGGTCGCTACGGCGGCGCGCTGTCGAGCGTGCGCACCGATGATCTGGGCGCCCTGCCCATCAAGGCGCTGATGCAGCGCAACCCCAATGTGGACTGGACTGCCGTGGCCGATGTGCTCTATGGCTGTGCCAACCAGGCAGGCGAGGACAACCGCAACGTGGCCCGTATGTCGGCGTTGCTGGCTGGCCTGCCCATCGATGTGCCCGGCGCCACCATCAACCGCCTGTGCGGCTCGGGCCTGGACGCTGTCGGCACGGCCGCGCGTGCCATCAAGTCCGGCGAAGCCCGCCTGATGATTGCCGGCGGCGTGGAAAGCATGAGCCGCGCGCCCTTCGTCATGCCCAAGGCCGAGTCCGCCTTCAGCCGCAACAATGCCGTCTACGACACCACCATCGGCTGGCGCTTCGTCAACAAGTTGATGAAAGCCCAGTTCGGCGTGGACTCCATGCCCGAGACTGCCGAAAACGTGGCCGACGACTTCAGGATCGAACGCGAAGCCCAGGACCGCATGGCCCTGGCCAGCCAGGAAAAGGCAGCGGCCGCGATTGCTGCCGGCCATCTGGCACGCGAGATCGTGCCCGTATCCATCGCCCAGAAGAAGGGTGACCCCATCGTCGTGAGCCAGGACGAGCACCCCCGCGCCACCACCATAGAGGCACTGGCCAAGCTCAAGGGCGTGGTACGCCCCGATGGCACGGTCACGGCTGGCAACGCCAGCGGCGTCAACGACGGTGCCTGCGCCCTGCTGCTGGCCAACGAGGAAGCGGCCAGCCAGTATGGTCTGGTGCCGCGCGCCCGCGTGGTCGGCATGGCCGTGGCCGGCGTCGCGCCACGCATCATGGGCTTCGGCCCCGCTCCCGCAGTGCGCAAGGTGCTGGCCCAGACCGGCCTGACTCTTGACCAGATGGATGTCATCGAGCTCAACGAGGCCTTTGCCGCACAAGGCCTGGCCGTGCTGCGCGATCTGGGCATTGCCGATGACGACCGCCGCGTCAACCAGTGGGGCGGCGCAATCGCTCTGGGTCACCCCCTGGGCGCATCGGGCGCCCGCCTGGCCACCACGGCCGTGAACCAGCTCCATACCCTGGGCGGCCGATACGCGCTGTGCACCATGTGCATCGGCGTGGGCCAGGGCATTGCCGTGGTGCTCGAACGCGTCTGATCCCGACTGCGACAGGGACCGGCCAAGCCCGGCCTGCTGCCGCACCCCTGCCTCTCACACCAAAACAACGACCGCTGGAGTGCAGCTCTTTTCGGAGCTGCGCCACCGCGGCAGCCCGCGCCCCGGCCACTGGCCGGCGGTGTCTTGCCTTTTTCCGGAGACCCAGATGTCCAATTCCCTTTCCCTGTCTCGCCGCCGCAGCCTGCAGACCCTGGCAGCAACCGCCCTGTTCGCTCTGGGCACCGCTCCCGCCATGGCCCAGACGCCCTATCCCAACAAGCCCATCACCATGATCGTGCCCTTCTCGGCCGGCGGCACGACCGACATCCTGGCGCGCGTGGTGGGTCAGGCACTGAACACCGAACTGGGCCAGAGCATCATCATCGACAACCGTCCCGGCGCAGGCGGCAATATCGGCGGTCAGGCCGCTGCACGCGCAGCCGGCGACGGCTACACCCTGTTCATGGGCACGGTGGGCACGCACGCCATCAACGAAGCCCTGTACAAGAAGATGCCCTTCGACCCGGTCAAGGACTTCGCCCCTCTGACCCGGGTTGCCAACGTGCCCAATCTGCTGGTCGCCCACCCCAGCCAGCCCTTCAAGACGGTCAAGGAAATGATGGCCTATGCCAAGGCCAATCCCGGCAAGCTGAACTTCGGCTCCTCGGGCTCGGGCAGCTCCATCCATCTGTCGGGCGAGCTGTTCAAGTCCATGACCCGTCTGGACATGGTGCATGTGCCCTACAAGGGCAGCGCGCCGGCCATCACCGACCTGCTGGGCAACCAGATCGCCATCATGTTCGACAACATGCCCTCGGCCATCCAGCATGTGCGCTCGGGCAAGCTGCGCCCCATCGCCGTGACCACGGCCAAGCGCTCGCCCGAGCTGCCCGATGTGCCCACCGTGGCCGAAGCCGGCGTGCCCGGCTACGAGGCAACCTCCTGGTTCGGTCTCTTCGTGCCGGCCAAGACACCGGCCGACATCCAGCAAAAACTGCATGCCGCCATCGCCAAGGTGCTCAAGGACCCCGCCGTGATCAAGAAGATCAACGACCAGGGCGGCGAAGTCGTGATCGACACCCAGGACGGCTTTGCCAAGTTCATCGACGCCGAAACCAAGAAGTGGGGCAAGGTCGTCAAGGACTCCGGCGCCAGCGTCTGAGATCCAACACACCCCCTGAGCCGCTGCGCGGCTTCCCCCGTGGCACGGCGCCCTCTCCTTCGGGAGGGGGACGACAGCCTCGCTGGGGCAGCCCCCGCTGCGGGACGGCCCTTGCTGGCTGTCCCTGGCTTGGTCCACGCCAGTTTCATGCGCTGCTGCGCGCTCTACTTCACGCATCGTCTGCAAGCCTGTATGACCACCTCCCTACTCTCCACCGCCACCGGCGATTTCCGCATTGATCTGCAAGGCCCTGCCGACGCCCCCATGCTCGTGCTGTCCAACTCCCTGGGCACCACGCTGGAGATGTGGGATGCACAGGCAGCCGCCCTCCGCAGCGAATTTCGCGTACTGCGCTACGACACGCGCGGGCATGGCGCCAGCGTCTGCAACGACGGCCCCTACAGCTTTGACCAGCTGGGCCGCGATGTGCTGGCCATCCTCGACGCGCTGCAGGTGCAGCAGGCGCATTTCTGCGGCATCTCCATGGGCGGCCTGACCGGTCTGTGGCTGGGTGTCAATGCCGACCAGCGCCTGCGCAGCCTCACCGTGGCCAACAGCGCCGCCAGGATCGGCGTGGAGTCGGCCTGGCTGGAGCGAGCCGCCCAGGTGCGCGCCAGCGGCGCAGCCGGCATGCAGGCCCTGGCCGAATCGTCGCCCGGCCGCTGGTTCACGCCCGGCTTTGCGGCTGCCCAGCCCGCCGTGGTGCAGCGCGCCCAGGGCTGGATCGCCGGCATCGCGCCCGAAGGCTATGCCAGCTGCTGCGAAGCACTGGCCCGCGAAGACCTGCGCGCTGCGATTGCCGCCATCGCCACGCCCACGCTGCTGCTGGCCGGCGCCCACGACCCCGTGACCACGGTGGCCGATGCCCAGGCCATGCAGGCCGCCATCGCGGGCTCGCGGCTGGTCGAGCTGCAAGCCTCGCACCTGTCCAACCTGGAGGCGCCCCAGGCCTTCGAACAAGCCCTTGCCGGCTTTGCACGCCAGCACTGACCGACGCCGCGACGACCGGCTGCCCGCATCCGGCAGCGGCCGCCACGGCCTGTGATACGGAGACCGCCATGCCCACTCCCTCCCGCCGCTGGAGACACCGCCCCGAAGGCTCGACCTGGGGCGATTTCGGTGAAGACGACCAGCTTGGCCGCCTGAACCTGCTGAGCCCCGAGAAAGTCCGCCAAGGCGTGGCCGAAGTGCAGACCGGCCAGCGCTTTGCGCTGAGCCTGCCCCTGGACTATCCGGGCGGCAGCGCCCTCAATCCCAACCGCAAGCCCCCGGTGCTGCGTCCGCTGCAGCGCAAGGGCCGCGTCAATTTCAACTGCCTGCTGCAGGAGCTGGAACCGGGCCGCACCGACGTACTCTCGGACGACATGGTCATCCTGTCGCTGCAGTACTCCACGCAGTGGGACGGCCTGGCCCACGTGGGTGCCCTGTTCGATGCCAACGGCGACGGCCTGCCCGAGCCGCTGTACTACAACGGCTTTGCCGCGGGTATCGACATCGTGGGCCCGGCCGACGTAAGCGGCACCGGCATTCCCGCGCGCCTGGACGACAGCGCCAGCACCAGCTGCGCCAAGGCCCTGGGCATCGAAGGCATGGCCCGCAACGGCGTGCAGGGCCGCGGGGTGATGGTGGATCTGCGTGCCCATTTCGGTGACGCGCGCACCGTGGTCGGCTACGAGCAGCTGATGCAGGTCATCGCCGCCGACGGGGTGCAGATCGAACCCGGCGACATGCTGTGCCTGCACACCGGTTTTGCCCAACGGGTACTGGACATGCACAAAAACCCCGACCCCGAGGTGCTGGAACACGCCTGCGCCGTGCTCGACGGGCGCGATGCGCGCCTGCTGCAGTGGATCACCGACAGCCAGATCGCCGTCATCGCCACCGACAACTACGCGGTCGAGGCCTTCCCGGCGCGCCCCGGCGCTGCCTGCTGCGCGGCCCTGCCCCTGCACGAGCATTGCCTGTTCAAGCTGGGCGTGCACCTGGGCGAGTTGTGGCACCTGACGCCGCTGGCGCACTGGCTGCGCGAGCACGGTCGCCACCGCTTCCTGCTCACGGCACCGCCGCTGAACCTGCCGGGCGCCATCGCCTCGCCGGTCACGCCTGTTGCCACGGTCTGAGCCCAACACCGGAGCCTCTATGCCCTTCATCATCGAAACCTTCGACAAGCCCGGTCACCAGGCCGTGCGCCAGGCCCATCGCCCCGCGCACCTGGGCTTCCTGGACACCCACAAGCACCTGCTGCTGGCCTGCGGCGCCAAGCTGGCCGACGACGGCAGCGACCTCGGCGGCGGCCTGTACGTGGTGGAACTGGACACGCGCGAAGCAGCCCAGTCCTTCATAGAGTCCGACCCCTTCTTCACCGCCGGCCTGTTCGAGCGCGTGTCCATCACCCGCTGGCGCAAAGCCTATGTGGCCGGCGCCAGCCACCTGCCTGCGGCGGCCTAGCTCCCGCCCGGCAGCCCAGCCCTTTCCCCGCATTCCGTCCGAAAGTATTGCCATGTCTTCCCTGAACGCTTCCCTTCCCGTCCGTCCCCGCGTGCTGATCACCGGCGGCGGTGCCGGCATCGGTGCTGCCGCCGCCGAGCGCTGCCGTGCCGACGGCTACGAGCCCATCATCATCGACCGCGTGGTCGATCACGTTCCGGGCGGCATCCAGGCCGACCTCAGCAATGCCGAGGACACGGCTCGCGCGCTGCGTCTGGCCCTGGAAGGCGGCCCCATCACGCGCCTGGTCAACAACGTCGGCGTGGTCGTTCCCAATGACGCCGCATCCCAGACCCTGGCCGAGTTCGATCTAGCCGTCTCGCTGAACCTGCGCTGCGCCTTCCAGTGCATGCAGGCCCTGCTGCCCGGCATGAAGGAGGCGGGCTTCGGGCGCATCGTCAACATGTCCTCGCGCGCCGCGCTGGGCAAGGACCTGCGCACCGCCTACGCTGCCACCAAGGCCGGCCTGATCGGCATGACGCGCGTCTGGGCGCTGGAGCTGGGACAGTGGGGCATCACGGCCAACGCCATAGGCCCCGGCCCCATCCGCACCGAGCTGTTCGACAAGGCCAACCCGCCCGATGCACCGCGCACGCAGAAGATCATCCAGTCCGTACCCGTCAAGCGCGTGGGCACGCCCGAAGACGTGGCCCATGCCGTGTCCTACATGCTCGACGAGCGCAGCGGCTTTGTGACCGGACAGGTGCTCTATGTCTGCGGCGGCATGACCGTCGGCGTGGCCTCGGTCTGATCAGGCCCTGAGCCGCTTCGCGGCCTGCCTGGCCGCGCGCCTAACCTACCCGTGCCGCATCCGCTGCGTCACGGCAGCTTTCTCCCCAAATCCAGACAACATCGGAGACCGGCTTTCATGTCGAAAATCACCGCCTTCTTCACCGAGCTGATGCGCAAGTATCTGCCCGACCCTTTCGTCTTCGCCATCCTGCTGACCCTGTTGACCATGGTCCTGGCCTTTGCCGTGGAAAGCCGGCCCGTCAATCTCGTGGTCGAGGACTGGGGCAAGGGCTTCTGGAGCCTGCTGGCCTTCACCACGCAGATGGCCGTGATCCTGGTCATGGGCTATGTGCTGGCGGCCGCGCCCCTGATCAACCGCTTCCTGGACCGCATCGCCAGCCACGTGCACACACCGCGCCAGGCCATCATCGTGGCCACCATCGTGGGCTGCGTGGGCAGCTACCTGAACTGGGGCTTCGGCCTGGTGATCGGCGGCATCATGGCGCGCAAGCTGGCGCTCAAGGTCAAGGGCGTTCACTATCCGCTGATCATCGCCTCGGCCTATACCGGCTTCACCATGTACAGCCTGGGCTTCTCGGCCACGATTCCGGTGCTGATCTCGACCAAGGGTCACACCTTCGAGAGCAGCATGGGCCTGATCCCGCTGACACAGACCATCTTCTCCGCACCCATGCTGCTGACCAGTCTGGCCGTGCTCATCGCCCTGCCGCTTCTGAATGCCGCCATGCATCCCAAGGCCGGCGAGAAGATCGTGGAGCTGGACCCCGCCGTGGCCGCCGACGAAGGCAAGGGCGGCGCAGGCCACGATCTGCTGGGCGACCAGAAGACCCTGGCCTACCGCCTGAACAACAGCCGCGTGCTCAATCTGCTGATCGGCCTGTGCGGCATGGCGTATGTGGTGCTGCACTTCGTCAAGGGCGGCAACCTCGACCTGAACATGATCAACTTCTTCATCCTGTTCCTGGGCGTGCTGCTGCTCAGGACGCCCATGCTCTACGTGGAAAAGGTCAATGAAGGCGTCAAGACCATCGGCGGCATCATCCTGCAGTTCCCCTTCTACGCCGGCATCATGGCCATCATGCATGGCTCGGGCCTGGTGGAGTCCATCGCCCACATCTTCGTGAGCATCGCCAGCGAGCACACGCTGCCGCTGTGGGGGCTGGTCAGCTCCTTCGTGATCAACTTCTTCGCGCCCTCGGGCGGCGGCCACTGGGTGCTGCAGGGCCCGTTCATGATCGACGCGGCCAAGACCCTGGGCGCCTCTCAGGCCCAGACCGCCATGTCGGTGATGCTGGGCAATGGCTGGAACGACCTGGTCCAGCCCTTCTGGATCCTGCCGGCCCTGGCCTTGTCCAAGCTCAAGCTCAAGGACATCATGGGCTATACCGTGGTTTCCATGATGCTGGTCGGCGTGATCTACGCGAGCACCATGCTGATCTGGCCGCATCTGTAACCGGGCGCCGGCGCTCTTTTTCCGTTTTTCCGTTCACATCCTCACCTAGGAGAACCCATGCTGTACATGGTCGAAATGATTGTCCAGATCCCCCACTCGCTGGACCCTGCCCTGGTCGCGCAGATCAAGCAGGACGAGAAGGAATACTCGCAAAAGCTGCAGCGCGAAGGCAAGTGGCGCCATATCTGGCGCGTGGTGGGCGAATACGCCAACGTCAGCATCTTCGACGTCCAGAGCAATGACGAGCTGCACGGCCTGCTCAGCGGCCTGCCGCTGTTCCCTTATATGCAGATCAAGGTCAAGCCCCTGGCCAACCACCCCTCCTCCATCGTGCAGGAGTAAGCACGACAGCGGCGGGCATGCGCCCGCCCATAACAAAGCCCATGCAGCTCCTGGCCGCATGGGCTTTGTTTTTGATAGCTTGCAGCTCCTTCTCTATAAGAATTTCAATGCACTTTTCCACTGAAACCGTTTAAAGACAAGCGACAGAAGCTCTCATTCAGAGAGCATCCAGCTGTTGCCAATCCGAAGGCCAGGGGCGTGCAAGCCCGGGGGGCGTACAGCCAGGGCCGTAAAGACAGGCCTTCAGGTATAGCGCTTGGCGCGCAGATTGTTCTTCATCTGCTCCAGCGCCGGCTGCAGGGCAGGCCCGATGCGCAGTGCCACGCAGGTCGCCAGCACGTCGATGATGAGCAGGTGCAGCAGCCGCGACACCATGGGGCTGTAGCGGTCGTAGCCTTCGGGGTGATCGGCGGCCAGATGCACCTGGCAGGCCGAGGCCAGAGGCGAACCGCTGGCCGTGATGGCAATCGTCGTGGCCCCGTTCTTGCGGGCGATATCCGCCGCATCCATCAGATCTCGTGTGCGCCCGGAGTTCGAGATGATGACCACGCAATCGCCCGGACCCAGCAAGGTGGCGCTCATGACCTGCATATGGCCATCGCTGGTGGCCAGACTGGTCACACCGAGGCGGAAAAACTTGTGCTGGGCATCCAGCGCCACGATGCCCGAATTCCCGGCGCCGTAAAACTCGATGCGCTTGCCGGTCTGCCAGGTCGCGGCAATCGCCTGCGCAGCCTGCTCTATGGCCGCCGTGCTGGCCGCATTGCGATACTGCAGAAACGCGGCAACCGCGTTGTCCACCACCTTGACCATGACATCGCTGGTCTTGTCATCGCTGTCCACACTGCGATGGATGAACGGCACGCCCTCGCTGACGCTGCCCGCGAGCTTGAGCTTGAAGTCCGCCAGGCCGTCATAGCCCATGCTGCGGCAAAAGCGCACCACCGTGGGTTTGCTGACATGCGCCCGCACTGCCAGCTCTCGCACCGGCAGATGAGCGAAGGCCCGCGGATCGGCCAGTACCAAGCGTGCAACACGCTGCTCTGCAGGCGCCAGGGACGGAAGGGAGGCGGTAATGCGATCGAGCATATTGGCGCGGATGAGGTGGAGGCAATAAATGCGTGCGTAAAAGGGCGAGCATAAGACCGAAGCGCCTCACCGGCCGCAAAACTTGAATATTTCCGCAAATAAATAGGCAGGCGCAGATATTCAGCAGGGTTTGCCTTGATACAACATCAAACAGAGTGGCCGCAGGCTCGTTTTCAATCAGGGATTCACGCTCTACACTTGCTGGTTAGTTTGAAACACAGCAAAGGATGGACATGAATCAGTTGGAGGCGCTCAAGCAATTCACGACCGTGGTCGCGGACACCGGTGATTTTCATCAGTTGGCGCAGTTTCAACCGCAAGATGCCACCACCAATCCATCCCTGATTCTCAAAGCAGTTCAAAAGACCGAATATGCGCCGCTGATGCGCGCCACCGTGGCGCAATTCAAAGACAGAGGACTGGACGAAATCATGGACCGGACGCTGGTGCGCTTCGGCTGCGAGATTCTGAACACCATACCCGGCCGGGTTTCCACCGAAGTCGACGCCCGCCTGTCTTTCGACACCGTGGCCACGGTCACGCGCGCCGAGCGACTGATCGAGCTGTATCAGGCGGCCGGCGTCCATACCGAGCGCGTGCTCATCAAGATCGCCGCCACCTGGGAAGGAATTGAAGCGGCCCGCATTCTCGAGCAGCGCGGCATTCACACCAATCTGACGCTGCTGTTCTCCTTCTGCCAGGCCGTTGCCTGCGGCCAGGCCAAGGTCCAGCTGATCTCGCCCTTTGTGGGCCGCATCTACGACTGGTACAAAAAGCAGGCCGGCTCGCAATGGGATGAAGCCGCCATGGCCGGCGCCAATGATCCGGGCGTGCGCTCGGTACAGAAAATTTACGACTACTACAAGCACTTCGATGTTTCCACCGAGGTCATGGGTGCAAGCTTTCGTAATACCGGTCAGATTCTGGCTCTGGCGGGCTGCGATCTGCTTACCATTGCACCTGAGCTGCTGGCCCAGCTCCGCGCCCAGCAGGACGACGCCATGCCTTTGACTCGCGCACTGGACCCGGACAAGGCCAGAGCCCAGCCGCAGGAACGCGTTCTGTACGACCAGGCCTCGTTTCGCTTTGCGCTGAACGAAGATGCCATGGCCACGGAAAAGCTGGCCGAGGGCATTCGCGCTTTCACCGCGGACACCCTGAAGCTGGAAGCATTGATGCAGCAAGCGGCTGCAGATTGACGGGAATTTCCTTTGACAACTCTTTGTCACGAGCTGCCTGCCTGGCAGGCTTTGCAAACCCATTACCGGTCGCAGATCCAGCATCTGGATTTGCGCCAGGCTTTTGCACAAGACCCACAACGTCTTGATGCCCTGAGCATGCAGGCGCCGCATGTCTTCGCCGATCTGTCGAAGAACCTCTGGACTGGCGAGACCGAGGCCTTGCTGAGACAGCTCGCCGTCGAGAGCCGGCTCGCAGGCAAGCGCGACGCCATGCTGGCCGGCGCAGCCATCAATACCAGCGAGCGGCGCAGCGCGATGCACTGGCTGCTGCGCACTCCTGCAGACGGCGGGCAGCTCGCCCAGTCCCCCGTGCTTCGGTCCTGGCCCCAGGACATGCACTCAGCTCTGCATGACGTGCACGACACGCTGGATCGAATGCTCGCCCTGGCCGATCAGATCAAGGGCAGCCAGCAGATCACCGATATCGTCAATATCGGCATCGGCGGCTCGCACCTGGGTCCGGAAGTCGTGGTCAATGCCCTTGAGGACTGGATAGACAAGGACAAGAACTTTCACTTTGTCTCCAATGTGGACGGCCACGAACTGGGACATGTGCTGCGCCGGGTCAAACCGGAAAGCACGCTGTTCCTGATTGCCTCCAAATCCTTCACCACGGCCGAGACCATGCTGAATGCACGCTCGGCAAGACAGTGGTTTCTCGCTCATGGAGGCAGTGAAGATCCGCAGGCCCCATGCTCAATCGACCGCCACTTTGTGGCCCTCACCACCAATACACAGGCGGCCGCAGAGTTCGGCATACAACGCACTCTGGGCTTCTGGGACTGGGTGGGTGGACGCTTTTCGCTGTGGTCTGCCATCGGGCTGCCCATTGCCATCGCCATAGGCTCGGAACAATTCAGAGCGCTACTGGACGGTGCGCACGCCATGGACGCCCACTTTTTTACAGCGCCTCTGGAGAGCAATCTTCCGGTGCGCCTGGGCCTGCTGGACGTCTGGTATCGCAATTTCTGTCACTTCTCCAGCCGCTGCATTGCGCCTTACAGCCATGGCCTGCGCCGCCTGACAGCCTATCTGCAGCAGCTGGAGATGGAAAGCAATGGCAAAAGCATCAGCAAGAATGGCATTCGACTCACAGCTGCCACTGCACCGGTGATCTGGGGCGAGCCCGGCACCAATGGGCAGCATGCGTTCTTCCAGATGCTGCACCAGGGACCGGATGTCATACCGGTCGAGTTCATCGCCCTGCGCGACGGCGGCAAATACCTGGGCGAGCACCATCAAAGCCTGGTGGTCAACGCGATTGCCCAGGCCCAGGCGCTGATGGTGGGGCGTTGCGACGAAGGCCAGGAAAAAGACTGCGACGGCAATCGCCCCAGCAGTTTCCTGATGCTTGAAAGACTGGACCCCGCCTCTCTGGGCGCCTTGATTGCGCTGTATGAACATCGCATTTTTGTCTCGGGCTCCATCTGGGACATCAACAGCTTCGACCAGTGGGGCGTGGAGCTGGGCAAGAATCTGGCCAAGCAGCTGCATGCCCGCCAGAGCCACAATGACTGGGCTGGAGTGGACGTATCGACGCAGGAACTGATGAAGCGCCTGATGCAAAGTCGCTGAGCCTCTAAAGCGCAGGCCCGACAGGGCCATGCTTTAAGCCTGCTCAGACCGCGCTGGTTTGCGGCAAATGGGGATAGCGCACGCCCGCCAGACCTTCCAGCCCAAACTCCGCGAGCAACTGGCGCAGACGTTGCGCCGCACTGCGCTTTTTCTGCCCCGTGTAACGAGCCACGATCAGCTCGTTCTTCATGCTGTGCTCCCAGCCCACCAGCTCGGTGACCGTGACCTGGTAGCCGCAAGCCTCCAGGTACAGACAGCGCAGCACATTGGTAATCTGGCTGCCCATCTCGCGCGTGTGGATCGGGTGGCGCCACAGCTCGGCCAACGGAGTGCGCGCCAGGCTCATGGCCTTGGTCTGGCGCAGGCATGCGGCCACCTCGGCCTGGCAACAAGGCACGAGCACCATGGCCCTGGCCTGCTTTTCCAGCCCGAAGGCGATCGCATCATCGGTCGCCGTATCGCAGGCGTGCAAGGCCGTGACCACATCGAACTGCACTGGCATGAAGTCTGCTCGCGTGGACTCGGCCACCGACATATTGAGAAACTCCATGCGCTCAAAGCCCAGCTCGGCGGCCAGTTTCTGAGATGCCTCGACCAGCGGCGCACGTGTCTCGATACCGTAGATCCGTCCCTGGTCCAGGGCCTTGAAATACAGGTCGTAAAGAATGAAGCCCAGATAGGACTTGCCCGCCCCATGGTCGGCCAGCGTCACGGCCTGCCCATTTCCGGACAGCTCCGTCAGCAGAGGCTCAATGAACTGATAGAGGTGATAGACCTGCTTGAGCTTGCGGCGCGAATCCTGATTGAGCCTGCCCTCGCGCGTGAGGATATGCAGGGCCTTGAGCAGCTCTATGCTCTGGCCGGGCTTGAGCCCCAGTTGCTGGGCAATATCTTGCGCACCTGCTTGGGCGGGCTTTTGCAGGCTCTGCTTTTTTTCGGTCTTGGCCATCACTTCCCTGCCTTTGCCTCACCATGGCCGCTCATCGGGCAGCGGGCGCCGACATCCAGATCCAGCCAACCTTCGATGCCGATCTTTTCCAGCGTTTCCATATTGCGTTCGTAAATCGTTTCTGCCTCCGGAAACACTTCCACCGCCTTGTCGATGCTGTCTTCGCGCAGCAAATGCAAGATGGGATAGGGAGAGCGGTTGGTGCAGTTGGTGACATCGTCCACATCCGTGCCCTCAAACTGGAACTGAGGATGAAACGAGGCGACCTGCAAGATACCGCCCAGATCCAGCTCCTCGACCATGGCGTCGGCCACTTCGAGAAAGTCATTGAAGTCCAGGAAATCCTGCAAGGCATGGGGCAGGATCAGCAGCGTGGTATCGCGTTTTTCCGCACTGGCTTCGGCCAGTGCCTCGAGCTCGCGATGCAGGGCATCAGCCACGCCCTGCGCATCGCTCGCATCGCTGACGACATAGTGGATCTGGGCTTTGACATGCACGCCCTTTGCGAAGGGGCAAAGATTGAGGCCGATGACTGCCTTTTCCAGCCAGCGCACGGTATCCGCAATCACAAGCTCTGGCGGGAAGGCCTGATCGGCGATGGTTGAAGTTTCGGTCATGACAAGGCCCTCCAAAATGCAAACGGGGGCTATCGCCCCCAAAGAATGCGCACTGGGCGGGAAATATTCCGGCTCTAGATACACAGAGCCGATATTTTAGCGATCCGGCCTGGGCCATGCTTGCCGCCGGCCGCAAGACCGTTGGCGAGCGTCCTTCAGGCCTCTGTCAGCAGTCTCATCCCGGTGATGCGCTCATGCTCGTGCGCCGCATAGCGGTCCGTCATACCCGCAACAAAGTCGGCCACCACACGCGCACGCTCATGCAGGGTATCGGCAAGGTGGGCGCGCTGGACAAAGCGCGGCTTCATGCGCTCGGGCTCCAGCATATAGGCGGCAAACAGCTCTTTCACCATCTGCTGGGCATGGTTCATGGTCTGCATGACCTGGGGATGCCGGTAAAGCTGCCCGAACAGAAACTGCTTGAGCTCCAGAGACTGCATCTTCATCTCCTGGCTGAAGCCTATCAGCGCCCGTCCATGCTGACGCACCTGCTGCACCGAGCGCACGCCCGCCTGCTCCAGGCTGGCAGATGAGTGATGGATAACGTCATAGACCTGGTCGCTGAGCATGCGGCGAATGCTTTCATAGAGCAGCTTGCGCTGCGCATCCGGCACTGCCAGATCGGGCCACTGCGCCAAAGTAGCCGCATGGTAGCGGGCAAACAAAGGCACGGCATCGCGCAACTGGGCCATGGTGATCAAGCCTGACCGAACACCATCGTCGACATCATGGGCGTTATAGGCAATCGCATCCGCCAGATTGCATAGCTGGGCCTCCAGAGAAGGCTGGGTTCCGTCCAGAAAACGCTGGGCCACCCCGCCGGGCTCACGTGCATTCAATAGCTGCGCATTGCCGCGCGAACAATGCTTGAGAATACCTTCTCGCGTCTCAAAAGTCAGGTTCAGGCCGTCAAAGGCCGGATAGCGCTCCTCCAGCCTGTCGACCACCCGCAGGCTTTGCAGATTGTGTTCAAAGCCGCCATGGGGCTGCATGCACTCATTGAGCGCATCCTGCCCCGCGTGTCCAAACGGGGTGTGACCCAGGTCATGCGCAAGACAGATGGCTTCAACCAGGTCTTCGTCCAGGCGCAAAGACCGCGCGATGGAGCGCCCCAGTTGAGCCACCTCCAGAGAATGCGTGAGCCGGGTGCGAAACAGATCTCCCTCATGGTTGACAAAGACCTGGGTCTTGTAGACCAGTCGCCTGAAGGCCGAGGAGTGAACAATGCGGTCCCGATCGCGCTGAAAATCGCTGCGCGTGGGAGCCTGAGGTTCGGCAAAGCGACGTCCACGGCTTTGCAGGGGATGGCAGGCATAGGAAGCCAGAGCGGTCATGCATATCGCCTCAACAACTCGATGCAATGACTCTAACAGCTAGGGCTCGCTCTTTACCCGCAGAGCCTGTCTAAAGCAGGCCATCCGTCAAGCGCAGCAACTCTCGATCACCTCACGCACCAGCGCATCGGGGGCCGAGCGCGTCACGGCCTGTCCCGGACCATCGATCAGCACAAAACGGATTTCACCGGCTTCGGATTTCTTGTCGACCCGCATCAGCTCCAGATATCGGCCGGCGTTGTCCCGGGCATCGATGACCGCTCCGCGCACCGGCAAACCCGCACGCCCGATCAGGGTGCGCAGGCGAGTCACAAAGCCCGCATCCACCATACCCAGACGCTGGGAGAGCTCTGCCGCCATCACCATGCCGGCCGCCACACCCTCTCCGTGCAGCCAGTTGCCGTAGCCCATGCCGGCCTCGATCGCATGGCCGAAGGTGTGACCGAAATTGAGAATCGCGCGCAGACCGGACTCCTTCTCGTCCTGCCCGACCACCCAGGCCTTGATCTCCACACTGCGCTTGACGGCATGGGCAAGCAGGCCGCGATCACGGCGCAACAGGCCGTCCATGTTCTGCTCGAGCCAGTCAAAGAACTGCATATCGGCAATCGGGCCGTATTTGATGATCTCACCCAGACCTGCGCTCAGTTCGCGCTCTGCCAGGGTATCCAGCGTGGCCAGATCGCAGAGCACCAGCTGTGGCTGGTAGAAGGCCCCAATCATGTTCTTGCCCAGCGGGTGGTTGATGGCCGTCTTGCCCCCCACCGAGGAGTCGACCTGGGACAGCAGCGTGGTCGGCACCTGCACAAAAGGCACGCCGCGCATATAGCTGGCGGCAGCAAAACCCGTCATATCCCCCACCACCCCGCCACCCAGTGCAAACAGAACCGTCTTGCGGTCACAGCCGTGTTGCAGCAGGGCGTCGAAAATCAGGTTCAGCGTCTGCCAGTCCTTGTGCGCTTCGCCGTCGGGCAGCACCACCTCATGGACCTGGGCATATTGGCTGCTCAGGGCCTGTTTGAGCGCGCAGAGATAAAGCGGAGCCACCACATCATTCGTCACCACCAGAGCCGCCGCCGCCTTGGGCAATGCCTGCCACGTGGAGCCCAGGGCAAGCTGGCCCTCTGCAATCACGATGGGATAGCTGCGCTCTCCCAGATCAATACGCACTATTTCCACGTTCAACCTCTCTCAAAATACATGGCAGGCACGGCATGCAGCGTCTTGGCCAGCCGGCGTTTCAGCCCCATCACGAATGCTGACCAAGTTCGATCTGCATGGCCACTCGCTGGGCCACCTGCGCAGCGGACAGGCCGCTTCCCGCCACCACAAAGTCCGCCACCTCCTTGTAGAACGGATCCCTGAGGGCATGCAGATCCAGCAATCGCTGCAGGGGATTGTCCACATGCAACAGGGGACGCTGCGTGTCTCGCTGCAGACGCTTGGCAATTTCATGCGGTGACGCGCTCAGATAGACCACCTGGGCATGCTCTGCCAGCTCCCGTCGGTTCTCAGCCTTCAACACCGCACCTCCACCTGTGGCAACCACTGTTTTCTCGGGGCGCGCAAGCAGCACTGCCAGCACCTCCTGCTCGACATCCCGGAATCTGGGCTCGCCTTCCTTGGCAAAGAATTCGCGAATCGTGCAGCCGATATGTTCTTCAATGGCCGTATCCACGTCCACAAAGGGCATAGACCAGCGCTTGGCCAGATAGCGTCCGATGGTGGATTTGCCGCAGCCCGGCAAGCCCACAAGAGCAATATGAAATTTATTTGTAACAGTCATCGCGTTACCGTCATCCGCCAATCCGGCCAGTCCATGATTCTCGCAGCCCGCAGATAGTACAAACAAAAAGGCCCGCATTCATTCATGCGGGCCCTATGTCAAAACTGATAAGCGCTATTTGCTGCTGCTGCGCGCCTGGTTCAGCATCTTCGGAGTGATGAAAACCAGCATTTCACGCTTGGTAGAGGCCTTGCTGGTATTACGGAACAAATGCCCCAATACCGGCAGATCCCCGAACAGCGGCACCTTGTTGAGCTGGCTGGTTTCCTCCATTTCAAAGATGCCGCCGATCACCACCGTGCCACCATTTTCGACCAGCACCTGGGTCTTGATGTGCTTGGTATCGATGGCCACGCCCTGGGTCGTGGTCTCGCCACGGCTGTCCTTGTTCACATCCAGATCCAGAATGATGTCGCCTTCAGGAGTGATCTGCGGAGTCACCTCCAGCTTCAGCACCGCCTTCTTGAACGAAATCGTTGTCGCCCCATTCGGCGCCGTGACGGAATACGGATATTCCGTGCCTTGCTCGATCAAGGCCTTGTTCTGGTCTGCGGTCACCAGACGAGGGTTGGAGATGATCTTGCCATCACCTTCAGCCTCCAGAGCGGACAGCTCCAGGGACAGAAAACGCGTCATCGAGCTATTGAAAACGGAAAATGCCACCTGGCCAGCGGCGGCGCCGCCAATCGCACTCGCTGGCAGATTCACAAAATTACTGTTTGTGGTTGAGGTTGTTGTGGACGAATCACCCGCACCAGGGATGGAGCTTTGATTTGTGCCAAAGGCACGATTGCTACCAATCGCCCCACCACCAAACTTCACGCCCAGATTGCGCCCGAACGTGTCACGTGCTTCGACAATGCGAGCCTCGATCATGACCTGACGCACTGGCACATCCAGCGTCGCCAGCAGAGCTTTCATCTCCTCCAGCTTGGTTGGCGTGTCGGTCACAAACAGCTGATTGGTACGGGGCTCGGAAATGGCGGAGCCACGCGACGACAGAAAGCGCGTGCTGGCCCCGGTACCGCCGCCGCCACCTGTCGAAGTCGTGATCTGCTGCAGAATGTCTGCGGCTTTTGCATAGTTGAGCTGGAAGCCCTGCGTGCGCAAAGGCTCGAGCTTCTGAATCTCCATCGCCGCCTCGTAGTCGCGCTTGGTGCGTGCGTCGATCTCGTCCTTGGGAGCGATCCAGAGCACGGAGCCGGATTTGCGCATGCCCAGCCCCTTGGCATCCATGATGATCTGCAGAGCCTGATCCCAGGGCACATCCTTCAGGCGTAGCGTCAAAGCACCTGTGACCGTATCCGAGGTGACAATATTGAAGTTGGTGAAATCCGCAATGACCTGCAGCAGGGAGCGCACTTCAATATTCTGAAAATTGAGCGAGAGTTTTTCGCCGCTGTAGCCCGGGCCCTGGGTCAGCTTGCTGGTGTCGACCTTTTTCTGGCGCACTTCCACCACAAACTGGTTGTCGCTCTGGTAGGCACTATGCTCCCAGTCGCCGACGGGGTCGATACGCATACGCACCCGATCGCCTTGCTGGGTGGTCGAGATCGTCTGCACCGGCGTGCCGAAATCTCCCACATCCAGCTTCTTGCGCAGATTCTCAGGCAGGGCTGTACGCAAGAAGTCCACCGTCAGGCCCTTGCCCTCCTGGCGCAGATCCACTCCCACCTGGCTGCTGCCAAGGCTGACCACAATCCGGCCGGAGCCATCACTGCCACGGCGAAAGTCGATGCCACGAATCGGTGCTGCATCGGAGGAAGCTGTCTTGCTCTCGAATACCGGAGCCATGGCAGGCGCTGCAGCCGTGGCAGATGCCGCAGCACCGGCGGGATCAAGCAGAATCAGCAGAGAGTTTCCCTGGCGCTGCAGGCGGTAGGTCGTAGCCGTCTTCAGGTTCAGTACCAGACGCGAGCGACCCGATGCCTCCACCAGATTCGCCGAGCGCAGATTGCCCTGGTTGAATTCCAGCAGGGACTTGCCGGAGCCATTGCTCACGCCCGGAAAATCCAGCGCGATACGCGCCGGAGATTGCACGACAAATCCGGTCGGATCGGCTGCCAGCGGCTCGGACATCTCGACACGGATGACCTCGGAGCCTGACTGCAAAGTACCTGTCACCGTCTCGATGCGCGCCTGGGCCCAAGCTGCCGAAGAAAGCAAAAGGCTGCTCAGGGTCAGACCCCAACGGGCCTTCGCCATAGTGCTGCGGTTAATACCCATCATTTGCCAACCTCCTGCAACTCCAAAGTGCTTGTTCTTTCAATCCAGTCACCACCGCCATCCTGGACAATCTCTCTGAGCTGGATGGAGTTTTCCGTTATCCGGGTGATCTTTCCGTAGTTCTGCCCCAGATAGTTACCGACACGTACCTGATAGAGCAGGCCACCGACTCTGACCAGGGCCGTGGGCACATTCTTCTTGTCCAGGCTGCCCACCATGGTCATGGTGTCCAGCGGCTCAGCCTCCAGCGGTTCCTTGCGGCGGCTCAATTCCGGTGTCAGCAAGGCGGTGCTGATATTGGATTGCGCCGACTCCTTGCGCAAAACCTGAATCAGCTTGAGCGGGTTGAAGGGGTCCATACCGTCAGCCCCTGTATATGCCTGGGGCTTGAATGGCTTGGGCTCCTCCAGTGGCGTCACGCGAGGCCTGGCATTGGCGCGCTCCTGCGCCATCCATTCACGCAGCTGATCCTCTTCGGAGGAAGTGCAACCCGCCAGCAAGGCACTGCCCATCAAAATCAGCCAGACAGGGCCCAAGAATGCCTTGCTCATTTCTTCCCCTTGGCTGCGTCACGCTGCGCCTTGACTTCGTCCGCATCCAGATACCGGAAGGTGCGCGCCGTGGCCTCCATGGACAGCACATCCGTATCCTTGCCGCCAGCGCCAGGAGCGATGGACAGATTGTTCAAAGTCACAATACGAGACAGAAAAGCGATATCCGAGGCAAAAGCACCGATGTCGTGGTAGCGACCCGTCACCTTCAGCGCAATCGGCAGCTCGGCGTAGTACTCCTTGGTCACCATGGCACCGGGACGGAATACTTCAAACTGCAGGCTGCGACCCAGACCGGCCTGGTTGATATCGGAAAGCAAGGCTGCCATCTCCGCCTTGCTGGGCAATTGCTTCTCCAGCTGCGTCACATACTGCTGCACCTGCTCGCGCTGCTTCTTCAAGCCATCGAGGCTCACCGCCTTGACCACCTTCTTGGAATAGTCCTCACGCAAGGTCACTTCGGTCGCTCGCTCGGAGTCGAGCTCGGCTTCGTAATCCTGCAAGATAACGAACCACAGCAGGGCAGCGACGGCGACTGCAACGGCAACATACAGCAATGCCTTGGGCAGCGCCGGCCAGACCGATGGGTCATTGGGATCCAGATTCCGGAATTGACGCTGAATCCTGTCTTGCAGCGCCGCGAAATCGATATCCAGAGATTTCTTGGTCTTTGCCATCACTGCGCCTTCACGGAGGGGCTTGCAACAAGCAGATTTTTCTCTGCATCGCTGGCCCGGGTCAGATTGAAGCGCAAGGTGAAAGCAGCCGCACGGCGCTTGTCCTTGGCGGTCACATCAACGGTCTTGGCCACGATCTCCATCAGTTCCGGCTTGGAGAACCAGGGTGAGCCATCTGTCAGATTGCGCAGCATCTCGGAGATACGCTCGTTCGACTGTGCGGTGCCCTGCATGGTCACCGACAGGCCGTCCTGCTTGATGCTGCTGATGTAGACACCCTCCGGCAGCTGCTTGACCAGCTCGTTGAGCATGTAGACAGGCAGGTTACGGTCGGACTGCAAGTCCTCCACGGCCTTCTGGCGTGCACGCAATGCCGTGATCTCTGCCTCGAGTCCTTCGATTTCCTTGATCTGAGTCTCCAGGACCTTGATTTCGGAACGCAGCAAATTGTTCTTGTTCTGCTGGCCCTCGATCATCATCTGGAAGTACCAGTAGATCAGCGCGGCGATCAGCAGGCCGCCCAGCGCGGCCAGCACCATATTGACCTGGAACGCCTCTTTGCGGCGCTTCTTGGCTGCCTCGCGGTGCGGTAAAAGGTTGATCAATATCACTCTTGAAACCTCCGCATGGCCAGACCGCAAGAGGTCAGATAGGACGGTGCCTCACGCGCCATCTTTTTCAGACGCACACCGCTGCCAATTTCCATGCCATCGAAGGGATTGGCAAGACTGCAGGCACAACCCGTCTGCTGACTGACGGCTTCCACCAGCCCCGGCAGGGACGAAGAGCCGCCTGCCAGCAAAACATGGTCGACGCGGTTGTAGGGAGTGCTCGTGAAGAAGAACTGCAGCGCACGCGCCACTTCCTGGGTCAGGCTTTGCACAAAGGGCTTGAGCACACCTGCCGCATAGTCGTCTGGCAATTCACCGCTGCGCTTCTTGGCTTCTGCTTCCTCCGGAGAGAAGCCATACTGGCGTGCGATCAGCTGCGTCAGCTGCGCGCCGCCAAAAGCCTGATCACGCTCATACAGCACTTCATCATTGCGAAGCACCTGCATGCTGGTGGTCATGGCCCCCACCTCGAACAGCGCCACGACGGCGTCACGGCCGGCATTGGGCAGACGCGAGACCAGACGCGTGGCCGCCATGCGCGCGGCATAGGGCTCGATATCGATCACGATGGGCTTGAGACCGGCCGCCTCGGCCAGGCCCTGACGGTCCTGCACTTTTTCCTTGCGCGATGCCGCGATCAGCACATCCACATCGCCGGGCGAGACCAGCGAAGGACCGATGATGCAGAAATCCAGGCTCACCTCGTCGAGCGAGAAGGGAATGTACTGGTTGGCTTCGGACTCGACCTGAACTTCCATTTCCAGCTCGGTCAAACCGGATGGCAAGGTGATCTTCTTGGTGATCACGGCTGCGGCAGGCAACGCCATGGCAACCTGCTTGGTACGCGTTCCGCTTTTCTTGACCAGGCGGCGCACCGCTTCAGCCACTTCATCAAATTTTTCAATATTGCCGTCGGTGATCCAGCCTTTTTCAAGAGGCTCGATCGCACAACGCTCCAATTGCCACTCGCCGGATTTGCTTTTGGCCAGTTCGACCAGCTTCACGCTGGAGGAGCTGACATCAATGCCAAGCAAAGGTGCAGGCTGACGGCTGAATAAAGAACTCAGAGCAATCAACATGCCCCCCCAGGTTTGTAAGAATGGAAACAAAAGCCAGCAATACCCCGGAATCCTAGCAGCAAGCTATAGCAGCACATGCTTTGCTGCAGCGCTTTGCACCATATTTCGTGGTCAAAAAAAGACAAACTTGTGTAACGTTAAACAGCAAGAAAGCCGCCCCTCGCCCAGAGTGGTGCTTACCCTGTGATTTAGGATTCGATCAAAGTGCGGCCCTCACCCAGCCGCCGAGATGCTTTTCCGGGAGGCATTTCTATAATGCCCTACCCCTTGTCAATACTGCGAAATGCCGCCATCAGAACATTCTGCCCACCAGGCCCCAGCGCCTGGCTCCCAAGCTCCCAAGAAACGCATGCACTGGCTGCTGCGCTCCATTTTCTGGCTGATCGGACTTGCCGTCGCCGCTGCCCTGGCCGCTTTGCTGGCTGTGGCCGTGGCGCTGGCCATGGCTTACCCCAACCTCCCCGATGTCTCCGAGCTCGCAGACTACCGCCCCAAGCTCCCGCTGCGGGTGTATTCCAGCGAAGGGGCTCTGCTGGGTGAATTCGGTGAAGAACGTCGCACCCTGACGCCCATCAACGAGATCCCCAAGGTCATGACGGATGCGGTGCTGGCCATCGAGGACACCCGCTTCTTCGAGCATGGCGGCGTGGACTACAAGGGCATGCTGCGTGCCGCACTGGCCAACCTGGGCAAGGTCAAGAGCCAGGGTGCCTCCACCATCACCATGCAGGTCGCGCGCAATGTCTACCTCTCTTCCGAGAAGACCTATACCCGCAAGATCTACGAAATCCTGCTGACCTTCAAGCTTGAGCACTTGCTCACCAAGGAGCAGATCCTCGAGATCTACATGAACCAGATTTTCCTGGGCAACCGTGCCTATGGCTTTGCAGCAGCCTGCGAAGCCTATTTCGGCCACCCGCTCAAGGACATCACGGTGGCCGAAGCCGCCATGCTGGCCGGCCTGCCCAAGGCCCCCTCGGCCTACAACCCGATCAGCAACCCCAAGCGCGCCCGCATCCGTCAGCTCTACATCATCGAGCGCATGGAGGAAAACGGCTTCATCAACGCAGAGCAGGCCAGACAGGCCCGCGAAGAGCCGCTCAAGCTGCGTACTGCCGCCAATTCGACCCGCGTACATGCGGAGTACGTGGCTGAAATGGCCCGCCAGCTGATCTTTGCCCAATACGGAAGCGACGCCTATACCCGCGGCCTGAACGTCTACACCACCCTCAATGCCGGTGAACAAGAGGCTGCCTACAAGGCTTTGCGCGAAGGCATCATGAACTACGAGCGCCGCCAGAAGTACCGCGGCCCCGAGAAATTCATCACCCTGCCCAGCAATGCGCAGGAACTGGAAGACGCCATTGACGATGCCCTGGCCAACCACCCCGACAACGGCGACGTGGTTGCGGCCGTGGTGCTGGAAGCCTCGCCACGCAAGATTGTCGCGGCCCGTGCGGACGGCACCCATTTCGAAATCACCGGCGACAACCTCAAGCCCGCCGAGTCCGGCCTCAGCCCCAAGGCACCGCCCAATATCAAGATCCGCCCCGGTGCCGTGATCCGTGCCGTCAAAAATGCCAAGGGAGCCTGGGAAATCACCCAATTGCCCGAGGTCGAGGGCGCTTTTGTCGCCATGTCCACGCAAACCGGTGCCATCCGTGCGCTGATCGGTGGATTCGACTTCGAAAAGAACAAGTTCAACCACGTGACCCAGGCCTGGCGCCAGCCCGGCTCCAGCTTCAAGCCCTTCATCTACTCGGCGGCGCTGGAGCACGGTTTCTCGCCTTCCACCATGATCAATGACGCACCGATCTTCTTCAGTGCGGCAACCACCGGTGGCCAGCCCTGGGAGCCCAAGAACTACGACGGCCGCTACGACGGCCCCATGACCATGCGCACGGGCTTGAACAAGTCCAAGAACATGATCTCCATCCGATTGCTGCAGGCCATCGGCCCCAAGACCGGGCAGGAATGGGCGACGCGCTTCGGCTTTGAAGCCTCCAAACAGCCCGCCTACCTGACCATGGCCCTGGGCGCCGGCTCGGTCACGCCGCTGCAGATGGCAGGTGCCTACTCGGTGTTTGCCAATGGCGGCCATCGCATCAACCCCTGGCTGATCGCCCGCGTGACCGACCACAAGGGCCGCATCCTCTCCGAGTTCACCCCTCCGGCGGTGAAGGAACTGCCCCAGGCCATTCCCGAGCGCAATGCCTTCCTCACCGGCACCTTGCTCAATGATGTGGCACGCGTGGGCACGGCTGCACGTGCGCAGGCCACACTCAAGCGCCCCGACCTGTATGGCAAGACCGGCACCACCAATGACTCGGTGGATGCCTGGTTTGCCGGCTACCAGCCCAGCCTTGCAGCGGTCTCCTGGATCGGCTACGACACACCGCGCAATCTGGGCTCGCGTGAAACCGGTGGCGGCCTGAGCCTGCCCATCTGGATCAATTTCATGCAGCACGCGCTCAAGGGCGTGCCTGTGGCCGAAGTGCAGGCCCCGCCCGGCGTGGTCAATATGGGCGGCGACTGGTATTACGAAGAAAACGCCCGCAACGGCGGCGTCTCCAGCCTCGGCATGGAAGGCGCCTCTGACCCGAATGCGGGCGGCAATGCCGGTCCGGGCGCCACCCAGCCACCGGCTGCGGAAGAGCGCAGCCGCATTCTGGATCTGTTCAGAAACTAAGCCCTCGCAAAGCAAAAAAGCCTGCCTCTCGTCGAGGCAGGCTTTTTTTATGCCAGCGCCCTGAATGCTCAGGCCAGGGCCTTGAACTCCAGCGCCATGCCCGACTGCTCGCTCGCGTATTGCGTCAGGTTGGCAAAGAACTCGCCAGCACCCTTGGTGTCGAGCCAGACCTTCTTGTCTTCGTCAAAGCGATAGTGAAAGCCGCCAGCCTTGGCCGCCAGCCAGATTTCATGCAGGGGCTTTTGCTGGTTGATGACAATCTGGCTGCGATTGGCAAATACCAGTGTCACCATCCCCCCCACGCGCTGGGCATCAAGGTCGGCATCGGTTTCGTCATCGATGCGGTCGCAGCATTTCTCCACAGCCAGCAGAAGTTGGTCGGCGCGGTCCAGATATTCAAGGTCAGTCATTACAATTTGCCCATGTTGAAAGCCAACCAAATTCTAGTCAGGAGCATTGTCCTTGCGGCTTGTGCGGCGTCCCTCGCAGCACTTTCGGCCTGTGGACAAAAAGGCCCGCTCTATCTGCCCACCGATCCTGCCGCCCAGGGCCGCGCCACGCTGCCAGAAACGCTGGGCATTTCCAGCAAGCCCTCCAGCGCAGCAACACCCGCAACGAAAGCCATGCCGACAGAGGCGGACGAGATACCCCAGACCGATGCCAAGCCCAAGCCCTGAGGCTTGATGCACGTCAACATGGCGCCCGGACTTACTCTCTAGAGTGACGGCATCTTGTCCTTTGACAAACCGCCATGTCCATTGAGCTCTATCGCGACAAAAACCACATCTGCCTGATGTTCACCGACCTCATCGAGGAGGACGGCCAGGCCATTCAGGCCAATCAGTTCCTGATTGTGGACCACGGCACGGGAGCCATCATCGATCCCGGCGGCAACCTGGCTTTCAACGAGCTGTTCATGGGCATGTCGCGGCATTTTCCGCCGCAAAAGCTCGCCTATCTGATTGCCTCGCATGCCGACCCGGACATCATTGCCTCGCTGGACCGCTGGATGAGCAGCACGCGCGCGCAACTGGTCATATCGCGCATCTGGGAGCGCTTTGCACCGCACTTCACCAAGGTGGGCAAGACGGAAAATCGCGTCATCGGGGTGCCCGATGCGGGCGGGCGCCTGCCGCTGGGCCATAGCGAACTGGTGCTGCTGCCCGCGCATTTCCTGCATGCCGAGGGCAACTTCCACTTCTACGACCCGATCAGCAAGATTCTGTTCACGGGCGACCTGGGCGTATCCCTGACCACTGGCGCAGAAGCCCGGAAGCCCGTCACCGATCTCGCCCCGCATATTGCACGCATGGAAGGCTTTCACCGTCGCTACATGGTCTCCAACAAGATTCTGCGCCTATGGGTTCAGATGGCGCGCCAGCTGTCCATCGACATGATCGTGCCCCAGCATGGCGCTCCCATCATGGGCAAGCAGGCGATTGGCGATCTGTTCAATTGGCTCGAAGGCCTGCAGTGCGGCATCGACCTGTTCGACCAGGATGCCTACCGGCTTCCTTCGGCGCAGATCGACCCGGTCTCGCGTCAGCTGCGTACCGCAGCCGGCTGACGGCTCCTGAGAGCACGCACCACTCGCCAGCCCAGCAAGGCTCCGAGAATGGCGGCATAGACCGCCACCTCTGCAAAATTGTTCTTGCCGGCGCGCATCCAGAAGAAATGCAGCAGGGCCAGCGGCACCGCCACATAGACCGCGCGGTGCAGCCACTGCCAGCGCTTGCCGCCCAGGGCCTTGAGCATGAACTTTGGCGAGGTGACCGCCAGCACCAGCAGCAGCAGCCAGGTGCTGAAACCCACCAGGATAAAGGGCCGCTTGGGGATATCGGCCACGATATCGCCCCAATCCAGCCCCATGTCGAACCAGGCATAGCAAAGCAGGTGCAGACAGGCGTAGAAGAACACGTACAGGCCCAGCATGCGCCGCCAGCGCACCAGCAGATTCCAGCCGCTGATCTGGCGCAGCGGCGTCACCGCCAGCACGATGCAGAGAAAACGCAGAGTCCAGTCACCCGTGCTGCGCAGCAGGGCTTCGGCCGGATTCGCCCCCAGCCCGTCGGTGAACGCCGCATAGAACAGCCATGCGCAAGGCAGCAGGCACAGCGTGAAGACCAGTGGCTTGGCCCAGGGCTTGAGCAACCAGGCCTGCATCAGTAGAACTTCTTCAGATCCATGCCCGCATACAGCGACGCCACCTGATCGCCATAGCCGTTGAACAGCAAGGTCTTGCGTCGCTTGGCGAACAGCCCGCCCTCGCCGATGCGCCGCTCGGTGGCCTGGCTCCAGCGCGGATGATCGACCTCGGGATTCACATTCGAATAAAAGCCGTACTCGTTGCGTGCCGCCTTGTTCCAGGCGGTGCCGGGCTGCTTGTCGGTCAGGCGGATTGCCACCAGCGACTTGGCGCTCTTGAAACCATATTTCCAGGGCACGACCAGGCGCAGCGGCGCACCATTCTGGTTGGGCAGAACCTCGCCATACATGCCAAAGGCCAGCAGTGTCAGCGGGTGCATGGCCTCATCCAGCCGCAAGCCCTCGGTATAGGGCCAGTCCAGCACCCCGCTTCTGAGTCCGGGCATCTGGGCCTTGTCGGCCAGGGTGACGAATTCCACATACTTGGCGCCGGATAGCGGCTGCACTTTCTTGAGCAGTTCGGACAGCGAGTAACCCACCCAGGGGATGACCATGGACCAGCCCTCCACGCAGCGCAGGCGGTAGATGCGCTCTTCCATGGGCGCGAGCTTGAGCAGGCTGTCGATGTCCAGGGTCTGTGGCTTTTGCACCAGCCCTTCGATGCGCACCGTCCAGGGCCGGGTCTTGAGCGTGTGCGCATTGCGTGCGGGCTCGTCCTTGTCCAGACCGAACTCGTAGTAGTTGTTGTAGCTGGTCACGTCCTGGTAACTGGTGGCCGCCTCCACGGTCATGGCGCCAGCCACCTTGCTGGCCACGCCCTTCAGGGCGGGTAGATGCACGCGATCGGTCGCAGCCAGCGCGTCACGGCCGGCCCAGCCTGCCAGGGTCGCGCCCGCAGCGCCCATGGCCAGGGTCTGCAGAAAGTCCCGGCGCTGCAGGTATTGGGGCTGAGGCGTGATCTCGCTGCCCAGTGGATGTTCAAAGCCTTGGTTGCGGTGACGTATCAGCATAGGAATGCTCCCAAACGACGATCAAGAGTAGTGCGATTTGGAAGCCCCCTGCGTCAGCAAAGTTCCTCCGAATTTTTCAATAAAAAAGGAGCTGCCAGCGCTTGATGATCAACGATTTCAGACTGTTTTCAACCTGAAATCCTTATTCAATCAGCGCAAGCAGCTCCTGTTTTTGGAGTACCTGGTGCGAGGCCTACAGCTCGCCGTAGCTGTGCAGGCCCGACAGAAACATGTTCACCCCCAGGAAGGCAAAGGTGGTGACGGCCAGACCCGCCAGCGCCCACCAGGCGGACACCGTGCCACGCAGCCCCTTCATCAAGCGCATATGCAGCCAGGCCGCATAGTTGAGCCAGACGATCAGCGCCCAGGTTTCCTTGGGGTCCCAGCTCCAGTAGCCGCCCCAGGCCTCGGCCGCCCACAGAGCGCCGAGCACGGTGGCGATGGTGAAGAAGGCAAAGCCCACGGCGATGGCCTTGTACATCACGTCGTCCAGGATCTCAAACGAAGGCAGACGGGCCGCAATGCGCTTGCGCGAGAACAGGATGCCGGCCACGATCAGGGCCGAAATGCCGAAGTACACCATCCAGTAGCTGCCGCCGTTCTCGGTCGCGCCCTTGCGAAAGACGATGGGCTCGAAGCACAGGACCACGCCCAGCAGCCACAGCGGCGCAAGCTTGTACCATTTGGTCTCGGTGGCCTGCTGCTTGATCAGATAGGCGAACGCCACCATGGCCGACAGCGCAAACGTGCCGTAGCCGATGAAGTTGGCGGGCACATGCAGCTTCATCCACCAGCTCTTGAGGGCAGGCACCAGGGGCTGAATCTCATGGGCCTGGCGCACCAGCGTGTACCAGAGCAGAAAGCCCACGGCCGCGCTGACCACCAGCATCACAAAGCCGCCCAGGGCACGCGTGTCGTAATGCTGCTCGTAGTACAGATAGAAGATGGCCGTCATCCAGCAGAACATGACGAATACTTCGTAGAGATTGCTGACGGGGATATGGCCGATGTCCGGGCCCAGCAGATAGCTCTCGTACCAGCGCACCATGGTGCCGATCAGCGCCATCGCGACGGCCAGCCAGGCCAGGCGCGAACCCAGCAGCGACATGACCGAGCGCTCGCCCTTGGCGAATACGCCGATCCAGTAGAAAGCCGTGCTGATGAAGAACACCATGCTCATCCAAAGGATGGCGGACTGGCTGGAGAGGAAGCACTTCAGGCCGAAGACGGTCTCCGAGCGTGCCAGCTCGCCGCCATCCGCTCCCTGATAAAGACCGATGGCCAGGAGCGAGCAGCCCGCCACGCTCAGCATCAGCACCGCCAGCGGGCGCCAGAACCATCCCAGCCAGATCATGGCCGGGATGGTCGCCAGCAAAATGCCCTTCTCATATACATCCATATAGGCGGCATAGCGCTGCAGCGCATAGCCCAGGCCCACGGCCACCACGACCGCGAACAACCAGTCAAACCAGTTGCGGCGGGCGAAATAGCCTTCGTTCAAAGTCAATGTCGTGGTTGCGGTGTTCATACAGAACCTCCGGGAGTCTTCTTTTGTAAGGGCTTGGCCCCGATCAGCTTGTCGGCCAGCATGGCGAACTCGCGGTCGCCATCCATGGTCTTGCGGTTGGTGGACAAGGCCATGTTCGCATGGCTGCCACCATTCGCAGGGGTCAGCCAGATCCAGATGCGGCGGTCACGCACGTACAGCATGGCAAAAACGCCAATGATCAGGAAGAGGCAACCGAGGTAAACAATGTTTTTACCTGGAGCGCGCGCCACCTGGAACACGCTGGCCTGGACCTGCTTGAAGTCCTGCAGCATGAAGACCACGGACGCCGGGTAGAACTGCGCATCGCTGAGCGAGAACACCGATTGCGTCATGAAGGCCTGGGTCTTCTCGTCGTTCTCGAAAGGCTTGAGTCCCGCCTGCTGGCGCACCTGCTGGGCCAGCTCGAACAGCACGCCGTTCAGAATCCGCACCAGCACCTCGCCGGCGCGCTCGCGCTCGGCCTCGGGCACATTGCTGTCCATGAAGCCCGATATCGCCTGCAGGCCACCGAGCTGGCGGCCGTCGGGAGCCTTGAGCTTGCTGTCCTGACCGGCGAACAGCTCCAGCGCCTTGAGCGCGGACTGCGTCAGCGGCTCGGCCAGTTCGGGCTTGGAGACATCGACCGCCCGCTGAACATAAGCGCGCGCCGCCTTCTCGGCCTGGGTCTTGCTCTGCATCGCCTGGCGCAGCTGCATGAAGGTGTTCATCGTGCCCTCAGGGTCGGCAGGCACGCGCAGATAGCGCATCTGGTCGGCCTGGTTCTCACGCACGCCAAGCAGGAAGACGGGCTGGCCATCGCCCGTGTCCACGGGCAGCATGTAATTCTGGAACTCGCGCGCCTGGCCCGAGGCATCGCGCAGCTTGTAGCCCACGCTGGGGCCGATATTGCGCAAATCCTTCTTGTCCGTGGTCTTGTGAGCTGCGCCCAGGCGCTCGTCGATGACCTGCCTCAGATCAACCTTGCGCACATCGGTGCCGGCGCCCTTGTCCTGGCCGCCGAAGTTCTCCACATTGATGGTGCGCAGCGCCGTGTACTCCAGCGTCACCTTGTCCTGCTGGCCATCGGCCAGCTTGCGCACGAACTCGGTGGAGTTGCCGATCACGCCCTCCACGTCGAAGGGCTGGGAGACGCCATCCATGGGCACTGCATGCAGCTTGACGCTGGAGCCGCCGTCATCGAAGCTGCTCTGGTAGATCTCGATGCCCTTGTAGCTCGCCGGATGGTTCACCTCCACGCGCTTTTCCAGCTTCTCGCCGGTGGCACGGTCATGAATCACGATCTCGCTGGCAAACAGCTTGGGCATGCCGGTGGAGTAGTACTCCACGATGAATTTCTTCAGTTCCACCGAAAATGGCAGATCTTGCAGCAAGATGCCGTCCGATTGATTCAGGATAGCCGTTCCGGACTGCGTGCCTTCGGAGACCATGAGGTTGCCGCGGAAGGTCGGATTCTTGATGGACAGACGGTGCTCGGGCGCCACGTCCGAGATCATGCCGCCGCCGGTATAAGGCGTTTTGCCGCCCAGCAGCATCTGAGCCCGCACGATGAGGTCGCCGTCAAACAGCCCGCCGATGCAGATCAGCACGATTGCACAATGCGCGGCAATATAGCCCAGCTTGTTGACCGCACCGGCCTTGGCAGCCAGCATCCAGCCGGTGCCAGGCCCGGCCGCCGTGTCGCGCTGCTGCATCTTGACCTTCCAGCCACCGGACACCAGTTGCTGGCCGAGGCGCCTGGCCGCCTCTTCGGTACTGCCCGCCACATCGGCCTCGGCGCGATGGTGGAATGCCTTGAGGCTTTGTTCGCGGAGGTTTTCCTTGTAATTGCGGATATCGGCCAGATATTTGGGAGCATGGCGGCTCACGCACAGCGAGGTGCTGATGACCAGAAACGTCAGAATCAGCAAAAACCACCAGGCGCTGTAGACCGCATTGAGCTTGAGCGCCAGAAACAGCTGCGCCCAGAAGGGGCCGAACTGGTTGACATAGTTGACCAGCGGTTCATGTTGCTTGAGCACCGTGCCGATGACCGATGCGATGCAGATCACCGTGAGCAGTGAAATCGCAAAGCGCATGGAGGCCAGCAACTCCAGAGTCGCGCGCACTGCCTGTGAGCGAGAGGAGTCACGATCGCGAAGTGGAAGGTCTGACATGAGGATGAGATAGAGCCGAACGCAAAAAGGCGGGCCATCTGCTGAACTAGCCGATGGGCCCGCCTGACTTGGGGGGTGCCAGATGCCTGAAAGTTCCCGGAGTCACCCGCGCATCTGGTGAAAAGGATTTTTAACGCAAGCCAGCTATATAGTCTGCCACGGCCTTGATTTCGCGATCATTAAGCTTGGCAGCAACCTGGGCCATGGGAATGCTATTGCTGCGCTTGCCGTCGCGAAAGTCCGTCAGGGACTTCACGGTATATTCAGCATGCTGACCCGACAGACGCGGGTACTGGGCCGGAATGCCGGAGCCGTTGGGGCTGTGGCAACCCGCGCAGGCGGCAATCTGGCGCTCCTGAATGCCGCCGCGGAAAATGCGCTCACCCAGGGCGATGGAGTCCTTGTCCTTGGAGAAGCCGTTCTTGGGCGCCTGGGTATGCAGCCAGGCCGCGATATTCTGCATATCGCCATCGCTGAGCGTGGAGGCAAAGCCCTTCATCACCGGGTCGTTGCGCTTGCCGTCCTTGAACTCGCGCAACTGCTTGACCAGATACTCGGGGTGCTGGCCTGCCAGCTTGGGCTGCAGAGGAATGGTGGAATTGCCGTCTGCGGCATGACAGGCGACGCAAACCGCCCCATAACTGGCTTGCCCTTTGGCAGCATCCGCCTTGACAGGTGTTTCTCCCGCAGAAAATGCGGGGAAGGCAGGTGCTGCGAAAATGGCAGCAGTCAGCAAAGAGGCAAGCAACTTCATATCAAGGGGCTGGGTCTATTGTTGAGAGCTCGAATCCATCAAATTCTACAATGGGCCTCCCTGAAATAGTTACCGTCATGACCCATGCTTCCCCGGATACCACTGCCGGAAAAACACTTTCTTTGATCGACAGCAAGCTTGCGATGGGCTGGATGCACACCGCACGCTTTTTCACGACCGCGGCCCAGCTCAACCAGCTACCCAAGGTCGACGTTCCCGAGATTGCCTTCGTCGGCCGCTCCAACGCCGGCAAGTCCACGGCCATCAATACGCTGACCCAGCAAAAGCAGCTGGCCTTCGCTTCCAAGAAGCCCGGCCGCACCCAGCACATCAATCTGTTTGCACTGGGCAAGCAGGGCGTGACCGATGCGGTGCTGGCCGACTTGCCCGGCTATGGCTACGCTGCCGTCTCCCGCACCGACAAAGAGCGCTGGCAGCGCGTCATGCTCAGCTACCTGATGAGCCGCGAAAGCCTGTCCGCCGTGGTGCTGCTGTGCGACCCGCGTCTGGGCCTGACCGAGCTCGACGAAGCCCTGCTGGACGCCATCCGTCCGCGCGTGGAGCAAGGCCTGAAGTTTCTCATCGTGCTGACCAAGGCCGACAAGCTGACCCGCGCCGAGCAGGCCAAGATTCTGTCCATCACCAAGCTCAATGCGGGCGGTGGCGAGGTGCGCCTGTTCTCCGCCCTCAAAAAGCAGGGCGTGGACGATGTGGCCCAACTGCTGTGGCACTGGTGCCACCCCGAGGGATTGCCCCAGGCAGGTTTGCCCCAGGCGGGAATGCCCCAGGCTGCTCCCGTCACCCAAGCGACGCCCGCTGACGGGACGCCTGCGCAAAATCAGCCATAGGCGCTTATCTTGCAAGCGCCAGAAGCTACAAAAAGGAGAGCTTCATGGTCATGACTTGCACGCATACCCTGTCCACAGGGGTTGAACTGGAATGTCGTGTCAGCGGCGAGCCGGGTCAGCCCCTGTTGCTGTTTCTGCACGGTTTTCCCGAAGGCGCCTTCATCTGGGATGCATTGCTTGCGCAATTCGGCAGCCGCTATCGCTGCGTGGCCCCCAATCTGCGCGGCTATGGCCGCTCCAGCCAGCCCACGGCCATCAGCGACTACCGTGCCAAATACCTGGTGGAGGATCTGGCCGCCCTGATTGCGCTGGAAAGCGCCGACAAGCGCGCTGCCTGCGTGATTGCCCATGACTGGGGAGGCGCCGTAGCCTGGGGCCTGGCCAACCGCTATCCGCAGCAACTCGAGCGGCTGCTGATACTCAACTCCCCGCATCCGGGCAGCTTCCTGCGGGAGCTGCAGTCCAACCCGGTGCAGCAGTCCGCCAGCCAGTACATGCATTTCCTGCGCCGGCCCGATGCGCCCGAGCTGCTGGCCGAAAACGGCTGGCAGCGCATGCTGGGATTCTTTCAGAACCCCGACGGCAGCACGCCCGCATGGCTGACGCCCGAGCGCAAGCAGCAATACCGCGAGCATTGGGATCTGGGCGTGCATGGCGCCTGCATGTTCTACGCTGCCAGCCCGCTGGTGCCGCCCCGCCCCGGCGGCAGCGCCGATGAACTGCAGGACATTCGCGAGCTCAGCCTGCCCGATGAAATGCTGCATATTCCTGTGCCGGTGCGCATTCTCTGGGGGGATAGCGACCTGGCACTGCAGCCTGCCTTGCTGCATGGGCTGGAGCAATGGGTGCCGCAGCTGGGGATAGAGCATCTCCAGGGCTGCAGCCACTGGGTGGTCCATGAGAGGCCCGAGGCCGTGCAGCGCGCACTGACCGAGTTTCTTCAGACGCCAGGCAGCTCCTGAAAAGAAAGCTTCTGGCGCCCAGCCATCATGGCATGGAGAACGATTTGGCGCCTATTTCCCGGAGTACAGCGATGGCTCGCCGTCCGGGCGCGTCTTGAAGCGTTTGTGCACCCAGTAATACTGCGGAACCATGGTCATGATGGCGGCCTGCAGCTCACGGTTCATGCGGGCGGTGTCGGCCACATGGTCGTCCGTCGGGAAGTTCTCCCAGGCCGGCGTCAGCTCGGCCACATAGCCCTCAGGCGTCATGCGGTTGTAAAGCGCCACCACCTTGGCCTTGCCCAGGCGCGCAAAGCGCGAAAGCGAGGGAATGGTGGCAGTGTCCTGCACCGCGAAAAAGGGCACAAACACCGAGTCATTCTTGCCGTAGTCCATATCGGGCAGCAGATACAGCAGCCCGCCCTTGCGCAGGCACTGGATGATGGGTTTGACGCCATCTGCACGGTTGAGCATCTTCACATTGCCGAAGCGCTGGCGGCCATTCATGAACCAGCGATCCAGATCCGGATCGGGATTGGTGGCGAAGATGGAAGTGAACTCGCGCTCGGTATTGAGCGGCAGGGCCAGGCCACCGGCATCCATGCTGTAGAAATGCGGCGCGAAGACGATGGTGGGCGTATCGCCCTTCAACTCATGCGTGGCTCCGACCAGCTTGACACGGCTGCGCACCAGCTCCTCGGAGCCGAACCACAGCCAACTTCTGTCGAGAAAGGTCTGGCAAAAGACTTCAAAAGACTCCTTCGCCCAGGCTTTGCGCTGCACCTCAGGCACATCGGGAAAGCACAGCTCGAAGTTGCGCAGCGCTATGCGCCGGCGCTGGCCCGCCACCACGAACAGCACACGCCCCACAACCTTGCCCAGCCCGCGCAGCAGGGGCAGCGGCAGCTTGGCCAGCAAATGCATGCAGCCGATGGCGATCTTGCTGGCACTCATGCCTTCTCCCCTGAGAGTTGCTTGTCTTCACGCGGCTGCTTGTAGCGGCCGTAGCCCCACAGGTATTGCTGCGGAGACTGGCGGATGGTGGTTTCCATGGCGCGGTTGATCAGCGCCACGGTGGCTTCCAGCGATTGAGATTCGGGCACAGGCAATTCCTCTAGATACAGCGTATAGCCCCGCCCCCAGGACTTGCGCTCGCACCGCGCCACGATGACCGTGGCCCCGGTTTGCAGCACCAGTCGCGCTGCCAATGTCATCGTATACGCATCGCGGCCGAAAAAAGGCGACCAGATACCCAGCCCGTTGGGCGGAACCTGATCGGGCAGCAGCCCCACGGCAGCGCCCTGGCGCAGGGCCTTGATCATCTGACGCACGCCCGCCAAGGTGGTGGGAACGGCCTGGACGCCGGGACGATTGCGCGCGGTTTCCAGAATTTGAGCCAGCCAGCCCTGGCGTGCGGGGCGGTAGAGCACGGTGATTGCGCCGTGCCGGTCCGACCAGCGTCGCGCCGCGGCCTGCACGGACATCTCGAAGCAGCCCAGATGAGGCGTGAGAAACACAATGCCCTTGCCACGCGCATAGGCCTGCTCGACGACGGCTTCGTTGACCATGTCGCATTGCGGCAACTGACCCAGCCAGATGCGCGGCATCTCGAACACCATGCGCCCCGCATGCCCCACCGCAGCCCTGACCTGGGCAAAGGCATAGCCGGCCTGTGCGGCATTGGCTGCAAATCGGCGCCGATAGGTTGGAGATAGCGCCCAGGTCACCCACCCCATGGCAGCGCCAAGGCCATGCAATAGCCATAAAGGCAGTGCAGCAAACAGTCGAAACAGGGAAGGCATTAGAATAGCGGGGTCGCTGAGTTAAAGAGCAACTTGCAGGGCGACGTAAAAACAAAACTGCTAAAGCGTTCGCCAGACTTCGAAGCTCGGGCAACGCAATTGCCCAAGCAACAAGGAGTTATATCAATGGCGAACAGCGATTTTCTGTTTACCTCGGAATCGGTTTCTGAAGGCCACCCCGATAAGGTTGCCGACCAGATCTCTGACGCGATTCTGGACGCTATTTTCACCCAAGACCCGCATAGCCGCGTGGCTGCCGAGACACTGACCAACACCGGTCTGGTGGTATTGGCCGGTGAAATCACCACCGGTGCGAATGTGGACTACATCCAGGTCGCACGCGACACCATCAAGCGCATCGGCTACGACAACACCGAATACGGCATCGACTACAAGGGTTGCTCGGTGCTCGTCGCCTACGACAAGCAAAGCCAGGACATCGCCCAGGGCGTGGACAAGGCCAGCGATGACGAGCTGAATACCGGTGCTGGCGACCAGGGCCTGATGTTCGGCTACGCCTGCGACGAAACGCCCGAGCTGATGCCCGCGCCCATCTATTACGCACACCGTCTGATGGAACGCCAGGCCCAGTTGCGCAAGGACGGCCGTCTGCCTTTCTTGCGCCCGGACGCCAAGAGCCAGGTGACCCTGCGCTATGTGGACGGCAAGCCCCACAGCATCGACACCGTGGTGCTGTCCACACAGCACAGCCCCGATCAGTCGGAAACGGCAACCAAAATGAAGGCATCGTTCACCGAAGCCATCATCGAAGAGATCATCAAGCCCGTGCTGCCCTCCGAGTGGCTGCTGGACACCAAGTACCTGATCAATCCCACCGGCCGCTTCGTCGTGGGCGGACCTCAGGGCGACTGCGGCCTGACCGGTCGCAAGATCATTGTGGACACCTACGGCGGTGCCTGCCCCCATGGCGGCGGTGCGTTCTCCGGCAAGGATCCAACCAAGGTGGACCGCTCGGCTGCCTACGCCGCCCGCTATGTGGCCAAGAACGTGGTGGCTGCCGGTCTGGCGCGCCAGTGCCAGGTGCAGGTTGCTTACGCCATCGGCGTGGCCCGCCCCATGAACATCACCGTGTACACCGAAGGCACAGGCGTGATTCCCGATGCGGAAATCGCCAAGCTGGTGGCCGCGCATTTCGACCTGCGCCCCAAGGGCATCATCCAGATGCTGGATCTGCTGCGCCCCATCTACAGCAAGACCGCCGCTTATGGTCACTTCGGCCGCGAAGAGCCCGAGTTCACCTGGGAACGCACCGACAAGGCAGCCCTGCTGCGTGCCGCTGCAGGTCTGAAGTGATTCGGACACCCGCAGCGGACCTGAGGATCTGAGGGCCTCAGCCCCCAAGCCTGGTCAAGAAGCCATCGCAACACATTGCGGTGGCTTTTTTGTTGTCGGATCAAGCCGACAAGGATTTCCCCCAAATGAGCACCGCAAGCCTGCGTCCGGCGACTTAGTCTTGAGACATCGCTTCAGACAAAGGAGTTCCGATGCTCAAGTGGGCCATTATTTTTGCCATCGTTTCCCTGGTGGCCGGTGTTTTCGGCTTCACCGGCGTAGCCGCAGGCGCAGCCGGCATAGCCAAGATCCTGTTCTTCATTTTCATTGCCGTTGCCGTGATCTTCGTGATTCTGGCCCTGCTGGGCATTGGCGCAGTCAGCTAGTCGACGCGGCCGGACCCGAAACGCCAACCCGAATGCCTGCCTTGTGCAGGCATTTTTTCATGCGGAACGGCCTCAAAGCCCCCGGGCAGTCAGCGCCAGCGTCTGGCTGAAGCCGGGTTTGGCCCGGTAAAGCTGGGCAGGCCGGTGCGCTCCGCCACCCTGCATGGCCCCAGGCACAGGCTCCAGCCAGTCCATCTCATCCATCTTGCGCCTGAAGCTGACCTTGTTCAGCGGCTCGCCCAGAATGTTTTCATAGACCTGCTGCAGCTGCGGCAGCGTGAAGGTTTCGCCACACAGGTGAACGGGCAAGGAGGAATACAGGCTTTTGCTGCGCACTCGCTCCAGGGCAGCATCCAGAATGGCGCGATGATCGAACGGCAGCTGCGGCAGGGCCGAGAGCGGCACCACGCTGATGTCGGCACGATCGGGCGGCAGGTTCTGCACGGGCAGCAGAGCGCAATAGGCGATTGCCACCGACCAGCCGCGCGGATCGCGTGCCGGGCCGCTGAAAGTAGCCAACTGCTCAAGATAGGCACCTTCTATGCCCACCTTGGTTCTGAGCACGCGCGCCGCACTGGCCTTGGCGTCCGCGTCTTCCCCGGTATGAATGAAGCCGCCTGGCAATGCCCACACCCCGGCAAAAGGCGCGGCCTGACGACGCAGCAGCACGGCATGCAACTGCTGCTCCACCAGGGTCAGCAGCACCACATCCACGCTGACCTGCACCGTTTCCCTGCGCTCATCACTTTGATTCATTTTTTTACCAACTTCGTTTTTATCGCCTGATTATTTCATAAGACCTCAAAAATACTTAGTTGCAAAAATATTTTAAGTGTTTTAGACTGCAGACATTGCATCTCGCATGAAAGCTGAACACCATGAGTCATCCACAAACCCAGCTGCTCATCATTGACCCGCAAAACGACTTCTGCGATCTGCCTGCCGACTGGTGCCCCCGCTCACCAGACACTCATCAGCTGACAGCACCCCGCCTGGCGGTGACGGGCGCTCATGCCGATATGCAGCGCCTGAGCAGCTGGATGGCAGCCCAGGGAGACAAGCTGGGCCAGATCACCATTACTCTGGACTCGCACCAGGCTTATGACATTGCCCATCCGGCCTTCTGGCAGCAGCGCGATGGCCGTTGCGTCCTGCCATTCACCCCGATCACGGCAGCGCAGGTCCGTGCCGGCGACTATGCACCGCGCAACGCTGCCGAACGGGAACGCACGCTGCAATACCTGGATCAGCTGGAGGCCCAAGGCAGCTACACCCTGATGGTCTGGCCGCTGCACTGCGAGATCGGCAGCTGGGGCCATGGCATGCATGCCAGCGTGCTCGCGGCCTGCCGCCAGTGGCAGGAACTGCAGCATCGTGCCACCCGCCATGTCTTCAAGGGCATGAACCCCTGGACCGAGCATTACAGCGCCATTCGCGCCGAGGTTCCCGACCCGCAGGACGGCGAAACCGGACTCAACACTGCCTTGCTGGCCCAGTTGTGCCAGAGCAGCACACTGGTGATCGCGGGCGAGGCCAGCAGCCACTGCGTGCGCGCCACCACCGAGCACATCGTGGAGCACTGGGGCAGCAGCGACTACTCGCGCATCGTGCTGCTGACGGACTGCATGAGCCCGGTCGCCGGATTCGAGGCCGCGCACCAGGACTTCCTGCAACGCATGCGTGCAACCGGTGTACGCTGCGAAACCAGCGCCAGCTTTGGCTTATGAGACAAATCAGCCGCTAGCACTTATGGATAAAGCGCCAGCAGCTCATATTTTTTGAAAAGAAGAACGGCATGAAGCCCATCATCACCAGTCTGCTGGACACCGACCTCTACAAGTTCACCATGTGGCAGGCCATGCTGCACCGCCACCCCCAGACCGAGGCTGAGTACGAATTTGTCTGCCGCACGCCCACGGCCTTCCCGCTGGCCGAGCTGCTGCCCGAGGTGGAGCGCGAGCTGGATGCCCTGTGCAGTCTGCGCTTTGACCAGGGCGAGCTGGACTATCTGGCCGGTCTGCGCTTCATGAAAAGCGACTTCATCGACTTTCTGCGCATCTTCCAGTTCCAGCGTGCCTTCATCCGCGCCTGGGCCGAGGGCGACCGGCTGCATATCGTGGCCAAGGGCCCGCAAGTCCATGTGATGGGCTTCGAGATCTATGTGCTGGCCATCGTCAACGAGCTGTATTTCCGCCGCTTCGATGCCGAGGCCGCCCTGGTCGAAGGCCGCAAGCGCCTGCAGATCAAGCTGGCCCAGCTCAAGCATCTGGCTGTCGAGGCCAAGCTGCACAACCCCTTCGAGCTGTTTGACTTCGGCGTTCGCCGCCGCTTCTCGGGAGCCTGGCAACGCGAGGTGGTGCAGGCCTTTGCCCAGGAGACCGCGCAGTGGTTCAAGGGCACCTCCAATGTGCTGCTGGCGCGCGATCTGAATCTGGTGCCCATCGGCACCATGGCCCATGAGTATCTGCAGACCTATCAAGCCCTGGGCGTGCGCCTGCGCGACTTCCAGGTAGCCGCCCTCGAGGACTGGGTGCAGGAATATCGCGGCGATCTCGGTATCGCCCTGACCGATACCGTGGGCATGGACGCCTTTCTGGCCGACTTCGACATGTACTTTGCCAAGCTGTTCGACGGCCTGCGTCATGACTCCGGCGATCCCTTCGAATGGGGCGAAAAGGCCATTGCCCACTATGACCAGCTGCGCATTGCCCCGCAGAGCAAGCGCCTGGTGTTCTCGGACGGACTGGATCTGGACACGGCCCTGGCGCTCTACCACCGCTTTGCCGATCGCATCCAGTGCGGCTTCGGCATAGGCACGCGATTGACCAATGACATGGGACTGACCACGATCAATATCGTGATGAAGCTGACCCATGCCAACGGCCAGCCCGTGGCCAAGATTTCGGACTCGCCCGGCAAGACGCTGTGCAACGACGAGACCTATCTGGCCTATCTGCGCCAGGTCTTCAACATCACTGAGCCTGCTGCCAAGGCAGCCTGAATCTTCGGAGGCAACCATGCTGAAAGTCACCCTCGCCCAGCTCAACTACATGGTGGGCGACATCAGCGGCAATATCCGCCGCATGAGAGAGGCCGCAGCCAGGGCAGCGGCCGAGCAGGCCGACCTGGTGGTGTTTTCGGAACTGTCGCTGTGCGGCTACTACCCCGGCGACCTGCTGGACGAGCCCAGCTTTCTGCAAAGACTGGATGCAGGTCTGCAGGAGCTGCTGCAGGCCACGCGCCAGTTTCCCGATCTGCACTGGGTCGTGGGCGCACCCACGCGCCACGATGGCCCCGGCAAACCGCTGCACAACAGCCTGCTGGTGCTCAAGAACGGACAGATCCGCCTGCAGTACGACAAGCAACTGCTTCCCACCTACAACATCTTTGACGAGCGCCGCCACTTCGAGCCCGGATCCGACACGGCCAAGGTGCTGCGCGTGGGCAACTGCCAGGTGGGTTTTCTGGTCTGCGAGGACGGCTGGAACGACCAGGGTGCCGACTACGCCACCAACCCCTTTGTGCGCATGGGCGATGCGGCCCCCGATCTGGTCATCAGCATCAACGCCAGCCCCAGCCACCTGGGCAAGCGCGAGCAGCGTCACGAGGTCTTCACCCAGGCAGCGGCACGTCACAAGCTGGCCATCCTCTATATCAACCAGATCGGAGGCCAGGATCAGATCGTGTTCGACGGCGCATCGTTTGCCGTGGAGCCCGAGGCAGGATTGGTCTTCGAAGCCAGGCGCTTCGAGGAAGATGTCTGCACGCTGGAGCTGAATGCGCAGGGCCGGTTTCAGGCCTGCGACGGCTCGGCCTTGCCTACCGTGCCGGCGCAAGGCCTGGCCACCATGGAGTTCTACCGCCAGCAGATCGTGCTGGGCCTGCGCGACTATGCGCGCCGCTGCGGTTTCCAGCAGGTGGTGGTCGGCAGCTCGGGAGGCATCGATTCGGCATTGACACTGGCCCTGGCCGTCGATGCCCTGGGAGCGGAGAATGTGGTCGGAATCACCATGCCGTCGAGCTACTCCTCGGCGGGCTCGGTCGACGACTCCGTGCTGCTGTGCCGCAATCTGGGTATCAGACTCTACGAGCATCCGATCAAGGAGCTGGTCACCACCTATGCACGCCAGTTCGAGGCCAGCTTTGGTGAACCGCTCAAGGGCCTGGCGCTGGAGAATCTGCAGGCCCGCGCACGCGGCACGACGCTGATGGAGTTTTCCAATGCCTTCGGCCATCTGCTGCTGACCACGGGCAACAAATCCGAAGTCTCGGTGGGCTACTGCACCCTGTATGGCGACACCAACGGCGGTCTGGGACTGATCGGCGATCTGTACAAGACCGAGGTCTTCGAGCTGTCACGCCATATCAACCGCCATGCGGGCCGCGAGCTGATCCCGCAGGCCATCATCGACAAGCCGCCCTCGGCCGAACTGGCTCCCGGCCAGAAGGACGAGGACAGCCTGCCGCCCTATGCCGTGCTCGACGAGATTCTCAAATGGCATATCGAGGGCCAGCATCTGTCCAGCAAGGAATATGCGCAGGCAGCCGCCTTTGTGAACAGGCTGCGCACCGAAGCAGGCGGGCCCGAGACCATTGCCCGCGTACAGAAGCTGGTGTTCCGCAGCGAATACAAGCGCCGCCAGGCTCCGCCCATGCTCAGAGTACGCCCACGGGCCTTTGGCACGGGCCGGCAGATGCCGATTGCGGCACACTACGAATAGCAATGCCCGGCACCTGTTTGAGACAAGCTGGCAAAGCCTTGGAGCACCCTGGGTGCGGCCGAGCGCTTGGCGGCCTGTCTCGAATGCCGACTTTGACCGTGCCGGGCCTGGTTACACATTTAAAAAGTGAGCTAACTTCGCTTACCCAGTAAGCATTTAGCGCGTTTTTACCCATATTTGCCCTTGCGGGCGCCGATTTCTGTACGGGTTTCGCTCTCATGCCTCAAGCCAGTCCCAACACCTCCAGCAAGCGTGTCATCGCCGCCGCACCCGAGACTCTGCCCACCTCCGTGCCCCTGCATACCGCCGTGCTGATCGGCCGCTTTCAGCCACTGCACAACGGCCATATGGCTTTGCTGCACGCCGCGCTGGAGCGTGCTCGCCAGGTCGTGGTGGTACTGGGCAGCGCCTGGCAGGCACCCAATCCCAAAAACCCGTTCAGCTGGCAGGAGCGTGCGCAGATGCTGCGCAATGCGCTATCGAAAGAGGATGCCGAGCGCGTGCGCTGCGTTCCCGTGCGCGACTATTACAACGAGCCGCTGTGGGTGCATGCCGTGCGCGAAGCCGTGCAGGCCCATGTACCCGAAGGCGCGAGCGTGGCCCTGGTCGGACATTTCAAGGACTCCAGCAGCAGCTATCTGGCACGCTTTCCGGGCTGGGAGCTGATCAGCCTGCCGCGCCTGGGCCAGTTCGACGCCACGCCGCTGCGCGAAATCTTCTTCGGTGAGGGCGACACCTCGCCCGAGACCATGGAGGCCGCCCTGGTCAGGCTTTCCTCCCAGATGCCAGAGAGCACGCTGGACTTTTTGCGCCGCTGGGCCCAGACACCGCTGTATCTGCGCCTGCAAAAAGAGTGGCATATGCTGCAGGACTACAAGCGGGCCTGGGCCAAGGCACCTTATGCACCGGTGTTCGTCACCGTGGATGCACTGCTGCGCTGCCGTGCCAAGGGCCAGGACCAGGTGCTGCTGATCCAGCGCGGCCATGCTCCGGGCCAGGGCCTGTGGGCGCTGCCCGGCGGCTTTCTGGAGCAGCGTGACAGCCTCTGGCAATCCTGCATGCGCGAGCTGCGTGAAGAAACCTGCTCCTCCATCAGCGAGGCCGATCTGCTGGCAGCCCTGCAGGCCGTTCAGGTCTTCGATCACCCGGACCGCAGCCTGCGCGGGCGTACCATCACCCATGTGCACTATCTGGATCTGGGCGTGCAGCCCAGTCTGCCCCCGGTACAGGGCGCGGACGACGCAGCCCTGGCCCGCTGGGTGCCGGTTGCCGACCTGCCCCTCATGGAAGCCGAGTTCTTCGAGGACCATTTCCAGATCCTGTGCCAGTTCCTGCCCGTGACCCTGGCTCAGAGCGAGCCCGAGCGCCAGGTCGCCTGATACATCAAAACCATAGCTGCAAGCGCTTTACCATCAAGCGCCGGATCCACTTTTTCCTCTTATTTTATGAGCCAGCTCCATATCCGCCCCGCCACCGAGCAAGACATCGACCTGATCCTGCACTTTGTGCGTGAACTCGCCATCTATGAAAAGGCCGAGCATGAAGTCAAGGCCACGCCCGACCATGTGCGTCGCACGCTGTTCTGCGCCAACCCGGCCGTCTTCGGCCTGATCTGCGAGATTGACGGCCAGGCCGTGGGTTTTGCCGTGTACTTCTTCAACTATTCCACCTGGCAGGGCCAGCACGGCCTGTACCTGGAAGACCTGTACATCACGCCTGACGCACGCGGCCACGGCGCCGGCAAGGCCCTGCTCCAGCATCTGGCCCGGATTGCCCTGGAAAAGGACTGCGGCCGCTTTGAATGGAGTTGCCTGGACTGGAACACGCCCTCCATCAAGTTCTATGACAGCCTGGGCGCCCTGCCGCAGACCGAGTGGATCCGCTATCGCATGACCGGCACCGCCCTGCAGGCCATGGCCGCTGGCGACCAATAGGACTGAGCTGCAGGCCGGATCATCCAGAGTGATGTGTGAAGCCCTTCAAAATGATGCGCATCCCTTTTCAGATTGAGTGTACGCAACATCAACAATGCGGTGCGTTCGCGCTTGCGCCAAAATGAATGGTTTTGCAAAACAATAACAAAGGCGGCAATCAGTGCTGACCTTTCACACTATCTCTGGAATCCAGAATGCCAAGCTATCAAGAACTCATCGCCCAGAAAAGTGCGCTGGACAAGCGCATCGAGGAAGCGCGCAGCACCGAAGCCAAGGAAGCCCTGGCCACCGTCAAGCAACTGATCGCCACCTTCGGCTTTACCTCTCAGCAGGTCTTCCCCTGGAAGCCTGAAGAAAAGAAAAAGGTCGAGGCCAGGTACTACGACCCCGAAAGCGGCGCGACCTGGACCGGCCGTGGCAAGCCTCCGAAGTGGATCGAAGGCAAGGACCGCAACCAGTACGAGATCAAGACCACGCCTACCGTGGACTTCAGCGCCCCTCGCGACGAAAAGAACCCGTTCCCGGTTCAGTAAGCAGCCCGGCCCTTTCAGCCCCCAGCAGCCTGCTCCGCCGGCAGCGGTGCCTTGAGCATGCGCACCAAGGCCGTCACGTTCAGGCATTGGATGAGCAGATCTCCGTCATTGGCACGGATCAAGCGGTCAACCAGCTGATCTGCCGCACCCGCCATTGCAGGGGCCAGTCGCAACTGCCCGCTCTCGAAGCGCACCACACCTTCGAGATCGCTGACCAGCACGCCCAGCTTGAGCCCCTGGTGCTCCAGCACGATCACCTGGCTTTGCGCCGTCCTGGTCACGGGCTTGCCAAAGAGCAGCGCTCCCAGATCGAAGACCCAGACATAGCCGGCCACGACTGCCTGGCTGCGCCGCGCCAGCGTTCCCACGCAGTGCGGCAAGCGACCGGCCGAAACGGGAGCGATGGCCGAGGCACTCTGAGCCTCGAGCACGCAGGCCGCATCGACGGCAAGCACGCTGCGCCCCACAAAAAAAGTCGCCATCTCCATGCCCAATGCGCTGCCCTGACTGGCCGCCGCCAGGCCTTGCACCCTGGTATTGCGGCGACCTACAGCCGCCAGCGCATCGTCCTGCACGGCACCAAAAGCCTGCACGGACAGCGCAAGCACCTCTTCGCGATAGCCGTCGCTGCGCTTGAACTCCCGGTAGCCGCTGCCCGCTGTGATCGCCACCACGCAGTACTGACCTTGGTACACCATGGCACGGGCCAAGCTCTGGCCTGGCGCCAAGGCCAGCATCTGCGGCGGCAGCTCCAGCCGCATGCCCGGCTGCAGATGCACATCCGAGGACGACATGACCATGCCCGATCGGTTCAGGTAAGCCACCTGTCTGTTGGTTGCGCCTCCTGCCTGCACGCCGGTCACACCTTCCAGCATGGCCTTGAACTCACGCTGTGCATGAAACACCAGGCCAATCCCGCCCAGCACCATCCCGTCGGCATTGCGTATGGCCGCGTGATAGACATAGGTCGGGCCGTCATTCTCGTGCTGCACGCAGGGCCGCCATGGCGACACGTGATAGTCCTGGGTCCCTGCCAGCGCCAGGACCTGGTGCAGGCTGTCCGCCTCTATATGGCTGCCCAGCAGCTCCTGACTCTCTGCCTGCCCTCTATGGCTGACGGCCACGACTTTGCCGCGGGCGTCATAGACCATGATTTGCTGGTAGACCGTATAGAGATCGTGAATGCCGGTAAGCAACCCGCACACCTCGCTCACCAGATCACCGGCCCTCTCCCCCAAGGCAAGGGCCTCCAGCAATTCGGACAGCTGCGGCGTCAGTGCCCACCAGCGGCAGTCGTTGGCGCGCTCGTAGAGATTTCGATCCAGCAGATCCACCAGCAGACTCGTCAGCAGGCTGTTGTCCCGCAGTGCGGTATTGAGCACCGTGCCATAGAGCGCATCAATGGATTGAGAGAAGACCTCGTTCGTCCGCGCCCCCGTCTCGCCAATCTGCTCCAGCACGGCTTGCAGCCGCGTGTTGTCCATCTGCTTGCCTGCCGTCATCACCCGCCCGTTCCAGACCACACGGCGTATGGTGTCCGCCGCGCTGTGGATGGCGTGCAGGGGCGGGCAGAAACGGTGCGCATGCGCCAGCAGGCCCTGGGCCACCGCGGCATCCAGCCCATCCAGGCCCGCTTGCGACTGAAGACCGAAGGCCAGCTCCAGCGGGGTCATGATCTGCGCCCGCCAGCCCTGGGGGCCCATATAGCCTTGATAGCCTGCCGATGCCGCAGACTGCACCAGATAGGTGCGCCCTCCATACACATGCAGCGCGCTTGCACCATCACGGTGAGGCCGCACATTCGCACCCACACCAATCCAGTGCAGATCGCTGCTGGCCAGCACCTGGCCCTGCTCATCCAGCAGCAGGGCAATGCTGGTCTGCGCTTCTGGTGCGCCACTGTCGTCAATCTGGTCGCGTCCGCTCCAGATGCCTTGCATCTCGCCGTCGAAGTCGAAGCACAGGCACAGCACGCCCATGGCTTGCCGGTTGATCGGGTCCAGCATGCGATGCGCATAGATCAGACCGCTGTCATGGCCCGGCAGCAGGTCGGTGGCACCAAAGCTCTGCACAAAGCCCGGGCTTTGCAGCGCACGGGCAATCAACGCATCCCGGCATGGCTGATCTGTGGCCAGACTCCTCTCGCGAGCACTCGCTCGCACCCGGCCTTCGGCATCCAGCAGCAGAATGTCCGCATAGACCGTGTATTTGCTCCGGTAGGCCTGCAGACGCTGGGTAATGGCTGCCTCATCGCCATCCAGCCCTGCCATGAAACCGCACAGAACGGCGTCGGTCGCCAGAAACCCCACATCGGCCGTGCGCTCGTAGAGATTGCGCACCAGGGTATCGATCAGATGCTGTGCCTGACTGGACAGCCCTGCCGTCACTCCAGCCACCGCCTGCAAGACCATGGAGCGCACCAGATCCTGCTCCAGCCGCTCGAAGCCGCCACGCGTGGCGGCCATCATGGGCAACAAGGCCTGTGCTTCCTGAGGGCAATTCATCTTGGCGGAGGACTCTATGAGCCGCCACATCAGATTCAGCTCCCTGAGCGAACTCTCGCAGCGCCCGACCTGGCGCATATGAGGAATGAAGACGTCTGTCTGCAGCAGATCCTGGGCGCGCTGCGCCGGGGCAGTCATGGTTTCTAGAGGCATGTTCTGGCAGAGCAAAAGCCAGGCCTATTTGTAAAAACACGTTACACATGACCCAGAACAAACCCTGCTCCTTGAGCAATTTGCCCTCTGATCGGCTGGGGAGAGGTCTTGAAAGCTCGGGAAATTGCCTTATTATTAGCACTCGATGGGGTTGAGTGCTAACAGCTTGACCCTAGATATCCGAATGTCAGCCGGATGGCTGGCAAGTCTTGTTTCAACTTTGTTGATGTATTTAGGAGTTGGTATGAACCTGCGTCCCCTGCACGATCGCGTGATCGTCAAGCGCCTCGAAAACGAAACCAAGACAGCCTCGGGCATCGTGCTCCCTGATGCTGCCACCGAGAAGCCTGACCAGGGCGAAGTGCTGGCTGTAGGTCCCGGCAAGCGCAATGACAAGGGCGAACTGATCGCCCTGAACGTGAAGGTCGGCGACCGCGTTCTGTTCGGCAAGTACTCTGGCCAAACCGTGAAGATCCACGGCGACGAGCTGCTGGTCATGAAGGAAGACGACCTGTTCGCAGTCGTCGAGAAGTAATCCTTCCCGAACACCTCCCCTATTCATAGCTGCCGGCGATTGATTGATAAGCGCCGGCAGAACAATTGAACCCCATTCTTTAGGAGCCAAAAATGGCAGCAAAAGACGTAGTTTTCGGCGGTGAAGCACGTGCACGCATGGTTGAAGGCGTGAACATCCTGGCTAACGCAGTCAAGGTTACCCTGGGCCCCAAGGGTCGCAATGTGGTGCTGGAGCGCTCCTTCGGCGCCCCCACCGTGACCAAGGACGGCGTGTCCGTGGCCAAGGAAATCGAACTCAAGGACAAGCTGCAGAACATGGGCGCCCAGCTCGTGAAGGAAGTGGCCTCCAAGACCAACGACATCGCTGGTGACGGCACGACCACCGCTACCGTGCTGGCCCAGGCCATCGTGCGCGAAGGCTCCAAGTACGTGGCTTCCGGCCTGAACCCCATGGATCTGAAGCGCGGCATCGACAAGGCTGTCGCCGCCCTGGTGGAAGAGCTGAAGAAGCAATCCAAGGCCACCACCACCTCCAAGGAAATCGCCCAGGTCGGCTCGATTTCCGCCAACTCCGACGAATCCGTGGGCAAGATCATTGCCGACGCGATGGACAAGGTCGGCAAGGAAGGCGTGATCACGGTTGAAGAAGGCAAGTCGCTGGACAACGAGCTCGACGTCGTCGAAGGCATGCAGTTCGACCGCGGCTACCTGTCGCCCTACTTCATCAACAACCCCGAAAAGCAAGCCGCTGTTCTCGACAACCCCTTCGTGCTGCTGTTCGACAAGAAGATCAGCAACATCCGCGACCTGCTGCCCACACTGGAAGCTGTGGCCAAGGCCGGCCGTCCTCTGCTGATCATTGCCGAAGACGTCGAAGGCGAAGCCCTGGCGACTCTGGTGGTCAACACCATCCGCGGCATCCTGAAGGTTGTGGCTGTGAAGGCACCTGGCTTCGGCGACCGCCGCAAGGCCATGCTGGAAGACATCGCCATCCTGACTGGCGGCAAGGTCATCGCTGAAGAAGTGGGCCTGTCGCTGGAAAAGGTGACCCTGGAAGACCTGGGCCAAGCCCAACGCGTCGAAATCGGCAAGGAAAACACCACCATCATCGACGGTGCTGGCCAAGCTGCTGAAATCGAAGCCCGCGTCAAGCAAATCCGCGCCCAGATCGAAGAAGCGACCAGCGACTACGACCGTGAAAAGCTGCAAGAGCGCGTGGCCAAGCTGGCCGGCGGTGTTGCCGTGATCAAGGTTGGCGCTGCCACCGAAGTCGAAATGAAGGAAAAGAAGGCCCGCGTGGAAGACGCCCTGCACGCTACCCGCGCTGCTGTGGAAGAAGGCATCGTGGCCGGCGGTGGCGTGGCCCTGCTGCGCGCCAAGCAAGCCGTTGGTGCCCTGGCTACCGGCAATGCCGAACAAGACGCCGGCATCAAGCTGGTGCTCAAGGCTATCGAAGCCCCTCTGCGCGAAATCGTGGCCAACGCCGGTGGCGAGCCTTCGGTGGTCGTGAACGCCGTGCTGAACGGCTCCGGCAACTACGGCTTCAACGCTGCCAACGACAGCTACGGCGACATGCTGGAAATGGGTATCCTGGATCCCACCAAGGTGACTCGCACTGCTCTGCAGAATGCTGCTTCCGTGGCTTCCCTGCTGTTGACCACCGAGTGCATGATCGCTGAAGCCCCCAAGGCTGACGCAGCTCCTGCCATGCCCGACATGGGCGGCATGGGTGGCATGGGCGGCATGGGCATGTAATTGCTCTGCTGCTACCGGATGGTCTGCACCATCCGGTTATGCGCAAAAGGAAAAGGCCGCATCTGCGGCCTTTTCCTTTTGTGTCGCGCTTCACGAGCTGCTCGGCTCCGAGAACAAAAAAGCCAGCCCGATATCGGCTGGCTTTTGTATCCGAAGGTTCGCCTCAGAAGCGATGACGCAGACCGATGGTGATGCCGGTACGCTTTTTCGCGCCATTGGCATCAAGCATCACGCCCGCACCGCCCTTGGTCTTGGTGTGGTCCACCGCGAAATAGGCATCGGTACGCTTGGAGAAGGCGTAGTCGGCCACGGCAACGATAAAGTCAGCCTTGCCGTTGAAGGCGCCAGTCGCCGATCCCGATTGCTTGGCATGGTAGTAATGCATGCCGGCATTGAGCTGTGGCGTGACCTGGTAGCCAAAGCCCACCTTGAACATCTCACGCTTGTTGGCAAAGTTGCCAGGGGCATTGCCCGCGATAAAGCCACCGTTGGACGAACCTGTCCAATATGCGTTGAGCAAGCCAGCATCAAAAATCGCACCCGCGCCCGCAGCCCCCAGACTATCCTTGACCTTGTTCTGGCCGTAGCCTGCCATCAGATAAAGAGGCCCGGTGCGATAGGAGCCGCCCAGCGTCCAGGCATCCACATCGGTGCCGGCCGGCAAGGTCGAGCGCTGGAAAGCGCCACCCACAGAAATGCCGTTGGCAGAATAACGCAGATAGCCGCCTGCGGTCTTCAATGCCAGACCGCCCGGGGTCATATCCACTCCAGCCCCTTTCTTCGCAAAGGTATTGCTCTCGTCAAACGAGTACTGCAAGCCCGCACGAACAGGGCCAAATTCGGCCACGTACTTGAGCATATTGTTTGCACGCGCGCCCAGAGACATGCCGATTTCAGGCTTGTAGGCGTCCATATATGGGGAATATGGGAACGATGCGTAGGTGGAGGTCACCAGATCGAACAACACGTTGTATTGGCGACCCATGGTCAGCTGGCCGAAGCTGGTGCTGCGCAAGCCCACCCAGGACTGGGCGAAATAAGGCTGTGCGGTGCTGGGAGTGCCGGAATCCGTCCAGAAACGATTTTCCAGATTGGCAATCGCCGACAGGCCGCCGCCCAGATCTTCCTTGATATTGATACCCCAGCGGCTCTCGGACATGCCGCCACCAATCATTTTGGTCAGACCGCTTTTATTCGCTCCCTCATTATTCGTATGGCGAATTGCCGCATCCACAATGCCATATAGCTGAACGCTGCTTTGTGCATATGCCAGAGTTCCCATGGTTCCCAGCACAGCCAAGGCCAATGTTTTTTTCACAAATGAAGCTGCCATTGTGTTGCCTCTCTCTTAATTCAATTCGCAAACAGTTGGTGGAAAATTCATTCTAGAAATGCTTTCCTCAACCGCGCGAGCATTGGCACAAGCGCAACACAGGCCTTTCCCTCTGGGGGCAAACCTCTCAGCAATCACCCTTTAAGGTCTAACCCGGAAAAACAAAAAAGGCCTGTCTTTCGACAGGCCTTTGGCTTTTAAACAGTTACTGGCTTACACCAGCAATTGATTAGAAAGCGTGGCGGATACCCACTTGCACGCCAGCTTGGTTGCGGCCGGAACCGTCAGCCTTCAGGCCAGGATCCACGCTCACGCCCTTGGCTTGCAGACCCAGTGCGGAACCGTCTTGGTTCTTCAGGTAAGCAACAGTGCCGTACACAGCAGTGCGCTTGGACAGGTTGTGCACATAGCCCAGCGACAGTTGGTGAGCCTTAGCAGGACCTTCTTGGTCGTAGTAAGCGTACTGAGCCTTCACTTCGCCCACGCCACCCACGGGAGCGGACACGCCCAGCAGGTAGTTACGGAACTTGGCGCTGGAGCCAGCATCGGGCTTGTACTTGATTTGCTGAACGTTACCCACAACCTTGGCCACGCCGAAGTTGTAAGAAGCGCCAATGGACATTTCGTCACGGTCGCCGGCAGCACCCTTCAGGTTGCCATAAGCAGCAGTCACGCTCAGGGGGCCGTTGTCATAGCCAACGTTACCACCGGCGTAGCGGCCACCCTTAGTACCAGCAACAGCCTTCTCGTCGAAAGCGTAGCTCACGTTAGCGGTGAAGCCGCTGAAGTTGGGCGAAGAGTAGGACACCATGTTGTTGGCACGGATGGTGTTGGCGTCAGCACCGAAAGCACCGCCAGCAGTCGACCAGGCCTTGAAGCCCATGTTTTGGCCGATACCGGTAGCGCCGAACAGGTCATACTTCAGACCAGCACGGAAAGTGGGGGTGGTTTCACGACCCAGGCGAACTTCACCGAAGTTGCCGGACAGACGCACTGTGGATTCGCGCTTGAAGTCGAAACCGGAAGCATTGCCGTTGTCACCGAAGATTTCGCCTTCCAGCCAGAAGCCAGCCTTCAGACCGCCACCCAGGTCTTCAGTACCGCGCAGGCCCAGACGGCTGGTTGCGTTACCGCTGCTGTGCACGCCGTACTTGGCGTCGCTGCCGGAGGCGTTGTCCACGTAGGAAACGCCAGTGTCAACGATACCGAACAGAGTCACGGAAGATTGAGCCATTGCGGCGCCGGAAGCGGCCAGCACTGCCAGGGCGATCAGAGATTTTTTCATTACGAGTTACTCCAAGGTTTAGAAGGGCGCCGGTTCTATGGGAGAGAGACTTGAGCCTCGAGCTCCACCGGTTTCCCGCGCCAACCTCCTGGTGGGGAAGTTGGGTCTATTGCACCAGACCCCCGAGCCCAGCGCAAAGGAATTCACCCAAAACTGCTCGATTCGGCGCGTTTTCGTTGCACCACCGCAACAAACTCCGGACCGCACTAGCGGGCACACCCTTAGGGGTTTCAGCCTAGCATTGCCCCAGCGCAAGTTGCGGATGAATCACTCTGGTGTACCTTATGTGCATTGACGCCACACGGGCGCCGCACTGAGCTCTTTTCACCATGGACAAGTTTCTGACCGCTGCCGATGCAGCTCTTCGCACTCTGTTTGCCGACCCGGTTGCCTCCGAGCGTTCGCCCGCTGCAGGAATCGCCGAAGCCGATTTGAGCGATGAGCAGCGCAGGCTCTCTGCAGCCTTGATGCGCGTCAACCATGTGGGCGAGGTGTGTGCCCAGGCCCTGTACAACGCCCAGGCCATGGTCACCAAGGACATGGAGCTGCGCGAGCATCTGCTGCACGCCGCACGCGAGGAAATGGACCACCTGGCATGGACCCGGGAACGCCTGCATGCCCTGGGTGGCAGGCCTTCGCTGCTGAACCCGCTGTGGTTTGCGGGCGCTTTTGCCATCGGCACGATTGCCGCCAAGTTCAGCGATGCCGCCAGCCTGGGTTTTGTGGTCGAGACCGAAAACCAGGTCTCCGCCCACCTGGGCAGCCATCTGGGCCGCCTGCCCGAGGAGGACGAGGCGTCGCGTGCCGTGGTCGAGCGCATGAAGGATGACGAGGAACGTCATGCCGCTGCAGCGATCGATGAAGGTGCGATGCAACTGCCCCCGGTTGCCCAGGGACTGATGCGTGTGGCGGCCAAAGTCATGACGATTACCGCGCACCGCATCTGACCCATCACACGGAGGCAGGCCTTTGTTCAACAAAAAAAACGGGCCTTAGCGGCCCGTTTTTTGTGATCGTGAGTGCGCCTCAGGCTTCGACGATGTCGAAACCCGTCGTGATTTCGGCGGTCTTGCCCAGCATGATGGTGGCCGAGCAGTATTTGTCGTGGCTCATGGCGATGGCACGCTCGACGGCACCGGCCGGCAGGTTCTTGCCGCTGACCGTGAACTGCATGTGGATCCTGGTGAACACCTTGGGGTCGGTCTCGGCGCGCTCGGAAGTCAGCTGCACGCTGCAGCCCTTCACATCGTGGCGGCCACGCTTGAGGATGAGCACCACGTCGTAGGCCGTGCAGCCGCCGGCGCCGGCCAGCAGCATCTCCATGGGGCGCGGAGCCTGATTGCGACCGCCGTTGGCCGGATTCTTCTCGTCCGGTGCGCCGTCCATATTGACCACATGGCCGCTGCCGGTCTCTGCCACAAAACCCATGCCCGAGCGCGTTCCGGTGGCCGCGCCTGTCCAACTAACCGTGCATTCCATTGTTTTTCCTCTCGAAACTGTTGCAATTTTGCATCAAATACATAAAAACCCGAATCTTTTGATGCACAGAAAACACAAGCCTCATACAATACAACCCAAGCGTTACCTGTGAGGTCAAACCCGCAGGCAGACTGCAGATTACTGGTTAACACCGATCTGTATCGCACCCTTTGTCTCCTCCACCTCCTCTAATGGTGGATTCAGCCCCTAGCTCTTGAGCTAGGGGCTTTTTTTCGTGCCTGCTCCCCGCGTTTCTCAGAGCAGCAGCATGCACCTCTTGAGCGAGTACTGCAGCGCAGCAAGCAAGCGCCTATCATGGTCGGCTTCCATGCACCCGGCAGGCTGACTACCCTGGCTCCGGTGCTCTGCTTTCGATTTGCACCATGACTCAAGCCCTGACCCCTGCCGATTATCTGACTCGCATCCTCAATGCACGCGTCTATGACGTGGCCGTGGAGTCGGATCTGGACATTGCCAAGAATCTCAGCCGCCGCCTGCACAACAAAGTGCTTCTGAAGCGCGAGGACCAGCAGCCCGTGTTCAGCTTCAAGTTGCGCGGCGCCTATAACAAGATGGCCAATCTGACGGCCGAGCAGCTGCAAAAGGGCGTGATCTGCGCCAGCGCGGGCAACCATGCCCAGGGCACGGCGATGAGCGCCAAGAAGCTGGGCTGCCGCGCCGTGATCGTGATGCCCACCACCACGCCCCAAGTGAAGATCGATGCCGTGATCGCGCTGGGCGGCGAGGCGGTGCTGGCCGGAGAAAGTTACTCGGACGCCTACAAGCACGCCGTCAAGCTGCAAAAGTCCGAGGGTCTGACCTTTGTCCACCCCTTTGACGACCCCGATGTGATTGCCGGCCAGGGCACCATCGCCATGGAGTTGCTGCGCCAGCTGCAAAAGCTGGGCAGCCAGCGTCTGGATGCCATCTTCGTGCCGATCGGCGGCGGCGGCCTGATTGCCGGCATTGCCAACTACATCAAGGCCGTGCGCCCCGAGGTGAAGGTGATCGGCGTGCATACCAAGGACTCGAACGCCATGATGCAGTCCGTGCAGGCGGGAGAGCGCGTGGAGCTGGCCGATGTGGGCCTGTTCGCCGACGGCACGGCCGTGAAGCTGGTGGGGGCGGAAACCTTCCGCGTCACCCAGGGCCTGGTCGATGACTATGTGACCGTGGACACCGATGCCGTCTGCGCCGCCATCAAGGACATCTTCACCGACACCCGCTCCATCGTCGAGCCCTCGGGCGCCCTGGGCGTGGCAGCCATCAAGCAGTACGTGGCCAGGCACAAGACCAAGGGCGAAACCTACGCCGCCATACTGAGCGGCGCCAATATGAACTTCGACCGCCTGCGCTTCGTAGCCGAGCGTGCCGAGGTCGGCGAGGAGCGCGAAGCCCTGTTCGCCGTCACCATCCCCGAAGAGCGCGGTAGCTTCAAGCATTTCTGCGAGGTGGTGGGCAAGCTGCCCGGCGGCCCGCGCAACGTGACCGAGTTCAACTACCGCATCAGCCACGACAGCAAGGCCCATGTGTTCGTGGGCCTGACCACGCCGACCCGGGGCGAGTCCGAGAAGATCTGCAAGAACTTCCAGAAGAACGGCTTCGAGGCGCTGGACCTGACCTTTGACGAGATGGCCAAGGAGCATCTGCGCCATATGGTGGGCGGCCACTCGCCGCTGGCCCAGGACGAGCGCCTGCTGCGCTTTGTCTTCCCAGAACGTCCCGGCGCGCTGTTCAAGTTCCTGAGCCTGATGGCGCCGACCTGGAATATCTCGCTGTTCCACTACCGCAACCAGGGCGCCGACTACGGCCGCATTCTGGTGGGCATGCAAGTACCGGCCAAGGACCACAAGAAGTTCGACAGCTTCCTCAAGAACCTCGGCTACCCCTGGGTAGAGGAAACCGGCAATCCTGCGTACCAGTTGTTCCTGAAGTAAAAAACAGGAGCTACTACCGCTTTCCCAGCATGAGTTTCAGATAAAAAAGACCCTGAAATCCATGAATATCAAGCGTGATCAGCTCCTTTTTTATTCGCAACACCATGCAAGCCCTGCGCCACTATCTGCTGGCCGTCCAGTTCTTCAGCCGCATCCCCGTGGCCGGACGTCTGGCGGCCTGGGTGGGCTGGAGCCCCGAGATGCAGCGTGCCAGCGCCGCACATCTGCCTGGCGTGGGCTGGCTGGTGGGCCTGTGGGCCGCGCTGCTGCTGGGAGCCCTGCTCTGGCTGCTGCCGGCAAGTCCCTGGTCGCCGCTGGCGGCGGCGCTCATCAGTACCGCCGGCACCTTGTGGCTGACCGGCGGTTTCCATGAAGACGGCCTGGCCGACGTTGCCGACGGGCTCGGCGGCCTGGTGCCAGCCGAGCGCGCGCTGGAGATCATGAAGGACTCCCGCATCGGTGCCTATGGCGTGATGGCGCTGCTCATGGCCCTGCTGACCAAGGTCGTGCTGATCGCCCTGCTGCTATCCGTCATGCAGCCGTTCCGGGGACCGGTGCCGGTGCTCATCCTCGTGTGCTGCATTCATGTGCTGTCACGCTTTGCGCCGCTGGTGCTGATGCACAGCCTGCCCCATGTCGGCCTGGCCGCGAGCAGCAAGACCCTGCATATCGCGGGCAGACAACTGGGCTGGCAAGGGCTGCTGACCGGCGGCCTCTGGTGCCTGCCGGCACTGGGCCTGCTGGGCTGGCTCGGCGTCTGGAGCTTTGTGCCCAGCCTGCTGGCGGCCATGCTGCTCACCACCTGGCTGCTGCAGCGCTGGCTGCGCAAGCGTCTGGGCGGCATGACGGGCGACTGCCTGGGCGCCTGCCAGCAGCTCAATGAGCTGGCCCTGCTGCTGACCAGCTGCATCTATCTGCGCCAGTTGCTTTAGAACGTGTTTACGATCTCCTCGCGCCGCGACAGAGGCTTTGCGGGATAGGATGCCAGGGGGCGTCCCCCCGCGCGCGATACCGCAGCCATAGCGGTGCTGTTGCGAGGATTCGCGCGGCCGGCGAGGCAACGCCGCAGACCGCCCCTGACCGGGCGCCCGCAAAGCCACTGTCCCGCAGGGTTGGAGCGAAATCGGGCGATTTCTGCGTGCTGTCTCTTGCTTGCACCCCGGTGCAAGCGGCGAGCCATCACTTCGAACTCATCCCGATTGCGCTCCAACGCGGCTGCGTAGAGATCGCAAACAAGTTCTGAGGCATGAAAACACTATGGCTGGTGCGCCACGCGCGCCCCTTGATCGACACCGAGCGCTGTTACGGCCGCCTCGATATCGCCGCCGATGCACAAGCCACCAGGCAGGCTGCACAGGACTTGCTGCGATCTCTGCGACCCCTGCATGGCCAGTTGCAGATCTGCCATTCGCCGCTGCAGAGATGCAGACAGCTGGCGTTGGATCTGCAGGCACTGGAGCCCGATTTCGCCTCCAGCGCCGACGGCAGATTGCTGGAGATGGATTTCGGCCATTGGGAAGGCATGCGCTGGAATGACATCGGCGAAGGCGCCATCAGTGCCTGGGCGCAGGATCTGGCGCTGCACGCGCCCGGCGACGGCGAATCCCTGGCAGACATGCTGCAGCGCGTTCACGAAGCGCTGCAAGACGCCGCCGCCGGCGACAGCGCACATATGGTGTGGATCTGCCACGCAGGCGTTGCGCGCTGCGCGCAATGGCTGCTGCAGCATGGCCGCCAGCTGCCGCAAAGCCATGAATGGACCTTGCCGGCGCCCGCCTATGGGCAGTGGCTGCGGCTCGAACTCAGTTGAATGACGCCATGGGCGGCCTGGGCAATTGCAGCACCGTGCTGGTCGGCCCGTTGGCGGGACCCAGTCGCGCTTCGCGCGCCGCCAGAGATTGCAGAATCACGCCCTCCTCCACGGCTTCACCCACGCGCACGGCCTTGCTGCCCTTGCCTTCCACGGCAATCACGGCGGCGCCGCCACCGGTTTCATGCCCGGCCAGAACCCCGAGCAGCGCATAGCGGCTGGCCACGGGTGCAGCCACGGCAGCGACAGGCTCGGCGACCGCTCCCAAAGCCTTGGCCATGGCCTGGGCATTGGCCTGTACCGGCTGCGCTGGCAGGACCGAAGGTAACTGCTCACTGGCGCTGCCAACGAACCGGAGTGTCCAGAAAACCAGCACCGCAGCGGCAATCGCCCACAGCAGCAGGGTGGTGAGCTTGACCTGCATGGGGATGCCTTGACCTGGATTGAAAGATTGCGTTCGCATTCGACGATTATGATGGTGCAATACTGCATTTTTCCTACAGTTCCCAATGAGCACCAACTGCCGCCACCCGCTGTCTGCTATTCGCCACGCCGCATCGCGCGGCTTTACCCTGATCGAATTGATGGTGGTGCTGGTCATCATTGGCGTGCTGGCAGCCCTCATCGTGCCCAATGTACTGGACCGTGCCGACGATGCCCGCGTGACCGCCGCCAAGACCGATATCGCCAATATCAACCAGGCGCTCAAACTCTACCGTCTGGACAACCAGCGCTACCCCACGGCCGAACAGGGTCTGCAGGCGCTGGTGGTCAAGCCCACCACCGGACCGGCTCCGCAGAACTGGAAGCCCTATCTGGAAAAGCTGCCCAACGATCCCTGGGGCAATCCCTATCAATACCTGAACCCCGGCGTGAAGGGCCCCATCGACATCATGTCCCTGGGCGCTGACGGCAAGGCCGGCGGCGAAGGCAAGGATGCGGATATCGGCTCCTGGCAATAGCAATGAGCCCCCAAGGTGCCCTGACCGGCTAAAGCCGAGTTTCGCCTTGGGGCTGCCCGGCGGCGAAACGTCCTCCGTCTAACCCGCTTCACATCAGCAATTCGGCCGCTCACTCCTTCATGGCTCACCTCAAACACGCCGGATTTACCTTGCTGGAGTTGCTGGTGGTGATTTCCATCATGGCGCTGGCAACGGCCGGCGTGAGCCTGGCCATCCGCGACAGCGGCGAGCAGCAGCTCGAGCGCGAAGCCCAGCGCCTGGCCACGCTGCTGGAGTCGGCCCGCGCCCAGGCCCGCACCAATGGCACGCTGGTGGTCTGGCGTCCGCTGCCGCAAGGCTTTCGCTTCGAAGGCCTGCCGGCCAACGTCAAGATGCCCACGCAATGGCTGCAGACAGCCGTGCTGGTGCAACCCGCCACGCCCGTGGTGCTGGGGCCTGAGCCGCTGATTCCAAGGCAGAGCATCACGCTGTCGCTGCCTGGCAGCAACTCGGCGCCGCTGCAACTGGCCACCGACGGGCTGCGCCCTTTCAGCATTCAAAGCCCGCAGGTGGCGCCATGAAACCCGCCCTGCAGCAACGCGGCTTCACGCTGATCGAGGTACTGGTCGCGGTCGGCATTGTCGGCGTCACCCTGCTGGCCGGCCTTCAGGCCAGCAGCGCGCTGACGCGCAATGCCCAGCGCCAGTCCGACGTCATCCTGGCCCAGCTCTGCGCGCAAAACGAGCTGGTGCGACTGCGGCTGTTCAATCAGATGCCGGCAGTCGGCGACTCCACCATCAACTGCCAGCAGGCCGGCAGACAGATGCAGGTACAGCTCAGCGTTCGCCCCACGCCCAATCCCAGCTTCAGGCGCGTGGATGCCCAGGTGTTTTCCGAAGCGGCTGCGGTGCTGCGCGTCTCCACCATCGTCGGTCGCTACTGAATCATGAGCAGCATGCGCAACAGAAACAAGGGTTTCACGCTGATCGAGCTGCTGGTCGCCCTGGCCGCCATGGCCCTGCTGTCCATCATGAGCTGGCGCGGCATCGACGGCATGCTGCGCGCGCAGGAGGTGACGCGCGAGCAGGGCGAGCAGCACGCTGTCATGCAGACCGTGCTGGCCCAGTGGAATGCCGACCTCAACGCACTGATGCCGCTGCAGGGGCGCCAGGTACTGGACTGGGATGGCCAAGTGCTGCGCCTGACGCGCAAGACCAGCGCCGCCGTCGACAACGGGGCGCTCGTCGTGGCCTGGAGCCGGCGCAATGTGGACGGCCGCTCACAATGGGTGCGCTGGCAATCGCTGCCCGCACGCACGGTCAGCGAATGGAACGATGCCTGGAACCAGGCAGGCCAATGGGGCCGCAATCCCTCCAGCGACCAGATGCGCCGCGAAACCGTGCTGATACCGCTCGATCTCTGGCGTGTCTACTACTACCGCAGCAACGCCTGGACCAACCCGCAATCCAGCGATCAGGGCGGCGATGACGGCAGCAGCGTTGGCAGCGACGGCAATCCCGTGCTGCCCACGGTGCCCGACGGCATACGCATCGAGCTGACCCTGCCGCCCGGCCGCGCGCTCAACGGCGTGATGACGGTGGACTGGGTCAACCCGCTGCGCTCCAATTCACGATCATGAAATCCCCCCTGAGTCGCTTCGCGCCTTCCCCCCAGGGGGACAACCCCATCGCTGCGGGGCGGCCCTTGCTCGGGGTTTGCGGCTTGGGGCGCACGCGCCAGCGCGGTGCAGCGCTGCTGGCGGCCATGCTGACCGTGGTGCTGGTCGCCACCCTGGCCTCGGCCGCACTCTGGCAGCAATGGCGCGATGTGGAAATCGAGACCGCCGAACGCAATCGCGTGCAGGCCAACTGGTTGCTGCTGGGCGCGCTGGACTGGTCGCGCGTGGTGCTGCAGGAGGACTCGCGTGCCAACCGCAGCAACCCGGTCGATCATCTGGGCGAGCCCTGGGCCGTGCCGCTGCAGGAAGCGCGCCTGTCCACATTCCTGGCCGCAAAGAACAATGTCAGCCAGGTGGACGACGGTCTTGCCGACGTGCAGGACGCCTTTCTGTCGGGCGAAATCGTGGATCTGCAGTCGCGCCTGAATCTGCGCAATCTGCTCAGCGGTGCCGATTCGAGCGTGAAGGAGGAAAACCTCAAGCCTTTTCTGCGCCTGTTCGAGCGCCTGGGACTGCCCGGCAGCTCCGCCATGCAGATCGCCACGGCCTTGCAGCAAGCCATGCGCGGCAAGAGCCAGGCTGCGCCGCTGATGCCGCGCACGGTCGGGCAGCTGGGCTGGCTGGGCGTCGATCCGCGCATCATCGCGCGCATCGAGCCCTATGTGTCGCTGCTGCCCGAGCGCACCCTGGTCAATATCAACACCGCCAGCGCCGAGGTCATCTGGGCCAGCACCGAGGATCTGGACTGGGCTCGCGCCAACCAGCTGGTGCAGCTGCGCGACGCCTCACCTTTCAAGTCCCTGAGTGCCGCAGCGGCGGCCATAGGACTGACCGGCGTCTTCAACAGTGCCACGCACTCCGTGACCACCGGCTATTTCGAAGCCCGTGGCCGCCTTCGCCTCGGGGACAACGTCCTGAGCCAGCGCTCACTGATTCAGCGCAAGGACATGAGCGTCAACACCTTGTGGCAGGAGCATGCCGACTGGGGGATGCCCTCTGTTGCCAGACACTGACACCCCGATGTCACACTGACCCCATAGAATGCTCCATCTTCCCTCATGAGCACATTGCTAATACAGCTGTCGGCGAAGCCCGCCAACTTCGCCACGGAATATCTCTACGTCCTCAGCGATGATGGTCAAAGCGTTCAGCGCAGCGGCCAGGCTGCGGTGTCTCTGCTGCCGGCCACGGGCCGCACCACCCAGGTCACCGCCGTCATCCCGGCCGCTCAGCTGTCCTGGCACAGCGTCACCCTGCCCCCGGGCCTGAACGTCCAAGGCCGGCGCCAGCAGCGCCTGCGCGCCGTGCTTGAAGGTCTGCTGGAGGAAAGGCTGCTCGACGAGCCGTCCACCATGCATCTGGCACTTGACGCCGGCTCCGCCGCAGGCCAGACCTGCTGGGTGGCAGCCTGCGACAAGAGCTGGCTGCAATCCCATCTGCAGGCGCTGGAACACCAGGGCCATGCCGTCAGCCGCCTGGTGCCCGAGCAGTGGCCCAGCAGCCATCCGCAGCTGTTGCTGTCGGGCGACAGCCTGCAGCCCCAGCTCAGCGCCACCGGACTGGATGCACAGGCCGGGCTCGCGATCCTTCCTCAGCACGCGGATCCCATCGTGCTGCAATCCCTGCTGGCGCGCCTGCCCGAGCAGCTGCCGGTGCTGGCCGAGCCCCATCTGGCCCGCAGCGCGGAAGCGCTGCAGCGCCCGGTCAGCATCTTCACCGCCGCCCAGCGACTGCTGCAAAGCCATGGCTATGCCGGCGACCTGGCCCAGTTCGATCTGGACCTGGGCGGCAGCACCCGCGCCAAGCGGCGCCTGCTCGATGCCTGGCACGGCTTTGCCAAGGCCCCGCAATGGCGCGCCGCGCGCTGGGCTGCAGGCATTGCAGTCGCCGCCCAGTTGGTCGGGCTCAACGCCTGGGCCTTCAAGGAAAACCGCGCCATCGCACTGCGCCAGCAGCAGGCCAAGCAGGTGCTGCAGACTGCCTTCCCGCATGTGCCCGTGGTCATCGATGCCCCGGTACAGATGCAGCGCGAACTGGATCTGCTGCGCAGCAACTCCGGCACCCTGTCCGCCGGTGATCTCGAAGCACTGCTGGCCGCCAGTGCCGGCATCCAGGGCGTGCAGAACGCCAAGAGCCTGCAATACCAGGACAGGCAGCTGCGCATCTCGGGGCTGGACCTGAGCCCCGAAGCGCTGAGCGACGCGCAGCAAAGCCTGCAGGCCAACGGCTATCTGCTGCGGCGCGAAGAGGCGGAGCTGGTTCTCACTGCAAAGGCTCAGCCATGAAGCAGAAAAATGCCTTGAAAACCGCGCTGGCGCCGCTGCTCCAGCGCTGGAGCACCCTGGCTCAGCGCGAACAGAATCTGTTGCTGCTCGCCGCCAGCGTGGTGCTGCTGGCCCTGCTCTGGTGGGTGGCGCTGGCACCGGCGCTGCACAGCCTGCGCACGGCCCCGGCACGCCATGCGGCAGCGGAGCTAGAACTGCAGAACATGCTGCAGATGCAGGCCCAGGCCGAGCTGCTGCGTCAGCAGCCGCAAGGCAATAGCGCCGATGCACGCTCTCAGCTGGAGCAGTCGCTCAAGACCGAGCTGGGCAACAGCGCCCGGCTGCAGTGGCTGGGCAACCGCGCCCAGGTCAGCCTGACCCAGACCGCCGCGCCGGCCCTGGCCCGATGGCTGGCCCAGGTGCGCGACAACAGCCATGCTTCGGTGGCCGAGATGAAGCTCAACCGCACCCTCGGTGAAACCGCCGACGACGCGGCCATCACCCGCTGGAGCGGCACTCTGCTGCTCGACCTGCCCGGCAACGCGGGCGGGCAGAACTGAATCCAGGCCATGAAACTGTCCCGGTCACGCCCCGCCAGCCAAGCCCTGCGCAGACCACGCGAGGCGGGCGATCCGCGTTCGCCGCGCCGCTGGGCAGTGGGCGGTGCCTTGCTGGGCGCGCTGCTGACGCTGCTGGTCCAGGCTCCGGCAGCCTGGCTGGCGGCCGGCGTGCAATCGGTCACGGACAACCAGGTACTGCTGCAGGAGCCGCGCGGCACGCTCTGGCGTGGCTCGGCCCGACTGGTGCTGACCGGCGGCAAGGACAGCCAGGACCAGAGCAGCTTGCCCACGCGCCTGAACTGGACACTGCGACCCAGCCTGAGCGGCGCCAGCATCAGCCTGCAAAGCGATTGCTGCACCAGCACCCCGATGCTGGCGCAGCTGCAGCCGGGCTGGAACGCCATGACGGTGCGCTTCAAGGACAGCGTTCTGCAACTGCCCGCCGACATGCTGGCCGGCCTTGGCACGCCCTGGAACACCGTGGCCCTGCAGGGCCAGTTGCGCCTGTCCACCGTCGGGCTGACACTGCAATATCGCGCCGGTCGGGCTACCAGCCAGGGCCTGACGCGGCTGGAAGCATTGGCCGTATCGTCCAGACTGTCGTCGCTCAGGCCCCTGGGCAGCTATCGTCTCGACATCCAGGGCGGAGACAATGCCCAGCTGAATCTGACCACGCTGGGCGGCGACCTGCAGCTCAGCGGCCAGGGCCATTGGGTGGGCTCGCGCCTGCACTTCAGGGGCGAAGCCTCTGCCAGCCCCGAGCGCGAAGCCGCTCTGTCGAATTTGCTCAATATCTTGGGGCGCCGCCAGGGTGCGCGCTCCATCATCACCTTTGGTTGACCCATGACTCAGCATTCACGCACCGCCTGGCAAAACACACTGCATTCGATAGCTGTTGCCTCGCTTGCCGTCTGCATTTCAGCACCAATTCATGCTCAAACCCAGAGCGGACAAGCGAATGCCACCCCTAGTCTGCGACCAGGCGAGCCGGTCACGCTGAACTTCACCAATGCCGACATCGAAGCCGTGTCGCGCGCCATGGCCGCCATCACCAATCGCAATGTGGTGGTGGATCCGCGCGTCAAGGGCCAGATCACGCTGCTGACCGACAAGGCCGTCTCGCCGGCCACGGCCTACCAGCAATATCTGGCGGCGCTGCGCATGCAGGGCTTCACGGTGACGGAGTCGGCGGGTCTGTTCAAGGTGATTCCCGAGGCCGATGCCAAGCTGCAGGCCAGCGAGGTCGCCATCGGCCAGGGCGCACGCGGCAGCCAGGGCGGCGGACAGATCGTCACGCAGATCTTCAAGCTCAACTACGAGAACGCCAACAATCTGGTGCCCGTGCTGCGGCCGCTGATCAGCCCCAACAACACCATCAATGTCAACCCCGGCAACAACTCGCTGATCATCACCGACTACGCGGACAATCTGCAGCGCATCTCGCGCATCATCGCCAGCACCGATGTCTCCAACGCCACCGATGTGGAAGTCATCTCGCTGCGCCATGCCGTGGCTGCCGACATGGTGGCTCTGGTCAATCGCCTGATGGAGGGTGGCTCGGCCACCGCCGGCGGCGTGGTCCAGGCCGGAGCCGGCGCGGCCGCTGGCCAGGCGGATACCAGTTTCCGCACCTCGATACTGGCCGAGCCGCGCAGCAACTCGGTACTGGTCCGCGCCGCCAACCCCGCCAAGCTGTCGCAGATCCGCTCGCTGATCGCGCGACTGGACCAGCCTGCCATGACGGGCAATGGCGACGACGGCAACATCCATGTGGTGTATCTCAAGAACGCCGACGCGGTGTCCCTGGCCGCCACGCTGCGCGCCGCCATCAACGCCCAGACCAGCGCCAGCACCACCCTGGGCGGCCAGCAGGGCATGACGGCAGCGGCCGGCTCGAACACGAATGCTGCCACCAGCGCCCAGCCCGTGATTTCCCGCGGCACGGACGGCAGTGCCACCGTGGGCCTGGGCGGCGGCAACAGCGGCCCCAGCTCCCGCTTCGGCACCGCCCAGCAACCGTCCACGGGCGGCATGATCCAGGCCGACCCCACGACCAACTCGCTGATCATCACGGCCCCCGGCCCGCTGTACCGCCAGTTGCGCACCGTCATCGACAAGCTCGACGGCCGCCGCGCCCAGGTGCTGATCGAAGCGCTGATCGTCGAAGTCTCCGCCGACAAGGCCGCCCAGCTGGGCGTGCAGTGGAGCTCGGTGATCCGCAACAACGGCCGCGTGCTGGGCGTGCTCGGCAACGGCACCTCCATCAGCGGCATCTCCAACATCTTCGGCCTGTCGGGTGCCGTGGGCAATCTGGTCAACGGCACGGCCCTCACCGACAGCCAGGCCTCGGCCATCGGCAGCATGAAGGGCATGAACCTGGGCTTCACCCAGAGCGTCAACGGCAACACCAGCCTGGGTGCCCTGGTCAATCTGATGCAGGGCGACGGCGACACGAATATTCTGTCCACGCCCAATCTGATGACGCTGGACAACGAGGAAGCCAGCATCATGGTGGGCGAGAACGTCCCCTTCCCCACGGGCTCCTACACCAACACCGCAGGCACCTCGGGCTCGGTCAATCCATTCACCACCTATGAGCGCAAGGACGTGGGTACGCTGCTCAAGATTCGTCCGCAGATCAACGAGAACGGCACCATCAAGATGGCCGTCTACCAGGAGAACTCTGCGGTCAAGCAGGGAACGGCGAATGCACAGTCCGGCGCCACCACCACCAAGCGCTCCATCGAGTCGAATGTGCTGGTCGAGGACGGCGCCATCGTGGTGCTGGGCGGCCTGATTGCCGACGAATACAGCCAGAGCCAGGAGCGCGTGCCGCTGCTGGGCGACATTCCCCTGCTGGGCAATCTGTTCCGCAACACCAGCCGCGCGCGCAAGAAGACCAATCTGATGGTGTTTCTGCGCCCCACCGTGCTGCGTGACGCCAACTCCACCAGCCAGCTCTCGCAGGACCGCTATGAGTCGATTCGCGGCATGCAGCAAACCGTGCAGCCCGACCCCAATCTGCTGATGCGCAATGTCAATGCCGCGCCTTTGCTGCCCGCCTCCAGCGGCGCCGCGCCGGCTCGCGCGGCCAATGTGCTCATCGTGCCCGGCGCCAAGCCCGAGATCGTGGATTTCACGCGTCCCGGCCAGCCGACGGTGGACGGCCAGCCAGTGACCGTGACGCCTGTGACGCCCGCCACCCTGCCTGCGGGCACCCTGTAAGCGAAGGCCACGCATGCGCTATCCACTGCCTTATGGCTTTGCCCGCAGCAGCCAGCTGCTGATCGAGGATGACGGCCAGGAACCCGTGCTCTGGCATGGTCCGCAGCCCGACTGGGCGGCCATCTCCGAAGTGCAGCGCAAACACGCGGTGCAGCGTTGGCAGCTACTGGACAGCGGCGCACTGGCCCACCGCATCAGCGCGGCCTATGCGCAAAGCGACTCCAGCGCCGCCATGGTAGTCAGCGAGGTCGAGTCCGATGCCGATCTGACACGCATGATGCAGGACCTGCCAGCCGTGGAAGACTTGCTGGAAACCGCCGACGACGCGCCCATCATCCGCATGCTCAACGCTCTGCTCACGCAGGCGGCACGCGACGGTGCGTCGGACATCCACATCGAACCCTACGAGCGCCATTCCAGCGTGCGCTTTCGCGTGGACGGCGATCTGCGCGAGGTGGTACAGCCCAACCGAGCCCTGCACGCCGCCCTGATCAGCCGCCTGAAGATCATGGCCGACCTGGACATTGCCGAGAAGCGTCTGCCCCAGGACGGGCGCATCAGCCTGCGCCTGGGCACGCGCGCCATTGACGTGCGCGTCTCCACCCTGCCCAGTGCCCACGGCGAGCGCGCCGTGCTGCGTCTGCTGGACAAGAGCGAGAGCAAGCTCAGCCTGGAAGCCGTGGGCATGGGCGGCGAGACGCTCAGGCGCTTCACCCATCTCACGGCGCAGCCGCACGGCATCGTGCTGGTCACCGGCCCCACGGGCTCGGGCAAGACCACCACGCTCTATGCCGCTCTGCAGCGCATGGATGCCAGCCACAGCAACATCATGACGGTGGAAGACCCCATCGAATATGAGCTCGCCGGCGTGGGCCAGACCCAGGTCAATGCCAAGATCGAGCTGACCTTTGCCAAGGCCTTGCGCGCCCTGCTGCGTCAGGACCCGGACGTGATCATGATCGGCGAAATCCGCGACTTCGAAACCGCGCAGATCGCCATCCAGGCTTCGCTCACCGGCCACCTGGTGCTGGCCACGCTGCACACCAATGACGCGCCCAGCGCCGTAACCCGCCTGATCGACATGGGAGTCGAGCCTTTTCTGCTGTCGTCCTCGCTGCTGGGAGTGCTGGCACAGCGCCTGGTGCGCAAGGTCGACCTGAGCGAGCCCAGTGGCTACCGGGGCCGGACCGGCATCTTCGAGCTGCTGGCGGTGGACGACGCCATTCGCGCCCAGATCCATCGCGGCGCCAGCGAGGCCGAGATTCGCGAGACTGCCATGGCGGCAGGCATGCAGCTGATGCGCGAGGATGGCGAACGCCTGGTGCGCGAAGGCATCACCACCCAGGCCGAGGTCATGCGCGTCACGCGGGACTGAGCGGCCCCGAGCTCACTCGCGCCAGCGCAGCATGGCCGGGCCCGTGAGCAGCACGCGCACGAAATCGGCCTGCCGCCCCACCCCCACCTTGACCGCCGCCGATTTGAACTGCGAACGCGCGGTATGGATGGACAGGCCCTGTCTCTCGGCGAACTCCTGCAGGGTCCAGCCATTGATCAGCGCCTGGGCCAGTTGAGCCTCCGCCAGCGTGAGCCGGTACAGATTGCGCAGCAACTCCTGCAGCGCGGGAATGCTCAGCGCCGGATCGCTGATCAGCAGCATGGCGGCACTGCGTTCGCCATAGGGACTGCTGTGCACGGGCAGCGGCGACACCATGACCTGCAACTGCTGTCCGGCCAGCCCCGTGAAGCGGCTGGCCCGGCCGTGGTGCTGCCCCTTGCCCAGCCCTGTGGCGACACAGTCCCGCATGGCTTTCTGCAACCAGCGCTGGTCTGCGGCATTGGTGGCATGCAGGCTCTCGTCGGCCCTGCGATACATCAGCTGACTCTGCTCCATCAGGCGCAACGCCCGGCTGCTGGCATGCATCACCGTCGCACGTTCATCCAGAAGAACCACACCCACCGGCAGATCCTCCAGCACGGACAGTGATGCGTTGAGCAATGCCTGGGTACGGTACAGGCGTCGGTGCATCGCAAACGCGGTCTGCAGATGCGGCATGAGCTGCTGCACAAGGCCCAGCTCTTCGGCGCTGTAGGCGCCCACCGCATGCGGCCTGACGACAGTGATGTTGAACGAGCGGTCGTGCTGGTTGTCGACCACGGCCGCGCAGGAATAGAACAGATCCTGAGGCTGCAGCCAGTCGCCATACCATTCGGTACCCGGCAGGCTCCGGTCGGGAAACAGGGTGGAGGAATTCACCACCGTGCCCGACCTGTGCAGGCTCTGGTCCTGCAGCCAGACATTGCACTGGCAGTAGTGCGCGGCAAAGCTTTCGAGTTCGGCGGCGGCAAAGCCCTGGCTGGTGCCGAAAGTGCCGAAGCCCCCGTCCAGATCCACCGTCCGCTGTGCGAAATCGTTGGCCCATATCACGCTGGCCGGTGAACGCAGGGCCGCACCGAACAAGGCCAGAAAGCCCTGCCAGCGCGCCGGCTCCAGTGCCGACTCGTAGATGGCCGCTATCAAGGCAGGAACCCGATCCTGCAACATCAAAGGCAGATGCGCTACCGCCATAGAGCCCCCTTCCAAGGCTCGCCACAGCAAGCGCCTGATGGCACTTCGCCGGGGATTTATTTCATTTACTCACACTTTGAAATCACTGCAAACCCTTCACCCATTTTGGTGATGTTTTCGCGACAACAAGTACTTACAAACAAGGCAGCCACTCTCAACCAAAGGCTGCCATGTCACAAGCACCCACCACCACACCATTCATCCGCCGCTCAGTGTCACTGGGCTCCCTGGTCCTGATTGCCTCCATTGCCGGCTGTGGCGGCGGCAGCGACAACGCTTCTCCCGCACCGTCGCCCCCGCCCGCTCCGGCGCCCGCCACCACTTCGGTCTCCACCACCGTGATCGATGGTGCCTTGCAGAACGTCAGGGTCTGCCTGGACAGAAATGACAACGGCAGCTGTGACAGTGAAGAGCCCAGTGCCCTCACCAATGCCTCCGGCCAGGCAAGCCTGGAAGTGCCCGAGGCCGATGTGGGCAAGCACCCGATTCTGGCCCTGGTCACCGAAGACTCCGTCGATGCCGACACCGGCGCCGTTCCCGTGGCCTTCATGCTGCGAGCGCCCGCCGATCAGCCTGGCGTCGTCAGCCCGCTGAGCACCCTGGTCCATGCGCACAGCCAGGCCACGGGCAGCAGCACCAGCGATGCGGCAGCAGCCATCCAGAGCCAGCTGGGCCTGGGCACTTCGGCGCTGGCGGATTTCACCCAGGACGGCAGCAACGCAGGCAAGCTGACCGCCACCATGGCGCGCCTGATCGTGGTGACCACCCAGACCCAGCTCACCAACACGGCGGGCGCCACAGGCGTCGACGGCGCGCCGCTGACTTCGGTGCAGCTCAATGCCGCCGTCAACAGCGTGCTGCTGCAGCAGTTGCAAACCCTGGCCACGGCCGTGCTGGACAATCCCGCCCTCAGCGACACCAGCACCTCCATGAAGGACAAGCAATCCGCCATGGAGACCGCAGCCCAGCAGGTGGCCAGCGCCTCGGGCGTCACGGCCGGCAATGTGGGCCTGATCGCAGCCATGCAGGCGCAGACCACCAGCCCCGAGGTCGGTGCCCCCGCGCCGAGCACGCAGCTGCGCTGGCTCAGCTTTACCGACGCCAGCAACTACTACATTCGAGCCTTCGAGGCCACGGCCGGGCAGAACACGCCCGATGCGAACGGCAAACGCTATTTCACGGAATTTCGCGAGCGCGTGGTCGGCGGCCAGGAGCAGCCCTGGAGCCGGCCGCAGGTCTATTGGACGGGCAGCGAATGGTTTGCCTGCCCCACCGATTTCGTACAGCAGACCACCAGCCTCGCCAGCGGCGAAACCGAATCCCTGTACTGCAAGAGCCTGGTCAGCAGAGCCAAGCAAAGCGTGCGCAATATCGCCGGCCTGAAGATGCGCGACATCGTCACCGAGATCCGCTCCGCCCCCTGGCAGGACTCTGCCGACGGCAGCTTTGCCAACTGGGGGCCCAGGCCCGATCAGCTTCCCGCCGAAACGACCTTCCCCAGCGGCTCCACGCTCAGCTATCGCACCGTCACCGACCTGGGCGGCAGCGACTACTACCTGAGCAACAACGCCAACCGCGCCACCATTGCCCGTGCCGACGCCCCGAACAACCCTGACTCCAGCACTTGGCGCAGCGCGACGCTTGCGGAGTTCATCGCCTGGAACGCCGGCGACTTCGCGCCCAACGTCTCGGCCGCCGATGTGCATGGCAACAACGCACGCGTGCTGGTCGGCCGCCGCGACTATCTCAAGCCCGATGGCAGCGCGGCCTACAAGCGCTACATGGTGGGTTTCGAGAACGGCGGCGAGCAGCGCGCACGCTTTTATGAATGCGAGGGCGATATGAGCACCCTGCCCAACAACCGGACCCTGTTCATCAACGGAGTGTCCACCTGCAAGGCGATCCTGCTCAGCAACTACAGCATCGCCACCCAGGCAGATGCCAAGGTGCTGCGCTTCACGCAGGAGCCCACCCAGCTCAACGTCAGCAACTTCCAGAACTACCGCCTGTTCGTCGAACGGGGCGGCATCACCTATATCGGCTATCGGGACAAGCAGATGGTCAGCAATCAGCAGCGGCTCAATGGCACTGCCGCCGATGCGCTGCTTGCCGCCCTCGGCCTGAACTGACTCCCCGCCTCGCTGCACAGCCCACCTCCCGGTGGGCTTTTTTCATGCATGGCCTCAATCAGCAGCGGTCATTGAGCCTTTGCCAGAATCGTTGCCATGCTTGAAAACCTTCGCACCTCCGTCCAGCCCTATGGCGGCGATCTGTTTCTGCTGCTGATCGCCCTGGCGGTCATCAGCCTCGCCGTGCTGTTCAACCTCAAGGCCCGTCTGCCCGTGGACCAGTTGCGCCGCGTGATCCGCATGGCGGCGCTGGTGGCCTTGCTGGGCTCGGTATTCGCCATGCAGGCCGGCAGCACCTACTACGCCATGGCAGCCGTGCTGCTGGCCTGGGGTGTACTGGTCGGCATTGTCTTTGGGCGTGAGATCGGCCGCAAACGCTGACCCGCAAAACGCTGCAAGCTATCAAAACCCTATAGATCAATCGCCATGAAATCCCTGAACAACGTCAAGCTGTCCATGCTGGACCTGGTCGCCGTGCGCGAAGGCGCAACGGTGGCCGATGCTCTGCAGATTGCCGTGCGCACCGCGCAGCAGGCTGAAAAGCTGGGCTTCACCCGCTACTGGCTGGCCGAGCACCACAATATGCCGGGCATTGCGAGTTCGGCCACAGCCGTGCTGATCGGCCACATCGCAGGTGCCACGCAGAAGATTCGTGTGGGCTCGGGCGGCATCATGCTGCCCAACCATGCACCGCTGGTGGTGGCAGAGGCCTTCGGCACGCTGGCCGAGCTCTACCCGGGCCGCATCGACCTGGGCCTGGGCCGCGCACCGGGCACCGACGCAGCGACCATGCGCGCCCTGCGCCGCGACCGCGTGGAGACCGAGGAGGACTTCCCACGCGACGTGCAGGAGCTGCAGCGCCTGCTGGGCGATCACCAGGATGGAGCACGCATCATCGCCATGCCCGGTGCCGGCACCCACGTTCCCATCTGGCTGCTGGGCTCCAGCCTGTTCTCGGCACAACTGGCTGCACACATGGGCCTGCCCTATGCCTTTGCCTCGCACTTTGCCCCGCGCATGCTGCACCAGGCCCTGGCCATCTACCGTCAGACCTTCAAACCCAGCGCCACGCTGGCCAAGCCTTACGCGATTGTCGGCGTGCCGGTGATTGCGGCCCCCAGCGATGAAGAGGCCCGGTTTCTGGCCAGCAGCACCTATCAGCGCGTGCTCGGCATTCTGACCGGCAACCGCACCCGCCTCATGCCCCCGATACCGGACTTCTGGGAGCAGCTGGATGGGCGCGCCCAGGCGGCGATTGCCGATTTTCTGGCCGTGGGCGTCATCGGCGGCCCGGATACCGTGCGCCAGGGCCTGCAGAATCTGGCCGATGAAACCCAGGCCGATGAATTCATGATCGTCAGCGATGTCTATGACGCCGAGCTGCGCCTGCGCAGCCTGGAGATCACGGCTGGCGCCATGAACAGCGCCTCCTGAGCGGTCCTGGCAGTTACCTGCTATCACGCTGTGCGAAAGGAGGGAGCGCACAGAGAACGACAAACCGGCGTCCCGGCATGAGAGCATGCCAAACTCCTGCGTCGTTCACCTCTCAGATTTCGCCCATGAGCCGTTCCGCCCGTCTGCTGCAATTGCTGGATACGCTGCGCCGCGCCCGTCAGCCGCAGACCGGACCCGAGCTGGCCCGGGCGCTGGGCATCAGCCTGCGCACGCTGTACCGCGACATCGCCACCTTGCGCACCCAGGGTGCCGACATTCTGGGCGACCCCGGCATAGGCTTCGAGATGCGGCCCGGCTTTCTGCTACCGCCTCTGATGTTCAACGCCGACGAGCTGGAGGCCCTGCTGCTGGGCGCTCGCTGGGCCAGCCTGCAGGCCGATCCGCAACTGGCCCAGGCCGCTACCGCCGCCATGGACCGCATCCGTGCGGCACTGCCGCTGGAGCTGCGCATTGCCGTCGATACCAGCGGCCTGCTGGTTCCCAATATGCAGACCGACCCGCCGCCCGAGCCCTGGCAGGCCGCGCTGCGCCGCGCCATCCGCGCCGAACACAAGGTCGTGCTGCATTACCGGGATCAGCATGGCGTGCCGAGCCAGCGCCGGGTCTGGCCGTTTGCCATGGCCTACTTCGAGCGCAGCCGCGTGGTCTCGGCATGGTGCGAGTTGCGCCAGGCCTTTCGTCACTTTCGCGCCGACCGCGTGGACGCGCTGGAGGATCTGGGCGAACGCTATCCGCAGCGACGCCAGGCGCTGATACAGCGCTGGCTGGACGAAACCGGCTACACGCTGGATTGAACGGCACTGCTGACAGAAACTGTCAGCCCTCGCTCCTACATTGGCTGCATGGCGTTTTTGCCATGTCACAACAGCCCGCCCCAAGGAGAGCCGCAATGTCCACACCGCAACAACCCAAGCTGCGCTTTTTCAGCAACCCCAGATCACGCGCCCGCATGGTGCGCTGGATGCTGGAGGAATGCGGTGCCGACTATGAAACCGTTGACCTGGAATTCGGACCCGAGATGAAGTCGCCCGAGTACCTGTCCATCAACCCCATGGGCAAGGTCCCGGCGCTGCAGCATGGCGATGCCGTGGTCACCGAGACCGGAGCCATCCTCGCCTATCTGGCCGAGCTTTTCCCCGAGAAACGACTGGCCCCGGCGATGGGCAGCCCGGAGCGCGCCAGCTACCTTCGCTGGCTGTTCTTTGTCGCCGGGCCGGTGGAGGCCGTCACAACCGCCCGCAACGAAGGCTGGCTGCAATCGCAAACTCATCAGCAGGCCATAAGCGCAGGCTTTGGCCGCTTTGACGATGTATTGAACACCTTGCTGCATGCGGTGGCCGGCAAACGCTATGTCTGCGGCGACCACTTCACGGCCGCCGATCTGTATCTGGCCAGCTATATCGGCTGGAGCATGATGGACGGCAGCTTGCCCAGGCGGCCCGAATTCGAGGCCTATGCCACGCCGCTGCTGCAGCGTGCAGCCTCGGTGCGCGCCGACGAGATCGACGGCGATATGCAAGCCGCCGCCATGGCGCCAGTCGTTTAAAGGTTTTGGCCTGCAGCGACCGCCAGTCAGGCGCAGGACCATCAAGACCTACAGCAAACCGCTGCAGACCACTCAGCGAGCCAAGTAACCGCCGTCGACCGGGTAATAAGCGCCCGTCACAAACGACGCGCGGTCACTGGCCAGCCAGGCCACCAGCTCGGCGATCTCCTCGGGCTGGCCCAGGCGTCCCATGGGGTGGGCCGCCACCAGCGCCGCATGCGTGCTCGGGTCCTGCTCCAGACCGCTGATCATGGGAGTGTGGATAAAGCCCGGCCCCACGGCATTGACGCGCACGCCTCTGGCGGAATATTCGAGCGCTGCCGCCTTGGTCAGACCCAGCACGCCGTGCTTGGCGGCCGTATAGGCCGCAGAGTTGGCAAAGCCCACGGCACCGAGGATGGACGCCATATTGATGATGGAGCCGCCGCCGCCCTGCAGCATGGCGGCGATCTGGTATTTGCAGGCATAGAACACGCCCGAGAGATTGACGCGCAGCACCTGCTCCCAGGCATCCAGCGGATAGTCGACGGTGGGCGCGCTGACGCCGCCGATGCCGGCGTTGTTGCAGGCCGCATCCAGGCGGCCGAAGTGGCGCATGGTCAAGGCCACCAGTGCTTCATGATCCGCCGAGCTGCCGGCGTCGGCGCGCAGATACAGTGCCTCGGCACCCAGCTCGCGCACCAGGGCGGCCGTCTCCTGGCCCTGCTCCTCGTTGAGGTCGGCCAGTACCACGCGCGCGCCCTCCCTGGCCCATGTCAGCGCCACACAGCGGCCTATGCCGGATGCAGCCCCCGTCACCAATGCAACCTTGTCCTTGAGCATCGAAACCTCCCGTTCTTGAATCGGCAGACCATTGTGCCGAGCTCGACCGCGGCAGTCATGACCTGCATCAAGCCGGATCCGCTCTCTCAAACAACGAAGGGCTGACATCATTAGTCGCTACCATCTGCACTAAACCGTCACTGTCAGATCGATTCGCGCATGCCTGCCTTTACCTTTGAAGCCCTGGATGCCCAGGGCCAGACCCGCAAGGGCACCCTGGAAGCCGACAACGCCCGTGCCGCGCGCAGCCAGCTGCGCAGCCAGGCCTTGGTGCCGCTGCAGGTCGAGCCCGTCGCCGCAGGCCGGGGCCGGACAGGCGCATCCGGCTGGCTCACGCGCCCGGTCTTCAACTCCACCAGCCTGGCGGTCTGGACCCGCCAGCTCTCGGGCCTGGTCAGCTCCGGCCTGCCCATAGAGCGCGCACTGGCCGCGCTGGCCGAGGAAGCCGAGGACGAACGCCAGCATCAGCTGGTCGCGGCGCTGAGGGCAGAGGTCAATGCCGGCTCCAGCTTTGCCAAGGCGCTGGAGCAGCATCCACGCGAGTTTTCCGACATCTTCTGCGCCGTGATCGGCGCCGGGGAATCCAGCGGCAGCCTGGGCCCGGTGCTGGAGAACCTGGCCGACGACCTGGAGGCGCGTCAGGCGCTGCAGTCCAAGCTCATCGGCGCCTCGCTGTATCCTGCCATCGTGACGCTGGTGGCCATCGTCATCGTGATCTTCCTGGTCAGCTATGTGGTGCCGCAGGTGGCTGGCGTGTTTGCCGGCACCAAGCGTGCACTGCCGTTTCTCACCGTGGTCATGCTCGGCATCAGCGACTTTGTGCGCAGCTATGGCTGGTTCATGCTGGCCGTGCTGCTGCTGGCTGCCGTGGGTTTTCGGCTGGCGCTCAGGAACGAGGCGTTTCGCGAGCGCTTCGATGCCCAGTGGCTGCATCTGCCGCTCATAGGCCGGCTCTCGCGCAGCTATAACGCGGCGCGCTTTGCCGGCACCCTGGCCATGCTGGCCGGAGCGGGCGTGCCCATCCTCAAGGCCTTGCAGGCCGCCGCCGAGACGCTCAACAACCGCGCCCTGCGCGCCGATGCCATGGATGCGCTGGTGCTGGTGCGCGAAGGCGCGCCACTGGCCTCGGCCCTGGCGCAGAAGAAGCGCTTTCCGGGTCTGGTCGCCATGTTCGCCCGACTGGGCGAACAGACGGGCCAGCTGCCGCTGATGCTGCAGCGCGCCGCAACCCAGCTGTCCACCGAGGTTCAGCGCCGTGCCATGCACCTGGCCACGATCCTCGAGCCCCTGCTCATCGTCGTCATGGGGCTGGTGGTCATGCTCATCGTGCTGGCCGTGCTCATGCCCATCATCCAGCTCAACCAGTTCGTCAAATAGGCCTGACAGGCCTGTGCCGGTGCGGAAGCACCCACTCCAGATTGGCGCAATTCTTGCTTTCTTTTAGTGCATTGCGGGTTTTTCCCGCAATTTCGCACCAATAAATAGCAAATTTCAGCTGGAGCGTTTTCATGCAAGCACTAAAACAGGGCGCGGATGCCCTGTTCATTTTGATGGGCGCCGTCATGGTCCTGGCCATGCACGCCGGTTTCGCCTTTCTGGAGCTGGGCACCGTGCGCCGCAAGAACCAGGTCAATGCCCTGGTCAAGATCCTGGTCGACTTCTCGGTCTCCACCGTGGTTTATTTCGCGCTCGGCTATGGCGTGGCCTACGGCACGCACTTTTTCGTGGGCGCCGAGCAGCTGGCGGCACTCAACGGCTATGGCCTGGTCAAGTTCTTCTTTCTGCTGACCTTCGCCGCCGCCATTCCCGCCATCATCTCGGGCGGCATTGCCGAACGCGCCAAGTTCTGGCCCCAGCTGATCGCCACGGCCATGATCGTGGGCCTGATCTACCCCTTCTTCGAGGGCATTGCCTGGAACCAGCATTTCGGCGTGCAGGCCTGGATCAAGGCACTGACCGGCGCCGAGTTCCACGACTTTGCCGGCAGCGTGGTCGTTCACGCCGTGGGGGGCTGGATCGCCCTGGGAGCCGTGCTGCTGCTGGGCCCGCGCAGCAATCGCTACCGCCAGGGCGGAGCGATTGCCGCCACACCGCCCTCCAGCATTCCCTTCCTGGCGCTGGGCGCCTGGATTCTGATCGTGGGCTGGTTCGGCTTCAATGTGATGAGTGCCCAGAGTCTGGACAAGATCTCCGGTCTGGTCGCTGTGAACTCGCTGATGGCCATGGTGGGTGGCACGCTGGCCGCCCTGGCGGTGGGCAAAAACGACCCGGGTTTTGTGCACAACGGCCCGCTGGCCGGCCTGGTTGCCGTCTGCGCGGGCTCGGATCTGATGCACCCTCTGGGAGCACTGGTCGTGGGGGCTGCCGCCGGAGCCATCTTTGTCTTCATGTTCACGCTGACGCAGAACAAATGGAAGATCGACGACGTGCTGGGCGTGTGGCCGTTGCACGGTCTGTGCGGTGCCTGGGGCGGCATTGCGGCCGGCATCTTCGGCACGCAAGCTCTGGGCGGGCTTGGCGGCGTGCATCCGGTCGCCCAGCTCATAGGCACACTGATGGGCGTGGCCTGGGCCGCGCTGGGCGGCCTGCTGGTCTACGGCCTGCTCAAGAAGACCATGGGCCTGCGCCTGAGCCAGGAGCAGGAATTCGACGGCGCCGATCTGTCCATCCACCACATCAGTGCCACGCCAGAGCGCGAAGCCAACTGGTGAGGGAGCTGCGGCCTGCGTATCATCGAAGCCTGTCCGCAATTCCGCTCAAAACCGTACCGCCATGGCCATGACCCTGAACGACAAGCTCGTCGTCGCCATCTCCTCGCGAGCCCTGTTCGATTTCGAGGAGGAAAACCGCCTCTTCGAGGACAGCGACCCGGCGAGCTATCTGCGCCTGCAGCGCGAGCGGCTGGACGTGCCTGCCGCACCGGGCGTTGCCTTCTCGCTGGTCAAGAAACTGCTGGCCTTCAACACCGAGGGGCAGCAGCATGTGGAGGTAGTGCTGCTCTCGCGCAACGATCCCGTCAGCGGCATGCGCGTCTTCCGCTCGGCCAAGGCCCACGGCCTGCACTCCATACAGCGCGGCGTGTTCACCCAGGGGCGTGACCCTTTCGGCTATCTGCGCCCTCTGGGAGCTCAGCTGTTCCTGTCGGCGAATGCCGATGACGTGACCCAGGCACTGCAGCTGGGCTACCCGGCCGCCCATGTGTTCACCGACTCCATGCGCGCCAGCAGCAGCCATCCGCGCGAAGTGCGCATCGCTTTCGACGGCGATGCCGTGCTGTTTTCCGACGAGGCCGAGCGCATCTTCCAGGCCCAGGGCCTGGAGGCATTCCAGCAGCATGAACTGGAAAAAGCCGCCCAGCCGCTGCCCGAAGGCCCGTTCAAGCCGCTGCTGGCCGCCCTGCACCGGCTGCAGCAGGCCGATGTGGCCGGCATGCGCGTGCGCACGGCCCTGGTCACGGCGCGCAGCGCCCCGGCCCATGAGCGTGCGCTCAATACGCTGATGGACTGGAAGATCGATGTCGATGAAGCCATGTTCCTCGGCGGACTGGCCAAGGGCGGTTTTCTGCGCGAGTTCGAGCCCGACTTCTTCTTCGACGACCAGACCGGCCATGTGCGCAATGCAGCCGGACATGTTCCCTCGGGCCATGTGCGCAGCGGCATTGCCCATGACAAGGCGGCGCTGCCTACGTAAAGCTTGGCAAAGTCCGGCAAGCGAATGCAAAACTTTGAAAGTGCGGCGGGCCGGAGGTTGAGAATGCCGTCATGGCCCTCATCTGTACCGCTATGTCAAAAGCCAAGAACCACCCCATCGTCGCCCGCAGCAGCTCGGTCATGAAGACCGCCATGGGCGTGCTGCTGACCAGCGCCGTGCTGCTGCTGCCCACGGTGCGCGCCGAGGAAACCGCCGGCGACAAGATCGGAGAAAGACAGGGAACCCAGCTCTCCAAGGGCGAGATCAAGGCCCAGCAGCAATTCAAGATGCTGGACTTCAATCAGGATGGCAAGCTCAGCCGCAAGGAAGTGGCCATCATCCCGAAGCTGGCCGCCGCCTTTGACGAAACCGACACCAACAAGGACGGCTTCGTCACCTATGAGGAAGTGCGCGCCTTTGCCGTCAAATACCGTGCAGCGCGTGAAAAGGCCAAGGCCGCCGAAGCCGTGGCTGCTGCACCGGCCAAGGACGATGCTCACAAATCAGAAGCTTATAACGCAGACTCTGAAAGCAAATAAGGTATAAAAATAGCTGAAATGCTTGAATATCAAGCGCAATAAGCTATCAAAATCAAAGCAATCGCTTACTTGGCGTTGCCGCTGCGCTTGACCCGGGGCTCGGAATAAGTCAGCGGCTCATTGCGCGCCTGCTGCTTGCTCTGCAGCAGATCCTCCGACTTGCTGGTTTCCTGTGCCTGTTCAACCGCCTGGGCGCTGGCGCGCCACATGGACTGGATGAACTCGATCAGCTGCTTGGAGATGGGCTCCTTGGGCGGCTCCTCCACCTCTTCTTTTTGCTTGATCTCCTCGGCCAGGGTCCAGTCGCGGTTCTCGGTATCGGGAGCCGATGGCTTCTCGGGTTCACGCACCGTGCGGCCCTCGCCGATCTTGTCCACAGACTCTGTGGCATTCACGGCGTTCACGGGGCGCACCGGCGCGGCGCCCGAAGCCCCTGTGGAGTACAAATCCGCACCCTGGGTACGCCAGGGCGTCTGTGTCCGGTCTAGAGGTGGAATTTGCATGGCTTGGCCCTCGGCAGTAAAAAGGTGCAGGCGGAAAAACAGCTATCTCGCCCTGTTATCGGCCACGCTTGAGAAAACTGTAGGATTATTTTCAATCCTATTTTGATAGCTATTAGTCTATATATATCAAGCACCGCTGCGCAATTTGATACAAAAAAGGGCTTCGCGATGAGGCGAGGCCCTTGAAATAGTTGCGCTGCGCGGCTTACAGAAAGCGCTCCAGCAGCTTGCGCGAATGCCGGTCCAGCTTGCCGCTGTCGGGAATCCGATATTGCACGCCATCCTGGCCCGTGATCTGCAGTCTGGTGCGGCCGGCCAGCTTGCGGATGTCTTCTTCGGCCTTGAGCACCATCTGCGTCAGACCACGATCCGTCTGCAGCTCCCAGGTGCTGGGGGTGGAAAAGCTGGAGACCTTGAGGATGCGCTCGATGGTCGGCACGAACTCCCGCACGGCCAGGTCCTGCTCGATCAGCTGACGATGCTCGGGCTGCAGGTCGGCCATGCGGGCCACCCACAGCGCTTCCTTGCCATCGGCTGCGATCAGCGACAGCCCTTCGGCAGGCGCGGCAATCGGAAACGCACGCACGGGAACCACTGCTTCGTAGACCAGGCCGTTGCCCAGGGTCAGCACCAGACGGCCATGGGCGTTGCGCACCAGCTGCATGCCGTTCAGATTGGATTGGGGAGCTTCGATCATTGGGGTTCCTTGGTCTGCAACTTCAGGCCGGCCGCTTGCGCATCCTCTTCGGCACGGCGCGCCTGCGCGTCGTACAGACGGAAGTAATGACCCTTGAGGTCCATGAGCTCGTCGTGCGGGCCCACTTCGACGATTTCGCCACGATCCATGACCACCAGACGGTCGGCCTTGCGCAAGGTGGACAGACGGTGGGCAATGGCGATCGTGGTGCGACCCTGCACCAGATTGTCCAGTGCCTTCTGGATTTCCTTTTCGGTCTCGGTATCCACGGCCGAGGTGGCTTCGTCGAGGATCAGGATGCGCGGATCGATCAGCAGCGCACGCGCGATGGAAATACGCTGGCGCTCGCCACCCGACAGGCCCTGGCCGCGCTCGCCGACCAGGGAGTCATAGCCGTGGGGCAGGCGCAGGATGAACTCGTGGGCATGGGCGGCACGCGCCGCGGCCACGATTTCCTCGCGCGTGGCGTCGGGCTTGCCATAGGCAATGTTCTCGGCAATCGTGCCGAAGAACAGGAAGGGCTCCTGCAGCACCAGGCCGATATTGCTGCGGTAGTCGGACACGGACATGCGACGCACGTCCACGCCGTCGAGCTGGATGGAGCCCTCGGAGACGTCGTAGAAGCGGCAGATCAGATTCACCAGGGTGCTCTTGCCCGAGCCGCTGTGACCGACCAGGCCGATCATCTCGCCAGGCTTGATCTGCAGGTTCAGATGCTTGATGACGGCGCGGCTGCCGTAGCGAAAGCCCACATCTTCCATGGTGATTGCACCCTTGGCCTTGCCGGGCAGCTTCACGGGGTTGCTGGGCTCGGGCACATTGCTGACATGGTCGAGGATGTCGAAGATGCGCTTGGCACCGGCTGCCGCCTTCTGCGTGACCGAGACGATGCGGCTCATCGAATCCAGGCGGGTATAGAAACGGCCGATATAGGCGATAAAGGCCGTCAGCACACCGACGGTGATGGAGCCGCCGGCCACCAGATAGATGCCGAAGCCCCAGACCACCAGAATGCCGACCTCGGTCAGCAGCGTCACCGTGGGGGTGAACAGCGACCAGGTCTTGTTGACCTTGTCGTTGGCCTGGAGATTGATCAGGTTGGCGTCGGCAAAGCGGTCGGCTTCACGCTTTTCCTGGGCGAAGGCCTTGACCACACGGATGCCGGGGATGGTGTCGGCCAGCACATTGGTCACCTCGGACCAGACGCGGTCTATCTTCTCGAAGCCGGTGCGCAGGCGGTCGCGCACGGTATGGATCATCCAGGCGATGAAGGGCAACGGCACCAGTGTGACCAGCGCCAGCCAGGGGTTGATGGAGAACAGGATGGCCGAGGTCATCACGATCATCATCACATCGGTCGCAAAATCGAGTGCATTTAACGACAGAAAGAGATTGATACGATCGGTTTCAGCGCCGATGCGCGCCATCAGATCCCCTGTGCGCTTGCTGCCGTAGTAGTCCACCGACAGGTTCAGCAAGTGGTTGTAAGTGGTGGTGCGCAGATTGGAGCCTATGCGCTCGGACACCTTGGCCAGCACGAAGGTGCGTGCCCAGCCCAGCGCCCAGGCCAGCAGCGCCGACACCAGCAGCATGCCCAGATAGAAGAAAACCAGATCCCGGTTGATCTTTTCGCCGTTCTGGAACGGAATCAGTATCTTGTCCATCAGCGGGATGGTCAGATAAGGTGCCACCAGTTGCGCGCCCGTGCTGGCCACGGTCAGCAGGAAACCCAGCAGCAGCTGGCCCTGATAGGGCTTGGCAAAGCGCCACAGGCGCAGCAGCACCCAGGTCGAGGTCTGAGGTGCCTGCTGACGTGCGCAGGCCGGGCATTCTTCGGTATCGGGCGGCAGAGCCGTGTGGCAGACCGGGCAATGCGGGACATCCTCGTCGCTGACCGCGCTGTAGACCTCCTGGCGCGCGATGCGCTCGCGCTGGCGGTCGAACTGCTGCATCAGCTGCAGCATGGCGGTCTGGTGCTTCAAGGTGATGAGCCAGTGCGCCAAACGCTCGCGAGGATCATGCAGCTCCAGATTGCCCACGCCGCCATGGTCCTGCAGGCGCAGGCTCTGCTCCACGGTCAGGGCCCATTCACGCCACTGCCGGGTCTGGGGATCGCAGGCCAGCAGACGCTCCTGTGTCAGCGCCAGCAGGCCGCTGCCAAACTGCAAATCCGCACTCAGGTCAACCGGGACGACGGCTAATACGTTTTCATGTTCAGCGAGTCTTGCTCGTAGCTCGCCCCCCAGGGGGCCGGCAAAGACTGCCGAGGCGTCCACAGTATGGTGATGTTGCATGTTGAGTTATTTTTCTCCGCCGATGGCGGCTCCAAGAGTCATGCGGGCAACCGCTTCGGCATGGTGAATATGGCTGCGCCTGACGTCCGATACACCCTGGTTAACGCGCGAACCTGCATTTAGGCTGACAAGCTTCACAATGCAGATTCTGGGCGCACAATGCCAACCTATCAGGGGCAGGAGTTTAAGAAAACCTGCTCTCCTCATTCCTATCCGCTGATCAACATGGCGAAATTCAACGACATCCAACTCTTGCGCACAACTTTCCTGCGTGGCCCCAGTGTCTGGACCTACCGCCCGGTACTGGAGGTCTGGCTGGATCTGGGAGAGCTGGAAGACTATCCGTCCAACAAGATCCCCGGCCTCAACGAGCGCCTGACCAGCTGGCTGCCCGACCTGATCGAGCACACCTGCGGCGTCGGCGAGCGCGGTGGCTTCATCCAGCGCCTGGAAGGCGGCACCTGGATGGGTCATGTGATGGAGCATGTAATCATCGAGTTGCTGAATCTGGCCGGCATGCCCGCCGAATTCGGTCAGACCCGGGAAATTTCCAGGCGTGGCGTGTACCGCATGGTGTTCCGCTGCCCCGAGGAGGCCGTGGCTCGCGTGGCGCTGGAGCATGGGCACAAGCTGCTGATGGCGGCCATCAATGACGAGCCATTCGACATCAAGCCCGCCGTGCATGCCATCAAGACGGCCATCAATGACCGTTACCTGGGCCCCTCGACCGGCTGCATCGTCGATGCCGCCAGCGAGCGCCGCATCCCCCATATCCGCCTGAACGACGGCAATCTGGTGCAGCTGGGTTATGGCGCGGCGCAGCGCCGCATCTGGACGGCAGAGTCCGACCAGACCAGCGCCATCGCTGAGGGCATTGCCCAGGACAAGGACTTCACCAAGCGCCTGCTGGCCGCCTGCGGCGTGCCCGTGCCCGAAGGCCAGATCGTGGCATCGCCCGAAGAGGCCTGGGAAGTGGCGCAGGACATCGGCTTTCCCGTGACCGTCAAGCCTTCGGACGGCAACCATGCCCGTGGCGTGACCCTGGAGCTGTCCAAGGAAGCCGACATCAAGGCCGCGTTTGCACTGGCCCAGCCCGAAGGCTCGGACGTGATCGTCGAAAAATTCATCGACGGCGTGGAGCACCGCCTGCTGGTCGTGGGCGGCAAGGTGGTGGCAGCCACCAAGGGCGAAACGGTTTCCGTCTACGGCAATGGCAATGCCACGCTGCGCGAACTGGTGGAAGTGCTGAACCAGGATCCGCGCCGCGGACCCGAGCAGGAATACCCGCTGGACTGGATCAATCTGGAAGCCGGCGCCGTGAAGCTGGAACTCAATCGCCAGCATGTGACGCCCGACAGCGTGATTCCGCAGGGCCAGAGCGTGCTGCTGCAGCGCAACGGCAATATGGCCATCGACTGCCTCGACGAGGTACACCCCGACGTGGCTTACTACGCCGTGCTGGCCGCCAAGATCGTTGGCCTCGATATCGCCGGCATGGACATGATCCTGCAGGATGTCTCCAAGCCCATGCAGGGCCAGGGTGCGATTCTCGAAGTCAACGCCGGCCCCGGCCTGCTGATGCACCTCAAGCCCACCAGCGGCGCACCGCGCCCCGTTGGCATGGCCATTGCCGACCACCTCTTCCCCCGCGAAGACGGTGCCGGCGCCGGTCGCATCCCCGTGGTCGGTATCGTTGGCACGCGCAACAACGCCTTCATTTCGCGTCTGGTCGGCTGGCTGCTGCAGCTGTCGGGCAAGCTGACCGGCGTGGCCAGCGGTGAAGGAATGTTCCTCGCCAATCGCCATACGCAAAAGACCAATACCGCCAACTGGGCCGGTGCCCATCGCCTGCTGACCAACCGTCTGGCCGAAGCCGCCGTCATCCAGACCACGGCCCGCTCCATCCTGGAAGAAGGCCTGGCCTACGACCGCTGCCTGGTCGGCGTGGTCACCGACATGGACGGCTATGAGCAGCTTGCCGATCACGATGTGCTGGAGCCCGGCCAGATGCGCCGCGTGATGCGCACCCAGATCGATGTGGTGCTGGACGAAGGCGCGGGCGTGCTCAACGCCGACCTGCCCGAAGTGGCCGATCTGGCCGAGCTCTGCGACGGCGAAGTCATTCTGTACGCCACCAGCGCCGACAACGAGTTTGTCGCCGCACACCGCGCCAACACCGAAGCCCGTCATGAAGGCGGCCGCGCTGTCTTCCTCAAAGGCAACAACGTGGTGCTGGCCACCGGCACCCAGGAACGTGTGCTGGGCACGCTGGAGGCACTGTCCCTGGCCGGCGGCAAGCGCCCCGAGACCAGCGCGCTGCTGGCCGCGATTGCCACCGCCTGGGCGCTGGACATCACGCCCGAGCTGATCGGCGCCGGCATCAAGACCTTTGAATACCAGGCTTGATTGCCCCATAAAACGCTTCAACAGATATAGCTGCTGACGCTTGCCACACAAGCGTCAGACCAAGAAAAGCTTGAAATTCAGCTGAAAGAAACACCATGCAGATCACTCGCAACCGAGCCTTGCGCGGCCCCAACCTCTGGACCCGCAGCACCGCCATCGAAGCCATCGTGCACTGTGAAGACAGCGAGCTGCTGTACACCGCCATGCCCGGTTTTGAAGAAAAGCTGCGGGCGCGTTTCCCCACCATCGGTACGCTGCAGCCCCATGGCGCGGACCAGCGCCTGTCGCTGGCCCATGTGCTGGAAGTTGCCGCCCTGTCGCTGCAGGCCCAGGCAGGCTGCCCCGTCACCTTCAGCCGCACCCATGAGACCGTGGAGCACGGCACCTTCCAGGTGGTGGTCGAGTACACCGAAGAATCCGTGGGCAAGCTGGCCATGGAGCGTGCCGAGGCCCTGATTCAGGCCGCATTGAACGACACCCCCTTCGATGCCGACGCCACGATTGCCGAACTGCGCGAACTGGACGAGGACGACCGTATCGGCCCCTCGACCGGTGCCATCGTCGATGCCGCTGTGGCACGCGGCATTCCCTTCCGTCGCCTGACCACCGGTTCGCTGGTGCAGCTGGGCTGGGGTTCACGTGCGCGCCGCTTCCAGGCCGCCGAGATCGACTCCACCAGCGCCGTGGCCGAATCCATTGCACAGGACAAGGACCTGACCAAGCGCCTGCTGCACGCGGCCGGCGTGCCCGTGCCCATGGGCCGCCCCGTCGCCGACGTGGAAGACGCCTGGGCCGTGGCCCTGGAAGTGGGACTGCCCGTGGTGGTCAAGCCCCAGGACGGCAACCAGGGCAAGGGCGTGGTGGTGAACATCACCACCCGCGAAGGTCTGGAAGCCGCTTACAAGACCGCCAGCGAGTTTGGCGACGAAATCCTCGTCGAGCGCTTTTTGCCCGGCCATGACTTCCGCATGCTGGTCGTCGGCGGCCAGTTGGTGGCAGCCGCCCGCCGCGAGCCACCCCAGGTGCTGGGCGACGGCCAGCACACCATCCGCGAACTCGTGAACATCGTCAACCAGGACCCCCGCCGCGGCTCCGGCCACGGCACGGCATTGACCAAGGTGCGCCTGGACGATATCGCCATCGCGCGCATTGCCAGCGAAGGCCTGACGCCTGACAGCGTGCCCGCCCAGGGCCAGCGCGTGGTGCTGCGCAACAACGCCAATCTGTCCACCGGCGGCAGCGCCACCGACGTGACCGATGACGTGCATCCCGAAATCGCCGCCCGGGCCATCGAGGCCGCGCAGACCATCGGTCTGCATATCTGCGGCGTGGACGTGGTCTGCGAAACCATGCTCAAGCCCCTGGAAGAGCAAAGCGGCGGCATCGTGGAAGTCAATGCCGCCCCCGGCCTGCGCATGCACCTGGCCCCCTCCTTCGGCCGTCCCCGCAATGTGGGCGTACCCATGGTGGACGAGCTGTTCGCGCCCGGCGACGACGGCCGTATCCCCCTGGTTGCCGTCACCGGCACCAACGGCAAGACCACGACCACCCGCGTGATCGCCCATCTGTTCACCTCGCATGGCTGGCGCACCGCCATGACCAACACCGATGGCGTGTACGTCAACGGCCGCCAGATCGACAGCGGCGACTGCTCCGGCCCCAAGAGTGCGCGCAACGCCCTGGCCCACCCCGAGACCGATGCAGCCGTGCTGGAATGCGCACGCGGCGGCATCTTGCGCGAAGGCCTGGGCTTTGACCGCTGCCAGGTCGCCGTGGTCACCAACGTGGGCGAAGGCGACCACCTGGGTCTCAACTTCATCACCACCAAGGAAGATGTCGGCGTGCTCAAGCGCGTCATCGTGCAGAACGTGGCGCCCACGGGCTATGCCGTGCTCAACGCCGCCGACCCGCTGGTCGCTGCCATGGCCCATGTCTGCCCCGGCAAGGTGATCTTCTTTGCCGCCGACCGCCACCACCCCGTCATGGCCACGCACCGTGCCCAGGGCAGCCGCGTGGTCTATGTCGATGGCGACGCCATCGTGGCCGCGGAAGGATCCTGGCGCGAGAGCATCGCGCTGCGCGACATTCCGCTGACCCGTAACGGCACCATCACCTTCCAGGTGGAAAACGTCATGGCCTCCATCGGCGCCGCCTGGGCGGCGGGCCTGCCCTGGCAGACCATCCGCCGCGGTCTGGCTGGCTTCCTCAACGACAGCGACAACGCCCCTGCCCGCTTCAATGTGATGGATTACAAGGGCGCCACCATCATTGCCGACTACGGCCACAACCCCGACGCCATTCGCGCGCTGTCCCAGGCCGTGGAAGCCATGCCTGCCAAGCGCCGCAGCGTGGTGATCTCGGGTGCCGGCGACCGTCGCGACCAGGACATCACCGAACAGACCCAGATTCTGGGCAAGGTGTTCGACGATGTGGTGCTCTATCAGGACGCCTGCCAGCGTGGCCGCGTGGATGGCGAAGTGCTGGCCCTGCTGAAAAAGGGTCTGGAAGGCGCGCCCCGCACCAGCTACAGCACCGAGATCCATGGCGAGTTTCTCGCCATCGACCATGCCCTGGCCCGCCTGCAACCCGGCGACCTGTGCCTGGTGCTGGTGGATCAGGTGGAGGAGGCGCTGGAGCATCTGCGCAAGCATGTGAATGGACAGTGACCCCCTCAGGGGGACGACGGCCTCGCCGCGAGGCGGCGCGGCCGGCCAGGCTCTTGCTTGCCATCTCTCGCTTGAGCGAGTGTCCATATTCCAGCCCAGGAGCCGTGCGTGAACCCTCGGCACCTCCATACCGACCCGGCCTTGCGCCGGGTTTTGTATTTGAAGTCACAGCACTTTGCACCTGCAGCAGGGCTTGCGCGGCGGTTTTCACGCATGCTCTGCGGCAGCAGACGACGTATGATCCGGACGCATATTCGCAGCGCCCACCCCATGACCTTGCAACAGCTTCGCCGCATAGCCACCTGCCTGCTGGGCCGGTGCGTGCTGGCATGGCTGGCACTGTCCATGGGGGTGGCGGCAGCCGCGCCGCTGATCCAGTCTCAGGGGTTTGAGCTGATCTGCACCAGCACCGGCGCGGTCAAGCTGATCGTCAAGGGCGAAGACGGCGGCAGTGCCCTGGGTGCGGGTCATCTCGATTGCCCCATGTGCCTGCCCCATGCAGCACCGCCTCCGCCCGCGCTGCAACTGCCGCCCCCTACCGAGTCACCGCTGTGGCATGCGCAGCAGCCCGTGGAGCGGGCGCGCATCGCCGCCATCACAGCCGCGCCTCTGCCTGCGCGCGGGCCGCCCCCCGCTTACCTCTGAACCATTTCTGGCTCTAGCGCAGATCCGATCTGCGCTGGCCGCTATCAGATTCATAGGGACAACTACGTCCCAAGGTAAGCATTCATGAAACAGATTTTTCTGCCACTGGTGGTCAGTGGTATCGCATGGCCGTGCCTGGCCCAGACTTCAACCGATTCCGCCGACCCGCCTGAGCGCTCCAAGACCCTGGGCGTGGTCACCGTCAACGGCGGCCAGCCCAGCTCGCTGCCCACGCAGATTCCGACCACCATCGAAGGCATCACGCGCGAGGAGATCGAGACCCGCATCAACGCCACCGACAGCGAAGATGCCCTGAAATATCTGCCCAGCCTGCTGGTGCGCAAGCGCTATATCGGCGACTACAACCACGCCATACTCTCCACCCGTGCGTCGGGCACGGGCAATAGCGCGCGCTCGGCCGTCTATGCCGACGGCATTTTGCTGTCCAACTATCTGGGCAATGGCATTGCCAACGGCAGCAACTATGCGCCGCGCTGGGGCCTGGTGACGCCCGAGGAAATCGAGCGCGTCGATGTCATGTACGGGCCGTTCTCGGCCGCCTATCCCGGCAATTCCGCCGGCGCCGTGGTGGACTATGTGACGCGCATGCCCGACAAGCTCGAAGCCCATGTGGCCACCGGCTATGCCCACCAGAGTGCCGACGTGCTGGGCAGCAGCGGCCATTACCGCAGCTGGAACACCAGCGCTTCGATAGGCAGCAGAAGCGGCGACTGGTCGTACTGGATCAACCTGAGTCGCAGCGACAGCCAGGGCCAGCCCATGACCTTCCCCTCCGTGCTGCAGTCCGCAGGCGTGGCGGGCAGCGCCGGCACGCCCGTGACGGGTGCGATTGCCGGGCTCAACACCACCAACCAGCCCTGGTACATCCTGGGTGCGGGCACGCAGTACCGCACCCGGCAGGATCACGCCAAGATCAAGCTGGCCTATGACATCACGCCCACGCTGCGCGCCAGCTACACGCTGGGCTGGTGGCAGAACAGCGCCAAGGGCAGCTCCGAGACCTATCTGCGCGGGCCGGACGGCCAGCCGGTGTACAGCGGCAACATCCATATCGACGGCAAGACCTACAAGCTGGCCGACACCGCCTTCGGACTGAGCCAGGACCAGCAGACCCACACCATGCATGGCGTCTCGCTCAAAAGCCATACCCAGGGCGAGTTCGACTGGGAGCTCAGCGCCAGCCTCTATGACTACGGCAAGGATCAGCAGCGCGTGCCCACCATTGCCCAGCCGGCTGCCAATCTGGGTGGCAAGGGCACGCTGCAGGATCAGGACGGCACGGGCTGGAACACGCTGGCCGCCAGGGGCACATGGCGACAGAACGACATACTGGGCCTGCAGGGCACACATATCGTGGACTTCGGCCTGGGCCGCGATGCCTACAAGCTCAACATCGGCAAATACAACGTGGTTGGCGACTGGCAGTCCGGCCCGGCCAACGAGCAGTCCATCCTCAGCCAGGTCGGCGGCAGGGCCGAGACCCGCTATGCCTGGGCACAGGACAGCTGGCAGCTGGCCAGGGACTGGAAGGCCGTTCTGGGCCTGCGCTGGGAGGACTGGACGGCCAGCCAGGGCCACACCGCCACGGCCAGCAGCCAGCTGAGTTACGCCCAGCGCAGTGAATCGCATTTCTCGCCCAAGGCCGCGCTGGCCTACCAGCTGGCCCGCAACACCACGCTCAAGGCCTCGCTGGGCCGGGCCGTGCGCTTCCCCACCGTGGGCGAGCTGTATGGCGCGACCTCTGGCGGGGCGCTGTCCTTCATCAACGACCCGAATCTGAAACCCGAAAAGTCCTGGACGGGCGAGCTGACGGCCGAGCAAGACCTGGGTAACGGTCTACTGCGCGCCACCTGGTTCCACGAGCGCACGCGCGATGCGCTCTACAGCCAGCTGATTGCCGGCACCACCATCTCTGCGGTGCAGAACGTGGATCAGGTCCGTACCTCGGGGCTGGAACTGGCTTACTCGGCGCAGTCGGTGTGGATTCGCGGGCTGGATCTGGGCGGCAGCCTGACCTGGGCCAACTCGCGCATCACGGCCAATGCCGCCAACCCGGCCAGCGTCGGCAAATGGCAGCCCCGCGTACCACGCTGGCGTGCCACGGCCTGGGCCACCTACAAGCCCGACGAGCGTTGGGCCTTGACCGTGGCGGCGCGCTACAGCGGGCGCCAGTACTCGAATCTGGACAATAGCGACGTGCATGCCGACACCTATATGGGTGCCAGCCAGTACTTCAGCGTCGATCTGCGGGCCCGCTATCAGATCGACAGACAGCTATCGGCAGCCTTTGGCATAGACAACGCCAACAATGCCAGGTACTGGAACTTCCATCCCTATCCGCAGAGAACCTTTAGCGCCTCCCTGCGATGGGATCTTTAGACGCCGGCTGCTCTAGGCCAGCCTGGCCACCAGGCCATGGGTCTTGCGCATCCTGAAAGTGCCCAGGCAGGCCAGCAGCGCCAGGGCCAGGCCCAGCACGCAGGCACCCTGCCAGCCGTCAATGCGCCAGGCGAGAGTCCCCAACGCCGAGCCCGCCGCCGCGCCTGTGAAATAGCCCGTCATATAGACGGCATTCATGCGGCCGCGCGCTGCGGGCAGCAACTGGGCCACCGTGGCCTGGTTGGTGATGTTCAGGCATTGCAGACCCAGATCGATCACCACCATGCCCAGCACGAACCAGCCCAGATGCGCTCCGCCCACCCACAGCAGCGGCCAGGACAGCAGCAGGGCCAGCGCCCCGATGGCGCAGCTCACGCGGCCCAGGCCCTTGTCCACCAGTCGCCCCGCCTGCGTGGCCACCAGGGCACCCGCCGCGCCGGCCAGACCGATCAAACCGATCTGCCCGTCGTCCAGGCCCAGGGGGCCGCTGGACAACTGCAGCGCCATGGTCGAGAACAGCACGCTGACCGAGGCGAACGCCAGCGCGCTGACCAGGGTGCGCTGGCGCAGACCCGGCTGACTGCGCAGCAGATGCCACATGCTTCCGAGCACCTGTGGATAACTGACAGGACTGGGGTTGCGCGATGCCGGCAGCGCCTTCCACAGCCACAGCGCCACCACGGCCATCACCAGCGCAGCGCCCTGGTAGACGGCCTGCCAGCCCCAGGCCTCCGAGACCATGCCGGCCACGCTGCGCGCCAGCAAAATGCCCAGCAGCAGACCGCTCATCACCCAACCCACGGCCCGCCCGCTTTGCCCCGGCTGGGCCAGGGCTGCCGCCATGGGCACCAGCACCTGGGCCGCAACCGAGAACAGACCGGCCATCAGCGTGCCCAGCAGAAACAGATCGAACTGGCCCGCCAGGCCGCACAGCGCCTGCCCCAGGGCAGCCAGCAGCATCAGGCTCACGGCCAGGCCGCGGCGCTGCAGCTTGTCGCCCAGCGGAGCCAGCAACAAAAGGCCCGCCGCATAGGCCACCTGGGCCAGCGTCACGCTGGTCGCGGCCGCCGACTCGCTGACCGAGAAATGAGCGGCAATCGAGTGCAGCAGCGGCTGGTTGAAATAGTTGCCGCCCGCACACAGGCCACAGGCCAGTGCCATCAACAACAGGGAGGAAGCGCTCAGACCGGGCGCGGAAACGTTCACCGACATAGATAACAGCCACATCCGGCGGATGCGGCGCTTGCATGAAGCCACCGCCCGAGGGCCGTCGCTGATCAAAGAGGGAGTTCGGAAGTCCGGCATGCGCTGTGTCATGCCTGTGGCAGCGTCTCAGCTGCCGGTGCCCGCCAGCAGGCCGGGGCAAACCGTGATGCAATACAGAAAGCTCTGCAGCAGCCGGTATTGTCTTCAGGCCGGCTGCCAGTCCCTTGCCCGGGGCACAATGCCCTGTTAAAAGACAAGGGTTAACCCTTAACTCACTGTATGCGCACCACCATGAAACTGATCTCCGCCGTTCTGGCCGTCGCGGCCGCCGCCGCAGGAACCATGGCCTTTGTAGGCATGAGCCATGCCGAACAGATAGGCGCCGTGGATACCGTCTTCAAGTGGATTGGCCCGGATCACAAAATTGTGGTCGATGCCTATGACGACCCCAAGGTGCCGGGCGTGACCTGCTATGTCTCGCGTGCCAAGACCGGCGGCATCAAGGGCGGCCTGGGCCTGGCCGAGGATCGCTCGGAAGCGTCTATTTCCTGCCAGGCCACGGGCAATATCCAGTTCCCCGCGCCGCTCAGGCAGCAGGAAGAAGTGTTCACCGAGCGCACCTCGCTGCTGTTCAAGCGCCTGCGTGTGGTGCGTATGGTGGATGCCAAGCGCAACGCCCTGATCTATATGACCTACTCGGACCGGGTGATCGAGGGCTCGCCCCAGAACAGCGTCACCGCCGTGGCCGTGCCCCAGGGAACGGCTATCCCGCTGAAATGAAAATCAGAGCAGACTGCGCTTGTGCAGCCTGCGTTTGAGGCGGTTTTGACCGAGATTCAGGCCCGGCGACCTACTGACTGAAAGTCAGACCGCCTGCGTCCAGCGCGGGCGGGCGCAGCAAATCCTCGTTCACGCCCATGGCCTGGCTGGCGCGCTCCACGGCCTGCCAGAGTCCGGCAGGCATCTGCAAAATGGCCTCGGGGGACTGCGCATCGTCGATCCAGTGGCTGATCTGCAGGTGCTGTTCGTGAGTGAGCAGGTCCAGGTGCAGCATTTCATCGATGGTTTTCATGGTGTTCCTCCCTGCTTGAGAAAGCCGGCGCTGCACAGCCCGCGCCCGACTTGTCTACCCAATATAGGGGCAAAAACCGGTGTCGCAAGCAAATCATTGTTAAGAAAACCATAGCTGTCGACGTCTGTCATTCAGGCGCTACAGCGTGTTTGACATTGGATGGACCCGAGGGGTCGCTCAGCGCCGGTTCGCTGGCCTTGCAGGCATCGACAAAGGCCTGCAGCGCGGGCGAGCGGCGCTTGCCGGCACGCTGCACCAGAGAGAAGTTGCGCCACATGCGCGGCAGGGTGGTGGGCAGAATTTCCAGCGCCCGGGCCTGCAGCTGTGACTGCACCAGCACGCGCGACAGACAACTGATGCCCAGCCCCTGCTCGACACAGCGTGCAATCGCCTCGGAGCTGCCCAGCGTGGCGCTCGCAGGCAGCTGGTGCAGATGCGGCAGCAGCGCATGCTCGACCATCTCGCGCGTGCCTGAGCCCGCCTCGCGCAACAGCCATGCCGCCTTGCGCAGCGCTGCCACGCCCAGCGGCTTGCTGCGCGCCTGCTCGGCCAACGGGTCCTGCGGAGATGCCACGATGACCAGTTCGTCGCGCAGCCAGGGCTCGACCTCCAGCCCCTGCCAATGGCTGCTGCCCTCGATCAGGCCCATGTCGACCTCCATGGCCAGCACGGCTTCGCCCACTTCCTGGGTATTGGCGATCTGCAGATCCACGCGCACCAGCGGATGCGAGCGTGCCAGACGCGCCAGCACTTCGGGCAGCGCATAGGTGCCGATGGTGGTGCTGGCCGCCACGCGCAGGCGCACCGGCATATTGGCTGCACGCGCGGAAAACGTCTGCTCTATGCCTCTGGCCTGCTCCAGAACGCCCAGGGCCTGGGGCAGCAGCGCACGGCCCGCATCGTTGAGCACCAGGCGCTTGCCCACGCGCTCGAACAGCTGCACGCCCAGACCTTGCTCCAGCTGCTGCAGCGCGGCACTGGTGGCCGACTGCGAGAGCGCTACGGCCTCTGCGGCCGCCACCGTGGTCCCGCTTTGGGCCACGGCGCAGAAGATCTCGAACTGACGCAAGGTGAGATGCAGCATGACGATGATTCGTATATTCGTATCGATGACAGCAGACTCGCCAGCAGCCCCTGCCTGCCAGCAGAAAACAGGCCGCCCAGCCATTCCATCAGCGACTCATGGAGTCAATGATTGAGTCGAATTGCAGGCGCCAGAAAGCCCAATCTACCTGTTTTATAGGTTGATCTTACAAAAACTATTAGTTATACAAATATAACCAAGAAATCTAAAGTGATCTCCACGCCGGCAATCAGACCTGTTGTCTTGCCTGCTGCGAAAGGTCACGATGAACACTACAACACTGAAAAACTCCGCACCCTCGCAAGGCTGGATGCACAAAACCGGCGGGATGATTCCCGGCCTGCTGCTGGCAGGTACCATCGCTGCCGTTGCCACCTGGGCCGCACAGTTTCCGGCCATCAAGAACAACGGCCTGAGCGCGCTGACGCTGGCCATCATCATCGGTCTGCTGATCGGCAACACCGTCTATCCGGCCATCGCCAGCCAGTGTGCCAGCGGCATCGCCTTCACCAAGGCCCGCCTGCTGCGCACCGGCATCGTGCTCTACGGTCTGCGCCTGACCTTCCAGGACATCGGCCAGGTCGGCATGGCCGGCGTGGTGATCGATGCGCTGGTGCTGTCCAGCACCTTTTTGCTGGCGCAGTGGATAGGCCAGAAGCTGCTGGGCATGGACAAGCGCACCACCATGCTCGTGGGGGCCGGCGCCTCCATCTGCGGCGCTGCCGCCGTGCTGGCCACCGAACCCGTGGTCAAGGGCCGCGCAGAGGACGTGGCCGTGGCCGTGGCCACCGTGGTGGTGTTCGGCACCATCGGCACCTTTCTCTACCCGGCGCTGTTCCACTGGAATGCCGAGTACGGCTGGATAGACACCAGCATGCAGCAGTACGGCGTTTTCGTCGGCTCCACCGTGCATGAGGTGGCCCAGGTCGTGGCCGCCGGCGAAGCCATCGGCAGCCAGGCCGCCGATACGGCCGTGATCGCCAAGATGGTGCGCGTGATGATGCTGGCGCCCTTCCTGCTGGTGCTGTCCATGTGGCTGACACGCAGCGAACGGGCCCTGGGCGTGAACGACGGCCAGCCCGGCAACCGGATCACCATTCCCTGGTTTGCCGTGGGCTTCGTGGCCATGGCCGGAGTCAACTCCCTGGGGGTGCTGCCCAAGGAAGCGGTCAGCATAGGCATTCAACTCGACAACGCACTGCTGGCCCTGGCCATGGCCGCCCTGGGACTGACCACCCATATCCGCGCCGTGCGTGCTGCCGGCACCAGGCCGCTGATTCTGGCCCTGGCGCTGTTCGTCTGGCTGCTGGTCGCCGGCCTGGTATTGAATCTCTGGATTCCTACACTTTTTTGATAGCAGCTTACGCTTTACCGGATTAGAAATACAACATAGACAGAGCTGAAACCATTTGAAGGAGAGCGCATGACGCTCTCCTTTTTTTGCTCTCGCAGATCAGGGAATACCCTTTCTATAAATGCAGAATCAATTAGTTTGAATTGCAAATTAATTGGACAGGCATCAAAATTCAGCCATGTCTTTTACTGATGCACCCTCCCGCGACCGCCTGGGCTTTCTCATGGTCACCCTGACCCGCCAATGGCGGCGTTTTGTCGAAGAACAGCTGGCCGCCAGCGGCCTGACCGACGCTACCTGGACGCCGCTTCTGCATCTGCGCGCCTGGGGTGACGGCGTGACGCAAAAGGAGCTGGCCGAGCGCGTGGGCCTGGACGGCTCCAGCCTGGTGCGTCTGCTGGACATTCTCGAAGGCAAGGGCTGGGTGGAGCGCCGTGCCGATGCGGCCGACCGCCGCAGCAAGCGCATCTTTCTCACGGCCGCAGGCAATAGCGCCGTGGACAGCATCCGCGCCACCATGCTGGAGGCCGAACTCAGTCTGCTGCAGGACCTGCAGGACTCCGAGGTCGAGGCCATGCTGGACGGCGTGAACAAGATTCGTGCCCGTATCGAGCAGATGCACGGGCAGCGCTCAGCCCAGGCCCACCCCGACACAGAGGAGCGCGCATGAGCGTGGCTGCCTACGACCGCCTGCTGGAGAGCGCCACGCTATGGGGCTTTGACAGCGCCCGCCTGCGCCAGCATCTGCGCACGGCCTTTGCAGCCTGTATTGCCGTGTTCGCGGCCTGGGCCCTGGGGCTGGAACATCCGCAATGGGCGGGCATGACGGTCTGGGCCGCCTCCCAGCCGCTGCGCGGCCAGCTGCTGGAGAAAAGCTTTTTCCGTACCACGGGCACGCTGGTCGGCACAGCCGCCGGCGTGGTGCTGGTGCTGGTGGCCGATGGCGATCTGCTCTGGCTGGTCACGGGGCTGGCGGTGTGGATCGGCATCTGCGCGGGCCTGGGCAATCTGCAGCGCAGCTTTGCCTCCTACGGCACCATGCTGGCCGGCTATTCGGCCTCCATGGTGGCCTTGCTGGACAACGGCAACCCCGCCCATGTCTACGCGCTGGGCTGGGATCGCTTGTTTACCGCGCTGACCGGCGTGGCTGCCGCCCTCGTCGTGGGCTGGCTGTTCACGCCCGTGGGCGCTGAAATCCCCGGCGACGGCAGGGTACGGCGACTCTGCGCCCGCCTGCTGCGCGACATCGCCGACGCCGCACAGGCCACGGCCAGCGGCCATAGCGCCCTCAACCCCAGGGACCTGGCCGAGCGGCTGGCCGTGATGGCCGCCATCGAAGAAGGACTGGACCCGCATGCCGCGGGCTCGCAGCGTTCGCGCCGCGCCGTGCGGGCGCTGCGCCGCCTGATCAACACCCAGATCTCGGCCCTGCTCTGGCTGCGCGACAGCACGGGCAAGACCCTTACCCCCGCCTTCACGGCCGAGCAGGCCCGGATCATGACGGCCGCGCTGGAGCAGGCCGCCAAGCTGCTGGAAACCCAGCCCGCACCGCTGGCAGCCATCGACGCCATCGCCACAGCCCGCAGTGCCGCCGCAGGCTGGGGCCATGCCGAGGAAATCCTGGGCAATATCGGCCTGGCCCTGCAGGCCCATTTTGTGGCCGCCAGCGACCTGAGGCTGCCGGCCCACCATCGCGCACGCCAGCTGCCCGTGGTCCTGCACAGCGACTGGGTGGGCGCGCGCCGGGCCATGCTGCGGGCCTTCAGCGCCATCTTTCTGGTCGGCCTGGTCTGGGTGGTCACGGGCTGGCATGGCGGCGCCTACATGCTGCTCGGCCTGTCGGTGATGATCACCGTGTTCTCCTCGTTCGAGAACCCGGTCTTCACCATGCGCTTTGTGATTCTGGGGCAGGCCATGGGCGCCGGCGTGGCGCTGGCCTGCCAGTGGTTTGCCTGGCCGTTTGCCAACAGTCAGCTGCAGATGGTGCTGATGATGCTGCCCTTCATCTTTCTTGGCGCCCTGCTGCTCAGCCACCGCCGCACCACGCTGTACGGGTTCGACTGCAATATGGTGATCCTGCTGGCGCTGTCGCCACACTTCCCCTACCAGCTCGATGTGGGCCACTCGCTGTCCATGGCGTTTGCCATCGTCACCGGCCCGCTGGCCGGCTGGGCGGCCTATCGCTTCATCCTGCCCGTCACCGCGCAAGGCAGGCTGGACGGCCTGCGCGCCATGATGGTTCACGAGCTGCAGGACATGGCTTGCGCCCCGGTGCACGCCCGCGACGTGCGCGTGTGGCGCGCCCGCCTCTACCACCGCCTGCTGCGCCTGGTGCGCGCCTGCGAAAAAGTCAGCGCACCCGCCGTGCAGGACGCAGCTGACTGCGGTCTGGCCGCGCTGCGGGTGGGCAAGGCCGTGCTGATCCTGCATCAGCTGCAGGCGGATTTACTCCTGTCCGAAAGCACCTTGCGCGGTGTGCGCAGCGCGCTGCAGAGACTGCAGCAATTGGCCAGCGCTCCCGCCAGGGCCGTGCCGCTCCTGCAAGGCCTGGCCCGGCGCATACAGCAGCGCCAGCCCGAGCAGGCGCTGCAGCTGCGACTGGCGGCTCAGGACATTGAAGCGCATCAGCAGTTTTTTGCCAGTACCGCCAAGATTGCCTGAACACCATCGCCCATGAAAAAAGCCGCTGCAAACACAGCGGCTTTTTGCCTCTCAGAGCGAAACCTCAAACCAAGCATGCTCCATCTCGGAGGCGCCAAGCAAGAGCCTGGCCGGCCACGCCGCCTCGCGACGATGGCGTCGCGCGCAGCGCGTAGAGAAAGGGGGAAGGCTCAAAGCGCCTTAGTAGGGGGTTACACACAAGTGATCGCCACGGCCTTGGCCACCAGATAGGCCTCCAGCGCCTCCGGGCCGCCTTCGGAGCCATAGCCCGAATCCTTGATGCCGCCAAAGGGCAGCTCGGCCGATGGCAGGGCAGGCTGGTTGATCCACAGCATGCCTGCCTCCACATCCTGAGACAGCAGGTGCGTCGTCTTCAGCGAGCGCGTGAAGGCATAGGCGGCCAGGCCATAGGACAGGCGATTGGCCTCCTGAATGGCATCTTCGATCCTGTCGAAGCCGCGAATCGCCGCCACGGGGCCGAAAGGCTCCTGGTTGAAGATATCCGCCGTCAGAGGCACGTCGGCCAGCACCGTGGGGGCAAAGAAGTTGCCGGCGGAGCCAAAGGATTCGCCGCCCGTCATCAGCTTGGCGCCGCTTTGCTCGGCGTTCTGGATCAGCTGGGTCAGCGCGGTCACGCGACGCGGATTGGCCAGCGGGCCCATCTGCGTGCCCTGCTCCAGGCCGTTGCCGACCTTCAATGCCTCGGCATGGGCCACCATGGCGCGCGTGAACTCCTCGCGCACGCTGTTGTGCACCAGAAAGCGCGTGGGCGAGATGCAGACCTGGCCCGCGTTGCGGAACTTGGCAGCGCCAGCGGCCTTGACGGCCAGTTGCACGTCGGCATCCTCGGCCACGATCACGGGGGCATGACCGCCGAGCTCCATGGTGGAGCGCTTCATGTGCTGGCCGGCCAGCGCTGCCAGCTGCTTGCCCACGGCCGTGGAGCCCGTGAAGGTCACCTTGCGGATCACGGGATGGGCAATCAGATATTCGGAAATCTGTGCGGGGCTGCCATAGACCAGGCCCACCACACCGGCAGGAATGCCGGCATCGACAAAGCACTTGAGCAGGGCTGCGGGGGAGGCCGGAGTCTCCTCGGGCGCCTTGACCAGGAAGGAGCAGCCCGAAGCCAGGGCCGCGCCGATCTTGCGCACGATCTGGTTGACGGGGAAGTTCCAGGGCGTGAAGGCAGCCACGGGCCCCACGGGTTCCTTGATCACCAGCTGCTGCTGCTCGGGGCGACGCGAAGGCACGATGCGGCCATAGACACGCAGAGCCTCGTCGGCAAACCATTCGATGATGCCGGCGCCGGCAATGATTTCCACCTTGGCCTCGGCCAGCGGCTTGCCCTGCTCCTGCGTCAGCAGCGCGGCGATCTCGTCGGCACGCTCCTTGAGCAGGGCTGCGGCACGGCGCATGATGGCGCCGCGCTCATGGGCAGACACCTTGCGCCAGACCTGAAAGCCCTTGTCGGCCGCCGCCAGGGCGCGGTCCAGATCGGCGATATCGGCATGGGCCACACGGCCAATCACCTCGCCGCTTGCCGGGTTGCGCACATCAATTTTCTTGCCGCTGGCAGCGTCCTGCCACTGACCGTCGATCAAAAGCTGGGTATCGGGATATGCAGTGCTCATCGCATGACTCTTAGGTGTCGGCCGCCGCTATCCCCCTGCAGACTGACGAGGCCGGGTGTGACAAATGTTCAGGGGTTACCGGACAAATTCTAGTCATGCAGGCCCGGCACTCAGACAAAAGGGAGACAGCTGTCAGCAATCGGCCTTTATGCCCCCACGGCGCGGCGCAGCTGCACCTGCTCCAGCAGACCGTCAAGGCCGGCTTCCGACGATGCGGCAAGGCCGACGACGTCACCCACCACGAACACGCAGGGACTGCCCAGTCCGCTGCATGCCAGCGCCTGCGTCATCTGCCCCAGATCGGTCAGTATCTGCTGCTGTGCGGGCAGGCTGGCGTTCTGGACCAGGGCCACGGGAGTCGTAGCCGGCAGTCCGCCGGCCAGCAGTTGCTGCTGGATGATGCCGGCAGTGGCGACCCCCATGTAGATCACCAGTGTCAGCCCCAGCATGCGGGCCGTGCCGGCCAGCAGCTGCCAGTCATGGCCGGCGCTGCCCGGCTTGGCATGACCTGTGACAAACACCACGCCATGGGCATGGTCGCGATGGGTCAGCGGAACGCCCAGGCTGGTGGCGGCCGCCAGCCCGGCGGTGATGCCGTTCACCACTTCCACGGCGATTCCGGCTGCGCGCAGATGCTCGACCTCTTCGCCGCCCCGGCCGAAGATGAAAGGGTCGCCGCCCTTGAGGCGCACCACCAGCTCGCCCTGGCGGGCCGCCATGATCATGAGCTTTTCGATGAACTCCTGCGAGGTGCTCTCGCGCCCGCCGCGCTTGCCCACATGAACGATGCGGGCGCTTGCGCTGGCAAGCTTCACGATGTCGGCAGACACCAGGTCGTCAGCCAGCAGCAGCGTGGCGGACTGGATCAGTCTCAGCGCCTTGAGCGTGAGCAGTTCCGGATCGCCGGGGCCGGCACCGACCAGATAGCAGCGGCCCACGGGCGGCAGGGAAGTGACATGGCTGTTTGTCATGGCTGGCCTTTCATGTGCATTGCCGGACATCGAAATCTAGGTGGCAACCGGCAGGGCTGCCGACTGCGGCGCAGGCGTCGCATGCACCAGTTGTTTGATCCTGGGGATGCAGGAGCCGCAGCGCGTGCCACAACCCAGGGAAGACTTGAGCTGCGCAAGCCGCTCGTCGGCAGAGCCCTCGCACGCGGTCAGTGCCGAGTTGATGCGGGCCTCATCCACATTCATGCAGGCACAGATCTGTGGCGACCGGGCCGGCATGGCGGCGGGTGGCCTGGCCCCCGAGGACAGCAATAGGCGCCCATAGCTTTGCACCGATTGCTCGTCGCGCAGTACCGGTCCCAGCCAGCGACCGGCGCTGGCGTCGCCGCAGAGCAAAAAGGCATCGAGCCTGGGCTCCCCGGTCTGACGGCCAATCGCCATGGCACGGCTGCATTGGCGACGCGCGTCGGCATAGCGCATGGCCTGCGGGCCATCGAGCCGCAGCAGTCCATGCAGCCGCGCCAGCACCTCGGCGCCGGGCTGCGCATAGGCCGCCGCGCGGAACTGCACGCCGGTGCGGCCCTGATCCGCTTTTTCCAGCGGTACGGCGCGTCCGAACAGCACACAGCTGGCAAAGTCGAACTCGGCCATCAATTCGCTCAAGGCCTGGCGAACCGACTGCACATCCTGCTCATCCAGCCAGGCCATGCCCAGACAGGTCCAGGGCAGCTCGGCCTTGAGCAGCCTGACGGCCACATGCTTGAGCTCGGGCTGCTTGGAGCGCGGGCAGCGCTCGGGCGTGGTCAGGGCGTTGACGCCCGCAAGCCGCTGCCCCTTGGAGCCCATGCCGCTCAGGTACATGCTGCCCCAGTGCATGGGCAGATAGAGCTGTGCGGGCTGCAAGCCCGGGTCCGACTGAACGGGCAACACGATGGCGCCATAGCGGTTGGAGACATGGACCAGATCGCCATCCTGCAGCTGCAGGCGCTGCATGTCCTGGGGACTGACCTGCAGCTGCGGTTCGCTGACATGGGCAAACAGGCGCCCCAGCTGGCCGGTGCGCGTCAAGCCATGCCATTGATCGCGCAGGCGGCCGGTGTTGAGACTGAACGGATGCCGCGCATCGCGCGGCACGGCTGGCGCCTGCCAGGGCTGGGTATCAAAGCATGCGCGCCCGTCCTCGGTCGCAAACACCGCATCGCCATACAGACGCTGCCGCCCCTGGCTCGCGCCTTGAGGCATGGGCCATTGCTGGGGTCCCTTGACCTCCAGCACCGCCCAGCTCAGACCCGTGATATCCAGATCGCGCCCGCGTGTGGACTCGCGATGCTCGTTCCAGACAGCTTCGGCACCCGCGTCGGCATTCGCGGTGTCATAGGGAAACAAGCTTGGCAGCGAGGGCCGCAGATGCTGCTCCAGGCGCCGCGCCAGCTGCACGCCTATCTGCCAGTCATGGCGTGCCGCCCCCGGCGCGACCACGGCAGCGCGCACCCGCGAGATGCGTCGCTCGCTGTTGGTGACCGTGCCCAGCTTCTCGCCCCAGGTGGAAGCGGGCAGCAACCAGTCGGCATAGGCCGTGGTCTCGGTTGCGGCAAAAGCCTCCTGCACCACCACCAGCTCGGCACGCTCCAGCGCCCTGCGCACCATGGCCTGTTCGGGCATGCTTTGCGCGGGATTGGTGCAGGCAATCCACAAGGCCTTGATCTGGCCGTCGGCGGCGGCCTCGAACATCTCCAGCGCGGACTTGCCTGGCTGCTGCGGAATCGACTCCACACCCCATAGCCGCGCCACTTCGGCCCTGTGCGCTGCGTTGGAAAGATCACGATGCGCGCTCAGCAGATTGGACAGCCCGCCCACCTCGCGCCCTCCCATGGCATTGGGCTGGCCCGTCAGTGACAGGGGCCCGGCGCCAGGCCTGCCGATCTGGCCCGTCGCCAGATGCAGATTGATCAGCGCCGCATTGTTGGCCGTGCCGCTGCGGCTTTGGTTCAGACCCTGGCAGTACAGGCTGAGCGTGGGACGACGCACGTCCGCCGGCTCCTCGGCACCGCCCAGCGCCATCCAGCGCGCCGCCCGGTACAGGTCCGCCACTGGCAGGCCGCAGAGGGCAGCAACCTTTTCGGGCGTGGCTTCGCGCACCAGTTCCTTGAGCGCTGCAAAGCCGCTGGTGTGCTGCGCGATGAAGGCGCTGTCCGTCCAGCCCTCCCACAGCATGATGTGCAGCAGACCGTGAAACAGCATCACATCGCTGCCCGGCTGCAGCGGCAGATAGAGATCGGCCAGCTCGGCGGTCTCGGTACGGCGCGGATCGGCCACGATGATCCTGAGTTGCGAATTGCGCTCCCTGGCCTCTTCGACACGCCTGAACAGAATGGGATGCGCCCATGCCATATTGCTGCCCGTGATGAACAGGCAGCCGGCCAGATCGATGTCCTCGTAGCAGGCCGGTGGTGCATCGGCGCCCAGCGTGGCCTTGTAGCCGGCCACGGCGCTGCTCATGCACAGGCGCGAATTGGTGTCGAGATTGTTGGTGCCCAGCAGACCTTTGACCAGCTTGTTGAAGACGTAGTAGTCCTCGGTCAGCAACTGGCCACTGAGGTAGAAACCCAGCGCGTCGGGGCCATGGGCTGCATGAATCCGGGCGATGCGCCCGGCCAGTTCGTCCAGTGCCAGATCCCAGCTGACCGCCTGCGGTACGGCTGTACGCTCCAGCCTGCGCATAGGCTGCAGCAAACGGACCTGCTGGGCATAGGCGGGCGCGGCCGTCAGATGCAGGGTGCTGCCCTTGGTGCACAGGCGGCCCAAGTTGGCAGGATGCTCGGGATCACCACGCACACCGGTAATCTGCAGGCCGTCGGACTCGACGATCACGCCGCAGCCGACACCGCAATAGGGACAGGTGGACTTGGTTTCTTTCATGGTGTCCCCCAGAAGATGCGGAATTGACATTCACCGCAACAATCGGGTTCGCAGCCCACACGGCAACAAGGGCAGCTGGATTGGGTCTCACACATGGCAGACTTTCAGTGAAATCATGCTGCAACGCCTTCTGAATAAGCGCATGCAGCTATTCATTTCATATCAACAGAGACACTAGGCCGTGGCGCAGCCGGATTTGCCCGCGCAATGTGCGGGACCGGCATGCGGGCGGGTCTGCTCCAGGGCGCGGCTGGCCAGTTCGTCGGCGCGCAGCTGCACCTCGCCGTCCTGCACACGCACGCTGAAATAGGGCGTGCAGCCCTCATCGGGCGCCGCCGCCTCGCCGGAGCTCAGCGCAATCGTCCAGTTGTGCAGCGGGCAGGCCACGCTGCGCCCGAACACAATGCCTTGCGACAGCGGGCCGCCCTTGTGCGGGCAGCGGTCCAGCAGCGCGAACACCTCGTCGTCGGCATTGCGGAACACGGCCACATCCAGCCCTTGTGCGCGCGCCACGCGGCGTGCTCCCAGCACGGGGATGTCGTCCATCGTGCAGATAGAAATCCATTCGCTCATTTCTGGCTCCTCGGTGCTTGTGATCAGACGCCGGCGCTTTCGGTGTGCGCCGCAGTCAGTGGCTGGAACTGGCGCGTATCCACGGCCGCCTTGTCGGCTTCGAACCAGGGATCGGGCTCGCCGTCCAGTGCAAACTGCAGCTGCTCCCACAGCGCCCTGCGGCCCTCGGCATCGCCGAGAATGCGTCGCTTGACATAGTCCAGGCCCACGCGATTGATGTAGTGCACCGTGCGCTCCAGATACCAGCCTTCCAGGCGGTACAGCTGCATGAAGGCGCCCGTGTACTCCATCACCTCTTCGGCGGTCTTGAGCTTGGTGAAGAAATGCGCAACCTCGGTCTTGATGCCACCGTTGCCGCCCACATACATCTCCCAGCCCGAGTCCACACCGATGATTCCCACATCCTTGATGCCGGACTCCGCGCAGTTGCGCGGGCAGCCGCTGACCGCGAACTTCACCTTGTGCGGTGCGTACATGCGCCACATGGCGCGCTCCAGGTCCTTGCCCATCTGGGTGCTGTCCTGCGTGCCCATGCGGCACCATTCGCTGCCCACACAGGTCTTGACCGTGCGCAGTGCCTTGGCATAGGCATGACCGCAGGGCATGCCGATATCGTTCCAGACGGCCTGCAGATCCTCCTTCTTCACGCCCAGCAGATCGATGCGCTGACCGCCCGTGACCTTCACGGTGGGGATCTGGTACTTGTCCACCACATCAGCAATGCGGCGCAGCTCGGAGGCCGTGGTCTCGCCGCCCCACATGCGCGGAATCACGCTGTAGGTTCCGTCCTTCTGGATGTTGGCATGGCTGCGCTCGTTGATGAAGCGGCTTTGCGGGTCGTCCCTGGCTTCCTTGGGCCAGGTGCTGATCAGGTAGTAGTTGACAGCCGGGCGGCAGGAGGCACAGCCATTGGGCGTGCGCCACTCCATGAAGCGGAACACCGCATTGGTGCTCAGCAGCTTGTGCTCGCGGATCGCATCGCGCACGGCCTGGTGCCCGTGGTCGGTGCAGCCGCACATGGCCTTGGTCTTGGGGGCCGCCGAGTAATCGCCGCCGGCCGTGAACATGATGATCTGCTCCACCAGCCCGGTGCAGGAGCCGCAGCTGGCACTAGCCTTGGTGTGCTTGCGCACATCGTCGAGCGTGAACAGGCCCTTGTCCTTGATGGCCTTGCAGATCGCGCCCTTGGTCACGCCGTTGCAGCCGCAGACCTCGTCGCCATCGGCCATGGCCGCGGCCTTGCTCTGCCCCTGGTGGCCGGTATCGCCGAGATTGGATTCGCCGAACATCAGCTTGTCCCGGATATCGGCCACGCTGCGGCCCTCGCGCAGCAGCTTGAAGTACCAGCTGCCGTCCACCGTGTCGCCGTACAGGCAGGCACCGACCAGCTTGTCATCCTTGATGACCAGCTTTTTGTAGACCCCCGCGTAGGGATCGCTCATGAGAATTTCCTCAGTATCGCCGCCGCCCTGGAAATCGCCTGCAGAGAACAGATCAATGCCCGTGACCTTGAGCTTGGTCGAGGTCAGCGAACCCAGATAGCGACCGATGCCGAACTCCGCCAGATGGTTGGCCAGTACCTTGCCCTGCTCGAACAGGGGCGCCACCAGTCCGTAGGCAATGCCTCGGTGCGCCGCGCATTCGCCCACGGCATAGATGCGCGGATCGGTCACGGTCTGCAGCGTATCGCTGACCACGATGCCGCGGCTCACATGCAGATGCATGGACTCGGCCAGTTCGGTGCTGGGACGAATGCCCACGGCCATCACCACCAGTTCGGCCGGGATCTCGCTGCCATCCTTGAAACGCACGGCGCGCACGCGGCCGCCGGCATCGCCCAGCAGCTCCTGCGTCTGCGCCTGCATGCAGAACTGCATGCCGCGCTCGGCCAGCGATTTCTGCAGCATGCGGCCCGCCTGATCGTCGAGCTGGCGCTCCATCAGCCAGTCGCCGACATGCACCACGGTGACCTGCATGCCGCGCTTCATGAGGCCGTTGGCCGCTTCCAGTCCCAGCAGGCCACCGCCGATCACCACTGCATGCCTGAGTGTCTTTGCCGCTTCAATCATGGCCTCGGTGTCGGCAATGTCGCGGTAGGCTAGCACGCCCTTCAGGTCCTTGCCGGGAATGGGCAGGATGAAGGGCTTGGAGCCGGTCGCCATGATCAGCCGGTCGTACTCGGCGCTGGCGTTCTCGCCCTGGGCATTGACCGCATGCACGGTGCGTCGGGCCCGGTCGACGGCCGTCACGGTATAGCCGGCGTGCAGCAGGATATGGTGGTCCTGGTACCAGGACCAGTCGTTGAGCACGATATCGCCGAGCGTCTGCTCGCCGGCGAGCACGGGCGACAGCAGAATGCGGTTGTAGTTGGGATGCGGCTCGGCGCCGAAGACCGTGATGTCGTACAGATCGGGGGCAATGGCCAACAGCTCTTCCAGCGCACGCACGCCTGCCATTCCGTTTCCAATCATGACCAGTTTGGATTTTTTCATCTGAGTCCCCGTGGGCATTTGCAAAGCCAAAAAAAAGACGTCTGCGCGCTTCATGACTTGCATGAACGCGTAGACGTCTTTGTCTGTGGGTTCTGGTCCAGCCTTGCACCATCCCCCGGTGACCCACCTTGGCCACGCTGAACAACACGCAATTGCTGTGCCAGCTTTTCTCAGCCTGCACAGACTATTCCATCCTGCGGCATGCACTGCTTTTGTGCATGGCCGCTTTATTGCTGTGCAAAACAAACATGGCGCCCCAAGGCGCCATGCAGCTTGAAATCAAAAAGGCTCAGGCCGCCTTCTCCACGTGGCCCTGGCGCGTGTAGAGAAAGTCGATCACCGCCTTGCGGTAGCTCTGATAGCGGGCATCCTCGGCCAGTTCCACCCGGCTGCGCGGGCGTGGCAGCGCCACATGCAGCACCTCGCCAATCGTGGCCGCAGGCCCGTTGGTCATCATCACGATCTTGTCGGACAGCAGCACGGCCTCGTCCACATCATGCGTGACCATGACCACCGTGCTCTGGGTGCGTGCCACGATCTCCAGCAACTCGTCCTGCAGCTTGGCACGCGTGAGGGCGTCGAGAGCACCGAAGGGCTCGTCCATGAGCAGCACCTGGGGCTCCATGGACAGGGCGCGGGCAATGCCCACGCGCTGCTTCATGCCGCCCGAGATCTCTCCGGGGCGCTTTTGCGCCGCATGGCTGAGCCCCACCATGGCCAGCGCTGCATCGGTGCGCTGCGCCAGCTGCGCCCGGGTTTCGCGCTTGCCGAAGACGCGCTCCACGGCCAGATGCACATTGCCCCAGCAGGTCAGCCATGGCAGCAGCGAATGGTTCTGGAAGACCACCGCACGCTCGGGGCCAGGGCCCTTGATTTCCTTGTTGGCGCACAGCAATGCACCGCCCGTGGGAATCGTCAGGCCGGCAATCAGATTGAGCAGTGTCGACTTGCCGCAGCCCGAGTGCCCGATGAGACTGACAAACTCGCCCTTGGCAATGTTCAGATTGATGTCGCGCAGTGCGGGAAACAGTCCCTTGGCAGTCTTGAAGGTCTGCTCCACCCCGTGGATCTCGATGTACTTGGTGCTGAGAGATGTATGCATGAGGTACTCCTTGTTTTTTCCGAGGCCACCGTGGCGCCGGCTTTGCCGGGCCACCGGTGGTGCCCCCTTGAGGGGGTGACGCGCCCGAAGGCGCGGCTCAGGGGTGGGTTAAGTCTTGACCTCTTCAAACGTAAAGGCCGAGGCCAGCTTGACCAGGGCCCACTCCAGCACCAGGCCCACGATGCCGATCACGAAGATGGCGATGATGATGTTCTTGACATTGAGGTTGTTCCACTCGTCCCAGACCCAGAAGCCTATGCCCACGCCGCCAGTCAGCATCTCGGCGGCCACGATCACCAGCCAGGCCGTGCCCACGGCCAGGCGCACGCCGGTCAGCATATAGGGCAGCACCGCAGGAAACAGAATGGTGGTGGCGATCTTCCACTCCGACAGATTGAGCACGCGTGCCACATTCATATAGTCCTGGGGCACACGCTGCACGCCCACGGCGGTGTTGATGACCATGGGCCAGATCGAGCAGATGAAGATGGTCCAGATGGCTGCCGGATTGGCGCCCTTGAACACCAGCAGGCCTATCGGCAGCCAGGCCAGCGGCGACACCGGACGCAGCAGGCTGATCAAGGGGTTGAACATGCGCGACAGAAAGCTGAAGCGCCCGATCACGAACCCCAAAGGGATGCCGACCAGTGCCGCCAGACCGAAACCCAGGGCCACGCGCTGCAGCGAGGACAGCACGTTCCAGCCCACGCCCTGGTCATTGGGTCCGTTGCGGTAGAAGGGATCGCTGAACACCTGCAAGGCCTGTTCCCAGGTCTCGGCCGGGGTCGGAATGCTCTTGCCGGTGGTGCTGGAGACCAGCGACCACAGGCCGACCAGGAGCGCCAGCCCCAGCAGCGGCGGCAATACCTGGCCAGCAAACGCTTCCGCGTGCCGGCGCCAGTGGCCGGGCGGGGTCGAGATCACCGCCGGGGATGCCCTGACGACACCGGTATCTTTTTTCACTTCAGCCCTTGAAATATCTGCGTTGCCAGCGGTCTTTTCTGCAGTTTCCAGCTGTGCATCGTTGGCGGCCAGAGCGGCCAGTTGGGGGTCATGCGGGGGATCGAGTTCCAGCGGCGAATGAAGTGCGGCACTGACCATGATGTCTCTCCGTTAGGTGGGGCGGCCTCAGGCCTTGATCTTGAAACCGTCAGCGTACTGGGCCGGGTTCTTGCCATCCCAGACCACGCCGTCCATGAGCTTGCTGCTGCGCAGCACATCCTTGGGCACACTGACCTTGAGCTGGCTGGCCGCCTGCTGGTAGAGGTCGATGCGGTTGATCTGCTTGGCCACGGACAGATAGTCGGGATGGGCCTTGAGCAGACCCCAGCGCTTGTGCTGGGTGAGGAACCACATGCCGTCCGACAGATAGGGGAAGTTCACGGCCCCGTCGTTGAAGAACTTCATGTGGTTGGGGTCGTCCCAGGTCTTGCCCAGGCCATTCTGGTAGCGCCCCAGAATGCGCTGGTTGATGGCGTCCACGCTGGTATTGATATAGGACTTCTGGGCCACCGTCTCGGCCATCTTCGTCTTGTTCTGCAGGCTGGCGTCGATCCAGCGGCCGGCTTCGAGAATCGCCATCATCACGGCGCGGCAGGTATTGGGATTCTTCTGCGCGAACTCGCCCGTGGTGCCCAGCACCTTCTCGGGATGGTCCTTCCAGATGTCCTGCGTGGTATTGGCCGTGATGCCTATGCCGTCCATGATGGCGCGATGGTTCCAGGGTTCGCCCACGCAGAAGCCATCCATATTGCCCACACGCATATTGGCCACCATCTGGGGCGGCGGCACGGTGATCAGCTTGGCCTCGGACAAAGGGTTGATGCCTGCTGCCGCCAGCCAGTAATGCATCCACATGGCGTGGGTGCCGGTGGGGAAAGTGCCGGCGAAGGTGTATTCGCGCTTTTCCTTGGCCATGACCTTGGCCAGGCTGGCTCCGTCGACCGCCCCCTTGTCGGCCAGGGCCTTGGACAGCGTGACCGCCTGGCCGTTGTTGTTCAGCCCCATGAGCACGGCCATGTCCTTCTTGGGGCCGCCCACGCCCAGGTGCAGGCCGTAGACCAGGCCGTAGAGCACATGGGCGAAGTCCAGCTCGCCGTTGACCAGCTTGTCGCGCACGCCGGCCCAGCTCGCCTCCTTGCTGAGAACGATCTTCACGCCGTATTTCTGGTCCAGGCCCAGCACCGAGGCCATGACCACGCTGGCGCAATCGGTCAGCGGGATGAAGCCGATCTTGACCTCTTTCTTCTCCGGCGCGTCGGAGCCTGCGGCCCAGGCGCCATGGTGGCCCAGCGTGCCATAGAGTGCCGCGGCACCGGCCACGCGCAGAAACTCACGCCGGCCACCGGCAGATACGGGCTCCGGCGCGGGAGCAGTAGTCGAAGAAAGGCGCTGGCTCATGAGAAAACTCCATCAAGAATCGTGGTGAAGGCGATCCGGAAAACAAAAAGGCGCCCTTCCCTCCTCGGGTGTGAGGAGAAAAGGACGCCGTTGTCCCAGGTCACTCGTAATAACGCTTTAAGCGCGACCGCCTTTGGTCTGCTTGACATCAACAGTCATGCACAAACCATGCCAGCCCCTGATCAGAGGTGGAGCAGGCTTTGCCCCCCGGTTTTGGCCCATATTTGGTGCAGCGCAACAAACACAACGCTGTCAAAGCGATGAATTGGTGCTGCCAGGCAGCAGGTCCACTGTGGCCAGAATCGCCTCGGCCACATCCAGCATGCGCCGGTTCTGGTTCATGGCCGTCTGGCGGATCAGCTTGTAGGCCTCGCCCTCGCTGAGCTGGCGGTAGTTCATCAGCACGCCCTTGGCCCGCTCTATGGTCTTGCGCTCCTTGAGCGTGGCGCGCGCCTTGTCGATTTCGGTCTGCATGTCCTGCAGGCGCATGGACTGCTCCTGCACCAGCAAGACGATGCTCTTCTCGAGCTGCAGCCCGTATGCGCCCTCAGCAGGCAAGGAGGCGGCTGGCTGCGTGGCTCCCAGAAAGGCTGCAGCCGCTTCGGCGCGAGTCTCAGGCTGCGGCTGCATCTCCAGCAGCGCCTTTTGCTGACTCAGAGCGGCACCGGCCTGCTCCAGCTTGCGCAGACATTGGGCCTGCAGCTCCTCGGCCAGGAATGCCTCAATCTGGTGCATGGCATCGAGCCGGCTGGAACAGGCTTCGAACCATGGCGAGCTCAGGCTGCAGTCCAGCGCCATGCCGTCCCCGGCCGTGCAGCCCAGGCGCCGCAGCCGCTCGATCACCGTCATATCGGGACAGGCCCCGCATTGCTGCTGCCAGCGCTCCATCCCCGAGGGGCTGGCGAAGTCTGCAAACACCTGAAAGCAGCGCTCCTGCGACTCGATCAGATGCAGCCAATGGCGCTGACGCTCTGTCCTGCCGACCCCTGCGGTAAACGCCGCGACCCCTGTGGCGCGCTCCTGGCCCGCCAGCTCCTTGCCCTGCATGAAATGAAACAGCGCCACCAGCAATTTCGCGATATCGGGATCGCAAGCGCTGTCCGCCGCCTCGAACACCACGGTCAGGCAGGCCGCAATCATGCGGATCAGCGCCTGCGTGCAGTCCTCGGCACTCAGCTGCAGCGCATTGCGCCGACGGCGCAGCAGCGGCAGGGCTTCAAAGCCTTGCAGCGCATTGGCGATCGCATTGAACAAGCGAGCGCCATGCGCACCCGGCGCCCGCGCGCCCAGCTCTTCAAGGGCGAGACAGACCCGCCCCATGACCTGGTCCACATGAAGGCCATGGTCGAGCAGGCTCTGCTGCGCCTGTGCGCCGCCGCTGACCAGAAAGATATTCGAGAGACCGCGCTCTTTTTGCAGCGCATGGACGAGCTCGGACATGCTCGCCACCAGGCTGCTGGCGCGGCTGATCTGCTCCAGCTCGGCAATCTCGCTTTGCCTTGCAGCCACCAGATAGTGCAGAGGCGTTTTCATGGGGTAGTGCTTGTCGTCATGTTGATGCCATCGACGATCAGCACGATTCATGCCATCTCAGGCGAGGCGACGCTGCCGCCTCTGCCAGAGCTGGTCCACCATGGCGCCCACACCGATTCCCACGACATAGGCCAGCAGATCCAGGGGATCGAAGCCATTGCCCAGAACCAGATAGGCCAGCTTGTTGGCGCGCAGGGCCTGCATCCAGGGGGCCTGATAGAGCTGCAGAAACTCGATGGCAAAGGCGATGACCAGGGTCCAGGCCATGAGCTTGCCGCACGTGATGGCCGGCCGCAGCCAGGCCACGCACAGCAGCACCACCCAGGCCCAGAGCGCATCGCCCGGATAGTTGCCCAGCACGGCGGGAAAGGGCACGTAGCCCCGGCGCGAGGCCAGCCCGATGGCGATGACCGCCACAATGAGCAGGGTCAACCCCGTCCGTGAGCGACGAAAGGATCCGCCAGCGGCCAGATGTATCAACAAGCTGTCGTCCCCTCAGTCGATATGCGCGCCGGAGTCCTTGACCACCTGCTTCCAGTACGCCAGCTCGGCCGGCAGCATGGCCTTGAAGCTTTGCGGCGTGGACTCCACGCGCTCGGCGCCCAGAGTCTTGAGGCGCTCTGCCATCTCGGGCCTGGCCAGCACGGTCTGCACTGCCTGATGGAGCTTGTCCACCACCGGCTGCGGCGTACCGGCCGGTGCAAACAAGCCGTACCAGCTGATCACGGCCAGGCCCTTGCCCAGCACGGGTATCTCGGGTGCCAGCGATGTCGGCCTGTCGGACGCCACGCCCAGCACGCGCAGCTTGCCACTGCTGACAAAAGGCATCACGCCGGGAAAGCTGCCAAAGGTCACCGGCAACTGGCCGGCCACCACATCGGTGGCGGCTGCCGACGCCCCCTTGTAAGGCACATGCAGCAGGCTCACGTTCTTCTGCTTTTTCAGCATCTCGCCCAACAGATGGTTGAGCGTGCCATTGCCGGCAGAAGCGTATTCCACCTTGCCTGGATGCGCCTTGGCATAGGCCACCAGTTCGTCCAGATTTTTGGCCGGAAAGTTCGGATTCACCACCAGCAGATAAGGCGCGACGGCCAGCTGCATCACGGGAGTGAAATCCTTGATGGGATCGAACGGCACCCTGGAATAAAGCGCCGGATTGATGGTGTAGGCGCTTTGCGCCGTCACCAGAAAGGTGTAGCCGTCGGCCGCGCTGCGCGCCACCTGGCCCGTGCCCAGATTGCCGTTGGCACCGGCGCGGTTTTCCACGATGACGGGCTGGCCCAGCGAATTCTCCAACCCCTGCGCCACGGCTCGCGCAATCACATCGTTGGCACCGCCCGGTGCCTGGGGCACGACAAAGGTAATCGGCTTGGTGGGCCAGTTGCCGCCCTGCGCCAATGCTTGCGTCAGAGGAGCGGCCACCACGGCAGCCAGTGCCGCCAGCAGTAGCGGGCGACGTCGGGTTCCGGAGATAAAAACAGCGTTTTGCACAGCCTCGGTGCGCGCAGCTTCTTCAAACTTCATGGCAATCATTTCCTGTGGTGGTGGACATGGATGCTGCCAGCCCTCCACGCCGGCCTGTCGTCCCATGCAACAAGCCATTCTTGCATCACTGACCAGGCGGCCTGAACGGCACTCACTGTTCGGCCATCGTCTTTGGCAGGGGCTGCCTCCTGCAAATGCCGTGACCCAAAACCTGCCCGCAGCGGCACGGACTCTTCACAACAGCACCAGGCCCGGCGGCAGGCTGTCGCCCAGACTGCGCTTGTGATCCTCGGCCTCCATCTGCACCACCTGCTCGACCATGGTCATCCAGCGTTCGGGCGCACCGCTGTTGCGCATCTTTTCCAGCACCTGCGCTCTGATGGCATCGGGCAGGTCACGCGCGCGGTCGCCCGTCATGCGGGCCATCTGCACGGCGGCAAACATCGCGGTTTCGTTCCTGCGCCAGTCCTGGGCCAGCGTGGCGTTCAGGAACTCCAGCGCCGCCTCGGGCGGCATCACCAGATGGGCGTTCGCGGCCAGCGACTGGCGTGCCGCGAGGCGGCCTATGGCCCACCAGGTCTGCACGGTTTCATCCTCGCGCCTGAGTCGCTGCAGCATCCACTGCCCCATTTCCTGGCGGTACTGCCAGGGCACGGCCTCCATGGCCGCGAACAGCCGCAGCATGTCGTCATAGCTGCCATGGCTGGATTTGCCGCGCGTGTTCTGTTGCACGGCCTTCTGCATATGGCCGGCCACGTCTTCGAGCAGCTCCATCTGCCGGGCCTCGTTCAGACCCGCAGCCACGCGGCGCCAGAACACCCACCACTCCGTCCAGTTGGCGGCCTCTTTGGCATGACCCAGGCCCTGGCCATACAAGGCCCAGACCTGGTCTATGCGCCAGCCATCGAGTTCCGCCCCCACGCCTGGGCGCAGGCACCAGCCTGCAAGGTTGAACCAGACGCGCTCATGGTCGGCCGTGCGGCGGCGGCGCCTGGCACGGGCCAGCAGCGCATCGAACAGGGCTCGCAGCAGGCCCAGCTCCCAGCCCTCGCGCGGGCCGAGGATTCTTTCGAGCAACTGGCGCAGCTGGCGCACTTCCCGGGTCGTCACCGCCTGCGCCTGCGTGCCGAAGATGCGGTCCATCAGGGCCACGGCTTCGGGTAGCCTGGCCAGCAAGGAATCTGATTGCTTCTGGCCCTCAGCGCTTTGTGCATCTTCGTTGTCAGCGATGGTTTCAGAAGCCGCTGCACCGCGCACGGCGAATGGCAGCAACCAGGACCGGCCCGCGTCCTGCACGGCCACGCAGCGCACTTCCAGCGTGCCGACCTCGCTCATGCAGGCTTGCAGCTGCACCTCGACCTGGGCAGCAGCCCGGCCTTCGGGCGCGGGCAGCACCGTGGCCAGGGGCGGAAGCTCCACCCAGCCATCGCCGGCCAGCGCTGCAATCTTGCCGGCCTGCGCAGGTACATGGCTCTGGCTGTTGGCCAGCAAATTGAAGCGCACGGCCTGGCCCAGCTTGAGCGCAAAGCGCCGGCCCGAGAGCACCATGCGCACGCCCTCTTCCGTACCGCGCGGCAGCAGGCACAGGCCTTGCGGAGCCTCGCCCTTCTTGCCCGGCAGCAGCAGCCAGTAGCTGCGCGCCGAACCGCCGCCAATGCGCGGCACCACGGGTTTGACCACTGCTGACGCTTGCCCGGCCCGTGCTTCAGGCCGGTTGGGTGCAGCAATCTGAGCCGCCACCAGCTCGGCCTGATGGCGCGCCAGCCCATAGGCCGCCGCACCGCGCGCCACGGCCCAGTCCGGGTGCGGGTTGTGCAGCACGCGCACCGGGCTGCCGCGCCATCGGCCAAGCAGTTCCGTCAGACGCTGCACCATGGCATGGGCATGGAACACGCCGCCGTTGAGCAACACGGTATCGGGCAGCCCCCCGCTTGCATGCTGGACGAGAAATTGCGCCAGATGACGGCTGATGGCCGCATCGGCTGGATAGGGCAGACCAAAGCCGCGCAGCGCACCCTGCCGCCTGGCGGGCATATCGCTGATCTGAACGACCGGCAAAAAGCCGTCGACCACCGACTGCCGCACCTGCTCGCGGGTCAGCGTGACGCTTTGAGTCGCTGCCAGCAGCCTGCTTCCGCCCCCCAGCAAGGTAATGCCGATCTGCTCTGGCGCGTTCTGCGCCAGCAACTGCTCCTTGGCCATGCGGCAGCGCTGCACCAGCTGGGCAAAGCGCTGTGCGGACAGTCTCTGGTTTTGCTCTCCGGCCTTGGCCGCAAACGCCGTCTCAAGCTGATGGGCCAGCGCCAGATCCATGTTGTCGCCGCCCAGCATCAGGTGCTCGCCGACGGCCGTGCGCGTCAGCGTGGGCAGGCCGCCGTCGGCCGATGCATCCACGCGGATCAGCGTCAGATCGGTAGTTCCCCCGCCCACGTCCACCACCAGTACCAGCCGGCTGTCCGCCAGTTGCGCGGCCAGCTCATCGCCCTGCAGCACCAGCCAGTCGTGAAACGCGGCCTTGGGTTCCTCCAGCAGCTGCACGTGCGGCAGACCCGCCATCTGTGCGGCCTCCAGCGTCAGCGCACGTGCGCCCTCGTCAAATGAAGCAGGCACCGTCAGCACCACGCTTTGCTGGTGCAGCGGCGCTTCGGGATGCGCTTGGTCCCATGCTGCTCGCACATGGGCCAGGTAGGAGCTTGAGGCCGCCAGCGGCGATATCTTGGCCACGTCCTCGCCGGCCCCCCAGGGCAGGATGGCGGCCGTGCGATCCACACCGGTATGCGAGAGCCAGCTTTTGGCACTGGCCACCAGCCGCCCCGGCACGGCTGCTCCCAGATCTCGCGCCCAGCGGCCGATGACGGCAGGCGCCGCTGCATCTGCGCCCTGCGGCGACCAGGGCTGCCGCCAGGCCTCGCCCAGCTCGCCCTTTGCCGCCTGGTAGCGCACCGAAGGCAACAGCGGCTGGGCCACGACCTCGCCTGCCGTGCTGCGCTGGGGAATGTCGAGCAGTGCGATATCGCTTGTCGCACCGTCCAGCGCAACGCTTGCCACGACCGTGTGACTGGTGCCCAGGTCGATGCCGATGACATAGAGGGGAGACGGTAAATTCATAGAGAGCCGAAAAACGCAGAACCCGGAAAACGCCATCCGGATTCTTGATCGTAGCAACTCTATGCAAGAAGCATTGCGAAATGGTACGAGCAGCCCGCCATCCCTGCGGTATCGGATCCTGCTCAGGACAATGGAGCGATAGGCACTGCACGCAGCTGTTCGGCCAGAAAATCCGCCACGTTGCGTGGCTCGCGCCCCAGCACAAGTCTGACGGTATCGGTCACCGCGGCCGCATGTCCCTCGCTCATCAGAGCAAAGAACTGGCCATGCACCCGAGCAATGAACGGGTCTTGCGCAAGCGCAGGCAATGGCGCCTCCACCCGAATCTGCCGGGACAGGTGGTGCGAGGCGATCTGCGCCAGTTGCTGCGCGCCCACCGCATGCCCACCTGTCAGCACCCACGGGCCGGGCGCGCGCTCGCGCATTTGGCGCACCAGCCTCTGATTGAGCAGCGCCTGCACGGCCACGTCGGCAATGTCCCTGGCATCGATATAGGACACAGCGGCGCCGATATGCTGGCAGCGGATCGCATCGCCCTCGCGCAGATCGCCGGCCACCCGGCTCAGGCCCACCTGCATCCAGGCATTGGGGCGCAGCACCACATGCGAGATGCCGCTGCCCTGCAAAAACTGCTCAACATGGCCATGGGCATCGCCCGACAGCGAGAGACCAGAAGGCTTTATCGTCCAGTCCGAACCCGAAAGCTTGACGATATGAGTCAGACCGGCGGCCTGCGCGGCCTCGATCACGCGCGACTGCTGCGCGGCCAGCGCGGGGCCTATGGGCGAAAGCAGGAACAGGCTGTCCACCCCGGTCGTGGCCTCGCACAAGGAGGCCTGCTCATCGAAGCTGGCTTCTGCAATCTCCACCGCATCACCCCATAGCGAGCGTGCCGTGGCGGCGCAGCGCACCAGCACGCGCACACGCGCATGGCGTGCCAGCAAACGCGGCACCAGCAACTGCCCCAGCCGCCCACTGGCACCGCTGACCAGAACTCTGGGTTCTGCTCTCTTGTTCATGCGCTGACTGCCGCCTCGGGCCACTCGGCAGCAGCGGACTGCTGGGCGAGCAAGGCGGCCAACGGCCTCTGGTCCACCCAGTCTGCGAGGGAAAAGTCAGCTGCAAGAAATCCCCACTCGAGCAGAAAGTCCTTGAAATAGCCGATGGCATCAATCAGCTCTGGCTTCAGGCTGATGTCCAGATGGCGGTGCACATCGGGCCCATTGGAAGCCAGGATCGCCTCCTCGCTGGTGGCGATCTCCCTTGCTACAAAGCGCAGCGTCTCGTCGGGATGGGCTTCGGCCCAGCGGCCTGCGCGCTGCACCACGCGCAGCAGTTCCACCACCAGGTCGGGGCGTTGCCCGGCCAGGGCTGCATCCACGGTCAGCGTACGTGGCGTGCCATTGTTGATGCGCACACGCGGGTCGGGGTGAGAGCCGAACTCGCTGACAATCTGGGCGCCAATCAGATTGGCCACCAACACCCCTTCGGCACCTTTGACAAAGATCGCATCCACTTCGCCGCGCACCAGGGCCTCGACTTCGCGGAAATAAGGGTGGCGGCGACGCAGACCGAACAGGCTGGGCGTACCCTGCTCCTGGATGATGGACTCCTCGATCACCAGGTCGACCAGCTCCACATCGCGATGGCGGAGGCCAGCCAGCGACAGGCCGGAGACCAGCCCCTTGAGTGCCGTCGCGCGGTGGAAGTCGATCAGGTCATTGACGCGGGCTGGTACGCCAAAGCGCCTGCCGGCCAGTTGCTCGGGCGCATGAATGCCGCGACCAGGCAACGTGATCAGTGCCTGGAATTCGTCGGTCCAGGTGATGGCGACGAGCCGGGTATCGCGCCCTTTGGCGCGCGCCCAGATCGGGGGAATATTGCCGCCCTGCCGGAAGGACCATGACAGATGATGGTCGAAATGGCTTTCTCGCACGCTGCGGTCCTTGGAGTCGAAAATCGACTCCACACCAATGCCCAGCTCAGCAAAGGCCGACTGCAGCCAGCCTTGCTGCGCGGCAATCCCCAGCGGGGACGGCACGGGGCAGCGGGTATACCAGAGGGATTGCGGCTGAGCCGCCGTGCTGTGGGTGGAACTCATGCGTTTCTCCTTGATTGAGACGGTGAAAGAATCAGGATGCCGCCAGCCACACGCTTGCCAGATTTCCGGCCACGCCGTCGGCGCCCACCGTGTGGTTACGCACACGCTTGTCGACGATGGTGTAGATATGCGGCGCGACCAGAGTGATGTCCGGCAGATCGAGGGCGATGCGCTTCTGGAACTCGGCGATATCGCGGATGCGCTGCGGCTCGTTGACCTCGACGGCTGCGGACTCCAGCAAGCGGTCCACCTCGGGGCTGACATAGTGGGCTCCATTGGAGAAAGGAAGGCCGCGCTTGAAGTTCTTTGACCAGTACAGCCGCTGTATGCCCACGGTAGGGTCGAAGGTGTTGCTCATGGCGCTGACATGCAGATCGAAAGCACGATCGGTGTAGACGCGCTTGATGTAAGTGGCGAAGTCTTGGCCGTTGATCTGCACGTCAATGCCTATGCGCCCCAGGGCCTGCTTGAGAAAATCTGCCGTACGCTGGCCGCCCTCGTTGGGAATCGGCGTCAGATGCAGCCTGATGCGCCAATTGCCACCAGCCTTGCCGCGCCGCAGCCCGGCATCGTCCAGCAGCTTTTCGGCAGCCCTGAGGTCATGGGGCAGCAGGGGAAGGTCGGGCACATAGAATTTCTTGAGGGCGGGATGGACCGGCCCCGAGGTCAGCCGCCCCTGGCCGTACCAGGCGACCTTGAGCAGGTTTTCGCGCTGGATCGCGTGGGCAATGGCCTGGCGCACGCGCAGATCCTTCAAGGCCTCGTGCTCCAGGTTGAACTCCAGACGATAGACGGTGTTGATGTATTCATAACCCCGGGTCTCGAAGCTCAGGCCGGGCTTGGTGCGCAGGCGATCGACTTCGGAGAAGGGCACCGGCGAACTCGGAGCGATCTGCACCTGCCCGCTTTCGATCGCTGCCGTGCGTGCCGCTGCATCGGGAATGAAGCGTACGATCAGCCGGTCGATATACGGTTTGTCGCCATCCCAGTAATGGGGGTTGCGCTCGTAAATCACATGGCTGCCGCGCACCCATTCCTTGAACACGAAAGGCCCGGTCCCCACCGGTGCATTGTTGGCCGGATTGGCATCGGCACGCCCCGTGGAATACAGATGCTTGGGCACCATGGGCGATTCCGAGGCCGCCAGCGCCGTGATCAGATAGGGAATCGGCTTGCTTAGCTTGAGCACCACGGTGTGCGCATCGGGTGTCTGGACCTCTGAGACGCTGGCAAAAGTGGCGCGACCACGCGGATGGAACTCCTTGAGCAAGGCGATGGAATGCGCCACGTCGGCCGACGTGAACGGCTTGCCGTCATGCCATTTCACACCCTGGCGCAGCTTGAAGCTGTAGAGCAGGCCATCGGGACTGATGGTCCACGACACCGCCAACTGGGGCTGGGGGTTGAGGTTGAAGTCATAGGTCAGCAAGCCCTCGGTGACCTTGCCCGAGATCGTCACTGACGAACCCGCCGTATGTGCAATCGTGGTCAATGTCGGCGGCTCGGGAAACAGCAGCAGCGTCAGCGTGCCGCCTTTTTGCGGCTTTTCCTGCTGGGCCCAGCCGACCGAGGGAACGATGGAGGACAGGCCGGAGGCTGCGGCGGCCAGCACAAAGCTGCGGCGCGAGGCCGGAGAAGAGTCGATATCAGCGGACATGGTGAAGGCAGTCGGAGTGGAAAACAGACGGAGAGCGCGCTCTAGCGGCGCTGCAGGCCTGCGCGGCCGGCATTGCTGCGAATCAGGTTGTTGGGCGGTGAATGGATCTGGCTGCAAAGCACATTGCGCAGATGGCGCTCCAGCGGATTGCGACGCGCCAGACCGTGGTTGCCGGCCAACTCCAGAGCCAGCGTGGCGGCACGCACGGCGTTTTCCACGGCGACATGCTTGGCCACTGCCGCCAGCCCGTCGGGAGCAGAGCCCGCGTCATAGGCGCGTGCGTGGCTGTCCAGCAGGCAGTCACTGGCCTGCAGCAGCACTTCGATCTCGCCAAACTTCTCCTGCACCGTGGGCAGCGAAGCCAGGGACGCACCGCCCAGTGCACTGGGGCGCCGGTGATTGAGAAAGTCGGCCAGCCAGTCGCGTGCAGCGCGCGCCGCGCCATCGTAGACACTGGCCACCAGACTGAAATACCAGGCAATACCATGCGCCTCGCGCTGCAGGCCCTGAGCGGCCGGGCGCAGGCCCACCGCATGGTGGTCGGGCACCCAGGCCTCTTCCAGCAGCAAATCCTGGCTGACCGTGGCACGCATGCCCATGGGGTCCCAGGTCTCGACCAGACGCGAGCCCGGCGTGCCGCGCGGCAGCACAAAGCTGCCCAGGCGCGGCTTGTCCTCGTCGGTCACCGCCAGCACGCTGATCCATGCCAGCAACGGCCCGCCCGTGACATAGATCTTGTGCCCGCTGAGCTGCCAGCCCCCTTGCACACGCCGGGCCCTTGCCGCAGGCAAACCGCCATGGGAGGGCGAGCCCAGCTCAGGTTCCACCTGGGCTGCATTGAGCAGCGCAGGCCCTTGCAGACTGGCAGCAATCAGCTCGGTCGCCAGTGCCGCAGACCATTCCCCCGAACCCGCCTGCTGGGAGCGCGCTATCGCCGCATGCATGCTGTAGTGCATGGACAGAATCAGCGCCACCGCAGGATCGCCCTGGGCCACGGCTCCGACCACGGCGCGTGCCGTCGCCAGCCCCGCACCATGGCCGCCAGCCTCTTTCGCAATCGTCAGGCGCAGCAGGTCGGCCTCGTGCAACAACGCAAACTGCGGCGCGGGCGATGCGCCGCTGCTATCGTGAGCAGCGGCCAGCGCGGCCAGTTGCACGGCCAGCGCTGCGGCCCTGGCCACCAGCTCCGGCGCCTGCAGCGCGGTCACGCCAAGCGGTGCTGCGCCCCTGGCCTGGGCAGGCGAGAGATGCCCACGCTCCATTTGCACAATTTCGCTCATGCCACGACCTCCAGGCTGTGGAGCGGCGGTGCCACAAAGCCGCCATGCGCGAGCTCGAACGCATGGGCAAAAGCGATCGTGGTGCGGTCCTCGAGATACGGACCCACGGCCTGTGCGCTGACGGGCAGCCCGTCGTCGTCCAGGCCCAGCGGGAAACTGGTCGCCGGCAAGCCGGGCAGTACGGGCAGTCCCGCCCAGTTGAAGAGCTCGCGAAACCCCAGCTGGCGCATGCCGTCGGCATACGCCACCGGAAAGCGGCGCTCCTCCTTGGGCTCCTGGTGCTGGTGCGCAAAGGCCGGCGTGGGGGCGACGGGGCTGAGCAGCACATCGAAGTGGGTGAACAGCTGCTCCCACTGATGGCGCAGGGCATGGCGGTGCTCGTTGTCCTGCAGCCAAGTCGCATGCGGCAGGCTGGGCGCTCGCAGCAAGGCCGCCTCGGCGCTGCGATCATCCGCCGCCAACTCGGCCAGGCGCTTGCGCTGGGCCGGCGACAGCGGCGGCGGATTCGCCACCGACGCGCCCAGCAGGCTGCGATAGGTGCGGTGCTGCTCCCCGAGGTCGGGGCGCAGTGCCGCCGGAAGATCGCGCCACAGCACCGGCGTCACACCCTCAGATTTCAGTCCTTTGAGTACGCGGTCTATGACGAGCTGCTCGGAAAGGCTGGGCTTGGTCCCGGGCCAGGCATCGATCACCAGTACGCGGAAATCCCTGAGCTGCCGGTGGCGCGCCGGTGGCAGTGTGAATTTCCAGCCCTTGGCCTCCAGCGGGTCAAGGTTCAGCAACAGGTCCAGTGCCAGTTCCAGATCCTGTGCGGTGCGCGCCAGCGGCCCGGCCACCGACAGATCACGTGCACTGAAGCGCCCCTGGGGCGCTCCGGCTCCGCGCATGGAGATCAGCCCATAGCTGGTCTTGTGCCCGAAGATGCCGTTGAAATGCGCGGGTATGCGTACCGAGCCACCTATGTCGGTGCCCAGCTCGAGAGCCACATAGCCTGCAGCCACGGCAGCCGCGCCGCCACCCGAAGATCCGCCCGGCGTACGCTGCAGATCCCAGGGATTGCGGCTGGTGCCGTAGATGGTGTTGTAGCTTTGCAGATCAGCCAGGGAATGCGGCACATTGCTCTTGCCGATGAGCACGGCTCCCGCCGCGCGCAGCGCAGCCACGGCCAAAGCATCCTGGCGCGCGATATTGTCCTGGAAGTCGGGGTTGCCCACGGTGGTGGCTAGGCCGGCCACGTCGAAGTTCTCCTTGACCGTGATGGGCACGCCCAGCAACGGTCTGCGCTCGCCGCGCTGCAAGGCGGCATCGGCCTGCAGCGCATCGCTGCGAGCCTGGGCCACGGCGCGCACGGGCACTGCATTGAGTTGTGCCTCATGACGCTCCATGCGCGCCAGCGCCTGCTCCAGCAGCGCCACGGCCGTGACCCGGCCGTCGGCCAGGGCCTGGGCCTGCTCGCGTGCACTGGCAAAGACCAGGGATTCAAGCCCGTCATCGGCCGGCGTGGGAAGGGACGGATTCACGGCTGTCATTTGCGGGGCTCCAGCCAGAGATCGGAGAAGTCGCCTGCCGTCAGGTCGATGCTGTTGTTGAGCCCGTGGACGCGGGTGCTGTGCACGCGCAGCGCCGATGGCACGGTGGCCAGCGGATAGACGGGCAGATCCCGTCCCACGATCTGCTGGATCTGGCGGAACTGTGCGGCACGCCGGCTGTCGTCCAACTCGACGGCCGCCTGGCGGAACAGCTCGTCGACCTGGGGATTGTTGTAATGCGAGGCATTGATCCAGATCAACGGGTTCTTGATACCGTCGGACCAGTAGATACGCTGCACCCCCACCGAGGGATCGAACAATCGACCCAGGCCGTTGATGTTCAGATCGAACTCACGCGAGCTGTAGACGCGCTTGAGAAAAGTCGGCAGGTCGCCATCGAGGATATCCACCTTGATACCCACGCGGTTGAGTGCGGAGCGCAGGTACTCTGCCGTCTGCTTGAACTGGGCACCTGGGATATAGCTGAGCCTGAGGCTGAAGCGCTGGCCGCTGGCCTGGCGTGGGTAACCTGCCGCGTCAAGCAGCTGGTTGGCGCGGCTCACATCGAAGCCATACTTGAAGCTGCTGTCGTCGTAATAGCCGGCGAGCACCTTGGGAATCGGCGAGTTCACCAGCTCCGCCTGCTTGTAGTAGACGTTGTTGACGATGAACTGGCGGTCCACTGCATGCGCGATCGCATGACGCACCTCGGCCTTGGCCAGCACCGGGTTCTCTACATTGAATTCAAGAAAGGACGCATTGTTGAGAAAGGCGTCATAGCTGGCGTCCAGCTTGAGCGCGGGCTTTTGCAGCAGGCGTCCGAGATCGGCCAGACTCAGGTTCTGGGCGATATCGGCCTCGCCTGTTTCCACGGCCGCAGAGATCGCCGAGGGATCGCGGACAAAGCGGAAGACCACGCGATCCACATGGGGCACGCCCTGGCGCCAGTAGTTCGGATTGCGCTTGAGGATCACATGGCTGCCGCGCACCCATTGCTCGAACACAAAGGGACCGGTGCCCACGGGGGCCGTGATGTTGGGGCTTGCCAGCGGATCTGCATCGCCGTAGCGCCGGGCCGCAACGATGGGTAGCTCTGCCGACGACAGCGACTTCAGCAGAAAAGGCGCCGGTCTGGAGAGCACTAGCACGGCCGTGTGGGGATCTGGCGTATCCACACGCTCCAGGCTCTGCAGCGTGATGCGGCCGCGCGGCCCCAGCCTTTTCTGCGTCAGCAGCGAATAGCGTACATCGGCCGAGCTGAAATCCTGGCCGTCATGGAACTTCACTCCCTGGCGCAGCTTGAAGGTGTATCTGAGGCCGTCAGCGCTGATGCTCCAGGATGTGGCCAGCAACGGCTGGGGTTTGAACTGAGCGTCATAGCGCAACAGGCCTTCGGTGATCTTGGCACTGATATCGCGGTTGTCGGTCTTGGTGTCCAGAAACGATACCAGCGAGGTGGGTTCCTGGGCGACCACCGCAGTCACCGTGCCCCCTTTGACGGGTGTGGCCGGCGTCTGGCCATGGGCGCCCGCAGTAATCACGGACAGCAGAGCCCAGAACATGGGCTTGTAAATGGTATGCATGGGAGAGATCAGCAAGAAAGAGGAAGGACGATGCAGAACGGCGGCGCTCACAAGCGCAGACCAGCCTGCTTCATGAGCGGCAGAATGCGATCACCGAAAAACTCCAGATCGGGCTTGAAGTCGAAGAAGCTCAGCTGCAGGCCGTCAATGCCTGCACGCTTGAGCTGCACGAACTGCTCGACCACCTGCTCGGGCGTGCCGATGACTTCGATGTTTCCACCTATGGCCCGACGCTTGGGCTCATCAAGACCTGCACGACCCTTCCAGGCATGGGCATCGCTTTTGTGGCTGTTGAAGCCCTCGGGTGTGCGCAGGTCCTGATGGGCCACGATGGCATCGTGATAGGCCCAGGTCTCCTTCTCGGTCTCACGGCTGATCACCATGGGATTGAGCAAGGTGCGCACTGATCGCCCCGCGTTGCGCGCCACCTGCTTGACCCGCGCCGCATGGTCGGGCAGCACTTCGATGGCGCGCGCGAAGTCCGAGGCGCCAGGGCTGGTGATGAAAATCAGGTCCGAGTATCTGGCCGCGAATTCGATGCCCGCCTCCGAGCCCGTGGCATTGACCAGCACCGGCCGGCCATAGCGCGGCTTGGGACTCACAAAGCCGCCGCCCAGCCTCCAGGGCGAGCGGCCCGAGAACGAGAAATTCTCTTCATCGACCCACAGGCGCTGCACCACTTCGATGAACTCCGAAGCCAGCGCATAGCGCTGGTCATGCTCGATCTGCTCCCAGCCGAACATCTTGTGCTCCACCTCGCGATGACCCGTCACCACATTGATGCCCCAGCGCCCTCCCGAGATGTGATCCAGCGTGGCGCCCCACTTGGCCAGATGCAGGGGGTGCAGAGGTCCGTAGAGCACGTGGATGGTCGAGATCAGCATGATGCGGCTGGTGACAGAAGTCAGTGCCGCCGTCGTGGCAAACGAATCCAGCGCCTGGCCATTGAAGACTCCGCCATACCCGCCCTTGGGCAGCCATTGCGACAAGGCAAACACCAGGTCGAACCCCAGCTTCTCGGCGTGAAGCACCAGATCCCGGTTGTAGTCAAAACTCCAGTCGGTGCTGCGCGGCAAGGTCGAAGCACTCCAGCCACCGGCCTGTATGGGCAGAAACAGGCCGAGCAGAACCGGCTGATTGAAAGCCTTGGAAAGCGGGCTTTCGGAATATTCAAGAGGTGAAGGGAAATTCTCCCAATCCACGAGAGAGCCAGGTCGTAATGCAGAAGTCATAGATCAGCCATGGGGTCTTGATATGTGACGCAGATATTTCTATAGAAATGAAAATACCGAATCACAGCGCCTTCCAATAATCACATGACGACTCTGATATCCCTAGCAATAATTTCGCATTTGCATATTCAGAAATATGCCAAGCCCTTGCCCCTCAAGCAAATCCGAATACTCACGCCTATAGATTTTTCAAACATAAACAAGAATCTCAAAAATATAATCTGTACTTCTCCAATAATTCACTCATGAAATCTTTCTTATTTATTTTTCAATGATCGATATAAGAAATCAGGCTCAATAAACAGATTTCACTGAATATTTACGCCTCTATCATTCATGGATTAACACACGAATCCCCATGAGTGCCACTCCACGTTTATTACGCTCGCTTTGGTCCAATGCGAAATATGCGGTCCCCACCGTGCTGGGCGTCGCCGTATTGAACTTTCTGCTGCTGCAGCTGACGCCGGGCGATGCCGCCGATGTCATGGCTGGTGAAGCCGGCGCGGCCACGGCCGAGACCCTGGCGGCACTGCGCTCGCGCTTCGGGCTCGATCTGACAGTGTTCGAGCAGTTGCAGGCCTATCTGGGCAACCTCGCCCATCTCAGCCTGGGCTTCTCGCCACGCTACAACATGCCGGTGATGGCTCTGATAGCTCAGCGCCTGCCAAGCACGCTGCTGCTGATGGGGCTGGCCCTGTCCATCGCGCTGACGCTGGGCATCGCGCTGGGCGCGGCCATGGCGTACTTCGCAGGCCGCCTGCCCGACCGCCTGCTCTCGGTGCTGTCCCTGCTGTTCTATTCGGTGCCGGGCTTCTGGGTCGGGCTGATGCTGATCGTGCTGTTCTCGGTGCAGCTGGGCTGGTTGCCCAGCGGCGGATCGGCCAGCATTGGCTCGCAGCTCAGCGGTCTGGCTGCCGTGCTGGACCAGTTGCGCTACATGGTCCTGCCTGCCACCTCGCTGGCCTTGTTCTTTGTCGCCATCTATGCGCGGCTGACACGTGCGGCCATGCTGGAGGTGCAGTCCCAGGACTTTGTGCGCACCGCAGCAGCCAAGGGCCTTTCTCCCTGGCGCATCACGCTGCGCCATGTATTGCGCAACGCCCTGCTACCCGTCACGACCATGGCGGGCATGCACCTGGGCGGCATGCTTGGCGGCGCCGTGGTCGTCGAAACCGTCTACAGCTGGCCTGGCCTGGGTCGGCTCGCGTTCGAAGCCGTGCTCAGCCGTGACTTCAATGTGCTGATGGGCGTGCTGTTTCTTTCTTCCCTGCTGGTGATCGCCGCCAATGTGCTGGTCGATCTGCTGCACGCGTGGCTGGACCCGCGCATCGAGGTTCGCTGATGTCCCTGTCATCCACACCTGATCTGCTGCAGACCGCACCGAACGCGGCTACATCGGCTGCGACTGCCGCGCGCAACGAGGCCGCAGCGCCCGAGCCGGCGCCCCCCTGGCCCAATGTGCACGCACCCGATGCAGTGCGTACCACCACCAGCGAGGCCAGTGCAGGCAGCACAAGCCAGGGCCATCGAGCACTGCGCATTTTTCTGCACAACCCAACGGCCATGCTGGGCTGCGCCTTTTTGCTGGCGGTTCTGGCGCTGGCCCTGGCTGCCCCCTGGCTTTATCCCGGCGATCCGCTGGACATGGTGGCCCAGCCCTTTCTCTGGCCAGGCCAGGACTCGCAGTTTCTGCTCGGCACCGATTCCATGGGGCGTGATGTAGCGGCCGGCATTGCCCACGGCGCCCGGATTTCGCTGCTGGTAGGCATCTCGGCAACCCTGATCGGTCTGAGCCTGGGCATCGGTATCGGCTCGATCAGCGGCTATTTCGGAGGCTGGGTCGATGACGTGCTGCAGCGCGTGGTGGTGCTGTTCCAGACCATTCCCGGCTTCATCCTGCTGGTCGTTCTGGTCGCCATTGCACAACCGGCGATAGGCACGATCGTCATGGCCATAGGTCTGGTGACCTGGCCGACCGTGGCTCGCCTGGTGCGCGCCGAGTTCCGTTCGCTGCGCGAAAAGGACTTTGTGCTGGCCGCGCGTGCCCTGGGCTACTCGCATGCCCGCATCATCCTGCGCGAAATCCTTCCCAATGCCCTGCCCCCGATCATCGTCACCTCCTCGGTCATGGTGGCCTCGGCCATTCTGCTGGAATCCGCGCTGTCCTTCATGGGCATGGGCGACCCCAATGTCGTCAGTTGGGGCAGCATGATCGGCGCGGGGCGCGAGCTGCTGCGTACCGCCTGGTATCTGACCGCCGCGCCGGGCCTGGCCATAGTGTTTGCCGTGCTGGCCTTCAACCTCATCGGCGACGGCCTCAACGACGCGCTGAACCCACGTTTTTCGCAGGAGCGCTGAATGAGCGGACAGACCTTGCTCGATGTACGCGGGTTGAGCATCCGTTTCCCGCAGCATGATCCGGTGCGTGGACTGAGCTTTTACGTCAATGCTGGCGAGACCCTGGCCATCGTCGGCGAGTCGGGCTCGGGGAAATCGCTGACAGCACTGGCGCTCATGAGGCTGCTGCCGCGCGCGGCGCGTATCGCCGAGGGCGAAGTCCGTTTCAACGGCCACGATCTGTTGCAGCTGAATGAGCAATCGATGCGACGTCTGCGTGGGCGCGAGATCGGCATGATCTTTCAGGAGCCCATGACATCGCTCAACCCCGTCTACTCCGTCGGCTGGCAGATCGCCGAGGTGCTGCGCCAGCATGAGGGACTTTCCGCCAGGTCGGCGCGGCTGCGCGCCGTGGAGCTGCTGGACACCGTCCGCATCCCCGATCCCCAGCGGCGGGTGGACGACTTTCCGCATCAGCTCTCAGGTGGCATGCGCCAGCGCGTGATGATCGCCATGGCCATTGCCTGCAGCCCGCGCCTGCTGATTGCGGACGAGCCGACAACGGCCCTTGATGTGACCATCCAGGCCCAGGTGCTGGATCTGCTGGATCGCCTGCGCAAGGAACTGTCCATAGGTTTGATTTTGATCACCCATGACCTGGGCGTGGTGTCGCAATGGGCCGATCGCGTGGTCGTCATGTATGCCGGCCGCGAGGTCGAGCAGGCAAGCCCCGGCCCGCTTTTCGAGCACCCCCTGCATCCCTATACCCGGGGTCTGCTGGCTGCATCGCCGCGGCTGCAGCCCGGAGCGCATTATCAGGACGGCCCCCTGAGCGAAATTCGCGGCAGTATCGCCTCGGCCATCGGCCAGCAAGGCTGTGCCTTCGCCCCGCGCTGCCCGCACACCCAGGCCTATTGCCGCATCGCCGTGCCGCCACTGATGGATGCCGGACCAAAGCGCCTCAGTGCCTGCCCCGTCACCTTGCCTGCCGCTGCCACGCAGAACGCCAATTTTTCCTAGGATTGCCATGAGCCTGCTGAACGTCAGCGATCTTCAGACCCATTTCAAATTGCCCAAGGGCGTGCTGCGCGCCGTGGACGGCGTTTCCTTCACCGTGGAACGCGGCGAAACCGTGGGCCTGGTGGGCGAGTCGGGTTGCGGCAAATCCACCCTGGGTCGCAGCCTGCTGCGGCTCGAAACACCGACGGCAGGGCATATCACGCTCGACGGGCAGGACATCCTGCCGCTCAAGGGCGCTCAGTTGCGCGGCCTGCGCAAGCGCATGCAGATGATCTTCCAGGACCCGTTCGCCTCGCTGAATCCGCGCCACAGCATTGGCAGCATTCTCGAGACACCGTTGCAGGTGCATGGCCTCGGTGATCGTTCCCAGCGCCGCAGGCAAGTGGAGCAGTTGCTCGACCGCGTAGGCCTGCCGCGCAGCGCTTTGAGTCGTTACCCGCATGAATTCTCGGGCGGCCAGCGCCAGCGCCTGGGCATTGCACGGGCTCTGATGCTGCAGCCAGATCTGGTGGTCTGCGACGAGCCGGTGTCAGCCCTGGACCTGTCGATTCAGGCCCAGATTCTGAACCTTCTGGTCGAGATGAAACGCGAGTTCGGTCTCTCCTACCTGTTCATCTCGCACGATCTGTCCGTGGTGCAGTATTTTGCCGACCGCGTGCTAGTCATGTATCTGGGGCGCATCGTCGAGAGCGCCGATCGCCGCAGCCTTTGGAGCACTCCTCGCCACCCCTACACCCAGGCCTTGATCGATGCCGTGCCCGACCCATCCCGCCACCGGCAGGCAGCCCCGCTGAGCGGCGATCTCCCAAGTCCGCAGAACCTGCCGTCGGGCTGCCGTTTCCATCCTCGCTGCCCCAGGGCCAGCGAACTGTGCCTGAGGCAGGAGCCTGCATTGACCGATCTGGGAGGCGGCCACCAGGTCGCTTGCCACCATCCACAGACCTCTGTGATTTCCTTTCTCCACTAACCACCGATCAAAGCCATCTCCATGACCTATCGCTATCTGGGCCGCAGCGGCCTCAAAGTCTCCCGCCTCGCACTGGGCACCATGATGTTTGGAGGCCCCACCGATGAAAAGACCTCGCATGAGATCATCGCCAGGGCCAAATCCCAGGGCATCAACTTCATCGATACCGCCGACGTCTATCAAAAGGGCGTGACCGAGCAGGTTGTGGGTCGTGCCCTGGCCGCAGACCGCAACGACTGGGTTCTGGCTACCAAGTTCGGCAACCCGCTAGGCGAAGGCCCCAATCGTGCCGGCACCTCGCGCAAATGGATCATCGAATCGGTGGAAAACAGCCTGCGCCGCCTTGGCACAGACTACATTGACCTGCTGTACTTTCATCGCGCAGATTTCGATGCCCCGCTAGGCGAGGCAGTCCGCGCCATCGGCGATCTGATCCGCGCCGGTAAGCTGCGCTACTTTGGCCTGTCCAACTTCCGCGGCTGGCGCATTGCCGAGGTGGCGCACCTGGCCGATGCCGAAGGCATAGACCGCCCCATCGCCAGCCAGCCGCTCTACAACATCGTCAACCGCACGGCCGAAGCAGAGCAGTTGCCGGCGGCTGCAGCCTATGGACTGGGCGTGGTCTCCTACAGCCCTCTCGCGCGAGGCGTGCTGACGGCCAAGTACCCGAGCCTGGAAACTGCCGATCCTGGCTCACGCGCCGCACGCAAGGACAAACGCCTGCTGGAGACCGAGTGGCGTCCCGAATCCATCGACATCGCTGCCGAAATCAAACAGCACACCGACGCGCGCGACATCAGCACCGTCGATTTTGCTCTGGCCTGGGTGCTCAACAACCGCCTGATCACCTCTGCAATTGCCGGCCCCCGCACTCCCGAGCAGTGGGAAGGCTATATCCGTGCCCTGAACTACCGGTTCACTGCCGAGGACGAAGCCCTGGTCAACCGCCTGGTAGCTGCGGGCCATCCTTCAACACTGGGCTTCACCGACCCCGGTCACCCTGTGGAAGGCCGCATTCCCTACGTTGCCGCCGCATAGGCCGGCAGACGCCTCTGCAGGCACCATCGTGAAACTTCTGCCTGACCTGGCTTTCACGGTGGCGTCTGCCGCTCAAAGTCCGAAACAGGCCATCACCGATGAATGCATTCGTCACACCTCTGCGGCAAGCCGCGGCCGCACAGGAATCTGCAGCGCCATCCGCTCGCCCAGGCCGCACAGACATACTCTCGGGTCTGCCGCAGCTCGCCGCAGCCATTGCTCCCGGCGCGGCGCAGCGCGAGCTGCAGCGCGAAGCCCCTTTTGCGGCTTTTGATCTGCTGCGTGCTTCAGGCATAGGGGCACTGCGCATAGGTCGCGAGCAAGGCGGCCCCGGCGGATCCATCGCCGATGTCATCGAGGTGGTTGCCACGCTCGCTGCAGCAGATTCGAACGTTGCCCATGCACTGCGCACTCACTTCAACACGACCGAGCTGCTGCGCCTGGACCGAAGCCCTTCGCCGCTCGCACAGCGCCAGATCGGCTGGGTGCTGGAAGGCAAGCTGTTCGGCGGTGCATTCACCGAGCTGGGCACGGCACGCGCAGGTATCAGTACCTCGACACTGCGGCGCGAGGGAGAACACCACCGCCTCAATGGCAAAAAGTACTACGCCACCGGAACCGCCTATGCGGACTATTTCAATGTCTTTGCCGTCAACGCACAGGAGCAGGGCATCACGGCTGTGATACCCGTTCAGCGCGAAGGCGTGCGCGTGCTCGACGACTGGGACGGCATGGGCCAGCGCCTGACGGCCAGCGGCAGCGTGGAGCTGGACAATGTGCTGGTCTACGACGACGAGATCAGTCCCAGCTCCCGTGAGCAATTGCCTGGCCGCCATGCTTCGGCACTACGACAGCTGATTCTGGTGGCCACCGCAGCCGGCATAGTGCGCAACCTCTTCAGCGATGCACGTCACTATGTACTGCACCTCGGACGCCCGGCCATGCACAGTCCTGCCGAGCGTTCGTGCGATGATCATTTCGTGCAGGCCGTGGTGGGAGAGCTGGCCGCAGCCAGCTATGCCATAGACCAGTTGGTGGCAGAAAACGCCCGCCAGCTCGACCTGGGCGCCGAGGCACTGCTGCTGGAGCATGACGACACCGAGAACATCGTGCTGCATGGCGCACTGGCCACGGCCAAGACACAGCTCGTCGTCAGCCGCCTGGCTCTCAACGCCGCCGAGCGGCTGTTCGAGGTTGGTGGAGCCTCGGTCACCTCACGCAAGCTGAATCTGGACAGGCACTGGCGCAATCTGCGCACCATCTTCAGCCACAACCCCTTGCTGCACAAATCACGGGTCGTGGGCGACTATGAACTCAATGGCACACGTACCCATCTGGAAGAGGGTCGCGTCTTCTAGAGCTGCACACAATCGCAGCCGGCCTCTGGCCGAGCAGGTATCCGACTCTCTCAGAGAGATTGCCCCAAAGCACACGTAGTCCGTCAACCTGTTGCGCAGCAGTGCTGCCGAACGCAGGCGCGGGCAGGACCTCAAGGAGACCACAGTCCAAACCGGTGCATGTCCGCTGGCACGGGATTTGCCTTGTTACAAGCGCGCAGGTTCGCGCAAGTTTCATAGCAAAGATCGAAGGCTAGCCGCTACATGCCAGTCAAAACAACAACTGTGTCTCGTATCCTCTTCGCCGCTCTGGCCACCGCCGGAGCTTCCGCCGCACTCGCACAAAGCAGCGTGCAGATCTATGGCCGTCTCAACACCTCGCTCGAGCACCAGAAGGTCGGCGCCAACAGCCTGACCGGACTGCTCAACAACAACTCGCGCTTTGGCTTTGTGGGCAGTGAAGACCTGGGCGGCGGCCTCAGGGCCGGCTTTCAGCTCGAATCCGGCTTTGAGTCCGACACCGGTGCCGGCACAGGCAGCACCGGCGCGCTGGCCTTTCAGCGCCAGAGCGAAGTCAACCTATCGGGCAGCCTGGGCAAGCTGCGTCTGGGCCGCTTCGGTGCCGCCACCTATTTCGGCATTGCCGACTATGGTGCGCTGGACGAACCCAACCACGACACCGGAGCCATCGCCGATGCGCTCTACGACTATGTGATGCGCAACACCAACAAGATTGCCTACCGCAGCCCGGTCATGGCCGGACTGACGGTGGAAGCCCAGGCATCGCTGCACGAAAAGACGGCTGGCACCGTGCAGAAGAACGGCTATGACCTCTATGCCAACTGGGAACGCGGCGCGCTGGCCCTGGGGGCGGGCTTTACCCAGCTGGGCGACGACAGGCAGTTCGCCCTGCGCGGCCACTACCTCTGGAACGCTCTGCAGATCGGCGCCTACTACCAGCGTTCGGACAACGGTTCAGGCTCGCTGTGCAGCCATGGCGGTGCCGGCTGCGGCAGCCGCGATGCGGCACGCGTGACCGCGGTTTACCGGGCCGGCGCTTCGGAAGTCGCCCTGGGCTACGGCTGGGCCAGCCGCTGGAGCCATGTGCCCGGCAGCAGCGCACGCCAGTGGATTCTTGGCTACAACCACCACCTGAGCAAGCGCACCAAGCTCTACGCGGCCTACACGCGCATCGACAACGGATCCGGCGTGGCCTATGGCTATAACTTCAAGGGTGGTGTGGGCCATGGGCAGGATGCCAGCAGCCTGAGCATCGGTCTGCGCCACGCGTTCTAGACCTCTGCTTGAGTGGCGGGCGCGTGCCATGTTGCTGGTGGGCATGGTGCGCGCCCTGCTTCCTCAAAAAAATGAGCTGATCGCGCTTTCTGTGACGGGGCCAGAGGCTGATCTGGCCTGAAGTTTCTGTTTCAGATCGCTTCTGCCACTGGCTGGTTTGGGCGACATGCCTTGGACACGGGCAGACAGGCGACCGCAAACTCCGGCAGAACTTACGCCAACAAGAATGCAACAAGGGCCTGGGTGCAGAAGCAGTCGCCCAGCCTGAACCCGCTTCTGCGTAAGCCGTGTCCAGAACAAAAAAGCCCGCCAACCAATCGACCAGCGGGCTTTCGCAGCCAAGCGGCTCAACGGCCTTACTCGGCAACCTCTGCAGAGGTCTCCGCGCGCACATCGAATTCCACCTTCCAGCGCTCGCTTCCGCCCACGGGAACGGCATTGAGTTCCAGGGTGCCGATATCGGTCACGCGCGCCTCCAGGGTCACGGGCACCACCTCGCCGGCCGCACGGCCGGCGGCGGGCAGATTCAGCTCGATCTCCTGCAGCTCCACCAGCTCTTCGGGCGACCAGAAGTCCAGCATGGCGCCGACCTGATCGGTGCGGCGCACGGACGAGCCGAAGAAGCGCAGACGCACGGGCTCGCCCACGACCAGGCCGAACTCTTCGTCAGGCAGCGCGACTTCCGTGCCCTCTTCCATGCCGAACGGTGCCAGGCACAGGGCGGACAGGGGCGGCTCCATGCCGGGGATGGCGGGCATATTGCTCTCCACGCCCACGTAGTAGGACTGGGCCGTGCCGCCGCGAATGCGCACGCCGCGGCCGCTGGTGGCGATATGGCCGTAATAGGCCGCGCCACGCGCCACGGCCAGATCGAGGTTGGCACCGTCCAGCAGACGCGCGGGCTCGCAGGCCTCGTCGTCCAGCCAGCCGTTGATGACTTCCAGAATGCGCTGCTCGATCTGCGGCGCCTTGAGCACGCCGCCGTTGAACAGAATGGCCGTGGGATGCAGAAAGGTGGAGCCGTCGATCTGATCGCCGTTCAGGCCCTCGATCTCGGCCAGCGCATGAACCTGGCGGCTCAGAAAGGCCGCCAGATGGCGCGTGACGGCGGCATCCTGCGCATAGGGCAGGCCCAGCTGCGTGAGCGCGCCGCGCGCACGGGTCTTGGGTTTGTCGCTGACGGCCACCTTGGGGAAAAAGCCCTCGACCAGCATGGCCAGCACTTCGTCCTTGGTGACTTCGGTGCGGATGCTGCCGCCGATGAGCTTGCTGCCCCGGCTGGGCACGACCACGGGCACGGCCTGCAGGTTGCTATCTGCCAGCAACTGCTCCTTGGCAGCGCGGCAGCCATGGGCCAGCGCGCGGGTTTGCCAGGCATCGAGCTGCTTGCCCTCGGCCGCCAGCTTGCGCGCCACGCCATAGGCCAGGGCCAGATCCATGTTGTCGCCGCCCAGCAGAATGTGCTCGCCCACGGCAATGCGCTGCAGCTCCAGATTGCCTTCGCGCTCCAGCACGGCGATCAGCGACAGGTCGGTGGTGCCGCCGCCCACGTCCACGACGAGGATGATGTCACCATGCCGGACCTGCTTGCGCCATTGGCCGCCGCTGGCCTGGATCCAGCTGTACAGCGCGGCCTGGGGTTCTTCGAGCAGCGTCAGTCTGGCAAAACCTGCGGCCTTGCAGGCCTCGGCCGTCAGCTCGCGCGCGGCGGGGTCGAACGATGCCGGGATGGTGACGGTAATGTCCTGCTGCTCGAACGGGGCCTCTGGATGGGCTTGCTTCCAGGCGCGGCGCAGATGCTCGAGATAGCGGGTGGAAGCGGTCAGCGGCGAGATGCGGCTGACTTCCTCGGGGGCATCGGCGGGGAGAATGCCGGCGCGGCGATCGACGCCGGGGTGGCAGAGCCAGCTCTTGGCGCTGCTCACCAGACGGATGGGCGTGGCCGCGCCACGGCTGCGGGCGAATTCACCGGTGATGAAATCGCCGGGCGCGCCGGGCAAGCTGCGCTCGGCCTCGGTCAGCTCGCTCTGGTGCGGCAGATAGAGAAAGGACGGCAGCAGGGGCCTGGCCTCGACACTGCCGGGAGCCGTGAGCTGGGGGATGTCCAGCACGCCCTGCACCACCTTCTCGCCATCGCTGGCGGTCTTGTTCACATAGGACAGCGCGCAGTGCGTGGTGCCCAGATCGATGCCGATGCTGAACCGAGCGCCGGCAGATGGAACATCGACCTGTGCAGCAGCGCCTTGCGGCTGAGCGCCAGCAGCCACGGGCGCGGCCTGGGGGGCCGCACCGGATGCGGCGATGGAGGCAAACATGTTCATGGTTTACAGCTCCACTTCGGCCTGGGCGATGACCTTGGCGGCCTGGCTGTCGATGAGCTGAGGCAGCTTGACCTCCGTCACCAGCCAGCCACGGTGGGACAGCGTGCCGGTGAACGGTGCATGACCGACCACATTGCCTGTCAGGCGCACGGCAGCGGCGTCAAAGCCGGCCAGCAATGTGATGCGCGAACCTTCGGCTTCGCTGCGCACGGGGCTCAGTGTGAAATGCTCGCGCAGCACCTTGCGGCAGCCTTCATGCACCACGCGTGCGGCAGCGCCGATTTCGGCATCGGTATAGGGGGCGACGTCTTCCTGGATGAAGTCCACAAAGCGGGCTTCGCGCTGCATCAGTCCCAGCAACTGCAGGGCGGCGCTGTCGGTGACGACGAGTTTTTCCACCTCGACGCGTTTTTCGACCGGAACCTCGACGGTCTTCTCCACGATTTTCTCGACCGGCACTTCGACGCGGACCTCGACGATCTTCTCGACCGGCACTTCCACGCGCACTTCCTTGGGCGCGACGTCGGCGGCAAAGGCCTCACCGGCGCGCACACGGGTCACGTCGGCGGCCAGACGGCCGTTACCGAGGATGGCAAAGAAACTGCCGATCGCGATGGCGATGCGGCTCAGGAATGAGGGGGGAGTATTGGCAGTCATGGAGTCTGTCTCAAAACGGGTTCACGCACGCACAATCATTCTGTGGCGCCCTTGCGGGCTGGGCTGCGCGAACCGAAAACGGAGCCTGACCAGGCGGCAGCAGCACGGCCGGCCCTGGCGACACAAGGCTGCACGCGTCGCAAATGGATGCGCGCGGGCCTGTGCAATAGGCGCAGATATTACCCAAAAAGCCCGATCTGCCTTCCCGCTATGGCTTTGCCGCGCCTGTGGCCGCACCTGCGGCCGCACCGAAGCGCGCGCTGCAGGGTCATACGCCGCAAGCATGACCTTCTTCCGTTTCATCGTTATGAAGCCGCCGCCATTTGCCGGATAGTTGCTGCAGGACATTGACAGACAGGCCGTTGCGGCCACAGGTCCTGCCGGTTCACGGGCTGCAGCAATGCGCGGCACCAGGAACGACCGAACAACAACAGCATTGCGTTTTCCATACGCCCACTTTCCGAGGAGACCCCCCATGCGCCTGATGACCGCGAACCTGACGCTGGCATGTACCGCCCTTGTAGCCGCCATGACCACCTTCGGTGCCCAGGCCCAGACCGCCCCCGGCAGCACGCTGGAGAAGCTGCAAAAGACCGGCAAGGTGGTCATAGGCGTGCGCGAGAGCTCCGCCCCCATGGCCTATGCCATAGGCGCCAACCACCGCTTCACCGGCTACCACGTGGAGCTGTGCGAGAAGGTTCTGGCCCAGATAGCGCCCAGCGCCAAGATCGAATACATGGCCATTACCGCGCAGAACACCATGCCTCTGGTGCAGAACGGCACGGTGGATCTGGGCTGCGGCCCCACGACCAACAACCTCAGCCGCCAGAAGCAGGTCGCCTTTGCCGTCACCACCTATGTCAGCCAGGTGCGCATGGCCGTGCGTGCGGACTCGCCCGTGACCTCGTTCAAGCAGCTCGACGGCAAGACCGTGGCAGCCTCGGCCGGCACCACCGCCGTGCAGCTGCTGCGCAAATACAGCCATGAGAACAATGTCAAGCTGCCGACCCAGCTGGGCAAGGACCACTTCGAGAGCTTTCTGATGCTGGAGTCCGGCCGCGCGGACGCCTTCGTGCTCGACGACAACCTGCTGGCCGGGGTGATCGCCAACGCCAAGGACCCCAAGGGCTACAAGATCGTGGGCGAGGCGCTGGGATCGGAGCCCATCGCGCTGCTCATGCGCAAGGACGATCCCGGCTTCAAGAAGGCCGTGGACGATGCCCTGGTGCGCATGATGAAGTCCGGCGAAGTAGCAAAGATCTACGACAAATGGTTTATGCAGCCCATTCCGCCCAAGGAGATGCCGCTGAACCTGCCCATGAGCGAGACGCTCAAGCAGCTGCTGCAAGCACCCAATGACAAGCCGCTGGAAGCCTACAACAGCTGAAGCAACCACCGGCCTGCGCTTGGATCCATGCTTTATTGATAGCTGGTTGCGCATGCTGGTAAAGCACTTCAGACATATTCATTGCTGAATCCCTTGAAGGAGCTGCGCTAGCAGCTCCTTTTTTACATTACAGCGGTGCAGAGGAAGCGAACTCCTGCGCGACCTGCTTGAGCAAGCCCTGGAAGGCCTGCAGTGGCGGATAGGCCGAGCGGCTGGTCGGCCAGGCCAGGTAGTAGCGTTCGGCGCTTTGCACCTCGGGCAGTTGCGGCAGGGCCTGGACCAGATCGCCAGCCTGCAGCTCGCGCAGGATCAGAAACTTGGGCAGCAGCGCCACGCCCACGCCGGCAATCGCCGCCTGCGCCGCCGTGGCGAACTGATCGAACAGCATGCCCTGCATATCACCGCCCTGGCAGCCCTGACTGCCAAACCAGCGCTGCCACGCGTCGGGACGCGACGCCAGATGCAGCAGCGGCGCGCGCAGCAGGTCCTGGGGCCGGGCAAAACCATGGCGGGCCGCCACATCGGGGCTGCAGGCCGGCACTACGGTCTCGCTCATGAGGAACTCCAGCTCCGCGCCCGGCCAGTTCGGCAGGCCGAAATGAATGGCGGCATCCACGGCTTCGAGCTGGAAATCGAACTGCGACAGCCGCGTGGTCAGATTGATGGTGATGCCCGGGTGGGCACTGAAGAACTGCGGCAGCCGAGGCGCCAGCCAGCGCGTGCCGAAGGTCGGCAGGATGGCCAGGTTCAGGCTCCCGCCTTGGGGATTGGTGCGAAAGCCCAGCGTGGCATTGGAGATGCGCGCCAGGGCCGCACGAATCTCCTGCGCATAGACCTGACCCGCAGCGCTCAGGCGCACGGTCTGGCGCTCGCGCACGAACAGCTCCGTGCCCAGCCGCTCTTCCAGCGCGCGGATCTGGCGGCTGACGGCACTTTGCGTGAGGTGCAGCTCGGCGGCCGCCGCAGTAAAGCTCTGGTGCCGCGCCGAAGCCTCGAAGGCGCAAAGCAGGGACATGGGGGGCAGAAAGCGACGGGATAGCTGCATGGAACGAACCGGTAAGTGTGGGGGCTGCCAGCAGGTTCATTCCGTTTAGGTATGACCTGGAGGCAGGATTATCGTTTGACCAAAGTCATGGCGACGCACAACATCCTGCATATTCCTGCGGCCACGCCAGCGGCGCGGCCATCCCACGACCCCCAAGACCCTTCTGTTCCGTCATGAGCGCCACGCCCCACGCCTCTTCCACAGCTGCCCGATTTGTCTCCTCCAACGAGATCCGCACGCGCTTCTCGCGCGCCATGTCCGAGATGTACCGCAAGGAAGTGCCCCAGTACGGCACGCTGATCGACCTGGTTGCCGATGTCAACGCTCTGACGCTGCAGGCCGATCCCGAGCTGCGCCAGCGCATGAGCAGCAGCGGCGAGCTTGAACGCCTGGATGTGGAGCGCCATGGCGCCATCCGCGTGGGCACGGCCGAGGAACTGGCCACGCTGCGCCGCCTGTTCGCCGTGATGGGCATGGAGCCCGTGGGCTATTACGACCTCTCGGTGGCCGGCGTTCCAGTGCACTCCACCGCCTTTCGCCCCGTTCACGACGAGGCACTGCTGGCCAACCCGTTTCGCGTCTTCACCTCGCTGCTGCGTCTGGAGCTGATCGCCGATGAGGCGCTGCGCGCGCAGGCCGCCGAGATCCTCCAGCGCCGTCGCATCTTCACGCCGCGCGCACTGGAGCTCATTGCCCAGGCCGAGCGTGACGGCGGCCTGGACAGCGGCGATGCCGACGCCTTTGTGCAGCAGGCCCTGGAGACCTTCCGCTGGCACAGCGACGCCACCGTGGATGCCGCGACCTACAACGCCCTGCAGAAAGCCCACCGCCTGGTGGCCGATGTGGTGTGCTTCAAGGGACCCCACATCAACCATCTGACGCCGCGCACGCTGGACATCGACCTGGCCCAGGCCGATATGCCCGCGCGCGGCATGGATGCCAAGGACGTGGTCGAAGGCCCGCCGCAGCGCGCCTGCCCGATCCTGCTGCGCCAGACCAGCTTCAAGGCGCTCAAGGAGGCCGTGCGCTTTACCGATGCCGACGCCAACGCGGACAATGCCGGCGCCCATACCGCCCGCTTTGGCGAGATCGAGCAGCGCGGCGTCGCGCTGACACGCAAGGGCCGCGCTCTGTACGACGAGCTGCTGGGTCTGGTGCGCGGCATAGACAGCGCGGGCAGCGCCGCGCCCGACTATGCACACCGCCTGCAACAGGTCTTCACGCAGTTTCCCGACACCCACGAGGAACTTCGCCGCCAGGGTCTGGCCTTCTACCGCTACAGCCTGACCGAACATGCTCAGGCTCAGTTGCCCCAGGACGCTGCCGAGGCAGATCTGGAAGCGCTGATCGGCAAGGGACTGGTGCAGGCCGAGCCGATCACCTATGAGGATTTCCTGCCCGTGAGCGCGGCCGGCATCTTCCAGTCCAACCTCGGCGGCGAGGAGCAAAAGCAATACCAGGCCCATGCCGCGCAGCAGGTCTTCGAGAGCGCACTGGGCGCACGCGTGCATGACGAAATCGCCTTGTACGAGGCCAGCGAGCAACAATCCAGGGCCCAGGTTCTCGGGCTGCTGTCGGGAGCTGCGGCATGAGTCAGGACAGCGCACTGGCACCCTTTGCCGCCGTGTTTGCCGAGCCTGCGGGATCGCCGATACGCGAGCTGTTTCCCTATCTTTCTCGCCCCGGCATGATCTCGCTGGCCGGCGGCTATCCATCGCCCAGCCTCTTCGATGCCGAAGGCCTGGCCCAGGCCGCCGCGCAGGCCATGACACAGGGTCCGGGCGCGCTGCAATATGGCGCCACCGAAGGCCTGAGCGAACTGCGTGAGGCCCTGGCGCAGCAGGCGCGCGAGCGCGGCATGCAGGCGACGGCCGCCGACATCCTCGTGACCACCGGATCGCAGCAGGCCTTTGACCTGCTGGTGCGCGTGCTCGTCGAGCCCGGCGACACGGTGCTGGTCGAGGTGCCCGCCTATCCGGCCACGCTGCAGGCTCTGCGTCTGGCGCAGGCGCGCATCCTGCCCATTCCCATGGACGAGCAAGGCCTGCAGACCAAAGCCCTGGCCGATCTGCTGGCCGCATTGCCCGTCGACCAGCACCCCAAGCTGCTCTACACCGTGCCGAACTTCTCCAACCCGCGCGGCACGCTGCTGGCGGCCGAGCGCCGCGAGGCTCTGGTGCAACTGGCCAGGCAGCACGGCTTCTGGGTGGTCGAGGACGATCCCTATGGCGAGCTGCGCTTCGACGATGCCGACAGTCTCCCCCAGGCCATGCCTGGCACCGTACGCGCCGCGGGCGAGCGGCTGGCGGCGGGCGGCAGCAACCCGGTGGTCTATCTGTCCAGCCTGTCCAAGACCGTTGCGCCCGCGCTGCGCGTGGGCTGGATGCTGGCCGACGCGCCGCTGCTGCGCCGCTGCACGGTGGCCAAGCAAACCGCCGACCTGTGCACCTCGCCGCTGACGCAGTCGGTCGCCGCCTGCTATCTGGGCAGCGGGCGCTACCCGGCCACCGTGCAGCGCGCGCGCCAGGAATACCAGCGACGCATGCAGGCCCTGGTCCAGGGCTTGAACGCGGCGCCGGACAGCGGCATACGCTGCTCGCGCCCCGCAGGCGGCATGTTTGTCTGGGCCGAGCTGGACCGCCGCATCGATCCTCAAAAGCTCTTCGACGCCGCCGTGGCCCTGGGCGTGATTTATGTGCCAGGCAAGGCCTTCTATCCGGCCGACCCCGACCTGCACACGCTGCGCATGTCGTTTGCCGCACCCGAAGTGCCGCAGATCGCACAGGCCGTTGAGCGTCTGTGCCAGGCCGCAGCGCAAAGCCGCTGAGATAGAGCCCTCCTGTGCCGCTGCGCGTCTTCCCCCTCTCCGGCTTCGCCGGAGGGGGACGGCACCGACGCTGCGGGGCGGCCCTTGCGCGGCGCCCGGCCATGCACAGCGCCATGAAATAACGGACAAGCAGGGGGTCATCTGCACCAGCCCGGGCCGCGCGGCATAATCGGGGCTCTTACACCTTCCCTGCCATGGCCTGCCTGCACCTGTCCACCGCCGCCCGCCTGCGCCGCTTTGCCCTTGCTGCAGAGCTGTCCGCGCGTGCCTGCGTGCTGCGTGCGCTACACACCCGCCGCCATGGCATTCCCACCGCATTCGTGAGCCTGAGCGGTGTCACGGCCATGCTTTCCGCCGCCGTGCGGAAGGCTTGAAGCACACAGCTCACATCCTCCGCACGGCCTTCCAGAACAGCATTTCCCTGGTGCATGGGAGAGGTACGTCCACGCCTTCGCGGCCCTGTACTGCCACGCGCACCGCATCTTGCTCAAAGGACGATCCGGAGGTCAGCCATGGACATGGAACTCACTCAAAATTTCTTGCGCGGCAAAAATCCCTGTGCCATGGGTTACCGCTGGTTTGTGCGCAACAACCTGGCCGGCGGGGACTACCAGGCTGCCATGGACACCCAGGTGGCCGCAGGCCGTGTGGAAGATGCACGCTGGCTGCTGGAGAACTTCGGCTCCACCAACAGCGTGCTGGAGCTCGAGCATCTGGAGGCCGACCACTTCGTCTATGCCGGCACACTGATCGTGCACGGCGATGTGCGCGTCACCGGCCAGCTGCTGGTAGGCCGCTGCCTGCAGGCGGGCGGCGGCATACGGGCGGGCAAGCTCGAAGCGGGCGAAGAGATTCAATGCGGCGGCGCCATCTTTGCCAGTGAACTTCTGCAGGCCGGCGGCAGCATCAAGGCGGCCTGGAGCGTGGAGGTGCAAGGCGAGGTGCGCGCCGAAGACCTGCGCTGTGGCTGGGAGCTGCGCGGCGGCGGCCATGTAAAGCTCAAGGGCAATGCCCATATCGGCCAGGAGGTGCAGGTGCAAGGCGATATGCACTGCGGCAAGGGCCTGAAAGCAGGCGGCGCCATCGAGGTGCAGGGCCTGCTCGATGTAGGCCACGGCATTGCCGGCAACGACGCCATCCTCTGCGGCAACCATATTCAGGCCGGCTGGGGCATCAAGGCCCAGGGCGATATCCGCGCGGCCTGCAGCATCCGCAGCGGCGAGACCCTGCAGGCCGCTGGCGAAATCGCGGCAGGCCCGGGCTATGGCGTGTTTGCGGGCATGAATGTGCAGATGCAGGCCTGGCCGGACTGCGCCTGGGTGCGTGCGCTCAAAAAGCCCGAGGCGCTGATCAGCGGCTTCTGGGAAGGCCGACCGACCTTCGCCTAGACGCTGGCCGGGTTACCGGGCAAACAGGCAAAATAGCCGTTTTGACCCAAGGCTGGCGCCCGGCGCCCGCCTGTTGATAAGAGAGTCTGCCCCGTGTTTACCGGCATCATTCAGGCCGTGGCAAAGATTGCCGCGCTGCGCGACCAGGACGGCCTGCGCACCTTCATCATGGAGTTCCCCGAAGGCTTCTGCCAGGATCTGGCCATTGGCGCCAGCGTCTCGCATGACGGCGTCTGCCTGACGGTGACCGAAAACCTCTCGCCCACCAGCGCCAGCTTTGATGTGATGCTGCAAAGCCTGAACATCACCACGCTGGGCAGCTGCAAGGCCGGCGACACGCTCAATGTGGAGCGCGCCGCCAAGGACGGTGCCGAGATTGGCGGCCACCCGCTGTCGGGCCATGTGGACTTCATGGCGCCGCTGCTGGAGGTGATGCAGACCGAGACCAATCACAAGATCCGCTTCGGCATTCCCGAGGCCTTTCGCCCCTATGTGTTTGCCAAGGGCTATATCGCCGTCAACGGCGCCAGCCTGACGGTGGCGGAGGTGAACCGCAAGGAGGGCTGGTTCGAGGTCTGGCTGATTCCCGAAACCCTGCGCATGACGGTGTTCGGCGACAAGAAGGTCGGCGATCTGGTCAATATCGAGATCGAGCGCAGCACCCAGGTGGTGGTCGATACCGTGCGCGAAACCGTGGAAGCCAGCCTGGGCCGGCTCAAGCCCGTGCTCGAAGCCCTGCTGCAGGAAAAAGGACTGAGCCTTGACGACTTCGTGGACGTGCCACAACTGCCCAGACAATAGCCCTGGCCAAGGGATAAGCGCCGGAACATCTTCCGGCGCCTGTCCATCCGTTGCTGCCGGCCCTCTTGTCAGAGAGCGGGTTTGAAGCGCTTGAGCCGCAGTGCGTTGGAGAGCACGAATACGCTGGACAGCGCCATGGCCCCAGCGGCAAACACGGGCGACAGCAGCATGCCGTTGAACGGATAGAGCAGCCCAGCCGCCACCGGTATCAGCGCCACGTTGTAGGCAAAGGCCCAGAACAGGTTCTCGCCAATGTTCTTCATGGTGGCCTTGGACAGCGCGATCGCATTCGGCACACCCGAGAGATCGCCCGACATCAGCACCACATCGGCCGCCTCGATGGCGATATCGGTGCCCGTGCCTATGGCAATGCCCACATCGGCTTCGGCCAGGGCCGGTGCGTCGTTGATGCCATCGCCCACATAGGCCAGCGTGCCATGCTCGGCCTTGAGGCGCTTCACGCTCTCGACCTTGCCGCCGGGCAGCACCTCGGCCACCACCTCGTCAATGCCCAGCTGCCTGGCGATCGCCTCGGCCGTGTGACGGTTGTCGCCGGTGATCATGGCCACCTTCAGGCCCAGAGCGTGCAAGGCATCGATCGCGGCTTTGCTGGTGGGCTTGATCGGATCGGCCACGGCAATCATGGCCGCCACCCGTCCGCCGATGGCTGCATACAGCGGCGTCTTGCCTTCGCTGCCCAGGCGCTCGGCCTCGGCCGCAAAACCGTCAACGCTCAGGCCAATTTCGCGCATGAACCGGTCGGCGCCGATCTCCACCTGGTCGCCCAGCACCACGGCACGCACGCCGAAACCGGTCACCGATGCGAAATCGCTGATGGCCGGAATCTCCAGCCCTTCGGCCTTGGCCGCATCGACAATGGCACGCGCAATCGGGTGCTCGCTACGGTCTTCCACGGCAGCCACCTGCGCCAGCACGGCGCCGCGCTCAAAGCCGTCGGCCAGCACCAGATCGGTCAGCTCGGGACGGCCACGGGTCAGCGTGCCGGTCTTGTCCACCGCCACCACCCTGGCATCCTTGAGCTGCTGCAGTGCCTCGCCCTTGCGCAGCAGCACTCCCATTTGCGCGGCACGCCCGGTTCCCACCATGATGGAAGTCGGCGTGGCCAGCCCCATGGCACAGGGGCAGGCAATGATGAGCACGGCCACGGCATTGACCAGGGCAAAGCTCAGCGCGGGGTCGGGACCCCAGATCAGCCATATGACAAAGGTCAGCAGGGCCGCGGCCATGACGGCCGGCACAAACCACATGGTGATCTTGTCCACCAGCGCCTGGATCGGCAGCTTGCTGCCCTGGGCCTGCTCCACCATGCGAATGATCTGTGCCAACAGCGTATCGGCACCCACCTTGGTGGCTCTGAAAGCCAGCGCACCGTTCTGATTGACCGTGCCGCCCACCACTTCGGCGCCCTCGACCTTCTCGACCGGCACGGGCTCGCCGCTGATCATGGATTCGTCGACAAAGCTGCGGCCTTCAATGACCTCACCATCGACGGGAATGCGCTCGCCGGGACGCACTTCGATCAGATCGCCGGCACGCACCTGGGCGATATCGATTTCCTGGACATGGCCGCCCTTGCGCACGCGCGCGGTCTTGGCCTGCAGCTGCACCAGGCGGCGAATGGCCTCCGAGGTATTGCCCTTGGCACGCGCCTCCAGAAAGCGGCCCAGCAGGATCAGTGCCACGATGACGGCCGCGGCTTCGAAGTACACATTCACGGTGCCTGCAGGCAGCCATTGCGGCACAAAGGTCGCGACCACCGAATAGGTGAATGCCGCCGAGGTGCCCACCGCGACCAGCGAATTCATGTCGGGCGCTGCGCGCAGCAGCGCGGGCACGCCTTTCTCGAAAAAGCGCCGCCCCGGCCCGAACAGCACCACGGCCGTCAGCGCGAACTGGATGTACCAGCTGTTCTGCGTGCCGATGCTGCCCGCAATCCAGTGGTGAAACGCGGGCACCATGTGACCGCCCATTTCCAGCAGAAACACGGGCAGTGCGAACAGGGTCGCAAAGATCAGGGAACGCTTGAGCGATTCGAGCTCCTGTGCCTGGCGCTGGGCTGTGGCGTCCTCGCCAGTCGCGCCGGCGCTGTGCGCCACGGGCTGCGCTTCATAGCCGGCCTTTTCAATCGCCGCGATCAGGGCGCCCACCGTCACGCCGCCCTGCAGCTGCACGCTGGCACGTTCGGTCGCGAGATTCACCACCGCCTCCTGCACTCCGGGCACCTTCTTGAGCGCACGCTCCACACGGCCGACGCAGGACGCGCAGGTCATGCCGTTCACCTGCAGATCCACGCTTTGCGCGGGCACCGCGTAGCCCGCTTTTTCGATCGCCGCCACAGCCTGCGGCAGGATGGCCGCAGCCTGCGCCGGATCGGCCACGGTGAGGCTGGCCTTTTCCGTGGCCAGATTGACCACGGCCTCCTGCACACCGGGCACTTTCTTGAGCGCCCGCTCCACCCGGCCCACGCAGGAAGCGCAGGTCATTCCTTCCACAGACAGCTCAAAGGCTCCGCTTTTGGTCAGTGCATTCATCGCGTTCTCCATTCACGTTGAAGGCCACTGTAGAGATTGACATCATGTAAAGGTCAAGCCCCCGGCAAAAACCTCTTTCGGCAGGGTGCAAACAGGCGGAGTTTGGCTTGAGTGCAGCAAGGCCAGAAAAACAAAGCGCGACACGGAGGTCGCGCTTTGTGCGGGCCGTGCCTGACCTGGCCGGGCCTGACCTGACCTGGCCGGGCCTACCGGATATGCGCGATCACGGCGCTCAAGGCCTGAGCAGTGCCTGGCTGCACGGCCAGCGTGATGCGGCCGCTCTTGTGGGCCGAAACCTGCATTTCCATCTTCATGGCTTCCATCACGGCGATCACATCGCCTTCCTTGACCTCGTCGCCATCGGCCACCTTCCAGGCATGCAGATTGCCGGCGATCGGCGAGATGACGGCATCGGGGTCCACGTTTTGCGACACTGCGGCCTGGGTCGCACCGGTCGCCGGCGCAGACAGTCCCTGCAGCAGCATGGCGGGCAGGCCCAGCTGCACGCGGCGGCCGTCGATCTCGATGGCGGTGCGCAGCAGGCTGGTGTCAGCCACGGGCTCGGCGCGGGCGGCTGCGGCCAGCGGCTCGGCAAATTCGGTCTCGATCCAGCGGGTGTGGACATTGAAGCCCGCAGCCCCCACAAAGTCGGCCTGATTCAGCACGGCCTTGTGAAAGGGCAGCACCGAAGCCACGCCCTCGATGCGGAACTCGGCCAGCGCACGTCGGGCACGGGCCAGGGCCTGCTCACGCGTGGCCCCCGTGACGATGAGCTTGGCCATCATGGAGTCAAACGTTCCGGGGATCACAGAGCCAGTTTCGACACCCGAATCGAGTCGCACACCCGGCCCCGAAGGTGGGGCAAAACGCGTGATCAGACCCGGCGTGGGCAGAAAGCCGCGCCCCACATCTTCGGCATTGATGCGGAACTCGATGGAATGGGCCCGTGGTGCCGGAGTCTGCGTGAAGGACAGCGGCAGACCGTCGGCCACGCGCAGCTGTTCCTGCACCAGATCGATGCCCGTGGTTTCCTCGGTCACGGTGTGCTCGACCTGCAGGCGGGTATTGACCTCGAGGAAGGAAATGGCGCCGTTGCCGCTGAGCAGAAACTCCACGGTTCCCGCGCTGACATAGCCGGCTTGCGCACAGATCGCCTTTGCCGCACTGTGAATGCGTTCACGCTGGGCATCGGTGATGAAGGGGGCCGGAGCCTCTTCCACCAGCTTCTGGTTGCGACGCTGCAGCGAACAGTCGCGCGTGCCCAGCACCACCACATTGCCATGCGTGTCGGCAATCACCTGCGCCTCGATATGGCGCGGCTTGTCGAGGAACTGCTCGACAAAGCATTCGCCACGACCGAAAGCCGTCACGGCCTCGCGCACGGCGGATGCATACAGCTCGGCCACTTCGTCCATGCGCCAGGCGATCTTCATGCCGCGGCCACCGCCGCCAAAAGCAGCCTTGATGATGATGGGCAGACCATGCTGCTGGGCAAAGGCCAGCACTTCATCAGCATCCTTGACGGGATCGGGCGTGCCGGCCACCAGCGGCGCACCGACCTGCAGCGCAATCTTGCGCGCCTCGACCTTGTCGCCCAGCTTGGCGATGGTGTCGGGGCGCGGGCCGATCCAGACCAGACCCGCATCCAGCACGGCCTGTGCAAAGGCTTCGCTCTCGGACAGAAAGCCATAGCCGGGATGCACGGCATCGGCGCCCGAACGCTTGGCAATCGCAATCAGCTTGGCGATGTTCAGATAGGTGTCGGCGGGCTTGTCGCCCTGGAGGCCGTAGGCCTCGTCGGCACGGCGCACGTGCAGGGCGTCGATATCGGCATCGGCATAGACGGCGACGGATTTCACGCCATAGTCGGCACAGGCGCGTGCAATGCGCACGGCGATCTCGCCACGGTTGGCAATCAGAACTTTGGTAATCATGGTTGCCACCTCAGCAAGCGTAAGACAGGGATGCGAGACCGCCGCCTGCTGCGCAGGCCCGGCAATCTGGTGAAACAACTGCTGCGCAGCTGTTTTCGCCACGGTTGGCAATCAGAACTTTGGTAATCATGGTTGCCACCTCAGCAAGCGTAAGACAGGGATGCGAGACCGCCGCCTGCTGCGCAGGCCCGGCAATCTGGTGAAACAACTGCTGCGCAGCTGTTTTCGCCACGGTTGGCAATCAGAACTTTGGTAATCATGGTTGCCACCTCAGCAAGCGTAAGACAGGGATGCGAGACCGCCGCCGCCTGCTGCGCAGGCCCGGCAATCTGGTGAAACAACTGCTGCGCAGCTGTTTTCGCCACGGTTGGCCATCAGAACTTTGGTCATCATGGTTGCCACCTCAGCAAGCGTAAGACAGGGATGCGAGACCGCCGCCGCCTGCTGCGCAGCTGTTTTCGCCACGATTGGCAATCAGAGCTTTTTTCATCAAGTCACTCCTCGCTCCGCGACTGCAGGCACCAGCTCTGCAAAGGTGCGGATGGGGTTGAAACGAATCCAGGCCCCTACGGGAATCTGTCCCGCAAGATCCAGATGATGAGGTGCCACGCAGCCGATCACGGGATAGCCGCCGGTCAGCGGATGGTCGGCCAGAAACAGCACGGGCTGGCCGCTGGCGGGAACCTGGATGGCCCCCAGCGGCGTGCCTTCGCTGGGCAGCTCGCTGCTCACGGCGCGCGTCAGCGCCTGTTCTCCGGCCAGTCGCAGGCCCACGCGATTGGACTGGGACGTGACCTGCCAGCGCTGGACGGCCAGCAAGGCTACGGCCTCGGGCGTGAACCAGTCGGTACGCGGCCCCAGTTCCACATCCAGCAACACTTCGCCGTCCGGGGCCGGCAGCTCCTGCTGCGGCAGGGCCAGCTCGGCCACCACGGCATGGGGGGCCGGCAGCACCGCCAGCAACTGCCCAGTTTGCAGAGCGGGCGGCCCGACATGGGCCAGGGTGTCCGTCGAAGCACTGCCCAGCACGGGAGCCACTTCGTAGCCGCCGCGCACCGCCACATAGCAGCGGGCACCGGCCACGGGCTGGCCCAGGCTCAGCGTGTCGCCATCGGCCAGCGCAATCGCGGCGCAGCGCGGCGCAGACCAGCGGCGCCCGTCGGCCGTGGTGATGCTGAGAGGAGCGTCCGCGCCGGTCACGGCCACTACGTTCTCGCCCACGCTTTGCAGCGACAGGCCACCGCCTACCGTCTCCAGCACCGGCTGCTGGCTGGCATTGCCGACCAGCCGGTTGGCCGCCTTGAACGCCGCCTGATCCATGGCACCCGAGGCCGAAACGCCCTGGCCGGCCTGGCCATGGCGACCTCTATCCTGAAACAACGTGAGCAGGCCTGTGGCGCGCACACGCAAGGCCGCAGCATTTGCTTTTAAATTCGTAGCTGCTTGCGTTCGACCCTTATTGATTTCATCTACTTTACTAGCTGAAATCGAACTGGATAGAGCGCTGGCAGCTTCTGTTTGCGTAGCAATATCGACAAACTGCACGCGGTAGCCGGGCTGCAGCAAGGCCGGCAGGTCGCGCGCCAGATCCCACATCGCGGCATCGGTCACGCCGATGATCTGCCAGCCGCCGGGGCTGGCCTGGGGGTAGACCGCGCTGAAGCTGCCGGCCAGCGCCACGGCGCCCGCAGGCACCTTGGTACGTGGCGTGGCCCGGCGCGGCACATTGAAGACGGGGTCGCCGCCGCTCAGATAGGCAAAGCCCGGCGCAAAGCCGGTAAAGGCCACCGACCATTCGCTGCCCGTGTGGCGGCGCACCACCTCTTCGGCCGTGAGGCCCAGTATCTGGGCGACTTCGGCCAGATCCTCGCCGTCATAGCGCACGGGAATCTGCACCAGCACGTCCGAGCGCTGCACGCTGCCGCTCAGATCGCAGGCGGCAATGCGCCGCACCAGCTGCGCCGCGCCGATGATATGGGGCGCAAACTGTACAAGAATGGTGCGCGCAGCAGGCACCAGCTCCTGCACGCCTTCAATGGGACTAGCCTGCAGGGCCCCCAGCAGCACCAGCGTCTGCTGCAGGTCGGCCAGCTCCACCAGGATGGCGTGGCGGTTGACGGGCAAAAAGCGCATGGCACTCATGGCGCGGTGTCCACAAAGGAGGTGATCTGCACGCCCTCCTGCTCGAAGCGCTGGCGGATGTTGCGCGCAATGGCCACGGCACCGGGGCTGTCGCCATGCACGCAGATGGAGTCGGCCTGCACACGCACCAGAGTTCCGTCCACGGCCTCGATCACTCCCTCACGCACCAGGGTCAGCATGCGCTCGGCGATCAGGTTTTCGTCGTGCAGCACGGCACCGGGCTCGCGGCGCGAGACCAGGGCGCCATCGGGCGTGTATCCGCGATCGGCAAAGGCCTCGGCCACCACGCTGAGGCCGGCATCGCGGGCCCACTCGATCAGGGGCGCCCCGGCCAGCGCCATCAGCACCAGCCTGGGATTGATGGCCTTGATGGCATTGATCACATCCATGGCCTGACGCTTGTCCTGGGCAATGGTGTTGTAGAGCGCGCCGTGCGGCTTGACATACTGGACGCTGGTGCCGGCAGCCTGCGCAAGGCCCTGCAGAGCGCCGATCTGATAGATCACGTCGGCCACCAGATCGCCGCTGGCCACATCCATGTTGCGGCGCCCGAAACCCGACAGGTCGCGGTAGGCCACATGCGCGCCCACGACCACGCCGCGCGCCTTGGCGGCCCTGAGCGTGGCCAGTATCCCGGCCGCGTCGCCGGCATGAAAGCCGCAGGCCACATTGGCGCTGCTGACGATGTCCAGCATGGCCGCATCATCGCCCATGCGCCAGGCGCCGAAGCTCTCGCCCAGATCGCTGTTCAAATCCATTTTCATCATTCTTCTCCCGGTCGGCATCAATGCAGCTGACCTGCGTGTTCCTGCAAATCCTGCTGCACCGTCATGGCCGTATGAATGGCTGTGCGGATGCCCTGAATCTGTGTCTCCAGCGCCATGCTGGCCATGCCTGGCTGGCGCGCGGCCTGCTGCGGCAGCGCGGGTATGTGAATAAAGCCGCCGCGCACGCCAGGGCCCGCACGGCGCGACAGCCTGTGCATCAGGGCATAGAACACATGGTTGCAGACAAAAGTGCCCGCCGTGTTCGACACCGCAGCCGGAATGCCCGCGTCCCGCAGATGGCGCACCATGGCCTTGATGGGCAGGGTCGAGAAGTAGGCAGCGGGCGCATCGCGCACCACGGACTGGTCGACGGGCTGATGGCCCGCGTTGTCCGGAATGCGGGCATCGTCGATATTGATGGCCACACGCTCCGGCGTGATTTCAGTGCGCCCGCCGGCCAGCCCCAGGCTGATGATCAGCGTGGGCTGCAGCCTGGCCAGCGCCTCGTCGAGCGCCTCCATGGCCGCACCGAACACGCAGGGCAGTTGCACGGAATGCACCACGCCATCCGCAATCAGCTCGCCGTTCAGCGCGCGCGCCACTTCCCACGAGGGGTTGACGCTATCTTTGTCGAAGGGCTCAAAGCCGGTCAGCAGGATTCGGTGGGCAGCCTCAGTCATGGCAACTCTCTCTTATCGGAACATCAGGAAGTTGAGCAGGAACACATTGACGATCAGCAGCGTGATGGCCGTGGGAACCTGCGCACGGATGACGGCATTCTTGTCAATTTCCAGCAGTGCTGCGGGCACCAGGTTGAAGTTGGCCGCCATGGGCGTCAGCAAGGTGCCGCAGTAGCCCGACAACATGCCGACTGCCGCCATCACGGCCGGGTCACCATGGTAGACGCCAACCAGCACGGGCACGCCCACACCGCCGGTCATCACCGGAAAGGCCGCAAAGCCATTGCCCATGATGACGGTGAACAGCGCCATGCCGATCACATACACGGCCACGGCCACAAAGCGCACATCCATATTGATGTAGGTGGTGGTCACATAGGCCACGGCCTTGCCCACACCGGCATCCGAAAACACCAGACCCAGCATGCCCAGCATCTGCGGCAGCACCAGGGCCCAGCCCAGTGCATCGATCAGGCGGTGCGACTCGCGCAGGCCCTGCACGGGAGTCTCGCGCGTCATCTTGCAGGCCAGCACCAGCGCGATCACGCAGCCGATGCCCAGACTGACCAGGGTGCTGTTCTTGGGGTCGATCAGAGGAGTGCCGCCAAAGACCAGATGCTTGGCCGACAGCGTGCCCACCATGGTGATCAGCGGGATGGCCAGCGCCGGCACGAACAGCTTGTTGCCCAGGCGCCTGGCGCTTTCCAGGTACTGTGCATCGGTGCGCGGCTGATGCTTGCCGCCCATCACGCCGCCGAAACCGGCAATCAGGGCCATGACGACCGCCACCGCCCCCACCCATACGGGCGGCAGCAGATCGCCAACGAGGAACACCAGCGCATACAGCGCCCAGAACAGGCCCGCCGAGAAACGGCGCGGGTTGCTGCCGTCGCGCAGCGTCATCACGGCCGTCACCGCCAGCACCAGGCCGACGAGGTAGTACAGGTATTGAATGGTGATGGTCATGCCTGTTCTCCCTGGGCGGCTTTCTTTTCCGCAGCAATTTCACGCGCCAGCTGCCTGTCCAGGCGATGCAGGCGCAAGGCATGGATGGCGAAGGCCGAGATGGCCGTTGGAATGCCCCACAGCGCGACATGGATCGGTTCGACCTCGATTCCGGCCTCCTTCAGGAAGGTGGTCATCAGCACGATCGCGCCAAAGGCCACGAAGATATCTTCACCAAAGAACAGGCCCACGTTGTCCGTGGCAGCCGACATGGCGCGCAGCTTCTCGCGCACCTTGACCGACAGCTTGCCGTAACGGCTTTCCGTCGCGCCTTCGGCCATGGGCGCCAGCAGCGGACGCACCATCTGGGGATGACCGCCCAGGCTGGTCAGGCCGATGGCAGCGGTAAGTTGACGCGCTGCCAGGTAGACGATCAGCAGGCGGCCGGCAGTGGCCGACTTGATGGAGCTGATCCAGTTTTGCGCATGCTGACGCAGGCCATGGCGCTCCAGCAGGCCGATCACGGCCAGCGGCAGCAAGATGATGAGCGGCAGATTGCGGGTCTTGATGAAGCCGGCCCCGATGGCGGCCAGCACCTTGTCCAGCGGAAAGCCCGCCGCGAAGGCAGTGCCGATGGCGGTCACGATGACCACCAGCATGGGATTAAAGCGCAGCGCAAAGCCGGCAATGATGATGAGCACGCCGATCAGCGGCCACAGGTTTACGTCTACAGGCATGGAAGCCTCCGGAAATCACGCCCTGATCCGCTGCGCGGCGGGCCCTACCAAAGACGGGAACGCTCGCAGCAACCCGCCCAGCTCTTTTGAGGAAGGCTGGGCAGCTCTGTTTCAGACCTGCCTCATTCCCCTAATTGTTGAACAATCTATTTAGATTGATTCCACAAATGAAATTGTTTGCAGAACAAATAGACTTTGTAATAGAGCAAACCCTAGGTATCGCCAATCTTCTCGACTTCTCTGAGTCAACAGAACGATGGCTACACTCTGGCGACAGCAAAAAGGGAATGCCATGAAAGTCGCAGCAGAGGTCCAGAATCTGACCGAACGCATCGCCGAAGAAATACGCAGCCAGCTGGTCAAGGGCGTGCTGAGCCCGGGCCAGCGCCTGTCCGAAGCGGCACTCAGCGAAGCGCTGGATATTTCGCGCAACACCTTGCGCGAGGTGTTCCGCATGCTGACCAAGGAAGGTCTGCTGGTGCATGAGCCCAACAAGGGCGTATCGGTGGCCGTGCCAAGCATGGCGTCCATCATCGATATCTATCGCGTGCGGCGCATGATCGAGTGCCAGGCCCTTGCACAGGCTTACCCCATGCACCCTGCACTGACGCGGATGCGCGAGGCCGTGGAAAGCGGCCAGCGGCACAGCGAGACCGAGGACTGGTCCGAGGTGGGTACCGCCAATATGGCGTTTCACAAAGCCATCGTGGCCCTGGCCGACAGCGAACGCCTCAACGAGATGTTCTCGCACCTGCTGGCGGAGCTGCGCCTGGCCTTCGGCCTGCTGCGCGACCCGCATTTTCTGCATGCACCCTATGTGAGCATGAACCTGAAGATCTTGCAGATCTTCGAAGCCGGCAGGCCCGCAGAGGCGGCGCAGGAACTCAGTGCCTATCTGGTGCACTCGGAGCGCATCATTCTGGCCGCCTATGCACGGCGTCTGGCAGAAGCAGGAATCAAGGCTCCCTGACCATTTTTGTTCAACAATCCTTCACTCCCCACTAGAGACCATAAAGACAACGCCCTACGCTTCATAAAACTCGTTGAAATCCCTCATGGATGTTTGTTGAGACAAATGCTACTTTTGGCACAACTCTTGCCTGAGTTCATTCGTCCGCATCTCTTATCCGAGGAGTTTTCATGAAGCGTCGCTTTTTCTGCGCCACCGCCACCTTGCTCGCCGGCATCGGCATTGCCGGTCATGCCATGGCACAAACCAAGTGGGATTTCGCCACCGCATACGGACCAGGAAACTTTCACTCCAAGAACAACGAACTGTTCGTGAAGGATGTGGATGCCGCCACGGGCGGCAAGCTCAAGATCACGCCGCACTTTGGTGCATCGCTGTTCAAGATGCCCGAAATCAAGCGTGCCGTGCAGACCGGCAATGCACAGATGGGCGAATTCTTTCTGGTGAGCTTTCAGAATGAGTCGCAGATCTTCGGTGTCGATGGACTCCCGTTCCTGGTGAGCAACTATGACGATGCCTACAAGCTCTACCAGGCCCAGAAGCCCACACTGCAAAAGCTGCTGGACAAGCAGGGACAGGTGCTGCTGTATTCCGTGGCCTGGCCGCCCCAGGGCATCTACACCAAGAAGCCCGTCAACTCCGCGGCCGATCTCAAGGGCATGAAGTGGCGCGTCTACTCCCCGACCACAGCCCGCATTGGCGAGCTGATCGGCGCCCAGCCCGTGACCGTGCAGGAGGCCGAGCTGTCCCAGGCTCTGGCGACCGGCGTGGTGGATGGCCTGATCACCTCCAGCGCAACCGGTGCCGACAACAAGCTGTTTGAAAGCCTGAAGTACTACTACAACGTGCAGGCCTGGATTCCCAAGAATGCCGTGACCGTGAGCAAGAAGGCCTTCGGCGCACTGGACAAGAGCACGCAGGAGGCCGTGCTCAAGGCCGCTGCCGCCGCCGAGCAGCGCGGCTGGAAAGAGTCCAGGGAAGTGGATGCGCGCTCGATTGCCGCCCTCAAGCAAGGCGGCATGCAGGTCGAGCAGCCCTCCGCCCAGCTCAAGGCAGACCTGGGCAAGATCGGTGCGACCGTGATCAAGGAATGGACGGACAAGGCCGGCGCTGACGGCCAGGCCATTCTCGACGGCTACAGGGCTGGCAAGTAAGGCGCAGATTGCATCGGCTCGCCCGGCCCCGGCATTCGGGGCGGGTGGCCGATGACCTCATCCGCTCAGGAAGACAAGCATGCGCAAGTTACTCAATGGTTTATATGAAGGCAGTGCCTGGCTTGCCGGCATCGCCATGATCGGCGTGCTGGCGATGGTGCTGCTGACCATCACCAGCCGGCTTTTTGGCTTCAGCGCCCCTGGCACCGACGCCTATGCAGGCTACGCCATGGCAGGTGCCGGCTTCATGGCCCTGGCCAGCACCTTGAAGAAAGGTGAACATATCCGCGTCACCTTGCTGCTGGGTGCGCTCAAGGGCCAAGCCTACAAGGCGCTGGAGCTGACCGCCCTGGGCGTCGCCACCCTTCTTTCGGCTTTTCTGGCTTTCTATTCCACACGGCTGGTCTGGCAGTCCTGGGAGATCGAAGACATCTCCGTGGGCATCGACGCCACACCGCTGTGGATTCCGCAGATTTTCATGGCTCTGGGCACGATTGTTTTCTTCATCGCGTTCTGTGACGAACTGGTGCTGGAGCTGCTGGGCAAACGCAAGGCGGCAGAGAAGGAGGGAACCCCTCATGAATGAAATCACCGCAAGCATTGCACTGATCGTGGTGCTGCTGGTCCTGCTTGGCGGGGGCGTCTGGGTCGGACTGACGCTGGCGGGCGTTGCCTGGTTCGGCATGGAGTTCTTCACCGCGCGCGCTGCGGGCGATGCCATGGCCATGACCATCTGGAGCTCTGCCAGCAGCTGGACCTTGACGGCTTTGCCGCTGTTTGTCTGGATGGGCGAGATTCTCTACCGCACCAATTTGTCCGAGAGCATGTTTCGCGGTCTGGCACCCTGGGTCAACGCGCTGCCGGGCCGCCTGCTGCACACCAATGTCATCGGCTGCACGATTTTTGCTGCGGTGTCCGGCTCCTCGGCCGCCACCTGCGCCACCGTGGGCAAGATGAATGTGCCCGAGCTGCGCAAGCGCGGCTATCCCGAGAACATGGTGATCGGCTCGCTGGGCGGCCCCGCCACGCTGGGCCTGCTGATCCCCCCATCCATCATCTTGATCGTCTATGGCGTGTCGGCCGAGCTGTCGATCTCCAAGCTCTTCATGGCAGGCGTGCTGCCGGGCATCATGCTGGCACTGATGTTCAGCGGCTGGATCATGATCTGGGCCTTGATGAACCCGGACAAGGTGCCCAAGGCCGACAGCTCCATGAGCTTCAGGCAAAAAGTCTACGAGTCGCGGCACCTGATCCCCGTCGTGCTGCTGATCTCGGGTGTGATTGCCAGCATTTACAGCGGCATTGCCACCGCCACCGAAGCGGCCGGCATAGGCGTGACGGGAGCGCTGATTCTGTCGGCCCTGCAAGGAGCTCTGACCTGGAAGAACTTCAAGGAATCGCTGTTCGGAGCCACCCGCCTGTACTGCATGATTGCGCTGATCCTCGCCGGTGCAGCCTTCATGACCTTGTCCATGGGCTATATCGGCCTGCCACGCCAGCTGGCCGAATACGTGGGCAGCCTGAACCTCTCGCCCGCCATGCTGATTGCGGTGCTGGGGCTGTTCTACATTCTCATAGGCTGCTTTCTGGACGGCATCTCCACCATTGTGCTGACCTCCAGCGTGGTTCTGCCCATCATCCAGGCCGCAGGCATCGACCCACTATGGTTCGGCATCTTCCTCGTGATCACGGTGGAGACCGCCCAGATCACGCCACCGGTAGGCTTCAACCTGTTCGTGCTCCAGGGCATGACGGGCAAGCAGATCACCTATCTGGCCCGCGTCTGCGCACCGTACTTCCTGCTGATGGTGCTGGCGCTCGTGATACTGTGGTTCTTTCCGCAGATCGTGACCGTGCTGCCCAATAATATGTAAGCAAGTTCGCTCTGCACAAACGCCCCGAAAGGGGCGTTTGTGCAGAGCGAACCAGTATGGCTGCATGCATGCCAGAACATGTAGGTTTCAGCGCCGGGATGTGAATGCCGAATCCCTCTGACAGGGTGTTACGGAAAATGCGCACTACGCTGTTAGATTAGTCGGGTTAGCCATCCAGACACATCGCAATGAAAGAAAAAATCAACTTCATTGAGAGGGAGCGCCTCTACCGACATGAACTCAAACGCCGCCGCGTGAAGTTTCTGCCCATGCAGGTACTGCGCCGGGTCTTCAAAGCGGCAGGAGTCTAGCCTGCGCTGAAGCCAGCCATCCACCTGCCATGCCAACACAGAAAAGCGCTCCCATGGAGCGCTTTTTCATTCCTGCGAATGGGTGCCGCAGGCACAGACCCAAGATTCATGCGGCGTCCATTCCTTTTCCCATCCATCCCACCGCCTGCCGTCAAAGCTTTGAGCTCTCGCTCAACCTTGTCGATGCGTCATCTCACGCCATCTGCGATCCCGCGAACCCTGCCGCCGTGAAAGCAATCAACTGCTCAATCACCTTTTCCACCGGATCACTCCGATGCCTGTCGTTGAGCATATGGCTGACACGCCCATTGTCTGAGCGGATATACATCATCGCACCATACATGCACTCCAGGCGCCACTGAAACTCCGTCTCACTCAGATGAGGTGTCACGCGACGCAGCAACAAGGCGAACCTCAGAGCGGTTTTGTCATACGCTTTGAATACGACCTCTCGGACTTCCTTCAGGGGATCCACCGAACACAGGGCAGCCACCCGGTTGAACGAGGACTCGTCCGAGCCATATGCAGTGCGCAATGCCGGAGCAATGAACGCCCGAAGCACTTCTTCAATGCTCGGAGGCTCGTTCGCATGACGCTGTTCAAGTTGCGCCAGCAAGGCTTCTCTCTGCGCATTGACCAGTTGCACGCGCTCTTCGAAAAGAGCCTTGAGCAAGCCCAGCTTGTTCTTGAAATGATAGTGAATCGCCCCCGTATCCACGTCTGCTTCAGCCATCACCGCTCTTAACGATGTCCCAGCGTAACCATGCTGCGCAAACAATTTTTCAGCCGCGCACAGCATGCGCTGCCTTGCTTGGGCACGTGGCCTGTCAACTCCCGAAGAAGTGACTTCCGCCTGTTCGGCTTGGCGCAGGGCAGCCCTTCTCCCCGATACGGCGGGAACATCAACGGAGGCAGTTTTTCTCATGACTGCGAATGATAGTGAGGTCACGTGATCGTCCTCTTGCGTAGTCTCCATTTTTGCATCAACATTCATTCAGTCGACTGACTGAATTCAGAAATACAAGGAGACAAACAATGAACATCTGGCGCCATGCACCCTCCCTCGTGATGGGGCTCACTTACCTGGGAGTCGGCTCGCTCCAGGCGCAGGAGAATTTTCCGCATAGGCCACTGACCATCATCAATCCCTGGGCCGCAGGAAGCTCGACCGATGTCATGGCCAGGACTCTGGCGGAGGAAATGCACAAGCAGCTGGGTCAAAGCATCGTCGTGATCTCGCGTGAGGGAGGCTCCGGCGTCATTGGAATGAATGTGCTGGCCCAATCTCCCGCCGACGGCTTGACCATGGCTTTTACCCCCATGACGCCCATCACCATCCAACCGCATTACGTCAAGGGACTCAAGCTAAGTCCTGATGCCGTGCAACCGCTGTGCGGGGTGACCGAGAACATTCTGGGAGTAAGCGTGCGTGCCGACAGCCCCTACAAAACGATCGCGGAGTTGATTGCCGCCGCCAAACAGAAATCACTGAACTACGGCTCTCCCGACCCCAACTCGGCCCCTTTTCTAGCCATAGATCAGCTCGAGCGAGACCAGAAGCTACAACTCAATCACATCCCATACAAGGGTGATGCGGGTTCGATCCAGGAATTGCTGGCAGGGCGCCTGGACTTTGTCAGCAGCATTGCAGCCTCTGCTGCACCTCAGGTTCGTGCCGGCAAGTTGCGGCTGTTGGCCGTTACTTCGGAACATCGTCATCCCGCGTTTCCCGACACTCCCACCTTCAAGGAACTGGGCATGAAGGTGCAGGAAGACTCTTTTGCAGGCCTCTTTGTTCCCCGTGGGGTTCCTGAGGCCGCACTGGCAAAGCTTGACGATGCCTGTGCCAAAGCCACCAAGTCTGAATCGGTCAAACGCATTGCCCAAAGCGGTGATCAGGTCGTGCACTACCAAAGCCGTCAGCAATGGGAAAAGCGCATTACCACCGAGTTTCGCAAGCAGGGCGAGGCAGCCAAGCGCAATGCCGGCACCAACTAATCCATCCATCACAGTCAGCTCATGAGCAACTACACAACCCCAGCGCCCATTCGCCGCGTCGTCACTGCCAACGATGAGCAAGGACGTTCCTATCTGGCCGAAGATGGCCCATCGCCCGCAATCCGCTTCGTGCCGGAACGTCCCGGATATCGCATCACCAATCTATGGCGAACTGATGCGGCCCCTGCAAACATCGGCTCACCCGACACCATTCATCTGCATCAGGGCGTTGCGCCCCCGCCGCTTGGTACCGTGCTACGCATTCTGGATATTCCTGCCGAGCCCGCCGACCCTCAGGAACTTCAGGCTGCTTTGAATGCGACGTTTTCACGCATGTATGGCGATGCCCATCGAAATGTTCAGCCCGGCGAGCATCCTGGCATGCATCGCACGGACTCCGTGGACTACGCGCTCATGCTGGAAGGAGAGCTGATTGCCATCATGGATAAGGAAGAGACCGTGCTGCGAGCGGGCGATGTTCTGATTCAGCGTGGAACCAACCATGCCTGGGCCAACCGCTCCGGTAAACCTGCTCGTATTGCCTTTGTGCTGGTTGCAGGCATCGACACAGATTGAGAGCCGGTCAGTAGCACACGAACATGCGGATGCCGGTGCCTGAGACTTGTTGAAGAACACCATGCACTCCTGAATCAACCCGATGGCCGAAGCTTGACCTGCCGAGCCCATCCGACGCCCAATAGAAAAAGCGCTCCAACGAGCGCTTTTCATCCATTTAGCGATGCAGCCGACATCAGCTCCACCTGGATTTCATCGAGAAAAACTTTCCCGGGTCGCCTGAAACTGCGACTTCAGCCAGGAACGCTTTTCGCGGCAGAGACCGTCTGCTTATTCCACCGTGACCGACTTGGCCAGGTTGCGCGGCTTGTCCACATCGGTGCCGCGTGCCACCGCCGTGTGATAGGCCAGCAGCTGCAGCGGCACCACGTGCAGGATGGGGCTCAGCGCACCATAGTTCTCGGGCATGCGAATCACATGCATGCCTTCGCTGCTTTCGATATTGGTCTTGGCATCGGCCAGCACATAGAGAACACCGCCGCGCGCACGCACTTCCTGCATATTGCTCTTGAGCTTTTCCAGCAGTTCGTCGTTGGGCGCCACGGTGACCACAGGCATCTGGCTGTCCACCAGTGCCAGCGGGCCATGCTTGAGCTCGCCGGCGGGATAGGCCTCGGCGTGGATGTAGCTGATTTCCTTGAGCTTGAGCGCGCCTTCCAGAGCGATGGGGTAGTGAATGCCGCGACCCAGGAACAGTGCGTTTTCCTTCTTCGCAAAGTCTTCGGCCCAGCTGATGATCTGCGGCTCCAGTGCCAGCACGGATTGCAGGGCCACGGGAAGATGGCGCATGGCCGTCAGATACTGCTGCTCCTTCTCTTCCGTCAGGCGTCCCTTGGACTGGGCCAGCGCCAGCGTCAGCAGGAACAGGCCGGCCAGCTGCGTGGTGAAGGCCTTGGTCGATGCCACGCCGATCTCCACGCCGGCCCGGGTGATATAGGCCAGCTCGCACTCGCGCACCATGGCGCTGGTGGCCACATTGCAGATGGTCAGGCTGTGCTTCATGCCCAGGCTCTGGGCATGGCGCAGGGCCGCCAATGTATCGGCCGTCTCGCCCGACTGGCTGATGGTCACGATCAGGGTCTTGGGATCGGGCACGCTGGTGCGGTAGCGGTACTCGCTGGCCACTTCCACATTGCAGGGAATGCCGGCAATCGCCTCGATCCAATACTTGGCCGTGCAGCCGCTGTAATAGCTGGTGCCGCAGGCCAGAATCAGGACCCGGTCGATCTCCTTGAACACGCGCCAGGCAGCAGCACCGGTCTTGCCTTCCGAAGTGACCCCGTCAAACAGCTCGGGGGCAATGTTCTTCAAGCCCTCCAGCGTATCGCCCAGTGCGCGCGGCTGCTCGAAGATTTCCTTTTGCATGTAGTGGCGATAAGGGCCCAGCTCGGCTGCGCCGCTGTGTGCCATCACGGTCCTGACCGGACGCTGCTGCTCCGTCAGGCGCTCGCCGCTCCTGCTGATGACCCAGTAGCGTCCCGGCTGCAGATCGATCAGGTCGCCCTCTTCCAGATACACGATCTGATCGGTGACGCCCGCCAGCGCCATCGCGTCGCTGGCCAGGAAATGCTCGCCGCCGTCCTTGCCCACACCCAAAATCAGCGGGGAGCCGGCGCGGGCGCCGACCACACGCTGGGGCTCGTCCCGGTGCATCACGCCAATCGCGTAAGCACCATGCAGACGGGCTGTCGCGGCCTGCACGGCTTCGAAAAGATCGCCGCTATAGAGGCTGTCCACCAGGTGAGCAATGACCTCGGTGTCGGTCTGGCTGGCAAATACATAGCCCTTGGCCTGCAGCTCGGTACGCAAGGCTTCGTAGTTCTCGATGATGCCGTTGTGCACCAGGGCCACGCGTGCCGGTGCATCGGTATCGGCCACGGCCGAGATGCCGGGGCCATGGCTGAAATGGGGATGGGCATTGCGCACCGCAGGCTCGCCATGGGTGGCCCAGCGGGTATGGGCAATGCCGGTGAAACCTTCCACATGTTCGGTCTTGACCTGCTCCATCAGCTCGGCCACGCGGGCTGTGGAACGCGCACGCTGCAGCCCGAGGCTCAGGCCGTTGGTGTCCGCGGCCTGCACCGCCACCCCACAGGAGTCATAACCGCGGTACTCCAGTCGCTGCAGACCCTGGACCAGAACCGGAACGATATTGCGATGAGAAACCGCAGCAACAATGCCACACATAGAGGTACACCTTAGGTTGATTGAGCGAGCATGCTATCTGCTGCAATGAAAAATTTTCACTCAATAAAATTTTAAAAATGACTAAAAATTTCACCATTACTGCAGTTTGAATTTTTATTCAATAAAATTCATAAAAATGAATGAAAATTCCATCAATCTGGACCACATCGACCTCCAGCTACTGCAGCAATTGCAGCGGGATGCCAGCCTGAGCAACCAGGCCCTGGCCCGGCTGCTGGAGCTGTCTGCCGCCACCTGCCTGCGCCGGGTCAAGCGGCTGCAGGAGCTGGGTCTGATCGAGAAACAGGTCGCCATCCTCAGCAGCGAACACATTGCGCGCTTCACCGGCCATGGGCTGCAGGCCATTGTGGAAGTCTCGCTGGACCGGCAGGACAGCGCCTCGCTGCTGCAATTCGAGCACAAAGCCGTTGCCGAGCCCGGCGTGCAGCAATGCTGGCGCGTCTCTCCCGGCCCCGACTTCGTCCTCGTCGTGGCCAGCACCGACATGCCAGCCTATCTGGCCTTGAGCCAGAAGCTGTTCACGCAGGACGCCAATGTGCGCAATGTCAAAGCCTTCTTCAGTCTCAAACGCGCCAAATTCAGTACCGAACTGCCTTTGCCAGCCCCTCATCATTAGGGACTTGCACGCCTTTATTCTTGAACCGCAATGTGTGGTGTAGATGCCGCGCAGGCGCCTTAATATTTGATACAAATTGTATTAATTCGATTATTCTCGCGATCTTGACTTAAGCCAAATCCACCAGATGCCCTTGCATCGAGATATTCACCGACGCACCTATCCTCTGCGCGCCTCTTATATGGCACTGGGCGGAGCAGTGGTAGCTGCGAGCCTGTCATATCTCCCGACCAATCTCGCCTGGTGGGCATTCACGGCGGTAAGTGCACTGGCGTGGCCACATATTGCTTTCTTGCATTCAAGCCGGCAACAGGATCAGTTCCAAGCGGAGTATTTCAACTCCCTGATCGATGCGCTGATCGTCGGTTGCTGGATCGCTCTGATGCACTGGAGTCTGCTGCCCGGCATCTGCATTCTGGCCATAGGCGTGGCCGACCGCTTCTATACCGGATTGAAGCGCCGCTGGCTGCCATCCCTGATCGCACTGCTGTGCGGCATGTTTTTCATGAGCCTGGCCATCACGCCCAGCCCGCAATGGGATGCGCCGCTGGCAGTGCAGCTGAGCCTGCTGCCGCTGATCGTTATGCACAGCGCCTATGCCAGCTGGTCCAACAGCCGCATGCTCAAGACTCTGGCCCGGCAGAATCTCCAGCTCAAGCTATTGGGGCGCATCGATCCGCTGACCACGGTATACAGCCGCGATTACTGGTGGAAAAAGGCCCGTGCCGCCCTGCACCAGCACCGCAGCGTCAAGGAGCAGACCTGTCTGCTGGTGATTGACATCGACCGTTTCAAAAGCGTGAACGATTTGTACGGTCATATTGTGGGCGACGATGTTTTGAAGCTGATCGGGCTGGCCATTAGAAACAGTCTGCGCAGCAACGATATTGCAGGGCGCTATGGCGGCGATGAATTCACCGTGCTGTGCAAGCACACCACGGCCAGGGAGGCATATTCCGTGGCCATGCGCATTTGCGAAAAAATTGCCCAGATACGCGTTCGCGATTATCCGCAGCTGCAGATCAGCGCAAGCATCGGCGTTGCCGCAGCCGATGACAGTTTCGGCTCGGTGACCGAATGGATCAAAGCGGCCGACAGCGCGCTCTACAGCGCCAAGAGCGGCGGGCGCGACCAGGTGATGGATGCCACCCAGCAGCCCGAGAGGCAGCACAGCCCCTCCACCATGCCCATGCGACCCGAGTCGACACGGATCAGCGCGGCGGGCTCCGGGCAGGAAAGCCTGGACCGCGACGTGGTCTGACCACTTAGGGCAGACAGGTGGGCAAGTGCATCTGCAGCTGGCATCCCGCATTGAGCTGTGCCTGAATTTCCGCCTCGCCACCATGGCGGCGGCAGACGTCGCGCACCAACGCCAGGCCGATGCCCAGGCCCTCGAACTCGGCTTCGCGATGCATGCGCTGAAAGACGCCAAACAGCTTGCCCGAGCGCGCCTGCTCGAAGCCGACGCCGTTGTCTGTCACCGAGATGGAGCAGCCGCCTTGCCCGTCGCGCTGCACGTCGACCTGAATGCGTGCCAGCGGCATGGCTCTCGTGAATTTGACGGCATTGGTCAGAGCTGCATCCAAAGCCAGCTCCAGCAGATGCGGATCGGCCTGCAGCTTTGGAGCCGCAGCAGGCAGACACCACTCTATGCGCCGGCCTTGCGTGCCCGCCTGCAGACGCTGGCGCAGACTGCCCAGCAAGCCCGACAAGTCCACGGGCTGCGGCTGCAGCACATGTCGCTGGGCCCGGGCCAGCTGCAGCAAGCCTTCGAACATGGCCGCCATGCGCTGGGCGGACTGGTCCATGGTCTGCAAAAAGCTGCGCGCCTCTTCGAGGTCCTCGACACCAGGGCCGGGGGACTGCAGCAATTCGGCAATCAACGGGTTGAAAGCCAGCAGATGGCGCAGTGGGGCCCGCAGATCATGCGAGACCGCATGCACCCATTCCTGCTGGGCCGTGCGCAAGGCGGCCAGCTCGGCCTCGCGTCTGGCCAGCAGCGCCAGCGCCTCGTCCAGCGTCCGCGGCACCTTGCTTTCAACAACTGGCTGCATGGGTTCCATCAGGCTTTGGGCAGCTTTTCGGGGCGCTTCCAGTTGCGGATGCTGACCTGCCTGCCGCGTCCGACCGTCAAGGCACCCACCTCGGTGTTCTTGGTCACGGTGGAGCCGCCGCCCACCGTGCCGCCGGCGGCAATGGTCACGGGAGCCACCAGCACGCAGTTGCTGCCGATATGCACATCGGCCTCGATCACGGTGCGGTGCTTGTTCACGCCGTCATAGTTGGCAGTGATGCTGCCTGCGCCATAGTTCACGCGTTCGCCCACCGTGGCATCGCCCAGGTAGGCCAGGTGATTGGCCTTGGCGCCGTCGGCCAGGGTGGAGTTCTTCACCTCGACGAAGTTGCCGATATGCACTTCTCGACCCAGCTTGGCGCCGGGGCGCAGGCGGGCAAACGGTCCGATCAGCGCGCCCTGGCCCACTTCCACACCGGCCTTCTCGCCGTCGATGTGGGTGAAGGGATGGATCACGGCATCGTCGGCAATGCTCACATTGCTGAGATGGCAGTTGGCGCCGATCCTGGCGCCGGCACCAATCGTCACCTTGCCGGCAAAGATGCAGTTCACGTCGATTTCCACATCCTGGCCGCAGCTCAGGCTGGCCTTGGTGCCGCGAGCATCGTCACGCAGGTCGAAGCGCGCAGGATCGGCCATGCGCACGCCCTGCTCCATCAGCTGACGCGCCTGGCGCAGCTGGTGCGCCCGCTCCAGCTCTGCCAGTTGCAGCGGACTGTTGACGCCTGCCACCTGCAGTGCATCGGCAATGCGGTGGCCCACCACGGGCACGCCGTCGGCCACGGCCATGGCGACGATATCGGTCAGGTAGTACTCGCCCTGGGCATTGTTGTTGTCGAGCCTGGCCAGCCATGCGGTCAGATGCCTGGCAGGCACGGCCATGATGCCGCTGTAGATCTCGGTGATGGCACGTTCGGCTTCGCTGGCGTCCTTTTGCTCGACGATGCGCTGCACCGTGCCGGCATCGTTGCGCACGATGCGGCCGTAGCCCGTGGGATCGGCCATGGTCACGGAGAGCAGCGCCATCTTGTCGCTGCCTGCGGCATCGAGCAGACCCTGCAGCGTGTCGGCCTGGGTCAGCGGCACATCACCCGACAGCACCACGACCAGGCCATCGTCCTTGAGCGCAGGCACGGCCTGCTGCACGGCATGGCCGGTTCCCAGCTGGGGCTCCTGGCGCACAAACTTCAAGTCCATGGAGCCATCCGCGCCATTGGCGGTGGTGATGGCAGCTTCCACTTCCGCAGCACCATGGCCCGTCACCACCACGGCCGAGCGCGCCTTGAGCTGCGCCGCGGTGTCCAGCACATGCTGCAACAGGGCGCGACCGGCCAGCTTTTGCAGCACCTTGGGATGGCGGCTTTTCATGCGGGTGCCTTTGCCGGCAGCCATGACGACGATGTCCAGAGGTGCAGTCATATTGATTTGTGGGATGAAAACCGCCTGATTATCGACCCATAGCCGACGTCGGCAACTGCAAGCGCGGGCAACAGTGGCTGCAAACGCCTTATGCTTGCCCTGCCATGCCTCATGCCACCACCAGCCCCACTCCGCTGCTTCGTACCCGCGCCATCGGTGCCGGCCATCTGCGCGCCTTTCTGGCCGTGGCCCGGCACCTGAACTTTCGAGCCGCAGCGGACGAGCTGGCGCTGACCCAGTCCGCTGTCAGCCGCCAGATCCAGTCGCTGGAAGACGAGGTGGGCATCCCGCTGTTCCTGCGCCATTCGCGCGCCGTGGAGCTGACCGGGGCCGGTGCCCAGCTGCTGCATGCGGCGCAACCCGCACTGGAGTCGATCGACGCCACGGTGCGCCAGATCCGCCAGACCGTGGGCCGCAAGAGCGTGGCCATCACCACCTGGGCCAGCTTTGCCGCCATGTGGCTGATTCCGCGTCTGGAGGCGTTCCAGCGCGCCCATCCCGATATCGACATTCGCATCGACACGGGCGACGCAGTGGTGGATCTGGAAACCACCGATGTGGACCTGGCCATACGCTACAGCGCCGGCGTCTCCGATGCCTCGGCAAAGGCCCTGTTCGGTGAAGAGCTGGTGCTGGTCGCCAGCCCCACCTTACTCAGAAGCGGCCCTGCCGTGCGCAGCCCCGCCGATGCGGCCCACTACACGCTGATTGAAACCGGCGACGTACATCGCATGCCCCAGCTGGAGTGGCTGAGCTGGCAGCGCTGGTTTGCCGCCAACGGCTGCGACCAGCTGCAGCCGCCGCGCTGGCTGTACTTCAACTACGCCCACCAGATCGTGCAGGCCGCGCTGGCCGGTCAGGGCCTGGCCATCGCGCGCCTGCCGCTGGTGGCCGATGCGCTGGCGGCCGGCAGCCTGATCGAGGTATTGCCCGAACATCGCCTGGCGTCGCCGCTGTCGTACTGGCTGCTGCAAGGCCCGCGCAGCAGCGAGCGACCCGAGGTACAGGCTTTCTGTCAGTGGCTGATGGAGCAAGCCCGCCAGACACGCGACGCCATGCGGGGCGCGGGCGAGCCGACCCCATAAAAAAAGAGAGCTGCCAACGCTTGATCCACCATTGTTTCAAATACAAAATGAATTGAAACGTAGATGTATCAAGCGTAAGCAGCTCTCATTTTGATGGCTGATACCTTCGACAGACCATGTCGGCAAGGACGGCGCCTTGCCCTATTGCGCGCAGCGGTGACGCGCCGCTCAGCTCAGCGTGACACGCGCAAACTTGCGCTTGCCCACCTGCAGCACAAAGGTGCCGGCATCCAGCTTCAGTGCGCGGTCGCTGATGACGTTGCCGTCGATGCGCACGCCGCCGCCATCGATCAGGCGGTTGGCTTCGCCGGTCGATGCAGCCAGATTGGCCTGCTTGACCAGCGCACCAATACCCAGCGGAGCACCGGGCAGGTTGATTTCAGGGATGTCATCGGGGATGCCGCCCTTGGAGCGGTTGATGAAATCCTGCTCGGCCGCCTCGGCCGCCGCTGCGCTGTGGAAGCGTGCGGTGATTTCCTTGGCCAGGGCCACCTTGGCATGCTTGGGGTTGCCGCCGGCCTCGATCTCGGCCTTGAGCGCGGCGATATCGGCCAGGCTCTTGAAGGACAGCAGGGTGTACCAGTCCCACATCAGCTCGTCCGAGATCGACAGCACCTTGGCGAACATGGTGTTGGCGTCCTCGGTGATGCCGATGTAGTTGTTCTTGGACTTGGACATCTTGTGCACGCCATCCAGGCCCACCAGCAAAGGCATTGTGAGCACACACTGCTGCTCCTGACCATACTCGGCCTGCAGATGTCTGCCCATCATCAGATTGAACTTCTGATCGGTGCCGCCCAGCTCCAGATCGGACTTGAGCGCCACCGAGTCATAGCCCTGCAGCAGCGGATAGAGAAACTCGTGCAGGCTGATGGAGCTGCCGTCGGTGAAGCGCGTATGGAAGTCGTTGCGCTCCATCATGCGCGCCACCGTGTACTTGGCCGACAGCTGGATCATGCCGCGCGCGCCCAGCTGGTCGCACCACTCGCTGTTGTAGCGCACCTCGGTCCTGGCCGGGTCCAGCACCTTGGCGGCCTGGGTGTAATAAGTCTCGGCGTTGGCCTTGATCTGCTCGGCCGTCAGCGGCGGACGCGTGGAGTTGCGGCCCGAAGGGTCGCCGATCAGCGTGGTGAAGTCGCCGATCAGAAAGATCACCTGATGACCCAGGTCCTGCAGCTGGCGCATCTTGTTGAGCACCACGGTGTGCCCCAGGTGGATGTCGGGAGCTGTCGGGTCCAGGCCCAGCTTGATGCGCAGGGGCACACCGGTGGCTTCGGACCTGGCCAGTTTCTGGACCCACTCGTCCTTGGGCAGCAGCTCATCGACTCCACGCAGAGTGACTTCCAGCGCCTGGTTCACTCTGTCGGTCACGGGAAAACTTGTAACAGCAGATTGATTCATAAGGGTTTTTCGGCAGGCGAGGTAGGACGCGGCCGATATACTTAGAGGTTTGGTGTTACGGTCAATTCTAGACTGCTCCCTCATAAAGACCTCTTTGGATGGACTTATGGCACGGTAGAGCTGCTGGAGACGTGTCAGTCGTAACAAATACCAACTCCACCGACACGCTTTCCCAAGGATTTGATGTTTTGATGACTGGCTTGAAAAATGCCGGCGGTGCTCTGATCGCACGGCTGACATCGGCTCTGCAAAAACACCCCAAGCGCGCCACGGCCGCGCTGGCGACTGTTTTGCTGACCGGTGGCAGCGGTGCCTTTGCAGTGGCCAGCCTGGGGCCCGACCCCGCCGACCTTCCCGTACGCACACTGACCGAACCCGTCACCTCCCTGGCCGCCGGCCAGGATCTGGCCGATCTGACGGATCTGCAGTCCTTCTCCCTCTACCGTTCCGAATACACCCGTGCCAACGACACGACCGAGTCGCTGCTGCAGCGCCTTGGCATTGCCGATCCGCAGGCCGCAGCCTTCATGCGCAGCAACGATGCCGTGCGCCAGAACGTGCTGGGCCGCGCCGGCCGCCTGGTGTCCGCCGAAACCACGCCCGACCAGCAACTGAGCCAGCTGACCGTGCGCTGGGCTCCTGGCGAAGATGGCAGCTTCCAGCGCCTGACCGTGGAGCGCGTGGACGGCAAGCTGCAATCCAAGATCGAGACCGGCAAGCTCACGGCCAGCCCGCGTCTGGCCGGTGGCGTGATTCGCTCCTCCTTCTTTGCCGCCACGGATGCCTCCGACATTCCCGACAGCATCTCCATGCAGATGGCCGACATCTTCCAGGGCGAGCTCGACTTCCGCCGCGGCCTGCGCAAGGGTGACCGATTTGCGGTGGTCTATGAATCGCTGGAAGCCGATGGCGAGCCACTGCGTGCCGGCCGCGTGCTGAGCACCGAGTTCTACAACAATGGCAAGTCGCATCAGGCCATGTGGTTCCAGGAAGCCGGCAAGAAGGGCGCCTACTACACGCTGGACGGCAAGAGCCTGCGCCAGGCCTATCTGAACTATCCCGTGGAGTTCTCGCGCATCAGCAGCGGCTTCTCCATGCGGGTCCACCCCATCCAGAAAACCTGGCGCGCTCATCTGGGCACCGACTTTGCGGCTCCCACCGGCACCAAGGTGCGTACCGTGGGCGACGGCGTCGTGTCCTTTGCCGGCGTGCAGAACGGTTACGGCAATGTGATCTTTGTCGACCACGCCAACCAGCACACCACCGTCTATGCCCACCTGAGCCGCATTGACGTCAAGCGCGGTCAGCGCGTGGACCAGGGCGACATCATCGGCGCCGTGGGCTCCACGGGCTGGGCCACCGGCCCTCATCTGCACTTCGAGTTCCGCGACAAGGGCGAGCAGCGCGATCCGCTGACCATTGCCCAGATCTCCGACGCCGCCCAGCCCATCTCCAAGGCCGCCCGCCCGGCCTTCGAGCAGCAGGCCGCGCAGATGCGCATCGAACTCAACGCCGGCACGCAATCGTATGCCGTGGCCAGCGCGCGCTGAGCCAGCGTCGCCATGCACACCAAGGGCTGCAGATTGCAGCCCTTTTTCATTTGCGCATGAAGATCGTTGGCAGCGCCCATCAGACATGCACCGAACGCTACAGCTAAGATAGTAAAACCGTAAGCCTACCTTCCGATCTGCCATGCCCAATGCCATTGAACAAGCCGCCCAAAGCCCTCTCTATATCGGCCTGATGTCCGGCACCTCGCTGGATGGCGTCGATGGGGTTCTCGTGGACTTCAGCCGTGGCACCCAGGTGCTGCAACATGCCAGCTGCGGCTTCGGCGCGGCATTGCGCGCCGAGCTGCTGGCCCTCAATACTGCCGACGGCCAGGATGAACTGCATCGCGCCGCCCTGGCCGCCAATGCACTGGTGCGCCACTATGCGCAGGTAGTGCAGCTGCTGCTGACCACTGCCGGCGCCCGGGCCGGGCAGATCGCCGCCATAGGTGCCCACGGGCAAACCGTGCGCCACCGCCCCCAGATGTTCGATGGCACGGGCTATACGCTGCAGCTCAACAACCCCGCCCTGCTGGCCGAGCTGACCGGCATCACCGTCGTCGCCGATCTGCGCAGCCGTGATCTGGCGGCGGGCGGTCAGGGTGCGCCACTGGTGCCGGCCTTTCACCAAAGCGTGTTCGGCAAGCCCGGGGAAACAGCCCTGGTGCTCAATATCGGCGGCATTGCCAATCTCAGCGTGCTGGGTGCCGACGGCTCGGTGCTCGGCTTCGATACCGGCACCGGCAATGCACTGATGGACGGCTGGTGCCTGCGCCATACCGGCAAGGGCTATGACGAGAGCGGCCGGTGGGCTGCCAGCGGCAAGGTCCTTCCCGAGCTGCTGGCCGCCATGCTGGGCGATCCCTATCTGGCCCAGGAGCCGCCCAAGAGCACGGGGCGCGATCTGTTTCACGCCGACTGGCTGGAGCGGCATCTGCAGCAGCATGCGGCGCAGGCCGCTGCGGTCGATGTGCAGGCAAGCCTTACCGAATTCACCGCCGCCAGTTGCGCCCATGCCGTCCGGCGTTTCGGCAGGGGCGGCACCGAACTGCTGGTATGCGGCGGCGGTGCACTCAATACCTATCTGATGCAACGCCTGGCCGCCTTGCTGCCGGGCGTGAAGGTGAGCTCCACGGCTGAGCGCGGCCTGCCCCCGCTGGAAGTGGAAGCCGCTGCCTTTGCCTGGCTGGCACGCCAGTGCCTGCTGGGCCTGCCCGGCAATCTGGCCAGCGTGACGGGCGCCGGCGGCCCGCGCATTCTGGGCGCCATCCACCCCGCCTGAGACTGATAGCCGGCTGTCCTCCCGCCTGCAGGCTCAGGCCGCTACTGCGGCATCCGCCTGCAGCCTGTGCTGCACGGCCGGCAGATCGGGCAAGCCGAAATGGCCGCGCAGCGTGCTGCTCTGGTAGTCGCTGCGGAACAGCCCACGCTTGCGCAAAATGGGTACGACCTCGCTGGCAAACAGCTCCAGCTGTTGCGTGATCACCGGTGGCATCACATTGAAACCATCGGCAGCACCCGTGCGGAACCAGTCTTCGATCGTGTCCGCCACCTGCTCGGGCGTGCCGGCAATCGCAAGATGCCCGCGCGCGCCTGCCAGCCGCTTGAGCAGCTGACGCAGCGTGAGCCCGTCGCGCAGCGTGGTCTCCACATAGCCTATGGCGCGGCTCTTGGAAGCTTCCACCAGCGCGGGGTCTGGAAAGTCATCGCGCGTGAGGCGGCGGTCCAGCGGCAGGCCGCTGAAATCATGGCCACCAAAGCGGGCCGACAGACGTCCCAGCCCCACTTCGATGCTGGTCAGGCTGTCGAGCTCCTCCCACACCTGGCGGGCTTCGTACTCCGTGGAGCCGATCGCGGCGCTGATGCCCGGCAGGATCACGATATCCTCGGCCCGGCGCCCCAGCGCCCTCGCCTGTCCCTTGATATCGGCATAAAAGCCTTGCGCCGACTCCTTGCTGCCATGCGCCGTGAATATGGCCTCGGCCCATTGCGCGGCAAAGGCCCGGCCGGTATCGGACTGGCCGGCCTGCACCAGTACCGGACGGCCCTGGGGGCTGCCCGGCACATTCAGCGGTCCGCGCGTACGGATATGCGTGCCCGCATAGTTGACGGGGCGCACCTGGCCGATGTCCAGGTACTGGCCCGATGCGGCATCGTCCACCACCGCAGCGCCCGGAAAGCTGCGCCACAGCGCATCCACTGCGGCCACGAATTCCTCGGCGATGCGGTAGCGCTCGGCATGCTCGACATTCTGCTGCAGTCCGTAGTTTTCGCCGGCCCGAGGCAACCAGGAGGTCACGATATTCCAGCCTGCCCGGCCCTTGGACAGGTGGTCCAGCGTGGCGAACTGCCGCGCCAGCGTATAGGGCAGGCTGTAGGTGGTGGAAGCCGTTCCGATCAGCCCGATACGCTCGGTATGCTGCGCCAGCGCCGCCAGCAGCAGCAACGGCTCGAGCTGACCCGAAGAGGCCATTTGCCCGCTGTCGGGCCCGACCAGCCCGTCGGCCAGAAACACGGCATCGAACTTGGCGGCCTCTGCAATGCGGGCAGCATCCACATACAGTTGCAGGTCGGTCAGTGCCTTGGGATTGGCGCCGGGGTGACGCCAGGCACCTTCATGGTGGCCTCGCGTCATCAGAAACAGGTTCAGGTGTAGTTGTCGCGTCATGGCACAGCTTCTTTCAGACAAATTCGGCTTCCACACCCAGACTGCGCAGCAAGGTCGCGCGCAGCTGCATGAAAGCAGGGTGGTCGGGGCGCCGCGGATGGGCCAGATCCAGCGCATGGTCTTCGGCGATCTTTCCGTCCCTGAGCACCAGAATCCGGTCTGCCAGCAGCAGGGATTCATCCACATCGTGGGTGACCAGGATCACCGTCGGGCGCACGCGCTCCACCATGCGCCGCAGCAGGCCCTGCATGCGCAGGCGGGTCAGCGCATCGAGGGCACCAAAAGGCTCGTCGGCCAGCAGCACATGCGGCTCGCGCAGCAAGGAGCGAGCCAGTGCCGCGCGCTGCTTTTGCCCGCCCGACAAGCTGGCGGGCCAGGCCGCAGCCTTGTCTGCCAGCCCCACCTCGCGCAGCAACTGCGCTGCGGCAGGCCGGACAGCCTGGGCGTCCAGACCCAGCGTCAGGTTGTCCAGCACCGTCAGCCAGGGCAGCAGGCGCGAATCCTGGAACAGCACGGACACATTGCCGTGTGCAACCGCCGTCCCCGAACTCCGGGCCTCGACATCCAGACCGGCCAATGCGCGCAACAGCGTGGTCTTGCCGGAGCCCGACTCTCCCAGCAGCGCCACGAACTGCCCCGGCGCAATATCAAGCCCGAGGTCGTCGAGCACCTGCTTGCCATGAAAGCTGCGGCTGAAGCCATGCAGGTGCACAGCACCTGCCAATGATGGACGGTTCATGATCCCAGCGACCTCCGGTAGGACAGCACATGTGCCTCCAGGCGACGCACCGCCGCGTCGGACAGCAGACCCAGCAGCGCGTAGATCAGAATGCCCACCACGATCACATCGGTCTGCCCCCAGTCGCGCGCACGGTTCATCAAGTAACCGATGCCGGTCTGCGTGTTGATCAGCTCCAGCACCACCAGCGCCGTCCAGCACAGCGAGACCGCCATGCGCAGGCCGACAAAAAAGCCTGGCAAGGCTCCGGGCAGGGCCACCTTGCGAATGAACTCGGCACGCGACAGTCCCAGCGTCTGCGCCAGCTCCACATGACCGATGTCTATGCTGCGCAGCGCTGCATGGGTGTTGATATAGATGGGAATCAGCACGGCGGTGAAGATGAGGAAGACCTTCATCGCCTCGCCTATGCCCAGCCAGATGATGGCCAGCGGAATCAGCGCCAGCGTGGGAACGGCCCGCTTGATCTGCACCAGGCCATCGATCAGGGCCTCGCCGGTGCGGCTCAGTCCGGCAGCCAGCGCCAGCAGCACGCCCACCACAATGCCCAGAAACAGCCCTGTGTAGGCGCGCCCGGCCGACGCCAGCAGATGCGGCAGCAGGCTTCCATCAAGGGCCATTTCATAGCCTGTGCGCAATGCCTGAGACGGTGCGGTCAGCGTCTCGGGCGAGAGATAACCCAGGCGCGATGCGGCCTCCCACAACAGCAACAGCAGGGCCGGCCCGGCCAGCAGCATGCCCGGCGACAGGCGGGCCGGCACCAGTGCCGGGGTCTTGCGGTCTGGCGCGGCAAGCGGCGCTCCGGTCTGAGACTGCCAGCCGGCCACGCGCGCTTCCAGAGGAATCGGAGTCATCACGGCAGCTCCTCAGCGATTGGCGACGATCACGCCGTCATAGCTCGCCACAAAGGAGTCCCTGGCATCCAGACGCCGGGGCAGGCTGCCGGCGCTGTGCAGGATGTCGATGAGCTTCTGATGATGAGGCTGGGCCTGTGCAGCGGTCTGGAACTCGAGCGGAGCCTGCGCCGCCTGTATGGCCGCAGCGCTCTCGGCATCGAGGCGCTGGAAGTTGCGCAGGTAATGCTGCTCCCATTCCTTGCGATGGGTATTGCTCCAGCGCCCCGCGCGCACGAAGGAGGCCAGGAATTCGCGAATGGCCTCGGCCTTCTGCGGATCGGCCAGCACCTCCGGACGGGCATAGATATAGGAGGTGGAAGGCAGCAGCTGACGCTCCAGGGGATCGGGCACCACACGCGCACCGATCTGCCTGGACAGCCGCGTGACATGCGGCTCGGCAATGGTGGCGACATCCACGGCGCGGGCGCGCAAGGCATCGTTGAGTTCGGCCACGCGCAGATGCACCAGCGTGACATCCTTGAGCGTCAGGCCCGCCCGGTTCAGGGCCTCGATCAGGAAAACCTGGCGCCCCGAGCCTTCGACATAGCTCACGCGCTTGCCACGCAGATCGCTCAGCCGCTCCACCCCGGCGCCGGCATGTTGCAGCAAACGATATTCCGCTCTGGCTCGGGTGAAGGTTGCGATGATGGGCAGGTTCACGCCTGCTGCACGCGCCTGGATGGGAGGTGTGTCTCCCACATAGGCCATGTCCAGCGCTCCGGCGCGGATGGCCTCGAAGATGGCCGGACCGCCGGCAAAATTGGGCAGCTCCAGCTGAAAGCCGGTCTTCTTGCGTTCGCCGCTGGCATCCAGCAGATGGCGAATCAGCTCGCTCTGGTCAGCGACGACCAGCCTGGTCTTGGCGTCCACCGCAGCATGCGCAGCACCGGTGATACCGGCTGCCGCCATTGCCAGCCATGAAGGCCCGGCCAGCAGAAATCGACGCTTGTCCACTTTCTTCTCCCATGTATGCAATGGGGCAGATGCTAGGGAGCCGTCGATCGATTCAAAAATATTGATTTCAAATTTGGAAACAACCAACTCATCCGAGCGCCGGTGCCGGTCCAGCGGACGCGCATGGATTTCGCTGTGCTGTCAGGCACTTAAGGCGGCAGGCGACCATCGAGGCCAGGCGCACGAACGCACCACAAGCCTTGATTCGGCAATATGCTCATGAAATCAATGTTGTTGAGGCCCGGGGAAATGAATGACCATCCGGGCGTCTGCCCATCAAGGCACAGGCCATCGGCAGGCCCGGCGCCCGCAATGCAAAAAGCAGCCCAACCCACCAGTAGCCGGACTGCTTTTCGCTTCTTGGATGTCCTGTCCGGCTGGCTCCTTCGAGCCATGCCGGGTTCGATCGGCGCCTGACGACTCAGTGACCGCCGACGTAGATGAACTTGAACAGGAACAGGGCAGCAATCACCCACATGATCCAGTGCACCTCCTTGACCTTGCCCGTGAACAGCTTGAGCACGGCATAGGTAATGAAGCCGAAGGCCAGGCCGTTGGCGATGGAGTAGGTGAAAGGCATCATCAGCGCGGTGACGACTGCCGGTATGGCTTCGGTGGTTTCATCCCACTGCACTTCCGTCAGGTCACGCAGCATCAGGCAGGCCACGAACAGCAGCGCAGGTGCGGTGGCATAGCCGGGCACGACACCGGCCAGCGGCGCGATGAACAGACAGGCCAGGAAGAGCATCGCAACCGTCAGAGCCGTCAGGCCTGTACGACCGCCAGCCTGCACACCGGCAGCGCTCTCCACATAGGCGGTGGTGCTGGAAGTACCCAGGATGGAGCCCACGAAAATAGCGCCCGAATCGGCCAGCAGCGAGCGGTTGAAACGCCCCATGCGCTCAGGCACCAGCAGGCCGGCGCGGCGCGCCACGCCCATCAGCGTGCCGGTGGCATCAAACAGCTCCACCAGGAAGAACACCAGCACCACGTTGAGGAAGCCCGTGGTCAGCGCCGTCTTGATGTCGAGCTTCATGAAGGTGGGCTCGATGGAGGGAGGCGCCGAGAAGATGCCGTGGAAGGTGTTGCCGCCGAAGAAGAACGAGGCCACGGTCACGGCCAGAATGCCGATCAGCAATGCACCCGGCACATTGAGACGGTCCAGCACCACGATCAGCAAGAAGCCCAGCAGCGCCATGATGACCTCGGGCTTGTGCAGATCGCCCAGCGTCACATAGGTGTTCTGGTCGGCAGCAACCACACCGGCGGTCTTGAGCGCGATCAGCGCCAGGAACAGTCCCAGCCCGACGGTGATGGACACACGTATGGACTGCGGTATGCCCTTGATGATGAGCTCACGCAGGCCCAGCATCGTGCAGATCAGGAACAGGCATCCCGAGACGAACACCGCCCCCAGGGCAGCCTCCCATGTATAGCCCATCTTGAGCACCACCACATAGGCAAAATAGGCGTTCAGCCCCATGCCCGGCGCCAGCGCAATCGGGTAGTTGGCATACAGCGCCATGATGGTCGACCCCAGCGCTGCGATCAGGCAGGTGGCGACAAAGACCGAGCCCTTGGGCATGCCCGCATCCCCCAGAATGGAGGGGTTGACGAACATGATGTAGGCCATTGAAAGAAAGGTCGTCAGCCCTGCGACCAGTTCCGTGCGCACATTGGTGTTGTGCTCCCTGAGTTTGAATATCCGCTCTGTCCAGTTCATTGCATAGTCTCCGTGTTGTTTTGCATGCGAGGCGCAACGCGAGGAACGCGCCCGGTCCTGCGCCGCCAAATGGACGGCGCAGCACATGGCCTTGCCCCGCGGCAAACAGCCATGACTCAAATGGCTGCCGCCCCGCAAGGCGACAACACCTGTGAGGAAAAACTAGCCAGTGTGCCCTTGAACGGCTTCCACTGCTCTGAGGATGGCCTCTGACGTGGCCGGTGCCTGCAGAGGCGGATTCGCCCGGTGCTCGCCGGCGGCGGACACCGCATCGCGAATCGCGAAGAACACCGAGAACGGCAGCAGCAGTGGCGGCTCGCCCACGGCCTTGCTGCGGTGGATGGAGTCTTCATAGTTGTCGCCCTCGAACAGGCGCACATTGAAGACCGGCGGGCAGTCATTGGCCGTGGGAATCTTGTAGGTACTGGGCGCATGGGTCGTGAGCTTGCCGCTTTGCGGATGCCAGACCAACTCTTCGGTGGTCAGCCAGCCCATGCCCTGGATAAAGGCACCCTCCACCTGGCCCACATCGACGGCCGGGTTCAGCGAGCGGCCCACGTCATGGAGCACATCGGCGCGCAGCAGCTTCCATTCGCCCGTCAAGGTATCGATGACCACCTCGCTGACGGCTGCGCCATAGGCAAAGTAGAAGAAGGGGTGGCCCTTCATGCGCTTGCCATCCCAATGCAGGCCAGGCGTCGCATAGAAGCCATCCGACCACAGCTGCACACGCTGCAGATAGGCGGCGCGCACCAGCTCGGCAAACGGCACATTCTGGCCATTGACCTGCACCGCATTGTTGGCAAAGCGCACGTCATGGGCATCGCCGCCATGCAGGCGTGCGGCGCATTCGGCCAGACGCTCGCGCAGCTGGCGTGCGGCATCCTGTGCGGCCTTGCCGTTGAGGTCAGCTCCCGTCGAGGCCGCCGTGGCCGAGGTGTTGGCCACCTTGCTGGTATCGGTGGCCGTCACGCGCACATTCTCGAAGGCCACGCCCAGCTCATGCGCCACCACCTGCGCCACCTTGGTGTTCAGGCCCTGGCCCATTTCGGTGCCGCCATGGTTGACGAGAATCGAGCCGTCGGTATAGATATGGACCAGTGCGCCAGCCTGGTTGAAGTGGGCCACATTGAAGGAGATGCCGAACTTCAGCGGTGTCAGCGCCAGGCCGCGCTTGAGCACGGCACTGCTAGCGTTGAAGGCATTCACGGCCGCGCGGCGTGCGCGGTAGTCGCTGGACTCCTCCAGCTCGGCCACCAGTTCGTGAATCACGTTATCGGTCACGACCTGCTCATAGGGCGTGATGTTGCGCTCGCCCTTGCCGTAGAAGTTGACGCGCCGCACATCGAGCGGATCGCGCCCCAGGCTGCGCGCCACCGTATCCAGAATGTTCTCGATGGCAATCGCGCCCTGAGGTCCGCCGAAGCCACGGAAAGCCGTGTTGCTCTGGGTGTTGGTCTTGCCCATATAGCCATGCATGAGCACATCGGGCAGCCAGTAGGTATTGTCGAAATGGCAGAGCGCACGCGTCATCACCGGCGCCGACAGATCGGCAGAGTGACCGGAGCGCGAGACCATGGAGATCTCGGCGCCCAGCACGCGGCCCTCATCGTCATAGCCCACTTCGTACTCATACCAGAAGCAATGACGGCGACCGGTGATCATGAAGTCGTCGTCGCGGTCCAGACGCAGCTTGACCGGCTTTTGCAGTCGGGTGGCCGCCACGGCCGCCACGCAGGCGAACAGCGCCGACTGTGACTCCTTGCCGCCGAAGCCGCCGCCCATGCGCCGGCATTCCACATGCACGCTGTGCGAAGCCACGCCCAGAGCATGCGCCACCAGATGCTGCATTTCGCTGGGATGCTGGGTGGAGCAGTGAATATGCACTGCTCCGTCTTCCTTGGGCGTGGCGTAGCTGATCTGCCCTTCCAGATAGAACTGCTCCTGCCCACCCACATCGAAGGAGCCCTTGAGGCGGTGCGGCGCGGCATCCATGGCGGCGCGCGCGCCGCCTTCGCGCGTGCTGCGCTCCAGGTGCATGGGCGGCATCACGTACTGGCCCAGCTCATGGGCCTGACGCGGCGTCAGCACGGGCGGCAGCTCGCTGATGGTGGCGGCCGCCTTGGCCAGGGCCGCGGCGCGCCTTGCCGCATCGCGCGAGCGGGCGATCACGGCGAACAGCGGCTGGCCCACGTAGCGGATCTCGCCATCGCAGAGGATGGGGTCGTCATGAATGATGGAGCCGCAGTCGTTGACGCCGGGAATATCGGCTGCCGTGATCACCTCCACCACTTCGGGCATGGCACGCACGGCCTCCAGCGCCAGCGCCGTCAGACGGCCATGGGCCACGGGCGAGAGCCCCAGCGCGCAGTGCAGCGTGCCTTCGAGTTCGGGCAGGTCGTCGATATAGGCTGCCTCGCCGGCCACATGCAGGTGTGCGGACTCGTGCTTGCGGCTGACGCCCACGCGGGCGCCCTGATCATGGGCCTTGGCCTCGGTCACTTCGTCGATGCGATAGGCCTGGTTCTTGCGATAGTCGGCAAAGGCTTCCGCCACCAGTTCATTCGTCAGTTCATGGGGGTGATTCATTTCAGACTCCTTGCTCCACGGCGGCAGGAACAACATGAGGCATCACGCTCCAGACACTGGTCGCCTCGGTACTTTGCGGCTGATCGGCACGCGTTTCCAGCCACAGACGCTGGATCAGGTTCTGCGCCACCTTGAGGCGGTAATCGGCGCTGGCGCGCATATCGCTCATGGGCTTGAAATCCTGGGCCAGCGCAGCCTGTGCGGCCTTCACGCTCTCCAGGTTCCAGGGCTTGCCCAGCAGGGCCGCTTCGGCGCCCGCCGCTCTTCTGACCGTGGCCGCCATGCCGCCAAATGCCAGTCGGATGGATTGCACGATCTCGCCATCGAGCTCGATGGCAAAGCCGGCGCACAGGGCCGAGATATCGCAATCGAAGCGCTTGCTGATCTTGTAGCCGCGAACCTGGCGCTGCATGGCCGCCAGCGGCACCGCCAGGGCCTGCACGAACTCGCCCGCCTCCAGCTGGTTCTTCATATAGTCCAGATAGAAATCCGTCAGCGGCATGCGGCGCACGCGCTCGCCCTTGCGCAGCTCGATCTGGGCATCCAGCGCCATCAGCACCGGCGGCGAATCACCGATCGGCGAGCCGTTGGCCACATTGCCGCCCATGGTCCCCGCATGGCGGATGGGCGTGGAGGCAAAGCGCAGCCAGACATCGGTCAGGCTGGGCCAGCGCTGCACCAGCGCGCTCCAGGCGGACTCCAGCGAAGCCCCGGCGCCGATATACAGCTCGCCGCCTTCGGCATCGGGCCGTACTTCGATGCGCTTCATCTCGGCCACATCGCCGACGTAGATCATGTCGCCCAGGTCGCGGAACTGCTTGTTGACCCAGAGCCCCACATCGGTGGAGCCGGCCACGATGCGGGCCTTGGGCTTGGTCTCGCACAGGCTGGCCAGCTCTGCCAGCGTGCGCGGAGCGTGGAAGAAGTCGGTGCGCAGGCCCTGGGGGGCCGCATAGTTCAGACCCGCGTTGCCGGCCTCGGCCTGCAGGCCTTGCAGCGCAGCCACCACGGGCGCCGTATCCAGTCGCACGGCAGGCAGGTCGAACATGCGCTGACCTGCATCGAGAATCGGGCGGTAGCCCGTGCAGCGGCACAGATTGCCCGAGAGTTCGTCGGCCAGTTGCTGGCGCGTGGGCTCGCTGCCCTGCTGCTGGTGATGCTCATAGGCCGACCACAGCGTCATCACGATGCCGGGCGTGCAGAAGCCGCATTGCGAGCCATGGCACTCCACCATGGCCTGCTGTACCGGATGCAGGCTTTGCGGGCCTGCAGGCTTGCCGGCGCAGGCAGACTTGCCCGCGCACTGGCTCTTGAGGTCTTCCACCGTGAACAAGGCCTTGCCATGCAGGCTGGGCAGGAATTGAATGCAGGCATTGACGGTCTGCAGGCGCAGGCCGTTGACGGCCTCGGTATCGCCGGCTTCGGCCAGCTCGCCGATGACTACCGTGCAGGCACCGCAATCGCCTTCGTTGCAGCCTTCCTTGGTGCCCGTGCAATGGGCATCCTCGCGCAGCCATTGCAGCACGGAGCGTGTGGGGTGCGGGCCTTGCACTTCCACCACCTCGCCACGGTGGAAGAAGCGTATCGGTTGAGAGTTCTGACTGGTGCTCATGATCGTGGGACAGGGTGAGATTGAATGCCTGCATGCAAGATGCATTCCAAACGCAGCATTCGTCAAGATCGAAGGCTACGCCTGCAGGGGCAGCTTCTCATATGGACGCGCTCATAGGGGCTATGTAGTGCGTCATATATCCGTGACCAAAATCAAGGGTGAACCCGTACAAAACCCCGTTTCCTACGGGTAAGTCCCAGGAAGTGGAAGCCGAGTCACGCTCCCCTATCAATAGCTAATAGCGCCTTCCAATAAACAATTTCATAGATAAAACTATCTGAAATTGTTTATTGACAAACGCTACAAGCTATCAAATTTTCAGGCATCGCCACCATCCGGAGCCGGGCGTACAGGCTCGTCGGCATCGAGCTGGCTGAACACCAGCGTGGCCGCCAGCGTCATCAAGGCCACCGTCACAAAGGTGGCGCGAATGGCCTGCATGCGCTCGTCGCTGTGCGCCGGCCACATATCGCTGAAGCCCGTCAGCAAGGCTCCGGCCAGGGCCACGCCCATGCTCATGGCCAGCATCTGCACCATGGACAGCAGGCTGTTGCCGCTGCTGGCCGACTCGCCCTCCATATCCTTGAGCGTGACCGAATTCATGGCCGAGAACTGCATGGAGTTGAAGCCGCCGAAGATGAACAGCTGCACCAGCAGCAGCCAGACCGGCGTGCCCGGCACCACCAGCCCGAACGAAGCCAGCATGAGGGCCAGCATCACCGAGTTGACCTGCAGCACGCGCTTGTAGCCATAGCGCTGCACCGTGCGCACCGCGATGCGCTTGACCAGCATGCTGCCGGTGACCGTGGCCAGCATCATCAGGCCTGCGTTCATGGGCGACATCTTGAGGCCGACCTGCAGCATCAGCGGGATCAGGAACGGCGCAGCGCCGCTGCCGAAACGGGTGAACAGATTACCCAGCAGACCCACGCGCAGCGAGCGCACCTTGAACAGGCCCGGCGCAAACAGCGGCTCTTCCACGCGCAGCGCATGCATCCAGTAGCTGGCCAGGCTGGCCAGGCCGAACACCATGAGCACCACCACCAGCGCCATGCCCAGTCCCATGCCGGACAGGCCGTCCAGCGCGATGGAAATGGCCACCATGCCGAATGCCAGCATGGCGTAGCCCGTGCCGTCAAAGCGGTGTACGGCCACGGGCGCGCTGCGCGGGAACCAGCGCCAGGTCGCCCACAGCCCGATCAGTCCCACGGGCACATTGATCCAGAAGATCCAGTGCCAGCTGGCGTACTCCACCATCCAGCCGCCCAGGGTAGGCCCCAGCAGCGGGCCGACCTGGCCAGGAATGGCAATAAAGCTCATGGCGCGGATGAACTCGCCGCGCGGATAGGTGCGCAGCACGGCCAGCCGGCCCACGGGCAGCATCATGGCCCCACCCACGCCCTGCACCACGCGTGCCGCGATCAGAAACGGCAGGCTGGGCGAAAGCGCGCACAGCACCGAACCCAGCACAAACAGGCCGATCGCCCAGCCGTAGACGCGCCGCGTGCCAAAGCGGTCGGCCACCCAGCCCGTGGCCGGAATCAGCATGGCCGTGGTCAGCGCATAGGCCACGATGACGGACTGCATCTTCATCGGGCTCTCGCCCAGCTCGGTCGCCATGGCCGGCAACGCCGTGTTGAGGATGGTCGCGTCCAGCGACTGCATGAAAAAGCCTATGGCCACCAGCCACAGCAGTCTTTCTTTATGGGGGGCACTATGGTGCGTGACGGGCATCTCACCCATGGGCAGCTCCGGAACAAGGCGACACGGCAATAAAAAAGCCGCTGACTCGCAGCGGCTTAAGCAATATGCGAACGCCAGACCAGAACGGCCGGCGCGCAGACAATCATTCGACTCAGACCGAGAAGCTGGAGCCGCAACCGCAGGTGGTCGAGGCATTGGGGTTCTTGATCACGAACTGGGCGCCTTGCAGATCTTCCTTGTAGTCGATCTCGGCGCCCACCAGATACTGATAGCTCATGGAGTCGATCAGCAGCGAGACACCGTTCTTGGTCATGGTGGTGTCGTCGTCGTTGGTGATCTCGTCGAAGGTGAAACCGTACTGGAAACCGGAGCAGCCACCACCTTGCACAAAAACGCGCAGCTTCAGATCGGGATTGCCTTCTTCGGCAATCAGATCGGCCACCTTCGCAGCAGCGCTGTCGGTGAAGACGATGGGGGAAGGCATTTCGGTGGTCGTGGTTTCAGCAACGGCGCTCATGGCATTACTCCGTAGTTTCTTGATTGCCTGAAATGGTACAGCAAGGGGCTCGGGAATACCGGCCGTATCTCTTTGTCGCCAGTGCAAGTGGGGGCTTTGCGCAAGCGCTGGACAAGGCTGCGGCCGCCCATGAAAAAACCGCCAGGAATTTGCATTCGAGGCGGCTTTTTCTGAAAAGACTCCGAAGAGTCTTTCCTGCAGGCGAAACGGATTAACGCTTCGAGAACTGCTTGGCGCGGCGTGCGGAGTGCAGACCGACCTTCTTACGTTCGACTTCACGAGCGTCGCGAGTCACGAAGCCGGCTTGGCTCAGTGCAGGCTTCAGAGCTGCGTCATAGTCGATCAGGGCACGGGTGATGCCGTGACGGGTTGCACCGGCTTGACCGGATTCGCCGCCGCCATGGACGTTCACTTGAATGTCGAAAGTCTCCAGGTTCTCAGTCAGAACCAGGGGTTGCTTTGCGATCATGATGGAGGTTTCGCGACCGAAGTACTGCTGAATGTCCTTGCCATTCACAGTAATCTTGCCGGAGCCCTTCTTCAGAAACACGCGAGCGACGCTGGACTTGCGACGGCCTGTGCCATTGTTCCAATCACCAATCATCTAGGTCTCCTTAGATTTCCAGAGCCTTAGGCTGCTGTGCGGTATGGGGGTGCTCAGCACCGCCGTAAACCTTCAGCTTCTTGATCATGGCGTAGCCCAGAGGACCCTTGGGCAGCATGCCCTTGACGGCCTTCTCGAGAGCACGGCCAGGGAACTTGGCTTGCAGGTCGCGGAAGTTGGTAGCAGTGATGCCACCGGGGAAACCGGAGTGACGGTAGTACACCTTGTCCAGGTTCTTGGTACCAGTGACCTTGAGCTTGGAGGCGTTGATGATGACGATGTAGTCACCGGTGTCAACGTGAGGTGTGTAAATGGCCTTGTGCTTGCCGCGCAGACGGAGTGCCACTTCGCTGGCGACACGTCCGAGCACCTTATCGGTGGCGTCAATCACAAACCACTCGTGTTGCACCTCAGCGGGCTTTGCGCTGAATGTAGACATGAGTTTTCTCTTTCAAGAGGGTTTGGCGGTCCCTTTTCCGCGGTCGGTGCTTCTTCTTGAAAAAGACAGGTCTTTTAAAGGAAGCCTCTTAGGCGGGGTTACTCGGACCCATTTAAACTTGGCCCAAGCCTTCGCCGCGGGAACCATAAAATCGCTGCGAAGCCCGCCATTATACAAAAACGCCAGAATCTGCGTGTTTTCGTGCAGCAGCCTGTTGTGAAACAGCCCCTAGCGCCTGTTTCTCCCTCTGCACCCAGGCGCCGACAGCCTTTAAAGACCACAGGGTAAAAAGTGCTGTTCCCCTCTTGCCCTGCTGGTTACCATCCATCTCTATGTTCAGTTACCGCCACGCCTTCCATGCAGGCAATCACGCCGATGTGCTCAAGCACACCGTTCTGATTGCCACCGTGCAATACCTCACGCAAAAAGAGGCTGCGCTGACGGTGCTCGACACCCACGGCGGAGCCGGCCTGTACCGCCTGGACGGTGACTACGCCAGCAAGAGCGGCGAGGCCGAAGAAGGCGTGCTGCGCCTGGCTGCCGCCAAGGAGGCCGAGCTGGCCCCAGTGCTGCAGGACTATCTGCAGATGGTGCGCCGCTTCAACCAGGGCAATGCCATCCGCAACTACCCCGGCTCGCCCTTCATCTCCCAGGCGCTGCTGCGCGGCCATGACCGCCTCAAGGCCTTCGAGCTACACCCCACGGACATGCGCTCGCTGACCGGCAACATGGCCCAGCTGGAAGTCAGGCGCCAGGTCGCCATCCTGCACGAGGATGGCTTCGAAGGCGTGAAGAAATTCCTGCCTCCGCCCTCGCGCCGCGCATTGCTGCTCTGCGATCCGAGCTACGAATTGAAGACGGACTACGGCCGCGTGCTGGATATGGTGGCGGACAGCCTCAAGCGCTTTCCCACAGGCACTTACGCCGTCTGGTACCCCATCATCCCGCGCCCGGATGCCCATGATCTGCCCAAGCGGCTCAAGACCATGACCACCAAGGCCGGCAAGAGCTGGCTGCATGCCACGCTCACGGTCAAGAGCAACAAGACCTCCGAGCGCGGCGGCCTGCCCGCCAGCGGCATGTTCCTGATCAACCCGCCGTTCAATCTCAAGGATCAGCTCAAGCCCGCCATGCCGCAGCTGGTCAAGCTGCTGGGTCAGGACAGCAACGCAGGATTCACGCTGGAGTCTGGCGGCTGATTGCGCGGCTGCGGGTCGGCCCTTGCCGGCCCTCTGCAGTCCAGGCGCACCAGCTTTGCAGGCGGCGCGCCGCCCTCAACCAGCAATAATGGTTCAGCGCTTGCGCTTGGCGGTATGTGACACCTTGCGCGTGGGCTGCTTCGCGGACGCCGCGCGCGTCTTGGCGGCGGCAGCGCCCTGCGCCACGCTGGGGTGACGCTTTCGGCTCGACGCATTGAGCGTGGCCGGGCACTCGTCCTCATCGGCCTCCAGCTGCCACAGCTCTACAGGCTTGATGCCCAGACCCAGCATGCCCAGTTCCTGGGCTGCGGCCTTGCTCAGGTCGATGACGCGACCGGGCGCGAAGGGGCCGCGGTCATTGATACGCACCACCACGCTCTTGCCGGTCACGGAGCTGCGCACGCAGACACGCGTCCCGAAAGGCAGGGTCTTGTGCGCTGCCGTCATGTCCATGCTGTCAAAGCGTTCGCCGCTGGCCGTCTTGCGGCCATGGAACTGCTCGCCATACCAGGAAGCCAGGCCCGCCTGGTCGCTTTCACGTGGAGGGCTCAGTTCGTACTTGTTGCTGTCTTCGGGCAGATCTGCCTTGTCGGCATCCGCAGGCTTGTTGGCCTTGACGCCCAGACCTTTGTCGCGATAGTTGCTGCGCGCATAGGCATCGGGAAGCAGCGGGGCGGAGACCGTGGGCTGCGCGCCCTTTTTTCGGGGCTGGCTCTGAGCGACGGGGGCCTGTTCCTCGGGCTTTTCCGGCAGTGGAGCACAGCCCGCCATGGTCGCGGTAACGACGGCAAGACCTATCCACTGACAACAACGCAAGCGCCAAAATTTCGGTTGCACGGGCGCAATCTCCTTGAAAGCTCAAGTGAGAGCCGCCCAAGACCGGCCGCCTCGCGGCCGGCAAGCTTTTGGCTTACAGACCCAGACGGTCGCAGATCTCCAGAGTGGCGACGCTCTGGTTCATCGTATAGAAGTGCAGCCCGGGAGCCCCCTGGCTGCGCAACTGCTCGCATAGATGAGTCACGACATCCAGACCGAACGCACGAATGGAAGCGGTGTCATCTCCGAACGCCTGCAGACGCAGACGAATCCAGCGCGGAATCTCGGCACCACATGCATCCGAGAAGCGCATCAGCTGTGTAGAGCTGGTAATCGGCATGATTCCTGGCACGACCGGCACGTCGAGCCCCAGAGCCCTCACCTCATCGACAAAGCGCATGTATGCGTCGGCATTGTAGAAGTATTGCGTGATGGCGGAATCTGCACCAGCGCGCACTTTAGCAACAAATGCGTCCAGATCGCTGCGAGGGGACTTTGCTTGAGGGTGAGTTTCGGGATAGGCGGCAACTTCGATGTGAAACCAGTCGCCGAACTCCTGACGCACGAAAGCCACCAGATCGCTGGCGTACTGGAACTCGCCGCCCAGGCCGTAGCCGCTGGGCAGGTCGCCGCGCAAGGCGACGATGCGCTTGACGCCCATGGCCTTGAGTTCGTTCAGCTCGGCACGCACTTTTTCATGCGTGGCGCCGATGCAGGAAAAGTGCGAGGCCGCGCCCACGCCCTCGTTCTGGATGTCGCGCACCATGGTGAAGGTGCCGGCCTGGGTGGAGCCGCCCGCGCCGTAGGTCACGGAGCAGAACTCGGGCTTGCGCGCATACAGGGCCTGGCGCACGCCCACATGCTTGGCAGCGCCTTCGGGCGTCTTGGTGGGGAAAAACTCGAAGCTGACGGGAAAGCTCATGGCGGTCTATGTCTCTGAATCCTGGGTCATGGGCGGGCGCCGAAGGCTCGGTACCCGCCACGCTCTTGTGCTCAGCGCGGCTTGCGCTTTCTACTCAACGCTCGTGGCGCCTTTTGCTCAGCGCTCGTTTCGCTTTTTCTGCTTGCTGCGGGCCGGGCCGGGCTGGCCGAAGCTGGCCACCTCGGGGTCTTCATACAGCTCCTGCTTGGCGCGCTGGGCCTTGATGTCGGCACGCGAAGGGCGCTTGGCGGCCGCCTTGACGGCCGGCCTGGCCGCAGCCTCTTCGTCGACAACGACGGGGGCCGGAGCCTTGACTTCAGCGCCCTGCTGGGCCCAGACGAAGAATTCGTGATTGCCGTCGCCGCCTTCTATGGGCGAATCCAGCCATTGCTTGACGCTCAGCCCCAGATCGCCGAGGCAGTCGCGAATGCGCTTTTCGACCTCGGCGTACAAGGCCGTGTCGCGCACGATGCCGCCCTTGCCGATCTGGCCGGGCTGCAGCTCGAACTGGGGCTTGACCAGCATCAGCAACTGGCCATGGGGCTTGAGCAGCTGCACCACAGCAGGCAGCACCAGGGTCAGCGAGATAAAGGACAGATCGCCGGTCACGAAATCGAAAGCCGGGCTGATGTCGATATTCTCGGTGCCGGGCTTGCGGCGCAGTTCCACCGGAGCCAGACCTTCGGCCCGGGCCTTGGCCTTGGCGGCGCGCTCGGCCTTGAAGCTCTCGACATCCTGCTCCTTGGCATCGTCGCTGTCGTCATAGTCCTCATCGACCTGACCGCCGTTGCGCATCCAGGCATAGGGGGCGACGGGCTGGGTGTCGTTGTCCTCTTCTTCCTCGATGACTTCGCACAGCGCCTCGTCGCAGGCCTTCTCCAGCAGCTCGGGCGTTAGCGCGCGGGCATTGAAGCCCTCGACGCAGACCACGCGTTCGTCATTCTTCAGGCGCTCGTGCAGCTGGCCGTGGCCCACGTCGAGGCCGATGACCTGGGTCGCACCGGCCTGCAGCAGGCAATCGGTGAAACCGCCCGTGCTCTGGCCCACATCCAGACAGCGCAAGCCCTTGACGCTCAGGCCAGTCGCGGCCAGCGCGCCCTCGAGCTTGAGCCCGCCGCGCGAGATGTATTTGGCCTCGGCGGCGTCCAGCAGTTGCAGCTCGGCACCGGCAGGAATGTCATCGCCGTTCTTGGCCACTTTCTTCCAAGGCGCCAGCGGCGTCAGGCGCCACTCCACACCCGAGGCGATCAGGCGCTGGGCCTGGGAACGGGTGGCAGCATGACCTGCTTCAACCAGAAAAACATCTGCGCGCATAGCGTCGCTTCCTTTGAAATAAACCGGCGCCAGGCGCTGCACAAAGGTGCAGCGGGCAAAAGAAATCTTTTTAGATAGCTGTTTTCGCTTGATACAGCTTGATTTCAGATAAATATTCATCTGAAATCTATATATGACGTGCGCAAGCAGCTATTAAATTTAAACCACGACAGCCGCTCACTAATACTGGCAGAGCCTAGCAAAGTGACAGCGAGCAAGCGCCGCCGCGCAGCAAAGCTGTCGTCCCCCTCCCCTAGCGCGCAGCGCGTAGAGAGAGGGGGAAGGCGCAAAGCGCCTCAGGGGGTGCTATTAATAGCGATACGTTTCAGGCTTGTAAGGGCCTTGCTTGCTCACGCCGATATAGGCAGCTTGCTCGTCGCTCAGTTCGGTCAGCATGGCGCCGACCTTCTTCAGATGCAGGCGGGCGACCTTTTCGTCCAGGATCTTGGGCAGCACATAGACCTTGCCCACTTCGTAGGCGTCGGGGCGGGTGAACAGCTCGATCTGCGCCAGGGTCTGGTTGGCGAAGGAGTTGGACATCACAAAGCTGGGGTGGCCAGTGGCGCAGCCCAGGTTCACCAGACGGCCCTTGGCCAGCAGGGTGATCTTCTTGCCGTCGGGGAACTCGATCTGGTCCACCTGGGGCTTCACTTCTTCCCACTTGTACTTCTCGATCGAAGCCACATCGATTTCGTTGTCGAAGTGACCGATGTTGCAGACGATGGCCTGATCCTTCATGGCAACCATGTGCTCGTGACGGATGATGTCCTTGTTGCCGGTGGTGGTCACGAAGATATCGGCCTTGTCGGCAGCGTATTCCATGGTCACTACACGATAGCCTTCCATGGCGGCCTGCAGGGCGTTGATGGGGTCGATCTCGGTCACCCAGACCTGGGCCGACAGCGCGCGCAGCGCCTGGGCGGAGCCCTTGCCCACGTCGCCGTAGCCGGCCACGCAAGCCACCTTGCCGGCGATCATCACGTCGGTGGCGCGCTTGATGCCGTCCACCAGCGATTCGCGGCAGCCGTACAGGTTGTCGAACTTGGACTTGGTCACCGAGTCGTTGACGTTGATGGCGCGGAACAGCAGCGTGCCCTTGGCCGACATTTCGTTGAGGCGGTGCACACCGGTAGTGGTCTCTTCGGTCACGCCCATGATCTGGGCCGACTTGCGGCTGTACCAGGTGGAGTCCACGGCCAGCTTGGCCTTGATGGCGGCGAAGACGATGCGCTCTTCTTCCGAAGTGGGGTTGGCCAGCACGGACAGATCCTGCTCGGCGCGCTTGCCCAGGTGCATGAGCATGGTGGCGTCGCCGCCGTCATCCAGGATCATGTTGGGGCCTTCGCCTTCGGTGCCCTTGGCGCCGAATTCAAAGATGTTGTGCGTGTAGTTCCAGTAGTCTTCCAGCGACTCGCCCTTGATGGCGTAAACAGGCACGCCGGTTTCGGCGATGGCGGCAGCAGCGTGGTCCTGGGTCGAGAAGATGTTGCACGAGGCCCAGCGCACTTGCGCGCCCAGAGCCGTCAGTGTCTCGATCAGCACGGCGGTCTGGATGGTCATGTGCAGCGAGCCGGTGATGCGCGCGCCCTTCAGGGGCTGGGCAGCAGCGAACTCCTCGCGCACGGCCATCAGACCGGGCATTTCGGTTTCGGCGATCCTGATTTCCTTGCGGCCCCAGGCAGCCAGGGAAATATCGGTAATGGCCGAATCAGCGGGGTTGAAGCGCACGGCAGCGTTCATGGTTTTCTCCAAATCTTGAATGAAAAACCACGTTCTGCAGCAGAGGGGGAATGAACCGGCTCACCGCACAGAAAGCGTGGGCGAGCGTCGTTGCGGGATGAAATCCGAGCCTCACGCCCCGCGCAGACCAGCTCATGGCTGGCTGGGGAACGCTGCAACGCTCCTCGGATGGACGGCGATTATAAAGGAATCAGCCTTCGAGGCCCACCAAGCGATAACCGACTTGCAACTCGGTTACCAGATGCCGGGGCTGGGCCGGATCGCTCTCTATCTTCTGGCGCAGATTGGCCATGTGCACGCGCAGATAGTGTGGGCGGTCCAGATATTCTGCCCCCCAGACCTGCAGCAGCAGCTGGCGGTGCGTCAGCACCTTGCCTTGGCCGACAATCAGGGTCGCCAGCAGACGGAACTCGATGGGCGTCAGGTGAACAGCCACACCGTCACGCCTGACATCGTGCGCCGCCAGATCCACCACCACCGTGCCGAAACGCGCACAGCTGCCGGGCTTGTCTGCTGCCGACGCCTGCTGACGGCGGCGCAGCATCACGCGCAGCCGGGCCAGCAGCTCGGGCACGCCAAAGGGCTTGGTCAGGTAGTCATCGGCACCGGCGTCCAGGGCCGCCACCTTCTCCTCCTCCCGCTCGCGCGCGGACAGGACCAGAATCGGCAGCTGGCTCCAGCCACGCAGCTCGGCAATCACGCTCTTGCCATCGGCATCGGGCAGACCCAGATCCAGCACCACCGCGTCGGGCTGGCGGCTGGCGGCCTCGATCAGGCCGCGCCTGGCGGTTTCGGACTCGAACACCTGCCAGCCTTCGTCCTCCAGTGCCAGGCGCACAAAGCGGCGGATGCTGGCGTCGTCTTCAATCAGCAGGATGCGGGGTGCGGCGCTTGTCATGTTCGGATTTGCATGTGATACACAGGATTGTCGGCTCATTCGTCCATGGCCGGCTGCTCGGGCACTGGCAGCGAGATGCTGAAGACGGTGCCCGGCCCGGGCTCTGCCTCCGTCACCTGCAAGCGTCCGCCATGGGCCTGCACGATGCGCTGCGCCAGCGCCAGGCCGAGACCCATGCCGAACACGGCGCTCTCTGCCTGCCCTCGGGTAAAGGGTTCGAACAACTGTTCGACAGGCAGATGCACCGGCAGTCCCGGCCCAGCATCCTGCACGCTCAGCACGCAGTCGCTGCCCTGCACGCGCGCGGCCACGGTGATGGTCGTGCCCTCCGGCGTGTATTTGATGGCGTTGTCCAGCAGATTGACCAGCACCCGCTCCATGAGCACGGCATCGAGCTGCAGCAAGGGCAGCCCGGCCGGCATCGAGGTCTGCAACACATGAGCTGTCAGCCGCTCGCGCATCTGCGCCAGCGCACTGCCGACCAGCTCGTCCACCGGCAGCCATTCGCGCTTGAGCTGCACGCCGCCCTGCTGCAGGCGTGCCATGGCCAGCAGGTTGTCCACCAGCTGCTGCAGCGCCTGGGCCTGATTGCGAATCTGCAGCAGCATGTGATGCGCAGGCCCCTGGGGCGCATGCGGCAAGGCCGCCTGGGCGGCGCCCAGAATGCCCGTCAGCGGCGTGCGCAGATCGTGCGAGACAGCCGAGAGCAAGGTGTTGCGCATGCGCTCGCCCTCCATGGCAATCTGGGTCTGCTGCGCCACTTCCACAAAATGCACGCGCTCCAGCGCCAGTGCGATCTGGCTGGCACAGGCATCGAGCAGGCGGCGCTCCTCGGGCACCCGCAGTTTCTGCGGCGCGCGCAGCTGCAGCACCAGCACGCCGCGCGAGCGCACGGGCGCCATCAGCGGCACATACAGCGCCGGCGCGGCGGCCAGGGTATCGGTGCCGTAGCCGGCCATCTGGCCATGCTCCATGCTCCAGCGGCCCACGCTGGTGTCGATCGGACCCTCACTGCCCTGCGCCAGCTGCAGCTGCTCGTCGGCATCGGGCACCAGCAGCCCGGTCTGGGCGTCGAAGACGCCTGACATGGTGGTCAGCGCAATGCGCGTGACCTGCTCCTGCGTCAGCGCACCGGACAGATCGCGCGCCAGCCTGGCCAGCGCGCCGGCCCGCCTCTCACGCTCTGCGGCCACGCGCGCCTCGTGGCGCAGCCGCGCCGTGAGCTGGCCGCAGACCAGGGCCACGCCCAGCATCAGACTGAAGGTGAACAGATACTGGGTATCGTTGACGCTGAAGGAGTTGCGCGGCGGCACAAAGTAGAAGTCGAACAGCAGCACCGACAGCAGGGCCGCCCAGGCACCAGGGCCCCGTCCCCAGCGCACGGCGGACAGCACCACCACCAGCAGGAACAGCATGACCACATTGGCCGGATCGAAGACCCGCAGCAGCAGCTCCGCCACCGCCGTAGCGGCCAGGCAGGCCAGGGTCACGCCCACATAGCCCTTCCATGGAATGGTCTGTTCACGCGCTGCCGGCAAGCGCAAGGCGCTTTCATTGTTGCTCTGCTTGACGGACAGCAGCAGCACGTCCAGGCCGGGATCGAGCGCGGCAATCTGCTCGGACAGACTGGGGGAGCGCCAGCGCAGCCAGCGACTCAAAGGTTCATGCACCCGTGCCAGCACCAGATGGCTGGCATTGCGCTCACGCGCAAAGTCCACCAGGGCCTGGGCCACTTGGGCGCCGGGAATGGTGGCCGTTTCCGCCCCCAGACGCGCGGCCAGCGCCAAAGTCCTGAGCACGGCTTCCTGGGCCGCACGGGGCCGATGCTGGCGCTCGGGCGCATCCACATAGACCACCACCCAGTCGGCCTCCAGCCTTCTCGCCAGTCGGGCCACCTGGCGCACCAGGGCATCGTCGCCGGCGCGCCCGCCCACGCCCACCAGCAGGCGCTCGCGCGTCGGCCAGACATCGTCGATGGCACGCTCGCGGCGATAGTCGCGCATGTCCTCATCGACGCGGTCTGCCGTGCGGCGCAAGGCCAGCTCGCGCAGCGCCAGCAAATTGCCCTGGCGGAAGAAATTGCGCGAGGCCCTTTCGGCCTGCTCCAGCGGATAGACCTTGCCCGCCTTGAGGCGCTTGAGCAGCTCCTCGGGGGGGATGTCGACCACGATGACCTCGTCGGCATCGTCAAACAGATGGTCGGGCACGGTCTCGTGGACCTGTATGCCCACGATGCCGCCCACCACATCGTTGAGGCTTTCCAGATGCTGGACGTTGAGCGTGGTCCACACCTCGATTCCCGCTTCCAGCAGCTCCTGCACATCCTGCCAGCGCTTGGGATGGCGCGAGCCGCTCACATTGCTGTGCGCCAGCTCGTCGAGCAGCAGCACTTCCGGGCGACGCGCCAGTGCCGCATCCAGATCGAACTCGTCCAGTTGCCGGCCCTGGTAGACCAGCTGACGCCGCGCCAGCAGCTCCAGGTCATGCAGCTGCTGCTCGGTCTCGGCACGGCCGTGAGTTTCCACCAGCCCCACCAGCACGCTGCGCCCGGCCTGGCGCTCGCGCTGCGCGGCCGCCAGCATGGCATAGGTCTTGCCCACCCCGGCGTTGGAGCCGAAGTAGATGCGCAGCTTGCCACGATGGGCGCGCTGGCTGTCGGCCTGCAACTGGGCGAGCAGTGCGTCGGGATCGGGGCGCGACGCGGCGGAGGTGTTGGTGGATGAAGGCATCGGACGATCAGCGTATCACTCAAGCCCGCTCAGAACCCGGCACTCAGTCCGAGCAACCAGCCGCTGCGCCCCAGATCCCGCCACTGGCCCAGGCCGTTGGCAGCACTGTAGAAGCGGGCATCGGCCGAAGTGCCGACATAGGCCAGCGAGGCCGTCCACGCGCCCCAGCTCCTGGACAGCGAGAGCCGCCAGTCGGCATAGGAAACATCGCTGTAATTGCGCACCCAGGTATAGCCGCCATGCAGACCCAGGGTGGCGATATCGGCCAGCGGATGCTGATAGTTCAGATCCAGATACTGGCTGCCTCGGCTGCTGCCCGATGGGCGCAGCGCCGACGCGAAGGCTGAAGCCGCCGTGCTCTCTCCCAGCCCGAAATAAGGAGTCAGCGCCACAGACCACTTCGCGCTGAAGCCGCCATGCGCTGCGCCCAGGTAGAGCTCGGTGGTGTCAAAGCGCCTGGCAGTGCCGTCATCGGCCATCAGCCTCGCGCCGGGGTATCGGTAGTGCAGCAGCCCGGCGTCGAGCTGCCAGCCGGGCGCCACATCGCCGCGCCAGCCGCCGTAGATATCGTGCTCCAGCCCCTGGCCCCGGCCGTAGCTGTGGGTCGAGACATTGGACAGCGAAGTGCCCAGATACCAGCCGCGCGGCAGGGCCAGCTCCACACCGCCCTGCACGGCCGCCCCCTGCCAGGTTTGCGAAATGCCGCGAAAGCGATAGTCGCTGAGCAGGCCGAGCGAACCGGTGACGGGCGGCTTGTCGGCAGCCTCGTCGGCAGGAGTCTGGGCCCTGGCGGGGGTGGCGCCGGAAGCAGCCATCAGCAGCAAGGCACTTGCCACGGCCAGGAAGGGTCCGGCCAGAAATTTCTTCACGGAAGATTGAGACATAGGAAATGCGAAAGAGACAGGGCGGCCCCGGCTGCACGTTTCTCGGCAGCCAGGCAGCCCGGAGGAGCCCCGAAAGGCAAAAGGCTCAGACCAGATGGAGCGCGGTCAACAGCAGGTCGATGAGCTTGATGCCCACAAACGGCACGATCAGCCCGCCCAGGCCGTAGATCAGCAGGTTGCGGCGCAGCAATATGGCGGCGCCCACGGCGCGGTACTGCACGCCGCGCAAGGCCAGCGGCACCAGGGCGATGATGATCAGCGCGTTGAAGATCACGGCGCTCAGGATGGCGGAATCCGCGCTGTGCAGCTGCATCACGTTGAGCGAGGCCAGCTGCGGATAGGTACCCACAAAGGCGGCCGGAATGATGGCGAAATACTTGGCCACATCGTTGGCAATGCTGAAGGTGGTCAAGGCCCCGCGCGTCATCAGCATCTGCTTGCCGGTCTCCACCACCTCGATCAGCTTGGTGGGGTTGGAGTCGAGATCGACCATGTTGCCGGCTTCCTTGGCGGCCTGAGTGCCGCTGTTCATGGCCACGGCCACATCGGCCTGGGCCAGGGCCGGCGCATCGTTGGTGCCGTCCCCCGTCATGGCCACCAGACGACCGGCCGCCTGGTGCGAGCGGATCAGCTGCAGCTTGTCCTCGGGCCTGGCTTCGGCCAGGTAATCGTCCACCCCGGCCTCGGCGGCAATGGCGGCCGCCGTCAGCGGGTTGTCGCCCGTCACCATCACCGTCTGTATGCCCATGCGGCGCAGCTCGGCAAAGCGCTCACGCATGCCTGGCTTGACGATGTCCTTGAGCTCGATCACGCCCAGCACCTTGGCGCCATCGGCCACCACCAAAGGCGTGCTGCCCTTGCGCGAGACGTTATCCACGGACAGTTGCACCTGGGCCGGGAAGCTACCGCCCAGCACCTCGACATGCCGGCGCACAGCATCGGCAGCGCCCTTGCGCAAGCTGCGCAGGCCTTGAGCGCCCTGCAGATCGACCCCGCTCATGCGCGTCTGTGCGGTAAAGGGCACGAACTCGCCCGGGAAATCGGCGCTGCTGCGCTCGGGCAGGCCATGGCGCTCCCTGGCCAGCGCCACCACACTGCGGCCTTCGGGGGTTTCATCGGCCAGCGAGGACAGCTGGGCCGCTTCGGCCAGCTGCGCGGCGCTCGTTCCCGGCGCCGGCAGGAAGTCGCAGGCCTGGCGGTTGCCCAGGGTGATGGTGCCGGTCTTGTCCAGCAGCAGCACGTCCACATCGCCGGCAGCCTCCACGGCCCGCCCTGAGGTGGCGATGACGTTGGCCTGCATCATGCGGCTCATGCCGGCCACGCCGATGGCCGACAGCAGGCCGCCGATGGTGGTCGGAATCAGGCAGACCAGCAGCGCAATCAGCACGGCGATGCCGACCACCGAGCCGGTGCCGGCCTGCGTCACCGCAAAGACCGAGAACGGCCACAGCGTGACGATGACCAGCAGAAAGACCAGCGTCAGACCCACGAGCAAGATCGTCAGCGCCATCTCGTTCGGGGTCTTCTGGCGCTTGGCCGACTCGACCATGGAGATCATGCGATCCAGAAACGACTCGCCGGGGTTGACCGTGACCTCCACCACCAGCCAGTCCGACAGCACGCGCGTGCCGCCGGTCACCGACGAGAAGTCGCCGCCGGCCTCGCGGATCACGGGAGCGGATTCGCCGGTGATCGCGCTTTCGTCCACCGACGCCACGCCCTCGATCACCGTGCCGTCGAGTGCAATCGTGTCACCGGCCTCGACGAAGATGACCACCCCCTTGCGCAGCTCGCTGGCGCGCATGGGAATCCAGGAGCTGCCGAAATGCGGCTGCTGCAGCAGCTTGGCCACGGTATCGCGCTTCATGCCGCGCAGGCTGGCGGCCTGCGCGCGGCTGCGGCCCTCGGCCAGGGCCTCGGCAAAGTTGGCAAACAGCACGGTGAACCACAGCCACAGCGCAATCGCCAGCACAAAGCCGCTGTTCTCGCTGCCCGGCTCCATCAGGCTCTGCCACCACAAGAGACTGCTCAGGATCGCCCCCAGATACACCACAAACATCACCGGGTTGGCCCACTGCGTGCGTGGCGAGAGCTTGCGCAGCGCATCCCAGAGCGCCGACTTCACCAGCGCGGCGTCAAGCAGGCTGCGGCCTGCCGTCATTTTTCTTGCGCTCATGGCTTACTCCTTCGCGGCGCTGTTGGCGGGCTGCAAGGCATCCAGCGCCAGATTGAGTTGCAGCACGTTCACGCGCGGCTCGCCCAGCAGGCCCAGGCTGCGCGGTTCGGTGGCCCTGTCCATCAGTTCCACAAGCCTGGCCTCGGGCAGCTGGCGCGCCTGTGCCACGCGCGGCAGCTGCAGCCTGGCATTGGCCAGCGAGATATGCGGGTCCAGGCCCGAGGCGGAGGCGGTGACCGCATCCACCGGCACCGCCAGATCTGCGGCCATGTCGTTATCGGCGCGGTACTGGGCGACACGCTGCGCCACGGCTTCGGACAGGTCCTTGTGCGTCGCCCCCTGGTTGCTGGCACCGGAAAGCCCTGCGTTGTAGGCAGCGGCAAGGCTTGCACCCTCCTGGTTCGGATCCGGCGCCATGGTGGCGCTGGGCCGACCGTGGAAATACTGTGGCCCGGTGAACTGCTGGCCGATCAGGGCCGAGCCCACGATCAGGCCCTCGCGCTCGATCAGGCTGCCATTGGCCGCATGGGGAAACAGCGCCTGTGCCACGCCCGTGGTCAGCAGGGGATAGGCAATGCCCGAGACCACCATCACCAGCAAGGCGGCACGCACGCTGGAGCCCAGCAGCCGGGGCCAGGAAGCGGCTTGCGCCTCGGGCTGCGTTGTTGCATGGCCGGGCTGCACCGAGGTGCAAAGAGTTTGAGTCGATGTTTTCATGTTTGCTCCCCGGTCTGCAGCCGCAAAAGGACTGCAGACCATTGGCATCACTTGGAAGAAGGCGTCAGGCGTAGAGCTGACCCACCAGCATTTGCAGCTGCTCGATCACGGGACCCAGGGCCAGTGCCGGCAGAAAGGTGAGACCGCCCACCACCAGCACCACGAACACCAGCAGGCCCATGAACAGCGGTGTGGCCGTGGGGAATGTTCCCGGCCCTGCGGGCACGGTGGCCTTGGCCGCCAGGCTGCCGGCCACGGCCAGCATGGGCAGCAGCGTCAGAAAGCGTCCCGCCAGCATGGCCAGACCCGTGGTGGTGTTGAAGAACGGGGTGTTGGCGTTCAGCCCGGCAAAGGCCGATCCGTTGTTGGCAGTGGCCGATGCATAGGCGTAGAGGATCTCCGAGAAGCCGTGCGGGCCGCGGTTGTTGAGACTGGCTGCGGCATCGGGCCAGAGCGCGGCCAGCGCCGTGAATCCCAGAATGCAGGCCGGCGGCACCAGCACTGCGAGCATGACCAGCTTGATCTCGCGCACCTCGATCTTCTTGCCCAGGAATTCCGGCGTGCGGCCTATCATCATGCCGGCCAGAAACACCGTGAGGATGGCGTACTGAATCAGATTGATCAGCCCCACGCCGTCGCCGCCGAAGACGCAGTTGAGCATCATCTGGGCCAGCGGTGTGATGCCGCCCAGCGGGGTCAGCGAATCATGCATGGCATTGACCGAGCCCGTGGTGGCCGCAGTGGTGGTCGCCACGAACAAGGCCGTATCGGCAATGCCGAAGCGCAGCTCCTTGCCCTCCATATTGCCGCCGCTCTGGGTCAGGCTGTACTGCTGATCGGCTCCGGAGCGCGCCAGCAGCTGGCTGCCGTTCTGCTCGGACACGAACACCAGGCTCAGAAAGCCGACGAACATCACCATGCAGGCTGCAAACAGCACCCAGCCCTGCTTGCGACGCAGCAGCATGGAGCCGAAGGCGTAGGTCATGCCCGCAGGAATCAGCAGCATCGAGAGGATGTGCAGCAGATTGGTCAGCGGCGTCGGGTTCTCGAAGGGATGGGCCGCATTCATGGCAAAGAATCCGCCGCCGTTGGTGCCCAGATGCTTGATGCTTTCCAGGCTGGCCACCGGCCCCATCAGCAGCTGCTGACGGCCTCCTTCGAGCGTCGTCGCCACGGCTTCGGCATGCAGGGTCTGCGGAATGCCCTGCCAGACATAGACCAGGGCCATGATGAAGGACAGCGGCAGCAGCACGCGCCAGAACACGCGCACGAAGTCGACCCAGAAGTTGCCGACATCCTTGCTACTGGATCGCGCCAGTCCGCGCACAAAGCCGGCACCGGCAGCGACACCTGTGGTGGCACCGGCAAACATCAGAAAGGTGATGACCACCATCTGCGTTGCATTGCTCAGGCTGTTCTCACCCGAGTAGGCCTGCCAGTTGGTGTTGGTGATGAAGGAGGCGGCGGTGTTGAAAGCCAGGTCGGGCGCCTGCGCCGCAATCTCCAGCGGATTCAGCGGCAGGGCGCCCTGCAGGCGCAGCAGCCCGTAGCCCAGCAGCATCATCAGCGCATTGCTCAGCACCAGGGCTGCGCCATAGCGCTGCCAGCCCATGCGCTCCTGCGGGTTCACGCCCATGGCACGGTAGCTCAGGCGCTCCAGCCAGCCGTGGTGCTCGCTGGTAAAGCAGCGAGCCAGCCATTGGCCCATGGGAATCGTCAGCAAGGTCGCCGCCGTCAGCACGGCCGCGAATTCCATCCAGGGTAGCCACATGATCCACCCCTTTCAGATACGCGCCAGGGCGCGCACAAAGCCCAGCAGTCCGACAAAGCAGACCACGGTCAGACTCACAAAAACAAGGTCTTGCAGCACTTGCATGGCGCCCCCTTCAGAATTTCTCGGGGCGCAGCAGCGCATAGCCCAAATAGGCAAACAGCCCCAGCGCCGTCAGGGCGGCCAGGGCTTCGATCCAGGTGATGCTCATTTCATTCCTCCCGCAAGCCGTTCACGCGGCTTGATTGCGATGGAGGAACTGTAGGAATTCGCCCGTCAAGAACGGGTAGAGATTGGGCTTGCCGATATCAAGACGGCATCAAGACGCGGCCCGGTTCGCGGCTGCGACCTTGGCCAGCCACTGCACGCGCAGGGCCAGCACGATGACCAGCGCCAGCACGGCCAGGGCCACGGAGCCCACGCCCGTCCAGCCCCAGCGCGACCAGAACCAGCCCGCCCCGGCCCCCAGCACGCTGGAGCCCATGTAGTAGCCCCAGAGGTATAGCGACGAGGCATGGCCTTTGGACTGGGTGGCCAGCCGCCCCACCCAGCCGCTGGCCACCGAATGCGCGACAAAGAAGCCGGCCGTCAGCAGGACCATGCCGGTCACGATGGCGGCCAGCGGCGGCAACAGGGTCAGCACCACGCCCACGGCCATCAGCAAAGTGCCCGCGACCAGCACCGGCCCGCGACCCAGCCGGTCGGCCAGCCCCCCAGCAATCGGCGATGCCGCCGTGCCCAGCAGATAGGCGTAGAAGATATGGCTGATCTGCAACTGGCTCAGACCATAGGGCGATGCACTGAGCAGAAAGCCGGCATAGTTGTAGATGCTGACAAACACGCCCATCAGGCCGAAGGCGATCAGGAACAGCAGCGGCAGGCCCGGGTGGCGCAGATGCCGACCCCAGGCCTGCAGGTGGTATCTGGCGCCCAGCCCGGTCTTCTTGATGAAGTTGCGCGAATGGGGCAACAGCCAGACAAAACCCAGGGCGGCCAGCAGATCGAGCACCGAAAGCACCGCCATGGCGTGGCGCCAGCCCCAGAACTCGGTCATGGCGCTCATGCCGACCCGGCCCAGCATGCCGCCCAGCGCCGTGCCGCCCACATACAGGCCCATGGCAAAGCCCAGGCCGGGCGGATCGATCTCCTCGGACAGATAGGCCATGGCCACGGCGGGCACGCCGCCCAGCAACAAGCCTTCCAGCGCGCGCGCGGCCAGCAGCCCATGCCATTGCGGCATGAATGAAGCCAGCAGATTGCACAGCGCCGCCAGGGCCATGGAGATGAACATCAGCTTGCGCCGCCCCAGCCCCTCGGACAAGGCCCCAGCCAGCACGATGGATCCGGCCAGGCAGGCCGTGGAGACCGACAGTGCCAGAGCGCTCTGGGCCGGACTGATGGCAAAGCTGTGGACCAGCTCCGGCAGCAGCGGCTGCACGCAGTACAGCAGGGAGAAGGTGGCAAACCCCGCCAGGAACAGCGCCACGCTGACCCGCCAGTACTCGGGTGTGCCGCGCTTTATCCATACCGGAGCTGCAGTGGCAGGAGACTGGTTAGGTAAGGAGGTATTCACATCCTGCGGGGCGCTGTTCATGAGGGAAAAATGAGGGCCGGAAACAAGGCCCCTATTGTGCTGTGCATCTGCCAGTTGCCGGAGCCAGCGGCCTTGGGCAATGGCGTCGACCGGCCCGCATTTCCGCAGCGGCTCCAAGAATTGGCCCTGCCGTTAAAATAAGCGCCCTCAAGACTTATTCACAGGTCTGCCCTGCATGGGTGCGGGCCTGGTGCGGCAAACGGACCGCTGCACCTTTTGTTGTCACAGCCGGCGTTCTCCGGCTGTATTTACAGCTCTCAATACTGTGTCATACGCCCCAGAAACCCGGCGCCGTCGTACGTTCGCCATCATCTCCCACCCGGACGCGGGTAAGACCACGCTGACCGAAAAGCTGCTGCTGTTCTCGGGCGCGATCCAGATTGCCGGCGCCGTCAAGGGCCGCAAGGCCTCGCGCCACGCCACCTCCGACTGGATGGAAATCGAGAAGCAGCGCGGCATCTCGGTGGCCTCGTCGGTGATGCAGATGAGCTACCGCGACCATGTGATCAACCTGCTCGACACTCCCGGCCACAAGGACTTCTCGGAAGATACCTACCGCGTGCTGACGGCCGTGGACTCGGCGCTGATGGTGATCGACGCGGCCAACGGCGTTGAATCGCAGACCCGCCGCCTGATCGAGGTCTGCCGCCAGCGCAACACGCCCATCATCTCCTTCGTCAACAAGTTCGACCGGGAAGTGCGCGACCCGCTGGACATCATGGACGAAGTCGAGCGCGAACTGGGCATGCCCTGCTGCCCCATCACCTGGCCCGTGGGTCAGGGCAAGAGCTTCGGCGGCATCATCAATCTGCAGACGCAGAGCATGACGGTGTTTGCCGCCGGCAGCGAAAAGCGCCCCGAAGACTTCGAAGTCATTGCGCTGACGGAAGTCGACAGACTGCGTGCCCGTTTCGGCCAGGCCTACGACGATGCCATCGAGAGCATGGAACTGGCCCAGGGCGCATCGGCCGAATGGGACCACCAGGCGTTTCTGGACGGCAAGCTGACCCCCGTGTTCTTCGGCTCCGGCGTGAACAACTTCGGTGTGATGGAAGTGCTGAACGCCGTGGTCGACATGTCGCCCCCGCCCGGCCCGCGCGTTGCCTTCACCGAAGTGAACCGCCAGCGCGAAGAAGTCACCATCAACCCCGAAGACAAGACCTTCGCAGGCGTGGTGTTCAAGGTGCAGGCGAACATGGATGCCAATCACCGTGACCGCATCGCCTTCGTGCGCGTGGCCAGCGGCAAGTACACCCCTGGCATGAAGATGAAGGTGCAGCGCACCGGCAAGGAGCTGCGCCCCACATCCGTGGTGACCTTCATGTCGCAGCGCCGCGAAGCCGTCGACGAAGCCTATGCGGGCGACATCATCGGCTTCACGATTCACGGCGGCGTGCAGCTGGGCGACTCCATCACCGATGGCCCCAATCTGCAGTTCACCGGCCTGCCCTTCTTCGCGCCCGAAATGTTCATGACCGTGGTGCTCAAGAACCCGCTGCGCACCAAGCAGCTGCAGCAAGGCCTGATGCAGCTGGGCGAGGAAGGCGCGATTCAGGTCTTCAAGCCCGATGTCGGCGGCAACATGCTGCTGGGCGCCGTGGGTCAGCTGCAGTTCGAAGTGGTGCAGCACCGCCTCAAGACCGAGTACGACTGCGACGTCCGCCTGGAAGGCTGCCAGTACACCGGTGCGCGCTGGATCACGGCCGACTCGCCCGCCGAGCTGCGCGAGTTCGAGAACGCCTACCCCATGCGTCTGGCGCATGATGCGGCCGACACCCTGGCCTATCTGTGCACCAGCCCCTATGACGTGCGCCTGGCCCAGGAGCGTTTCCCCAAGATCCATTTCCACCCGCTGCGCGAGCATGCGGGCCTGGCACTGGGCTCAGCGAACTGAGCGCGATCACCCCCTGAGGCGCTTCGCGCCTTCCCCCTCTCTGGCTTCGCCGCCGGGGGACGACGCCCTGAGCGTAAGGGGCGGCCCTTGTTCGGCGTCCCGCCGATGGGCCGCGCCAGGTTCAAGCGTCTTTTGCAATGCATTGAGAGTTTGTTGTGAGCCAAGAATTTCTGCGTCCTTTGTCTGAGCTGCAGACACCTGCCAAGCTGCTGGGCGTGCTGACCGATATCGACGACACGCTGACCACCGACGGCGTGGTGCCCGAGCATGTGGTGGCCGCCATTGCGCGCCTCAAGGATGCGGGCCTGAAAGTGGTGCCCATCACCGGCCGCCCCGTCGGCTGGAGCGTGCCGTTTGCATCGGCCTGGCCCGTGGACGCCATCGTGGCCGAGAACGGTGCCGTGGCCCTGCGCCGCAATGCCCAGGGCGGCCTGGACAAGCTCTACCAGCAAGCGGCCGACGAGCGCGCCCGCAACTTTGCCCGCATGCAGCAGGTGCTCGAGCAGATCGAGGCCACCGTGCCCGGCGCCAAACGCGCCACGGACTCGGCCGGCCGCGAATGCGATATCGCCGTGGATCACAGCGAATTCACGAACCTGCCCCAGGCACAGATCGATGAATGCGTGGCCATCATGAAGGCGGCCGGCATGAATGCCACCGTCAGCTCCATCCACATCAATGGCTGGTTCGGCGAGCACAACAAGCTCGAAGGTGCGCGCTGGATCACGCGCGAGCTGTTCGACATCGATCTGGACGCCACGCTGGCGCGCTGGGTGTATATCGGCGACTCGACCAACGACCAGCAGATGTTCGAGCACATGCCCCACAGCGTGGGCGTGGCCAATATCGCGCGCTTCGTGCCCCAGCTCAGGCATCTGCCGCGCTATGTGACCACGGCCGAGCGCGGCGACGGCTTTGTGCAGCTTGCCGATCAGTTGCTGGCTCAGCAAAAATAGTAGCTGTAACCGCTTATTGCTTAACGATTTCAATATCAAAACGATCTGAAATCGTTTTAGAACAAGCGTAAGCAGCTCTCATTTTCAAAGGCCTCCGTGCTTGTCGGCACAGAGGCCTTTTTTGACGCCCATCCATCGCCAAACACGATGCACCCACCCGTACAAGACGACCCCCGGATGCGTAAAAACCCACGGTTGGCACTCACTACAATTTTTGATTCATTTCAAAACATTTCTGAGAGACCAACACCATGCGCATGATTCGCCGCACCTTCGTCGCCACGGCCGTGGCAGCAACAGCCGCCCTGACCGCAGGCACTGCATTTGCCCAGGGCAAGGAAGTCAAGATTGGCTATGCGCTGGCCGTCAACTCCCACTACGGCGCTGCCGCCAACGCCTGGGCCGAAGGCGTGGAAAAAGGCACCAATGGTGCCTACAAGTTCAAGCAGTTCCCCGCCTCCGCCCTGGGTGGCGAGCGTGAGCTGATCGAAGGTCTGCAGCTGGGCACCGTGGAAGCCGCCATCGTCTCCACCGGCGCCCTGAGCAACTTCGTGCCCGATGTGGGCGTGGTGGACATCCCCTTCCTGTTCCGCGACACCCAGCACGCACGAGCCGTGATGGACGGTGCCTTCGGTCAGGACCTGCTGGCCAAGTTCCAGAAGCGCGGCCTGATCGCGCTGGCATGGGGCGAGCAGGGCTTTCGCCACCTGAGCAACAACAAGCATGCCGTCAATGGCGTGGCTGACCTCAAGGGCCTGAAGATCCGCGTGACCGAGAACCCCGTGCACATCACGGCCTTCCGCACCCTGGGTGCCTCGCCCACCCCCATGTCCTGGCCCGAAGTCATCGGTGCGCTGCAGCAAGGCACGATCGACGGCCAGGAGAACCCCATCTCCGTGCTGGTGTCCGCCAAGCTGTGGCAAGTGCAAAAGCACCTGACCCTGACCTCCCACGTCTACGCCCCCATGGCCCTGATCGTGTCGCCCTCGTTCTGGGGATCGCTGAATGCCGCCCAGAAGACCGCCTTCACGGAAGCCGCCAAGAAGGGGGCACTTGCCTCGCGCGCCTTTGTGGACAACGTGGAGAAGAAGGGCGTTGAAGAAGCCAAGGCCAACGGCATGAAGGTCGTCGAGAAGGTCGATCAGGCCGCCTTCCGCACCGCGCTGGAGCCCGCCTACAAGGAATACGCCAAGAAGTTCGGCCAGAAGACGCTGGACTCCATCACCGCCGTCAAGTAAGCAACGGCACCATGGGACGGCCTCCGCTGAGGCTGGTCCATGCATTTTTCTCACTCCTGGGCACGGCAGGTCCTTGCCCGGCTGCGGTCAGCACGAATGGACTTGCGCCAATTCCCGCCGATGATGACGCAGCCTTCAACTCCGTGACGCAGCCGGCTCTTGCGGCAGGCTTCGCCGCTGCCTCTGCTCACCCCCATTCCTATGCTTGATCGTATCGAACGCACTCTCGTGGCCGGCAATCGCTGGCTGCTGATCTTGCTGCTGCTGGCCATGGCCTGCATCGTTTTCGCCAATGTGGTGCTGCGCTACACCACGGGCGACTCCATCGTCTGGGCCGAAGAAGTGGCCCGCCACATGATGATCTGGGTCACTTTTCTGGGCTCCGGCCTGGTGCTGCGCTTTGGCGGCCATGTGGCCATCGACAATCTGCACCGCAGCGTGAGCACCCGCAAGGCGCAGGCCATGCGCGGCTTTGTCGTGCTGATCCTGGCGGTCTTCTTTGTCGTGATGACCGTGACCTCGTCGCAGTATGTGTACGCCACACGCTTTCAGACCACGGCGGCCACGGACATTCCGATCTCCTATATCTACGGCGCCATGCCTGTGGGCTTTGTGCTGATGCTGATCCATCTGCTGTTCATCGCACGCGGCTACATCACCGCAGGCAGCTTCGCAGAGTCGGATGAAATGGATGCGGATGCCGCAGCGTCTATATGAAACACCCCCTGAGTCGCTGCGCGCCTTCCCCCTGGAAGGGGGACGACAGCCTAGCTGCGGGGCGGCGCGGCCGGCATAGGCCCTTGCTCGCTGTCCCTGGCCTGGGTCAGCCCAGTTTTATGCATTGCGCCACGAATCTGAGTCGCTGCGCGCCTCCCCCCTGGAAGGGGGACGACAGCCTCGCTGCGGGGCGGCGCGGCCGGCATAGGCCCTTGCTCGCTGTCCCTGGCCTGGGTCAGCCCAGTTTTATGCATTGCGCCACGAATCTGAGTCGCTGCGCGCCTCCCCCCCTCTCTCGCTTCGCGGGAGGGAGACACACCTCGGTGCGGGGCGGCGCGGCCGGCATAGGCCCTTCATCGGTGTATCTCACTTGGGGTGCGCCAGTTTCATGCGCTGCGCCATGAATCACTGATTGACTGAAACATCATGGGTATCACTTTATTTGTTGCCATCATCGCCCTGCTCACGCTGGGCTTTCCGGTGGCGTTTGCGCTGGCCATCTCGGCAGCCCTTGCAGTCTTTGTCGGTGGACGTTATCCACAGCTGATCGTCTTCAAGGAAATGTTCACGGGCATCGACAGCTTTCCGCTGATGGCCGTGCCCTTCTTCATCCTGGCCGCAGAGCTGATGTCGGGCGGTGCGCTCACGGCCGTGCTGCTGCGCTTTGCCGCCCAGTTCGTCGGCCATCTGCGCGGCGGCCTGGGCTATGCCAATGTGCTGTCGCTGACCATGTTCTCGGGCATCTCGGGCTCGGCCCTGGCCGATGCAGCCGGCCCCGGCTCCATGATGGTCAAGATGATGGACAAGGCCGGCTACAGCCGCCCCTATGCAGCCGCGCTGACGGCCAGCACCGCCATCGTGGGCCCCATCATTCCGCCATCGGTGAGCATGATCATCTATGCGCTGCAGGATGAGAATGTCTCCGTGGGCGGCCTGTTCATGGCCGGCTTCATTCCCGGCATTCTGATCGCGCTGGCCATGGCGGCCGTCAACTGGTGGGTCTGCAAGAAGCGCAACTACCGCAGCACCGAGCCGCGCCCTTCGGCACGCGAGATGTGGAGCACCAGCTTCAAGGCCATCCCCGCGCTGATGCTCATCGTGCTCATCGTGGTCGGCATCCGCTTCGGCATCTTCACGCCCACGGAAGCGTCCGTCGTGGCCGTGTTCTATGCCCTGGTCTGCGGCAAATGGGTTTACCGCACGCTCAAGTGGTCGGCCCTGCCCGGCATCCTGGCGCGCTCGGCCATGCTCACGGCCTCGGTGCTGCTGGTGATGGCGACCTCGGCAGCATTTGCCTGGGTGCTCACGGTGGAAGGCATTCCGCAGTATCTGTCCGAGCTGATCGTGAGCTGGGAACTCTCGCCCGTCATGTTCCTGATTGCCGTGAACATTCTGCTGCTGGTCTTCGGCATCTTCATGGAGCCGCTGCCCGGTGTGATGATTCTGGTGCCCATTCTTGCGCCCATCGCCTTCAGCCTGGGCATCGATCCAACGCACTTCGCCATGGTGGTGATCGTCAACCTCACGCTGGGCATGATCACGCCGCCGGTCGGCGGCCTGCTGTTCGTGACCGCCGTGTCCACGCGCGTGTCCATCACCGATCTGACGCGCGAGATGCCGCTGTTCCTGCTGGCACACTTCGTCGTGCTGTGCCTGCTGACCTTCATCCCGGCACTGTCCACCTGGCTGCCGCATACGCTGGGCTTCCAGTAAGCACTGCGCTCATCCGCCAAGGCTGCCTCCGGCAGCCTTTTTTTTGGGCGATCGAATCCTGATGTAGAGCCTGTTCAGCGCACGCCGCCGCTGCCGGCAGTGCCATACCAGGCCACGGCGCCCGCATAGCCAGCTGCGGGCTTCAGCGGTGCACAGTTCATGCCCGTCAGTCGCGCCTGCAGCGAGCCACTCCATTCAGCCAGACCCAGGCCAGCGCATTTAAGTCTGGCTTCGTGCTGCGTCCAGGCGCTCGCAAACGCTTCAAAAAATAGAGTATCCGGCGCAATATCCAGAAGCTTCCGAGCGGCTTCCGGCCTCAGAAACAGGCGCGCCACATCCTCCAGCTCGCGGCACGGCGCGGTCGCATCCACGGCCTGGATATCCACACCTACCGCCCCCAAGTCATGCCAGGCCAGCAGTGCCAGTCCCGGCGCATGGCTGATGGAGCAGTGCGGCGCCGCAAGCGGCTTGCCGCGCAGCAACAGCCGCGGCGCCTGGTTGCGCAGGTTGCTGACCTCCAGCTCGGCCTCGGTACAGCCTAGCTCCGGAGCCAGACAGGTTCGCAGCGCCACCCGAGCCTGGCCTCGCGCCCTGTCACGGTCTGTGGCATCCAGACCCTGGACCAGCCGCAGCTGCGGCGCGCCGGCTCGCCGCTCGCCGGCAAGGAGGCAGGGCCGGATCTGCATCAGGCCGTCCCGGTGCGGCGCCGGGCCGGTGCGGCCGGTGCACCCTCCCAGCGCGTGCGCGCAGGCAGGGTCTCGCCCTTCATCACCAGGGTCAGCGGCCCGAGCTGTACGTCGTCGCCTACGCTGGCACTGTAGAGCACAGTGCAGCGCGCGCCCATGGTCACGCGGCTGCCTATGGACACATGGTCTATCTTCATCACCCGGTCCTCGAACAGATGAGTCTGCGGACAACACAGCGCGTTGAGCTCGCTATGGGCGCCGATCGTCACGCAGTCATGCTCGGTGATGTCGGTGGTATCCAGATAGACGCTGGCCGCAATCTTGCAGCCCATCAGGTTCATGGCCAGTGGCAGCCAGGGTGTGCCACGCAGGTAACGCAGGAAGTTGGGCACGGCCATGCCCTCATACATATTGGTCGCAGCCTCGGAGAGCCAGACAAAAGGTGTCCACATGGGCACGGCCGTCTTGCCGTAGCGCCTGATCGTCAGCCATTTGAACAGCGCCACCAGAAAGAACGCCACGATCCCGAAGAGCACCCCCGAAATGGCCAGGTCCAGCACCACGGCCCCCCAGCGCTCTTCAGAAGCCAGAGGCATCGCATCCAGCACAATGGCATAGCCGACGGCAATCACCAGCGCATGTGGAACGGCAATGCGAACGGCCTCCACCAACCCGCGCGCGACTCGCCGCCACGCAGAAGGCGCAAACGTCAGATGCTCTGGATAGCCCTGTGCGACCTCGCGCGCCGGCAAGTTGATCGCAGGCGCCCCCAGCCAGGTGTCGCCACTTTGCATGTCCGCATTGCGTGGCACGGCCGTCATCACGCCTATGAGCACATTCTCGGGGATGGTCGAGCCATCGGGCACATAGGCGCCGTTGCCGATGAAACTGCGGCGCGACACTACCGTGGGCTTGACCGTCATCCAGCCGCCGTCGATGAGCTCGTCGCCCAGCATCACTGCATCGGCCACAAAGCATTCGTCACCCAGCGTCAACATATCGGGCACCACGCCCAGTGCCGTGGACAGCTCGGTCTGCCTGCCGACCTTGGCGCCCAGCAGCCGGTACCAGGTGGAGGAGTAGACCGTGGCGTAGATGCCGTGCAGCGTGGACAGGCTCGCCTCCTGGATCTGGTTGACCAGCCATTTACCCAGGTAACGCCCGCTGTGCACCGACCAGGTACCGGCCCGCGTACGCGGCAGGAACAGATAGCGCACCAGCGCCGCTGCCAGCACCGTGCATGCCACCAGCACCAGGCTGGATGGCAGGGCCAGCACGAAGAACTTGAGAAGGCGCAGCATGAAGGCTCCCCCCGCATCGACCACGCCCTGCTCCAGCAACGGCCGCACCGAGATCGCCTCGACGTCGAGCACGTCGATCAGCATGAAGGTCGGGAACACCGGCATGAAGAACAGCGTGGCCACCAGCAGCCCACCCGCCAGGAAGACCAGCATCTCCAGGGCCTGGCGCAGCCGACCCGCCGTCTGGCGCGGCGGCAGGCTGCCAGGGTCGAACTCGCCCACGGCCCGCGCCGGCGAGCCGGCCCAGATGCTGCGCGCAGGCTGGACCATGCCGTCGGCCAGCGCCGACTGCCCCTCAAGGTGGGCCCAGTCTTCGAGACGGGTATTGCCTTCCACAACCACATAGGAGCCTATGCAGACCTCGTTGCCGATGGCGATACGGCCCAGCACCAGCTCACCGCCTTCGACGCGCGCATTCTCCAGGCTCACGGCATTGCCCACACTCACGCCGTCGCCGATGACCAGCAGGTCGGGCGCACGCACCGTCATGGAACCGAGATTGGTCTCAAGGCCCACTTTCGCGCCCAGCGCACGCAGCCACAGCGGGTGCAGCGAGGAACCGGTGATCATCGCGATGGGCACGGCCTCCACCAGCCGGTCGGCAAACCACCAGCGGAAATAGGTCCATCCCCACAGCGGGTAGCGCCCGGGCTTGAGGCGCCCGGCGACCAGCCATTTGCCGGCCCAGGCGATTGCGAATTCGGCCAGGGTGGCGATCGCGAAAGCCAGCACCGACATGGCCACGGCAAACCAGACCGAGTCGTTCTCGTCGCCAGTGAAGAAGTGATAGGTGAAGAACGGAGCCAGCCACTGTGCCATCTTGATCAGCACCAGCAGCGGAATCGCCACCGCCTGGGCCGCGCCGCAGCGCCAGCGCCGCCACGCGGAATGGATGCGAAACGGCCGCGGCGGAACGCCCACTGTGGCTTCATCATCGGCCAGCATGGCGGCCTGCAGTGCATCCGCGATCAGTCCTATGTGGCGCTGCTGGTAGATGGTGCTCACCGTGGCCCGGGCAAAGCGCGCATCGGCGCGCAGCAGCGATGTCAGCCGCGCCGCGAACAGGGAATGCCCGCCCAGGTCGCTGAAGAAATCCAGCCCGCGGCGTATGGACTGCCCCGGGAAAAGCTGGGCCAGGGCCGCGAACAGCACTTCCTCGGCCGGAGTTTCGGGCAGGTCGGAGCCGGAAGCATCCATCGCTGCGGACAGCTGCCGGACCTTGAGTGCCTTGCGGTCTATCTTGCCCGAGGTCAGGCGCGGCATCTCGGCCAGCGCCTCGAAGCGCGCGGGCGCCATATAGGGCGGCAGGCGCTCGGCCAGGGCGGCACGCAGCGTGGAATGCGCAGGCGGTGCGGCGACTTCGGTGGGCACGTAGAAGGCGACTAGCTGGTCTATGCCCTCGTCCTGACGCAGCAGCACGGCCGTGGTACCCACGCCCGGCTGCTGGGCCATCACGGCCTCGATCTCACCGAGCTCCACGCGAAAACCGCGGATCTTGACCTGGTCGTCGGCCCGGCCCAGGCAGTGGATCTGGCCTTGTGCGTCGATGCGCGCCAGATCCCCGGTGCGGTACAGCCGCGTATCGTGCGGACCCTGAGCCCAGGGGTTGGCGAGGAATTTCTCGGCCGTCAGCCCGGGGCGGCCCAGGTAACCAGCCGCCACGCCGGGGCCGGTGATGCACAGCTCGCCGACCTCGCCCTGCGGCAAGCCCACCAGCGCGGGCGCGGTGCCGGCCGGAAAACTGTCGGCCTCGATCACCTGCACCACCACCAGGCCGTAGTTGGGCAGCGGCGTGCCGATGGTGACCGGCTCGCCGGCCCGCAGCTCGGCCAGGCTGGCCGACACCGTGGCCTCGGTCGGCCCATAGGTATTGAACATCTGGCGCTGACCACCATCCTCCCGGTTGGCCCAGCGAGCCACCAGCGATTCGGGGCACATCTCGCCGCCAAGATTGATGAGGCGCAAAGTCGGCACATCCTGCGCGAACAGCGCCAGCAGCGTAGGCACGGCATGCAGCACTGTCACCTGCTGCTCCACCAGCGCGCGCGGCAAGGCCTCGGGGTCACCGGCGATCTCGCGCGGCGCCAGCCACAGCGTCGCGCCCACAAGGTAGCTGATCCAGATTTCCTCAAACGACATGTCGAAGGCCACCGAGAAGCCCTGGTAGACCTTGTCGCCCCGGTGCACGCCAAGCCGCGCATTCTCGCTGCGCAGAAAGTGGCAGATGCTGCCCTGGGTGATGGCGATGCCCTTGGGCTTGCCCGTGGAGCCGCTGGTATAGATCACATAGGCCGGGTGGCCGGGCTGCGCGCCATCACGCCGGCGCAGCGCCGTACCCGCCGGCAGTTGCGCCAGCAGTGCGGTATCGCTGAAGACCTGCGCTGAAATACCTGCCTGGGCTTGCACCAGATGCGTCTGCCGCTCCGAGATCAACAGCGCCTTGGCATTCGCATCGCCGAGGCAGGTGGCGATGCGTTCGGTGGGCGTTTCGGCATCGAAGGGCAGCCAGGCAGCGCCGGTCTTGGCGATCGCCAGCTGCAGCGTGAGCAGCTCCATGCCGCGCGGCAGCCACAGGCCCACCATGTCGCCGGGGCGGATGCCGGCCTCGATCAGCCGGTGCGCAGCGCGGCTGGCATCGGCGTCCAGCTGCGCATAGCTACACTGGCGCAGCTGCTCGCCCTGTCCCTCGATCAGCGCAATCTGTTCGGGGTGGGCTGCGGCGGTCGCTTCGAAGATATCGGCCAGCACCTCGTGGCGCAGCAGATCTGGCCGCTCGGGCCCACGTAAAACAACAGTGTCAGACATAGATCAGCGGCTTACCCGGAGCAACCATGCGTCCGAACCTGGTGACGCCGCTCTTTTCTGTCTGCCATTATTGAGCGTATCGCTCGCTTTCAGTGTTGCGCAGCCGGCTTCCTGCCCCGGCGTCGCACAATATTTGCATTCATGTAGAGCAGTCCCGGCTGCGGACCTGCCAGGCCTTCGACGGCTGGAGAGACGACCTCTCGTCAAGGTGCAACTGCTTCCGGGCGCACGCCTCGTCGTTCGGGGCCCCGGCGCCGCATACACACATGCCTCCAGCAAACAATTCGTGGCCTTGCCCTGCGGGATCAGCTGCGGCGATGCAGGTGCTCGCGCCGCATGCCGTGCGGGCTCTGCACACCGATCAAGGCCATATTGCGCCGGATCTCTGAGGCCAGAATGCCGGCCGCGTGCAGGATTCCCGCCTCCCCCGCCACGGCTCCTGCGTAATTGAAGGGCCGGCCCACAAAGACGAACTTGGCTCCCAGTGCCAGTGCCAGCAGCACATCGTTGCCACGTCGAAAGCCGCTGTCGATCATGACCGCATATTCGTGCCCCAGCGCATCGACCACCTGCGCCAGCGTATCCATGGGCGATATCGAGCCGTCGAGCTGCCTGCCGCCGTGGTTGGACAGAATGATGCCGTTCGCCCCTGCATCGCGCGCGGACAGCGCATCCTGGGGCCGCAGAATGCCCTTGACGACCAGATTGCCTTGCCAGCGCTGGCGGATCAGGGCCAGATGTTCCCAGCTCAGATGGTCGCGTGCCCCGAAGTCGCGCGTGACGCTGGAGGAGAGAATGGGAGCACCGCGCGTGGCCTGCGAGTTCTCGAAATGCGGCATACCATGACAGACCAGGGTGCGCAGGGCCGTACCCAGCAGCCAGCGCGGATGGGTGATGCCGTCCCAGGCCAGACGCAAGCTGGGCCGCAGCGGTGTCGAGAAACCCGCGCGAATATTGTTCTCACGGTTGCCCGAGACCGGCGTGTCGACCGTCACCACCAGAGTCTTGAAACCTGCGACCTCGACACGGTCCAGCAGCCTGAGGATGCGCTCCTTCTCTCCGGGCACATAGGCCTGAAACCAGGCCTCGGGGTTGGCCTTGGCCACCTCTTCCATCGCGATCAGCGAAGTGCCGCTGAGTATGGCCGGGATATGGGCCCGCGCAGCAGCCCGCGCCTGGATCAGATCGCCCCGGTAGGCGGACAGTGCGCTGATGCCCATCGGCGCGATACCGAAAGGAGCTGCATAGGTCTGCCCCAGCAGCGTCGTTGCCAGCGTGCGCCCTGAGGTGTCGGTCAGCACGCTGCTCATCCAGCGGTATCTGTCGAAGACCTCGCGGTTGCCGCGCAGGGACTTGTCGGTCTCGCAGCCGCCGCTCACATAGGCAAAGATGGGCGCCGGCAGATGCCTGCGCGCCGCTGTCTCGAAATCATCCAGAGACAGAATGCCGCGCAGCCTGCGAGGCATGCCCGGCTGCGCATCCGCGCGGGACGGCGCAGACGACGCAGGAGCGTTGAATTTCTCGATATCGAATCGGGCTTGCATGAGATGGGCGCTGAAACGTTGGCACTGGTTGCAAGAAATCGCCCCAAGCGCGCTTTCTGCAATTGAAAAAGCTGCTCTGGAGACGCCTTTCAGGGCACAGGAAATGCGGCGCCGGTGCGGTTGCTCGCCCGCCCCGGCCCGAGGCACTCAGTTGAGCCTGATCTGGGCTTCGCGGATCAGCTTGCCCCACTTGGCATGCTCGCTCTTGATCCAGGCGCCGAACTTCTCCGCACCGGCCGGCGTCGGCATGCTGCCCTCCTGCGCCAGCTTGTCCTGCACCTCCTTGGTGGCCAGCAGCTTCATGGTGGCATCGCCGATGCGCCTGACCACATCGGGCGGCATGTTCGCGGGGCCCACCAGGCCCAGCCAGGTCGAAGCCTCGAAATCGGCATAGCCCTGCTCGGCCACCGTGGGCACATCGGGCAGGGAAGGCACGCGCTGCGCCGAAGTCACGGCCAGGGCGCGGACCTTGCCCGAGGTCAGCTGCTGCATCACGGATACGGTGTTGCCGAAGTACAGCTCCACCTGTCCGCCCAGCAGATCCGTCATCGCCTGGTTCGCGCCCTTGTAGGGCACCTGCAGGATCTGGATGCCTGCGCGGCGCGCCAGCATCTCGCCGGCCAGGTGACCCACCGTGCCGTTGCCGGCCTGGGCTATGCCGTAGGTGCCGGGCCTGGCCTTGGCAGCCTTGATGAAGTCGCCCAGATTCTTGAACGGCGAACCGGCGCGCACGGTCAGCACCACCGGCTGCAGGGCCACGCTGACAATGGGCGTGAAGTCCTTGAGCGGATCAAAGGGCATCTTGGCATACAGGCTGGGATTGATCGCCAGATTCGCAGCCTGGCCCATGCCTATGGTGTAGCCGTCGGGCACCGCCTTGGCCACGGCATCAAGGCCGATGTTGCCGCCCGCGCCCGGCTTGTTGTCCACCACCACCGTCCAGCCCATGCCCAGATTGAGCCTGTCCGCCACCAGCCGCGAAGTGGCGTCGGTGCCGCCGCCCGGCGGGAAGGGCACCACCATGCGCACCGGACGCTGAGGCCATTCGCCCGCCGCGCTGGCCATGCCCTGCACACCCATGGTCAGTGCGGCCAGGGCAGCCGCCGTCAGAAATATTCTTTTATGCATGTCTTGTCTCCTGAAAGAATGTCCGGCCTCAGACCGGCAGGCCCTTGGCGCGCAGCACCGCATCGAAGCGCTCGGGGTCGGCAGTGCCCTCGCGATTGCTTTCGCGGATGGCTGCCTCCTTGACCAGATGCGCCCGGCTGCGCTGCAGAATCTCGGCCGCATCCGCCGCAGGCACGGCAATCACGCCATCGGCATCACCCACGATCAGATCGCCTGGCAGCACCGCCATGCCGGCGCAGGAAACCGGCACATTGATCTCGCCCGGGCCATCCTTGCTGGGACCTCGATGGGTGTGAGCGCGCGCGAAGATCGGCATGCCGTCCTCGGCCCATTCGCAGAGATCGCGGATGGCACCGTCTATCACCAGCCCGGCGAGCTTGCGCGCCACACAGGTGGTGCGCATCAGACCGCCGACCAGGGCCTGGGAGACATCGCCCCCGCCGTCGATGACCAGCACATCGCCGGGCTGCACCATCATCAGCGCCTTGTGAATCATGAGGTTGTCGCCGGGGCGCACCCGCACGGTGACGGCCGGCCCGCAGAGCACGGCATCAAGCCTGGCGTGGTATTGGCGCAGGCCCAGAGTGCCGACATTGCGGCTCATGGAGTCGCCGATGGCCGCCACGGGAATGGACTTGAATGCCTCGACGACCTCGGCCTCGGGGCCAGGGACGCGCGGATTGATGCGATAGCCCGCGGGCCATTGTTTTGCACTATTGCTCATGCAGGTTCTCCGGAAAAAGAGGAATGGGATTCAAGGGCCTCGGGGTTCACGCAGCGGCTGGCGGCCACGGGCCGGCCTTGCAGCCAGCCCAGCACATTCGCGGCCGCACCGGCGGCCATGGCGGCCAGCGCCGCAGGCGTGGAACCGCCCACATGCGGTGTCAGAACCACGTTCGGCAGGGCCGCCAGCGCGGAGTCCGCAGGCAGGGGCTCCACGGCCATGGTGTCCAGGCCGGCGGCATGCAGGTGACCGCTGCGCAGGGCCTCGACGAGTGCGGGCTCGTCCACCACTTCGCCGCGTGCGGTATTGATCAGGATGGCGCCCTGCGGCAGGCAAGCCAGTCGCGCCGCGCCCAGCATGCCGCGGGTGTGTCGGTTGAGCGGTACATGCAGACTGAGCACATCGGCCAGCGGCAGCAACTCGTCCAGCGAAGCCAGCAGCTTCACACCCGCCACGGGGCTGGCCTGCAGCGCCGGATCGAAGGCGGCCACCTGCATGCCCAGGGCCTGGCAAACCTGGGCCACACGCTGGCCGACCTGGCCGAAGCCGACCAGGCCCAGCGTCTTGCCGGACAGCTCGATGCCGTCCTGGGCGCGCGACCAGCGGCCACCGCGCAATTGCGCATCCATCCAGGCAATGCGGCGGGCCGCAGCAAACAGCAGGCCCAGGGTCATCTCCGCCACGGACTGCGCGTTCGCCCCGGGCGTCACATAGACCGGAATGCCGCGAGCACCGGCTGCAGCCACATCGATATTGCTCACGCCCACGCCATGCTTGGAGATGACCTTGAGCGTGGGGCACGAGGCGATGGCGCATGCAGAGAGCTCCAGGGTGCGCGAGATCACGGCATCGACGGGCTCGGTGGCCATGATGCGTTCCACCGCCCCGGCGTCATCGCCGGGCGCCAGATAGATCACCCGTGCACCGGCCCTGGCAAGAAGATCCGACCCGCTGGAAGCCAGCTTGGGAGCGGTGACGAAAACGGTAAAGGCTTGTGTTGGCATAAGGACTCCGATGAGCCCGGATTCTTGTCAGCATCAATCATTCCGTCTATTCGATAATATTCATTCAATCATCACTTTCATTCATCGATGGATCTGCATCTGCGCGATCTGCGCTTCTTCGAGATCGTGGCCGAGCTGGGCCACCTTGGACGGGCCGCCGAACAGCTGGGCCGCACCCAGCCGGCGCTGACCAAATGCATGCAGCGGCTGGAACAGGCCGTGGGCGGGGCATTGTTCGAGCGCGCCGGGCGCGGCATACAGCTCACGCCCGCAGGGCAGGTGCTGCTGGCCCGCGCACGCATGCTGCGCAACGCCAGTCAGGAGGCGCTGCGCGAGGTACGCGATTTCAACGAGGGGATTTCGGGCCATGTGCGCATAGGCAGCGGCCCCGTGGCCGCCGACCATCTGCTGCCCGAGCTGTGCAGCAAGGCGCTTGCCGGCGGGCGCAGGATCACCATCAGCATCGTGATCGGCCCGAGCTGGGAGCTGCGCGACCGCCTGCGCGAAGGCCAGCTCGATCTGCTGATCGGTCTGACGGCCGAAGGCGATGCGGAACTGGTCTCCTACCCCATCGTCGAGGATGTGGTCGTGGTGGCTGCCAGCCGCACGCATCCCATCTTCGCAAAATCCCGCATCACGCCGGCCGCGCTGCTGCAGCACTCCTGGGCCCTGCCCAGCGCCAACATTCCCAGTCGCCAGTGGCTGGATCAGGCTTTTACGTCACGCGGCATGTCACCGCCCACGGTACAGGTCGAGGCGGGCTCCATCCCGCTGTTGCCGCGCATGGTGGCGAAGACGGATCTGCTGACCTTCGTCTCGCGCCACACGCTGCGGCTGGAGCGCAGCCGCACGCTCAAGGAGGTGCGCCTTGCCGCCACCACGCTACGCCGTCACCTGGGCGTGACCTGCCGCAGGGACGGCTACCTGTCGCCCGCTGCCCAGCAGATTCTCAAGCTGCTGCGCGACGACGGGCCCATGCTGTTCGGCAGCGACGAGGCGTCCTTTGACGATAGGTGAGCATGGCTGAAGCCGCCCAGCTTCGAGAGCGCATGCCGGGCCACATCACTCCGCAGGCTCGGCCCGCAGATGGGCGTCGCAGCCCGCCCCCGCCGCAATCCAGCGTCTGGCCAGGGCCAGCCTGAGCCGGCAGAGCCCGCGACGCCAGGCCGGAGCATCGGATGCCACCCGGCCCGCATCCTGCAACACGCCGCAGCGGTACTGCAGCGCCGCTTCGTCCCAGCGTAGCGCCGCACAAGTCCCTTTGCGCCGGCGCGAGATCAGCATGCCCATGGGGCAAGGCTCTGCCAGACAGCACAGGCCGCAGCCGTTGCAGGGCGCGCCGAAGGCCGGCTTGGCAGGCGCCTGCGCCTGCCAGAACACCACTTGCTCACGAGCCATGTGAAAGCTCAGGTACGCGCCAGCACCGGTGCCAGCGCCTTTCCGGTGTGGGTGCCGATGCCGACCAGATCCTCGGGAGTCCCCGAGGCCACGATACGCCCGCCGTCCTTGCCGCCTTCGGGGCCCAGATCGATGATCCAGTCCGCCTCGGCAATCACGTCGAGGTCATGCTCGATGACCACCACGCTGTGGCCGCCGTCGACAAGGCGGTGCAGCACATGGATGAGCTTGTCCACGTCAGCCATGTGCAGGCCCACGGTGGGTTCGTCCAGCACATACAGCGTGTGCGGAGCCTTCTGCCCGCGGCGGCCGATATCGTCGCGCACCTTGGTCAGCTCGGTCACCAGCTTGATGCGCTGGGCCTCGCCACCCGACAGCGTGGGCGATGGCTGGCCCAGGGTCAGATAGCCCAGACCCACGTCTTTCAGCAACTGCAGCGGATGAGCAATCGAGGGCATGGAGGCGAAGAACTCAACAGCCTCGTCGACCTCCATCTGCAGCACATCGCCAATGCTCTTTCCGCGCCAGGTCACGGCCAGCGTCTCGGGGTTGAAGCGTGCGCCGTGGCAGACTTCGCAAGGCACTTTCACATCGGGCAGAAAGCTCATCTCGATGGTGCGTACGCCCTGGCCCTCGCAGGCCGGGCAGCGGCCTTCGCCGGTGTTGAAGGAGAAGCGGCCCGCCGCATAGCCGCGGGCCTTGGCCTCCAGGGTCTCGGCGAACAGCTTGCGAATCGTGTCCCAGAAGCCGATATAGGTCGCGGGGCAGGAGCGCGGTGTCTTGCCGATCGGAGTCTGGTCGACTTCGAGCACGCGATCGATGGTCTCGAAGCCCTTGAGCCCCTTGCAGCCCACGAGCGCCGGCGACTTGCCGGCATCCATGGCATCGCGGCCGGCCTTGGTCGAGCGCTGCTGTACCCAGGCCGCCACATTGCTCAGCAGCACATCGCGCGCCAGCGTGGACTTGCCCGAGCCGGAAACTCCGGTCACGGCCACCAGGCGCTTGAGCGGAACGCGCGCGTCCACATTCTGCAGATTGTGCAGATTCGCGCCCAGCACCGTCAGCCAGTGCAATGCATCGCTGTCTTGCTGCACCACATTTTCAGTAGCAGCTACCGCTTTCTTTTTCTTGGCTTTGGATGGTTTCTTGCCTGAAACCTCCATATCGCCAGCGTCAGAAGCTTCTGCATTGATAGCAGCCGGCTGTACCGGAGGCTCACCCTCTCCCACCCACAGACGTGGCTTGAAAGGGTGGCGCATGGCGTGCAGCAGATAGCGCCCGGTGACCGAGTCCTTGGCCGCCATGATGTCGGCAACCGTGCCCTCAGCCACCAGACGGCCGCCGCGAATGCCGGCGCTGGGGCCGATATCGATCACGTGATCGGCGCGGCGAATCGTGTCTTCGTCGTGCTCCACCACCACCAGCGTGTTGCCCTTGTCGCCGAGCTTGTGCAAGGCATTGAGCAGAATCTGGTTGTCGCGCGCATGCAGACCGATGGTGGGTTCGTCCAGCACATAGCAGACGCCTTGCAGATTGCTGCCCAGCTGCGCGGCCAGGCGGATTCGTTGGGCCTCGCCCCCGCTCAGGGTGGGGGCGCCGCGGTCCAGCGTCAGATAGTTGAGACCGACTTCTTCAAGGAATTCGAGACGGCTCTGAATCTCGGGAATCAGATCGCGCGCAATATCGGCTTCGCGGCCCGTAAGCTCCAGACTCTGTATCCATTGGCGCACATCGCTGACCGACAGCTGGGCGATATCGGTAATCGCCTCGTCGTGAAACTTCACGGCTCGCGCCACGGGGTTCAGACGTGTGCCGTGGCACTTGGGGCATTCCACCTCGGCCAGGTCTTCCACCTCCTGGCCCTCGAACTTCACCTCCCGGCCCCGGTTGTCGTCGGCCAGCAAGGTGTCGTCATAGACCTTGCGCTGGTCCTTGGTCAGCTTCACGCCCGTGCCCACGCAATCGGGGCACCAGCCATGCTTGCTGTTGTAGGAGAACAGACGCGGGTCCAGCTCGGCATAGCTGGTGGCGCAGACCGGGCAGGCACGTTGGGTGGAGAACACCTGCAGCGCGCCGATGCCGGCCGTGCTCCGGCCGCCCTGCATGGCGTCGGCCAGGTTCTCGATGCCGGACAGCACATGCAGCACGCCCTTGCCGATTTCCAGTGCCTGGCGCAGATGGCCGCGCAGCTCCTTCTCGTTGGCTGCGGTCACCGTCACGCTGGCCACGGGCAGCTCGATGGTGTGTTCCTTGAAGCGATCTATGCGCGGAAAGCCCGTGGTCGGCAGAAACTCGCCGTCCACGCGCAGATGCGTGTAGCCCTTGGGTCTGGCCCAGTCGGCCAGCTCGGTATAGACGCCCTTGCGGTTGACGACCAGCGGACTCAGCAGGCCTATGGTCTGGCCGCGGAAATTCGTCATCAGCTGCGCGGCAATGCTTTCCTCGGTCTGCGGCTGCACGATGGCATCGTCGTGGATGCAATGCTGCACGCCCAGCTTCACATAGAGCAGGCGCAGAAAGTGCCAGATCTCGGTGGTCGTGCCCACCGTGGACTTGCGACCGCCGCGCGACAGGCGCTGCTCGATGGCCACCGTGGGCGGTATGCCATAGACCGCATCAACCTCGGGACGGCCCGCAGGCTGCACGATGGAGCGCGCATAGGCATTGAGCGATTCGAGATAGCGGCGCTGGCCTTCGTTGAACAGGATGTCGAAAGCCAGCGTGGACTTGCCCGACCCCGACACCCCGGTCACCACATTGAACTTGCCGCGTGGCACATCCACACTCAGGGACTTGAGGTTGTGTTCCTTGGCATTGACGATCTCGATCGCGTTCTTGGCCTGCGGCGCCTTTTCGGCCTGTGCCTTGCGCTGCGGCTTGTAGAGCATGGGAGCGACTTCGTGCACCGCCTCGCCGCCCACGCCCATGGCCAGGTCGTATTCGCGCAGGGCCTGGGCCGTGTGCGACTCCTTCACATGGCGCACCTCTTCGGGCGTGCCCTCGGCGACGATCAGACCGCCGCCATCACCGCCTTCAGGGCCCAGATCGATCAGCCAGTCGCTGGCGCGAATCACGTCCAGGTTGTGCTCGATGACGATCAGCGAGTGGCCCGCTTCCAGCAGCTTGCGCAATGCGCGCATGAGCTTGGCGATGTCTTCGAAATGCAGGCCGGTCGTGGGCTCGTCGAACAGGAACAGCGTGCCTTTCTTGGCCAGCGACTGCTTGGATTTGGACTGCGCCTTGGCCGCCTCGGCCAGAAAGCCTGCGAGCTTGAGGCGCTGAGCCTCGCCGCCCGACAGCGTGGGCACCGGCTGGCCGAGCTTCACGTATTCCAGGCCCACATCGACGATGGGCTGCAGCGCGCGGATCACGTCGCGGTCCTGCGCAAACAGCAGCGCGGCTTCGGCCACCGTGATTTCCAGCACATCGGCCACATTCAGCGGCTGGCCGTTGCGCTCGATTTTCACTTCCAGAATCTCGGGGCGATAACGCGTGCCGTTGCAGTCCGGGCAGCGCAGATAGACGTCCGAGAGGAACTGCATCTCCACATGCTCGAAGCCCGAGCCGCCGCAGGTCGGGCAGCGGCCGTCGCCGCTGTTGAAGCTGAACTTGGCAGCGGTGTAGCCGCGCTGGCGCGACAGTGGTGCCACGGCGAACAGCTCGCGGATCGCATCCCAGGCGCCCACATAGCTGACCGGGTTGGAGCGCGCCGTCTTGCCGATCGGCGACTGGTCCACGAACATCACATCGGCCAGATGGTCTGCGCCCAGCAGGCGCTCGAATGCGCCTGCGGCATCGGTGGGCTTGCCGAAGTGACGCATCAGCGCAGGCACCAGCACATCCTGGATCAGCGTGGATTTGCCCGAGCCCGAAACGCCGGTGATGGTGACCAGGCGCTGCAGCGGAAAGTCCACGCTGATGCCCTGCAGATTGTGTTCGCGCGCGCCTTCGAGAATCAGGCGCGGCGTGCTCTCGGTCACCATGCGCTTGAGGCCGAAACCCACCTGCTTGCGCCCGCCCAGGTAGGCACCGGTCAGGGTATCGGCCTGGCGCAGATCCTCTGGCGTGCCGTCGAACACGATCTGGCCGCCGCGCGCACCGGGGCCAGGGCCCATGTCGATCATGCGGTCGGCGGCAAACATCACTGCCGGGTCATGCTCCACCACCACCAGCGTATTGCCCGCATCGCGCAGGCGCTGCATGGCCTCGGTGATGCGTTCCATATCGCGCGGGTGCAGACCTATCGATGGCTCGTCGAGCACGAACAAGGTGTTGACCAGCGAAGTGCCTAGAGCGGTGGTGAGGTTGATGCGCTGCACCTCGCCACCGCTCAGCGTGCGGCTCTGGCGGTCCAGCGTGAGATAGCCTATGCCCACATCGCACAGATACTGCAGCCGCGTCATGACTTCGGCATGCAGCATCTTCAAGGCCTGGGTTTCGCCATCGTTCCTGTCGGCTGCCTCGCTGGGCACCAACTGTGCAAAGAACTCGCGCAGGCGCGTGATCGGCAGACGCATCAGATCATGCAGACACAGGCCTGGCAGGCTTTCCAGCTGCTCACGGCTCCAGCCCACTGCCTGCGGCATGAAGCGCTGGTATCTGCCGCTCTCGTCGCCGGGCGGCAGCACGGCATCCGCAGCCTGCTTGCTGCCAATGCGCCAGAGCAGGCTTTCGGTCTTGAGGCGGGCACCGCCGCAGCTCGGGCATTCGGTATAGCTGCGGTACTTGGACAGCAGCACCCGGATATGCATCTTGTAGGCCTTGCTTTCGAGGTACTCGAAGAAGCGGCGAATGCCATACCAGGTCTGGCTCCACTTGCCGTTCCAGTTGGGCGAGCCCTCGATCACCCAGTCCTTCTGCGCCTGGGTCAGCTTGGACCAGGCCGTATCGCGTGGAATGCCTTCGGCCTCGGAGTGGCGCATCAGGTCGTCCTGAATCTCCTTCCAGGCCGGCGTCTGGATCGGCTTGATGACACCGGTGCGCAAGGTGAGTTTTTCGTTCGGAATCACCAGACCCCAGTCCACCCCGATGACGCGCCCGAAACCACGGCAGGCATCGCAGGCTCCCACCGCGGAGTTGAACGAGAACAGCGAGGGAATCGGCTCCTGATAGGTCAGATTGCTTTCAGGGCAATGCAGGCCCAGCGAGAACTTCCACAGCTCGGACTCGGCCGCCTCTGCCGCGCTCTCGGGCAGCACATACACCGTGAGACTGCCGCTGCCGCGCTTGAGGCCCACCTCGATCGCCTCCATGGCACGGGAGCGCTCGGCCTTGCCGAGGCGAAAGCGGTCGGCGATCACATCCAGCACCTTGATCTTCTCGGGGGCTGGCTTGGCTTTTTTCTTGCCCTTGGCGACTTCGTCACTGGCCGCATGAGCGCGCTCCACCTCGCGCTCGGCCTGCACCTTGGTGAAGCCGCTGGCAGACAGCCATTGCTCCACCTCTTCGGCCGAGGTATTGGCCGGCAGCTCCACCGGGAAGGTGATGGCAATGCGCGGATCGCCCGCCGCCTCGCAGCGCTGGGCCAGTTCGGCGTAAATGCTGTCCGCCGTGTCATGGCGCACCGGCAGGGCCGTCCTGCTGTCAAACAGCTGGGCCGCACGCGCAAACAGCAGCTTGAGGTGATCGTTGATCTCCGTCATCGTGCCCACGGTGGAGCGCGAGTTGCGCACCGGGTTGGTCTGGTCGATGGCAATCGCGGGCGGCACACCCTCGACCTTGTCCACGGCCGGCTTGTCCATGCGGTCGAGGAACTGCCGCGCATAGGCGGAGAAGGTCTCCACATAGCGACGCTGACCTTCGGCGTACAAGGTGTCGAACACCAGGCTGGACTTGCCCGAGCCGCTGGGACCGGTGACCACGGTCAGCTCACCGGTACGGATGTCGATGTCCAGATTGCGAAGATTGTGCTGGCGAGCACCACGGATACGGATCAGGCCCTGCGTCATGTTCTGCGGTCTTTTCAATGGAGGCCAAACATTCTAGGCAGTCCTGGCAAGAACCTGGGTTGCGCATGTGCATTAAGGTTTTGCAGCGGCCGAAAAAAAGCCCCGGCTTGCGGGGCTTTGCGCGGGTGCGGCAATGTTCATTTGGACTCCGCCGGTGCATGGATTGCATCCGCACCATGTTTTTCGCCGCTCATGTCCACCTTGTCACCCGCTTTCATGATGACAAACAGCGCCACGGCGGCAAACACCACAAAACCAATCGCGAGCTTCCACATATCAGTCTCCAGAGTCGTTATGAAAAGCAGCCGTGGCGGCGGCTTGCGCCGCTACGGTCAGCACGACCATTGAGCCCCATCGAGTTTGCGCGTGGCTTACTACAGGTCGGGCTGCGCATAAGAAAAAACCCCATGCCTCGCGACATGGGGTATGAACTTGGAGTAATGGTCTGCATTATCAGCTGCAGCTGCTGGAGACACCGCTTGCGCGGTGCACAAATTAGAAGTTGTGGCGCACGCCCAGAGCGAAGGAGCTGAAGTCCGCGCCGGCAGCACCGGTCACATAGTTCGCACCCTTGCTGTTGTTCACCTTGGTGTAGTAGCCATAGACCTTGGTGCGCTTGCTCAGGTTGTAGTTGTAGCCCAGAGTCCACTGAGTGGCTGCGGAGTCGGCGATGTGGCTCCACTTGTTGGCGTGACCCACGTTGGCGTGGAACTCCGAAGCGCCCAGGGCATACATGGCCGACAGACGGAAGTTGTTGCGCGAGCCGGCGCCGGTGCCGGTGATCTGGTTGTCGTCCTTGTTGCGCTGGTAGTAGGCACCCAGGGTCACTTGACCGAAGGTGTACAGGCCGCGCAGGGCAGCTTGCCAGTTGTCGCCCACCTTGCTGAAGCCAGCGCCCAGGTGCAGAGGACCGGTGGCGTAGTTGGCGGCCAGGTCATAGCCGTTCTTGCGGGGACCGACCGTAGGATCCTTCTCGTGCAGCGACACGGAGGCATCCACCGTCAGACCGCCCATGCTGGGGGTGCGGTAGCCGACCTTGTTCTTGGTGCTCAGACCGCCGAACCAGACGGGATCGTAGTACAGCGCATCGGAAGAAGAACCGGTGTCGTGGTTGTGCATGCTGATGTAGTCAGCGGTTGCATAGTAGGACTCGGGCACGAAGTTGCCCAGACGGATCATGCCGAAGCCACCCGACAGGTTCACTTCGCTCTGACGGGCAAAGGACATGCCGGTCGTGGGATGGGTCCAGGCGGAACCGGTGCCGGTGTCGGAGTTGAAGCCGGACTCCAGCGTGAAGCCAGCCTTCAGGCCGCCACCCAGATCTTCGGTGCCGCGAATGCCCCAGCGCGAGGCATTGTTGTACAGGCCGGACACGGACTGATCACCGGACTTCTGACGCTCGACGGTGGTGTTGATACGGCCGTACAGCGTCACGCTGCTCTGTGCCATTGCAGTGGTCGCGCCCATCACAGCCAGTGCGGCCAGAGCGATGCGAGTCATCTTGGTCATTCAATGCTCCTATATCCTGGGATAGTGTTTTTGCACCGCATTGGCTTGTAGGTTGTTGGCCCTCTCGCGGCTAGGTGTGATTCTAGGTGGGCCCCTCTCAAAAGCATGATTTGCATCGCAAAAAAGTAACGCAATGATGCTTTGTTGCCACACTGCTGTAACCCATTAGTGCTGCAGTAAAAGGCATAAGACCTGCAAAGCACGAGCCTTGCAGGTCTTCGATGTGATGCTGCATAAATTGCAGCACCGTCACTTCACATCAGTCTTCGGCGTAGATGTCGCGATCCTTGGTTTCGGGCACGAACAGCGTACCGATCACGGCCGTCACACCGGCGATGATGATGGGGTACCAGAGACCGTTGTACATATTGCCGGTCTGCGCCACTATGGCGAAGGACATGGTGGGCAGCAGACCACCGAACCAGCCGTTGCCGATGTGGTAGGGCAAGCTCATCGAGGTGTAGCGGATGCGGGTCGGGAACAGCTCCACCAGCATGGCCGCAATCGGGCCGTAGACCATGGTCACCAGCAGCACCAGATAGGTCAGGATCACGACCATCATGACCTTGTTCATCTTGGCAGGGTCGGCCTTGGTGGGATAGCCGTCCTTGGCCAGCTCTGCAGCCACGGTCTTCTTGAAGGCGCCGTCCTTGGCCTTGGCCTCGTCAGCGGGCAGGCCCTTGAGCGAGAACGAAGGGATCTCGGTCGAGCCGATACGGATCATGGCCTGCGTGCCGGCAGGTGCATCCTCTGTTTCATAGCTCACGGAACCGGCTGCCAGCACCTGCTTGGCCACGTCGCAGGAACTGGTGAACTTGGTGGTACCTGTGGGGTTGAACTGGAAGGAGCACTCCGCAGGATCGGCCACGATGACCACCTTGTTCTTGGCCTGTGCGGCGGCAAGATCGGGGTTGGCTGCTTCGGTCAGCGCCTTGAAAGCGGGGAAGTAGGTCAGCACCGCCAGAATGCAGCCCAGCATGATGATGGGCTTGCGTCCGATCTTGTCGGACAGCGTACCGAAGATCACAAAGAAAGGCGTGCCGATCAGCAGGGCAGCCGCAATCATCAGGTTGGCCGTGACGGCATCGACCTTGAGCTGCTGGGTCAGGAAGAACAGCGCGTAGAACTGGCCGGTGTACCACACCACGGCCTGGCCCGCAGTCAGGCCGACCAGCGCCAGGATCACGATCTTCAGGTTCTTCCACTGGCCGAAGGACTCCGTCAACGGTGCCTTGGAGACCTTGCCTTCGGCCTTCATCTTCTGGAAGGCGGGAGACTCGGACAGCGTCATGCGAATCCAGACCGAGATGGCCAGCAGCAGGATGGACACCAGGAAGGGAATGCGCCAGCCCCAGTCGGCAAACGCTTCTTCGCCCAGCATGGTGCGCACGCCCAGGATCACCAGCAGCGACAGGAACAGGCCCAGCGTTGCCGTGGTCTGGATCCACGAGGTGTAGGCACCGCGCCTGCCCTGCGGCGCATGCTCGGCCACATAGGTGGCAGCGCCGCCGTACTCGCCGCCCAGGGCCAGGCCTTGCAGCATGCGCAGCGCGATCAGGATGACGGGAGCGGCCACGCCGATGCTGGCGTAGTTGGGCAAGATCCCCACGATGAAGGTGGACAGGCCCATGATCAGGATCGTCACCAGGAAGGTGTACTTGCGCCCGATCATGTCGCCCAGACGGCCGAACACCAGCGCGCCGAAGGGGCGCACGATGAAGCCTGCCGCAAAGGCCAGCAAGGCGAAGATGAAGGCCGACCCCGCATCCAGACCGCTGAAGAACTGCTTGGCGATGATGGCTGCCAGAGATCCGTATAGATAGAAGTCGTACCACTCGAAAACGGTTCCGAGTGAAGACGCAAAGATGACTTTGCGCTCTTCCGGGCTCATCGGCCGTGGGGCCGATTTACCTCCCATGTTTGCTGTCGCATTGATGGCCATGTTTGTCTCCTAGGTTTTTGGAATGTCAGGCGCTGCCAACTCACCTGTTTGCCCAATATCAAAGCGACAACTGACCGCTAACTTACAAAAAATCGCTTCTCCAAAATTCAAGACTGGGCATTACCCGACCCTCTCCGCACTTACCCGGACCCGTTTTTTTTCGATGTGAAAAACCGGGGGCAAACACCGATATCGTAAGTAAGGGGGCGGTCAGACGGGCTTCTCAGAATGCATTGCAAGCAAGCCACCGCGTAGCTGATGGCAGGCTGGAAAACTTCAAAGGAGACAACGCTGTGCGAGACCCGGTGATAGAGACCATCCAAAGCAACCCCGCCTACCAGCAACTGCGCCGCAAGCGCAATCGACTGGGCCTGGCACTGACCGTTCTGATGCTGATCGTGTACTACGGCTATGTCGCGCTGATCGCGTTCGACAAGGAGTTCCTGGCGCAGCCCATCGGCGCGGGAGTGACCACGCTGGGCATTCCCATCGGCATGGGCGTCATCATTTTTTCCGTGATCATTACCGGCCTCTATGTGCGCCGCGCCAACAACGAGTTTGATCAGCTCACCCGCGACATTCTCAAAGGCATCAAGCAATGAAGCAGCGCATCTCTTCCCAATGGCTGGCGGGCGCTGCGGCGCTGGCCGCAACGGCGCCCGTGCTGGCCGCCGGCGGTGACGTCGGCAACGCCGCCAAGCAGGCCACCAACTGGACGGCCATCATCATGTTCACCGCCTTTGTGGTGGCAACCCTGTGGATCACCAAATGGGCTGCGGGCCGCACCAAGTCGGCCTCCGACTTCTATACCGCAGGCGGCGGCATCACCGGCTTTCAGAACGGTCTGGCGATTGCGGGCGACTATATGTCCGCCGCCTCCTTCCTCGGCATCTCGGCCTCCGTCATGGCCAGCGGCTATGACGGCCTGATCTACTCCATCGGCTTTCTGGTGGGCTGGCCGATTCTGACTTTTCTGCTGGCGGAACGCCTGCGCAATCTGGGCCGCTTCACTTTTGCCGACGTCGCCGGCTACCGTTTCGAGCAAAAGCCCTTCCGGATTTTTGCCTCCTGCGGCACGCTGGTGGTGGTGGCCTTCTACCTGATTGCCCAGATGGTCGGCGCAGGCCAGCTCATCAAGCTGCTGTTTGGCCTGGACTACTGGATTGCCGTGGTGCTGGTCGGCGGTCTGATGATGATCTATGTGCTGTTTGGCGGCATGACGGCCACTACCTGGGTGCAGATCATCAAGGCCTGCCTGCTGCTGGCCGGCGTCACCTTCATGGGCTTCATGGTGTTGTCCAAATACGGCTTCAGCCCCGAAGCATTGTTTGCCGAAGGCGTGAAGGTACGCACCCAGATCGCCGCCAATGGCGGTGCCGAGCCATCCGTCGCAGAGAAACTGGGCCTGGCCATCATGGGCCCGGGCGGCTTCATCAAGGACCCGATCTCCGCCATCAGCTTCGGCATGGCGCTGATGTTCGGCACGCTGGGCCTGCCCCACATCCTGATGCGTTTCTTCACCGTGCCTGACGCCAAGGAAGCGCGCAAGAGCGTGTTCTGGGCCACGACCTGGATCGGCTACTTCTATGTGTTGATCTTCATCATCGGCTTCGGCGCCATCACCCTGGTGCTCACCAACCCCGAAATGGCAGACACGGCCAAGGGCGTGATCCACGGCGGCGCAGGCACGGCCAATATGGCGGCCGTGCTGGTGGCCAAGAGCGTGGGCGGCGATGTGTTCTACGGCTTTATCTCGGCTGTGGCCTTTGCCACCATTCTGGCTGTGGTCGCTGGCCTGACCCTGTCTGGCGCCTCGGCTGTCTCGCACGACCTCTACGCCACCGTGATCAAGAAGGGCAAGGCCGACAGCGCCTCCGAACTGCGGGTTTCGCGCATCACCACGCTGTGCCTGGGCTTTGTCGCCGTGCTGCTGGGCATTGTGTTCGAGAAGCAGAACATTGCCTTCATGGTCTCGCTGGCCTTTGCCGTGGCGGCTTCGGCCAACTTCCCGCCCCTGCTGCTGTCCGTGCTGTGGAAAGACTGCACCACCAAGGGCGCCGTGATCGGCGGCTTCCTGGGTCTGGTCTCCTCCGTGGGCCTGACCATTGTCTCGCCCTCGGTATGGGAAGGCACCTTGGGCAACCCGGCCGGCTCGGCATGGTTCCCATACGCCTCGCCTGCACTGTTCTCCATGGCGATCGGCTTCTTTGGCGTGTGGCTGTTCTCCGTGCTCGACAAGAGCGCTCAGGCAGCCAAGGAGCGCGCCGTGTTCCCTGCGCAGCAAGTGCGTTCGGAAACCGGTCTGGGTGCCGCAGGCGCATCCGGCCACTGATGAGGTGAAGGGCCTGGCACCATGCCGGGCCCCGGCAGGAATCTGCCCTCACCTCGGCCCGCAGAGACCGCCACGGTTTCTGCGGGCCGCGCTCATTCCACGTCCATCCCGTCGGCCTGCGCCAGCTCGAACAGCAGCTCCCGTGCCCACTGGTGCCCTGGAGAGCGATGGGTGCGCGCATGCCAGGCAGCCGTCTTGGTGAAACCCGGAATCTCCAGCGGCGGCTCCAGCACCACCAGCCCCGAGTCGGGCTTGACCAGACGCCGCGGCACGACGGCAATCAGATCGCTGCTGCGCAGGATTTCGGGCAGCACCAGAAAGCTGGTCACAGAAAGCGCCACACGCCGCCGCAGTCCCAGGCGCTCCAGCGCCTCGTCCGTCACACCATGAAAACTGCCTCCGTCATAGGACACCAGCGCATGATCCAGAGCGCAGAAGCGCTGCAGTGACAGGCCGCGCCGGCGCGCATCGGGATGGCCCTGGCGCATCACGCAGACATAGCGTTCGTCGAACAGCCGGCGTGCATGCAGATCGGGGGCCGTGCGCTCCGGCGTAACCAGCGCCAGATCGATATCGCCGCGCTCCAGCCGCTCGTGCAGCGGCAGATGCTGGGCCGGCACCACGGCCACACACAGACCAGGCGCGCGCTGACGCAACACAGCCAGAAACGGCAGCACCACCGCCTGCAGCGCGTAATCCGTGGCGGCAATGCGCAGCGTCATATGTGCCGTAGCCGGATCAAAGGCCTGGGGACGCAGCAGCGCCTCGGCATTGCACAGCAATTCCTTGAGCGGCCCAGCCAGTGCCAGCGCGCGCAGCGTGGGGGCGATGCCGCGCTGCGTGCGCACGAACAAGGGATCGTCGAAGCTCTCGCGCAGTCGCGTCAGCATGCCGCTGACCGCCGGCTGGGTCAGCGCCAGACGCTCGGCAGCGCGCGTCACGCTGCGCTCGTCCAGCAGCGCATCCAGGGCCTTGAGCAGATTCAGGTCCAGACTCTTGATATCAGTCGGCATGATTTCACAAATCAGTAATATCGATTGGATTTATTTCACCACAGACCCCATCATTTCCCCAATCCTCTTCGACAGAAGCCCTGCATGCACCGCATTCACTGGCCCGCCAACCTCATGCCGGGCAACACCGAAAACTTCGTCTCCAGGCAGATCATTGCCCGGGGCCGGTCTCCGCAGTTTTCCGAATCTCGCTGTCCTTGATTTTTTGATAGCTTCCAGCACCTTCATTCATTGATTTTCAGATGTCTTTAATTCTGAAAACCAGCCATGAAGCGCGTAGGTCGCTATCAAACTTTTGGCATCCTGCTCTGCTGCAGGACTGCCGGCTCATTCCATTCGCACCACCGATACTCCGCATGTCTGCACTCTTTACCCCTTTCACTCTCAAAAGCCTGACCCTGCGCAACCGCATCGCCATTCCGCCGATGTGCCAGTACAGCGCGGTGGACGGTCTCACCAATGACTGGCACCAGGTCCACTACGCCTCCATGGCGCGCGGCGGCGCGGGGCTGGTGATTGTCGAAGCCACGGGCGTGTCGCCCGAAGGCCGCATCTCGCCCGACTGCACCGGCCTGTGGAACGACGCCCAGATCGAAGGCATGTCGCGCATTGCCGCCGGCATCAAGGCCGCAGGCGCCGTGCCCGGCATCCAGATCGCCCATGCCGGACGCAAGGCCAGCGCCAACAATCCCTGGGAAGGCGACGACCATATTGCCGAAGGCGATGCCCGCGGCTGGCAGCCGATCGCACCATCGGCCATCGCCTTTGGCGGCGGTCTGCCGCGCGTCCCCCGCGCCATGACGCTGGAGGACATCGCCCGCGTGCAGGCCGACTTTGTCGCGGCAGCCCGCCGCGCGCTTGCGGCTGGCTTCGAATGGCTGGAGCTGCACTTTGCCCACGGCTATCTGGCACAGAGCTTTTTCTCGCCCCACAGCAACCAGCGCGACGATGCCTATGGCGGCAGCTTCAGCAACCGCGCCCGCTTTCTGCTGGAGACCGTGGCCAGGGTGCGCGAGGTCTGGCCCGAGCATCTGCCACTGACGGCGCGCTTCGGCGTCATCGAGTACGACGGCCGCGATGAAGAAACCCTGGAGGAATCCATCGCCGTCACGCGCCAGATGCGCGAGCGCGGCCTGGACCTGCTCAATGTCAGCGTCAACTTCGTGATTCCCGATGTGAAGATCCCCTGGGGCACGCCCGCCTTCCTGGCGCCGATTGCCCAGCGCGTGAGCCGCAGTGCCGGCCTGCCCGTGGCTTCGGGCTGGGGCATGGATGATCCGCAGATTGCCGAGCGCATCGTGGCCGAGCACCAGGTCGATCTGGTCATGATCGGCCGCGCCCATCTGGCCAACCCGCATTACACCTATCAGCTGGCGCAAAGCCTGGGCGTGGCCCGCCCCGACTGGACCCTGCCCGCGCCCTATGCCCACTGGCTGGAGCGCTATCGCGGCGCTGCCAAGCAGGCCACAGCGCAGTAAGAGAGTGAACGACAGGCCTGCAGCTCTACAGGCCTGAATCAGGCTTCAGCCCAGGCCTGACTCCACCTGGGCCGACGCCTGCCACTGCGCATCGAACCAGGCATTGCCCTCCAGATAGCTGCGCAGCATGGGCAAGGCATCGAGTCCCCAGAAGACATGGCCGTCCACCACCCAGGCCGGCACGCCGAACACGCCGGCCTGCTGCGCCTGTTCGGTATTGCCGCGCAGCCATTGCTTGACCTCGGCACTGTCCTCTTCCTGACGCAACTGCTCCTTCAGCTGCGCGCGCAGCTCCTGCAGGCGCTGCGCATCATTGGCCTCATGGCCGCCCTGCCAGACATGCTGCATCACGGCCTGCGCCACAAAGCGGTTGATGCTGCCGTCACGCCCATGGGCCAGCGCCAGCCGCAGCAGCGGCAGCGGCTTGAATGGATGCTGTGCCGGCATCTGCAACTCCACGCCCAGCGCCTGACCCAGCCAAGTCACATGCCTGTAAGTCCACAGTCTCTTGGCCGGAATGCCGGCCGGGCCGGGGTTGGCATTGCCTTGCAGCAAGGCCCCCAGCAATACCGGGCGATAGTCCACGTGATAGCTGAGCCCTTGCAGCGCCTTGGGCATCTGCTCCAGCGCCAGCCACGCATAAGGCGACACAAAGTCCAGGTAACAGGTGATGTGCTTCATGTCGACTCTCCTCTAAGGGTGATCAGATCTCGGCCTGGCGCGGGTCCTCGAGGCCGGCGCGCTGCAGCAGCCGGCCCCAGATCTCCAGGCGCAGCTCGGCATCGCCCTTGGACCAGGCGCGAATCTCGTCAATGGTTCTGAAGCAGCCCTGGCAATGGCTGCGGTCCTGCGTCATGCGGCAGACGTTGATGCAGGGCGAAGCCACGGGCTGGTCGGCCTCGGCCCAGACCAGGGCCACCTCGGCCTTGGCGGCCAGTTGCGCCAGCTGCTGAGCCTGCTGCTCCTGAAGAAGTTCCGTACTCATGCCTGCTCCACCACGTCCGACCAGGGGGCTGCGGTCAGCGACTGCAGCTGCGCGGGCGATGCAGGAAACACGCCGTGCGGATGGCCTGCTGCGGCCCACACCGTCTCGAAGCGCTGCAGCTCGGCATCGATCAAGGTCACCACCTTGGTTGCATGGGCCACGGGGCTGACGCCGCCAATCGAGAAGCCGGTGCTGGCCTTGACGAAGTCCGCGTCGGCGCGGCCGACCTTGCCCACCAGCTGCGTCACTTTCTTTTCATCGACACGCCTGTCGCCCGAAGTCACGACCAGCACGGCCGCGCTATCGCTCCCGCGCTTGAAGATGATGCTCTTGGCCACCTGCCCGACCAGAATGCTGAGCTGGTCTGCCGCCTCCTGTGCGGTACGCGCCGCGCCGTCCAGCATTTGCGGCGCATGCGGATGACCGGCATCCTGCAAAAAGCGGCTGACGCGCTGCACGCCTTCCGGCAGCGCATGAAGTTCTGACCCACACATGATGTTTTCCTGAAAATCGCGCCGCCATCCGGCAGCGTCACGGCCCCTACTGTGCCAGCTTGAGCCTGAGCTGCACCAGCTCCAGCTGCAAATCACGCAGGTCTTTCTGGACATAGGCGATATGTCCGGCACTGTTCTTGGCGTCACGCGCCTCGCGCAGCTCTTTTCTCTTGGCCTCGATGCGACGCTCCAGCTCAAGCACCGACTGCCTGTCCTGATAGCGGTCGCGCGCCGGCGCATAGCCTTGCAGAAACGCCGCCTCCAGCGGCGCCGGGCAATAGCCCGGCTGGAACTTTCTGCCGGCTTCCGCATAGCTCTTGCCGCTTTCGGGAGTGCAGAAATCCTGCAGGCCGCGCAGCCAGCCCTGCTGATAGGCCCGTGCATCCATCTGCACGCCCTGGTCCTTGCAGGCCTTGAAATGCCGTCTGGCACGGGTGGACAGGTCCAGCCTGCCATCCATGGCATCGAGCTGACCCAGATAGGCCCAGTCCGTGTCCCTGCACTCCTGGGCATCCATGCCGGCGCAGCCTCCCAGCAGGGTAGCTGACGCCAGACACAGGGCCCACGAAAAACTTGTTCTTGTTTGCATGGCGGCGATGGTAACAATGCCCATGCCTGCCCGGGCTGCGCTTGGCCTCAGCCCGCGCGCCTGGTCAGCAAGGCCTTGGCCACGCGCGACTGCGTGGGGCGACCCAGATGCTCGCTGATGAACTGGCCCGCATCGATCAGCTTGTCGAGGTCGATGCCGGTCTCTATGCCCATGCCCTGCAGCAGATAGACCACGTCTTCGGTGGCCACATTGCCCGTGGCGCCCTTGGCATAGGGACAGCCGCCCAGTCCGGCGACCGATGACTGGAAGTTCCAGACCCCCAGATCCAGCGCCGCCAGCGTGTTGCTCAGGGCCTGGCCGTAGGTATCGTGGAAATGGCCGGACACCTGGTCGATATCGAAGTGCGCCAGCGTGGCCTCCAGCGCCTTCTGCACCTTGACGGGCGTGCCCACGCCGATGGTGTCGGCCACATCCACGCGCTGCACGCCGATGCTCTTCATCAGCCCGGCCAGATAGCCCACCTTCTCGGGCGCGATCTCGCCTTCGTAGGGGCAGCCCACGGTGCAGCTCATGGCGCCGCGCACGGCAATGCCTGCCTCCAGGGCCGCCTGCACCACGGGCGCAAAGCGCTCGATACTCTCGGCAATCGAGCAGTTGATGTTGCGCTGGCTGAAGGCCTCGCTGGCCGCGCCGAACACCACGATCTCGTCGGGCTTGCTGGCCAGCGCGGCTTCGAAGCCCTTGAGATTCGGCGTGAGCACCGAATACAGCACCCCGGCTCTGCGCACCATGCCAGCCATGACTTCGGCGTTGTCCGCCATCTGCGGCACCCATTTGGGCGACACATAGCTGGTGACCTCGATCTCCTTGAGGCCTGCGTCCTGCAGGCGCTGCACCAGCTCGATCTTGACGGCGGCAGGCACAGGCTGCTTTTCGTTCTGCAGGCCGTCGCGCGGGCCCACATCGATGATCTTGACGCGTGCGGGGTACTTCATTCTTGTCTCCTTGCTATCAATAGCCCTTGCTCAGGTCGACTCGACCTGTGACGGGCTCACCCCGGCTCATGGCGGCTACCTTGCCCACGATCTGGGCAATGCTGTCCGCTGCCAGCGTGCGGGCCGAGGTATGGGGGGTGAGGATGATCCCGGACTGCTTCCAGAACGGGTGATTCTCGGGCAGCGGCTCCTCGCGGAACACGTCCAGCATGGCGCCGCTGACATGGCCGGACTCGATCTGCGCAATCAGGTCGGCATCGACCACATGGCCGCCGCGCCCCACGTTGATCACATAGGCGCCGGGCTGCAGCAGCGCCAGCGTGCGGGCGTTGATGATGTCGCGGGTCTCGTCGTGCAGGGGCAGCAGGTTGACCAGAATGCGCGTCTCGGACAGAAAGCGGTCCAGGCCGTCCATGCCGCTGAAGCATTCGACGCCCTGCAGCTCGCGCGGCGAGCGGCTCCAGCCATTGACCTTGAAATCGAACACCGTCAACGCCCTGGCCACGCGCTCGCCCATCTTGCCCAGGCCCATCACGCCCACGGGATAGTCCACCCGCCTGGGGTTGCGCTGGTGCTGCCACAGGCCCTGCGCCATGTCGGACTCGTACCGATCGAGGCCACGGAAGAAGCGGATCACTGCCTGGGCCACATACTCGGCCATCTGCACGGCCATGCCCGCATCCTCGAGACGGTAGACGGGCAGCGCGGCGGGAATACGCAGCGGCAGCAAGGCATCCACGCCCGCGCCGATGTTGAACATGGCCTTCAGGCCGGCCGCCTGCTCGTCAAGGAACTGCTGGGGCGGTGCCCAGACCAGTGCGTAGTCGGCCTGGGCTGCGCCCGGCTCCCAGATGGCAACCTCCGCACCCGGCAGCGCGTCATGCAAACCTTTGAGCCAGGGTTCCGGCCGCGTATCGTCACAGCAAAATAAGACTTTCATGGATGCCAAGCCTAACGCTTTGCCATGCCCGCTGCAGACGCAGGTGGCCAATGGACCGCTATCAAAAAAGAAGCTCCTTGCGCTTTACATGTCTTGATTTCACCATTGAAAGTGACTGAATTCATGGATAGTCCAGCGCAAGCCGCTCTTTTTGTTAAACAGTTCAACCCTGGGCGGATCAGGCGGACACCTCGATGCGCAGCAGCTCCGCGCCTTCGCTGACCTGGTCGCCGGGCACATACAGCAGCTCCAGCACCACGCCATCGCCGGGGGCGGCAATCGTGTGCTCCATCTTCATGGCCTCCATCACAGCCAGCGGCTGGCCCTTGCTGACCTTGTCGCCGGCCTTGACCGTGAAAGACACCACCTTGCCGGGCATGGGCGCCGTCAGGCGGCCGCCTTCATGGCCGGTATCGCCAGCATGGGCCAGCTGGTCGACCACGGTAATCTGGGTGCTGCCCGCTTCGGTGAAGATGGACAGCTGGTCGCCCTGGGCATGGACCACGACCACCGTGCGCTTGCCGTCCAGGCCCAGCTCCAGCCGCCCGTCGGCCAGTGCGCGCCACTGCAGCGCGGCATCGCTGCGGCCTTCGCCCTCGCCAATGCCGAGCTGATAGGTCTGCGCCGCCTGCGCGCCGCGACCGTAGGCCAGCCCGGCCGTGAAGTCCTCGCCGCGGTAGGCAAAGCCGAACGCACGCACATAGCGGCCCGACATGCGCCAGCCGTCGCGGCGGCTGAAGGGGTCTGCGCCTTGCGCGGCCTGCTCGCCCTGCAGCTGCCAGGCCATGGCAGCGGCGACGGCCAGGTCGCGGCCCACGAAATCCTTGCCGAACAAGGCCTCGCGCTCGCGCTCGATCAGCGCGGTATCGAGCAAGGCATTGGAGAAAGCCTGGCTCTTCACCACCTGGCGCAGAAACTGCACATTGGTCGTCAGGCCCACGATATGGGTCTGAGCCAGCGCCGCGTCCAGACGCGCCAGCGCCTGGGCACGGTCCTCGCCATGGACGATGAGCTTGGCGATCATGGAGTCGTAGAAGGGGCTGATCGCATCGCCCTCGCGTACGCCGTCGTCCACGCGCACATCGCTGATCTCGAAGCTGCTGCATTCGGGCTTGCGATAGACGGCCAGATGACCGGTGGCGGGCAGGAAGTTGTTCTCGGGGTTCTCGGCGCAGATGCGTGCCTCGATGGCATGGCCCTGGATACGGAGTTCCGACTGTGCCTTGGGCAAAGGCTGTCCCGAAGCCACCAGCAGCTGCCAGCGCACCAGATCCTCGCCCGTGATGGCTTCGGTCACGGGGTGCTCCACCTGCAGCCGGGTGTTCATTTCCATGAAGTAGAACTTCATGGCTTCGGGCTGGTCGTAGCCGCCGGGCTGCTCGACGATGAACTCCACCGTGCCCGCGCCCACATAGTTCACGGCCTTGGCGGCGGCCACTGCGGCCTCGCCCATCTTCTGGCGCAGCGCGGCAGTCATGCCCGGCGCCGGTGCTTCCTCCAGTACCTTCTGGTGGCGGCGCTGCACCGAGCAGTCGCGTTCGAACAGATAGACGCAGTTGCCCTGCGTGTCGCCAAACACCTGAATCTCGATATGGCGCGGGCGCAGCACGTACTTCTCGATCAGCACGGCATCGTTGCCGAAGCTGTTGATGGCCTCGCGCTTGCAGGACTCCAGCGAGGCCGAAAAGTCCTCGCTCTTTTCCACCAGACGCATGCCCTTGCCGCCGCCGCCCGCGCTGGCCTTGATGAGCACGGGATAGCCGATGCGATCGGCCTCCCGGTGCAGCAGCTCGGGGTTCTGGTCGTGTCCGTGATAGCCGGGCACCAGCGGCACGCCGGCCTTTTCCATCAGTTGCTTGGACTCGGCCTTGAGACCCATGGCGCGGATCGCGCTGGCGGGCGGGCCGATGAAGACCAGGCCGGCCGCTGCGCAGGCATTGGCAAAGTCCTCGTTCTCGGAGAGGAAGCCATAGCCGGGGTGGATGGCTTCGGCACCCGTGGCCTTGGCAGCCTCCAGAATGCGCTCCCAGCGCAGATAGCTGTCCTTGGGCGCGCTGCCGCCGATGTGCACGGCCTCGTCGCAGGCCGCCACATGCTTGGCCTGGGCATCGGCATCCGAGTACACGGCCACGGTCTTCACACCCATGCGGCGGGCGGTCGCGGCCACACGGCAGGCGATCTCACCACGATTGGCAATCAGAATTTTCTTGAACATATCGTCTCCGTTTATCGGTCAATTCACCGCTAAGCGCATATCCATCGAACGCAAGCAGCTATGTTTTTTGCAATGGATCCTGCGCCTCACCACTGCCGCGCAGGCGTCGAAAAATCGCCTTGAGAAAGCGCCAAAGCGCCCAGATCACCAGCCACATCGCAATCACCACGACCAGCAGCACGACGGCAAACACCAGCGGATTGGTCAGCGCCAGCCAGATGGCGCCCAGCGACACCGTGTCTTCCGCCAGACTGGCTCCCACGTTGGAGAACGGTTCGGGCGAGGTATTGATGAGGGCACGCGTGGTGGTCTTGGCGGCCTGGCTGGTCGCGGCCAGCGTGCCGCCCATCAGCGCGGCGGCCATGGCCATGGTGGTGTTGTCGGCGCCGAAGACCGAGGCTGCCAGCGCCGCACCGGCCGGAATGCGCAACACGCTCTGGAACAGGTCCCAGACCGAATCCACCACGGGAATCTTGTCGGCAAAGAACTCCACGAACAGCAGGCCGCCGCTGATGAGCAGAACCATCGGGTGCTGCAGCACATGCAGACCACCAGGCAGCGGCATCAGACCGCTGGCACCCAGCAGGCCCACGGCGAACACCACGGCATAGAGGCGAAAACCGCTGGCCCAGCCCAGAGCCGCCGCCAGCGCCAGCATGGACGCCATGTCCATCTGTCCCACGGCCTGCCCGGCCCTGGCGGCCACATCGCCCACCTGGCTCGCGGCATCGCCCACGGCCCTGGCCGTATCGGGATCGATGTGCAGGCCGGTGCGGTGCAGCCAGTCGATGATGGTTTGCCAGATATCCATGGTGTTCATTTCCTATGCGAGCCCGCAGGCTGAAGCGCCCCGGCCGCCAGGTCTGTCATCTCATCCGGGCAGCCAGTTGGGTTTGCGCTTGTTGAGAAAGGCCTGCACGCCTTCCTTGCCTTCGCTGCTGGCGCGGATGGTGGCAATCGACTCCACGGTCGCCGCAATCAGCTGCTCGCTGATCTCGCGCTCGGCCATGTCCAGCACCAGGCGCTTGCAGGCCCGCACCGCTGCGGGGCCGGCACTCAGCAAATGCTTGAGCCAGCCGTCGACCACGGCATCCAGCCCGTCGGCATCGACCACCTCGTGCACATAGCCGATGCGATGCGCCTCCTGCGCCGAAAAGCGCTCGCCCGTGAGAAAGTAGCGGTGCGCGGCCCTGGCACCCATGGCACGGATCACATAGGGGCTGATGGTGGCGGGAATCAGGCCGATCTTGACCTCGCTGAGGCAGAAACCTGCCGTGTCGGCCGCCACCGCCATATCGCAGCAGGCCACCAGGCCCATGCCGCCCGCAAAGACATCGCCCTGCACACGCGCAATCGTGGGCTTGGGGCATTCGTAGATGACGCGCAGCATCTCGGCCAGCAGACCCGCATCGACGCGGTTTTCGTCGCGCGAGTAATCGGCCATGCGGCGCATCCAGTTCAGGTCCGCGCCCGCGCAGAATGCGGGTCCTTCGGCGGCCAGCACCACGGCGCGCACATCGGCACGCTCGCCGACCTGAAGGAATGCGGCGGTGATCTCGGCAATCGCCGCATCGCTGAAGGCATTGCGGATGGCGGGCTGAGCCAGCGTAACGCGGGCGATGCCGCCGTCCACGGTCAAAGTCAAAGCGGTCATGGCTTGTCTCCCAGTGAGTTATGGCTTTGCAGTTGCGCAGCCGCCGTACCCGGCAGCTGCTGCATCAGGAATTCACGGACCTGCGGCAGCCATTGCCCGATATTGGCGGCCCGGTCAAAAAACTGGTGTCCTTCCGCGCCGCTTGGCGGCACGAACACCAGGGTCAGCTTCCGGCCTGCCGCCAGATAGCTTTGCGCCATCTGGCGCACCAGCGGCGGCCGAAAGTAGCTATCGTTCTCGGCATAGATCCACAGCTGGGGCACCTGGCTGGTGGCGGCAAAGCCGGCCACGGTCTTGAGCAGTTGCGCCTCGCCGCAGACCGATGTCTTCTCACGCATCTGCTGCTGCGAACCGCGGCCACCGGCAAAATTGATGACGCCGCGCAGACCTGCGGGTTGCTGGGCCGCCAGCGCCAGCGAGGCAAAGCCGCCGGCCGACTTGCCCAGCAGCACCACATGCGTGCTGTCGACATAGGGCAGCTTCTGCCCGTAAGCCATGATGGCCGCCACATCGCGCGCAGCCTCCTGGGCCGCATGGGCGTAGTCGGGGGCATCGCAGCTGCCGTAGCGGTCGGCCAGAGGACCGTCCGATGCGCCATAGCCGCGGCGCAAACCCGTCACCACCACATAGCCCAGTTCGGCCAGAGCGCGCGCCTGCGGGCCGTAGCGATCGGTCATGGCTTCGCGCGCCTCTTTGCCGCTGGGCGTGCCGTGGCTGAGCACGATCAGCCCCCAGGGTCCGAGACCCAGGGGACGATAGACATGGCCTGCGAGCTCGGCAGTGCGCGCGGGCGTGCTGCCGGCCTCCGGCACCCAGACCGGAATGCGCGCATCGAACTGCTGCACCTCGGCCCGGGCCTGCGCCGCCACGGACAGTGCCAGCGCTGCAGACAGCAGCGCTTGCATCAGGGCGGCGACGGTGCAGCGCATCATGTTCGGACCTCCGTGTGCTTACATGCGGAAGACACCAAAGCGGGTGTCCTCAATCGGCGCATTGCGTGCCGCAGCCAGACCCAGCGCCAGCACGCGGCGCGTGTCGGCGGGATCGATGACGCCGTCGTCCCAGAGGCGTGCCGTCGCGTAGAAGGGATGACCCTGGTCTTCGTACTGCTGGCGGATGGGCGCCTTGAAGCGTTCCTCCTCTTCCGCACTCCAGCTAGCTCCCTTGGCTTCGATACCGTCGCGCTTGACGGTGGCCAGCACGCTGGCCGCCTGCTCGCCGCCCATGACGCTGATGCGCGCGTTGGGCCACATCCAGAGGAAGCGGGGCGAATAGGCGCGGCCGCACATGCCGTAGTTGCCCGCGCCAAAGCTGCCGCCGATGATGATGGTGAACTTGGGCACCGCTGCCGTGGCCACGGCCGTGACCAGCTTGGCGCCGTGACGGGCAATGCCTTCGTTTTCGTATTTGCGGCCCACCATAAAGCCCGTGATGTTCTGCAGGAACACCAACGGAGTCTTGCGCTGGCAGCACAGCTCGATGAAGTGTGCTCCCTTGACGGCCGACTCGGAAAACAGGATGCCGTTGTTGGCGATGATGCCGACCTGCATGCCCTCGATGCGCGCAAAGCCGCAGACCAGGGTGTTGCCGAAGCGGGCCTTGAACTCGTCGAACTGGCTGCCATCCACGATGCGGGCAATGATCTCGCGCACATCGAAGGGCTTGCGCGTATCGACGGGAATCACGCCATACAGCTCTTCGCTCTCGAAGAGGGGCGCGGCAGGTGCATGATCGGCCTGGGAAATGGGCTTGTCCTTGTTCAGGTTTGCCACCGCCTGGCGAGCCAGCGCCAGTGCATGCAGATCGTTCTCGGCCAGATGGTCGGCCACGCCCGACAGACGCGTGTGCACATCGCCGCCGCCCAGGTCCTCGGCACTGACCACCTCGCCGGTGGCGGCCTTGACCAGGGGAGGGCCGCCCAGGAAGATGGTGCCCTGGTTCTTGACGATGATGGACTCGTCGCTCATGGCCGGCACATAGGCGCCGCCTGCCGTGCACGAACCCATGACCACGGCGATCTGGGCGATGCCCTGGGCGCTCATATTGGCCTGGTTGTAGAAGATGCGGCCGAAATGCTCGCGATCGGGGAAGACCTCATCCTGATTGGGCAGGTTGGCACCGCCCGAGTCGACCAGATAGATGCAGGGCAGACGGTTCTGTGCCGCCACTTCCTGTGCGCGCAGATGCTTTTTCACCGTCATCGGGTAGTAGGTTCCGCCCTTCACGGTGGCGTCGTTGCAGACGATCATGCAGTCCACGCCGCTGACCCGGCCCACGCCGACAATCACGCCCGCGCCCGGTGCATCGTTGTTGTACATATTGAGCGCGGCCAGCGGCGACAGCTCCAGGAATGGCGTGCCGGGGTCCAGCAGCCGCTGCACGCGCTCGCGCGGCAGGAGCTTGCCGCGCGCCACATGCTTGGCGCGCGCGGCCTCGTTGCCGCCCAGCGCGTTCTGATCGCAGCGTGCATGCAGCTCATTGACCAGCGCCTGCATGGCTGCGGCGTTGGCCAGGAAATCTGCCGAACGCGGATTCAGTTGTGTGCCCAGAATGCTCATCGCTTGCCTCTTAAAAAATGATTGCCCCCTGAGCGGCTGCGCCGCTTCCCCCTTAGGGGGACGACGGCCTCGCTGCGGAGCGGTCCTTGCTGGCCGTCCCGTGCTTGGCACACGCCTGTTTCAGGAGTTACGGCTCGTACTTTGCCGCTTGATAACTGATGTGAGAACTTGGTTTTTTTCTTGCTCAGACACGGCGCTGCCACGGCAGTTGAAGAAAATGCCTCATGCACGCTGTTGAAACTGTTCTGCTTGTCTTGCTGCTGGGAGCGCTGACAGGCATTGTGGCCCGCTATGTCCGGGCCATTCCCCTGCCTCTGATTCAGATCGCGCTGGGTGCGCTGATTGCCTGGCCGCAAGCCGGCCTGCACATCGCGTTCGACCCCGAGCTGTTCCTGTTGCTCTTCATTCCGCCGCTGCTGTTCGCCGACGGCTGGCGCATTCCCAAGCGTGAATTCTTTGCACTGGCCAAGCCGATCTTGCTGCTGGCCCTGGGCCTGGTGCTGTTCACCGTGCTGGGCCTGGGCTATCTCGTCCATTGGATGATTCCCGAAATTCCGCTGACCGTGGCCTTCGCCCTGGCCGCCGTGATCTCGCCCACCGATGCCGTGGCCGTTTCGGCCATCACGCGCAATCTGGGCATGCCCGAGAAGACGATGCATGTGCTGGAAGGCGAGTCGCTGCTCAACGACGCATCGGGCCTGGTGGCGCTGAAATTTGCGATTGCCGCCACGCTGACCGGCATGTTCTCCTGGGGCGAAGTGGCCAAGGAGTTCACCTGGATGGCCGTCGGCGGCCTGGGTGTGGGTGCGCTGATAGGCTGGGGCTTCAGCCATGCGCGCGGCACCATCACGCGCCGTCTGGGCGATGTCGCAGCCACGCAGATGGTGTTGCTGCTGGTGCTGCTGCCTTTTGCCGCCTATATCGTGGGCGAGAAGATCGGTGTCTCCGGCATTCTGGCTGCCGTGGCCGCCGGCATCGCCACCAATTTCGCCGATCTGGAGCGCAGCAGCTACATCAGCGAACGCCTGCAGACCGAAGGCACCTGGAGCATGGTGGAAGCCGCCTTCAACGGCGCCATCTTCCTGCTGCTGGGCCTGCAGCTGCCATCCATCATCGGCGTGCCGCTGCATCAGGCAGGCCATGACTGGTGGATTCTGGTCGGCTATGTGGCTGCCATTTCGTTTGCGCTGCTGCTGATGCGCTGGATCTGGCTGGTCCTGGGTGTGCATGGCTCGCTGCTGCGCGCCCACCGGCAGGGCAAGATGTCCGAGCGTCCCTCGCCACTGCTGAATCTGGCCACCACGCTGGCCGGCATTCGCGGTGCGGTCACACTGGCCGGTGCGCTGTCCGTGCCCATGCTGCTGAACAACGGCCAGCCCTTTCCGGGCCGCGACATGCTGGTCTTTCTCGCCACGGGCACGATTTTGTTCACGCTGGTGATCGGTGCCGTGGGCCTGCCCATCGTGCTGCGCCATCTGCCCCCGCACGAAGAGTCGCCCACCGTGCGCGAGGAGCGCCTGGCCCGCGAACAGGCCTGCATGGCGGCCATGGCCAAGCTGACGCTGAGCGAGGAAGAAATGCAGCGCCGCGACCCCGAGTGGGTGGCGATGCGCCAGGAGGTCAACGGTCACCTGACCCAGGAGTACCGCAACCGCATCCAGTTGCTCGACGACGGCAGCGGCGCCGCGCAGAGCATAGAGCTGCTGCGCGAGGCCCCCGAAGTCGTGCGCCAGCGCAAGCTGCGCTATGTGATGGAGATCGAGACCCGCATCGAGTGCATTCATGCCGAACGGGACTTTTACTACGCCGAAAGACAGGCCCACCGCATCAACGACGAGTCGCTGCGCAGCCTGGTCAGCGAGCTGGACATGCAGGAAATCGCCATGCGCAAGCGCCTCGTGGTCGCCCGCCGCGCTGCCGGTCTGCCCATGACCAGCACGCACGCCAACCACTAAGTCACAGACGCCCTGCAAGAGCCGCCTCGCAGCAAGGGCGTCGTCCCCCTTGGGGGGCACCCGGCGCAGGGAAGTCGCGAAGCGGCACAGGGGGTAGTCCATTTTCAGGCGGTCTTGATCAGGCGCAGATCCAGCAACTCGATCATCTCGTCGCGAATCCTGAACTTCTGTATCTTGCCCGTCACCGTCATCGGGAAGGCCTGGACAAAGCGGATATAGCGCGGCACCTTGTAGTGCGCGATCTGTCCCTTGCAGAAGTCGCGCACCTCGTCTTCGCCAAGTTCCTGGCCGGGCTTGACGATGACCCAGGCACACAGTTCCTCGCCATAGCGCACATCGGGCACGCCCACCACCTGCACGTCCTGCACCTTGGGGTGGCGATAGAGGAATTCCTCGATCTCACGCGGGTAGATGTTCTCGCCGCCACGGATCACCATGTCCTTGATGCGGCCCACGATATTCACATAGCCTTCGGCGTCCATGGTCGCCAGATCGCCGGTGTGCATCCACTGCTCGGCATCGATGGCCTCGCGGGTTCTGGCCTCGTCGTCCCAGTAGCCGTGCATGACGGAATAGCCGCGCGTGCACAGCTCTCCCGACTGGCCGGGCGCCATGATCTCGCCCGTGGACGGGTCCACGATCTTCACCTCCAGATGCGGCTGCACCTTGCCCACGGTGGCCACGCGCTTTTCCAGCGGCGTATCGGCATCGCTCTGGCAGCTCACGGGACTGGTTTCCGTCATGCCGTAGGCGATGGTGATCTCGCTCAGATGCATGTCGCGCACCACGCGCTTCATCACCTCGATGGGACAGGGCGAGCCGGCCATGATGCCGGTGCGCAACGTGGAGAGATCGAACTCGGCAAAGCGCGGGTGGTCGAGCTCGGCAATGAACATGGTGGGCACGCCATGCAGGCCCGTGCATTTCTCGGCCTGCACCGCCTCCAGCACGGTGATGGGATCGAAGCCGTCATTCGGATAGACGATGGTCGAGCCATGGGTGAAGCAGGCCAGATTGCCCAGCACCATGCCGAAGCAGTGATACAGGGGCACGGGAATGCAAAGCCGGTCCTCGGGTGTGAGGCGCATGCATTCGCCAATGAAAAAGCCGTTATTGAGAATGTTGCGGTGCGTCAGCGTCGCGCCCTTGGGAAAGCCCGTGGTGCCACTGGTGAACTGGATGTTGATGGGATCGTGATTGCTGAGCGTGGCCGCAATGGCATCAATGCGCTCATCCGCACTGGTGCCCTGCGCCATCAGCTGCGAAAAACGCAGCATGCCGGGCTGTTCGACGTCCAGATCCGCTGCACCTGGGCCGGCCGCACCTGGGCCGGCCGCATCAATCCACACCACCGTGCGCAAGGCAGGCAGGCGTCTGGATTGCAGCTGGCCTGGTGCGCAGCTCGCCAGCTCGGGCGCCAGCTCGCGCAGCATGCCCAGATAGTCGCTGGTCTTGAAGCGCGGCATGGATACCAGCGCCTTGCAGCCCACCTTGTTGAGCGCGTATTCGACTTCAGAGGTGCGATAGGCCGGGTTGATATTGACCAGCACCAGTCCCACCTGAGCCGTAGCCAGCTGCATCAGCACCCACTCGGCATTGTTATGGCTCCAGATACCTACCCGGTCCCCCTTGACCAGCCCTCGAGACAGCAACGCGCTGGCCAGCTGGCGCGCGGCCTGATGCAGTTGGGCATAGCTGTAGCGCAGACCCTGATGACGGCTGACCAGCGCGTCACGCGCGCCCTGGCGCCCTGCCATTGCGGCAAAAAAATCGCCTATCGTCTGCTCGATCAGCGGCACATCCGTGCGCCCCTTGGCATAGCTGACGGTCAGCGGGTTCACTTGCGATGGCATGGTCTTGTGTCTCCTTGCGTGCCGGCAGCCAACCGCAAACTGGCTGCACAGCGTCCATTCAGCACCGTTTTCTGCATCTCAGAATAAGGGCAAGCCCTGTTCAGAAGAGGTCAGCAAGGTTGCAATAATTGCCAAATGCTCACCCCTTCCCTGGTCAAGACTCCACTGCCACACCATGCCAGCTCTGTGCTCAAATCGCACCCGGCAATTACCCCCATGGCGTTTGTCCAAGCGATTGTCCGTGCTTATGAAGCAAGGCAGATGTCAGCGCTTGGCGCGCTGGAAAAGGCACAAATCCCGCCAGAGCTGATCAATGATGCCGAAGAGCGCATCACGGCCTTGCAGATGGAGGCGCTTTCCGACGCGGCCATGCGCGAACTCGACGACGAGGCCCTGGGTTGGTTCGAGCGCCGTCTGCCCTGGGGCAGCTACGGCATGCTGGCCCGTGCCAGCATCAGCGCCCCCCATCTGGGCCTGGCGCTGGCGCGCTGGTGCCGCCATCACGGCCTGATTGCGCAGGACCTGCAACTGCAGCTCGGCGAGCAGGCCGGCATTGCCACGCTCACCTTGCATGAAGGCCGCCCGCTGGGAAGCATGCGCGAGTTCTGCATGGTATCGGTGCTGCGCAATATCCACGGCTTTGCCAGCTGGCTGATCAACGAACCGATCAGCCTGCTGCATGCCAGCTTCCCGTTTGCCGAGCCCGCGCATGCCGATGTCTACAAGGTGCTGTTCGCGCCGGGCAGCATTGCCTTTGGGGCGCCAGTTGCCAGCCTGCAGTTCGAAGCGCGCTGGCTGCAGGCACCGCTGGCGCGCGATGAGGCAGCCCTCAACCGCATGCTGCAGCGCGCCCTGCCGATCCAGGTGCGTCCCTATCAGCGCGAGAAGACGCTGGTACAGCGCGTGCGCCATCTGCTGGCCGCCAGCGGGGAGGAGCAGCAGACGGCCGAGACCCTGTCGCGCCAGCTGCATCTGTCGCAGCGCAGCCTGCACCGCCAGCTCAAGGAAGAAGGTGTTTCGCTGCAGGCGCTCAAGGACGATATCCGGCGCGAGCGCGCGATTGCGCTGCTGCTGCGCACCAGCCGCCCCATCAAGCGTGTGGCCCAGGCCTGCGGCTTTCTCAACGACAAGAGCTTTATCCGCGCCTTTCGCCTCTGGACAGGGCTGTCCCCTTCGGAGTTTCGCAAGACCGCCGGCCAGCGTGCCGTCTGACGCAAAGGAGTTCGCCGTGCACAAATCCACAGAAACCTGGCGGGCAATCGCTGACGGAGTCTGGGCTCTCAGCTATCACTTCAGCAATGCAGGAATGAAGGTCAGCACCCGCATGACCGTGATCCGGCTGGCCGACGGCAGCTTGTTCTCGCACTCTGCCGTACCGTTGACGGACGGGCAGAAAGCGGCGCTCGATGCCCTGGGGCCGCTGCAAGCCATTGTGGCCCCCAGCGCCATGCACCATCTGTTCGTGGGCAAGCTGGCCAGGCTTTATCCCCAGGCCCGGATCTATGGCACCCAGGGCGTGCTGCGCAAGCGCCCCGATCTGCCGCTGCTGGAGCCCTTGCCGCCAGACTCCGAGGCGCCCTGGGCGGGCCAGCTGCAATGCCTGCGGCTGGACGGCCTTCCCATGCTCGACGAGACGCTGTGGTTCCACCCGGCCAGCGGCAGCCTCATAGCCACCGACGTGCTGCAATGCTGGCAGGGACCGCTAAGCCTGCCGGTACGCATGTATCTGGGCCTGACGGGCGGGCATGAGCGCCTGACCGTGCCGCGCACCGTGCGCCTGCTGGTCAGGGACAGGGCCGCCGTGCGCAGCTGGGTGAAGCAGGTCGAAAGCTGGCCCGTGCAGCGCGTGATACTGCTGCACAACAGCGTGATCGACGATCAGCCCATGAAGCAGCTGCGCGAGGCGCTGTCGATCTGGGACTGAGAGTGCTTCAGCGCAGGTCGTGCTCGTCGACATCGCCGGCCAAGGCGCTGGCGGCACTCCTGCGCACGGCGTCGAACATGGCGGGCAGATCGCCCATGTCGCCGAACACGCACGCGGCGCCAGCCTCGAGCAGTTGCTCTGCCGTGGCATGGCCCTGGTCGGCCGGGAAATAGCCCCAGACGGTGGCACCTGCTGCCACGCCGGCCTGAACCCCGGTCATGGTGTCCTCGATCACCAGGCACCTGGCAGGATCGGCCTTCAGCGCCTCGGCCGCAGCCAGATACACATCGGGGAAGGGCTTGCTGCGCGGCATTTCATGACCGCTGTAGACATGGCCTTCGAAATAAGGCGCCATGCCCGCCTTGGTGAGCTGCATCTCCACCTTGGCACGGTCCGCACCGGAGGCGCAGGCAATGCGTCCATCGCACAGTGCATGAATCTGCCTGACCGCTTCCAGTGCGCCGTCGATGGCTACCAGCTCGGCACTCAGCGCGGCATTGCGGCGCTCGTAGAACTCTGCCATCCAGGCATCGGTCAGCGGCTTGCCGGTATGGGCCTCGATCACGGTCGCCTGGCTGCGTACCGTTTTGCCGATGAAGTCACGCGTGCACTGTTCCTGGCTGATCGCCCAGCCGGATTCGTTGAGCATGGTGCACAGCACGCGATTGGTGATGGATTCGCTGTCCACCAGCACACCGTCACAGTCGAAAAGCACAGCGTCAAAAGCAGTCATGGGAACATTACCAGCGCATCGGAAGATGCGAAAAAGGCGCCCAACGGCGCCTAGTATCAAGAAACGGAGGGCGTGATTATGCGCTCACGCCCTTTTCGGGTTCAGGGGAAGGTCACTCCGGCGAGCGGATTGATCATCCACGCGCTGTTCTTGACGTAGATGGTGCTGGTCTTGTTGTCGGCAGTCATGATGCCGCTGAAATAGAAGAAGCCGTTGGCCGCATTGGCATTCATATTGCTCAGCTGGGTCGTGAGCGAATCACTGCTTGCCGAGGCCTCGACCAGATATTCGATGGCGCCATTCTGCGCCGAGCTTTTCTCGAAGACATCCACATAGTTCAAGTTCATCGGGTCGCCGCCCAGCCCCTGCGTGCCGCGGATGAACCAGCCGTCCGCACCCTTCTGTGCCAGGCGCGTTCTCATTTCTGCAGCATCGGCAGCCGAGGATGCGCTGCCGACCTTGTCGACCTGATAGGTATAGGTGACGCTGTCATTGCGCTTGGCATACAGGCTGAACAGCTCGTTGTTGACGATCTGGGGACCCAGATAGCGATAGCCTTCGGCGCCCTGGCCGTTGAGCTCCGTGGCAAAGGCTTCGGCGGTCGTGGCCACGGGCGTCACCGTCCGGTAGCTGAACTGGTCGCTGCGGCTGTTGTCCTTGACATAGACGCTGCGGATGTCGCTGACATCGCTGAACACGGCATCGGACTTGTACATATAGCCGCTGCTGCCCTGTTGGTTCAGCTGGGCCAGAAAGGCGGTGCGCGATGGCTGCGCTGCAGGATTGACATAGCTGAACTTGCGGCCTGCATGCGCGGTATCCGTGAGATAGAAGTCGCCGATCTCCGTACTGGTTGGGCTGATCGAGCCCGCCAGGGAGCTGAACAGCGCATAGCCGTCGGCACCCATGCTGTTGGCGGCATCCAGCATCTGCGCATGGCTGGTGGCCGTCTGGCCGCCCATCTTGTAGGTCCCCGTGACGGCCTGATTGCCGGTGCCGCCGCCGGTACCTCCACCATTGTTGCCGCCGCCGTTGTCCCCGCCTCCCGTATTGCCGCCGCCTTCGGAGCCGCCTCCTGAGCCTGCGCCGCTGCCTCCGTCGCCGCCGCCACCGCCACAGGCAGCCAGGGTGGAAATCAGCAGCAGGGCTGCGGTTCTACGGGTGATTTGCGTGAGAGATGGCACGGGCTTGCTCCTCAGTCCTGATGTTGGTTGAAAATGTCCATATCCCGACACTGAGAGATAAGCATCAGCGTCGTCTTACAGTCATTGTCGGAAGGCTTGCCACCAGTTGGCTCCCTACCGATGAGGGGTCTTTGTTACCAAGCCCCAAAGGAACGCTCATGCCCGATCTACCGCAAATTCTGAGCATTACCCAGCTGAGCGCGCCCCCCTATGCACTGGTGGTGGATGACCATCCACTGGTCGCCGAAGGCATGGCCCAGGTACTGATGACCAGCGCCGGCGTACGCCAGGTGCGCTGTGCTGCCCACGGCAACGAGGCCCTGGCCGTGATTGCTGCGCTGGGCGAGCCCGTCATCACCGTGATGGATTTCTGGCTGGAAGATGGCGCATCACTGGAGTTCGTGCACAGCATCCTGGCCTTGGCGCCCGGTACGCGCATCCTGGTGACCAGCGGCGACAAGCACCCGGCCATCGTCAACAAGGCCGCAGCCGCGGGTGTACATGGCTTTGTGCACAAGAGCAGCACGGCTCAGGTGTTCCAAATGGCCGTGCAAGCCCTGCTGTCCGGCCGCTCCTGGTTCGAGGCTCTGCCTCCCATTCCTGCCGCACCGCCAGCATCCGCTGCGGGCAGCACCTTGCACATGAGCGCCAGAGAGCTGGGCATCACGGCGCGTCAGTCCCAGGTGCTGAGCCTGTTGCTGCAAGGCAAGCCCAACCGAGCCATCGCACAGGCCCTGAACCTGTCCGAATACACGGTCAAGGAGCATGTCACCGCCCTGCTGCAACGCCTGGGTGCCAGCAACCGCGTGGCGCTGATCACACGCATGCGCGGCATCGAGGTCGATCTGGACTAGGCAGCCTGGCGGCTCGCCATGCAGCGCGCCAGCACGGCGTGCAGCTGATCGGGCTGCAAGGGCGTCGCCAGGGCCAGATAGCCCTGATCCTGCACCTGCTCCAGCACCGCCTCGTCACCGCTCATCAAGGCCCCGCTGGCCTGTGGATGCTCGTCCAGCAGCTGCATCAGGCAGTCCATTCCGCGGGCACCATCCTTGAGCCGCTGATCACACAGCACGAAGTCCGGCTGCCAGCCACCGGCCAGCAGTTGCTGCGCCTCGGACAGATCGGCCGCTCTTTGCACCTGAACGCCCCAACTCTGCAAGATCCGCACCAGCACCGGGGCCAGCTGTGCATCGCTTTCCACGACCAGACAGCGCCCTGACAGGGGGGCGAACCACGGCTGCCCGGACAAGGGCGGCGGCGTCGGCAGCGCTGACGAAGCCTGCCATTGCTCGGCATCTTGCGGCCAGCGCAGCCAGAAACAAGAACCCTTGCCCGGCAGCGACTGCACGCCATATTCCACGCCCAGACGTTGCGCCGCCAGCGCCACCACGGACAGGCCCAGGCCACGCCCGCGCAATGGTGCCGGCACGCCCTCTCTAGCATCGCGCAGCCGCCGGCCAGGGCTGCGATAGTGGCGCATGAAGACCTGCGCGCATTCCTGCTCGCTCATGCCGCAGCCGCTGTCCCAGACCTGCAGCAACCAGCGTCCCTGCCGACGCCGCAGCACCAGCAGCACCCCGCCCTCTTCGGTGTAGCGCAGCGCGTTCTGCAGCAGATTGAAAACCATCTGCCGCAGCAGCACCGCATCCGTACACAGCGCCGGCATATGGGCTGGCTGCCTGACGCGCAGACGCAGCCCGCGCTGCGCTGCGTCGCGCGCAAACAGGCGTTGGGCTTCGTCAAGCACCGCCTTCATGGGGACCGCCTGCCACTGTGGTGCGAAGCTGTCGCCCTCCAGGCGCGACAGGTCCATCAGGTCATTGAACATGGATCCCAGGTCGCGCGTGCAGGCCTGCATTTCCTGCAGCAGCTGCGCCAGATCGTCATCCTGATTGCGCTGATGAGCGGCTTGGAGCATCAGACCCATGGCATGCAGGGGTTGCCGCAGATCGTGGCTGGCGGCGGAGATAAACCAGTTCTTTTCGGCCAGTGCATTCTCGGCCTGCTCCTTGGCTTCGCGGTAGCGCTCTGCCAGCGCCTGGCGCTCCAGCTCATGCGCCATCTGCTGCTGCACAAAACGCCGTGCGCCCCAGGCGTGGCGGGCGAGTATGGCGCCATACAACAGCAGCAGCGGCAGCAGATAAGGACCTTTGTGCGGAAAGTAATGCAGCGTGCACAGCAGCATGGGCAGGTAGATGCCCGCCATGAAGGCCGCGAACACCTGCGGCACCGGCGCCAGAAAAGTGGCGGCCGATGCCATCACGCCGAGCAGCACCAGATAGATCAGCAGGCGCAGCTCGCTATGGCTTTCGCCCCAGGTAAATGCGAGCACGCTGACCCAGAGCAGGCCATTGATCAACGCGGCCAGCGCCAGCTGCCGCTGCCATGCGGTCAATGCGGCCTGCAGTCGTGGCGGCTCCCAGTCGCGCGCCGACCGCCACTGGCGATGCAGCGAGCGGCGGAACAGCAAAAAACCCAGTGCCATGAGGACCATCAGTCCCCACCACCAGGCCAGCCCTGCGCTGACGGCGGGACTGTTGCGGGTGCTGACCCACAGCAGCAGCGCCGGAATCAGCAAGGCCGCGATTTCGGAGGAGCCACGCGAAGCCAGTGACTGCAACAGGCGCAGACCGGCCTGCAGCCGGGTCAGCTCGGCCGAAGCACCTTCAGAACTGCTCGCCATCGACGTAGAACCAGCGCCCGGCATCGAGCACGAAGCGGCTGCGCTCATGCAGACGCACGGCGCGACCCGCCAGGCGGTAGCGGGCGACGAATTCGACCTCCGCCGAGGCCTCGCCGGTCGGCCTGAACTGCTTTACCTCCAATCCCAGCCATTTGGTGGCGGCATCGAAATCCAGCTGCGCCGGGCGCTGGCTGGCATGCCAGGTGGCTTGCAAGTATTCCTGGTTCTCAGACACGAAGGCCGTATAGCGTGAGCGCATCAAAGCCTCGGCATCGGGAGCGGGCCGGGTGTCCCAGTGATCGATATAGCGGCCGCAGCAATCGGCATAGGCCAGCGACCGATCCTTGGCATTCTTGCGTCCGCAAGGACAGTCCCGCTTTTTATCGGCTTCTTTCACAACTTTGGCACTCTTGATTGGCAATGCTGCATTGTCGGCCAAGACGAGCCCGCCGGCTTGCACAGTCGCTCGCCCCAGAGCACAGTAGCAGCAGTTCACAGCTCGCTGCTCAAAGGTCTGCCTATGTTTTCCATGCTGGTTCCCTGGTGGGAGTTCATGATTCGCGGAGTCTGCGTCTACCTGTTCCTGCTGGTGTTTCTGCGCCTGACCGGCAGGCGCCAGACCGGGCAGTACGCCCCTTTCGATCTGGTGCTGCTGCTGATTCTGTCCAACGCGGTACAGAACTCCATGAACGCGGGCGACAACTCGCTGATCGGCGGCCTGATCAGTGCCGCCACGCTGCTGGGCTGCCATGCGCTGCTCTCGCACCTGAGTTACCGCTTTGCCCGGCTGCGCAAGCTGGTAAATGGCAGGCCCAAGGTCCTGATTCACCAGGGCGTGGTGCAGCCCGGTCTGATGATGCAGGAGCAGATCACGAGCGAAGACCTGTCAGCGGCCCTGCGCGCCAATGGCTGTCTCAACGCGCATGAGGTGGAGCGCGCCACGATAGAGACCAACGGCCAGATCACCGTGGTGCTGCGCAAGCGCAGCATGGCCGAGCTCGGGGAGGCCTGAGCCTCAGTGCAGGCCGTCCAGGAACTGCCTGATGGCCGCGTTCACGGGTTCGGGGTGCGTGAGATTGGCCGCATGGCCTGCGCCTGCCACATCCACCCACTGGGCATGGGGCGGGCCCTTGAACATGGCGCGCGCGCGCTCCACGCCGATGGCCGCATCCTTGTCACCATGAATCACCAGTGCCGGCACCTTGATCTCGGCCAGGCGCGGGCTGATGTCGTCGCGCAGCGCCAGCGTCGCAAAGCTCTGCCCCAGATTGATCGGCGAGGCCTGCTTCCATTTGGCGCGCCACTGCGCAGCCCCGGGCCAGCCCTGGCCCAGGATCGTGTGCTCCACGATGGTCGCCATGTCGTCCGAGAGACCATGCTCCATCCAGGCCTTGAGCAGCGCCTCGTGGTGCGGCATCTGCTCGGGATCCTCCAGCATGGCCTGGGTGTCGATCAGCACCAGCGCGCCCACGACATCGGGGTGAATCAGCGCGCAGCGCAGCGAGAGATAGCCGCCTTGCGACATGCCCACGAGCACGGCCTTTTCCACGCCCAGGTACTTGAGCAGGGCGGCCAGATCGTCGGCCGAGTCGTAGTAGCTGAAGGCCTCGCAATGCTCGGGATCCGCAGTCTGCCCGTGGCCGCGTTCGTCCCAGCTGATGCAGCGATACTGCCCCTGCAAAGCCTGTATCTGCGGCTCGAACATGGTGTGATCCATGAGCAGGCCGTGCGAGAACACCAGGGCCGGGCCGCGCCCTCCCGTGTCCTCGTAGTAGATATTCTGACCATTGACCTGGGCAAAAGGCATGCCGGACTCCTGCTGCAAATGGTTGAAGACTCTGCAGGTTACCATTCCCGCTGAGCACATCCTAAGCAGGCCTTGTGACGTCGGCAACCGGCGCGTCCCCAGGTGCGCCACAGCGCCCCGGCGCGGCAGTTGACAAGGCCGCTCTTTTGCCCCCAGGAGCCCGTCAGGCCAGCGCCCGCTGGATCAGGATCTTCTGCACATCGCTGGTGCCCTCGTAGATCTGGCATACGCGCACATCGCGGTAGATGCGTTCCACGGGGAAGTCGCTCACCACGCCATAGCCGCCCAGGGTCTGGATGGCGGCGCTGCATACGCGCTCGGCCATCTCGCTGGCAAAGAGCTTGGCCATGGCAGCTTCCTTGAGGCAGGGAAGACCCGCATCGCGCAGGCTGGCGGCATGCCAGATCAGCTGACGGGCCGCTTCGATCTGCGTGGCGCAGTCGGCAAGCCTGAAACCCACGGCCTGATGGTTGAAGATGGGCTGGCCAAAGCTCTCGCGCTCCTTGCTGTACTGCAGTGCACATTCAAAGGCGGCACGCGCCATGCCCACGCTTTGCGCGGCAATGCCGATACGCCCGCCCTCCAGCGCCGACAGAGCAATCCTGTAGCCCTCGCCCTCGGCCCCGATCAGGTTCGCGGCGGGAATGCGGCAGTTCTCGAAATTGATCTGCGCCGTATCGCTGCTGTGCTGGCCCAGCTTGTCCTCCAGGCGTGCCACCTGGTAGCCGGGATTGCGGGTGGGCACGATGAAGGCGCTCATGCCCTTCTTGCCCGCCGCCTTGTCGGTGACGGCAATGACGATGGCCACATCGCCATTCTTGCCACTGGTGATGAACTGCTTGACGCCGTTGATCACGTAGTCGCCACCATCGCGCACGGCCGTGGTGCGCAACGCCGAGGCATCGCTGCCCACATGGGGCTCGGTCAAGCAGAAGGCACCCAGCATCTGCCCCTGCGCCAGCGGGCGCAGCCATTGCTCCTGCTGGCCGGCATTGCCGTACTTCATCAGGATGGCATTGACCGGGCAGTTGGTCACGCTGATGACGGTGCTGGTGCCGCCATCGCCGGCTGCGATTTCCTCAAGCACCAAGGCCAGGCTCACATAGTCCAGGCCCGCACCGCCGAGTTCCTCGGGCACGCAGATGCCATAGGCACCGAGAGCGGCCAGCCCCTGGTGCACCTCCTTGGGGAACTCATGTTCCTTGTCCCAGCGCGCGGCATGGGGGGTGATCTGCTCGCGCACAAAATCGCGCAAAGCGTCGCGGATCATTTCCTGGTCCTGGTTCAGCAGCATGTTGTCTCCGATATTTATAGCTATATGCCCTTTGTTCAGCCTGGGCTAGGCGTCTAGAAGCTGGATGTATCTGCCGTCGTGGCGCAGCAGCTGACCACGGTCTTCGGGCTTGACCTGCGCCAGGGCCTGCATCAGCCCCTGCACGCTTTGGCTCACCGACAGCGGGGCCGCAGCACCGCCCATCTCGGTCTGCACCCAGCCCGGGTCCAGCGCCAGCAGTGTCAGGCCCGGCCATTGGCGGCAGGCCGAGACCACGGCCATATTGAGCGCAGCCTTGCTGACGCGGTACAGCCAGGCGCTCTCGTCCGCATCACCCAGCAGGGACATGCCGCTGGAGAAGGCGCCGATCACGCCGCCGGCCTCCTGCACCATGGGCGCAATCTGCGGCAGGGCCTGCATGAAGCCCAGCACATTGCTGTGCATCACCAGATCGAACTGCTGCTGGGTAGGCGGCACGCCTGCGTCATGACCGTCCCAGACACCGGCCACGTACAGCGCGATATCGATGCTGGCCCCTTCGAGCTGCCAGGCCAGGCCGCTGACGCTGGCCGGATCGGCCAGATCGACCTGCAGCACCCGGGCACCGCGTGCCTGCAGATCGGCCTTGTCCTCGGCCTTGCGCACGGTGGCAATCACCTGATGGCCTTGCGCCAGATAGGCCTCGGCCAGGGCTCGGCCCAGGCCGCGCGACGCGCCCATGATGAGTATCAAAGCCATAGCTTCTTGCGCCTATGAATATGAGGTTTCAAGGTGTTTTTCATTCAGAATCCTTTCATGAAAAGCGCAAGCAGCTATCAATTTTTCTTGATCTGCTCGGCGGCAATCATGGCCCCATAACGGGCCACCATGCTTTCCTGCGACTCGGGCTGGGCCGTCAGCCCCATCTGCGCATGGATGATCTGATTGAGCGAGGGCATGACGTTGCGTGCCACCCTGGCCTCCTCGCTCCACAGGCGCGAGCGCATCAGCGCCTTGGCACAGTGCAGATAGGCTTCCTGCACATGGACTTCGATCACCAGCTTGGGGCGGAAATGGTCGCTGGCGAACAAGGCCGTGTAATGCGCCTCGTCGCGCAGCTGGGCGCTGCCGTTGACGCGCAGGGTTTCGTCAAAGCCCGGCACAAGGAACAGCAGGCCCAGGCGCGGATCGTCGAGCAGATTGCTCAGGCTGTCGAGCCGGTTGTTGCCGCCCGCATCGGGAATGAGCAAGGTATTGGCATCGGGCGCCTTGACGAAGCCCGGCTTGCCGCCGCGCGGCGAGGCATCGAGCAGGGCCCCGCCGGCACCGCCCGTGGCCATGACCAGGAAGGGCGACAGCGCGATGAAGCGCAGACAGTGCCTGTCGAGCTCCCACTGCTGCTTGAGCAACGCGCGCTCGGCCGGAGGGTCATACAACTGCATCAGTTGCTCGCGCGATGTGATCATGAGGCCAGCACCTCCTCGGGACGGTCATTGCGGTGGATGGCTGCGTACAGCGACAGGAACTCGTTCCAGGAAGGGTCGAAGCTCACGCTGAGCTCGCCCTCCAGATCCGGCACATGCTGGCGGCCCAGCTGTCCGGCCAGCTGCACCGCATGGGCCGGGTCCTCCACATAGTAGGTGGCCACGCGGGCACTCATGTTTTCCACGCGCGAGAAGGCCAGAATGCCGCGCTGCTCGCGGCTGAGCTGCTCGTCCAGCGCATCCTGGGCATCGCGCACGCCGTCCAGCTCCTGCTGGCTGGAGAAGCTGAAGCGCCACTCCATGAAGTGCGACAGATCGGCGCGCGTGGCCACGGCATTGGCACCATCGTGAAAGGTCAGGATGTCGGGGGCTGCGTCCTCGTCGGCATCCTGCGCGCGCACTTCCAGAGACAGCCAGCGGTCGCTGTCCTCCTGGGGGAATTCATAGCTGCGGCCCAGCTGCTGGCGGATGAAGCCATCGAACAGCGGCGGAAACTCCGACAGCAGCGCGGAGCCGTAGACATCGGCCGCCGCCTCGTCGACAAATTCCACCGGGCCCACGCGCACCGAAAAATCCCACTCGCCCAGTACATGGTCCAGCATGATGAAAGCCATGTGCTGCGCATGCTCGGCCATGTCCCGGGCTATGGGCTTCTCGAACGAGAGCTTGAGCCCGATGATGCCTCCCGCATCGTAGTAGCCCACGCGGATATCGGAGCAGGCCAGCTCGAAGCCGTCCATGCGCATGCCGAAATTGCTGCCCAGTGCGCGACTGCGAAACGCCTGCACGCTGTAATGCTCGAAACGTGGCGCCTGGCGCACCAGGGCCTGCGCATTCTCGAACTGCGCCGTGTTGCCATGGGCAGAAATCACCAGACGGGAGCCGGCTTCGCCGAGCTTGCCCTCCAGCTCCATGCTCAGGCCCGGCGCATATTGCTGCAGCAGCTCATTGGAGCTCTCCACAAACTCCTGACGATCGAGTTCCGCCAGCTGGCTCAGCTGGTTGGAAAAATCGCCCCAGAAAGCATCAATCTGCTGCGGCTCCAGCGGCTTGATGGTCTCGCTCTCGTCGTGGTGAATGTCTGCGCTCATGAATGATTTCCGCAATGTGAACTGCACACATTCAGCGCGAATGCGTGCAATCCGTTGAACATGCGTTCACTGTAGAGCAAACTGGTGACGATTCTGAGCAAATGACGTCAGATCAGCTCAACGGCCATGGCCGTGGCCTCGCCGCCGCCGATGCACAGCGTGGCCAGGCCCTTCTTCTTGCCGCGTGTCTTCAGCGCGTGCAGCAGGGTGACCAGAATGCGCGCGCCGCTGGCGCCAATCGGGTGTCCAAGGGCGCAGGCGCCGCCGTTCACGTTGACCTTGTCATGCGAGACCTTGAGATCGGCCATCAGCGCCATGGGCACCACGGCAAAGGCTTCGTTGATCTCCCACAGATCCACATCCTCCACGGCCCAGCCTGCCTTCTTCAGCGCCTTCTCGGTCGCGCCGACGGGCGCGGTGGTGAACCACTCGGGAGCCTGCGCAAAGGTGGCATGCGAGACGATGCGCGCCAGCGGCTTGCAGCCCAGCTGCTTGGCGGTGGACTCGCGCATCAGCACCATGGCGGCAGCGCCATCGTTGATGCTGGAGCTCGACGCCGCCGTGATGGTGCCGTCCTTCTTGAATGCAGGCTTGAGGCTGGAGATCTTGTCCAGCTTGGCCTTGGCCGGGCCTTCGTCAACGCTGACGGTCACGTCGCCCTTGCGGGTCTTGACGGTGACGGGCGTGATTTCGGCGTCAAAAGCACCGCTTTGCGCGGCGGCCTGGGCGCGCTGCACGCTGGCAATGGCAAACGCATCCTGCGCTTCGCGCGTGAACTGGTATTTGGCGGCGCAGTCCTCACCGAAGGTGCCCATGGAGCGGCCGGCTTCATAGGCGTCTTCCAGACCGTCGAGCATCATGTGGTCGAAGATCTTGTCATGTCCCATGCGGTAGCCGCCACGCCCCTTCTTGAGCAGATAGGGAGCATTGGTCATGCTCTCCATACCGCCGGCAATCATCACCTCGCGGCTGCCGGCGATGAGCTGGTCATGTGCCAGGATGGTCGCCTCCATGCCCGCGCCGCACATCTTGGACAGGGTCACGGCGCCCGTACTCTGCGGCAGACCGCCCTTGAAGCCGGCCTGACGAGCCGGAGCCTGGCCCTGGCCGGCCATCAGGCAGTTGCCGAACAGCACTTCCTCCACCAGCTCGGGCCGGATGCCCGCACGTTCGACCGCGGCCTTGATGGCGGCGCCGCCCAGATCATGGGCAGCCAGATCGGAAAAATCGCCCTGAAACGCGCCCATGGGAGTGCGGGCTGCGCTGACGATGACTACGGGATCCTGATGCATGGTTTGTCTCCTTGAAAAATGGATGGATGTGATCTGCCTCTTCAAACGAGGCTATGGGCGGAACTCTCGAAACGCTGCGTGTCCAGTCCTGCGTCGCCGGCATGCAGAAAGCGGCTGCGCTCATAGGGAAACACGTCCAGGAAATGGCCGTCACGGATGCGGCTCTGGTGGGCACGCCAGAAGTCTGCCTCCAGCAAGTCGGCGTGATGGCGCATGAAGATGTCGCGCACGGCCGGGTGGCCCAGCAGAAAAGGACCGAAGGTCTCGGGAAAGACATCCCTGGGGCCGACCGAGTACCAGACGTCGCCCGACATCTCCTCTTCCTCAGTGCGTGGCTGCGGCACCTGGCGGAAATTGCAATCGGTCAGGTATTCGATCTCGTCATAGTCGTAGAACACCACCTTGCCGCCGCGCGTGACGCCGAAGTTCTTCCACAGCATGTCGCCGGGAAAGATATTCGTGGCGACCAGGTCCTTGATGGCATTGCCGTATTCGAGAATCGCCCGCTCCATGGCTGCGCGACGCTCCGGCTTGGTGTCTGCTTCCGCCAGACACTCCATCAGGAACAGGTTCAGCGGCACCAGGCGGCGCTCTATGTAGAGGTGGCTGATGATGACTTCCATCTGCCCGTCGCCATCACGGTCGCTGATCTCGATCTGCTCGGGGGCCTGGGCCTGCAGCTCGGCCAGCAGTTCGTCGCTGAAGCGCTCCTCGGGAAAGGCCACCAGGCTGTACTCCATGGTGTCGGCCATGCGACCGCCGCGGTCATGCTTCTTGACCAGCTGGTACTTGGCCTTGACCTGAGGACGCGAAACATCCTTGCTGCTGGCGATACGGTCCTTGATGAGCTTGAACACATAGGGGAAGCTGGGCAGGTCGAACACCAGCATGACCAGGCCCTTGATGCCGGGCGCGATGCGCAACTTATCGCTGGAATGGCGCAGATGATGCAGAAAGTCGCGGTAGAACAGGGTCTTGCCCTGCTTGGCCAGACCCAGGGCGTTATAGATTTCCGCCTTGGGCTTGCGCGGCATGAGGCTGCGCAGAAAGCTCACATAGGCGCTGGGCACTTCCATCTCCACCATGAAGTAGGCGCGCGCAAAGCTGAACAGCGCATGCAGGTCGTCCTCGCCGAACAGGGCCGCATGCAGTATCAGTTGCTCCTGCTCTCCATGCAGTATGGGAATCGCCAGCGGCAGCTCGGTATAGCCGGTGATGATCTTGCCGACCAGATACGCCCCCTTGTTGCGGTAGAACAGGCTGGACAGCACCTGGAGCTGGAAGTTGGCCCTGAGCGTCAGGCCTGCCAGCCTCTCGCGTATGCGCTCGGCCAGCAGATGCACGTCGCGCGGCAGGTTTTCGAAGCTGCATTGCAGCTGCAGCTGCTCGAACAGGGTCTGCAGCGTACCCTCGAGCTGGGCGAGATTGCCCGGGTAATAGGCGCGGTAGATGGGTACCGCCCCCGGCGCGGTGTTTTCGAGGTATTCGGTGCTGACGGCCGCACGCACGAAGATGAAGTCGTTCTGGAAATGCGTGCGGTGCAGAATCTTGGTGGTGACCGAGTTGAAGAAGGTCTCGGCCAGCTCGGGCTGCAGGTGATCGACCATCAGGCCGATGTAATGGAGCTTGACCTGCTGCCAGACAGCCATGCTCTGCAGGCTGGCGGAAAACTCCTCTTCCAGCCTCTGGATGCAGGCACGCACCTGGCGGTCGTAGAACTCTATGCGTTCACGCTGAGCCTGCTGCTGGCCCGGCCAGTCCATGGCCTCGAAGCGTTGCTTGGCCCGGGCAGCCTCCGCACTGAACATGCGGTAATGCTGGTTGTAGCCGTGCATCAGGGCCTGCGCAATCGCATAGGCCTCGGGGGCGTCCAGTCGTTGCGGAAACATGGCGGGCCAGTCGCTCCAAATAAGTGATCAGCACTCTCAAGCGGAACAAGCGACACCGGTCTTGGGTCCGCCTGAGGGCGCTGCAACTGCGCAGCGGCAGCGATCAGTCACGCTTGCGCGCAGCGACCTTCTCGACAGCCTTGTTGTAGACATCCTCCAGACCGCCCACGCCTGGCACGGTCATTTCGAGGTTGGTGATGTGGCCGTTGTTGAGGCTGTAGCACCAGCCGTGCAGGGTCACCTTCTGGCCGCGGGCCCAGGCGTCCTGCATGACGGTGGACTGGGCCACATTGACCACCTGCTCGATGGCATTGAGCTCGCACAGCACATCGTGGCGGAACTGGGTGGAGATACCTTCCAGCAGCTTGATGTGCTTGTCGCGCACGTCGCGCACGTGGCGGGTCCAGTTGTCCACCAGGCCCAGGCGCAGATTGTTCAGCGCCGCATACACGCCGCCGCAGCCATAATGGCCCACCACCATCAGGTGCTCGATCTTCAGATGATCGACCGAGTACTGGATGGTGGACAGGCAGTTCAGGTCGCTGGGTACGACCACATTGGCCACGTTGCGGTGCACGAAGACCTCGCCAGGCTCCAGACCCGTGATCTGGTTGGCTGGCACGCGGCTGTCCGAGCAGCCTATCCACATGTATTTGGGTTTTTGCTGCGCCATCAGTCCGGTAAAGAAACCAGGACGATCACGCTCCATCTGGTCTGCCCATTCGCGGTTGTGGACAAACAGTTCTTCGATGGAGGTCGTTGTCATGAAGCTATCCTTCTTTTTGTGGTTGAAAGAACGGCGCAGCTCCCGCTTTTTCAGCAGGTTTCAGCAAACAGCTCGCGGCCTATGAGCATGCGGCGAATTTCGCTGGTGCCAGCGCCAATCTCGTAGAGTTTCGCATCTCGCCACAGGCGACCGAGCGGATACTCGTTGATATACCCATTGCCGCCATAGATTTGCACGCCTTCGCCGGCCATCCAGGTGGCCTTTTCGGCGCACCACAGGATGACGCTGGCGCAGTCCTTGCGAACCTGGCGCACATGCTCGGTTCCCAGAAGATCCAGGTTTTTAGCGACCGTATAGGCAAAAGAGCGGCCAGCTTGCAGCACGGTGTACATATCTGCCACCTTGCCCTGGACCAGCTGGAACTCGCCGATGCTCTGGCCAAACTGCTTGCGGTCGTGGATATAGGGGACGACATTGTCCATGACGGACTGCATGATGCCCAGCGGGCCGCCGGTCAGCACGGCGCGCTCATAGTCCAGTCCGCTCATCAAGACCTTGGCGCCCATGTTCAGGCCGCCCAGTATGTTTTCTGCGGGCACTTCCACGTTCTGGAACACCAGCTCGCCCGTGTGGCTGCCGCGCATGCCCAGCTTGTCGAGCTTTTGCGCGATCGAGAAGCCCTGCATGCCCTTCTCGATCAGAAAGGCCGTGACGCCGCGCGCGCCCATCTCCGGCTCGGTCTTGGCATAGACCACCAGGGTGTCGGCATCGGGCCCGTTGGTGATCCACATCTTGCTGCCATTGAGCAGGTAGTAGCCACCCTTGTCCTCTGCCTTGAGCTTCATGCTGATCACGTCAGAGCCGGCGCCGGGCTCGCTCATGGCCAGAGCTCCCACATGCTCGCCGCTGATGAGCTTGGGCAGATACTTGGCCTTTTGCGCCTCGCTTCCGTTGCGATTGATCTGATTCACGCACAGATTGCTGTGAGCGCCATAGGACAGGCCCACGGAGGCACTGGCGCGCGAGATTTCCTCCATCGCCACCATATGCGCCAGATAGCCCATGTCGGCACCGCCATATTGCTCGGAGACGGTGATGCCGAGCACGCCCAATTCGCCGAACTTGCGCCACAGATCCATGGGGAACTGGTCGCTGCGGTCGATCTCGGCCGCACGCGGAGCAATCTCGATCTGGGCAAATTCACGCACGGCATCGCGCAGCGCATCGATGTCTTCACCGAGCTGGAAGTTCAGTCCTGGCAGATTGGCAAGGCTCATGGTTGTCTCCTGTAGATATGGTCTGATGAATCGTCTTGTCAGTGCTGTATGCCTTCGCGCTGCTGCACGCACATCAGGGTGCAGCTCATCGTGGCAACCAGCTTCTCTTTTCCCTGGTCAATCGCAAATGCCTTGCCTTCGGATACGGTGATGGTGCGCCCGGGCTTGATGACCCGGCCCTCCATGCGAAAGCGCTGGCCCTTGGCCGGGGCCAGCAGATTGATCTTGAATTCGATGGTGAGCACTGCGGCATCCATTGGCATCAGCGTCAGCCCCGCATAGCCGCAGGCCGAGTCGAGTGCAGTGGAGAGCATGCCGGCATGCAGAAAGCCGTGCTGCTGCGTCAGGCCCGCAGCCCAGTCCAGGCAGATATCCACAGCGCCAGGCTCCACCAGGGTCAGCTCTGCACCGATCGTGGCCATCGCGCCTTGCTTGGCAAAGCTCTGTCTCACCCTATCGACGAAATCACGAGACTCGGTGCTACCTGCAGCAGACATGGGCAATTCTCCAGCGAAGCGCTTCAATTGACGTTTACGTAAACGTTAATTATGCGCCATTTTTGCTCTCGCTTCTTTTCAGCAGTGTGCGTGCCTCTTTTTCCTGCTCTCGCACCTCATCCAGAGTCACCTGCAGATCGGCCATCTGCGCTTCAAGCTGCTTGCGATGGATGGCCAGTACATCGAGAAATTTGCGCAACTGCACACCCGTATCGCGCGGGCTGTCGTACATGTCGATGATTTCCTTGGCCTCGGACAGCGACAGTCCCAGGCGCTTGGCCCGCAGTGTCAGACGCAGACGTGCGCGGTCTCGGGACGAGTACACGCGGTTGCGACCGCCTGCGCCGGAGCGCTCGGGCTGCAGCAAGCCCATGTCCTCATAAAAACGGATGGCCCGGGTCGTGAGATCAAACTCTTTGGCAAGATCGCTGATGGTGTAGATGGTCGACATGATTTCGTGGAGTTCCGAGTCTTGCATCGCACAGGCGACTGCATGGGGCAGGCCGGTCTCTAAAATGCTTTGACAAAACTGACGTTTACGTTAACGTCAATGCTAAACGAAATACAGCCTCATGACCTCAAGCCAAGAATCCGCACTTCATTACCCGCTCGGCGATACCTTGCCCGGTCCGGCCCAGACCCTGGAAGTCGCACCCGGCGTCAAGTGGATCCGCATGACCTTGCCATTTGCCCTGGACCACATCAACCTCTGGCTGCTGCGTGATCGCCAGATGGATCTCCATGGTCAGACACGCGAAGGCTGGACGGTCGTCGACTGCTGCGTCAACCGCACCGAGGCGCGCGATCAATGGGAGCAGATCTTTGCCTCCGAGCTGCAAGGCCTGCCCATCTTGCGTGTCATCGTCACCCACATGCACCCCGACCATATCGGCCTGGCCGGCTGGATCTGCCGGCAGTGGAATGCCCCCCTCTGGATCAGCGCCACCGATTACAACGTCGCCCGCGTCGCCATGAAGGACAGGGATGGCTTCGGTGGCGAGTCCGGTGCGGACTTCTACAGCCTGCACGGACAGAGAGATGAAGAATTTCTGCTCCATGTGCGCGGCCGTGGCAGCTACTACTCTTCCCTGGTGGCCCCCATCCCCGACATCTATCACCGCATCATGGATGGCGACCAGATCAACATCAACGGCCGCCCATGGCAATGCATTGCCGGCTATGGCCACGCACCGGAGCACATGGCGCTGTACTGCGCCGAGCTCGAGACACTGATCAGCGGCGACATGGTTCTACCCCGGATTTCCGCCAATGTCAGCGTGCATTCTTCCGAGCCCGAAGCCAATCCGCTGCAGCTGTTTCTCACATCGCTCAAGCGCTATTTCGAGCTCCCCCAGGACAGCTATGTTCTGCCCTCGCATGGCAAACCCTTCACAGGATTGCATACCCGTGTCCAGCAGCTGCTCGACCACCACCAGGAGCGCCTGAACGACATCATGCAAGCCTCCCGGCAGCAAGGACTGAGCGCTGCCGACATCCTTCCCATCCTCTTCAAACGCCAGCTGGACACCCACCAGATGACTTTTGCCATGGGCGAGGCTCTGGCCCACCTGCACTATCTCTGGTACAGCCGACAACTGACGCGGCGCCTGGATGAAAACGGCATCCTGCGCTTCTACGCACCCACGCAAGAATAAAAAGAGAGCGCCTAGCGCTCTCTTTTTATGGATTTCCGGTATTTTTGAAGCTGCAATACTTTGACAGCATGCGACAGGCGCTCCTCGTTTTGAAGCACCTAATAAAAAACCCCGTAATCTTGCGACTACGGGGTTTTCACTGTAAGAGCCTGACGATGACCTACTTTCACACGGGAACCCGCACTATCATCGGCGCAAAGTCGTTTCACTGTCCTGTTCGGGATGGGAAGGAGTGGTACCAACTTGCTATGGTCATCAGGCATAAACTTTTTGTCAGATTGACGGCGCCTCGATTAACTTCTTAATCTCGCTCACCTTCAGTCCAACGAATTCATAGAGTCTTCAATCAGCTTTTCGATTGCGCCTTTTCGGCATAACTAGAACTTGCGTTCTGTCTTTCATTTTTCCAGGCTTGCCCAAAGTTATAGGGTCAAGCCGCACGGGCAATTAGTACTGGTTAGCTTAACGCATTACTGCGCTTCCACACCCAGCCTATCAACGTCGTGGTCTACAACGACCCTTCAGGGGGCTCAAGGCCCCGGCAGATCTCATCTTGAAACGAGTTTCCCGCTTAGATGCTTTCAGCGGTTATCTCTTCCACACTTAGCTACCCTGCGATGCCACTGGCGTGACAACAGGTACACCAGAGGTGTGTCCACTCCGGTCCTCTCGTACTAGGAGCAGGCTTCCTCAAATCTGCAGCGCCCACGGAAGATAGGGACCAAACTGTCTCACGACGTTTTAAACCCAGCTCACGTACCTCTTTAAATGGCGAACAGCCATACCCTTGGGACCGACTACAGCCCCAGGATGAGATGAGCCGACATCGAGGTGCCAAACACCGCCGTCGATATGAACTCTTGGGCGGTATCAGCCTGTTATCCCCAGAGTACCTTTTATCCGTTGAGCGATGGCCCTTCCATACAGAACCACCGGATCACTATGTCCTGCTTTCGCATCTGCTCGACTTGTCAGTCTCGCAGTTAAGCACGCTTATGCCATTGCACTATCGTCACGATGTCCGACCGTAACTAGCGTACCTTCGAACTCCTCCGTTACGCTTTGGGAGGAGACCGCCCCAGTCAAACTGCCTACCATGCACTGTCCCCGATCCAGATAATGGATCCAGGTTAGAACCTCAAACGCACCAGGGTGGTATTTCAACGTCGGCTCCATGAGATCTAGCGACCTCACTTCAAAGCCTCCCACCTATCCTACACAGATCCGTTCAAAGTCCAATACAAAGCTACAGTAAAGGTTCATGGGGTCTTTCCGTCTTTCCGCGGGGAGATTGCATCATCACAAACATTTCAACTTCGCTGAGTCTCAGGAGGAGACAGTGTGGCCATCGTTACGCCATTCGTGCAGGTCGGAACTTACCCGACAAGGAATTTCGCTACCTTAGGACCGTTATAGTTACGGCCGCCGTTTACTGGGACTTCAATCAAGAGCTTGCACCCCATCATTTAATCTTCCAGCACCGGGCAGGCGTCACACCCTATACGTCCACTTTCGTGTTTGCAGAGTGCTGTGTTTTTATTAAACAGTCGCAGCCACCAATTTTTTGCAACCCCTTTGAGCTCCGTTTGTACAACTTCACTTACTTGGGGTACACCTTCTCCCGAAGTTACGGTGTCAATTTGCCGAGTTCCTTCTCCTGAGTTCTCTCAAGCGCCTTAGAATACTCATCTCGCGCACCAGTGTCGGTTTGCGGTACGGTCGTCAATAGCTGAAGCTTAGTGGCTTTTCCTGGAAGCAGGGTATCACTCACTTCGTGTGCAAGCACACTCGTTATCACGCCTCATCTTAGCTCTCCGGATTTGCCTAAAGAGCACGACTACACGCTTGAACCAACTATTCCAACAGTTGGCTGAGCTAACCTTCTCCGTCCCCACATCGCACTATTGATCGGTACAGGAATATTGACCTGTTTCCCATCAGCTACGCATCTCTGCCTCGCCTTAGGGGCCGACTCACCCTACGCCGATGAACGTTGCGTAGGAAACCTTGCGCTTACGGCGAGGGGGCTTTTCACCCCCTTTAACGCTACTCATGTCAGCATTCGCACTTCTGATACCTCCAGCATCCGTTACCAGACACCTTCACAGGCTTACAGAACGCTCTCCTACCACGTGCCATAAATGGCACATCCGCAGCTTCGGTAACTGGCTTAGCCCCGTTACATCTTCCGCGCAGGACGACTCGATCAGTGAGCTATTACGCTTTCTTTAAATGATGGCTGCTTCTAAGCCAACATCCTGACTGTTTTAGCCTTCCCACTTCGTTTCCCACTTAGCCCGTTTTAGGGACCTTAGCTGGCGGTCTGGGTTGTTTCCCTCTTGAGTCCGGACGTTAGCACCCGGTGCTCTGTCTCCCAAGCTGTACTCGTCGGTATTCGGAGTTTGCATAGGTTTGGTAAGTCGCCATGACCCCCTAGCCTAAACAGTGCTCTACCCCCGACGGTAATACTTGAGGCACTACCTAAATAGTTTTCGGAGAGAACCAGCTATTTCCAAGTTTGTTTAGCCTTTCACCCCTATCCACAGCTCATCCCCTAATTTTGCAACATTAGTGGGTTCGGACCTCCAGTACCTGTTACGGCACCTTCATCCTGGCCATGGATAGATCACTTGGTTTCGGGTCTACACCCAGCGACTAATCGCCCTATTCGGACTCGATTTCTCTTCGCCTCCCCTATTCGGTTAAGCTTGCCACTGAATGTAAGTCGCTGACCCATTATACAAAAGGTACGCCGTCACCCCGAAGGGCTCCGACTTTTTGTAAGCATACGGTTTCAGGATCTATTTCACTCCCCTCCCGGGGTTCTTTTCGCCTTTCCCTCACGGTACTGGTTCACTATCGGTCGATGATGAGTATTTAGCCTTGGAGGATGGTCCCCCCATATTCAGACAGGGTTTCTCGTGCCCCGCCCTACTTGTCTGCAGCCTAGTACCACCGATCGGTTTTCACATACGGGACTATCACCCACTATGGTCGGCCTTTCCATGCCGTTTTGTTAACTGATCGACTATCACTGCAAGGCTCTTCCGAATTCGCTCGCCACTACTATCGGAATCTCGGTTGATGTCTTTTCCTCTGGGTACTTAGATGTTTCAGTTCTCCAGGTTCGCTTCGAGCACCTATGTATTCAGTGCACGATACCTCTTGCGAGGTGGGTTCCCCCATTCAGAAATCTCCGGATCAAAGCTTATTTGCCAGCTCCCCGAAGCTTATCGCAGGCTATCACGTCTTTCGTCGCCTATCATCGCCAAGGCATCCACCATATGCTCTTAGTCACTTGACCCTATAACTTTGGATTCTCTTAGCGAGAATCAAAGCCTGGTATTCAAAGACTGGTGAGGTCTTGCACCTCACGCGTTATGCCGTAATGTGAATATCTTTGGCTGCATCTTTCGATACAGCTTAGAGAATATTCGTCATTACTAGATAAATTTGCATTCGCAAAATATCTGTTTTGACGCAATCAAAATGTTGCTGGCGGCACGGTGCACAAACCTTGGTTTGTGCTTTCCACCAGCAACGCTGATTTCGACTCTATGAATTTTTAAAGAACAGCCTATTGATCAAAGATCAATATAAAAGCAGTCTGAAGCAGACTGCTTTTATATTGAATTTGGTTTTTTTCTGCTTCCGATCCGCTTGCGCTTCACATCTGCTGAGCCAACGATTATAGCACCTTTCGGCGCTATCATTTTTGGTGGAGGATGACGGGATCGAACCGACGACCCCCTGCTTGCAAAGCAGGTGCTCTCCCAGCTGAGCTAATCCCCCGGGATCCTCGAACCAGATATTGGAATCTTGGTGGGTCTAGTTGGGCTCGAACCAACGACCCCTGCGTTATCAACACAGTGCTCTAACCAGCTGAGCTACAGACCCATTCCATGCAGCCCGCTGTCACTCAGCAGGCCACCTGGCTTGTTCCAACAACCGATAAGTGTGGACGTTCAATTTGAAGCAGCATTTTTCCAGAAAGGAGGTGATCCAGCCGCACCTTCCGATACGGCTACCTTGTTACGACTTCACCCCAGTCACGAACCCCGCCGTGGTAAGCGCCCTCCTTGCGGTTAGGCTACCTACTTCTGGCGAGACCCGCTCCCATGGTGTGACGGGCGGTGTGTACAAGACCCGGGAACGTATTCACCGTGACATTCTGATCCACGATTACTAGCGATTCCGACTTCACGCAGTCGAGTTGCAGACTGCGATCCGGACTACGACTGGCTTTATGGGATTAGCTCCCCCTCGCGGGTTGGCAACCCTTTGTACCAGCCATTGTATGACGTGTGTAGCCCCACCTATAAGGGCCATGAGGACTTGACGTCATCCCCACCTTCCTCCGGTTTGTCACCGGCAGTCCCATTAGAGTGCTCAACTGAATGTAGCAACTAATGGCAAGGGTTGCGCTCGTTGCGGGACTTAACCCAACATCTCACGACACGAGCTGACGACAGCCATGCAGCACCTGTGTGCAGGTTCTCTTTCGAGCACCAAACCATCTCTGGTAAGTTCCTGCCATGTCAAAGGTGGGTAAGGTTTTTCGCGTTGCATCGAATTAAACCACATCATCCACCGCTTGTGCGGGTCCCCGTCAATTCCTTTGAGTTTCAACCTTGCGGCCGTACTCCCCAGGCGGTCAACTTCACGCGTTAGCTTCGTTACTGAGTCAGTTAAGACCCAACAACCAGTTGACATCGTTTAGGGCGTGGACTACCAGGGTATCTAATCCTGTTTGCTCCCCACGCTTTCGTGCATGAGCGTCAGTGCAGGCCCAGGGGATTGCCTTCGCCATCGGTGTTCCTCCGCATATCTACGCATTTCACTGCTACACGCGGAATTCCATCCCCCTCTGCCGCACTCTAGCTTTGCAGTCACAATGGCAGTTCCCAGGTTGAGCCCGGGGATTTCACCACTGTCTTACAAAACCGCCTGCGCACGCTTTACGCCCAGTAATTCCGATTAACGCTTGCACCCTACGTATTACCGCGGCTGCTGGCACGTAGTTAGCCGGTGCTTATTCTTACGGTACCGTCATGACCCGGGGATATTAGCCCCAGGCTTTTCGTTCCGTACAAAAGCAGTTTACAACCCGAGGGCCTTCATCCTGCACGCGGCATTGCTGGATCAGGCTTTCGCCCATTGTCCAAAATTCCCCACTGCTGCCTCCCGTAGGAGTCTGGGCCGTGTCTCAGTCCCAGTGTGGCTGGTCGTCCTCTCAGACCAGCTACAGATCGCAGGCTTGGTAAGCCTTTACCCCACCAACTACCTAATCTGCCATCAGCCGCTCTAGTAGCACAAGGCCCGAAGGTCCCCTGCTTTCATCCGTAGATCTCATGCGGTATTAGCTACTCTTTCGAGTAGTTATCCCCCACTACTAGGCACGTTCCGATGTATTACTCACCCGTTCGCCACTCGTCAGCATCCGAAGACCTGTTACCGTTCGACTTGCATGTGTAAAGCATGCCGCCAGCGTTCAATCTGAGCCAGGATCAAACTCTATAGTTCGATCTTGAATTTAAAGTCTTTCGACTGCTCACTCACTTGACGGAATCAAGAAGAATCAATTCTTCCTCATTACTGTTTTTGTGAGCGTTTGATAACTCCGAAGAGTTTGTTCCGAAGAACTGGCTGCTTGCCCTCAAACGCCCACGCTTATCGGCTGTATTTTTTTAAGGAACCGAGTGCAAAATCAAGAAGCTTGACTTTGAATCTCGTTGCTTGCTGCGATCAGCGAAGCCTTCAATTGTAGCACTGTTTTCACAGTACTTTTAAAACGTTTTTGCGTTTTCTTCTCACCCCTCAGCACAAGGAGGGAGAAGAAAACGCCTGGCGTGAGCCAGGCGTTTTGGCGTAAGAGCCTGACGATGACCTACTTTCACACGGGAACCCGCACTATCATCGGCGCAAAGTCGTTTCACTGTCCTGTTCGGGATGGGAAGGAGTGGTACCAACTTGCTATGGTCATCAGGCATAAACTTTTTGTCAGATTGACGGCGCCTCGATTAACTTCTTAATCTCGCTCACCTTCAGTCCAACGAATTCATAGAGTCTTCAATCAGCTTTTCGATTGCGCCTTTTCGGCATAACTAGAACTTGCGTTCTGTCTTTCATTTTTCCAGGCTTGCCCAAAGTTATAGGGTCAAGCCGCACGGGCAATTAGTACTGGTTAGCTTAACGCATTACTGCGCTTCCACACCCAGCCTATCAACGTCGTGGTCTACAACGACCCTTCAGGGGGCTCAAGGCCCCGGCAGATCTCATCTTGAAACGAGTTTCCCGCTTAGATGCTTTCAGCGGTTATCTCTTCCACACTTAGCTACCCTGCGATGCCACTGGCGTGACAACAGGTACACCAGAGGTGTGTCCACTCCGGTCCTCTCGTACTAGGAGCAGGCTTCCTCAAATCTGCAGCGCCCACGGAAGATAGGGACCAAACTGTCTCACGACGTTTTAAACCCAGCTCACGTACCTCTTTAAATGGCGAACAGCCATACCCTTGGGACCGACTACAGCCCCAGGATGAGATGAGCCGACATCGAGGTGCCAAACACCGCCGTCGATATGAACTCTTGGGCGGTATCAGCCTGTTATCCCCAGAGTACCTTTTATCCGTTGAGCGATGGCCCTTCCATACAGAACCACCGGATCACTATGTCCTGCTTTCGCATCTGCTCGACTTGTCAGTCTCGCAGTTAAGCACGCTTATGCCATTGCACTATCGTCACGATGTCCGACCGTAACTAGCGTACCTTCGAACTCCTCCGTTACGCTTTGGGAGGAGACCGCCCCAGTCAAACTGCCTACCATGCACTGTCCCCGATCCAGATAATGGATCCAGGTTAGAACCTCAAACGCACCAGGGTGGTATTTCAACGTCGGCTCCATGAGATCTAGCGACCTCACTTCAAAGCCTCCCACCTATCCTACACAGATCCGTTCAAAGTCCAATACAAAGCTACAGTAAAGGTTCATGGGGTCTTTCCGTCTTTCCGCGGGGAGATTGCATCATCACAAACATTTCAACTTCGCTGAGTCTCAGGAGGAGACAGTGTGGCCATCGTTACGCCATTCGTGCAGGTCGGAACTTACCCGACAAGGAATTTCGCTACCTTAGGACCGTTATAGTTACGGCCGCCGTTTACTGGGACTTCAATCAAGAGCTTGCACCCCATCATTTAATCTTCCAGCACCGGGCAGGCGTCACACCCTATACGTCCACTTTCGTGTTTGCAGAGTGCTGTGTTTTTATTAAACAGTCGCAGCCACCAATTTTTTGCAACCCCTTTGAGCTCCGTTTGTACAACTTCACTTACTTGGGGTACACCTTCTCCCGAAGTTACGGTGTCAATTTGCCGAGTTCCTTCTCCTGAGTTCTCTCAAGCGCCTTAGAATACTCATCTCGCGCACCAGTGTCGGTTTGCGGTACGGTCGTCAATAGCTGAAGCTTAGTGGCTTTTCCTGGAAGCAGGGTATCACTCACTTCGTGTGCAAGCACACTCGTTATCACGCCTCATCTCAGCTCTCCGGATTTGCCTAAAGAGCACGACTACACGCTTGAACCAACTATTCCAACAGTTGGCTGAGCTAACCTTCTCCGTCCCCACATCGCACTATTGATCGGTACAGGAATATTGACCTGTTTCCCATCAGCTACGCATCTCTGCCTCGCCTTAGGGGCCGACTCACCCTACGCCGATGAACGTTGCGTAGGAAACCTTGCGCTTACGGCGAGGGGGCTTTTCACCCCCTTTAACGCTACTCATGTCAGCATTCGCACTTCTGATACCTCCAGCATCCGTTACCAGACACCTTCACAGGCTTACAGAACGCTCTCCTACCACGTGCCATAAATGGCACATCCGCAGCTTCGGTAACTGGCTTAGCCCCGTTACATCTTCCGCGCAGGACGACTCGATCAGTGAGCTATTACGCTTTCTTTAAATGATGGCTGCTTCTAAGCCAACATCCTGACTGTTTTAGCCTTCCCACTTCGTTTCCCACTTAGCCCGTTTTAGGGACCTTAGCTGGCGGTCTGGGTTGTTTCCCTCTTGAGTCCGGACGTTAGCACCCGGTGCTCTGTCTCCCAAGCTGTACTCGTCGGTATTCGGAGTTTGCATAGGTTTGGTAAGTCGCCATGACCCCCTAGCCTAAACAGTGCTCTACCCCCGACGGTAATACTTGAGGCACTACCTAAATAGTTTTCGGAGAGAACCAGCTATTTCCAAGTTTGTTTAGCCTTTCACCCCTATCCACAGCTCATCCCCTAATTTTGCAACATTAGTGGGTTCGGACCTCCAGTACCTGTTACGGCACCTTCATCCTGGCCATGGATAGATCACTTGGTTTCGGGTCTACACCCAGCGACTAATCGCCCTATTCGGACTCGATTTCTCTTCGCCTCCCCTATTCGGTTAAGCTTGCCACTGAATGTAAGTCGCTGACCCATTATACAAAAGGTACGCCGTCACCCCGAAGGGCTCCGACTTTTTGTAAGCATACGGTTTCAGGATCTATTTCACTCCCCTCCCGGGGTTCTTTTCGCCTTTCCCTCACGGTACTGGTTCACTATCGGTCGATGATGAGTATTTAGCCTTGGAGGATGGTCCCCCCATATTCAGACAGGGTTTCTCGTGCCCCGCCCTACTTGTCTGCAGCCTAGTACCACCGATCGGTTTTCACATACGGGACTATCACCCACTATGGTCGGCCTTTCCATGCCGTTTTGTTAACTGATCGACTATCACTGCAAGGCTCTTCCGAATTCGCTCGCCACTACTATCGGAATCTCGGTTGATGTCTTTTCCTCTGGGTACTTAGATGTTTCAGTTCTCCAGGTTCGCTTCGAGCACCTATGTATTCAGTGCACGATACCTCTTGCGAGGTGGGTTCCCCCATTCAGAAATCTCCGGATCAAAGCTTATTTGCCAGCTCCCCGAAGCTTATCGCAGGCTATCACGTCTTTCGTCGCCTATCATCGCCAAGGCATCCACCATATGCTCTTAGTCACTTGACCCTATAACTTTGGATTCTCTTAGCGAGAATCAAAGCCTGGTGTTCAAAGACTGGTGAGGTCTTGCACCTCACGCGTTATGCCGTAATGTGAATATCTTTGGCTGCATCTTTCGATACAGCTTAGAGAATATTCGTCATTACTAGATAAATTTGCATTCGCAAAATATCTGTTTTGACGCAATCAAAATGTTGCTGGCGGCACGGTGCACAAACCTTGGTTTGTGCTTTCCACCAGCAACGCTGATTTCGACTCTATGAATTTTTAAAGAACAGCCTATTGATCAAAGATCAATATAAAAGCAGTCTGAGGCAGACTGCTTTTATATTGAATTTGGTTTTTTTCGCTTCCGATCCGCTTGCGCTTCACATCTGCTGAGCTAACGATTATAGCACCTTTCGGCGCTATCATTTTTGGTGGAGGATGACGGGATCGAACCGACGACCCCCTGCTTGCAAAGCAGGTGCTCTCCCAGCTGAGCTAATCCCCCGGGATCCTCGAACCAGATATTGGAATCTTGGTGGGTCTAGTTGGGCTCGAACCAACGACCCCTGCGTTATCAACACAGTGCTCTAACCAGCTGAGCTACAGACCCATTCCATGCAGCCCGCTGTCACTCAGCAGGCCACCTGGCTTGTTCCAACAACCGATAAGTGTGGACGTTCAATTTGAAGCAGCATTTTTCCAGAAAGGAGGTGATCCAGCCGCACCTTCCGATACGGCTACCTTGTTACGACTTCACCCCAGTCACGAACCCCGCCGTGGTAAGCGCCCTCCTTGCGGTTAGGCTACCTACTTCTGGCGAGACCCGCTCCCATGGTGTGACGGGCGGTGTGTACAAGACCCGGGAACGTATTCACCGTGACATTCTGATCCACGATTACTAGCGATTCCGACTTCACGCAGTCGAGTTGCAGACTGCGATCCGGACTACGACTGGCTTTATGGGATTAGCTCCCCCTCGCGGGTTGGCAACCCTTTGTACCAGCCATTGTATGACGTGTGTAGCCCCACCTATAAGGGCCATGAGGACTTGACGTCATCCCCACCTTCCTCCGGTTTGTCACCGGCAGTCCCATTAGAGTGCTCAACTGAATGTAGCAACTAATGGCAAGGGTTGCGCTCGTTGCGGGACTTAACCCAACATCTCACGACACGAGCTGACGACAGCCATGCAGCACCTGTGTGCAGGTTCTCTTTCGAGCACCAAACCATCTCTGGTAAGTTCCTGCCATGTCAAAGGTGGGTAAGGTTTTTCGCGTTGCATCGAATTAAACCACATCATCCACCGCTTGTGCGGGTCCCCGTCAATTCCTTTGAGTTTCAACCTTGCGGCCGTACTCCCCAGGCGGTCAACTTCACGCGTTAGCTTCGTTACTGAGTCAGTTAAGACCCAACAACCAGTTGACATCGTTTAGGGCGTGGACTACCAGGGTATCTAATCCTGTTTGCTCCCCACGCTTTCGTGCATGAGCGTCAGTGCAGGCCCAGGGGATTGCCTTCGCCATCGGTGTTCCTCCGCATATCTACGCATTTCACTGCTACACGCGGAATTCCATCCCCCTCTGCCGCACTCTAGCTTTGCAGTCACAATGGCAGTTCCCAGGTTGAGCCCGGGGATTTCACCACTGTCTTACAAAACCGCCTGCGCACGCTTTACGCCCAGTAATTCCGATTAACGCTTGCACCCTACGTATTACCGCGGCTGCTGGCACGTAGTTAGCCGGTGCTTATTCTTACGGTACCGTCATGACCCGGGGATATTAGCCCCAGGCTTTTCGTTCCGTACAAAAGCAGTTTACAACCCGAGGGCCTTCATCCTGCACGCGGCATTGCTGGATCAGGCTTTCGCCCATTGTCCAAAATTCCCCACTGCTGCCTCCCGTAGGAGTCTGGGCCGTGTCTCAGTCCCAGTGTGGCTGGTCGTCCTCTCAGACCAGCTACAGATCGCAGGCTTGGTAAGCCTTTACCCCACCAACTACCTAATCTGCCATCAGCCGCTCTAGTAGCACAAGGCCCGAAGGTCCCCTGCTTTCATCCGTAGATCTCATGCGGTATTAGCTACTCTTTCGAGTAGTTATCCCCCACTACTAGGCACGTTCCGATGTATTACTCACCCGTTCGCCACTCGTCAGCATCCGAAGACCTGTTACCGTTCGACTTGCATGTGTAAAGCATGCCGCCAGCGTTCAATCTGAGCCAGGATCAAACTCTATAGTTCGATCTTGAATTTAAAGTCTTTCGACTGCTCACTCACTTGACGGAATCAAGAAGAATCAATTCTTCCTCATTACTGTTTTTGTGAGCGTTTGATAACTCCGAAGAGTTTGTTCCGAAGAACTGGCTGCTTGCCCTCAAACGCCCACGCTTATCGGCTGTATTTTTTTAAGGAACCGAGTGCAAAATCAAGAAGCTTGACTTTGAATCTCGTTGCTTGCTGCGATCAGCGAAGCCTTCAATTGTAGCACTGTTTTCACAGTACTTTTAAAACGTTTTTGCGTTTTCTTCTCACCCCTCAGCACAAGGAGGGAGAAGAAAACGCCTGGCGTGAGCCAGGCGTTTTGGCGTAAGAGCCTGACGATGACCTACTTTCACACGGGAACCCGCACTATCATCGGCGCAAAGTCGTTTCACTGTCCTGTTCGGGATGGGAAGGAGTGGTACCAACTTGCTATGGTCATCAGGCATAAACTTTTTGTCAGATTGACGGCGCCTCGATTAACTTCTTAATCTCGCTCACCTTCAGTCCAACGAATTCATAGAGTCTTCAATCAGCTTTTCGATTGCGCCTTTTCGGCATAACTAGAACTTGCGTTCTGTCTTTCATTTTTCCAGGCTTGCCCAAAGTTATAGGGTCAAGCCGCACGGGCAATTAGTACTGGTTAGCTTAACGCATTACTGCGCTTCCACACCCAGCCTATCAACGTCGTGGTCTACAACGACCCTTCAGGGGGCTCAAGGCCCCGGCAGATCTCATCTTGAAACGAGTTTCCCGCTTAGATGCTTTCAGCGGTTATCTCTTCCACACTTAGCTACCCTGCGATGCCACTGGCGTGACAACAGGTACACCAGAGGTGTGTCCACTCCGGTCCTCTCGTACTAGGAGCAGGCTTCCTCAAATCTGCAGCGCCCACGGAAGATAGGGACCAAACTGTCTCACGACGTTTTAAACCCAGCTCACGTACCTCTTTAAATGGCGAACAGCCATACCCTTGGGACCGACTACAGCCCCAGGATGAGATGAGCCGACATCGAGGTGCCAAACACCGCCGTCGATATGAACTCTTGGGCGGTATCAGCCTGTTATCCCCAGAGTACCTTTTATCCGTTGAGCGATGGCCCTTCCATACAGAACCACCGGATCACTATGTCCTGCTTTCGCATCTGCTCGACTTGTCAGTCTCGCAGTTAAGCACGCTTATGCCATTGCACTATCGTCACGATGTCCGACCGTAACTAGCGTACCTTCGAACTCCTCCGTTACGCTTTGGGAGGAGACCGCCCCAGTCAAACTGCCTACCATGCACTGTCCCCGATCCAGATAATGGATCCAGGTTAGAACCTCAAACGCACCAGGGTGGTATTTCAACGTCGGCTCCATGAGATCTAGCGACCTCACTTCAAAGCCTCCCACCTATCCTACACAGATCCGTTCAAAGTCCAATACAAAGCTACAGTAAAGGTTCATGGGGTCTTTCCGTCTTTCCGCGGGGAGATTGCATCATCACAAACATTTCAACTTCGCTGAGTCTCAGGAGGAGACAGTGTGGCCATCGTTACGCCATTCGTGCAGGTCGGAACTTACCCGACAAGGAATTTCGCTACCTTAGGACCGTTATAGTTACGGCCGCCGTTTACTGGGACTTCAATCAAGAGCTTGCACCCCATCATTTAATCTTCCAGCACCGGGCAGGCGTCACACCCTATACGTCCACTTTCGTGTTTGCAGAGTGCTGTGTTTTTATTAAACAGTCGCAGCCACCAATTTTTTGCAACCCCTTTGAGCTCCGTTTGTACAACTTCACTTACTTGGGGTACACCTTCTCCCGAAGTTACGGTGTCAATTTGCCGAGTTCCTTCTCCTGAGTTCTCTCAAGCGCCTTAGAATACTCATCTCGCGCACCAGTGTCGGTTTGCGGTACGGTCGTCAATAGCTGAAGCTTAGTGGCTTTTCCTGGAAGCAGGGTATCACTCACTTCGTGTGCAAGCACACTCGTTATCACGCCTCATCTTAGCTCTCCGGATTTGCCTAAAGAGCACGACTACACGCTTGAACCAACTATTCCAACAGTTGGCTGAGCTAACCTTCTCCGTCCCCACATCGCACTATTGATCGGTACAGGAATATTGACCTGTTTCCCATCAGCTACGCATCTCTGCCTCGCCTTAGGGGCCGACTCACCCTACGCCGATGAACGTTGCGTAGGAAACCTTGCGCTTACGGCGAGGGGGCTTTTCACCCCCTTTAACGCTACTCATGTCAGCATTCGCACTTCTGATACCTCCAGCATCCGTTACCAGACACCTTCACAGGCTTACAGAACGCTCTCCTACCACGTGCCATAAATGGCACATCCGCAGCTTCGGTAACTGGCTTAGCCCCGTTACATCTTCCGCGCAGGACGACTCGATCAGTGAGCTATTACGCTTTCTTTAAATGATGGCTGCTTCTAAGCCAACATCCTGACTGTTTTAGCCTTCCCACTTCGTTTCCCACTTAGCCCGTTTTAGGGACCTTAGCTGGCGGTCTGGGTTGTTTCCCTCTTGAGTCCGGACGTTAGCACCCGGTGCTCTGTCTCCCAAGCTGTACTCGTCGGTATTCGGAGTTTGCATAGGTTTGGTAAGTCGCCATGACCCCCTAGCCTAAACAGTGCTCTACCCCCGACGGTAATACTTGAGGCACTACCTAAATAGTTTTCGGAGAGAACCAGCTATTTCCAAGTTTGTTTAGCCTTTCACCCCTATCCACAGCTCATCCCCTAATTTTGCAACATTAGTGGGTTCGGACCTCCAGTACCTGTTACGGCACCTTCATCCTGGCCATGGATAGATCACTTGGTTTCGGGTCTACACCCAGCGACTAATCGCCCTATTCGGACTCGATTTCTCTTCGCCTCCCCTATTCGGTTAAGCTTGCCACTGAATGTAAGTCGCTGACCCATTATACAAAAGGTACGCCGTCACCCCGAAGGGCTCCGACTTTTTGTAAGCATACGGTTTCAGGATCTATTTCACTCCCCTCCCGGGGTTCTTTTCGCCTTTCCCTCACGGTACTGGTTCACTATCGGTCGATGATGAGTATTTAGCCTTGGAGGATGGTCCCCCCATATTCAGACAGGGTTTCTCGTGCCCCGCCCTACTTGTCTGCAGCCTAGTACCACCGATCGGTTTTCACATACGGGACTATCACCCACTATGGTCGGCCTTTCCATGCCGTTTTGTTAACTGATCGACTATCACTGCAAGGCTCTTCCGAATTCGCTCGCCACTACTATCGGAATCTCGGTTGATGTCTTTTCCTCTGGGTACTTAGATGTTTCAGTTCTCCAGGTTCGCTTCGAGCACCTATGTATTCAGTGCACGATACCTCTTGCGAGGTGGGTTCCCCCATTCAGAAATCTCCGGATCAAAGCTTATTTGCCAGCTCCCCGAAGCTTATCGCAGGCTATCACGTCTTTCGTCGCCTATCATCGCCAAGGCATCCACCATATGCTCTTAGTCACTTGACCCTATAACTTTGGATTCTCTTAGCGAGAATCAAAGCCTGGTATTCAAAGACTGGTGAGGTCTTGCACCTCACGCGTTATGCCGTAATGTGAATATCTTTGGCTGCATCTTTCGATACAGCTTAGAGAATATTCGTCATTACTAGATAAATTTGCATTCGCAAAATATCTGTTTTGACGCAATCAAAATGTTGCTGGCGGCACGGTGCACAAACCTTGGTTTGTGCTTTCCACCAGCAACGCTGATTTCGACTCTATGAATTTTTAAAGAACAGCCTATTGATCAAAGATCAATATAAAAGCAGTCTGAAGCAGACTGCTTTTATATTGAATTTGGTTTTTTTCTGCTTCCGATCCGCTTGCGCTTCACATCTGCTGAGCCAACGATTATAGCACCTTTCGGCGCTATCATTTTTGGTGGAGGATGACGGGATCGAACCGACGACCCCCTGCTTGCAAAGCAGGTGCTCTCCCAGCTGAGCTAATCCCCCGGGATCCTCGAACCAGATATTGGAATCTTGGTGGGTCTAGTTGGGCTCGAACCAACGACCCCTGCGTTATCAACACAGTGCTCTAACCAGCTGAGCTACAGACCCATTCCATGCAGCCCGCTGTCACTCAGCAGGCCACCTGGCTTGTTCCAACAACCGATAAGTGTGGACGTTCAATTTGAAGCAGCATTTTTCCAGAAAGGAGGTGATCCAGCCGCACCTTCCGATACGGCTACCTTGTTACGACTTCACCCCAGTCACGAACCCCGCCGTGGTAAGCGCCCTCCTTGCGGTTAGGCTACCTACTTCTGGCGAGACCCGCTCCCATGGTGTGACGGGCGGTGTGTACAAGACCCGGGAACGTATTCACCGTGACATTCTGATCCACGATTACTAGCGATTCCGACTTCACGCAGTCGAGTTGCAGACTGCGATCCGGACTACGACTGGCTTTATGGGATTAGCTCCCCCTCGCGGGTTGGCAACCCTTTGTACCAGCCATTGTATGACGTGTGTAGCCCCACCTATAAGGGCCATGAGGACTTGACGTCATCCCCACCTTCCTCCGGTTTGTCACCGGCAGTCCCATTAGAGTGCTCAACTGAATGTAGCAACTAATGGCAAGGGTTGCGCTCGTTGCGGGACTTAACCCAACATCTCACGACACGAGCTGACGACAGCCATGCAGCACCTGTGTGCAGGTTCTCTTTCGAGCACCAAACCATCTCTGGTAAGTTCCTGCCATGTCAAAGGTGGGTAAGGTTTTTCGCGTTGCATCGAATTAAACCACATCATCCACCGCTTGTGCGGGTCCCCGTCAATTCCTTTGAGTTTCAACCTTGCGGCCGTACTCCCCAGGCGGTCAACTTCACGCGTTAGCTTCGTTACTGAGTCAGTTAAGACCCAACAACCAGTTGACATCGTTTAGGGCGTGGACTACCAGGGTATCTAATCCTGTTTGCTCCCCACGCTTTCGTGCATGAGCGTCAGTGCAGGCCCAGGGGATTGCCTTCGCCATCGGTGTTCCTCCGCATATCTACGCATTTCACTGCTACACGCGGAATTCCATCCCCCTCTGCCGCACTCTAGCTTTGCAGTCACAATGGCAGTTCCCAGGTTGAGCCCGGGGATTTCACCACTGTCTTACAAAACCGCCTGCGCACGCTTTACGCCCAGTAATTCCGATTAACGCTTGCACCCTACGTATTACCGCGGCTGCTGGCACGTAGTTAGCCGGTGCTTATTCTTACGGTACCGTCATGACCCGGGGATATTAGCCCCAGGCTTTTCGTTCCGTACAAAAGCAGTTTACAACCCGAGGGCCTTCATCCTGCACGCGGCATTGCTGGATCAGGCTTTCGCCCATTGTCCAAAATTCCCCACTGCTGCCTCCCGTAGGAGTCTGGGCCGTGTCTCAGTCCCAGTGTGGCTGGTCGTCCTCTCAGACCAGCTACAGATCGCAGGCTTGGTAAGCCTTTACCCCACCAACTACCTAATCTGCCATCAGCCGCTCTAGTAGCACAAGGCCCGAAGGTCCCCTGCTTTCATCCGTAGATCTCATGCGGTATTAGCTACTCTTTCGAGTAGTTATCCCCCACTACTAGGCACGTTCCGATGTATTACTCACCCGTTCGCCACTCGTCAGCATCCGAAGACCTGTTACCGTTCGACTTGCATGTGTAAAGCATGCCGCCAGCGTTCAATCTGAGCCAGGATCAAACTCTATAGTTCGATCTTGAATTTAAAGTCTTTCGACTGCTCACTCACTTGACGGAATCAAGAAGAATCAATTCTTCCTCATTACTGTTTTTGTGAGCGTTTGATAACTCCGAAGAGTTTGTTCCGAAGAACTGGCTGCTTGCCCTCAAACGCCCACGCTTATCGGCTGTATTTTTTTAAGGAACCGAGTGCAAAATCAAGAAGCTTGACTTTGAATCTCGTTGCTTGCTGCGATCAGCGAAGCCTTCAATTGTAGCACTGTTTTCACAGTACTTTTAAAACGTTTTTGCGTTTTCTTCTCACCCCTCAGCACAAGGAGGGAGAAGAAAACGCCTGGCGTGAGCCAGGCGTTTTGGCGTAAGAGCCTGACGATGACCTACTTTCACACGGGAACCCGCACTATCATCGGCGCAAAGTCGTTTCACTGTCCTGTTCGGGATGGGAAGGAGTGGTACCAACTTGCTATGGTCATCAGGCATAAACTTTTTGTCAGATTGACAGCGCCTCGATTAACTTCTTAATCTCGCTCACCTTCAATCCAACGAATTCATAGAGTCTTCAATCAGCTTTTCGATTGCGCCTTTTCGGCATAACTAGAACTTGCGTTCTGTCTTTCATTTTTCCAGACTTGCCCAAAGTTATAGGGTCAAGCCGCACGGGCAATTAGTACTGGTTAGCTTAACGCATTACTGCGCTTCCACACCCAGCCTATCAACGTCGTGGTCTACAACGACCCTTCAGGGGGCTCAAGGCCCCGGCAGATCTCATCTTGAAACGAGTTTCCCGCTTAGATGCTTTCAGCGGTTATCTCTTCCACACTTAGCTACCCTGCGATGCCACTGGCGTGACAACAGGTACACCAGAGGTGTGTCCACTCCGGTCCTCTCGTACTAGGAGCAGGCTTCCTCAAATCTGCAGCGCCCACGGAAGATAGGGACCAAACTGTCTCACGACGTTTTAAACCCAGCTCACGTACCTCTTTAAATGGCGAACAGCCATACCCTTGGGACCGACTACAGCCCCAGGATGAGATGAGCCGACATCGAGGTGCCAAACACCGCCGTCGATATGAACTCTTGGGCGGTATCAGCCTGTTATCCCCAGAGTACCTTTTATCCGTTGAGCGATGGCCCTTCCATACAGAACCACCGGATCACTATGTCCTGCTTTCGCATCTGCTCGACTTGTCAGTCTCGCAGTTAAGCACGCTTATGCCATTGCACTATCGTCACGATGTCCGACCGTAACTAGCGTACCTTCGAACTCCTCCGTTACGCTTTGGGAGGAGACCGCCCCAGTCAAACTGCCTACCATGCACTGTCCCCGATCCAGATAATGGATCCAGGTTAGAACCTCAAACGCACCAGGGTGGTATTTCAACGTCGGCTCCATGAGATCTAGCGACCTCACTTCAAAGCCTCCCACCTATCCTACACAGATCCGTTCAAAGTCCAATACAAAGCTACAGTAAAGGTTCATGGGGTCTTTCCGTCTTTCCGCGGGGAGATTGCATCATCACAAACATTTCAACTTCGCTGAGTCTCAGGAGGAGACAGTGTGGCCATCGTTACGCCATTCGTGCAGGTCGGAACTTACCCGACAAGGAATTTCGCTACCTTAGGACCGTTATAGTTACGGCCGCCGTTTACTGGGACTTCAATCAAGAGCTTGCACCCCATCATTTAATCTTCCAGCACCGGGCAGGCGTCACACCCTATACGTCCACTTTCGTGTTTGCAGAGTGCTGTGTTTTTATTAAACAGTCGCAGCCACCAATTTTTTGCAACCCCTTTGAGCTCCGTTTGTACAACTTCACTTACTTGGGGTACACCTTCTCCCGAAGTTACGGTGTCAATTTGCCGAGTTCCTTCTCCTGAGTTCTCTCAAGCGCCTTAGAATACTCATCTCGCGCACCAGTGTCGGTTTGCGGTACGGTCGTCAATAGCTGAAGCTTAGTGGCTTTTCCTGGAAGCAGGGTATCACTCACTTCGTGTGCAAGCACACTCGTTATCACGCCTCATCTTAGCTCTCCGGATTTGCCTAAAGAGCACGACTACACGCTTGAACCAACTATTCCAACAGTTGGCTGAGCTAACCTTCTCCGTCCCCACATCGCACTATTGATCGGTACAGGAATATTGACCTGTTTCCCATCAGCTACGCATCTCTGCCTCGCCTTAGGGGCCGACTCACCCTACGCCGATGAACGTTGCGTAGGAAACCTTGCGCTTACGGCGAGGGGGCTTTTCACCCCCTTTAACGCTACTCATGTCAGCATTCGCACTTCTGATACCTCCAGCATCCGTTACCAGACACCTTCACAGGCTTACAGAACGCTCTCCTACCACGTGCCATAAATGGCACATCCGCAGCTTCGGTAACTGGCTTAGCCCCGTTACATCTTCCGCGCAGGACGACTCGATCAGTGAGCTATTACGCTTTCTTTAAATGATGGCTGCTTCTAAGCCAACATCCTGACTGTTTTAGCCTTCCCACTTCGTTTCCCACTTAGCCCGTTTTAGGGACCTTAGCTGGCGGTCTGGGTTGTTTCCCTCTTGAGTCCGGACGTTAGCACCCGGTGCTCTGTCTCCCAAGCTGTACTCGTCGGTATTCGGAGTTTGCATAGGTTTGGTAAGTCGCCATGACCCCCTAGCCTAAACAGTGCTCTACCCCCGACGGTAATACTTGAGGCACTACCTAAATAGTTTTCGGAGAGAACCAGCTATTTCCAAGTTTGTTTAGCCTTTCACCCCTATCCACAGCTCATCCCCTAATTTTGCAACATTAGTGGGTTCGGACCTCCAGTACCTGTTACGGCACCTTCATCCTGGCCATGGATAGATCACTTGGTTTCGGGTCTACACCCAGCGACTAATCGCCCTATTCGGACTCGATTTCTCTTCGCCTCCCCTATTCGGTTAAGCTTGCCACTGAATGTAAGTCGCTGACCCATTATACAAAAGGTACGCCGTCACCCCGAAGGGCTCCGACTTTTTGTAAGCATACGGTTTCAGGATCTATTTCACTCCCCTCCCGGGGTTCTTTTCGCCTTTCCCTCACGGTACTGGTTCACTATCGGTCGATGATGAGTATTTAGCCTTGGAGGATGGTCCCCCCATATTCAGACAGGGTTTCTCGTGCCCCGCCCTACTTGTCTGCAGCCTAGTACCACCGATCGGTTTTCACATACGGGACTATCACCCACTATGGTCGGCCTTTCCATGCCGTTTTGTTAACTGATCGACTATCACTGCAAGGCTCTTCCGAATTCGCTCGCCACTACTATCGGAATCTCGGTTGATGTCTTTTCCTCTGGGTACTTAGATGTTTCAGTTCTCCAGGTTCGCTTCGAGCACCTATGTATTCAGTGCACGATACCTCTTGCGAGGTGGGTTCCCCCATTCAGAAATCTCCGGATCAAAGCTTATTTGCCAGCTCCCCGAAGCTTATCGCAGGCTATCACGTCTTTCGTCGCCTATCATCGCCAAGGCATCCACCATATGCTCTTAGTCACTTGACCCTATAACTTTGGATTCTCTTAACGAGAATCAAAGCCTGGTGTTCAAAGACTGGTGAGGTCTTGCACCTCACGCGTTATGCCGTAATGTGAATATCTTTGGCTGCATCTTTCGATACAGCTTAGAGAATATTCGTCATTACTAGATAAATTTGCATTCGCAAAATATCTGTTTTGACGCAATCAAAATGTTGCTGGCGGCACGGTGCACAAACCTTGGTTTGCGCTTTCCACCAGCAACGCTGATTTCGACTCTATGAATTTTTAAAGAACAGCCTATTGATCAAAGATCAATATAAAAGCAGTCTGAGGCAGACTGCTTTTATATTGAATTTGGTTTTTTTCGCTTCCGATCCGCTTGCGCTTCACATCTGCTGAGCTAACGATTATAGCACCTTTCGGCGCTATCATTTTTGGTGGAGGATGACGGGATCGAACCGACGACCCCCTGCTTGCAAAGCAGGTGCTCTCCCAGCTGAGCTAATCCCCCGGGATCCTCGAACCAGATATTGGAATCTTGGTGGGTCTAGTTGGGCTCGAACCAACGACCCCTGCGTTATCAACACAGTGCTCTAACCAGCTGAGCTACAGACCCATTCCATGCAGCCCGCTGTCACTCAGCAGGCCACCTGGCTTGTTCCAACAACCGATAAGTGTGGACGTTCAATTTGAAGCAGCATTTTTCCAGAAAGGAGGTGATCCAGCCGCACCTTCCGATACGGCTACCTTGTTACGACTTCACCCCAGTCACGAACCCCGCCGTGGTAAGCGCCCTCCTTGCGGTTAGGCTACCTACTTCTGGCGAGACCCGCTCCCATGGTGTGACGGGCGGTGTGTACAAGACCCGGGAACGTATTCACCGTGACATTCTGATCCACGATTACTAGCGATTCCGACTTCACGCAGTCGAGTTGCAGACTGCGATCCGGACTACGACTGGCTTTATGGGATTAGCTCCCCCTCGCGGGTTGGCAACCCTTTGTACCAGCCATTGTATGACGTGTGTAGCCCCACCTATAAGGGCCATGAGGACTTGACGTCATCCCCACCTTCCTCCGGTTTGTCACCGGCAGTCCCATTAGAGTGCTCAACTGAATGTAGCAACTAATGGCAAGGGTTGCGCTCGTTGCGGGACTTAACCCAACATCTCACGACACGAGCTGACGACAGCCATGCAGCACCTGTGTGCAGGTTCTCTTTCGAGCACCAAACCATCTCTGGTAAGTTCCTGCCATGTCAAAGGTGGGTAAGGTTTTTCGCGTTGCATCGAATTAAACCACATCATCCACCGCTTGTGCGGGTCCCCGTCAATTCCTTTGAGTTTCAACCTTGCGGCCGTACTCCCCAGGCGGTCAACTTCACGCGTTAGCTTCGTTACTGAGTCAGTTAAGACCCAACAACCAGTTGACATCGTTTAGGGCGTGGACTACCAGGGTATCTAATCCTGTTTGCTCCCCACGCTTTCGTGCATGAGCGTCAGTGCAGGCCCAGGGGATTGCCTTCGCCATCGGTGTTCCTCCGCATATCTACGCATTTCACTGCTACACGCGGAATTCCATCCCCCTCTGCCGCACTCTAGCTTTGCAGTCACAATGGCAGTTCCCAGGTTGAGCCCGGGGATTTCACCACTGTCTTACAAAACCGCCTGCGCACGCTTTACGCCCAGTAATTCCGATTAACGCTTGCACCCTACGTATTACCGCGGCTGCTGGCACGTAGTTAGCCGGTGCTTATTCTTACGGTACCGTCATGACCCGGGGATATTAGCCCCAGGCTTTTCGTTCCGTACAAAAGCAGTTTACAACCCGAGGGCCTTCATCCTGCACGCGGCATTGCTGGATCAGGCTTTCGCCCATTGTCCAAAATTCCCCACTGCTGCCTCCCGTAGGAGTCTGGGCCGTGTCTCAGCCCCAGTGTGGCTGGTCGTCCTCTCAGACCAGCTACAGATCGCAGGCTTGGTAAGCCTTTACCCCACCAACTACCTAATCTGCCATCAGCCGCTCTAGTAGCACAAGGCCCGAAGGTCCCCTGCTTTCATCCGTAGATCTCATGCGGTATTAGCTACTCTTTCGAGTAGTTATCCCCCACTACTAGGCACGTTCCGATGTATTACTCACCCGTTCGCCACTCGTCAGCATCCGAAGACCTGTTACCGTTCGACTTGCATGTGTAAAGCATGCCGCCAGCGTTCAATCTGAGCCAGGATCAAACTCTATAGTTCGATCTTGAATTTAAAGTCTTTCGACTGCTCACTCACTTGACGGAATCAAGAAGAATTAATTCTTCCTCATTACTGTTTTTGTGAGCGTTTGATAACTCCGAAGAGTTTGTTCCGAAGAACTGGCTGCTTGCCCTCAAACGCCCACGCTTATCGGCTGTATTTTTTTAAGGAGCCGAGCGCAAAATCAAGAAGCTTGACTTTGGATCTCGTTGCTTGCTGCGATCAGCGAAGCCTTGTAGTGTATCACAAATTTTGCATTCCTGCGCAAGAACTTTTGAGTTTTTGCGAGGCAGTCGTTTGCTGCGATGGATCGAACTATAGCATAGGTGAAACCCTAGCCATGCCGCTTCTGACACAAAAGATTCATCTGCCAGCGTGGTCTTTGCCCGGGCTGCATCCATAGACAGAGATAGAGACAGCGGCCTTACGGCCGCTGTCTCTATGGAGGCCAACGATAATGCTGGCACGATGGCACTGATTACTTTGTTAGACGCTCAATTGGCGTTCGGGCACGTGGCCCTGCTGGACCACGCAAATTTTTCCCTGGAGACCGGCGAGCGCGTCGGCCTGATCGGCCGTAACGGCGCCGGCAAGTCTTCACTGCTCAAGATTCTGGGCGGACTGGCAAAGGCCGATGACGGCCAGCTCCAGGTGCAGAACGGGGTCCGCATTACCTATGTGGCGCAGGAGCCCGACCTGAACCCGGAGCACACCATCTTCGAGTCGGCGTCGGACGGCATTGCGGCCGTGATTGCGATTCGCGAGCGCTACCTGGCTGGCGGCGAGGGCGAGGATCTGGACGAGCTGCAGACGCAGATCGAGGCCTATGATGCCTGGAACTGGGAGCAGCGCGTAGAAGAAACATTGCAGCGCCTGCATCTGGACCCGAACGCCCTGGTGGGCAGTCTGTCTGGCGGCACCCGCAAGCGCGTGGCGCTGGCCCAGGCTCTGGTGGCCCGCCCCGATGTCCTGTTGCTCGACGAGCCGACCAACCACCTGGATCTGGACTCCATCGAGTGGCTGGAAGAGCTGCTGATTGCCTTCAAGGGCAGCGTGATCACGATCACCCACGACCGCAGCTTTCTGGACCGCATCGCCACCCGCATCGTGGAGCTGGATCGGGGCGTTCTGCACACCTACCCGGGCAACTTCTCTCAGTACGTGCTGCAAAAGGAAGAGCAGCTCAGCCAGGAGGCCGTCATCAACGCCAAGGCGGACAAGCTGCTGGCCCAGGAAGAGGTCTGGATTCGCAAGGGCGTGGAAGCCCGCCGCACCCGCAGCCAGAGCCGCATCAGCCGTCTGCAGGAATTGCGTGCCAGCCGTGCCCAGCGCCGTGATGTGCTGGGCAGCGTGAACATGGATATCGCATCCGGCAAGGGCGACGGCTATCAGGGCAAGATCGTGGCCGAGCTGACCGATGTCAGCAAGTCCTTTGGCGACAAGAAGATCGTCGAGAAGTTCAGCGGCACCATTTTGCGTGGCGACAAGGTCGGCCTGCTGGGCCCCAACGGCGCAGGCAAGACAACGCTGCTGAAGATGATTCTGGGCGAGCTGGCTCCGGACAGTGGCCAGGTTCGCCTGGGCGGCAATCTGCAAGTGGCCTACTTTGACCAGATGCGCCATCAGGTGAATCTGGATGCCACGCTGGAGGACTTCATCAGCCCCGGCAGCGAGTGGATCGAGATCGGCAACCAGAAAAAGCACGTCAAGAGCTATCTGGCGGACTTTCTGTTCTCTCCGGCGCGTGCGCATTCCCCGGTCCGATCTCTATCAGGCGGCGAGCGCAACCGCTTGCTGCTGGCCCGTCTGTTTGCGCGACCGGCCAATGTCCTGGTGCTGGACGAGCCGACCAACGATCTGGACATCGAGACGCTGGACATGCTCGAAGACCTGCTGCAAAGCTACGACGGCACGGTCTTTCTGGTCAGCCACGACCGCACTTTCCTCGACAACGTGGTCACCAGCACGATTGCCTGGGAAGGCCCCGGCCACTGGCGTGAATACGAAGGTGGCGTGACGGACTGGATGGAGCAATCGCGCCGCAGCAAGGCCATGGCCGAAGCCGCGCAGGCCAAGTCCGCCCCCAAGGAGGAGCCCAAGCCCGTCGCAAGCCGCACCGACGCTGCGGCCAGCCCCAAGAAGAAGCTCAGCTACAAGGATCAGCGCGAGCTGGAAACCCTGCCAGCCACGATTGCCGCACTGGAGACCGAGCAAAAGCAGATTCAGCAAGCACTGGCCGACGGCAGCCTGTTTGCCAGCGACAACGCCAAGGCCGTCGCCATGCACCAGCGCGATGCGGAGATCGATGAAGCACTGATGGAGGCGCTGGAGCGCTGGACCTTACTGTCTGAATAATTAGGCCATCAAATAAGAGAGCGCCTTGCGCCTGTCAGTTCTTGATTTCAAAGCTCTAGAAGCCTGAAATCTTTACCTGACAAGCGCAAGGCGCTCTCTTTTTATGCAATCCTAGATACGGTGATGTACCTGATCCGAGCCGCCGCGCAGCTTGGTCAGCAGTGCATGAGCGATCTGCGGCAGAGGCAGCACCTCGTCGGCCGCACCATGGGCAATGGCTTCGCGGGGCATGCCGAAGACGATGCAGGTGCTCTCATCTTGCACCAAGTTGTAGCTGCCGGCATCGCGCATCTCGCGCATGGCGGTGGCGCCATCAGCCCCCATGCCGGTGAGCATGATGCCGTAGGCATTGCGCCCGGCGCTGGCGGCCACGGACTTGAACAGCACTTCCACCGAGGGCTTGTGACGGTTGACGGGCGGCGCATCATCGACCACGGCCACATAGTTGGCACCGCTGCGCGTGATGGAGAAATGCCTGCCGCCAGGAGCGATATAGGCATGGCCGGGCAGCAAACGCTCGCCGTGCGCGGCCTCCTTGACCGTCATCTGGCACAGGCTGTTGAGCCGTGCCGCAAAACTGGTGGTAAAGCCCGGCGGCATGTGCTGGGTGATGACGATGGCCGGGCAGTCGGCCGGCAGATGCGTGAGCACTTCACGGATCGCCTCGGTGCCCCCCGTGGAAGCGCCGATGGCGATGATTTTTTCGGTCGAGATGCGACCCAGCAGACCGGGAGTCGCCTGCGCACGGGGCGCCGCAGGCTTGGCGCCCGTACCCGCCGACGCGGCCACACCGTGCGGCACCACCGGCAGGCGATGCACCTGGGCCACGGCGGCCACGCGGATCTTGTCCACAATCTGGCTGGCCAGCTCCTGCAGGCCGTTGGCCACGCCGACGCGGGGCTTGGCCACAAAATCGATGGCACCCAGCTCCAGGGCGCGCATGGTGACTTCGGCACCGCGCTCGGTCAGCGTGGAGATCATCACCACCGGCATGGGTCGCAGGCGCATGAGCCGCCCGAGGAAATCGATGCCGTCCATGCGGGGCATTTCCACATCCAGCGTGATGACGTCGGGGTTCAGATCGCGGATCATTTCACGCGCGATCAACGGGTCATTGGCCGAGCCGATGCACTCCATGTCATGCTGGCGATTGATGATCTCGGCCAGAAGACTGCGCACCAGCGCAGAGTCGTCCACCACGATCACCCGGATTTTTGGCTTTAACAACGCTCAACCTTCCTCAAAACAGATCCACCGAGCCGCCCGCCGTATTGCGTGCCACCGCAGCCGCGTTGCCGCGAGTGATTTCCTGCTGCACCAATGCCTCGGGATGGGCGTGTGCCAGGCGCTTGACCATGGCCTTGCCCGTGGATGGGAAAAACACCACCTTGCGCGGATAAATATCCAGCACGTCCTCGGAGACGATGGGAATGCGCTCGGTTTGCAGATACTCTGTCACAAAACTGGTGTTGCGCTCACCCACATTCATGGTCGTGAAATTGGCCATGACCTGGGCGCCGCCAAAAATCTTGGCCTGCATGGATTCGCGCCTTGCGCCCAGCTTGAGCATCTCATTGATCAGCAGCTCCATGGCGTACGAACCATAGCGCCCCGAGACGTCGCTGCTATCGCCGTCAGGCAGCATGAAGTGGTTCATGCCGCCAATGCGCATGAAACGATCCCACAGGCAGGCCGCGATACAGGAACCCAGCACGGTGACGATGGCCATCTCGTCGCGCGAGACAAAGTACTCGCCCGGCAACACCTTGGCCGAATTGAGCTGGAAGTGCGGGTCGTAGTAGAAGAACGAGGCCTCGCCCGGCTGGCGCGGCTGGCGCTTGAGCTGCTCCAGCGATGAGACCGGCGCCGGCATGGCCGGATCAGGATAGCCCAGGGGCACGAAGCTGTTGCCGCGCAGGGGTCTGGCAGCGCCAGCACCTGGCAGATCCAGCGGAGAGCTCAGATTCCTCATGACTTGCAGCCCTGCCCTTCAGCTTCATTGGCGCTCATAGACGGTCTTGCCCTTGAGCGCGAACAGATCGCGCGAATCGCTGAAATTCTCGGCATGACCGACAAACAGCAGCCCGCCCGGACGCATCACCTGATGAATGCGCTCCAGCACGCGACGCTGGGTCGGTGCGTCGAAATAAATCATCACGTTGCGGCAGAAGACGATGTCGAAGGTCTCCCGGAACGGCCAGTCGCCGGCGATCAGGTTGACGTTGAGAAAGTCCACCATGCGGCGCAGCTCCGGCTTGACCCGCACCATCCCCGAGTTGGCCGAACGCCCACGCAGGAAAAAGCGGTGCAGCCGCTCGGTGCTCACGCCCTTGAGGTTCTCTGCCCGGTACACGCCGCGCGAGGCGGTCTCCAGCACGCGCGAATCGATGTCGCTGGCCATGAGCTGAAAGCTGGCCGAGGCACCGAGACTCTCCACCGCCGTCATCAGGATGGAATAAGGCTCCTCTCCCGTGGAGGCCGCGCTGCACCATACCTTCCAGCCATTGCCGCCGGGTTTATGGCTGCGCAGATGCTGGGCCAGGATGTCGAAGTGATGCTGTTCGCGGAAGAACGAGGTCAGATTCGTGGTCAGCGCGTTGACGAATTCCTGCCATTCAGGCCCGTCGTTGATGCTCTCCAGCCAGTCCAGATAGCTGACAAAGCTCTCATGCCCGGTCTCGCGCAGGCGGCGCGACAGACGGCTGTAGACCATGGCGTGCTTGCCATCATGCAGGCTGATGCCGGCACGCTTGTAGATCAGGGTCTGGACGCGGGCAAAGTCGCGGTTGGACCAGACGAACTCGCGCCCCTGCGCCAGCGGACCGGACATGCCGCCCGGCAGCGCCTCCTCATCCTGCTCAGGCCGGGCAGGAGAGGCGGCGAATGAAGCGTTACGTCCCAGGTTCAGCACACAGACCTCTGGCGCACTCAGGCTTCGGAGGCCACCAGGCCCATGTCGACATTGCCCATGAGCTTCTCGATGTCCAGCAGGATCAGCATGCGCTCGCCCACCGAGCCCAGGCCCAGGATGCAGCCGCTGTCGATGGCGCTTTCGATATCGGGCGCAGGACGCACGGCATCGGCGGCCAGCTCCATCACATCGCTGACCGAGTCCACCACAATTCCGACCACGCGATTGCGCAGGTTCAGGATGATGACCACGGTGAAGGCGTTGTACTCCACCTCGGAGCAGTTGAAGCGCAGGCGCATGTCCACGATGGGCACGATGGTTCCGCGCAGATTGACCACGCCCTTGATGAACTCGGGTGCGTTGGCAATGCGCGTGGGCTGCTCGTAGCCACGGATTTCCTGCACCTTGAGGATGTCGATGCCGTATTCCTCCTCGCCCAGGCGGAAGGTCAGGTATTCGCGGGCCCCGGTGGCCACGCCTTCGGCAGTCTTGTTGATGATGTTCATGTCGGCTCTCTCTGCGTTGTTCGGGTTGGCTGCCTCAGTGGCGGGTACGGCGCACCAGAGCGCCCGTATCCAGAATCAGCGCCACGGATCCGTCGCCCAAAATGGTGGCACCCGATACATTGGGCACCTTGCGGTAATTGCTTTCCAGGTTCTTCACCACCACCTGGTGCTGGCCCAGCAGCTCGTCGACCAGCAGCGCCACGCGACTGCCTTCAGCCTCGACCACCACCATGATGTTGCTGGTCTGGCTTTCATCGGCGCGCGGCACCTTGAAAGTGCGCTCCAGCGCGATCACCGGCATGTACTCGTCGCGCACCTTGACCAGCTGGGTGCCATTGGCCACGGTGTTGACATCGTCGGCCTTGACCTGGAAGGACTCGACCACCGAGGACAGCGGCAGGATATAGACCTCTTCGCCCACACCGACGGACATGCCGTCCATGATGGCCAGCGTCAGCGGCAGACGCACCGCCACCTTCATGCCCACGCCGGCGACGGACTCGATCTCCACCGTGCCGCCCAGCGAGGTGATGTTTCGCTTGACCACGTCCATGCCCACGCCGCGGCCCGAGACATCGGTGACCACATCGGCCGTCGAGAAGCCCGGCGCAAAGATCAGCTGCCAGACCTCGCTGTCGGGCATGCTGTCGGAGACATCCATGCCGCGCTCGCGGGCCTTGTTCAGAATCCTCTCGCGATTCATGCCCTTGCCGTCGTCGCGCACCTCAATGACGATGGAGCCGCCCTGGTGGGATGCCGCCAGCGTCAGCGTGCCATGTTCGGACTTGCCTGCAGCGATGCGGTCCTCCGGCATCTCGATGCCGTGGTCCACGCTGTTGCGCACCAGATGGGTCAGCGGATCGGTAATCTTTTCGACCAGTCCCTTGTCCAGCTCGGTGGCCTCACCCAGCGTGACCAGATCGATCTTCTTGCCCAACTTGCCCGCCAGGTCGCGCAGCATGCGCGGGAAGCGGCTGAACACGGTGGACATGGGAATCATGCGGATCGACATCACGGACTCTTGCAGGTCACGCGTGTTGCGATCCAGGTCGGCCAGACCGGCCAGCAGCTGCTGATAGGTCGTCGGGTCCAGCCCCTGGCTGTTCTGTGCCAGCATGGCCTGGGTGATAACCAGCTCGCCCACCAGATTGATGAGCTGGTCCACCTTCTTTACATCCACGCGGATGCTGGTGGACTCCATATGGGCTGCAGCGGCCTTGGGTGCAGCCTTTTGCGCAGCACCTCCAGCGCCGGCAAGCGCACCATGCTCCTGATTCTGCTGAGCCTCGGGGCTGCCCGGAGCACCCGCAAAAAAGCCGTAGGCTTCTTCGGCCGGCAGATTGTGGGGCGGCATGGCGGCCTCTTCATCGACCACGGCTTCCGGCTCGGCCACGGGCTCGGCCGCGGACTGCGGCAGGGTCGCCTCGCTGATCTGCACCTGCTCCTTGGAGACATGGAAGACAAACAGATCACGCAACTCGTCATCGGTGGACACCGTTCTGACCTTGAACAGACGGTGATCGGCCTTGGCACTGGCCTGGTCCTGGATCGTGCCCAGACCCGGAATGTCGCGGAACAGCTCCTTGATGGCGTCGCCCAGCTCCAGCCGGGACAGCGGACCGATCTCGATCATCAGCTCACGCGCACCCTCGGGAGGCTCGGTACCGATCGCAGGGCCTGGCTCCGCCGCCTGGGCAGCGACCGGGGCCGGCGCCTGAGCGGGTGGCTGCGCGACGGCAGCGGCCGCCTGCTGCACAGGCTCGGCAGCCGCGGCGCTGCGGTTGATCTGGGGAATTTCGGTCAGGCCCTGGGCCAGGGCCTCGATGCGCACCACGAGTTCCGCAGTGGAAACCGGCTCGCCCTCGTCGCCCGACTGGTGACGTGCCAGCAGGCTGCGGCTGGCGTCCGCCGACTCCAGCAGCACATCGACCATCTCGGGGATGGGCGTGATTTCGTGGCGGCGCAGGCGATCCAGCAGGGATTCCATGCGGTGCGTGAGCTCGGTCACATCCGAGAAGCCAAAGGTCGCCGCACCGCCCTTGATGGAGTGGGCGCAGCGGAAGATACCGTTGAGCTCTTCATCATTGGCGGCCGAAAGGTCCAGGCTGAGCAGCATCTGCTCCATCTGGTCGAGGTTCTCGCTGGCTTCCTCGAAAAAGATTTGATAGAACTGGCTAAGGTCGAAGTCTGCGCCCGAACCTGCGCCATCCTGGTGTGTATCCGCCATGGTGTTTCCTGCTGTGATTCGTTGTTATCGGCTTAACGCAGCACTTTTTGAATAACTTCGATCAATCGATTGGGATCGAAGGGCTTGACCAGCCAGCCTGTGGCACCTGCAGCCCGGCCCGCCTGCTTCATCAGATCGCTGGATTCCGTGGTCAGTATGAGGATGGGCGTGCCCTTGAACTTCGGGTTTTCACGCAGTTTGCGCGTGAGACCGATGCCGTCCAGCCGCGGCATGTTCTGGTCGGCCAGCACCAGATCGATGTTCTGCGCCTGCGCTTTTTCCAGCGCATCCACACCGTCGACGGCTTCCACCACCTTAAAACCAGCACTGCTCAATGTGAAAGACACCATCTTTCGCATCGAGGGGGAATCATCAACAGCCAGAATCGATCGCATGTACAGCTCCAACAGACGGGCAACGGAAAACAGGGTAGAAGTTCAAAACAGCTCCACGGAGCCGGCATCCATCTCGCTTTGCGTGACGGGATTGGGCTTTTCGGGCAGGTTTGGCAGACTGATGGCGGACTCCGCCTCGTCCTCGTCCCTACCCATGGCGGCAGCCCCGAGCCTGAAAGCACAGGCTTGCAAGGTGTGTGCCATATGGGCAATCAGCTGAGACGACATGTCGTGAAACTGAAGCTCGGTCACAGCCAGGCGCAACGACTCACGTGCTGTTGCCAGCGCAGTGGAATCAGGCAAGGCCGGCTGCGACAATTGCCCATTGACTTGCTCGAAGCGCTCCAGCAGATTGTGCGTGGCATGGTCCAGCAGCCCTTCAAGACGCTGCAGATCACGCAGCGTGACCAGCAAGGCATCCTGCAGCTCCGCAGCCACCATCACCGGCACGGCAACTGCAGGCACACCCGAAGGGTTTTGCATCGTCTGCATTGTTACTCCAACTGCGTAAAACCATCATGACGGCCCTGCCGCCATGCTCCACGAAATGAACCGATCAGCAGTCCGTCCCTCGTGACCACACTGCCACGACCTGACGACAACAGCCCTCGATGTTCCAAAATGTATCCAATGATAGCCTCCTTGGCGATATTCAATTCCGGAATCAGACCTTGAAAATCCTCCATATTGAAGACTCTGTCGCAGATCAGGCGCTGGCACGCCTGAGCCTCAAGCGCGGTCAGCTGCCCTGCACGCTCACGGCCGTGGACAGTCTGCAGGAGGTCAGCGACGCCCTGGAGACGCAGGAATTCGACCTGATCCTGGCGGACTATCATCTGCCCGGCTTCACGGCGCTTGATGTCTGGGACCTGGTGCGAAACCGTGCCGACGCCCCCCCTTTCGTGCTGCTGTCGGGGGCCATCGGCGAGTCCGCCGCAGTGGACATCATGCGCCTGGGAATCAGCGACTATCTGCTCAAGGACCAGATCAACAGCCTGCCCCGTGTCATCAAGCGCGCCATGGAAGTCCATGAAGCGCGACTGGCCCGCCGCCGCGCCGCGCTGCAGCTGGCCGAGTCCGAAAAGCGCCTGGCCGAGCTGACCGAACACCTGCACACCAGCATCGAGCAGGAGCGCGCCAATATCTCGCGCGAGATTCACGACGACATCGGCGGCTCGCTCACTGCCGTCAAGTTCGACCTGGCCTGGCTGATCCGCAACAGCCCCGAAGGCAAGCAGCGCGAGCATGCCAGATCGGCGCTGGAGATGCTGGAGCACGCACTGGGCGCCAGCCAGCGCATCATGCAGAACCTGCGTCCGCCCGTACTGGACCAGGGACTGGTGGCAGCCGTGCAATGGCTGGCCCAGGACTTCGAGCGCCGCACCGGCATACCCGCCCAGCTGCACACCAGCCGCGAGCATATGGAAATAGCAGCCGCGCAGCAGGTGGTGGTCTACCGTACGGCACAGGAATCCTTGACCAATATCAGCAAATACGCACAAGCCAGCCAGGTGACCCTGGATTTGTCCGACCACGAGGGTTTTTTGACACTGGAAGTAACAGACAACGGCATAGGCCTGAGCCAGGATGAGCGCAATAAACCGCATTCCTTCGGCCTTCGCGGACTAAGTGAGCGCGCGCGAACTATTCAGGGCTGGCTGGATGTGAGCAGCCACCCCGGCCGAGGAACCTCTATCATCCTCACCATTCCTCTGGCAGAGACCCAGGCATGAGCCGCCCAACCACGCGCTTGCCCGGTCTGCCATCTGACTTCCTGGGAGAGCAACCTTGATTCACGTGGTGCTGTGCGACGACCATGCCATTTTGCGCCGGGGCATACGCGACACCCTGGCAGAGGCGACGGACATCAGCGTCACTGCAGAAGCTGGCAGCTACGCCGAGCTGCGTGAGCAACTGCGCGATGCCACCTGCGATGTGCTGCTGCTGGACATCAATATGCCGGGCCGCAGCGGCCTGGAAGTACTGGCCAGCGTGCGCGAAACGCATCCGCAGATCCGCGTCATCATGGTCTCCATGTACCCCGAAGACCAGTATGCCTTGCGCAGCATCAAGGCCGGCGCGGCCGGCTATGCCAACAAGGCGGGAGATCCGGTGCTGCTGATCGACGCCGTGCGCACCGTCCACAGCGGACGCAAATACCTGACTGCCGAGGTGGCCCAGATGCTGGCCGACAGTCTGGCCCAGCCTGCGGCCCCGGTGCCGCATGAAACCCTGTCCGAGCGCGAGATGCAGACGCTGCTGAAGATTGCCAGCGGTCAGCGCCAGACCGAGATTGCACAGGAGTTGATGCTCAGCCCCAAGACGGTGAGCGTGTACCGGGCACGCGTGCTGGAGAAGCTGGGCATGGGCAGCAACGCCGAACTAACCGCCTATGCCATCAAGAATGGGCTGATCGATACGCCCTGAGCCGCTGACCGAAAGCCAAACCCGGCTTCAGCGCTTGCCCGCAAAGCGCATCAAGCTATAAAAAGAATATTCGCTCGCCCTAGACGCCGAAGACTGCCATGCCCTTTTGCAGCAGGGCCACCAGGGGCTGCTCCAGCAAGGGCAGAGTGGCCGTCAGGCCGAGCAGGCCCACGGTCAAGGTGACCGGAAAGCCCACGGCATAGATATTCATCTGCGGCGCGACCCGGGAGATGATGCCCAGCACCAGGTTGACGAAGAGCAGCATGGCAATCATGGGCAGGGCAATCCAGAAAGCACTGGAGAAAATGGCGCTGCCCATCTCGTGAATCCGCATCTGGGAGATAGCCTGCAGGAAATTGCCATCGACGGGGAAAGCCTGGAAGCTCTTGAGAACCGCCATCAGCACCAGCAGATGGCCGTTGATGACGATGAACAGCAAGGTGGCGATCTGCACCAGGAAACGCGCCACGGCGCTGAGCTGGGCATTGCTGGTCGGGTCGAAGAAGGACGCGAAGTTCAAGCCCATCTGCAGACCCACCACTTCACCGGCGACTTCGATGGCCGCCATCACCAGGCGCACGGCAAAGCCCACGGACAGCCCAACCACCACCTGCTGCACCAGCGTGCCCAGCGCCTGGGCCGAAGCAATGCTGACCACCGTCTGCTCGCCCAGCACGGGCTGCGCGCAAAGCGCAACCAGGAAAGCCAGCCCGACCTTGAGCCGCATGGGAATGGCTTTCTGGGAAAACACGGGCGCCGCGGTGAACAGCGCCAGCACGCGCACAAAAGGCCAGATCAGCGGCGAGAGCCAGGCGGCGATCTGGGCTTCGCTAAAGGAAATCATCCCACCGAACCCGGAATGCTCTCTATGGTGCGACGAATGAAATCCACCAGCGTGGACAGCATCCACGGTCCGGCCACGGCAAACACCAGCACGGCAGCGATGAGCTTGGGCACAAAGGCCAGCGTGGCCTCATGCACCTGGGTCACGGCCTGAAAGACGCTCACCAGCAGGCCCACGCCCATGACCACGCCCAGCACCGGCATGGAGATCATGAGCAGCAGGGTCAGCGCCTCGCGGCCAAAGGTCAGAACAAACTGAGAGGTCATGACGTTCTCTTAAAAATTCAATGAATCCAATACGCTTGCAACCGCCTCGGCTCAATGTGCGAGACACCGGGGAAGGGCCGCCCCGCACCGAAGATGGCGCAGGGCCGCCTAGGCAAGCGCCTCAGGGCGGTATCTCATGTAGCAAAGCTTGCCGCCAGGGAGCCGATGATCAGGTTCCAGCCATCGGCCAGCACAAACAGCATGAGCTTGAACGGCAGGGCCACCAGCACGGGCGAGAGCATCATCATGCCCAGCGACATGAGGATGGAAGACACCACCATGTCGATGATCAGGAACGGAATGAAGATCATGAAGCCGATCTGGAAGGCCGTCTTCAGCTCGCTGGTCACAAAGGCCGGCACCAGCACCCGCAGAGGTGCTGTTTCCGCCGTGACATTCGCATCCAGCTTGGCCAGGCGCTTGAACAGCGCAAAGTCCGACTGGCGCGTCTGCTTGAGCATGAAGCCGCGCATGGGGGCTTCGGCCTTTTCAATGGCCTGCTCGAAGCTGATGCTGTTCTGCGTGTAAGGCAGATAGGCGTCCTGATAGACCTTGTCCAGCGTGGGCCCCATCACGAACATGGTGAGAAACAGCGACAGGCCGATCACCACCTGATTGGGCGGCGCAGACTGCGTGCCCAGCGCCTGGCGCAACAGGCTCAGCACGATGACGATGCGGGTGAAACCCGTCATCAGCAGCAGGATGGCGGGCAGAAAGGACAGCGCCGTGAAGAACAGCAATGTCTGGATGGGCACCGAATAGCTGGTGCCGCCCGCGCCCTGGCCTACCAGCAGCGGCAGACTGGCGGGTGCGCCCTGGGCTGCGGCCATCAGGGGCATCGCCAACAGGGCAGCTGCAGCAGCACGAGAGACGAATTTAGACATTTCCAGAATTCCGGGCCGCTTCGTCGGCCTGCGCACGCATCAGCGAGTCGGTGAACGATGAGACGGCAGGTGAATGGGCTGCAGGGGCCGATTGCAAAGTCGCGGACGGGTCTTGCAGCACATGCAGGCATTGAATCTGCTGCGCCGTCACGCCCAGCACCAGGCGCACGGCCTGCTCCCCTTCACCCAGCTGCACGGTCAGCACCCGCTGCTGCGGGCCAATGGCCAGCGTTCCCAGCACCTGCGCCGGCACGGCAGAGGCTCCACGGGCCATGCCCATGCCGCGCGGCAGGAGGTTTTTCTGCTGCAGACGGCGCACCAGCCAGGGCAATGCCGCCATGACCGCCACGAACAGGACGACCAGCAGCAGCGTGGGCCACATGGAGGGGGCAGCAGCCGCAGAGTTGGCCGTGTTCTCAACCACGGCTGACCCGGCGCAGGCGCTCGGACGGTGTTACCACGTCCGTCAGACGGATACCGAACTTGTCGTTGACCACCACCACTTCGCCCTGGGCGATCAGGTAGCCGTTGACCAGCACATCCATGGGTTCACCGGCCAGAGCATCGAGCTCCACCACCGAGCCCTGAGCCAGTTGCAGAATGTATTTGATGGGCACCTTGGTGCGGCCCAGCTCCACGGACAGCTGAACCGGAATGTCCAGCACCATGTTGATATCGTGCACCGGCACATCGCCATAGCTGCGAGCGGCGTCGCCCGCCAGCGGCCCACCCTGATCGGACAGGTCGGGGCCTTCGACGGCCTGGTCATGCTGACGCTGTTCTTCCAGCGCCTCGGCCCAGCCGGAGAACGGATCGTCGCCCGCGGGCTTGTTGTTGTCGTCAATTGCCATGCTTCTCTCCCATCCAGCTGGTATCGCCGCCGCGCAGGCTGCGTTCCACGCGGATTGCATATTTGTCGTTGTGCGTGCCGTACTGGCACTCGAAAACCGGCACCCCACCAATGGAGGCGCGAATCAGCGGCTCGCGGTCGAGCTCGATAAAGTCACCCGGGCGCATGGCCAGCAACTGTTCCACCGTGGCATCGGCGCGGGCCAGCTCGGCCACCAGCGTGACCTCCGCGGCCTGAATCTCGCGCGTCAGCACCTTGACCCAGCGGCGGTCCACTTCGATGGCATCGCCCTGAGTCGACGAATACAGCACGTCGCGAATAGGCTCCAGCGTCGCATAAGGCATGCAGATGTGGATGGAGCCCGAGATATCGCCGATCTCCAGCTGAAAGGCCGTGGAGACCACGATTTCGCTGGGTGTGGCGATGTTGGCGAACTGCGGCTGCATTTCCGAGCGCTGATAGGCCAGCTCCAGCGGATAGATGCCATGCCAGGCTTTTTTGTATTCCTCGCAGATCACGTTGACCATGCGGTTGATCACGCGCTGCTCGGTGGTCGAGAAGTCGCGCCCCTCGATGCGGGTCTGCAGGCGACCCGTGCCGCCGTACAGCGTGTCGATCACGCCGAACACCAGCGAGGGATCGCAGACGATCAGACCATTGCCGCGCAGCGGGCGAATGGCCATGATGTTGAAATTGGTGGGAACGGCCAGCTCGCGCAGGAAAGCGCTGTAGCGCTGCACCGTTACCGTGCCGACGGAAACCTCGGGGCTGCGGCGGATGAAGTTGAACAGGCCGATGCGGAAGTTGCGGGCAAAGCGCTCGTTGACAATTTCCATGGTGGGCATGCGCCCACGCACGATGCGTTCCTGGCTGGAGATGTCGTAGCTGCGGACCTGGCCGAGATCGACCTCCACCACTTCGGAACGCTGGCTTTCGCCCGTAACGCCTTCAAGAAGAGCATCAACCTCTTCCTGGGAGAGAAAAGAATCGCTCATGCACTCCCTCCCTGCTTACTGAATGATGAAGCTGGAGAACAGCACGCGACGCACAGGCCCCTTGCGATTGGCTCGCGGGCTGTCTTCGTCGGCGTCCTCGTCGTCACGCGAACGCTTCTTGGCGCTCGGGCCGAAGCCCAGCGGCGCCGAGACCTCGGTCAGGATGTCGGCGGCCAGCTTTTCCTTGCCCTCGCGCGCCAGCAGCTCGTCGGCCGTGCGCTGGGACACCAGCATCAGAATGCCGTTGCGGATGCTGGGCAGGTATTGCTTGACGGTGGAAGCCGTCTTTTCGTCGGACAGCTCCAGCGTGATGCCCAGCTGCACAAAGCGGTCGCCACCGGGATCGGCCAGATTGGCCACCATATTGTCCAGCGGCAGGAAAGTGGGCACTGTGGCTTTGGCGCTGACTTCTTCTTCGCCATCGGCGCTGCTGTGCTGGCGCTGCATCATCAGCACATAGGCCGCGGCAGCCACAATGGCCAGCACGGCAACGATGGCCACGATGACGATCAGCTTCTTGCTTTTGGCAGGAGCAGGTGCGACAGGGGCGGCATTGGGATTGGCTGACACGGCGGGTATTCCTCAAGAGTGGGGGACTGCATCCACCCCGCAGCCATTGCCGCGACACGGAAGATCCACGCCTGAATTATTCGCCGCCCGCCCTGCCGACCATTGCCCGAATAAAAGCGCGAAACCCGGCTTCATTCCGGGTTTCGCACCATGTCCGGCTCACTGCTTCCGTGAACCGACTCTGATCATTTACACGAAAAGGTCCACCCCGGACTGCAGCGGCCGCGCGCCATTGCGTGCGCTGGCCGCACCCATGGGCAGCTCGGCAGCATTGACCGAAACCCGGGACACCCTGGCCTGGCCGCGCTGGGCATCCTCGCCCTGGCTGTCGCCCCCAGACCGGGCGCCAGCACCGCCCGCATCCACGCTGACGCCGCTCAGATTCAGCCCCTGCGCCTGCAATAGCTCGCGCAGCTGAGCCTGGCCGTCAGCCAGCAGCTGACGTGCCTGCTCATCGCCCGCGGCAAAGCGCACATGCGCCTCCTGGCCGTTCAGTTGCACCTGGACCTGGATAGCCTTGCCCTCATGCTGGATAGACAGCGCGGCATTCTGCGTTTTCTGATGCACCCAGAAGGCTACCTGCTCGGACACCTCCTGCTCGCGCTCTGTCGGTGCAGCATCCTGTCCTGCCAGGCTCTGGCCGAAGTCGGAGCTGTTCTGGCCGCCGCCCTGCATGCCGGCGCTCGCCGCTCCCAGGGCGCCCCCTGCGGCTGCGGCTGCGGCCTGCAAGTCTGCCCCGCCCTGCACTGCCGCCGTCTTGCCCTGCGGCGCAGCGTCATCCTGCTGGGGCGAGCGGGCCGCACGCAGCAAATCCTTGAGCCCTTCCAGGGCCTGCGGCTGCACGGCCGTCATGCCCTGCAGGCTGATGCCTTGCTGCGGCACTGCCTGCGCCTTGTGCACGGCAGGCTCGATGCGCGCAGCAGGCGCCTCTTCAGTCACCGAAGCCAGTGCGCTGTACCCACCGTCCTGCCCCTGCGCGGCTGAATCCTGCTGCGGCTGTAAAGCAGCCTCATCAAAACTTATAGCTGCTTGCGCTTTCACCGTATACGTTTGAGCCTGATCTGAATGTAAATCCTTGCCCATGAATGCGGCATGCGCCTGCTCGGACCCGGGCTGCAAAGCCTGGCGATGGGCCAGTTGCGCGGCATGGCCTCTGCCTGAAAGAAAGTCGGTGGCCACGCCCTGGCGCAAATCGGTGTCCCCCTGTCCATCCAGCTGGGCGGTCTGTCCCACCAGGGTCATCCACGGCGCATGGCCTTGAGCGATCAGCAGCTCATCCTGCTCGCCTGGAGCCAGCTTCACGTCCGGCACCTCGGCAGGCTGCAGCGCCGTCTGCGGCAGGCCGGCAGCCACGAATCCGTCCAGCGATGCCAGCAGCGATGAAAAGCCCTGGCCGGGCTCGCCTGCCGCGGCCGTAGCGCTTTTGGCCGAGCTCATGGACTGTGCCATGGCCTTGCCGGTGCGCGCTTCGCCGCCGCGCGGGCCATCAATTCTGGTTTCCGCCATGCTCAGGCCTCCTGGAGTTGCAGGCCGAAGCTGCGTCGAAAAAAGGCCATGGTGGCGCGTTCGTCAGTATCTTTTTGCTCGCGGCGCATCTGGGCCAGTGCCACATCACGGCGGCGGGCCTGCACCACTTTCTGCAGACTGGTCACGCGCAGCTCGGCCGCCAGCAGGGCCTGGCGTGCGGTCTCCAGCCGAATGTCCTGATCTGCCACCACACGGGTCTGCAAGCCGATGGCGTGCTGCAGGCGCTCCATGAACTGGTACTGGTGATGCATGACTTCTGGCTGCACGGCCAGCCCTTCCTGGGCCCCCCAGCGCGTCTGCATCTCCAGGACATAGCCCTGCAGCTGATCCATCTGGGCCTGCGCCGCCTGCTGAGCGCGCTGACGCTCCTGCAAGGCGGTGCGGGCCGCATCGCGCTTGCGTTCTGCGGCTTCAATGGCGACGTTCAAGGCATTCAAGGACGACATCTGCGACTCTCCCTCTGGCTAACCCGTTTAGTCTCAGCCCCGCTGCATGGCTTGCGCCATGCCGGCCAGGCTTTGCTCCATGCTGGAGCTTTCAAACATGCTTTGCTGCAGAAACCCGGTCATGGCGGGCTGCAGCGCAATCGCCTCGTCCAGCTGCGGATCGGAGCCTGGGACATAGGCGCCGACCTGCACCAGATCGCGCCCCTTCTGATAGCGCGAATAGACGGCGCGAAAGCGACGTGCCAGCTCGAAATGCTCGCGCGAAACCACGTTGTGCATGACGCGCGAAGCCGACTGTTCGATGTCGATGGCCGGGTAATGCCCGGTCTCGGCCAGCGCCCGCGAGAGCACGACATGACCGTCGAGAATGGCGCGGGCCGCATCGGCAATCGGATCCTGCTGATCGTCACCTTCGGACAGCACGGTGTAGAAGGCCGTGATCGAGCCCACGCCGTGCAGGCCGTTGCCGCTGCGCTCCACCAGCGCAGGCAGCTTGGCAAAGCACGATGGCGGATAGCCCTTGGTGGCCGGCGGCTCGCCGATGGCCAGGGCGATTTCGCGCTGGGCCATCGCATAGCGGGTCAGCGAATCCATGAGCAGCAGCACATGCTTGCCCTTGTCGCGGAAATGCTCGGCAATCGCCGTGGCGTAGCTGGCACCCTGCATGCGCAGCAGCGGCGGCGCATCGGCGGGGGCGGCCACCACCACGGCACGGCTGCGGTCCTGGGCGCCCAGGATGTCCTCGACGAACTCCTTGACCTCGCGGCCACGCTCGCCGATCAGGCCCACCACGATCACGTCGGCCTGGGTGTAGCGCGCCATCATGCCCAGCAGCACGGACTTGCCCACACCCGAGCCGGCAAACAGACCCAGACGCTGGCCGCGCCCCACGGTCAGCAGCGAATTCAGCGCCTTGACACCGGTATCCAGCGACTCCCGCACGGGGTCTCGGTCCATGGCGTTGATGGGGTTGCGATCCAGCACCTCGGGCACCACGCCTTCCAGCGCCGGGCCGCGATCCAGCGGGATTCCTTGCGAATCCACCACGCGCCCCAGCAGGCCATCGCCCATGGGCAGGCGCAGCACGCCCACGGTCTGCCTGACCTTCTCGGTCTCCGCCACGCCCAGCTGGGGCACGGGAACAAATGGAGCTGCCGGCGTCACCATGGCACCGCTGGACAGACCCTGAATATCGCCCGCGGGCATCAGAAAGGCGCGCTCGCCGGCAAAACCGACCACCTCGGCCAGCACAGGTTCCTGCCCGTGCTGATGAATATGGCATTGCGCCCCCACGGGAACGCGCAGCCCCGAGGCCTCCAGCACCATGCCGGTCAGGCGCGTGAGATGGCCCTGGCATTCCAATGGCACCGGCTCGGCATAGCGAGCACGCGCCTGGCTCATGAACTGCTGCCAGGCGTTCATGGCTTGTCTCCGTCATACCAGGTGGAGACCAGCCCCAGAGCCGCCACAGCACGGCGCCAGCGCTTGTCCAGACCGCCGTCGATCTCGGAGCCGCCGGATTCCACCTTGACATCGCCCTGGGCAATCGTGGCATCGCCCAGCCACTGGATACGGCTGTGCGCACCATGCTCGGCACGCAGGGCCTCATCGAGCAGCTCAAAGTCTGCGGGGTTCAGGCGCACGGTCACCGGGCGGCTCTCCTCGACCAGCATGTCCAGTGCTTCGCGAATCACGGGCAGCAAGGCCTGGGGCTGGCTGCGCAGCTCCTGGCGCACCACCTGGCGTGCGATGTCGCAGGCCAGATTCAGCAACTCCTGGGCCATGCCCGACTGCAGCTGCTTGAAGTTGTCTTCCAGGCCCTGCAACACGCCATCGATACGTTGCGCGCTCTCGCGGCCTGCTCCATTGATATGGTCGTCCAGGTGCTGCTGCCATTGCTGCTGGGTCTGGGTGCGGCCTTCGGCCAGGCCCTGTGCATGGCCCTCGGCGCGTGCCTGCGCCAGCATCTGCTGCAGCTGCTCCTCGTCGAAAGCCGGGGCGGCCGGCTCCACCGACTCCACAGCCTGCACCTCGGGTTGTGGCTGCGGCTGATGGGCAATAGAAGGGGAAAAGCCGTTGAAGTGCGGTGTCCCTGCCGGGATGAAGGCCGCTGGCTGTGCGGGCGCGAAGACGCCACCGCTCTGCGCATCCACCGCGCCGAAGCGCCATTGCACCACGGTGCTGTCGTCGATCTCTTCCTGCGGGATAAAGCGCGAGTGCGAACGCGGTGGCTGGCCCTTAGACATAGCTGTCCTCCGGGCCGCTGCCGATGGTTACCTGGCCTTCCTCGACCAGACGACGCACGACCTTGAGGATTTCCTTCTGCTGGGCTTCCACTTCGGACAGACGCATGGGGCCGCGACCTTCCAGGTCCTCGCGCAGCGACTCGGCCGCACGCATGGACATATTGGCCAGAATCTTGTCGCGCACTTCCATGGAGCCGCCCTTGAGCGCCACGATCAGCGTCTCGGACACCACCTCGCGCAGCACCAGCTGCACCGAGCGGTCGTCGAGCTTGACCAGATCGTCGAAGACGAACATCTTGTCCATGATCTTCTGTGCCAGCTCGGGGTCGTAGTTGCGGATGGTATCGAGCACCGCCACATCGGCATTGCCGCCCATCTGATTGAGCATTTCGGCTGCGGTCTTGACGCCGCCCAGCGAGGTCTTGCGCACCTTGTCGCCACCCGCCAGCACCTTGAACAGCACTTCGTTCAAGTCCTTGAGTGCCGTGGGCTGAATGCCTTCCAGTGTGGCCACGCGCAGCATGACCTCGCTGCGTGCCCGGTCGGGGAACTGCATCAGCACGGCCGCAGCCTGCTCATACTCCAGGTGCACCAGAATTGCCGCCACGATCTGCGGATGCTCGCCGCGCAGCAGCTCGGCCACCGACAGCGGGTCCATCCACTTCAGGCTTTCAATGCCCGAGATATCGCCGCCCTGCATGATGCGGTCGATCAGCAGCGCCGCCTTGTCATCGCCCAGGGCACGCTTGAGCACCGAGCGCACATAGTCGCTGGCATCGTCCACCAGCAGACTCTGCGACGCAGCATCGCTGGTGAAGCGGTCGATCACGAAATCCACCTTTTCCCGCGTCACGCCACGCATGCGGGCAATCGTCTCGCCCAGCTTCTGCACTTCCTTGGGCGTGAGGTGCTTGAACACCTCGGCCGCCTCTTCCTCACCGAGGGAGACCAGCAAGATGGCAGCGTCGTTCAGACCTCTATCGTCCATATTCAAAACTCTCTATTCAATGATCCAAAACCGGGCCAGCTCATCGCCTGCTTTGCCAACGACTCTTTAGCCAGTGACAGCAAGCAAGGGCCTAGGCGGCCGCCGTCCCTCAGCAAGGCTGTCGTCCCCCTCGGGGATGCGGCGCAGCCGCACAGGGGGCTAGCCTTCTCCGTTAATCCATGTCTTCACGATGTTCGCCACCGCGATCGGGTTCTGCTTGGCCAGATGACGGGCCTGATCCAGTCGCTCCTGCTCCTTCGTCGGAGACAGATCCTTCGCAGGTGCGGGCAGAGCGGGGCGGTCCAGTGCCTCGGCTTCAATGGCATTGAGCTGGCCGCCGGGGCTGGTATTGCGTCCCTTGAGCAAGGGGCGCACCAGGCCCAGCAGCACCAGGGCACCAAACAGCGCCAGCGCAATCGGCACACCCAGGCTCTTGGCCATGGCCTGAATCTCGGGGTCCTTCCACATCGGCAGCTCGGCAGGTGCGGCACCGCTGTCCATGAAGGGCGCACTGACCAGATTCACCGAGTCGCCGCGATCGGCGCTATAGCCCACGGTCTCACGCACCAGCGTGAGCAGCTGCTCCTGCTGCTGGGCCGTCAGGGGACGCAGGCCGGAGCTGACTGCGGCTGCCGCTGCAGCTGTCGCCGCATCGGTGCCAGCGGCAGCGGCCAGCGGCGCATTGACCACTACCGCCGCCGTCAGGCGCTTGACGGTGCCGGTGCTGCCACGTGTGACCTTGACGGTCTTGTCCACTTCGTAATTGGTGATGGACTCGCGCTTGTTGCCCTGGGCGTTGCCCTGGCCTGCACCAGCGGCCTGCGGCGCAGGATTGGCACCGTTGATGGGTGCGGTAGAGTTCTGAGGTGGCTGGTTGCTGGTCGCGCCAGGCACGCCGGTAGGTGGAGTGGCCGTCTTGTCGCCATTGGTTTCCATCACCTGCTGGCTGCGCACGGCCCCGCCGTCGGTGGACTGATTGGGACGATGTTGCTCGGACGTCGATTCGGTCTGGCTGAAGTCCAGCTCGGCCGAAACCTGGGCCTTCACATTGTTCTTGCCGACCACGGGCTCCAGAATGTCCAGAATGCGGCGTACATATTGCTGCTCCACCTGCTGGGTGTAGAGGAATTGCTGCATGTCCACGCCGCCGGCATTGCCGTCAGGCGACTGCGACAGCAGCTTGCCGGTGTCGTCCACCACGCTCACGGCCGAAGGCTCCATCTCGGGCACGCTGGATGCGACCAGATGCACGATGCCCGCGATCTGCGCACGGTCCAGCATGCGGCCCGGATGCAAGCTCAGCAGCACGGAAGCCGAAGGCTTTTGCTGCTCGCGAAAAAAGCCGTTCTGATTGGGCAGGGCCAGATGCACGCGGGCACTTTGCACGGCATTGAGCGCCAGGATGGAGCGGGTCAGCTCGCCTTCCAGGCCGCGCTGGAAATTGAGGCGTTCCTGAAACTGGGTGATGCCGAACTTGCTGTTCTCCATCAGCTCGAAGCCCGTGACCGAGCCCTTGGGCAGGCCTTGCGTGGCCAGCTTCAGGCGCACATCGTGCACACGGTCTGCGGGGATGAGGATGGCGCCGCCGCCCTCGCTGTACTTGTAGGGCACGTTCATCTGCGTCAGCTGCGCCACGATGGCGCCGCCATCCTTGTCGCTGACGTTGGAGAACAGCATCTTGTAGTCGGGCTGGCGATAGAACACCGCCGCCGCCACCAGACCGACGGCGACCAAGGCCGCCAGTGCGCCCCAGCGAAGACGTTGGCCACGGTCGAGCGCACTCCAGCGCTGCGCAAGCGCAGGGCGGGGCGCATACGTGGCACCGGGCACGGCATTGGGGACAGGTACTTCAGCTACAGCAGACATCTTGATTCCATGGTGTCAGACCCCACACGAGGTCTAGCGTCCAGTGGATTATTCGGACTCGGGCCCATGGCGTTCCCCCGATAAGCGAGCCGATTCACCCACTTATTGCCCGTCTGCGATCAAGCGAAAAACCTACGATCACCTCCAACTCACCAAGCCTGTTGGATAAAGATATGGACCTGAAGATCCCAGCAATCAATCCCGCCCAACTGGGCAACCAGCTCACCAAGGTCGGCAGCGCCGGCACCGCGCCCGTGGCCGGCGGCTTTGGCCAGGCTTTGCAAAATGCACTGCAATCGGTGAGCTCGGCTCAAAACCATTCCAGCCAGCTGCAGCGCGAAGTACAGCTGGAAAACCCCGCGGTCAGCCTGGAGCAGACCATGGTGGCCATGCAAAAGTCGCAGATCGGCTTTCAGGCCACGCTGCATGTGCGCAACCGCCTGGTGCAGGCCTACTCCGATGTGATGAATATGCAGGTGTGATCGGCGCGACGCCGCACATCGCTCAAAAGGCAGATTGCCCTCCAAGGCTTGCCCGCATGTTGTAGTGACATGCGGGCTTTTTGCGCCCTGCCCGCCTGGCAGCGCCCAATAAAAAAGCCCGATCCATTCAAAAGATCAGGCTTCTCGGGCTCAAGTGCTTATCTGCAAAGCGCAGGCAGCAATATTTTTAAAAGCCAAGACTGGCCAGCAGATCATCCACCTGGGACTGCGAGGTCACCACGTCTGCCGTCTTTTCCGGATCCACCACCGGACCTGCCAGCTTGGGCTGCAAGGCTTCCACAGGCGCCAGGACAGGTGCCTGCGCAACATCCGGCGAGGTCTGGATCAGCAACTCCAGCAGCTGCGACTCCAGATCGGCCGCCAGGGCCACCACACGCGCGATCACCTGGCCGGTGAGATCGTGAAAGTCCTGCGCCATCATGATCTCGGTCAGATGGCTATTGGTCTGCTCCGTACCCTCTTCCACCTCCTGCAGATAGTTCATCACACGCCCCTTGGCTACTGCGGCCACGGGATCCTTGATGAGTTCTGCACGCATGGCACGGGTACGCTCGGCCAGCGCATCCTGGCGGTTCTGCGTCACCTCGACCTGGCCCAGCACCTTGTTGGCAGCTTCGCCCGTCAGGCGGGCGATATAGGACAGGCGGCTTTGCGCATCGGGCAGCTCCCCTGCACTGCCGCGCAAACGATCCGCATAGCCCAACTCGTTGAGCGAGTTATGCAACTGGCGCGTGAGCACGCCAATCTTGTAGTGGACGTTGGCGGAAGCCTGGTCGCTACTCATGGCTCAGAGGTCTAGTTTCTTGATGATGAGGTTGACCTTCTCTTCCAGCGTGGCCTTGGTGAAGGGCTTGACGATATAGCCGGCAGCGCCGCCCTGGGCGGCAGCCACGATATCTTCCTTGCGGGCTTCGGCGGTCACCATCAGCACCGGCAGATGCTTGAGCTTTTCATCCTGCTTGATCTCGGTGAGCAGCTGAAAGCCGTTCATGTTCGGCATGTTGATGTCGGTCACCACAAAGTCGAACTTGCTAGCACGCAGCTTGGTAATGGCCACCACACCATCTTCGGCCTCATCGGCATCGGCAAAGCCACTCTCCTTGAGCAGATTGCGCACGATGCGGCGCATGGTGGAGAAGTCGTCAACAATCAAAAATCGCAGGGCATTAGCCACGAGAGGCCCTTTCGGTCGGAATAGGTGCGTGGGAACAAGTTTTCACGCCGTGATGGTAACAATTTGTCAACCTCATGGCGTTGGACGTGCATTGTCAGGCTTTTCGACAGCCTCTGTAGCAACTTCAGGGTTTGTTACAACAAACTCTTCCTTGGCATCCAGAGACTGCTTGTCGACAGCGCTGGGTACTGCGCGCCGGGCCTTGGGTTGGTTGATCGTGCTGGCTGCCTCTTCGGCACTGGCCACGCGCTCCATGCTGCGCTCCTTGTCGTTGCCCAGCACACGGCGCTCGGCCTCCTTGGTCAGCACGGTAATCGTGATGCGACGGTTCTGCGCCGCGCGCGGCTCCTCGGGCAGCAGCAGGTCGCTGCTTGACATGCCCACCACGCGCGCCAGCTTATCCAGCGGCATGCCGGCAGCCACGAGTTCGCGGCGCGATGCATTGGCGCGGTCGGCCGACAGCTCCCAGTTGCTGTAGCCGCGATCGGCATTGCCGTAGGGCGCGGCATCGGTGTGACCCGAGAGACTGATGCGATTTTCTGCATTGCCCATGGCCGCACCGATCTCGCGCAGGATATCGCGCATGTAGGGCTTGACCACGGCACTGCCGCTGTCGAACATGGGGCGGTTCTGGTCATCGACGATCTGAATCATCAGGCCGTCATGCGTGATCTCCGTGCGAATCTGCGAGCGAAACTCGTTCAGGCGCGCATTGTTGGCAATCATGGTGTCCACCTTGGCCTTGAGCGCATGCAGACGCTGCGCGTCGCGCGCGGACTCATCGGCCCTTCCCATGGTCTGGCTGGAGCGGCGGTTGGCATTGTCCTCGGACTCGGAACGACGCACCTGGCCGTGCACCTTGGAGAGGTCGTTGCCGCCGCCTGGCACGATGCTGGAGCTGTTGCCCGCACCGCTGCCACCCGACATCGCCACCTTCAGCGGCGAATTGAAATACGCGGCAATCCCCTGCAACTCGCCCTGAGCGGTCGAACCCAGCAGCCACATCAGCAAGAAGAAGGCCATCATCGCCGTCACAAAGTCGGCATAGGCAATCTTCCAGGCGCCACCATGGTGGGCATGGGCGGTCTTCTTGACACGCTTGATGATGATGGGCTGCAGTTTCTTGTCAGCCATGGCAGCGCTCCATCACAACATACTGGCGAGAGCGGGCACTCATCACTTCTTACCCTTGACGTGCGACTCCAGCTCCAGAAAGCCTGGGCGCTCGGTGGAGAACAGCACCTTGCGGCCGAACTCGATGGCCGTGCCCGGGTTGTAGCCCTGCATGCTGGCCAGCAACGTCGCCTTGATGCACTCGAACTCCTTGGCCGCATCCTGCGCACGCTGCTCCAGCAGCGCGGCCATGGGCTCCACCAGCGCATAGGCCAGCAAGATCCCGAGGAAGGTACCCACCAGCGCCGAGGCAATCATGCCGCCCAGCACCGCCGGGGGCTGCCCCACGAAAGCCATGGTGTTCACCACACCCAGCACGGCCGCAATAATGCCGAAGGCCGGCAGGGCGCCCGCCAGACGATTCAGTGCCATCACCGGGGCATGGGCCTCGGCATGATGGGCTTCGATTTCACTGTCCATCAGCGCCTCGATCTCATGCGAGTTGAGATTGCCCGAGACCATCATGCGCAGATAGTCGGTCAGGAACTCGACGACATGGTGGTCGGCCATCAGCTGCGGATAGTTCTGGAACACCGTCGAGGACTGCGGATCTTCCACATCGGACTCGATCGACATCAGGCCTTCCTTGCGCGCCTTCTGCAGCAGCTCGTACAGGAGCGCCATCACTTCCATATAGCGCGCCTTGTTGTAGCGCGAGGGCTTGAGCGCCGAAGGGATCGCCTTGGCTGTGGCCTTGAGCACCTTGGGCTGGTTGCTGACGATGAATGCGCCCAGGGCGCCACCGCCAATGGTCACCATCTCGAACGGCAGCGCCTTGACAAGAACGCCCACGCTGCCGCCGTGCAGCACATACATGCCGAAGATGCAGCCGAAGGCGACGATATAACCGATGAGAACAAGCATGGGAAGTGATTGTGAGGGGGCGGGCCGTGATTGTTAACGGAAAAAAGCCGGGTGATTGCTCTCTAGATCGGCAGCTTCAGGCTCTTTTGTAGGGCGGCAGCCGAATTGAAAGGTAAAGACGTACCTGTTCATGGGCTGCTATTGGGGGTCTTAACTCGCCGATGACCAAGAGTGCGACAGGTATATTGAGGTGGCACCATATCGGGCTCTCTACGCACAGCATGCCAGTGCACTTTTTGCATTTCTCTGGGTACCAATGTCTTCCCCCTCCACCACCGCGAACTCAACACCGCAGCAAGCCACGCCATCGGAGCTTGAAGAGATCCATCAGCTGATCAAGACCAATCAGTTTGTGCCTGCGCTCACCGCCTTGATGCAGCAGGTGGCGCAGGACGTTCGCAATCCGAAACTGTGGCTGCTGATCGGCCTGGCCTACACGCGCATGTCGGACTGGAAGCCTGCGATCGAGGCGCTGCAGACGGTGCTGGAGCTTGATCCCAGGGAAGTCCAGGCCGAGCATCTGATGGCCATGGCCCTGTTCAGCACGGGACGCAAGCAGGAAGCCTGTGACCTGATAGACAAGGTTGCCAAGAAAGGCAATCTTGGCCCGCAATGGATGATGCGCGCCTACATCCACGCACACACCAGTCGTGACCCCATGCTGGCACTGCAAGCGGCACGCGACTGGGGCAGGCGCTTTGCCGATCCGCTGACGCGCAAGGCCAAACCCTTGAAGGTGGCAGACCGCAGCCCGCGCAAGAAGCTCAGGGTAGGTTACGTAACGGCGGACTTCCGCCAGCACTCGGTGGCCTTTTTCATGCAGCCCGTGCTGGCCCACCACAATCCGGACAACGTCGAGGTGCATGTCTACTCCAATGGCCCCAGCGACAGCACCACTGAACACATGCGCTCCCTGGTGCCGCATTGGCTGGATGTGATGGAGATGGACGATGAAGCGCTGTGCGAAAGAATCCGTCAGGACGAAATCGACGTGCTCGTGGACTTGTCCGGATATACACAGGGCCACCGCCTGGGCGTTTTCGCGCGCCGTGCCGCCCCCGTGCAGGTGACCTGGCTGGGCTATATGCAGACGCTGGGGATGAAGGCCATGGATTACCGCTTGGGAGGCCCCGCAAGTGTTGAGAAAAATTATTTCGAGACATTGTTTCGTCTAGATTTCCCATTTTGCTATACACCACCATTTTATGCCCCGTTATGTGAAGAGCCTCCCATGCTTCGAAACGGGTATCCCACCTTAATATCTCTGAATAACTCCTCAAAGATAACCGATGAAATGCTTCGCCTGTGGGCACGTATTCTGCATAAAAGAACAGATATTCGCCTGATCATTATGGTAAAAGAGGAAAATCCAGAGGCCGCACAAGCACATATGCAGCCCAGAGTAGAAGCCGCAAATTTACCGCTGGATCGCGTTTCGGTGCTGCACCAGCAGCCGTTGGACAGGTTCATGGAGCTTGGTCACATCGCGGATATAGCACTGGATACTTCGCCTGTTTCCGGGGGCACCACCACCCTGCATGCTTTATGGATGGGGCTATTAATTGTTGCCTTGGATGTAAAAGAAGATATTGGTGCAACGACCAGTCGCGCCTTGCGCAGCTTGAAGCTTGGCGGTGAAATTGCAGAGAATGAGGACGACTACATAGATTGCGTCTTAAAAATAATAGATGATCCTTCGAGAATGCAACGGCAGCGTCATGAAGCGAGGGAGTTATTAAGGAATAGTTTCTTAATGAATTTCCCTAGAATGGTTAAAGGGTTGGAGAAAGCATATCGTCTAATGTGGATCAACTTCATTAATGATAAAAAAGAATTTCTTCATGTGAATGAAAAAATAGAGAATTTTATCTAATTGGAGAGCACAATGGATGATAATAAAAAGATAGACGTACTGCCTTTGTTGGTTCCAGATATTCCTGAGCCTCAAGAAATACTGCCATTCTGGGAACGTATACATGCATCCAGAAGTTACACGAATTTTGGTCCCTTGGTAAAGGAGCTAGAAACTAGATTCTCTGAAAAGTTTGACCTGAGTAATGAATTCATCACGACAGTCGCAAATGCAACTCTGGGTCTGGAGCTGGTGCTTCAAGCCTTGAATTTACCCAAAGATGCACGTATTCTGGTGCCGGCTTTTACTTTTGTTGCTACAGCTACAGCTGTATTGCGAGCAGGGTATCAGGCGGTGCTGGCTGACGTGGATGCAGATACATGGATGCTGACCCCGGAAATAGCTCGGACAGCCTGCGCCCAGACGCGGATCGATGCCGTGATGCCTGTTGCAACATTCGGTATGCCGCATGATATGGGGGCGTGGGAGCTGTTTGAGAAAGAGACCGGAATCCCTGTTGTCATCGATGCTGCTGCTGCGTATGGTAGTCAATGGTTGCAAGGCAAGAAGGGGACTTTGGTGTTCAGTCTGCATGCGACCAAAAGCCTGCCTGCCGTTGAAGGTGGGGTGGTCGTTTCTACACGGCCAGGTCTGGCTGAGCATGTACGGCAACTTTCAAATTTTGGAATCAATCTAAATCCGGCCGCTGGTTTGCCTATAGGAGCACTCAGTCAATGTGGCACCAATGCCAAAATGAGTGAATACCATGCAGCCATTTGCCTGGTGTCTTTACAAAAATGGGAGCAGCGAGCAAAACAACGCCGGGATTTGCAGGCTGAGATGATCCAGGAATTGGATAAAGCAAGTGCCTACCGTTTAACATGGCAAAAAAGTGGTACTGGCGGCTCCTTGATGGCACCCACGTTGTTGTGTGCTCGTCTTCCTGATCAGGTAATGCGTAATCAGTTAGAAAAAAACTGCAAGTCAGCGAATATTATGACGAGGCGTTGGTATCAGCCATTGCTATCCAATATGCCTGCATTGCATCCACCCCATACGCTATGCCTGGATGCTCCTCACGCGCAGTTGCTGGACAAAACCCTGCTTGGGCTGCCATTTTTCCTGGAAATGAACTCGTCGCAGAAGAATAGAGTCATCAAGATATTCGAGGGTTTGTTCCAGAGCTGAAATTTTCTAGCTTTCAATTTTATACTGCTTGAGCAACTCCACAATTTTCTGTGGAGGACACCACATAAGAACATCAAGCATGGAAAGATTTTTTTCAAAAATAAATCTGGAATTACCTTGCATGTAATTCTCAGTTTCATTCTTCATGAATCCAATATCTATATTATTCTTGGAGAAACTTTCTTTCTTGTATAAATTTCTGCCTCCTGCAGCATTGTGATAGCTGCTACATTTCTTCAATTTGCAGATCTCGATAATTCTATCTTCTCCGCTGTAGGAGTCAGAAATATCCAGATCGGATGAGAAGGAGAATAAGCGAGGAATCTTCAGATATTGAAAAACATATATCAGCGTTTTTGAATTTATCTCTGCAACGTTAAATTTCTCCGACTGAAGAATTTCCTCAATCATACTCATCACTGGCATAAAGAATGGGGCATCCCTATAAGCCAATGTGAGGTGATTCTTGAACTTCCTGAAATCCTCAATATAGAAGTGTTCGTTTATCTTTTTAAACTGGCTGATACCATGAATAGGTAGATTGAACCTAAAACGCTCTTTATTCAGGAGAATTTCGTTCCTGTTAATATAGCCCTTCTTTATGAAGTTGACATCATCAAAGAAAATAAATTCATCCACTGAATAAGCCAGCTGATAATATCCAATGTATGGAAAAAAATACGGCTGCATTATGCTTATTTTCATTTTTAATGATGCTTCATTAAAGATGCATTGATTTCGCACATGAAACAGGTGCAATCAATGCATCTCATTGTTATTTCTTGAAATTCCAGTAATAAAAATCACCAAGTTTCATTTCCTGGTGGAAATCTGGAGGGTTTCCATCATTCCATTTCAGGAATTCCTCATATGTTATCCCTTTTGTTTCCTCCATACCTTTGGGAATATATTCCCTACCTCTAGGAGTGACAATTATAAGATTCTCGCCTAGTTTTTTGGCTTCATTGAATGCGATATCTTGAAAAGGGGCCAGATACTGAAAAACGCGCAAGGCCACAATCGCTTTGTACTTCTTCTCAGGAGGCCATGGCGTTTTTCTGGCATCGTGTAGATACGTTGGATTTTTCCCTTCATAGTTCCAGTAACCCTCGATATCCATGGTTTCGCTGCCTGGTAGCAACTGCATGCCCACTGTACCAATTTCCAGCACTTCATCGGGATTGCTGATCTGCAGTGATTTCAGTATTTGAATCGATTTTTCATGGTACTCCCACCGGTTTTCCAAAGGCTGAGTCTTCCAATGCTTGCTGTTATTAAGCTCAGCGGTGCGAATAAAATCTTCTTTAGTTATGAAGTCAACTGAGCATGGATGCTCATCGATAAAATTCTGGGCTTTCTCTATATTTTCCATATTGTCCTCGTCCAAATTGATGCGCATTACTGCAGCACCCATCGATTTAACTAGATTGTAAATCTCTTCACTTTCATTCACAGAAATTTCTATCATCTCTTGGATTGATATTGAGTTTTTTTGTGTATACCCATACCAATCATTAGAAGCACCGGGGGTTTTCTGATGACGCTCCTTTAGGTTATCCAGTATCTTTTCTGAAGATGCTGTGAAGTAAATAATTTTCCTGTTAAGAAGAAGCTTCTGAACTTCGTTATATTTCTCTTTTGATGCGCTTAATATTTCTTTTGAAAAATTGTGAAATACGCCATCATCATTTATTAACTTCAAATTCTTTGAGCTTGAAACAAGCTGATCCAATGTGATAATTTCATTAAAATAATCACCAATGAACTTTTTCTGAAATTCCGATCGATTGAGCTTCTCGACATTCTCTCTCTTACGATAAATTATCGTTCTGACAATGTCATCAGGTTCACTGACATTTTGAGTCTTTGCGATTTCTCTGACATCATCCATTCCCAACCAAGCAGGGTCAATTACACCTTTTAAATGATTGAAAAATGTGGTTTTACCAATCCCGCTGGGCCCAATAAACTCGATTACTTTAGCGTTCATTTCTAGCTATCTGTTTTCTTCTGATTCAAGATATTCTTTTTCTAGTCTTAGTGCATCCTGCTTTCTTGATCTTATTATTTTTGCAGGATTACCAAAATAGATAGTCCATTCTTTTGTGGACTTTGTAACCATTGAATTGGCCCCCACAGATGTTCCTTCGGCCAGAATGACACCGGGGAAAATAATGGAGTTGGTTCCAACAATCGAATGCTTCTTGATCAGGATTGGTTTTTTAGTTTCTTTTCTGTAGCGCTGAGGAACTGTTGGGTTGGTCAAGGCATCGCCCGCATAACTATCACTTTGCGTGAAAACATGGCATCCGAAAGCAAGGCCCGAAAAATCTTCCAGCGTGATTCCAGGTTCCCCACCAACCACATTGCAGAAAGTCGCAATGTGTACATTGCGCCCGATTATCAATGTCCCGGAAATGATGCAAAAATCATCAATACGGGAATTGTCTCCAATCTGGATCCTATCGGGATTGTAAATAGAGGCTTTCTCGCTTATTTTTACATTTTTCCCTACATACTTAAAGCCGATATCATTTATCTGGTCTTGCGTGAGGAATGCCATGATTTTCTTTCATCAACTAAGCTGGTCGTGTCCCAGGAGTTCCAAATCTTGAGTTTCCACCAAGTATTTTCAATACTTCATTGGAAATGTGTTCAACATCTTCTTGATCTAGTTGATGATTGCATGGCAGAAGAACTATCTTGCTCACCAACAAAGTCAATGCCCCGACTTCCTTAAGCTGATTGGAAACAGCCTCACACAAAATTCCGTGATGATGCAATGCAGTTATGAAAAAAGGTGCAGGAATGTGATCTGGCAGTACAAATGGAAAGAAATTTGGGGCAAAATTTATATTCTTATTTTCTTTGAGGAATGAATAATTTCCCAACTTTTCATTCAAGAAGTTGAAATTGCATTGCGTTCGAGAAATAACAGATGGAGCAGAAATTCTTTTGAGCATAGCCATGCTCAAGGAACTCATGGCACCCACTGGCATGGGATTTTTGATAGCAATAGCCTGACTAAGGACTTCTGAAAAATCCTGAGAATTGCAATCTAATTGTTGCACCAGCAATTTCTGGTGCTGCTCAATCCATGAATTTTCATCGATGATTGTTTCAGGAGCAATTTCCTGCAAACTGGATAAGCCATTTCCAACTAATATGCACCCATCTGGAACGCCCAGCACTTGGACAGGTGTGTAGATGGTGACATCCGCCTCATTATTATGAGATGGAGTGCTCGTTTGCGAGCGATCCTCGATCCAGTAAATATTCTTATGCGTTGCAATGGCATTATTTATATTTTCCGGGAGTGGTTGACCCAGCCAGGACTGAATCAGAATCGCGTCGCCAGATTTTGCCTGCTCTATGAAATCTATATTTGGAGAGAAATCACTATTAACACAATATATATAATAGGGTATTTTCAATGCATTCAATTGCTCTATCAATGTAGCAGCAATAGTACTTGGCAGCCATAAGGTTTTTATTCTCTGGTTGTATGCCCAATTTATCAAAGCTGAATTGAACGATGAGAATGTCGAAAACTCTTTATCCTTTGTCCAGCTTTGCCAAATGCTGTCTTCGACCTCGGAAATAATTTCCACATCCAGCTTTTTCATACCGCCAACTTTTTTAATTTTTGGCGGAGAGTTCTTTATTGTCTGCCATGGAGGTGCGTAATTTTTATCGTCTGGAAAAGCCAGCTCCATGGCACGGAATATTGGAGCATTATCCTTAAAGAATTTTCCGCACCATTCCTCATACTTTTCCAGTATTATTTGAGCTGCAGGAAGGTTGCCCGTCTCAAGATGATTGCTCACCATGTTGCGTATGGAAAGCAAAATCCTCTCTCGGATCTGATAATGAAATCTACCTGCAAAAAATTTATCCATTTCCTGATAAATATTTATCCAGCCATGGCCTTCCTTTTGGAAGAAGGCGCCTTTGTCTACATTTTGCAGCCATGAGAACCCGGTTTCATTTCTTCGCCAGACACTCATCACCTCATCAAAGTATTTTGTTTTTCCTTCGACCGCGTGCAGCATCAGTATGGCATGATCAAACGTCATCCACTTTCTAAACCACTTGGGAAGGCCTTCACTGAATCTATATCGAAAAACAAATGAACTTGTATGTAGGAAGTAGTTGGAAATCAGTTCATCGGCGTAGAAAATACCTTCTCGAATTCTTTCGTCGCTGGAGGCTAAATCTTTGTAAACGTATTGCTTTTGGTTAGATGTGGCTTTCTCGAACTGCATTTCCACTTTGTGGACACACACAGAAAAATCTGGATTCTCTTCTAGGAAATTTATTTGCTTTTCCAGTTTTGCATCCGAAACCCAGTAATCATCTCCTTCACAGAAGGCAATATATTTACTGCTGATGTATTGGTAGCCGTCAAAATGATTGTTGATACCGCGACTATTGCTCGGCTGCTCCAGCAATGTAAGATTCTTATATTTTTTCTGAAACTCTTTTACGATGTCCGCTGTTTTGTCGGTCGAGGCATCGTCGCAAACAACCAGCTCAAAATCAAAACTTGTTTTTTGCTCAAGAATACTTTTTAGTGCTTGCTCTATATATGGCGCATGATTATATGTAGCCATCAATATGGAAACCAGCGGAGGAGGATTATCATTATTTTTAATGATAGTCAGATTTTTCATTTTTAATGCAGATAGATGATGAAATACCAGACTCCCCCTTCGACAAGGGGCGATGGCCATGCGCATGCCACCGCTGGATTTCCGTCTTTGAGCCTGTGTGGCGGATAGCTGATGTTATCAGCGGTAGTGCAATTACCGAACAGCGAGAAATGATAAAAAAATAGCTGCTACTGCTTGCTATGCCTCGCTTTCAAATAGATTTCTATCTGAAAGCAAAGACTGGCAAGCGATAACAGCTTATTTTTAAAAGTTGAGAGCTTGGGCGGCGTCGAAGCACCACCCCGAGACATTATTTTTGCAGCAGCTGCAGCACTTGCTGGGGAATCTGGTTGGCCTGGGCCACCATGGCCGTGCCGGCCTGCTGCAGGATCTGTGTGCGGCTCAGGTTGGCGGTTTCCTTGGCAAAGTCTGCATCAACGATGCGTCCTCGTGCGGCCGAGAGGTTTTCCGACTGGATGTCGATATTGTTGACCGCGTTCTCGAAGCGGCTCTGCATGGCGCCCAGCGTGGCTCGTGCGCTGTTGATCTGGTCTACGGCGCTGTCGATCTTCTGCAAGGCAACCCAGGCACCCGCCTGGGTGGATACATCAATGTCTTCGATGCCCTGAGCTTTGCTGACGGAACCTGCAGCAGGGGCAGCGCCACCGGTCAAGCTGATGCCAGCTGGATTGGCCGCAGGGTTGAGGCCCACGCTTGGCGCGCTGAAGTCGGCGCCCCCAAAAGTCACGGACACAGGGTTGCCGCTGCCGTCGAGCTTGTTGGACAGGATGTCCACCTGGTAGTTCTCGGAACCATCAATCTTGGTCAGGTAGGCGGTCACGCCGGTATCACCGGTTTTGTTGTTGATGGCTTCCACGATCTGTCCCAGGCGCTCCTGGGGACTGCCTGCTGCGGCCAGTGGCCCCAGGTTGATCGCAGAGCCACCACCAACGGTGATGGTCACATCGGCGGCAGCGGTGCTGAAATCGGCAAGGGGCTGGCCTGCAGCAATGGGCTGGGCAGTCGCAACGGGGGAGACTGTCGACTGTCCATAGGACACCGAGGACAGCTGCGAGGACCGTGTATCTGCCAAAGCGCCCAGCGTGATGTTGTCGCCAGAGTTGGCGCCCACCTGGAACACCGCACCCGCAAAGCTGCCCTCCAGCAGCTTCTGGCCGTTGAAATTGGTCTGCTTGGCAACACGATCGATTTCGGAGGACAGCTGCTTGACTTCGGCCTGCAGCGCTTCGCGGTCGCTCTTGCTGTTGGTGGCATTGCCGGCTTGCACGGCCAACTCGCGCATACGCTGCAGCATGTCGCCGACCTTGCCCAACGCACCTTCGGCCGTCTGGGCCAGGGAAATTCCGTCGTTGGCATTGCGCGATGCAACCTGCAGGCCGCGCACCTGTGTATTCATGCGTTCGGCAATGGCCAGGCCGGCTGCGTCATCCTTGGCGCTGTTGACACGCAGGCCCGAGGACAGGCGTTGCATGGAGGTCGCCAGCGACGTGCCTGAGAGGGCTAGATTGCGCTGGGCGTTGATCGAGATGATGTTGGTGTTGATGGTAGCAGCCATGTCTAGAAACCTCCGGAATTAGGGCTTGGAGCATCGCTGCAGTGACCAAAGACATTGGTTAAGCGATTGGCAAACCTAGCGATGAGAGGATTTTTCTATGAACCGCTGACCTGCATACGACCGAATAAAGCGCCAATTGCCCGCCTTCTTGCTGCTTTCCCAAGCCCCCGGCATCACCGGCTGGTTCTCAGCCATGAAGCGGACTCACGCCCAAAAGCCTGTTCAGCATGCTGCTGTTGATACGGAGGCTTTTGTAAAGAATCTGCCCGGCGCAGCAAGCCCTTGGGCGACTTGCTGCGGGCGAGATGAAAAAACGCTAAAGAAAAAAAAATACAGCCCGATAACTGCATTGTACGGAGCAGGCAAGCCGCAAAAGCGGCAAGCAAAGCCCAAAGAGGCCCGCAATGCAAGGCTCCGGCAACCAAGCAAACCATTCATCAATACCGTCTGCATAAAGGAATTCCATCATGGCCATGACCATCAACACCAACGTTGTTTCGATCAATGCCCAGCGCAACCTGGGCCTGTCGGGCAGCTCGCTGGCGACCTCCATGCAACGCCTGTCCTCGGGCCTGCGTGTCAACAGCGCCAAGGATGATGCGGCCGGCCTGGCCATTGCCGAGCGCATGAGCACCCAGGTGCGTGGCCTGTCCGTGGCTTCTCGCAATGCCAACGATGGGATTTCTCTGGCCCAGACGGCAGAAGGTGCCTTGGGCAAGGTCGGCGACATGCTGCAACGCATGCGTGAACTGGCCGTGCAGTCGGGCAATGCCACCAATAGCAAGTCTGACCGCGAAGCCCTGCAGGCCGAACTCTCGCAACTGCGTGACGAAGTGGATCGCGTGGCCAAGACCACCACCTTCAACGGTCAGAAGGTGCTGGACGGCAGCTTCACCGGTGGTGTGTTCCAGGTGGGTGCGAACTCGGGCGACAACATCACGGTGGGAGCTTTGGCTAATACCAAGGTGGATGAGCTGGGCAAGTCTGCTTATGGCGAAGTGACGGGTGGGTTGGTCGCAGCAACGGTCAAATCTGAAGCGCAGGCGGCGATTTCGGCTGGCGATGTGACGATCACGATCACCGGCGCCAATGGCAAGGCAGCAGCCGACGTCACGATTGCCAAGGATGCCAACGTGACCGAGGACGAGGCCCTGGGCAAGGTGATCGCAGCCATCAATACTCGGACTGCAGACACAGGCGTGACAGCTTTCCTGAGCGACGACAAGACCAAGATCGAGCTGCGTGCGACCGAAAACCCCGCCAATGGCGATGCGCTCTCCAATATTTCGATCAGCAGCAGCATTGCCTCGGTGGACGCGGCAAGCTTCACCGAAGCTGGCGGCAAGGGAATTGACAAAGTAAACATCAGCACCCAATCCGGTGCCTGGGAAGCCTTGCAGCGTATCGATCAGGCCATCGACAAGGTGAACTCTGCCCGTGCCGATCTGGGCGCCATCCAGACTCGCTTCGAGAAGTCGATCGAGAACATCGACATCCAGAGCGAGAACCTCTCGGCAGCGCGTGGCCGCATCACTGATGCAGACTTTGCCAAGGAAACCGCCAACCTGAGCCGCACACAGATTCTGCAGCAAGCAGGCACGGCCATGGTGGCCCAGGCCAACCAGCTGCCTCAGCAAGTGCTGAGCCTGCTGAAGTAATGAAGTCAGGCCTTGACGATGCGCTCTTACAGCGAGGCCTGACATGAACACAAGGCCCTGCACTGCAACTCCCCAGCTTCAGTGCAGGGCTTTGGCAAGAACGGGTAGCCAGACTGCCTGAAAAAAAGGAGTCGATGGAAATGCGCATGTTTTTCGTGTGCTCCCAACCATCGGATTCCATATCACCGAGTGAGCGTTAGAAAAAGGGGAAACTCAAATGGCAATGACCATTAACACCAATGTTGTGTCCATCAATGCACAACGCAATCTGGGGCTGTCTGGCAACTCGCTGGCGACCTCCATGCAACGCCTGTCTTCGGGCCTGCGTGTCAACAGCGCCAAGGACGACGCCGCCGGCCTGGCCATTGCCGAGCGCATGAGCACCCAGGTGCGCGGCCTGTCCGTGGCATCGCGCAACGCCAATGACGGTATTTCCCTGGCCCAGACAGCTGAAGGCGCGCTGGGCAAGGTCGGCGACATGCTGCAACGCATGCGCGAACTGGCTGTGCAGTCGGGCAATGCCACCAACAGCAAGAGTGACCGCGAAGCCCTGCAGTCCGAACTGTCCCAGCTGCGTGATGAAGTGGACCGCGTGGCCAAGACCACCAGCTTCAACGGTGCCAAGCTGCTCGACGGTGGCTTCACCGGTGCAGTTTTCCAGGTGGGCGCCAACTCCGGCGACAACATCACCGTGGGCGCTCTGGCCAATACCAAGGTCGATGAGCTCGGCAACTCGACCTACGGCAAGGCAGCGGATGTCACTGCGGCAACGGTCAAGACACAGGCACAGGCATCGATCTCGGCTGGCGATGTGACAATCAAGATCACGGGCTCCAATGGCACCGAGACTTCGGTCAAGATTGCCAAGGATGCCAATGTGACCGAGGACGAAGCCCTGGGCAAGGTGGTGGCGGCCATCAACTCCAAGACGGCCGACACCGGCGTGACAGCCTTCCTGAGCGACGACAAGACCAAGATCGAGCTGCGCGCCACCGAAAATCAGGCCAATGGCGACGATATTGCCAACGTCAAGATTGACACGGGCAGCAGCATCGCAGCAGTGGACGTTACGGCCGGTGCCGCCACCGCGGGCGGCGGCAAGGGCATTGACCAGGTGGACATCAGCACTCAATCTGGTGCCTGGGAAGCTCTGCAGCGTATCGACAAGGCCATTGACAAGGTGAACTCTTCCCGAGGTGACCTGGGTGCCATCCAGACCCGGTTCGAGAAATCGGTTGAGAACATCGACATCCAGAGCGAGAACATCACTGCAGCCCGCGGCCGCATCACCGATGCCGACTTCGCCAAGGAAACCGCCAACCTGAGCCGCACGCAGATCCTGCAGCAGGCCGGCACGGCGATGGTGGCCCAGGCCAACCAGCTGCCCCAGCAGGTCCTGAGCCTGCTGCGCTGATGACGGTAGCTGCCTGCGTCGTCTCGATGAGAGGCATCGCAGGCAAGCTCTAGTGAAAGTTTGCTTTTTGATGGCGGTCTTGCAAATGCGAGACCGCCTTTTTTGCATGCGCCTGTAAAAAGCACTCAAGTTCTCATCCAAAAAGCCGAGAAAGAGGCGGGAAAAGCTGTGAGGCCCGAGTCCAAAGCCGCGATAGACAAGGCCTCATGCTGCTTTTCATGCTTTTGATTTTTTCTTCTTGCCCCAGAATGGGCGGCAGTGATAGGCATGGACTGCGGGAGTCCACGGCCGCAAGGAGTAGAAAATGGCAGTTTCCTCTGTGGGTATTGGCAGTGGCCTGAATGTCTCGGACATCATCAGCAAGATGGTGTCTCTGCAAAAGCAGCCTTTGGCAGGACTGCAGGTCAAACAGCAGACCATCCAGACCCAGATTTCGACCTATGCTCAGATCAAGTCGCTGTCGAGCACGCTGGCCGATGCGAATGCCAAGCTCACGCGCGATAGCGGCTGGAATTCGATGACCATCAACTCCAGCAACTCCGCAGTGTCGATGACGGTGTCGGGCATTACCAGCGCGGCGACGTATGACGTGTCGGTGACCCAGCTCGCTCGATCGCAGACATCGGTGAACGCTGCGCGTGCCGTGGATCAGAAGATGGGTGCGGCAGGCACGTTGAGCATCCAGAACACCAAGACTGGCGTACCGGTGAATGTCGACTACACCAGCAGCGACACGCTGACCACGCTGGCCGCGAAAATCAATGAAAAGGCCTCCGGCATGCAGGCTCTGGTGATGCGTGATGGCGCAGGCAACGAGCAATTGATGCTTCGCTCCAAGGCGACGGGGGCAGATGCGGCATTCAGCGTGACGGATAGCGGCTCCGCCGTGGGCAGTTTCTCCATCCCTGCCAACCAAGGGGCGCAGGATGCCAAGATCACCATCAATGGTGTGACGCAAGCCTCCAGCACTGACAACTTCGACAATGTGCTGCCGGGCTTGAAGATCACGGTCAACCAGGTGACCGTCGATCAGGCGACCAATGTGGACAAGCCTGCGCGCGTCTCCGTGACGGCTGACAAGACCGCCACCAAGAAGAACATTCAGGACTTTGTAGACGCTTTCAATGCCTTGAACGACTTGTTGACCAAGACCACCAAGGGCATGCGGGACGAGAGCGGCAAACAGACATCCTCGACCGACGAAAACGATCCATCGGGACTGTTCCAGGGCGATTCAGCCACGATCAGTCTGCAAAGCAGCCTGCGCTCCCTGCTCAGCGGCTCGGCCAGCAATGCCACGGGCGATCTCAAGCGCCTGGCGGATATCGGTATCGAGTACAAGGATGGCACCTTGAGCATCACCAAGTCCGAAAAGCTGGACAAGGCCCTGGACTCACCCGACGCCCTCAAGTCGCTTTTCGCAGCCAAGTCTTCCAGCGATGGAACCGGTGGCGGCATTGCCGTGAGCATGAAGAAATTCACGGATGAGCTGCTGGCCTATGACGGAACGCTGAACAGCAAGACCGACTCACTCGAATTGCGCAAAAAGAGCAATCTAAAGGACCAGGACAAGATCAACGCGGGAGCGACGACGCTGGAGGCCAAACTGACGCGTCAATACTCGGCACTGGACTCGCAGATGTCCTCCATCTCGGCGCTCAGCACCTATATGCAGAACCAGATTGCTGCCTGGAACAAGAGCAGCTGAAGATTCGCGCTTTGCGTAAAGCGGCTCAGTTCTGCACGGGGCCAAAAAAAACTTGATTTTGGAAAGCGACTGCCGATATCCAAGGTAAGTCGTTGACAAGGAAGCCTGCCATGTATACCCCCTCTTTTTCCCGCGCTGCGAGTGCCTATCGCCAGGTAGGTGCTCAGTCTGGCGTGGAAAGCGCATCGCCACATCGCCTGATTCAGATGCTGTTTGAAGGGCTGTTGCAGAACCTGAATGCTGCACGCGGCGCGATTGAGCGCGGCGAGGTAGAGGTCAAGGGCACCCAACTGGGTCGTGCGGTGCGCATCCTGGAAGAAGGCCTCAAGGGCAGTCTCAACCGCGAACAGGGCGGAGAGCTTGCCGCTAACCTGGGCGCCTTGTATGACTATTGCATCCAGCGCCTGACTCATGCCAATTTGCGCAATGACGTGCAGGCCGTGGAAGAGGTAGTCTCGCTGGTGGAGCCTGTCGCCCAAGGCTGGCAAGAAATCGGTTCCGCTCCCGCTGCTGCAGCCGGGCAATAAAACAATGCATATATGGAGCACACATTGATCGACTTCTACCGCGCCATTGAGGAAAGCAGCGCCAAGATGCTGCAGGCCGCCCAGGCCAAGGACTGGGACGGTGTTGCGCGCTATGAGGGCACTTGTGCCGTGCTGATCGAGCAGCTGCGCTTTCGTTCGCGTGACGAAAAGCTGGCGCCCGAACTGCGCAAGGAAAAGGCGCGCATCATGCAACGCATCTTGCGCAACGATGCCCAGATTCGCGTGCTCGCCGAGCCCTGGCTGGCCAGTTTCGAGCACATGTTTGACGGCCAGCCGCATGTGATGCACTGATTGCAAAGCCACTCAAGCCAAGCCCTGCTGCAGCGATGCAACAGGGCTTTTTGCTTGCAGCGACGATCAAGACATCCATGAACCCAATGCCGCAGAACGCCAAACGCTATCGACAATGAAGCAGAAAAACGCAGCCATGCCGCTGCGTTGCAAAAACAAAGCCGCCGCTTGGGCAGATGGGATCTGCCCAAGCGGCGGCTTTGTTCTGGTCAATGGCCCGCTCTCCTGGCGGACCGTTTCAGGTGTTCAATGCGAGCGCATCTTGGTGCGCAGACGGGCGATGGCCTGACTGTGCAGCTGGCAGACCCGCGACTCGGTCACGCCGAGCACGGCGGCGATTTCCTTGAGGTTCATGTCGTGCTCGTAGTACATGCCCATCACATACTGCTCGCGCTCCGGCAGGGCCTTGATGGCCTCGACCAATGCGGAGCGCATGCGCTGGTCACGCAGCAAGGCAAAGGGGTCGGCACCAGAGTCAGCCACATGCCGCTCCAGATAGTCGTCGCCGTCGTCGCCGTCACCTCCGCCTATGTCCTCGAGATAGACCAGCTGCGTGCCGCGCACCTTGCCCAGCAGGGACTGATAGTCGTCCAGGGCCATGCCCAGCTCGGCCGCGATCTCCGACTCCAGCGGGGGCCGGCCCAGGCGCTGTTCCAGGCGGTTGAGCGCCTGCTCGATTTCCTTCTGGCTTTTGCGTGAGCTACGGCTCATCCAGTCGCCTTCGCGCAGTTCGTCCAGCATGGCGCCACGAATGCGCTGGCTGGCGAAAGTGTCGAATTGCACGCCTTGCTCGCTCTCGAAGCGCGACAGCGCTTCGGCCAGACCGATCATGCCTACCTGGATCAGGTCATCCAGCTCGACGTTCGGTGGCAGTTTGGCGATCATGTGCAAGGCAATTCGACGCACAAGCGGCACATGCTGACGAATCAGCGCGTCGCGGTCGAGTTGGCCTTTGGCGGTGTACATGGCAGTCAATGGCTCCAGACAAGGGATTCAGGCGCGGCAGCCGCCGTGGGCTGGGCCTGCATGGGCAGGATGCAGGCCGTCTTGAGCATGTGCAGCGTGAGCTGATGCAGATCGCTGGCCTGACGCCAGCGCAAGCGCATGAGCACCGGGGCATCGCCCAGATGGCGCTGCGAACACTGTAGCAGTGCATTCAGGCGCTGCAAGCGTGTCTGAGCGTTTTGCTTGGCTGTCTGCGAGCTGCTTTGCTTGCGGCTCCAGTCGTATTTCTGCGGACCATCAGCCGCGAGCGGTGCCTCCAGTGCGGCAATCGTGCACTCTACACCGGCAAACAAGGCCAGATGCTTGAGCTGACGGTAGCTTTCAATGAGGTGTTCGGAATCGGGTGGCACGACCAGCAGCGGCTGCAGGCCCTGGCCTTGCAGCAGCGGCGTCAGGGTCTCGCTGCTCGCATAGATGAGAACGGTGGTGTAGCCGCGCACATAGGCTTGCAGGGCCGTCAGCATGTCCAGCCCCATCTCGTCGGCAGAGGCCTTGAGCTGTTTGAGGCCCAGTCGCGCGGGCAGGCTGGCCACCGACTGGGCGTCGCCGACGCTTGCGCGCAGTCCCGCCTGAGCCTGCCAGGCATGCTGCGCCAGCAGCTGGGCAAGACCTGGCGTGTGAAAGGATTCGGCCTGGCTGCCATCGAGCACCAGCACCTTCTGCCCCAGGCGCTGCAACTGGGCGCACAACGGCCAGAGCACGGCCTGCTCGGCAGCCGCACCCGATGCGCTGTGCAGCACGGCCAGCACGCGCAAGCCTGCGGTGCTGGCATCGCTCACATGCAGAGCCATGCCCTGATGCAATGGCGAGCGACGCTCAAGCATGGGCAGCCTCTGCGCTGCTGGCGGACGAAGGGGTGAAGAAGAAGTCCAGATCCAGCGACTGGGGATCAAAGGCCGACTTGGCCGCCGAGCGCATGGAGGCCGAGACCAGCAGTTGCGCATTGGCGCGTTCGAAGTCTTCGGGCACGCGCTGGCCATTGGTCACGCCGCGCAGCTGGATCTGATGACGGATCAGCGTGTCCACCGAAGGACCAACCTTCACGGCTTCATCGACCTTGGTGAGGATGGCGTGTTGCGATCCGCGCGCCTTGAAGGCCTGCATGACATCGTCCTGCGCATCGCCCTGAGCGGCTGCATTGACGGCCAGCAGCTGCTGCACGCCCTCAATGGCCAGCACATCCATGATCTCGTCCTTGCGCGGATCACGCGGGGCCACGCCGGTCGTATCGATCAGCACCATCTTCTTGCTCTGCAGCAGTCCGAGCAGGTCCTGCAGCGCAGCCTTGTCATGGGCCTGATGGGCCACCATGCCCAGCATGCGGGCATAGGTGCGCAACTGGTCATGGCCACCGATGCGATAGGTATCCAGCGTGATCAGACCCACGGATGCGGGACCATGCTTGGCCGCGCACAGCGCCGCCAGCTTGGCCGTGGTGGTGGTCTTGCCCACGCCGGTCGCGCCGACCAGGGCAAACACCCCGCCCTGCTCGTAGATGGCAGGCTGGGCTGCATCGGTGCGCAGATTGCGCTCCAGCACCTGCATCAGCCAGCGCACGGCGTCGCCGGCGGAGAGCGTCTCTGGCAGCTTCTCGATCAGCGCACGTGCAAGTGCGGGCGAGTATCCGGCGCGGATGAGCTTGTGCATCAGGCTGGACTGGATCGGGTTCTGACGCGTCTGGCCCAGCCAGGTCAGCGTGTTGAAGCGCTCCTCGATCAGATCCTTCATGGACTGCATCTCCTGCATGAAGTTCTGAGGTGCAGCCGTACTGACGGGTCTGGCGCTTTCCTTGAGCTGGATCTTCTCGGGACGCAGAGGATTGTGGCGGATCACCGCAGCGCTGGCTGCCTGAGACTTGGCGGCCATGGCAGGGCGCTCGTTGTTGCGCTCCTGCACGCGCTGGGCAAAGGTGGGCAGCGCTTCGCTGCTGTCCAGCGACGACTCATGGCGGCGGCGCAGCATGCGCTCGCGCACATAGTCCTGGAAGGTCAGCGTGCTCATGGACAGTTGCTCCACATCGTCCTGCACGGAATGCTGGGCCAGTTCATTGATGGCCTTGACCGGCTTGGCCTGAATCTGCATCTCGCGGGCCTGCTCTTCCTTGGCCGTCTGACGCGCCTGCACATGCTCCAGCGTACTCATGGCTTCACCGCCCCGGCTGCGCCTGGCAGCAGCGGGGGCCAGAGGCGAGTGCTCCTTGCGCAGGCTCATGCCTTCGTCACTTGCGCGGCGCTCCAGTGCCTTTTGCAGGGGCGAGCCGGTCTGCATGCCGGCATCCATGTCCTGAAGGGTCTCTTCGGCCGTGGCCATGACTTCCACTCCATCCGGCGTCTGTCGGTTGGAGAGAATCAGGGTGCCGTCGCCAAAAACCATGCGCGCCTTGGCCAGGGCCTCACGGGCAGTCGGGGCGTAAAAGCGTTTGATATTCATGCGGTTGCACCTTTAAGAATCGGGCCGATGCGGATGGTGTGCGTCTCGGGAATCTCGCTGTGCGCGAGCACCTGCAGACGCGGCGCCACACGGCGCAGCAGCTTGGCAAGAGAGTTGCGGATGACGTCCGGCACCAGCAGGCAGGCGGGCAGACCCAGCTCTTCCTGTTGGTTGGCCACATCGACCGCTTTTTGTGTGAGGATTTCAGCCACGCCGGGGTCCAGCGATGGCGCATTGGGGTTCGACAGTGCCTGCACCAGCAGACGCTCCAGGCCGGGCTCGATGGCAATCACATTGAGCTCGCGGGTCGGACCGTAGATCTGCTGCACGATGGCAGGCGACAGCGCAATGCGCACGCGACGCGCCAGCTCCACCGGATCGGCCGTCTGCGTGGCGTTTTCGGCCAGCGTCTCGATGATGGTGCGGATATCACGAATGTGCACAGAGTCCTCCAGCAGCAGCTGGAGCACTTTCTGGAACGTTGTGATGGGCACCATTTTCGGGATGACTTCTTCGATGAGTTTGGGGGCCAGCTTGGCCACATGGTCAACGAGCTGCTGCGTCTCAGTACGAGACAACAGCTTGGCCGCGTGCACTTGCATCAAGTGTGACAAATGCGTCGCCATCACGGTTTCCGAATCAACGACGGTAAAACCGGCCATTTGTGCCGCTTCCTTCTGCCGCTCGTCAATCCAGTGCGCGGGCAGGCCAAAGGCAGGATCGGTCGTGGCCGTGCCTATCAGCGGCGTGGTGATGCCGCCGGGATTGATGGCCAGGAACATGCCGGGGAAGGCTTCGCCCTCACCCACCATGACGCCGCGCAGCGTCATGCGATAGGCACTGGGCTTGAGCTCCAGGTTGTCGCGCACATGTACGGCCGGGGGCAGAAAGCCCACCTCCTGTGCAAACTTGCGGCGCACACCCTTGATACGCGTCAACAAGTCGCCCTGACGGCTCTTGTCCACCAAGGCAATCAGGCGGTAACCCAGCTCCAGGCCGAGCAGATCCACGGGTTGCAGATCGTCCCAGCTCGCTTCGCCGTCACCCTGCACAGCCTGCTGCTGGGGTGCCGCGGCGCTGTTTTCTTCTGCGACGCGGGCTTTCTCCCGCTTGTCCAGCATCCAGGCACCCCAGCCCAGCAATGCCCCCATGCTGATGAACACCAGATGCGGCATGCCGGGAATCAGGCCCAGCAGGATCATCACGCCGGCCGTGATGCCCAGCACCTTGGGCGACATGAACAGCTGCTGCACGATCTGGCGGCCCATATCGGATTCCTTGCCCACGCGCGAGATCACCATGGCCGAGGCCACCGAGATCAACAGACCCGGAATCTGCGCCACCAGCGCATCGCCCACGGCCAGCAGGATATAGCTGTCGGCCGCCTGGCCCGCGGTCAGGCCGTGCTGGGCCATGCCGATGATCAGGCCGCCGATGACGTTGATCACCAGAATCAAGATGCCGGCAATCGCGTCGCCGCGCACAAACTTGCTGGCTCCGTCCATGGAGCCGAAGAAATTGGCTTCCTCGCCCACTTCGGCACGGCGGCGCTTGGCTTCCTTCTCGTCGATCAGGCCGGCGTTCAGATCGGCGTCCACCGCCATCTGCTTGCCGGGCATCGCGTCCAGTGTGAAGCGGGCCGAGACTTCGGCAATACGCTCTGCGCCCTTGGTAATCACCACGAAGTTGATGACCACCAGAATGCTGAACACGATCAGACCCACGGCAAAGTTGCCGCCGATCAGGAAGTGGCCGAAAGCCTCGATCACCGCACCCGCGGCGCCGGGGCCGGTGTGGCCCTCCATCAGTACCACGCGCGTCGACGCCACGTTGAGCGACAGGCGCATCAGCGTGGTCAGCAGCAGCACCGAAGGGAAGGCCGCGAAATCCAGCGGCTTGATCATGTAGGCCGCCACCATCATCACCATCAGCGCCACGGCAATATTGAGGGTGAAGAAGGTGTCCAGCAGCCAGGGCGGCACGGGCAACACCATCAGACCCAGAATGGCCACCACCAGAATGGGAGTAGTCATCCCTTGCAGGGCGCCGGCATTGGAGCCAGACCACTTCTGGAACAGTTGCAGAGGATTCGACGACATCACAGATTACCTTCTTGCTGCGCAGCAGCATCGACCGCCGCAGGCTGGGTGCGGCCACGGTGCGGATCCAGCTCCACAGGCACGGGGGGCTCGCCCAGCGCATCGGGCATGGGACCCTGGCCGCTCAGTGCAGCCTTGAGACGATAGACATAGGCCAGCACCTGGGCCACGGCCGTGTAAAGCGCGGCGGGGATGGCCTGATCCAGATCGGCATGGGCATAGAGAGCGCGCGCCAGCATGGGCGACTCAAGCACCGGGATCTGATGCGCGCCCGCGATTTCGCGAATCTTGAGCGCCACCAGATCCGTGCCCTTGGCAATCACCTGGGGCGCGGCCATGGTGGCATCGTCATAACGCAGTGCCACGGCATAGTGGGTAGGGTTGGTGACCACAAAGTCGGCTCTGGGCACGGCCGAGACGCTGGCCCGGTCGGCGATCTCGCGCTGCTTCTGGCGGATCTTGCCCTTGAGCTGCGGGTTGCCTTCGGACTCCTTGTGCTCCTGCTTGACCTCCTCATGACTCATCTTGAGGCGCGACTTGAAGAGAAAGGCCTGCAACGGCACATCGATCAGGGCCACCAGCAGCACCACGACCAGCAGCAGGGTGACGCCCGTGGTCAGCCAGGAGCCCACCATGGCGAGCGCCATGGGCGATGGCTGGGCCGAAACCGATGCAATCTCGGCAATATTGGCACTCATGTACTTCCAGGCCACGAAGCCCAGCACGATGGTCAGGAACACCATCTTGACCACCGTGGTCAGTTGCTGCTTGGAGAACAGATTCTTGAGGCCAGACAAGGGATTGAGCTTGCCAAAGCGCGGCTGAATGGGCTTGAAGCTGAAGATCCAGCCACCTGCAGCCACGCCGGACAGCACCGAGGCCGTGGTGGTCACCAGCGCGAAGATCACGGAAATTCCAAGACCCAGCATCAGCATGGACTGAAAGCGCTCCAGCATCAGCGCCGGAGTCTTGGCTGTCACGGCATTGAACACCAGTTGCTGGGCCATGGCCTCGCGCAGATGATTCATCATGGGCTGGGTGCCCATCAGCACCAGCAAAGCGCCCGTGCCCAGAATGGCCAGGTGCGACAGATCGCGCGAGCGCGCACCTTGGCCGTCTTCACGCGTCTTCTGCAGCTTGCGTTCGGTGGCGGGCAGGTTTTTGTCTTGGGATTCGGACATGGCGCACGGACGGATTGGATGTCCCAATTGTCCGAATCCGGCGCCCCTGCAATGCGTGGATAAGCGGCAGCCAAGCCCTGCTTATGCACGACTCTGCCCCATCGCACATTCATCAGTTTGATAGCTGCCATCCCCCATCTGCAATGGGATTAGGCCTGTTTTCAGTGAATTTTCATCCGGACACTCAGGTCTGAGCCTGGGGCATGCCCAGCCTGAGTTCACCGAGCATGCGCAGCAGCATCCGGTTGAGGTCCTCGGCCTCCCAATCCTCCTGCTCGCGCAACTGCCGGATGGGCGCCGGGTCGCGGCTCTCCAGGGCCTGGCTCATCTGCAGCACGGCCGCATAGGGACCGGTGCGCGTGACGATGGCATCGAAGATACGCTCATTCAGCGGTGTGCGTCGCAAGATGGTGGCCACCGGCTCATGCAGCAGCAGATCCAGCTGCGAAAACAGGCTGCACAAATACATCTCGCGCTGCAGGTCCAGGCTCACCCCGGCCTCGATCAGCTGCTCGGCCAGCCTTGCGCGCAGCACGACCTGGGTGCGCAGAGGCACCAGATCCTGTTCGGTGCAGGCATGGGGCAGCTGGTCGGCCAGCCAGCGCTCCAGCGTGCCAAGCCCCAACATCACCAGCCCGCGGCGCAGCGAGTCCACGCCGCGGCGCAAGCCCAGCGCGGCCGAGTTGGTATAGAGCAGAAAGCGATAGGCCAGCACCGGGTCCGAACCCAGTATCTCTTCCATCACATCCAGGGACTGCTCCTTGTCGATGGCCTTCATCAGCCTGAAGAGCGCATCGCGCGAGGGCTGGGGCTGCTGCAGCCGAAAAGCCTGCATGGTGTCTGCCACAGGCCAGCCGGCCACGGCGGCCGCTTCGTGCTCGTCGAGACAGGAGCGCGCCAGCTCCAGGCTCTGCAGGCTCTGGTACATCTGGCCGTCCAGCAGATTCAGGGGCTGGGTGGCAAAAAAGCCCGAAGCGGCCTCCCTGTCTGCATCCTTTGCCGGCTGGCTTGGGCGCACCACATTGGGCAGTCCTGCGGCTCCTTGCGGCGGCAGGCTCAGCAGGCTGCTGGCAAAGCAGCGCGCCGCATCGGCATCGGGCACATCGGCCAGCGATCCTCCCCAGACCAGCATCAGCCCGCGCGCCTTGGCCTTCTGCACCAGCTCGTAAATACCTTCATCCTGCTGCAACCAGTCACCGCGCACCTCGATCCAGGGGCTACCCTGAGGTGCATGCTCGAGAAGATTGCACAGAACCTGGCGGGACTGTGGCGATATCAGCAGCGGCGGCGCCTGACGGCTCCAGATCTCATCCACGGTGCGCAGAAAATGCGCCATGTCGGCAGAGCTGCCAGAGTCCTCGTGCACATAAAGCTGAATCCCTGCCAGGCGTCGCGTACGTCCCCAGAGCGGCCGATAACCAAGAGTCAAAGAGCTGAGGGCAGACTGGGTCATGGAGGATTTGGACAGGTGAACGACGAGACATCAAGACGGGCAGAGCCCGCAGGAATCAGCCGATGTAGTTGAACAGTGACAGCTTCTGGATCTGAGCATAAGACTGCAGAGCCGCCTGCAGACCCACGGTCTGGGTTTCTTTTTCAGAAAGCGCGGGAATCATATCCAGATCTTCGGCTCTTGAGCGGTCAGCCTCTTGCTGCAACGACTGTGCGGACAGTCCGGTTTCAATGCGATCGGCACGGTTGAGCAAGTCACCCGCAAAGCTCTGCACGGTCTGCATACGGCTCATGCCGGTATCGATTTCCGCCAGGCCCTTGGCGATGGCATGGGTCAATGCCCCCGTCGCCGTGGAGCCATCGGTATTGCTGCCGTTGCGCACGGCATCAATCGCCTTGTCCAGCACGCTGAAAATGTTCGAGCGCTGGCTGGGTGACACGGTAAAGCTGTCGCCGGCGGCAGGTTCGCCCGTGATGGTCAGCTTCATGCCAGCCACCTCGATCGCCTCACCCGATTTGTAAGGCTTGAAGGTCGCTCCGCCATCCAGGCTGTACTGAGGCTTGCCGTCGGCATCCATGGAGAACTCGACGCTGACGGGCGTGGTCAGCGCGGTTGCGGCGGACGGGTCCGAGATCACGCCCACATCGGCCCAGGCCTTGCCCTTGTTGCTCTGGTTTGCATTGACTTCCAGCACGCCGTTTCCGGTCGGCACATTCATCCATGCCGCTGCACCATCGAGCGAGTTGGGAATGCTGTTGTCGCCACTGCCGGACTGACCGGGCTGGCCCGCAAACGTGTAGCCCTGCACGGGCTGCTCGGAGCTGTCGAGGCCGCGAAACAGCGGCAAGCCATTGCTGTCCTTGCGGTTGGCATAGCCCATGAGCTGGTCGCGCAGGCTCGTCATCTGCGCCACCAATGCATCGCGCGAGGTCTGGTTGAACGTGCCATTGCCCGCATTCACCAGCAGATCGCGGAAGTCTTGCAAAGCCTTGTTGGCCTCGCCCAGAGTCGCTTCGCCGTAGGAGATGATATTTCGTTGCGCGTCCAGAGAGCGCTGATCGGACTCGGTGCGTGTCAGCCTGGTACGGGCGCGCTCGGCCTGGGCGGCCGCCACCGGGTCGTCGCTGGCGCGCAGCACGCGCTTGCCAGCGGTAATCTTGTCCATCAGGTCGACCAGATTGCTCTGGCGCGAATTGATGTTGCGAACCGAGCTGTCATACATGCTGGCCGTGCCAACGCGGGCGATATTGGTCATGATTGGCTCCTTGTTGCGGATCAGCGGCCCACGGCCTGAACCACGCTGTCAAAAATTCCCTGTGCCACCTGCAGCATCTTGGCCGAGGCCTGGTAGGCCTGCTGGAACTGCAGCAGCTTGGCGGCTTCCTCGTCGAGGTTGACTCCCGACACAGCCGTGCGGTCAGCCTCCAGATTGTCGGCAATCGTGCTGGAGAGCTTGGCGGCGTAATTGGCACTCTGGGTGCGTGTGCCGACCTGAGCGATCAGTGCCGAGTAACCGTCGCTGAGACTGGTACCACCATCAAACACCTTGGCGTCGCGCAGATCCATAAAGGCCCCCGCATTGCCGGCATTGCGCGTATAGGCGTCACCATACTGAGGATCCAGCGCATCGCCCACCAGTACCGAATCGCCGTCGTGAGGCGTCCCCGTCAGCGTGATGGACCAGCCATCGACCTCAATCGGTTGGCCAGACACATAGGGCTTGCCACTGACGTTGCTGCCAGCATTGCTGGAGCCCGAAACGGTATAGCTGATATTGCCTTGCGCATCGGTTTGAAAGCTCAGTTGCACACCGGTAGTCGTAGGCGGCACCGTGAAGTCACCCGAATTGACTTTCAGTCCCGCCAGCTGCAGATTGCCCTTGTTGCTCTGCGACATGCCCGCTGTAATCGGATTGGCTGCAGCCAGATCGCGCGGCGAGGACACCAGGGCCTTGAAGTCATGCGCAACATTGGCATAGGGCTGAAACAGGACGGACTCGCCTTTTGCTCCGGCACCCGATACATTGAAGCGCAAACCGTCAACCGTGGTCGTTGCCAGCTCATTGATATCGGCAAAATCCGTGACTTTGTTGTCCGACAGACGAATCAGTGACAACGCGCCGTTGTCCTTGAACAGCACCTTGTAATCGGAGGCTTGATAGCCCGTGTAATCCAGCGGCGTCTTTGGAATGCTGGTGGAAGCCGTATCCACAAACTGCGCCTGCGCCGTGATGCCGGCAATCGAGGTATGCCCCACAACCGTGCTGGGCACGGTGAACAGGGCAGCGCCCGGCTTGCCATCCAGCGTCAGGCCGCTTTGCTGCTGCTGATTCATGGCAGCACCCAGCGTGGCCGCCATGCGGCCCAGCAAATTGCGGCCCTCGGTCAAGTCGGAGTTCTGAAATTGCAGCAGACCCGCCAGCTCACCGCCACCAACCATATTGGCCGTCAGCTCCACCGTCTGCCCGCTGCCTTGCTGGAAGTACAGGCTCATCTGGCCGCTGCCAGGGTATTGCACAGACTCCTTGAGACTGAGTTGCGCGGCAGTCTGCCCCATCACCAGCGGCTGGCTGCCGCCTACAAACAGCGTGATGGAGCCATCGCCGGCGTCGACCTGCGAGGTCTGCACATATTTGTTGATGTCACGCACCAGTTGATCGCGCTGATCCAGCAGGTCGTTGGGCACACCGCCAGTCGCCACAGCCCGGCTGATCTGCGAGTTCAGCGACGCGACCTGGCTGGCCAGGCTGTTGACCACGTTCACATCGTTGGTCATCTGCTGCTTGGTGTTGTAGTCCAGCTCATCGAGCTGACCGGAAGCCGAGCGAAAGCGCGCAGCCAGCTCATTCATGCGTGTGAGCACCACGTTGCGCGAAGTCAGATCCGTGGGGGCACTGCTCACATCGGCAAAGGAATTCAGCATGTCGTTGACTGCAGCGCCCAAACCATTGCTGCCGCCCGAAAACACTTCCTGCATCTGATTGAGCGACTGCGAGCGCGCCGCGTCCGATGCGCTGACCGCGCTGGCCGCTGCGGCCTGGCGGTTGAGCAGCTCGCTGAAGTTGCGCAAGATGGTGGCCACATCGGCGCCGTTGCCGATATAGCCGTTGCCGATGTTCTGACCCGCCGAGGTCTGGAAGGCCACGCTCTGGCGCGAGTAGCCCGCGGTGTTGACGTTGGCGATGTTGTGCCCTGTGGTCTGCAGGGCGATCTGGTTGGCCATCAGGGCGCGTGCGCCCACGTTCAGAAGACTCATGACTGGTTCTCGGTGATCTTGTTGATCTGGGCGGCACGGGCGCTGGCGCCCAGACGGCTTGCGACGTTGGTGCTGCCGGCGTTGGCGACTGCGACCTGGGCCACGCTCTGGATGGCGCGGCTGAGCTTTTGCGCATAGGCCGGATCGGTGGCGTAGCCGGCCTTTTGCAGCTCGCTGGCATAGGCCTGGGCAGAACCGGTCTGGGCCATGGCTTTTTCGTAGCGCGGATTGCTGCCGATCAGGCGTGCGTAGTCGCGGAATGACTCCTCGTAGGAGTCATAGGCGCGGAATTTGGCCGTCACCTTCTTGGGCGCGCCATTGATGTATTCGGTGGTCGTGACTTCGGCAACCTTGCCCGTCCAGCTGCCGCCGGCCTTGATGCCGAACAGGTTGAACGAGTTGCTGCCGTCCTTGTTGCGGATCTCGCTCCTGCCCCAGCCCGTCTCATGCCCTGCCTGGCCGATCATGTAGTGAGCCGGGATACCGCTCTCGCTGGCCACGCGCTGGGCCGCGCCGGTGTGTGCCGTGACGAAATTGTCGCGGCCCTTGGGAGCCGGTGCATAGGCATTGATCGTTTGCGCAGCCTGGCTGCGGCTGCCGCTCCAGGCGCCGTTGCTGCCCACATTGCGCCAGGCATTGCGGCTCAGGCTCAGGGTGGAAGGCACGGCAATTTCGGCGTCCTCGGCGGCGTCGACTCCCATGCTGCGCGCCAGCTGCTTGCTGATGGCATCGGTGAGACCGCCGGGCTGTCCCGCCATGGCCACCGAAAGTTGCTGATCCAGCAGGTCGGTGCTGAGATTGCCCTGCGCGCTGTCGAGCAGACCGGACTTCATGGTCGCCTCGCGCATGCTCTTGATCATCTCGCGCATGAACAGCGATTCGAGCTGCTTGGCGGTCTCGCGTGCGGCCTGGGGGCTGTTCTCGCCGGCCGCCGTCTTGAGCGCATTGAGCGAACGTGCATCGACAGCCAGCGCATTGCTGGCCGCCAGCGATGAAGAATGGGGCAATGACGTGCTCATATCACCTCCAGCTCGGCGTCCATCGCGCCCGCGGCCTTGATGGCCTGCAGGATGGCCAGCAGGTCCTGGGGCGTGGCGCCCAGCGAATTCAGTGCCCGCACCACATCGGTGAGCTGGGGCGAATTGGGCATGTTGATGACCTTGCCGGGCTCCTGCTTGACCTGAATATCGGACTTCTGCGCCACCACGGTCTGCCCCTGCGAGAACGGTGCGGGCTGGCTGATGACCGGCGTGGTGCTGATGGTGATGGACAGGTTGCCGTGGGCAATCGCGCAGGGGCCCAGGGTCACCGCCTGATTGAGCACGATGGAGCCGGTGCGGGCATTGATGACCACCTTGGCCGCCGGCTTGGAGGTCTCGATGGGCATCTCCTGAATCTCGGCGATCATGCGCACGCGCGAGCCCGGGTCGATGGGTGCGTTGACCTGCACCGTGCGGCCGTCCAAGGCCATGGCCGTACCGGCACCCAGGCGCTGGTTGATGGCGCGCACCATCTTGTCGGCAGTCTGGAAGTCGGTCTGATTCAGGCCCAGCGTGATCGTGCTGCCCTGGTTGACGGGGGTTGGCACTGCACGCTCCACCTGCGCGCCCTGCGGCACGCGGCCCGCGTTCAGGTGGTTGACCTGCACCTTTGAGCCGCCGGCCGCAGCCCCGGCTCCGCCGACCACCACATTGCCCTGGGCCAGCGCATAGATCTCGCCGTCCGCGCCGCGCAGCGGTGTCGCCACCAGCGTGCCGCCCTTGAGCGACTTGGCGTTGCCCATGGAGGAGACATTGATGTCTATGGCCTGGCCGGGCTGAGCGAAGGCCGGCAGCTCGGCCGTGATGATCACCGCCGCCACGTTCTTGAGCTGCAACTGGGCCGCATTGCCCGTGGCCGGCAGGGCGATGCCCATCTGCTCCAGATAATTGGCCAGCGCCTGCTTGGTGTAGGGCATCTGCGTGGTCTGGTCGCCCGTGCCATCGAGGCCGACCACCAGACCGTAGCCTGTCAACTGGTTGCTGCGCACGCCCTGGATGGCGGCAACCTCCTTGATGCGTGTGGCATGCGCAGGCAGGGTGAGCCCGCTGGCGCCGAGGGCTGCGACCACCAGCAAGGCGGTGTGCGCAGGGCGCAGTGACAGGAGCGTGGACAGTACTTTCATACTGCCCATTCTCGGAAGAATCAGAACGGCATAACGTTCAAAAAGAACCGGGACAACCAGCCAATTGACTGGGCTTCACCGGCCTGGCCACGGCTGCGCGATTCGACGCGCAGATTGGCCACCTGGGTCGATGCCACGGTGCTGCCCGGACGCAGCGAGCGCGGGTCCACTGTTCCCGTGAAACGCAGCACATCGACGTTGTGGTTGACACCGATCTGCTTCTCGCCGGCAATCACCAGATGGCCGTTGGGCAGCACATCGACCACGGTGGTGGCAATCGAGCCTGTGAAGGTGTTGTTGCTGCTGGTGGCTCCCGAGCCCTTGAAGTCGTTCTTGCTCTCGGCCCCCAGGGTGAGCGCATCGGCCACCGTCTTCTCGGCGCCGCCCCTGAGCAGCGGCAGCGAGGTGATGCCCGTGCTCAGCTCGTTGGCTCGCCCGACCTTGGAGTCCGTGCTCTGGCTGGCCGAAACGCGCTCGACGATCTGCACCGTCACCGAGTCGCCCACCATGCGGGCGCGCTGATCCTCGAACATGGGGCGGTAGCGGCTGGCATTGAACAGGCTGCCGGTGGGATTCTGGGCCGTCTGCTCGCGCGGCTGCAGCACGGGAGGTGCCGTCGAGGGCATGTCCACGGGCGGCGGTGGATTGAGCGTGACGCAGCCCGAAACCAGCAGGGCCCCGGCGAGGGCACAGAGCGGCGGGCAATGGGAAACAATGGCTTTGAACATGGCGGCAAGTCCTTGGCAGTCAGGCGCTTCGCCCCTTGTGCCCTGCGTGCGCAATGCACGCTATTGAAATCAGAGCTTCTACCGCTTTCTCAGAATGGAAATCAGCATCGAATTGATCTGAAAACCATATGTGTCAAGCGCAAGCTGCTCCTCAATACATGGTGATCAATCAGAGCTGTGCCAGCTTGGCCAGCATCTGGTCGGAAGTCTGGATCGCCTTGGAATTCATTTCGTAGGCGCGCTGGGTCTGGATCATGGTCACCAGCTCCTGGACCACGTTCACGTTCGAGGCTTCCAGATAGCCCTGCTGAATCGTGCCCAGGCCGTTGGTGCCGGGCGTGCCCTGCTGGGGCTGTCCCGAGGAGGCCGTCTCGACGTAGAGGTTCTGGCCGCGCGGCTCCAGGCCCGCGGCATTGATGAACTGGCTCATTGCGATATTGCCCACCTGCTGCGGCGCAGCCTGGCCGGGCATGGTGACGCTGACCACGCCGTCATGGCTGATTGACACCTTGGTCGCGCCCTGAGGGATGGTGATGCCATTGGCCACGGGCAGGCCGCTGGAAGTTACCAGCTGGCCCTGGGAATCGACCTCGAACGAGCCGTCGCGGGTATAGGCAATCGTGCCGTCGGGCATATTGACTTCGAAGAAGCCGTTGCCGTTGATGGCCACATCCAGCGCATTGCTCGATTGCTGCAGGCTGCCCTGCAGAAAGTTGCGGCTGGTTGCCACTGTGCGCACGCCCAGGCCCAGATGCAAGCCTGTAGGCAGCTGGTTCTGCTCGGTGGTCTGCGAACCCGACTGGCGCAGGTTCTGATAGATCAGATCCTCGAAGACCGCATTCGCGCGCTTGTAGCCCGTGGTGGAGACGTTGGCCAGATTGTGCGAGATCACGTCCAGCTGCGTCTGCTGGGCTTCCATGCCGGTCTTGGCAATGAACAGCGAATTGATCATGACGTATTCCTTTGGCTATCAGCCGTTCATGCTCAGCAGCTGGCTGGCGGATTTATCGTTGGTTTCTGCGGTCTGCAGCAGCTTCATCTGCTGCTCGAACTGGCGCGAGGCGGCGATCATGCCGACCATGGTTTCGACGGAGTTCACGTTCGATCCTTCGATCGAGCCCGACAGCAGGCGTGCCGTCTCGTCGTTGGGCAGTGCATCGCCCTGGGCCGCGCGGAAAAAGCCGTCATCGCCGCGCACCAGCGGCTCGTCGACGGGCGGCGTGACCAGCTTGACGCGCCCCACGGCCACGGGCAGCTGATTGCCCATCTTGGCGGTCAGCGTGCCGTCCGAGCCCAGGGAAATCGTGGACTCGGGCGGGATATCGATGGGCGCACCGCCGTCGGAGAGCACGGCCTGTCCATTGCTGTTGACCAGCTGCCCTTCGGGCGAGATCTCGAACACGCCGTTGCGCGTGTAGGCTTCCTGGCCATCGAGCCCCTGCACGGCAAACCAGGCGCGCCCCATGGCCATGGCATCCAGCGCACGACCGGTGCGCTGGGCTGGGCCGGGAGTGTCCTGATAGCCGGAGGTGGCCTCCAGCGCAAACACGCGCGTGCCGGCTCCCGTGCCCTGCAGCGGCACCGAGCGGAAGGTGGACATCTCGGCGCGAAAGCCGTTGGTGCCGGCATTGGCCAGATTGTGGGCCAGCACGGCCTGACGCTGGGCAGCCGCATTGGCCCCAGTCATCGATGTATAAATTATTCTGTCCATGCTGACCTTTCTTGCGTCAAATCACTCGCTTTTTCCGCCTCCCCCGGATGCCGGCGCTCAGCCTGGGCGTCCCGTCAGGAGGCGCAAAGCGCCTCAGAGGCTTACCCGTTACCGCAGATTCACCAGGGTGGAGAACACCTGATCCTGCGTCTTGATGGTCTGGGCGTTGGCCTGATAGGAGCGCTGCGCCGTCATCATGTTGACCAGCTCGGCCGTCAGATCCACGTTGGACTCTTCCAGCGCACCCGACTGCAGCGAGCCGAAGGTGCCGGTCTGGGCCGAACCATTGAGCGCAGGACCGGAGTCGGAGGTGGCCACCCATTTGTTGTTACCGATGGAGCCCAGACCCTGGGTATTGGTGAAGGCCGCCAGGGCGATCTGACCTTCGGTACGCGTGACGCCGTTGGAGTAGGAAGCCACGATGGAGCCGTCGCGGCCCACATTGATGCCGGTCAGCGCGCCCGAGGTGTAGCCGTCCTGCTTGAGACTGCTGACGGCGAACTTGGTGCCGAACTGGGTCAGGCCGCCGAAATCGAAGGCCACGTCGAATGCGGGCAGGCCGTTGGGATTGGCCGTGCCGCCGCTGATGCTCAGGTCCAGCGTGGTGCCCGATCCTGTGGTCGGGGCGTTCGGCGTGACGCTGGTGAGCTTGCCGCTGGCATCGAACACGGCCGTGCCGATGGGAGTGGCCGAGGCATCGAGCGAGTTGAAGATGTTCCAGGTGTTGCCTGTGGCATCTTTCTCGAAATACAGATTGACGGGAATGGCCGTGCCCTGGGTGTCATACACATTGAGCGAGGTGCCATAGGTGGCACGCGGCGTGGCAGCCACGGGAGGCGTGGCCGTCGCGTCGCCGGCGGCAGCCGTGGCGCGCGCATCCAGATTCAGCTCCACATTCACCGTGGAAGTCTGCTTGGCGGGAATCGGCTGCCCTGTGGGAAAGCTCATCGGCACGGGAGTGGCGCCCGACTGGATCTTGCCGGTCGTGGGATCGACCACATAGCCCATGACATTGTCGTTGTCCACGGTCTTGAGGTTGCCCTCCTTGTCCAGACCGAAGTTGCCGGCGCGCGTATAGGCGATGCTGCCGTCGCTTTGCTTGACCACGAAAAAGCCGTTGCCGTTGATGGCAAGGTCCAGGTTGTTGCCCGTCGAAGTGATGGAGCCCTGCCGGAACTGCTGGGACACGGCGGCCACGTTGACGCCGATGCCGCTGCTCTGACCGCTGGCCGAGCCGATGGCGCTGGCGATCATTTCGGCAAAGTCGGCGCGCGATGCCTTGAAGCCCGTGGTGCTGGAGTTGGCGATGTTGTGGCCAATGACGTCCAGATTCTTGCTGGCGGCGTTCAAGCCCGAGAGACCTTGTTGAAAACCCATGATGTGCTCCTCAATCAGTAAACGGCCTTGATGCCGGAATAAGCCACGCTGCTGCCGTTATCGAGTTCCAGCGACAGCGCGCCGTTGGCCGAGCTGGCGGCGATCACGGCATGGGGCGCCAGCGGTGTGGATGCCACGGCGGTCGTGCCATTGGTGGCAACCACGCTGTAGCGCAGCTGCGAGGAGTCGCCGCTGTATTTGTCCTTGCCTTCCCAGGTGAAGTAGTTGCGACCGGCCGTGCCGCCCCCCAGATCGATGGTGTCCACCAGCTCGCCGCTGGCCGTGGTGATCTGGATCTTGACGCTGGCCGCCTGGTTTTCCAGATCGAAGGCTGCGGTATGCGTGCCGTCGGCCGCCACGCCCAGGGTGTTGCCCTCCGTCAGCACCGTGCGGCCGATCATGGAAGTGCCTTGCAGCACCTGCATGGCCGAGAACTGGCTGGACATGGAAGCCATGGTCTGGTTCAGCTGCTGAATGCCAGTCACGGTGTTGATCTGCGCCATCTGCGAGGTCATTTCCGCGTTGTCCATGGGATTCATGGGGTCCTGGTTGTTGAGCTGGGCCACCAGCAGCTTGAGGAAGCGGTCCTGCGCCTCGTTGGGGTCGGTTACCGAGTTCTTGGTATTGCTGGTGGTGTTGGTCGTGGTGCCGTCCACGCTGCTTGCGCCGTAGATCATGTGTGTGTTCCCGGGCTTACTGGCCCATTTGCAGAGTCTTGAGCAGCAGCGTCTTGGCCGTGTTCATGACTTCCACGTTGTTCTGATAGGAGCGTGACGCCGAGATCATGTTGACCATCTCGTCCACGGCGCTCACGTTGGAGTGGGTGACATAGCCCTCGCCATCGGCCAGCGGATTGCTGGGGTCGTGGATGCGGCGTCCGGGCGTGTTGTCCTCGCTGATGGCATTGACCTTGACGCCTGCGCTGCCGTCATTGCCCATAGGCACGGTCTGGAACACGACCTGGCGCGCCTTGTAGACGCTGCCGTCGGGGCCGGCCACGGCATCGACGTTGGCCAGATTGGAGGCCACCACGTTCAGACGCTGGGACTGGGCGCTGACCGCACTGCCCGAGATATTGAAGATGGAAAACATGGACATGGTTGAGCTCCTGGGCTTACTGGCCTTGAATGGCGCTGAGCATGGTCTTGGCCTGGCCGTTGATGAAGCGCAGCGTGGCTTCGTAGCGCACGGAGTTGTCGACAAAGTTGGCGCGCTCGCGATCCAGATCCACGGTGTTGTTGTCCAGACTGGGCTGGGAATTGACCGCATAGCCGAGCTTGGCCTTGAGTGCCTCGTCCGACATCTGCGCCTGCAGCGGGATATGGCCTGCCGTCGTGACGCTGGCCTGGGTCAAGGGCTTGGGACCGCTGGTCGCGGCCATCAAGGCTTCGCGGAAATTGAAGTCGCGCGCCACATAACCAGGGGTGTCGGCATTGGCGATATTGCTGGCAATCGCACGCTGGCGCTCGGCGCGCAGCAGCAGCGCCTCGCTTTGGAAGTCCAGTCGTTCGGTCATTTTGTTCAGCATTGCGGCCTCGCTTTCAGAATTCGGGGATGCCGGAGCCCACGGACTGCGGCATGCGAGGATTATGAAAATCGGCAGCGCAAACTAAAGCGCGAAGAAAGCGGTATTGCGCTGGCACTTCAAGCCATTGCGCAAGCCGGGTCGCGCCTATATTTGCCAGCATCGTCTGCAGCCCTGTGTCTGCGGATACTTCAAAGGATTGATGCATGTCTGGCCGCTTTTCCCTATCTCCGCGCCTTCGCCCCTCTCAAGGCCTGGCTGCGGCATGGGGTCTGGGCGCCCTGCTGCTGACGGCTGGCGCACAGGCCCAGGATGGCGCAGCGCAGCTCAGCCAGATCGGACAGCGCTTTGTCGATGCGGCTTTGCACCAGCCGTCGGCTGAGACCGTGCAGGCCGGCAACGGCATGGCTTTGCGCATGGAGGTCCAGATGGGCCAGCTGGACTCGCGTCTGCGACTGGCAGCCTGCGCCAAGGTCGAGCCCTATCTGCCTGCGGGCAGTCGCCTCTGGGGTCGCACCCGGCTGGGCCTGCGCTGCGTGCAGGGCAGCGTGCCCTGGAACGTGTTCCTTCCCATCACCGTGCGAGCCTATGGCCCGGCCTGGGTAGCGCAGGGCAATATTCCCGCCGGCAAGACGCTGAGCGCCGAGGACGCCGTCCCCGCAGAAGTGGACTGGGCCGAGGACAGCGCTGCCGTATTCGCCAATGCTGAGGATTTCATCGGCATGGTCGCGGCGCGTCCGCTGACATCGGGGCAGGCTCTGCGCCAGAACATGGTGCGCCCGCCGGCCCTGTTCACGGCGGGATCGCCCGTGCAGGTGATGGTCAACGGTGGCGGTTTCAGCGTTGCCGGCTCGGGCAAGGCGATGGCAGCAGCCGGAGAAGGGCAACAGGTACGGGTTCGCATGGATAATGGCCGCCTTGTCACAGGAACGGTCAATGCCAGTGGCGTGGTTCTGGTTCAATAACAAGAGAGTGCATACTCACTTTAAAGACCGTGCCAAATATTCCTCAAGTTTTACGCGCCCTTGTCGAAAGCAAGGCTACAGCGCCCTACGCCGATACAGGGCGATTGGAGAACCAGCATGAAGATAGGCAATAAGCCGGACCTGCAGCAGACCGCTGCAGCCGCCAAGCAGGCCCCGAAATCCGCAACCACGGTTGCCACCGAAGAATCGACCAAAGGCTTGTCCGAGCGCACCGCCGGTGTGCCCGTGTCCTTTTCGTCCTCGGCCCGCGCCCTGGACAGCCAAAGCCGTACCAACACCGACTTTGATGCCGATCGCGTCAAGGCCATGCGCGAAGCCATTGCCAATGGCAGCTTCCGCGTCAACGCCGAGGCCGTGGCAGACAAGCTGCTGGCCAATACCGAAGAATTCCTGGTTCACGCCCGCGGCTGAAGCGCCCGCGGCTGAACTCCCGAACAGAGGCTGACCCGATGACCTTGCAGGAAATGCTCGATTCGCTGGATGCGGTGATTCAGACCGTTTCGGCATCGCTGCAGTCACCGGACGCATCCGCGCTGGAACAGTCCAGCACCCGCCTGCGGGACGCCATGGTGGCGTTCTCCCAGCTCGCCAGGCGCTTTTCGGCCGACGACTGGACGCCTGCACTGCGCGAGCGCGCGCAGAATCTGGACCGCGAAATCTCCCTGGTCCGTGACCAGCTGGCACGGCTTTCCGTGCTCAACCAGCGCCGTACCAAGGCACTGGTGCCTGCGGCCGAAGACAGCACCTACGAAAGCAGCCTGCGCGGCGCATCGCAGACCGGCCGCGCACGCATCTATCACGCAGCCAGCTAGGCTCGAATCGGCAACTCCAGCAAAAAGGCGAGCCAGAGGCTCGCCTATTCTTGTTGTGGCAGGTCTCAGTGCTCGCCCTTGGCGATCTTCACCGGCCGCCAGGCCCAGACACCATAGGCGCGGGTGAAGCCTTCAGGCAATGGGTCCGGGGCCACTACCACCTCGATGATGCGGGCGCTCGGCAGCTCCTCCTCACGAATCCAGGGGCTGTATTGCAGATTGCGCTCCACATAGACGCGCGGACGCTCGGGCAGCTCCATCGCAATACGCCCGGCCAGCGCCTGCGGACCGATGATGATGTCCACAGGGCCGCCCAGTGCCTGATGCGCCGCCGGCGCCAGACCTTCCACGATCTTGTCCACGGGGATATGGTTCTGATGGGTGCTCTTGTAGCCCGACAGCCCCATGGGCGAAGCCAGCCAGAACTGCAGCAACAGCAGCGCCTGCAGAACCCCAAACGTCAGCCAGGCGGCACGCATGTCCCCGGCTGCACCCCAGCTCCGTGGCGAGCGCGCCCACTCCATGACGGCCGGCACGCACAGGAACATGAAGGCCGTGCCCCATTGCAGGTGTAGATAGGAGCCCGTAAACAGGCACAGCACCAGCATGGCCAGCAGCGGCACCAGGCCCCAGAGCAGCCAGAACTCGCGCAGCAACCTGTCCGCGTCGACTGGCACCTCCTTGGCAGGCGCAGTCTGCGCTCCAGTCTTGCCCGCCCTGCGGCGTCCCCACCAGAGAGCCACACCCAGCACGATCCAGGCAGGCATGCAGCGGTTGAAGATCCAGTCCACCGCAAACGTCCAGGACATCTTGATGCGCGCGGCCGTATCCAGGTGCAGACCCAGGGACGTGCGCTCTGCGTAATGCATGGGCATCCAGTCATGGGTTTTCAGCCAGTACAGATGAGGAGACAGCACCAGCAGGCCGACCGCAGCAGCCAGTGCTGCTCCTTTGACATGGACCGGGTTCTTCCAGGCGCCAATGCGCAGCCACCACAGGCCGATCACGCCCAGCGCAAGCACATACTGATATTTGCTGAGCATGCCCAGGCCCGAAACCAGGCCCAGCCAGGCCCAACCCGCCAGGGATGGCTTCTGCGTGACATGCCAGGTCAGCGCCACGGCCAGCGAAATCCACAGCATCATCACGACGTTGTGGTTGTAGTAGTAGAGCCGCCCGCAATAGAAGGTGATGCTCAGCGCCGCCAGCAGACCCACGCTCGCATAGGCCCGGCCCCGCATATCGCACAGCAGCTTCCAGAAAATCGCCAATGAGCCCAGTGTGAGCACGCCGCCCAGCACATAGGTCAGCCCTATGGACGGACCAAAGACAGCCGCGGAGGCGGCCATGATCCAGGTCGGCATCGGCGGATGCTTGAAATAGCCCAGCTCCAGGGAGTGAATCCAGATCAGCTGCTCCACGTTGTCCCCGGGCGCGGCCAGGGCCGTCACCCAGTGAATGGCCAGCCAGATCACGCCGTATACGGCGAGCAAGGCGGCAACGGCACGGCCGCCAAGAACAAGAGATTCGCGTTGAGCAGCGGTCATCAGACGATCAGGAAAGAAGCAGGAGCAATAGGGGCGTGAGTATAACGACGGCCTTTTTGAAGCAGTGCAAACCATGGCCGGCCCAGCAAGCAGTTACAGACTTGCGCGAAAATCCTGCCCCATGACCGATTTTCACGCCGAATATGCTCCCGCAGCCCCGCCAGCCCAGTTGCCGCGCCAGCCGCTGAGGCTGAGCTGCGTGGTGCCGGCCTATAACGAACAAGCCAATATCGAGGGGTTTCTGCGTGCGCTGGCCGAGACGGTTCGGGCCTTGACGCCCGATTTCGAGATCGTGGTGGTCAACGACGGCAGCCGTGACGCCACGCATGAGCTGAGCCTGCGTCTGGCGCAGGAGCTGCCGCTGCGCTATCTCGCCTTGTCGCGCAACTTTGGCAAGGAAGCCGCGCTGTCTGCCGGCATAGACCACGCCCGGGGCAATGCCGTGCTGCTGATCGACGCCGACTTCCAGCATCCGCTGGAGATGCTGGCCGAAATGCATGAGCTGTGGCAATCGGGCTACGAGATGATCTATGGCGTGATCGCCGACCGCGGCGCAGAAAGCGGCGCCAAGCGCATGGGCACCCAGCTGTTCTACCGCGTGATGAACTCGGGCAGCTCGGTCAAGATGCCGCCGAACGCAGGCGACTTCCGCTGGATGGACCGCAAGGTCGTCGATGCCCTCAAGGCTTTGCCGGAGAACAATCGCTTCATGAAGGGTCTGTACGCCTGGGTCGGCTTCAAGACCGTCGCCCTGCCCTTTGTTCCCCGGGACCGTGCGGCGGGCAGCTCCAGCTTCAATCTGCGCCGCCTGGGGTCTCTGGCCCTCCTGGGACTGACCTCCTTCACCACCCTGCCCCTGCGCGTCTGGAGCATGGTGGGAGCCGGCATTTCCCTGCTGGCTCTGGCCTATGGCCTGTGGATTGCGGCCGAAGCCCTGTTCTTTGGCAACCCTTTGCGCGGCTGGCCCACACTGGCCGCCAGCATCATGCTGTTCTCGGGCGTGCAGTTGCTGTCCATCGGCATTCTGGGCGAGTACATCGGTCGCATCTACGAAGAGGTCAAGCGCCGCCCCATCTACCTGGTGGCCCATGATGAAGACCGCAGCCCGCTGCGCGAGCCATCGTGATCGTGGGCGCGCTGCAAAGACTGCGCCGCCTGCCGCAGCTGCTGCAGTTCGTGCTGGTGGGCGGCTCGGCAGCAGCCACGCATCTGGCGGTGGTCGGCCTGCTGGTGTCACTGCTGGGCCTGCCACCGCTCGGTGCCAATGTGCTGGCGTTTCTCGTGGCCTTTGTGGTCAGCTACAACGGTCATGCCCTGCTCACTTTTTCAGCAGCGCAGGCCAGGGGCTGGCCGGTGGTGGCGAAATTCTTTGCCGTGGCCTGTCTTTCCTTTATCGCCAACGAGGCGCTGTACTACATCGCCCTGAACTGGCTGCACTGGCATTACTTCTGGAGTCTGGCCGCCGTGCTGGTGCTGGTGGCCATAGGCACTTTTGTCATGAGCAAGTTCTGGGCCTTCAAGGCAAGCAGCACCGCATGAATCACATGAAAGCCCCCCGCGCCATCCTGCTGTGTGCCGACGATTACGCCCTGCATCCGCTGGTGGACGACGCCGTGCAGCAGTTGACGCTTGCCGGTCGTCTGTCGGCCACCAGCTGCATGACCACCTCGCCACTCTGGCTGCAAGCCGCGCCGGCATTAAGGGCGTTGCGTCCCCGGCTCTCGGTGGGTCTGCATTTCAATCTGACCGAAGACCATGGCGGACAGCATGGAGCCCAGGCGCTGGGCACGGTACTGCGCCTGGCCTATGCACGGCAGATGCCGCAGGGTCTGATGCGCCAGGCCTGGCGCGAACAGCTCGATGCTTTCGAGCAGGTCATGGGCACGGCCCCGGACTTCATAGACGGCCACCAGCATGTGCATCAGTTGCCGGGTCTGCGAGCGGCCATGCAGCAGGAACTCCAGGCCCGCTACGCCGCGCACGAGATGCCCTGGGTGCGCTCCACGGCACCGGCCGCAGGTCTGTGGCGCAGCCCCAAGGCCGCCATCATTGCCTTGCTGGGTGGCTGGGCCACCACCAGACGGCTACGCCATGCAGACATCCCCATGAACCATGGCTTTGGCGGCGTCTATGGCTTTGATGCCCCCGACACCGCCAGCTATGGCAGGCAGATGGCCGGCTGGCTGCCGCATATGGCGGCTGGCGGCCTGCTGATGTGCCACCCGGCCAGCGGCGTGGTGGAGGGCGATGCCATAGGCAGGCAGCGCCCCGTGGAGTTCGACTATCTCATGTCCGACGCCTTTGGCGAGCTGCTGCAGCGCACCGGCTGCCATATCCATCAGGGCCCCATCCAGCTGGGCTAAGAACGTGTTGACGATCTCTACTCTGTCGCGGCGCGAGGAGATCGTCAACACGTTCTACAACTTCTGTGCCTGGGCCCGCATCTGGGCCACCGCCCGCTCGAAGACCCGCCAGAAGGCGGCGTCCTGCGTGGTCGCGAAATTGATGCGCATGCAGGTGCTGGAGCCCCGGCTGGCATGGAACATGGCACCAGGGGCAATCATGTAGCCCTGATCCAGCAGCAGCTGGGTCAGCACCTCGGTATCCACACCGGTATCCACCCAGCCGAACATGCCCGCAGGCTCGGCCACAAAACGGCAACCGGCAGCCTGAGCCAGCGCCACGCTGCGCGTGCGCGCCTGGGCCAGATGCTGGCGCAGCCGCTCGGCATGGCGGCGCAGCTGGCCTTGCTCCATGCACAGGGCCAGCGCCTGCTCCATGGGGGTCGGCGTGGACAGGGTGGACAGCAGCTTGGTGTCCAGCAGTCTCTCGACCAGCTCGGGCGGCGCTGCCAGATAGCCCAGGCGCCAGTTGGGCACCAGCACCTTGGCAAAGCCGCTGATGTAGATGCTGCGCTGCAGCCGGTCCAGCACCGACACGCGCGGCGCATGATCGGGTGCGATATGGCAGTAGCTATCGTCCTCCACCACATAAAAGCCATGACGCTGCGCCATCTGCAGCACCTCATGGGCGCTGGCCGCACTCAGGCTGTAACCCGTGGGGTTGTGCAGCACGCTGACACTCACATAGAGCTTGGGGGCCATGGTCTCGCAATAGCGCTGCATCACCGCCATGTCCGGCCCCTCGGGCCCGCGCGGCACCGGCAGCACGCGCATGCCCATGGCGGCCAGGCGCGCATATTCCACGGCCCAGCCCGGCTCTTCCACCATCACCGGATCGCCGGGCTGCAACAGGGCCCGGCTCACGATGTCCAGCGCCTGGGTCGCGCCCAGGGTGGTGATGATCTGGCCCGGCCCCGCCGCGATGCCTATGCGCTGCATGCGACGTGCCAGCGCCTCGCGCAGCCGGCTGTCGCCCATGGGTTCGCCGTAGCGCACCAGCGATTCGCGCAGCGCCTGCCCGCTGGTGACCTTGCGCATGGCCGCCACCAGAAAGCCGGCATCGAGCCACTCGGCGGGCAGCACACCGGCACCGGGCTGGGGTTTGCCGGCCACGCTCTCCACAAACATGCCGCGGATCAGCATGGTGGCGTTGATGCGCGTGCCCGGCGGGATGCCTACCGGGGTATTGAGCGCCCCCTCATTGATAGCTATCTGCGCTTTACCCTCCTGCGTTTGAAGCGGATTTTGCACAATATCTCGCACAAAGAAGCCGCGTTGCGGCCTGGCCTCGACCAGCCCCTGGGCCTGCAGCAGGTCGTAGGCGGCCACCACCGTGTACGGACTCACGCCCTGCTGGCGCGCACATTCACGCACCGAAGGCAGGCGCGCGCCTGCGGGCAGCAGCCTGGTGCGTATGCGTTCGGCCAGACGCTCGGCCAGTTGCTGGGTCAGGGTCAGGGCCGCCTGGCGGGACAGGGAGATGGACATGGTGATGTGCCGCGAACTGTATTGAAGCGAGTACCAATACAGAAGCCATAATTGTGAGACTGTCTGTATAGGTACTGTAATGGTCTCAGGCGTATATTGAGTCCATCAACCTCTCTTGGCCGCCCTCCACACAGGGCTATGGTCACGGTCTGCGGCCTCACCGACTGCAGACCACACCGTCGCAATTGCCCGCCAGCCCACACAGGCAAACCGGCCGCGACACAATAAGCCCCACCTGCTGGTGCATAGTTGCAGCGCCTTGTGCGCCGCAGCGATTGCATTCCGAGCCCCAAGCTCGGGCCGGCACATGCCCGACAATGGCGTGAGAGTGCACACCGGCCAGCCCTGACCGGGCTGGCAACGTAGAGATCGAGTACTGTTTTATGACAACCTGGACGCTGGCAGAACGTGCTGCCAAGATGAATTCCTCCGCCATCCGCGAGATCCTCAAGCTGACCGACCGCCCCGGCATCATCAGCATGGCTGGCGGCCTGCCTTCCCCCAAGGCCTTCCCCCTGGACGCGTTCACCGAAGCCTGCCAGACCGTGATGCAGCGTGACGGTGCCGCGGCCCTGCAGTACTCGACCACCGAAGGCTTTGCCCCGCTGCGTCAGGCGATCGCCGACTTCCTGCCCTGGAACGTCGATCCCGAGCAGATCCTGATCACCACCGGCAGCCAGCAGGCGCTGGATCTGATCGGCAAGGTGTTCCTGGACAAGGGCAGCCGTCTGCTGGTCGAAAAGCCCACCTACCTGGGCGCCCTGCAGGCCTTCACTCCCATGGAGCCCGTGGCCGTGGGCGTGGACAGCGATGACGAAGGCATGCTGATCGAGGACTTTGCCAAGCAGATCGGCAGCGGTGCCGGCAAGGCCCGCCTGGCCTATGTGCTGCCCAACTTCCAGAACCCCACCGGCCGCACCATGAGCGATGCGCGCCGCCAGGCCCTGGTCGACAAGGCCAGGGAACTGGACATTCCCCTCATCGAGGACAACCCCTACGGCGACCTCTGGTACGAACAGGAGCCTCCCCTGCCCCTGGCTGCACGCAACCCCGAGGGCGTGATCTACATGGGCTCGTTCTCCAAGGTGCTGGCCCCGGGCCTGCGCATCGGCTTCATCGTTGCGCCCAAGTCCGTGTATGGCAAGCTGACCCAGGCCAAGCAGGCTGCCGACCTGCACACCCCCAGCTTCAACCAGCGCGTGGTAGCCGAAGTCATCAAGGACGGCTTCCTGGACCGCCATGTGCCCACCATCCGCGCCATGTACAAGGCCCAGCGCGATGTGATGCTGATGGCCCTGGAGCGCGAGATGGCCGGCCTCGACGTGCAATGGACACGTCCCGTGAGCGGCATGTTCCTCTGGGTCAAGCTGCCTGCGGGCATGGACGCCCAGGCCCTGCTGGCCAAGGCCGTGGAGCGCAATATGGCTTTTGTGCCCGGCGCGCCTTTCTATGCCGGCGATGCGCAGAACAACACGCTGCGTCTGTCGTACGTGACGGTGTCTGCCGAGCAGATCAACGTCGGCATCAAATCTTTGGCCGACGCCATCAAGGCCAGCCTGTGATCTGAAGGCCCCCTGAGCGGCTTTGCCGCCTCCCCCTCTCTGGCGCTTTGCGCCGGAGGGGGACGACAGCCTCGGTGCGCGGCGGCGCTTCCTCGCTGTCTCTGATACCCCATGGCATGTGCAATGCCCCATCGACCGGCCTGACACGAACCTCCGTGCAGCGCCGGTTTTTCTTTTTGCCGACAATCGCTGCCCATGTCTGCCTCCGCACATACCAGCCCTCTCTCTCGCCCCTATATGACCGTGGACGTGTTCACGCGCACCGCGCTGCTCGGCAACCCCGTGGCGGTGGTGCTGGGTGCCGATGGCTTGAGCGAGGCCCAGATGCAGGCCTTCGCACGCTGGACCAATCTGTCGGAAACCACTTTTGTGCTGCAGCCCTCGCCCGAGGGGCTGGCTGCGGGCGCCGACTACCAGCTGCGTATCTTCACGCCCGCAGGCGAGCTGGCTTTTGCCGGCCACCCCACGCTGGGCAGCTGCCATGCCTGGCTGGCCCAGGGCGGCCAGCCGCGCAACCCCGAACAGGTACTGCAGGAGTGCAAAAAAGGCCTGGTAGCCATTGGCTGCGATGCGCAAGGCGCTCTGTTTTTCGAAGCCCCTTCACTCGACTCCCAGGAAATTCCCGAAGAGGAGCTGGCCCCCGTGCTGCAGGCGCTGGGCCTGCAGCGTGAACAACTGCTGATGGCGCGCAGCCTCCATAACGGCTCGCCCTGGCTGGGCCTGCTGCTCGAACACCCCGATACGGTGCTGAGTGTGGAGCCGGACTTTGGAGCGCTCAAGAAGCTGGGAGCCAAAGCCGGTCTGGCGGCCATTTATGAGGTGGAAGAGGATGCCCCGCTAATTGGACGTTCCAGCCGCGAGGCCCGCGCTTTTGCCAAGCAGGCTGAAGAAGCCGCTCAAGAAAAAGTGACCTCAGCTCCGCCGCGTCTGGAAGTGCGCGCCCTGGTGGGTGAGACAGCGAGCGAAGACCCAGTCACCGGCAGCCTGAATGCAGCGCTGGCCCAATGGCTGACGGGCGAAGGTCTGCTGCAGACGCCCTATAGCGCCGCGCAAGGCGTTTGCGTAGGTCGTGACGGCCAGGTTCATGTGCAGACCGCCGCCAACGGCAAGCTCTGGGTGGGCGGCCACACCGTGACCGTGACCTCAGGCCGCGTCCTGCTTTAAACCTCAGGGCCGACTCAGAGCTCAGCCGGCGTCATCCTGCAGATCTGGTCGGCCATGGTTTCGGCTTCCTGCGCGTTGTGCGTGACCAGAATCGCCGTCTGCCCGGCAGACCGCAGAATGTCGCGCACCTCCAGCGTCAGGCGCTCTCGCGTGGCAGCGTCGAGGTTCGAAAATGGCTCATCGAGCAGCAGCAAGGCCGGGGACGGCGCCAGGGCGCGGGCCAGCGCCACACGCTGCTGCTGGCCGCCGGACAGCTCGTGCGGGAACTTGCCACCTGAATTCGCCAGCCCCACCACGGCAAGCAGCTCCTGCACACGTTTGTCGCGCTCTGGCTTGCCCATGCGGCGCAGGCCGAAGCCCACGTTCTGCACTGCCGTCAAATGCGGGAACAGCCCGTACTCCTGGAACATCATGCCCACACGGCGCTGCTCGGGAGGCAGATGCGTGCCGGGGCCGGAGAGCAGCACCTTGCCCAGATGAATGCTGCCCGCATGCACCGGCTCGAAGCCCGCGATCGCACGCAGCACGGAGGTCTTGCCGCAACCCGAGGGACCCAGCAGGCTGGCGATATGACCTGCAGGCACCTGCAGATCAAAGCCCTGTAGCACGGTGTGCAGACCCGTAGGCGTTTCATAGCCCAGTTGCAGCTGCGCAATTTGTAGAGAGGCGGTCATGCAGTCACTTCATCAAGACTTGGGCAAACAGGTTCTGGCAGAGCGACTGCCTCGGGAGGCCGGCTGTTGCTGCATTCTTGTTTGCACAAGTCCTGCTCATCCTATTCATATTCAATAGCTGCTTGCGCAATATCCATAAGCGCTTGAGCCGATTTTCGTGCACATTCATCGCTGAGTACCCGACAGCTGGGCACGCGCCAGCAGCATGACGGGAACCAGCCCCGCGACCACAATGCACAGCGCGGCGATCGCGCCCTCCTCATAGGTGCCGCGCGCGGCTTCGGCATAGAGCCAGGTGGCCAGGGTATCGAAATCGGCCGGGCGCAGCAGCAAGGTGGCGGGCAGTTCCTTCATGGCATCGACAAACACCAGCATGGCACTGGTGGCCATGGCAGGCCGCAGCAGCGGCAGGTGTACGCGACGCAGCGTGCCCAGGCGGCTTTCGCCCAGCAGGCGCGAGGCCTGCTCCAGCGTCGGCGGGATACGCACCAGACCGGCCTCGATCCCGCCCACGGGCATGACAAGGAAGCGAATCACGCAGGCGGCCACCAGCACAATCCCCTGCCCCATCAGCGGCAGGCCGTCCATGCCGAACAGCTGGGCCAGCCCTGCGTCGAATGCCAGCGCCGGCGTCAACAGGCCGATGGCCAGCACCGTGCCCGGCACGGCGTAGCCCAGCGCCGCCAGCTGTGCAGGCCAGCGCGATGGCGCTCGCGTGCTGATGCCGGCGCGCGTGGCCCAGGCCACGACAAGACCCGCAGCCACCGCGATCAGGGTCACGCCCAGCGCCAGCCCCAGCGTGTTGAGCAGGCTGGAGACCAGGCCCTCGGAGACGCCCGAGCCCTGCAGCAGACGCTTGCCGCTTTCCCAGGCCAGATAGGCCGCCGGTGCGGCAAAGCCGATCAGCACCGGCAGGCTGCAGGCCAGCGTGGCAAGCCAGGCCCTGCCTGCCGGCAGACGGTGCGGCGCTATGGCCCTCATGCGCTGGGCCGAGCCAAAGCGCTGGCGACTGCGGCCCTGACGCTCCAGCCAGACCAGGGCCACCACGGCCAGCAGCATGGAGCAGGCAATCTGCGCGGCACCGGCCAGATCGGAGCGCGTGACCCAGGTGGTGTAGATCGATACCGTGAGCGTGTGCACGCCCAGAAACTCGGACGCACCGATATCGCCCAGCGTCTCCAGCAACGCCAGGCTCAGGCCCACGACCAGCGCCGGTCGCGCCATGGGCAGGGCCACGCGCCAAAAAGCACCCCAGCGGGTCTCACCCAGCGAGCGGGCGGCCTCCATCAGATGCGCCGGCTGGGTCATGAACATGGCCCGTGCCGTCATATACACATAGGGGTAGAGCGTGAACCCCAGCACGAAGATCGCACCGCCCATGGAGCGCAGATCGGGCAGGCGCCACTGACGCGGGCTGTCGTAACCCAGCAACCAGCGCAGCGCGCCCTGCACCGGGCCTATGGGGTGCAGCAGATCCAGATAGGCAAAGGCAACGATATAGGCCGGCATGGCCAGCGGCAGCAGCAGCGCCCAGTGCAGCCAGCGCCGTCCCGGAAAATCGCAGGCCGTCACCAGCCAGGCGCAGCCCGTGCCCACCACCAGCACCACCAGGCCCACCCCGCCCAGCAGCCAGGCCGTATTGGCGGCGGCATCGGGCAGCACATAGCGCAGCAGATCCTGCCAGTGCGCCCAGTCCGAGCCCAGCGCCAGCCAGGCCAGCGAGGCAATGGGCGCAAACACCCCCAGCGCAATCAACCAGCTTGCGCCCTGCCACACCGGCCCGACGGGCCTGAGCCCTGAACGAAGAAAAGAAAACATCAAGACAAAACGATCACGACAAGACCAACGCCCAGAAACAGACATGCCCCAGCAAAGGGGCTCAAACAGGAGCGCAATGCTAAAACAAGCATGCTCCTAAGCAAGGGACAGCGAGCAACGGCCTCGGCGGCCCCGCCGCCCCGCTGCGATGCTGTCGTCCCCTCCCCTGGCGCGCAGTGCGTAGAGAGAGGGGAAGCGGCGGGGCCGCTCAGGGGTGTTTACTTGTCGAATCCCACCTTGTCGACCAGCACGCTGGCAGCCTTGCGGTGCTTGGCGATCTCGGTCAGCGGCAGCGGATCGATCTTGATCTCGCCAATGCTCTGGGCCACCACGGGGTCCAGCGCCACGCCCTTGCGCACAGGGTGCTCGTAGTTGGCCTGGGCGTACATATTCTGGGCCGGCTCGGAAACCAGGAACTCCAGCAGTTTCACGGCCTGATCGCGGTTGGGTGCGTGCTTGGCCACCGAGGCGCCGCTGATATTGATATGCGTGCCGCTCTTGGGATCGTTGAAAGTAGGCTTGACGACCTTGATGGCATCGCCCCACTTGCGTGCGTCCGTACCTTCCTTGGCCGCCTTCATATGGCCCACGTAATAGGTGTTGGCCAGGCCCACATCGCAGATGCCGCCCAGAATGTCACGCGCCACGTCGCGGTCGCCGCCCGTGGCCTTGCGCGCCAGATTGGCCTTGACGCCCTTGAGCCACTGCTCGGTCTTGGCTTCGCCGTCATGGGCAATCATGGCGGCGATCAGTGCCGTGTTGTAGGGGTGCTGGCCGGCACGGCTGCAGACCTTGCCCTTGAACTGGGGCTTGGCCAGGTCTTCATAGCGGAAGGCGCCGATCTTCATGTCCTTTTCGGCATACAGCACGCGGGCCCGCATGGACAGCGCAAACCACTGGTTGTCTGCGGCGCGCAACTGGGCCGGAATGGCCGCCTCCAGCACGCTGGACTTGACGGGCTGGGTCACGCCGCCGTCCACCAGATCCACCAGATTGCCGATGTCCACCGTCATCAGCACATCGGCAGGCGAGCGCGGGCCTTCGGCCTTGACGCGCTCCAGCAGGCCGTCCTTGACGAAGACCGTCTTCACACCGATCTTGGTCTGCGCCGTGAAGGCCGCCAGCAAGGGCTGGATCAGTGCCGGTTCACGGGTGGTGTAGAGCGTGATGTCCTCGGCGTGGGCGGACAGCGCAGGGGCGCACAGGCTGGCAACGGCGGCCAGTGCAAACAGGGGTCGTCGAAACATGAAGGGCTCCAGGAGGTGGACAGGCATAAAAAACACGCTCCGCCTCGAAACCGGCAAGTCTCCTGCCAGCCAAGTGCAGGAGATCCGTGAACCAGTATCGAAAGCGGAGCGTGTTTTTATGTTTTTGAGAATAGCTCTCAACTATCTTAACCGAGAGGCATGCCCTGCCCGCACGCCAATCCGGACGTCGGTTGCGGAAATAGGCATCCCGGCGCTGTCGCCCAAGCGCCAGCAGGTCGCAGGCATGACAGCGCCGCAAGCGGGCAAGGCCCAACATCCGCGCCATGGGAAACCTCTACCTTGTGCGCCATGGCCAGGCCTCGTTTGGCGCGGATGATTACGACCAGCTCAGCCCACGCGGCCAGGAACAGGCCGTGCGTCTGGGCGAATACTGGCGTGAGCGAGGTCTGAAGTTCGACGCCGTCTATGCGGGTACGCTCAAGCGCCATCAGCAGACGCTGGCCGGCATCGTCCAGGGCCTGGACAGCGCGTCCAGCCCCGAGGCACAAAACCGCCCCGGACTCAACGAGTACGACAGCGAAGCCCTGCTGCGCGCCATCCACCCGGCCCCCCTGCCCAGGCCCGATACGCCCGAGCTGTACCGCCATCATTTCCGCCTGCTGTGCGACGCACTGGCGCAATGGATGGGAGGCACCATCAGCCCGCAGGGCATGCCCGACTGGAACGGCTTTGCGGACGGCGTGCACCAGGTGCTCGAGGAGATACGCCACCAGCACAGCGGCCGCAACGTGCTGCTGGTCAGCAGCGGCGGCCCCATCTCCACTGCCGTGGGCCAGGTGCTTGGCACCGCGCCCGAGGTGACCATCGCCCTCAATATGCGACTGCGCAATATTGCCGTGACGGAGTTCAGCATCAGTCCCAAGCGCTTGATGCTGCAAAGCTTCAACACGCTCAACCATCTCGATAGCGCCGAATACAGAAGCTGGATCACCAGCGCCTGACTCCCCTCAGGCCCGGAGCCGGCCAACGCAAAGTGCTACAAGGCCGCAATGGACTCCATCTTTCTCAGTCTTGGCGATACGACGCTGACGCTTGACATAGGCGCGCAGCAGCACCGGCTGCCCATCGGCATCGCCACCCTGGTCAAGGCCTTTGCCCAGCGCATGCCCAATGCGCTGATGCTGGAAAACGCGATTGCCGATGTCGAGGATGCCGTCATGCCGGCCGGGCGCTGGCTGCCTGCAGGCGCCAGTCTGCTGCAGACGACAGACCCGCTGCTGCGGCAACTGATCCATGGCGCCACGGCCGATCCACAAGCCCCCCAGGCGTCACGCGAGGCCATCGAGAACCTGTTCGAGCTGCTGGCGCGCCAGGCCCAGCAGCCTGGCCATGCCGATCCGCAGATGCCGCAGACCCCCGAGCATGCAGCCGCCCTGCTGATAGTGCGCGAGGTCATGCATCACTGGGAAATGGATACCCTGCAAGCAAGCGGTAACTAGCCATACCTGTGCGGCATAGCAGACAGAACGCTTTGCGGCTGCCTGCGGGCATCTTTCGGCGGCACACTCTCGGGATAAAAGTTTCAGACAGAAGGACAAGCATGAAACGCCGCAGTTTTACCCAATCCCTGATCAGTGCCGCAGCGGGGGCTGCCCTGCTGAGCGGATTTGCCGCCACCGCCCAGGCCGAAGGCCTGTCCAACCGACCCATCCGCATCGTCGTTCCCTTCGGGGCCGGGGGCGTGGCCGATGTGACGGCCCGTGTGGTGGCCCAGCAACTGTCCACCCAGCTCGGCCAGCCCGTGGTCATCGACAACAAGCCCAGCGCGGGCGGTATCGTCGCGGCCGACACCGTGGCCAAGGCGGCGCCCGATGGCCATACGCTGTTTCTCATGTCCAACGGCAGCGCCGTCACGGTGAATCTGTTCAACAATCTGCCCTTCGACATGGTCAAGGATCTGACGCCCATCTCCACGCTGGGCTACTTTGACATCGGCGTCATCACCGATGCCAAATCGCCCTTCAAGAATTTGGGCGAACTCGTGAGCTATGCCAAGGCCAATCCCGGCAAGCTGAACCTGGGCAGCATCAACGTGGGCAGCACCCAGCACCTGGCGGCAGAGCTGTTCAAGACCACGGCCGGCATCGACGCGCAGATCGTGCCCTTCAACGGCACGCCCGCCGTGGTGACCGCGCTGCGCGGCAAGCAGATCGATGCGGCCGTGGAAATTCTCACGCCCATCATGGGACAGATCAATTCCAAGGCCGTGAACCTGCTCGCGGTGACGGGCGAGAAGCGCTCGCCGCTGCTGCCCAATGTGCCCACAGCCCAGGAATCCGGCGTCAAGGGCTTTGTGGCCTCGTCCTGGAATGCGCTGGCCGCCCCCTCCAAGACGCCCGCCCCCGTGATCGCGCGCCTGAACAAGGAAATCAACACCGCCGTCAACAACCCCGAGGTCGCCAAGAAGCTGCGCGAGCTCAATGTGCAGGCCCAGGCCAGCACCCCCGAGCAGACCGCCAAGCTGCTGCAGTCGGAAATCAAGCGCTGGGGCGATGTCATCACCACGGCCAAGATTGCGAAACAGTAAGCTCCCCCTGTGGCGCTGGCGCGCCTTCCCCCTCTCTCTACGCGCTTCGCGCTATGGGAGGGGGACAACACCTTCGCTGCGGGGCGGCCCTTGCTCGGTGTTTCTTTGCGGGACCGCGCCAGTTTTTCAGGGCGTTGACAGAGGCTGCGGCCGCTGCCCTACGGTGGCTGCGAGCAGATCTATGGCGCTGACTCGCCTTCCCCCTCTCTGGTGCTTCGCACCGGAAGGGGACGACAGCCTCGCTGCGCGGCGGCGGGGGCCGCCTAGGTCTTGCTCGGTGTCTCTTTGCGGGACCGCGCCGGTTTTTCAGGGCGTTGACAGAGGCTGCGGCCGCTGCCCTACGGTGTCTGCGAGCAGATCTATGGCGCTGGCTCGCCTTCCCCCTCTCTGGTGCTTCGCACCGGAAGGGGACGACAGCCTCGCTGCGCGGCGGCGGCGCCGCCCAGGTCTTGCTCGCTGTCGCGCGCATGGAGCACGCCAGTTTTTGGCGGCTTGCGTTGAACGAGGCCCGCGATGAAACAGATTGCTGCAGTGGCCTTTCAGGGCCTTTCTGTTTTTTTGCTATCTTTTAAGTAGCTTGTATCGACTGACAGCATTTATTTTCAATACAAAATGTATCGGAAATACATACTACTATTGCGCAATAAGCTCCTGAATTCAAAGCGGCTGCGGCTGGTTTCCGACCGTGCTCAGGGGCAGGTCATGAATTTCGCCGAGCAACCCCACCAGGCCCTGCGCCGATGAACGCACCATGGCCGCGCCGCGCTCGGCCGTCGCGGCGGCGGAGTTGCCCACGGCTCCGGCCGGGTTGTAGTCCTCGATGGCCCAGCCCAGCTTGGCGCTGCGGCCATTGCCGATGAAGTGGTATTTGCCGGCCCGCTGCTCAGAGCTCGAAGCGAAGTTCTGCGCACGTTCCATATGCACGGTCTCGGGCGCCAGGTGCAGCAGCATCGAGGTCTCCACTTCGCCGCCGTGAATGCCGAAGCGATGCTCATGCGCGCAGAACTGCTGGTTGGCCGCATCGTCCACCAGCCCGAACCAGCTGGCGCTGTAGACCAGCAGGCCATGCCGGATGCGCAGCTCGCGCGCAACGATGTCCATCACGCTGACCTGGCCGCCATGACCGTTGAGCAGCAGCAGCTTCCTGATGCCGGCGCGCGCCACGCACGCGCCCAGCTCCGTCCACAGCGCAATCAGCGTGGCCGGCTGCAGGCTCAAGGTGCCTGCATAGTGCGTATGCTCGACCGAAAAGCCGATGTTCTGCGGCGGCAGAAACAGCACCGGCAGCTCGGCTGGCAGCTGCGCCAGAGCGGCATCGATGACGCCCTCTATCAGGCGGGCATCCACCGACAGCGGCAGGTGCGGACCATGCTGCTCCACCGCCGCCACGGGCAGCACGGCCACGGTGTCTGCGGCCAGTCCATTGCTCTGGGCCAGGGCAAAGTCATGGGCCGAGGCCTGGGCCCAGAAGCGCGAGGGCCAGCGGGGAAGCGCGCTTGCGGGAGTGGTCGGGGTATTGCTCATGGCCATCATCGTAGCTGCGCCAGCGCCCCGAAACCACCACATGCCCCGGATTCCGGGCCCACCGCCCGTCAACCGCAACCAGTCGACATGCCCCACAATGGGCCGATGCCTGAAGCCTCCGCCAGCGCCTCGCGCCAGAGTGCGCGCACCGCCAACTCCAAGCCCCAGACCCGCGACCTGACCCAGGGCCCGATCGCCAGCACCTTGCTGGTCTTTGCCCTGCCGATCCTGGCCGGCAATGTGCTGCAGTCGCTCAACGGCTCGGTCAATGCCATCTGGGTCGGCGGTCACCTGGGCGAGGCCGCACTGACGGCCACCGCCAATGCCAACAACGTGATGTTTGCACTGATCGGCGCGGTGTTCGGCATCAGCATGGCAACCAATATCCTGATCGCCCAGAGCATGGGGTCGAAAAACATCGCGCAGGCCAAACGTGTGCTTGGCACCAGTGCGACGTTTTTTGGTGTTGTCTCACTGCTGATTGCCGTGCTGGGCTGGCCGCTGTCGCGCCATCTCATGCAATGGATGAGCACGCCCGAGGCGGCTTTGCCGCTGGCCGAGGCTTATCTCAAAGTCATCTTTCTGGCCATTCCGCTGCTGTTCATGTTCAGCTTTGTGACGGCCGCCCTGCGCGGCGCGGGAGACACCCGAACGCCGTTCTGGTTTCTGCTCGTCGTCGTGGCGCTGGACATGGCCCTCAACCCTCTGCTGATCTTTGGCTGGGGCCCCGTGCCGCGCATGGGCATCCAGGGCTCGGCAGTCGCCACGCTGATTGCCAATGCCGTGAGCTTTGCGGCTCTGCTGGGCTGGTTGCGTCTGCGCCGCCACCCCTTGTGGATAGGTCGCCGGCAGCTGGGGCTGTTCAAGCCCGATCTGACGATCGTACGCACTCTGGTGGTCAAGGGCCTGCCCATGGGCGTGCAGATCGTGATGATCTCGCTGGCCATGATCGCCATGATCTCCATGGTCAACGAGCATGGCGTGCAGACGGCATCCGCCTATAGCGCCGCGCTGCAGCTATGGACCTATGTGCAGATGCCGGCCATGGCCATAGGCGCCGCCTGTTCGTCCATGGCGGCGCAGAACGTGGGCGCGGGCCTCTGGAAGCGTGTCAGCGCCACGGCCAATGCCGGCATGCTGGGCAATCTTCTGCTGACCGGCAGCCTGATCGTCCTCATCGTGCTGCTGGACCGTCATGTGCTGGGCTGGTTTCTGCCCGGCGGCAGCCCCTCGCTGGAGGTGGCCCGCCACCTCAACCACATTGCCATTGGCTCCTTCCTCTTCTTCGGCGTGACCTTTGTGCTGGCCGGCGTGGTGCGCTCCACGGGAGCCGTCATGGCGCCGGTGCTGATTCTGGCGATCGCCATGTGGGGCATACGCGTTCCCGTGGCACGCTGGCTGCAACCCGTGATGGGCGTGGATGCCATCTGGTGGAGCTTTCCCATCAGCTCCGTCTGCTCCATGCTGATGATGCTGGCCTATTACCGCTGGGGCAACTGGCGCAAGGCGCACATGCTGCCGGCCCAGGCCGCCATCCCGGCTGCAGAGCCGGCCCGGGAACAGACGCCGGCCGCAGAGCAAGCAGAAGCCCCCGTGGACAGCGATGCACTTATAGCCCGGGCCGCCCCCTGCGAGCGCATCGCCATCCCTGCCGAGGTGGGTGGCCAGCCGCCCAGTACCGTGGCCACCCTGGCCGCGGATGCGGGGGGGCCACCGCGCGACGCTAACCCAGGGTGATGCCCGTTTCCTTGACGACGCGCTTCCAGCGCTCGTGGTCGGCGGCGATGAGCCGTCCGAACTCCTGGGGCGTGCTGCGCCGCGGCAGGTAGTTGTAGCCGGCGAGCCTGGCCATCACATCGGGCATCTGCATGATCCTGTCCATCTGCTGGGCCAGATAGCCCACGATCTCCTGCGGTGTGCCCTTGGGCGCCAGCAGGCCCGACCAGGAACTGAAATCCATGCCACTGACGCCCAGCTCGCGCAGCGTTGGCACCTGGGCAAAGGCCGGTGCACGCTGGGGCAGCAGCACGGCCAGGGCCTTGACCTTGCCCGCGCGAATCATTTCCACCGAGGTGAAGGAATCGAACGAGAAGTCCACCTCGCCCGCCACCACGGCCTGCATCTGCGCGCCCGTGCCCTTGTACTGGGCATTGACGATGCCGGGCACCTCGACCACCTTCTTGAACTGCTCGGTGATCAGCGAGATCATGCTGCTGCCCGAGGAGGCGCTCAGCGGCCGACCCTGCTTCGCCATGGCGATCAGCTCCTGCATGCTGTTGACGGGCAGGTCCTTGCGCGCAATCACCACAAAACCGACATCGCATAGATGACTGATGGGCTCGAAGCTGGCCAGCGCCTCGTAGCCGGTCTTGTAGAGCACGGGACTCAGGGTCTGCGCTCCTGCCGTGTTCATCAGCAGCGTGTAGCCATCGGGTGCGGCGCGGGCTGCCAGTTCGGAGCCGATGACGCCGTTGGCGCCGCCCTTGTTGTCGACCACAAAGGACTGGCCCGTGATTTCGCCGAGCTTTTGCATGGCCAGCCTCGCCACCACGTCCGTGGTGCCTCCGGCCGGAAACGGCACGATGACCCGTACCGACCTGTCCGGATAGGCTGACGCAGCGGCCGCATGCCAGGGCAGCGCGGTGGCAGCACAGGCTGCCGAGGTGGCAAGAAAGCGGCGGCGTGAGGTATTCACCATAATGCTTGTCTCCTGTAATTGCCCGGCAACGGACTCCTGCGACCGGCTCCGGCTGCGGGCTGTTTGAGCCTTGTTGGCCGGGCCATGATGGAGTCCGCCCGCGCCCTCTGTCCAATACCATGCGCCTATGCAAGCATTGGTTTTGCCAATCAGCCGCCCCCGTGCAGGGAACCAAAAACACCGCCACAGACTCCCACCGTCCGCCATGTCTTCTCAAGCCCTTTCCCTGACCACCGGACCCCGCAGCCTCTCGCAGCGCCTTTCACTCTGGCTGATGCTGGCGCTGGCCGTCTGGGTCTGTGCCTTCTCCACCGGTGCCGGCGCGCAGATCCTGCTGAAGAATTCGGCTTCGGGTGGCGCCACCGTGCAGACGCCGCGCGTGCAGGCCGAGCTGGTGGCCCAGGCCCCCGAGGGCATCACCGCCGGCCAGGTCTTCTGGCTGGGGCTGAAGATCACCCATCAGCCCGAATGGCATACCTATTGGAAGAATGCCGGCGATTCGGGCCTACCCACGGTGCTGCAGTGGCAGCTGCCCCCAGGCCTGGAGGCTGGCCCCATCGCATGGCCGCTGCCTCATGCGCTACGCGTAGGGCCCCTGGTCAACTATGGCTATGAGGACACGGTGCTGCTGCCCGTACCCATCAAGGTCGCGGCCGATTTCAAGGCACCGGCCTCCGGCATGGTGGACCTGGGCCTGGCCGCCGAATGGCTGGTCTGCCGCGTGGAATGCATTCCCGAGTCCGGCAACTTCCAACTGCAGATCCCCGTTCAGGGCAGCAGCGCTCCGCAAAGCCAGGCCTTTGTGCAGGCCCAGGCCGACCAACCGCAGGCGCTGAGCCAGGGCGGCCAGGCCCTTGTCGAGTCCGGCAAGGCCGAAGGCACGAAACTGCCCGACGACCGCGTGACACTGCGCATACCCGGACTGCCCCCCAGCCTGAAGGGCAAGACACTGGAGTTCTATCCCGAGAACGCCGACACCTTCAAGCATGCCGCAGAGTCGGGCAAGGACTGGAAGCAGCACTGGGACGGTAACGTCTGGGTGGGCGAGAACATGCCCCTGTCCGATATGCGCGGCGAAACCGCGGCGCAACTGGCCGTGGTGCTGGCCCTGCCGCCCGCTGAGCGCGCTGCTGCGCTGGAGCGGGGCGAAAGCGCTGGCTGGCGCAGCGAGCTGGCCGTGCAGGGCCGCTGGAGCGCCCCCGCGCTCGCAGGCGTTTCTCCGGCCCTGGCCGCAGCTCTGGAGGCCAACAAGACCGCTTCACAGGCCGTACCTGCGGGCAATACGGCCAGTGCAGGCAGCCTCTGGGCGGCCCTGCTGGGCGGCCTGATCGGCGGTCTGATCCTCAACCTCATGCCCTGCGTATTTCCCGTGCTGGCCATCAAGGTACTGGGGTTTGCGGTGCATGGCCAGAACCGCCAGGCCCAGAAACTGGGCGGCCTGGCCTATGCTGCCGGCGTGGTGCTGTCCTTTGTGGCACTCGGCGCACTGCTGCTGGGCCTGCGCGCGGCCGGTCAGCAACTGGGCTGGGGCTTCCAGCTGCAGTCGCCCGTGGTGGTCTCGCTGCTGGCAGCGCTGTTCACCGTGCTGGGACTGAATCTGGCCGGCTGGTTCGAGTTCGGCAGTCTGCTGCCCAGCAGCATTGCCAGCGCCCAGGCACGCAACCCGATACTGGACTCCTTTCTGTCCGGCGTGCTGGCCGTGGCCATTGCCTCGCCCTGCACGGCGCCCTTCATGGGTGCCTCTCTGGGCTTTGCCATCGATATGCCTGCGGCGCAGGCGCTGACGGTGTTTGCCGCACTGGGCATGGGCATGGCCCTGCCCTATCTGCTGGCCAGCTTCGTGCCCGCCGTCGTGAGCTGGCTGCCCCGCCCCGGTCCCTGGATGCAGACCTTCCGCCACGCCATGGCCTTCCCCATGTTTGCCACCGTGGTCTGGCTGGTCTGGGTGCTGGGCCACCAGGGCGGCATGGATGCCGCCGCGGCCCTGCTGGCCCTGCTGCTGGTGCTGGCCGCGCTGATCTGGGCCCTGGGCCTGCGCGGCAAGAGCCGCATGAGCCTCGGCGCTGTCGCCTTGCTGCTGGCCATTGGTGTGGCCTACTACGCACTGCCGCTGATCAAGGCCGAGCCTGCGAATCAGGTCAGGGCACAGGCCGGTGAACTCTGGCAACCCTGGTCGGCAGACAAGGTTCAGTCTGCCCAGACCTCGGGCCGGCCGGTGTTTGTGGACTTCACGGCCGCCTGGTGCGTGACCTGCCAGGTCAACAAGCGCACCACGCTGAGCAATGCCGAGGTGCTGGCAGCTTTCGAGCAGCACAAGGTGCAGCTGCTACGCGCCGACTGGACGCGCCAGGACCCGGCCATCACCCAGGCACTGCAATCACTGGGACGCAGCGGCGTCCCCGTCTATGTGCTGTACCTGCCCGGCAAGCCGCCGGTGGTGATGAGCGAGCTGCTCTCCAAGAGCGAAGTGCTGGACGCGCTCCAGCAGATCTAGGTCGCCCCTGCGTGCCGGGCGCTGCGCCCCCTCATGCCTGCTCCAGCTCCTCGTGCAGGCAGAGGTAATTGCCTTCCGTGTCCTTGAACCAGGCGGCTTTCTCGGCCCCCAGCACGCAGACATGGTCGACGGTCTTGAAATCAGGAAAGTCATAGTCTTCAAACACCACGCCCCGGCCTTTCAGCTCCCGAATGCTCGCGGCGATATCGGACACCTGGAAGCTGATGGCCGTGTGCTCGGCCTTGGTGCCGCCAGGTCTGGGAAACAGGGCCAGGGCGCTGCCGCCCACCCGATAGACAAATTTCCCGTCGGGTCGCAGCTCCCCGGGCTGCAGACCCAGGCATTCCTCGTAGAAAGCGCGGGCCCGCGCCAGATCCATTACCGGCAGCATCGTCGTCACAGCAGATTGGCTCAGCATAAGAACTCCTTTGCCCGGCGCCCCGAGTCGAGCATGCAAAGCTTAGTCCCGTGAGCCGGCAGAAGCCAGAGTCGGCGGGGTTCATGAACCTGGCGCAATCAACTTTACGACTCGGCACACCAGCCTCGCTCCTGTCAAACCGGCGGGTTCCGGTCTGGCTTCGATTCGCGCTGGAACGCGACTCTACGCAGGAGGGCAGCACCTATGGCACAAACCGGACAAAAGCTCTAGACTGGAATTGCCCACAAGCCAGGTGCAACCGCAGTTTTCGGCCTTTGCCAGCCTTGCACGCGTTGACTGCTGCGGACCGCCTGAACTGCACAGGAGGTAAGCCATGCATGCCAACCTTATCCATCAGCCGTCTCACAAACGTCTTTGCCTGTTGCGTGCACTGGCGCTAGCCAGCCTGGCCATTGCCGGACTGGCCCTGCCCTTTGCCTGGGACATCCTGGCCAGCATCAACAGCATGCCCAAGATGCATTGGCTGCAGCAGATACTGGCACAGGCGCCGGCCTTCAGCTGGCTGATGATGTTTGTCTGGGGCGGAGCCATACCACTGGTCTTGCTCAAGAACATGGACCAGACCCCCTCGCACAAGCTGCGCACCACGGTGGTGATGCTGGTCCTGATGTGGATCGCCGTCACCTGGTATGTGCACATGCCAGCCAGCAATCAGTGCACCGCGCTCTATGCTTCCTGGGAATGGGCCTGCTCGGTTCTCCAGTGGGGCTACAGCATGAGCCTGGTGCTGTCCATTGCGGCCTATGCCTTCCTCATGCTGGGCCTGATGGTTACCGCGCTGGGCCTGTTTGCCGAAGGCCTGGAAGATGAGCCCAGCCACGCCGCATAGCACGCCCTGCCATGCAAAAAGCCTGCGACATCGGCCGCAGGCTTTTTGATTTCTGCTCCCGCCTCAAGACTTCATGCGTCCGAACAGTCGGCGATAGCGAGAAGGCAGATCCTGCATGCGCATCATGATGGGCAGATCGGCGGTATTGAAGTCGCTATCCCAGGCCGGTGCCCCCAGCACCTTGGCACCGGCGCGCAGATAACCCTGGATCAGCGCTGGCGGCTCGACCTTCAGCGCATCCACCGAGACATTGCTGACACATGCCAGCTCCTCGGGCAGCGCCACCCGCGGGCGCACCTGCAACTCGGGCTCGGCCAGATGGCTCTGGCGCAGCTGCTGCCAGATGCGTGCCGGGCCTTCGCCATGGGCCAGACCGGGGTACTGCATGGGAATGCTGGCGCAGCCCACCATGGCCTCCAGCTGGTTGCGCTGCATGAACTCGGCCAACGCGCCCCAGAGCGCCAGAATCACGCCGCCCTGGCGATGCTCCGCATGCACGCAGCTGCGTCCCAGCTCCACCATCTGCGCACGCCAGGCGTGGATGGGCGAGAGGTCGAACTCCTGATCGCTGTACAGACCGCCGGCGCGCTGGGCCTGAGCGGGGGTCAGGAGACGGTAGGTGCCGATCACCTTGTTCTGCTCTTCATCACAGACCATCAGATGCTCGCAGAAATCGTCGAAGACATCGATGTCGTGACCTGCCACGGGTGTCTGCAGCACGGCACCCATTTCTTCGGCAAAGATCTGATAGCGCAGGCGCTGGGCCTGGCGGACCTCGTCCAGATGACGGGCCCAGCGCACCTGCAGGCGCAAAGCGGGCGCTGCAGCGTGTGCGGGACTGGCGGGGCGATGGGAAAGCGAGGGAGCCGATGACGGTGTCGTCGCGATGCTCTGGCCATTCAGCGCATCAAGAATCTCGGGATGCCTCATGTCTGCTTTCCTCCGGTGTTGGACGCAGTTGGCGGCCTGCCTGTGCCACACGGTGTGTCTGCGTGGCGTCATTGTGGAAAACGCAGATGAAGCCCGCGCGACACTTGGATGACGGTTGCATGACAAACCATGGCAGCCGCCATCCCTGCACAGAGAGCTGAATTGCTGCTCGGGATTGTGGTGAATGGGAAAGCCGGAGTGGGCGACAATCGACATATGAGTTTCGCCCCCCTGACCAATGACACCTTCCTGCGCGCATGCCGTCGCCAGGCTACTGACTACACGCCCCTGTGGCTGATGCGCCAGGCGGGACGCTACCTGCCCGAATACAAGGCCACCCGCGCCAAGGCCGGCAGCTTCATGGGCCTGGCCACCAATGTGGACTACGCCACCGAGGTGACCCTGCAGCCGCTGGAACGCTTCCCTCTGGACGCGGCCATTCTGTTCAGCGACATCCTGACCGTACCCGACGCCATGGGCCTGGGCCTGTCGTTCGCCGAAGGCGAAGGTCCGCGCTTTGCCAAGGTCGTGCGCGACGAGGCCGCCGTGGCCGAGCTGGCCGTGCCCGACATGGACAAGCTGCGCTATGTGTTTGACGCCGTCACCAATATCCGCAAGGCGCTCAATGGCCGTGTGCCCCTGATCGGCTTCTCGGGCAGCCCCTGGACTCTGGCCTGCTACATGACCGAGGGCAAGGGCAGCGATGACTACCGCACCGTCAAGTCGCTGATGTACTCGCGCCCCGACCTGATGCACCGCATCCTGGAAGTCAACGCCGACAGCGTGGCCGCCTACCTGAACGCCCAGATCGATGCCGGCGCCCAGGCCGTGATGATTTTTGACAGCTGGGGCGGCGTGCTGGCCGACGGCGCTTTCCAGGAATTCAGCCTGACCTATACCAAGCGCGTGCTGGCCGGGCTCAAGCGCATCGGCGTGGACGGCAGCGATGTGCCCCGTATCGTCTTCACCAAGGGCGGAGGCATCTGGCTGCCCGACATGAAGGACATCGACTGCGAAGTGCTGGGTCTGGACTGGACCGCCAATCTGGGCAAGGCTCGCGCCATCGTGGGCGGCGAGATCGGCGGCCCCGGCAAGGCGCTGCAGGGCAATATCGACCCCAATGTGCTGTTTGCCGCGCCCGAGCAGGTCGCCGCCCAGGCGCGCGCCGTGCTGGACAGCTTTGGCAAGCCCCATACCGACAAACGCACCACCGGCCCCACCCACATCTTCAATCTGGGTCATGGCATCAGCCAGTTCACCCCGCCCGAACATGTGGCCGCGCTGGTCGAAGCTGTGCACAAGCACTCGCGCCTGCAGCGCGCTCAGGGCTGATTCCCGCTGCAACAACGGCCTTGCCGGGCGTTGGTTGCAGCATCACAAGGTCGTATCACCCAAGCAGATCAAGTGGTTATTGGACGACAATCCCTGGCCTACGACGCAGAACAAAAGCGGTAAGTTATTGATTTCAAACCACTAAATCTCAGAACTCTCGAAATTCGGCGCCAGCAGTGTTTGGCGCTTTTTTATTTTTTCACTTCTTCCCGCCTCGATTGAAGGAAGTTATCCACATGTGGATGTTCTGAGGAGGCATCAGGTCTCGCGGCTGCTTGCATTCCTGCTATTTTTTTGGGAAGTTAAGGACTTTGCACCATGGTTTGCGCGCAGTTAAGTTTAGGGAGGTTCTCGGTTGACAGTGCCTCACCACCTGATTTATGCACAGATCTGGCAAGGCAGAGTCCCTGCATGCGCCCCGTCTGCCCCATCTCGGAAAATCACCAGAAATACATATAAGTATTTGTTTTTAATCTATTAATTACTGATGCACCCAGTTCTCCCGCTGGCTTCCAGATGCGAACCAGACTTGACTGGAGCTTTGGCGCGTATTTTTTCTCACAAAGTTATCCACAGAGCGCAAAGCCTTGGCAGGCCTCAAAATCTGCTATAGCTCTGAGAAGCTGCGGCCCTGGCAGCACTTTCCCCTTATCCCAGCCCATGTCCCATACTGTTCACGTTGCCGTCCAGACCCCTGCCCATAGCGCCGTAGGTGATCTGTTGAGCTACGGTAGCGACGCGCCGCTGGAGCCCGGCACGCTGGTACGCGTTCCCCTGGGAAAAAGGGAGTTGCTGGGCGTGGTCTGGGATACGCCGGCCGCCCCGGAAGCGATTCCCGATGGGGTGGAGCTGCGCAGCATTGCCGCCCAGCTGCAGGGCATAGCGCCACTGGATCAGGCCTGGCGACGGCTGGTGGCCTTTGCCGCCTACTATTACCAGCGCAGCCTCGGCGAAATCGCCGTCGCCGCCCTGCCACCACAATTGCGCGAGATGTCGCCCGAGCAACTGGCCCGGCGGCTGGCTTCGCCCAAGACAGCCAAGACGCCAGCCGGCAAGCACAGGAAGGCACAGGCCGCCGAAACAGCACTGGCGAGCGCCGAGACGGTGGCTCATACGCCTGACGCCAGCAGCGCAATGCCTTTGATAGCGCTCAGCGCCGAGCAGTCCTCGGTTTTCGAGCAGATTGCGCAAAACCCCGGCCCCTTCCTGCTCTATGGCAGCACCGGCAGCGGCAAGACAGAGGTTTATCTGCGCGCCGTCCAAGCCATGCTGGATGCCAGCCCCGAGGCACAGGCTCTGGTGATGGTGCCCGAGATCAATCTCACGCCGCAGCTGGAAGAGCGCTTCATCGCCCGCTTCGTGCCCCGGTATGGCAGGGAGGCCGTGGTCAGCATGCACAGCGGCATGACCAACCCGCAGCGCCTCAAAAGCTGGCTGGCCGCGCACACGGGCCGCGCCCGCATCGTGCTCGGAACGCGCATGGCCATTTTTGCCAGCGTGCCGCAGCTGGCGCTGATCGTGGTCGATGAAGAGCACGATGCCAGCTACAAGCAGCAGGAAGGCGCGCGCTACTCGGCGCGCGATCTGGCCATCTGGCGCGGCCGTGATACCGGGGCCAAGGTCATTCTAGGCAGCGCCACGCCATCCCTGGAGAGCTGGCATGCCTCGGACCCCGCAGTCGGCCGCTACCTGCGCCTGCACATGCCCAGCCGTATCGGCGCGGCCGGCTTAGGCGCGGCCGGCTCAGGCGCGGCCGGCTCAGGAGCGGCCGGCTCAGGCGTGGCCGGTCTGCCCAGGGTGAGAATGGTGGACATGGGCCAGCAACCCAGGCGCGCCGTGTTCTCGCCACCGCTGATCGAGGCCATTACCGAGCGCGTCAAGCGCGGCGAGCAAAGCCTGATTCTGCTCAACCGCCGCGGCTTTGCCCCCGTGCTGTTCTGCGCCGACTGCAACTGGAAGAGCGACTGCCCCCATTGCAGCGCTCACCAGGTCTTTCACAAGGGCGACCGTACGCTGCGCTGCCACCACTGCGGCTTTACCCAGCGTGTGCCGTTTGCCTGCCCCAGTTGCGGCAACCCCGACATCCTGCCGCTGGGCAAGGGCACGGAGCAGTTGCAGGAAGAGCTGGAGCGGCTGCTGCGCAATGTGCAGCGTCCCGACGGCAATCCGGCCCGTGTGGCGCGCATCGACGCCGACACCACCAAGGCCAAGGGTAGTCTGCAGGAGCAGCTCGCCCAGGTGCATGCTGGCGATGTGGACGTGCTGGTCGGCACCCAGATGGTGGCCAAGGGCCATGACTTCCGGCGCATCACGCTGGTGGCTGCCGTGCAACCCGACAGCGCGCTCTACTCCAGCGACTATCGCGCCCCGGAGCGGCTGTTCTGCCTGCTGATGCAGGCCGCCGGGCGCGCCGGGCGCGATGCGCAATATGTGAAGGACCAGGGCAGCCATCCGGAGATGTGGATTCAAAGCCACGACCCTCAGAACGCCGTCTACACCGCACTGCGCAAGCATGACTACCCGGCGTTTGCCAGGCAGCAACTCAAGGAAAGGCTGGATGCCGGCATGCCGCCCTATGCCTTTCAGGCCATAGTCCGAGCCGATGCGCGCACCCAGGAAGCTGCCCAGGCTTTCCTGAATTCCGCCACCCAGGTCGCCAGAGAGGCCAAGCTGCCCTATCTGGACGAGGTGTTCATCTACCCGCCCATCCCCATGGCGGTGCAGCGCGTGGCCAATGTGGAGCGTGCCCAGATGCTGCTGGAAGCCGCAAACCGCAGCGCCCTGCTGCGCTTTCTGAATGCCTGGCAGCAGTATCTGCACTGGCTGCGCACTCTGCCCGAGCACAGGCCGCTGGTGCGCTGGCTGGTGGATGTGGATCCGCTCAGCATCTAAAGCCGCTGAAAATTTAAGGGTTTTAAGTCTTCAACCCTTTACCCATAAGCGCTGACAGCTATCAATTTATATAAACCACAGGCGCCTGGCAAATCCATCGGGATTTGCGCGAATGGGCAAGCCGGCATGGCTATTGCATGGTGTGAGGCTCGGCTCCACAAGAGGCCGTTTCATTCAATCACGGAGCACTACTTCATGCAAAAACAAGTCTTCCGCCAGTCCTTGCTGGCTGCCACCATTGCCGTTCTGGGCGTTCTGTCCGCCCCCGGCGCAGCCCTGGCGCAGGATGCATCGCCTGCGGCCGCGCAGGCGGCCAAGGCGCAGGCAGCCAAGCCCAATGTAGTGGTACTGGCCACGGGCGGCACGATTGCGGGTGCCGGTGCCTCGACCGTCAACAGCGCCACTTACACGGCCGCCAAGGTCCCTGTGGACAAGCTGCTGGCCGGCCTGCCCGAGCTGGCCCAGATCGCCAATGTGCGCGGCGAGCAGGTGTTCCAGATCGCTTCCGAGAGCTTCACCAACGACAATCTGCTGACACTGGCCAAGCGCGTCTCGCAGCTGGCCAAGCAGCCTGATGTGGACGGCATCGTCATCACCCACGGCACAGACACGCTGGCCGAGACGGCCTACTTCCTGAGCCTGACCGTGCACACCGACAAGCCCATTGCCGTGGTCGGCAGCATGCGCCCGGGCACGGCCCTGTCCGCCGATGGTGCGCTGAACCTGGTCAATGCCGTCAGCGTGGCCGGCTCCAAGGACGCCAAGGGCAAGGGCGTCTTCGTCACCATGAATGACGAGATCAACACCGCCCGCGATGTGAACAAGGACATCAACATCCAGACCGGTGCCTTCAAGAGCCAGTGGGGCCCGCTGGGCATGGTGGTCGAGGGCAAGAACTACTGGTTCCGCGCACCCGTCAAGCGCCACACCATGAACTCCGAGTTCAATATCGACAACATCGACAAGCTGCCCCAGGTGGACATCGTCTATGCCTATGGCAGCGTCCAGCCCACGGCCGTGAATGCCCTGGTCGATGCCGGCGCCAAGGCCATCGTCCATGCCGGCACCGGCAATGGCTCGGTGGCCGACCGCATGGTCAAGCCGCTGCAGGATGCCCGCGGCAAGGGCGTGCTCGTCGTGCGCTCGTCACGCGTGCCTTACGGCTTTGTGCTGCGCAATGCCGAGCAGCCCGACGACAAGTACGACTGGGTGGTCGCCCACGATATGCGCCCCGAAAAGGCACGCCTGCTGACCATGCTGGCGCTGACCAAGGGCGCCAACACCAAGGAACTGCAGCGGATGTTCTGGGAGTATTGAGCACTCCCCCTGAGGCGCTGACGCGCCTTCCCCCTCTCTCGCCTTGCTACGCAATGCGGGAGGGGGACGACAGCCTCGCTGCGGGGCGGCGGGGCCGCCTAGGCCCTTGCTCGCTGTCTCTTTCGAAAGGGATCTGCATAAGCAAGGGGGTTAAAAGCATGAAAAGCGGTTTGCACAGGCTGGTCTTGCGCAAGCCGCTCTTGTTTTTGATCAGGTCATCAGCGCCACGGCAGCGGAGAAGCTGAGGAAGGCCAGGCTGGTCGACACCAGGATGATGCGCGCCACTCGGCCGCTGTGGGCGCCGTAGCGCTCGGTCAGCAGCGACACATTGCTGGCCGAGGGAAGAGCCGCCAGCAGCACCAGTACCACCAGGGTTTCGTGCTGGAGCCCCAGGCCCATGGAGATCGCGGCCAGTCCGACGGCCCAGACCAGCAACGGATGGACGACCAGCTTGGCCAGCGCAACCGGCACATAGTCCCGCGCTGCCACGCGTTCGTGGCTGTTCATCTGCGAGCGCGCCAGCACGGCGCCTATGGTGAACAAGGCCACCGGCGAAGCCGCTGCGGCCAGCATGGCCACGGTCTTGTCCACCGGGCCGGGCAATACCCAGCCCATGGCCGACGCCAGACCGCCCAGCAGAATCGACCAAGGCATGGGATTGGACGCCATGCCCTTGAGCGAATTGCGCACCGCCAGCCAGATTCCTTGCCCTCCCGCCAGATCGAGCCGCGACAGCGCAATGCAGGCGGAGGTGGTGACGACCATGTCGATGGCCATGGTCACGATCACCGGCCCCGCGCTCTGCGCGCCCAGCAGCGCCGCCAGCATGGGAACGCCCATGAAGCCGGTGTTGGGAAACGCTGCCACCAGAGCACCGAATGCGGCATCGTTCCAGCCCAGGCGTCTGCGTGTCAGCAGCACGGTCGCGCCCACCATCAGCACCGCACAGAGCAGATAGACCAGGGTGACGTTGATGTCGAGCAGCTGATGAATCGGTGTCTGCGCGCCAAAGCGGTACAGCATGCAGGGCAGCGCGAAGTACAGCACAAAGGCGTTGAGGCCGGGGATCGCTGCCTGGGGCAGGATGCCGCGCCATGTGGCAGCAAAGCCGCAAGCCACCAGCGCAAAGAAGGGAAAGGTGATGAGTAGAACGGACAGCACCGGCAAATTGTGACAGCGCGCTGCGGCAGACCTCTCGGAGCCTTCGATGAAAATTTTTCAGTGCCGCCCCGGTTCACAAAACAAAGCCTGCGCAAGGCAGGCCGCTGTGACGGATGCAAGGACTGCGCGTCAGAGCTTGAGCTCCTTTTCCACGTCGGCAGTCTTGCGGCGCGCCAGCGCCAGATTGGCGCGAGCCTTGTCCAGCACCAGATAGAAGAACACACCGTCATTGGCGGCCACGGGACGGATGATGTGATATTGCTTGCCCAGAGTGATCAGGATGTCGTCGATCTGATCGTTGAGATTGAGCATGCGCATGGTCTTGAGCTTGGCGCGCACCACCTCGGTGTTGCCGGCCGCAGCCAGCTCCATGTCCACGCCGCCGCCGACGCTGCCCATCAGCATGCCGCTGGCGCTGTCCACGAGAGCGCCACAGACGGCGCCGTCGGTGGTCATCAAAGCGTTCAGAGAATCCTGGATAGAGGCCATAAATCCACCTTTTTGAAAAAGCAAGACAAGGAACCCGTGCGCAGTATGCGCACCCACTCGGACTCAGAACTCCAGTGAACCTGTGATCAGGAAGGCAGGTACCCTGTGGCAACCTCGCCGGCCGCCCAAAGCGCGCGCCCCAGCAAGGCGTTCTGATCGACCACCAGACAGAGAACGGCCGGGAAAGAGCCGTTCACCGCCTGGAAGACCACGGTGCCCGACTCCGTCTCGAAGGTCAGGCGCTTGCAATCCTTGTGACCGATTTCATTGGCCACGGCCCTGGCCATGGCCATCAGCGAGCCCGCCATGGCCGACAGCCGCTCGGTCGGCAACTCGCTGCGAATGCGCAGCGCAGCAATCTCGAAGCCGTCAGGGGTGCAGAGCAAGGCGATATGGACGCCTGCAACCGGGGCGACCACGCGCGCCAGGATTTCCTGGCCGGCCTGCACCGCATCGGCCGGAATCACGAGAGAGGTATGGGTATTCATAGGGTCTGACTTTGCAGGGACAGCAGCGATGCCAGCACGCTCAGCGCATCCAGCATCTGCTGGCGATCACGCGGGTCGGCTTCAATCAGCGGGGTGATCTCATGGCCTCTGGCCACCAGGGCCGAGCTGAACGCCTCCAGCCTTGCCCCGCTGGCGCTGCGGCAGCTGAGAATGAGCATCAGGGGAGCCTGCTCCAGCTCTGCGATCCCCGTCAGCATCTCGCTGGCGTAATCCACCGCGCCCGCATCGTTGACGTCCAGCATCAGCAGCGCCCCCACCGATGCCGAGAGCACCCAGCGACGCACGAAATCGAAACGGTCCTGGCCGGGACTTCCCACCAGCTGCAGTCGCTCGCCCGAGCCCAGATCGATCTCGCCAAACTCCGCCCCTACCGTGGTGAACTCCTTGCTGTGTGCCGCCCTGTCCAGGTTGCGCACATCGCTGCCTGCCATGAATTCCCCGCACAGGCTGCGCAGCGCCGTGGTCTTGCCTATGCCCATGGGCCCAAGCAGACTCACCCGCAGCAGGCCCTGGCCGGGCTGCATGGGCATGAAAGATGTCATGTGCGTCCTCCACGGCTAATCCAGCCCGTCAGTTTGCTGACCCATTGGAGCGTCACCGAAGTGGCGGCCTGCCTTGGGGTGCTTGATTTGCGTGCGTCCGCAGGCTGCTCGGGGCCGCGCAGACTGCAGTGCAGGACGGCCTGAAGCTGAGGCAGGGACAGCAGGGTCGATAGCTGCGGCATTTCGATGCCGGCGTGCTCGGCCAGCGATCGGGCATCGATGGGCCCGCGCGCGAGCAGCGCCAGCACGCGCATGTGCAGCGCACTGTTGGCGCTGCCAGGCAGGGCGACCCAGGACTTGATCTGAAAGCGGTGCGGACAGTCGACCCCCTGCTGCTGAAGCTCCTGCAGGGCACGCTGCAGCGACAGGGGTGCGTCGGTCCTGTGCCGGGCTCTCCAGTCCATGAGGAAAACCGCTGCGCGATCAAGCATGTCGATCAGGTCGGACAGCGTAAAGTCCGCATCCAGATGTGCGGCCCAGCCCTGGGAGGAGCGCCCCAGCGGCTGCATGGCCGGCTCGCCACCAAGATAGACCACGCAAGGGGCTCTCGCCTCTGCCCTGTCCAGCCCTTCGATCACCAGCACTTCGGCCGCCTGGCGCGGAACCTGACGCCAGGCAGAAAGCGACTTGCGCGCGGCCACGGCGAACAGCGCTTCAAAGCGCTGCTGCACGGCAGGCGTCCAAAGTTCTGCGGCCAAGCTCACTTCACCGATGGTTCTCGCCATGCACAGCACCCTGACTGTTGAGGAAAAGACGATGAATCCCTCAACCATCGCCAATTCGCTGGCGCTGTCGGGATCAAGGCCGGACACGATGCAATCTTCACGCTACACAACTAACACCTTATTACAACAATTATTCAAGTAACGGCAGAGCGCACGTGTAGGTGAAATGCTCGCTGAGTCCCTGATTTTTGTCAGTTGTGGGCGCTGTCATCAGGGCTCTTCACGGTGAAGCGGTATGCTCCCAGTCCTTGTTTTTGATGATGGGTCACTCTGCTTCATGTCTGCTGGTCTCAACCTCGCTCAGCTCCAGGCCGTGCATTACACCGACGGTCCATGCCTTGTTCTGGCAGGCGCCGGGTCGGGCAAGACCCGGGTGATTACACACAAGATAGGCCGCCTGATCGAAACCGGTCTGGCGCCACGCCGCATTGCCGCCATCACCTTTACCAACAAGGCCGCCGCCGAAATGCGCGAGCGCGCCGCAGGCCTGATCGGCCGCCAGGCCAAGGAGGTGCTGATCTGCACCTTCCACTCGCTGGGCGTGCGCATGGTGCGCGAGGACGGCCACATTCTCGGCCTCAAGCCCCAGTTCAGCATTCTGGACACCGACGACGTCACCGGCATCCTCAAGGACTGCTCGGGCGGCACCACCGATGTGGCGACGGCACGCCAGTGGCAGTGGACCATCAGCGGCTGGAAGAACCAGGGCTGGGACAGCCGCAAGGCCCTGGCCATGGCGCAGGACGACAACGAGCGCAGCACCGCTCTCATCATGCAGCGCTATGAAGAGCGCCTGACCGCCTACCAGAGCGTGGACTTCGACGACCTGATCGGCATGCCCATGCGACTGCTGCGCGGCCACCCCGAGGTGCGCGAGAAATGGCAGCGCCTGCTGGGCCATGTGCTGGTGGACGAGTACCAGGACACCAATGCCACGCAGTACGAGCTGCTGAAATTCCTGGTGGGCGAGCGCGCCCACTTCACGGCCGTGGGAGACGACGATCAGTCGATCTACGGCTGGCGCGGCGCCACGCTGGACAATCTCAGGAAGCTGCCCGTGGACTTTCCGCAGCTCAAGGTCATCAAGCTGGAGCAGAACTACCGCTCCACCAGCGCCATCTTGCGCGCCGCCAACAATGTGATCGGCCCCAACCCCAAGCTGTTTCCCAAGACCCTGTTTTCGGAACTCGGCGAGGGCGAACCCGTGCGCATCGTCGACTGCGACACCGAAGAGCACGAGGCCGAGCGTGCCGTGGCCCGCATCCAGAGCCTGCGTGCCAATATGAACCCGCAGCCCGCGTGGAAGGACTTCGCCATCCTCTATCGCGCCAACCACCAGGCCAAGCCCTTCGAGAAGGCGCTGCGCAAGGCCAACATCCCCTACAAGGTCTCGGGCGGCACCAGCTTTTTCGACCGCGCCGAGATCAAGGACCTGTGCGCCTGGTTCCGCCTCTGGATCAACAACGACGACGACCCGGCCTTTCTGCGCTCCATCGGCACGCCCAAGCGCGGCATCGGTCACACCACGCTGGGCAAGCTCGGGGAATTCTCCGCTGCGCACAAGCTCAGCATGTTCGGCTCGCTGTTCAATGCCATGCTGGAGGAGGCGCTGCCGCGCAAGGCCTTCGAAAGCCTGCTGGAATTCGGCCGCTATATCAACGACCTGGAATACCGCGCCCGCCACACCCTGGGCTTTGAAGCCTCGCGCAGCTTTCTGATCGACTGGCTCAAGGAAATTGGCTACGAACAGTATCTGTATGACAGCGAAGACAGCGAGTCTGTCGCTGCCGCGCGCTGGAGCAATGTGCTGGAGTTCTGCGACTGGATGGCCCAGCGCGCCGGCGGCCAGATCGAGGATGCCGCAGGCGCCGGCACCCAGACCGAGGTCAAGAGCCTGCTGGAGGTCTCGCAGAACATTGCCCTGCTGTCCACCATCAGCGAGCGCGAGAAGGAGCAGGACATGGTCGTGCTCTCCACCCTCCATGCCTCCAAGGGCCTGGAATGGCCCCATGTCATGCAGGTCGGCGTAACCGAGGGCATGCTGCCGTTCAAGCTCGACGACGACGACGGCAAGCAGCAGAAGCTCAGCGATGAAACGGCAGCGCGGCTGCAGGAAGAACGCCGCCTGATGTATGTGGGCATCACCCGCGCCCAGCGCACGCTGGCCGTGAGCTGGACCAAGCGCCGCAAAAAAGGCCGCGAGATGGTGGCCTGCCAGCCCAGCCGTTTCATCAAGGAAATGGGCCTCGATGCGGCCACGGCCAAGGAAGACCCGCGCGAGAAGCTGCGCAAGCTGCGCGAGGAATTTGCCGCACGCAAGAACCAGGCGGCGCCAGGCGCCGCCAACTGAAGACCCGAGATGACTTTGAGAACTCTGATTTTCATAGCTGCCAGCGCTTTCTCCCTAAGCGCCTGCGCCCAGTTTTACTCCAAATCAGCCAACACTTGCCCGCAAGACTGGCAGATGAGCGACAAGCAGTTGCAAGGTGAATGGACAGCCTCCGTCACCGGCAGCGAAGAAACCGCCCGCATGGTGCTGGGCCCGCATCCCGAATGGGCAGGCAACGTCAAGGGCAGCGTCAGCCGCCCGGGCGGCAGCCACCCCATGGTCGGCGATGTGAACGATGGCACGGTCACGCTCGAAGAAAGCGCTGACGGCTCACGCATCACCGGCACCTGGCTGGGAGAAGTGGTCGACGGCAGCTGCGGTACAGAAATTCACGGCAGTTACCAGGAGGGAGAAAATGATCCACCCCGCGCGTTCATCATGCGCAAGGCCCAACCCTGAGCAGGGTCGGGCCTTGTCCTGCCTGTGCATTGATTGATCCCATGAGTATTCGCTTCTTCACCCCGCCCCCCCTGACCCTGAGCATAGGCTTGACACTGGTCGGCGGCCTGAACCCGGCCACCGCCAGCAGCGCGGAACTGCCGCCACCCGAAAGCTGGCAGCAATGCGCAGCCACCACCAGCAACACCGACCGCCTGGCCTGCTTCGATGCATGGGCACACAAGCAAGGCCCGGCGGTTGCAACCCAGGCCGCCGGTTGGAGTGTGCCTGCGGCTAGCGCACAAGCTGCGCCTGCTCTCACTGCCGCTACCGCCTCGGCGAACGACGCAGCGCCCGCCAGCACGGCTGGGGCGACTGTCGCCAGCGCCGACAGCGGCCTGGGTCTCTCGCCCACCAACGGCGGCTGCCGCGATCCGCGCTACACCGAGGTTTCGCGCTACTTCGAGCTGGAGCCCGGCACGGACTGCGGCACCTTCAACTTCCGTGGCTACCGCCCCATGTCGGTCTCCGTGGTCATGGGCGACGAGGTCAACCAGCAGCCCTATTCGCCCAGCCGCGGCCTGGCGACCGAGCAGCCCTACCAGAAGCACGAGATGCGCCTGCAGCTCTCGGCCCGCACCAAGATTGCCTCCGGCCTGCTGACCGGCCCCACCTCGAAGGGCAAGGATTCGCTGTGGTTCGGCTATACCCAGCAGTCCTACTGGCAGCTGTTCAACGGCGATATCTCGAGGCCCTTCCGCACCACCGACCACGAGCCCGAGGTCTTCTACGTCTACCCGACGGACGCCCAGCTGCCGCTGGGCTGGCGCTGGCGCTACTCGGGCATTGGCATCGCGCACCAGTCGAACGGTCAGAGCAATCCGCTGTCGCGCAGCTGGAACCGCTGGTATCTGATGACCGGCGCCGAGCTGGGCAACCGCTGGCAGCTGCATCTGAAAGCCTGGCAGCGCATGAAGGAGAGCGCGCTCGAGGACGACAACCCCCACATCCAGGACTACATCGGCCGCGGTGAAGTCAAGCTGGGCTGGAACGTCAACGACCAGAACTACCTGGGCCTGACCGCTCGCGGCTCACTGGGCCAGGGCAAAGGTTCCGGACGCATCGAATGGCTGCGCACCCTGGGCGAAGGCTGGAACGGTGGCAAGAGCAATCTGCGCCTGCATGTACAGCTGTTCAGCGGCTATGGCGACAGCCTGATCGACTACAACAACAAGCGCACGGTGCTCAGCGTGGGTCTGAGCCTGCTGGACTTCTAAGCGCCGACCGAGGCGCTGCGCCCGGGCGGCCCCGCGCCCTCCCCCAGGGGCGAGATGCAACGGGCAGCCCAGGCTCGCTGCCTCCGGCTGAGGGCTTGAGGCTCGGGGAGTACCGCTTCTACAGATTGCGCCCGCCAGCTTCGTCGCACTCATATTTCATAGCATATAGCGACCTTCCACCATTAATTTCAAGATTAAAAGGCCTTGAAATTCAATAGAGACAAGCGCTAACAGCTATCAAATCAGAGTCACTCCGGCACCACGGCCGTCACTTCGATCTCCACCTTGGCTCGGTCCTCGATCAGGGCCGCCACCTGCACGGCTGTCATGGCCACGCTGAATGAACCAATCAGCTCGCGATAGGCCCTGCCGATCTCGGCCTGCTGCGCCAGATATTCCTTCTTGTCGGTGATGTACCAGGTCATGCGCACGATGTGTTCAGGCCTGGCTCCACCGGCCTGCAGCACCTCGACGATATTGTGCAGAGCCTGTCTGGCCTGCGCCGCGAGATCGTCGGTATGAAACCGGCCCTCGGCGTCCCAGCCAATCATGCCGGCTACATAGATCTGGCGGCCACTCACGGAAACTCCATTCGCATATCCCTTGGGCCGGGGCCAGCCCGGCGGCAGCAGTACTTGCATGTTCAACTCCTGTTTTCTGTTGGATTGGATGAACTCAGCCAGCGTTCGATGGCGCGGCGAATTGCGGGTGGCGCACTGATCGCCTGATGGGTTTGAAGACTGGTGAAGACCAGCACTTTCTGCGCCGTCACGCGCAGCTGTCCCTCCGGGCCCGTGCAGTCCACATCGAGTGTCAGCGAACGATTGCCCAGCCTGGCGACCGACAGGCCCAGCGCCACGGTTTCCCCCATGCGGGTGATGGCGCGAAAATCGCACTCCAGGTGCACGATGGGAAGACCCACCCTGTCCTTTTGCACCATGTCCGCATAGCTCAGGCCCAGCGCGTTGTTGAACCAGTCTTCCACCAGTCCGTTGAACAGCACCAGATACTGCGGAAAGAAGATGATGCCCGCCGGGTCGCAATGCGCAAAGCGAATCGGCATCTGCGTCACAAAGCGTTCTGAAGCCATTGCTACCTCACTCATAGCCAGACTGTTCTTTCAACAAAAATTACGTGCAACACCTGCCCATCAGGCGCAGGTCGCTTGAAAAACATGGCCATCAGGTTTCATGCAGGCGAAAGCGCTGCAACTTGCCCGTGGCCGTGCGCGGCAGCTGGTCGACGAACTGCACGGCCCGTGGGTATTTGTAGGGCGCGACCTGACTCTTCACAAAGTCCTGCAGCTCCATGACCAGGGCATCGCTGGCCATATGACCGGCACGCAGCACCACAAAGGCCTTGACGATCTGGCCGCGCTCGCTGTCGGCCACGCCGATCACCGCACATTCGGCCACGGCCGCGTGCAGCAGCAAGGCCTCCTCGACTTCGGGAGAGGCAATGTTGTAGCCGGACGAGATGATCATGTCGTCGGTACGCGCCTGATAGACAAAATAGCCGTCGCCATCCATCAGATAGGCATCGCCCGTCAGATTCCAGCCCTGACTCACATACTTGGTCTGACGGCTGTCGTTGAGATAGCGGCAACCCGTCGGGCCTTGCACGGCCAGCTTGCCCACGGTGCCCGGAGAGACCTCACGCCCCTCCTCGTCCACCACCTTGGCACGGTAGCCGGGAACGGCCTTGCCGGTGGCGCCAGGGCGCGCATCCTCTTCGCGGTGCGAGATGAAGATGTGCAGCATCTCGGTGGAGCCGATGCCATCGATGATTTCAATGCCGGTCGCATCCTTCCACAGCGCCCGCGTGGAGGCAGTCAATGCCTCGCCCGCCGACACGCATTTGCGCAGCCGGGTGCGCCGAATGCGTTCGCCCTGCTGGGCCATCACGCGATAGGAGGTAGGGGCCGTGAACACCACGGTGGCGCCAAATTTCTCAATGCCGTCCACCAGTTGCGCGGGGCCGGCCTTCTCCAGCAAGGCCATGCTGGCCGCTATGGACATGGGGAACAGAACCTGTCCGCCCAGACCGAAAGTGAAGGCCAGCGGCGGGCTGCCTATGAACACATCGTCGGCATTGGCGCGCAGCACATGCGCAGGCCAGCAGGCGCAGACCGCCATCACGTCGCGATGGAAATGCATGGTGGCCTTGGGCACGCCCGTGGTGCCCGAGGTGAAACCCAGCAGGCAGGTGTCCGTGGCGGCAGTATCCACGGCCGTGAAGCTCGCAGACGCAGCCTGCATCAGCGGCTCAAGCGCGTCTGCGGCAGCGCCTTGGCCGTTGAAGAACAGAACCTTCTGCAGCCGGGCGGATTTTCCTTGGGCGCCCTGCATCTCGCTGCGCAAGGCCTCGTCGCACAGCGCATGGCCGATCTGCGCGATGTCGACAATCGCGGACAGCTCCTTGGCTCGCAGCAGCGGCATGGCAGCCACCGCTATCCCGCCAGCCTTGATGACGCCAAACCAGCAGGCCACCATCATCGGATTGTTGGGCGCGCACAGCAGCACGCGGTTGCCGGTCACCAGGCCAAGCGGCCCGGTCAGCACGTTGGCAACGCGGTTGGCTTGCTCCTGCAGCTCGGCATAGGTCCAGCGCACTCCCTCGGCCTGAATGCACAGGCGATCGCCCCGACCTTGCGCCACATGTCTGTCGAGCAGCTCCACGGCGCAGTTAAGGCGCTCCGGGAACTGCAGCTCGGGCAGCTCGAAACGGAACTCGGGCTGCAGCTCGGCGGGCGGCAGATTGTCTGCGGCAAAGGTATCGATATGCGCGGTGTACGACATGACTCACACTCCTTTTGGCCAAAACAGGTGGATGTTCTTTATTCGCGAGCGCTTTCAGCCATGGTTCTTGATGAGGTCACGCCCGATGATGAGCTGCTGCACCTCGGTCGCGCCTTCGTAGATGCGCAGGGCCCGAATCTCCCGGTAAAGCCGCTCCACGGGCTGCTCACTGACCACGCCCAGACCGCCCCAGATCTGTACGGCCGCATCGATCACCTGCTGGGCGTTTTCCGTCGCCGTCATCTTGGCCATGGCAGCTTCGCGTGTCACGCTCTCGCCCTGATCGCGCAGCCAGGCCGCACGGTAGGTCAGCAGCGCTGCGCTGTCGATCTGCGTGGCCATCTGCGCCAGCTTGGCCTGGGTGAGCTGGAAGTCGGCCAGCACCCCGCCGAACATCTTGCGACTGGTGGCACGCTGCAAGGCCTCATCCATGGCGCGCCGCGCAAAGCCCAGCGATGCGGCAGCCACCGAGGTGCGGAACACATCGAGCGTGCGCATGGCCACCTTGAAGCCCTCACCGGCCTCGCCCACACGCTGCGCTGCAGGCACGCGGCAGTTGGAGAACTTCAAACGCGCCAGCGGGTGCGGTGCGATGACCTCGATGCGCTCGGCCACTTCGAAGCCCGGTGTGTCGGCATCCACGATCAGCGCCGACAGGCCACGCGAGCCCGGTGCCTCGCCGGTGCGCACAAAAACGACATAGAAGTCGGCGATGCCGCCGTTGGAGATCCAGGTCTTCTCGCCGTTGATCACATAGTGATCACCTTCGAGTCTGGCCTCACAGGCCATGGCAGCCACGTCCGAGCCGGCATCGGGCTCGGACAGTGCAAAGGCCGAGATCGCCTCGCCCCTGGCCACCCGGCTCAGGTAGCGCTTTTTCTGCTCTTCGCTACCCGCCAGAGAGATCGCCCCGGAGCCCAGGCCCTGCATGGCGAACGCAAAGTCGGCCAGACCGCTGTGGCGCGCCAGCGTCTCCCGGATCAGGCAGATGGCTCTGGTGTCGATCTGCTCGCCGGCACCGCCATGGGCCTCGCCCGCCACCGCATGCCGCAGCCAGCCGGCTTCGCCCAGGGCCTTGACCAGTTGCCGGCATTCGGCATCCACATCGGGGCCATGGGAATGCGCAATGTTCTGCCTGGCCCAGGCATCCAGCGACTGGGCCAGACGAGCGTGATGGGCTGCAAAAAAAGGCCACTTCAGATAGCTGGTGTCTGCCATATCAGTTTCCTTGAAAAACGGGCTTTTGCTTGGCCACGAACGCGTGATAGGCACGCGAGAAGTCCTCGGTCAGCATGCACAGGGCCTGGGCCTGGGCTTCGGCTTCGATGGCCTGCTCTAGGGTCATGGCCCATTCCTGGTGCAGCATGGTCTTGGTAATGCCGTTGGCAAAGCTGGGGCCGGCAGCCAGGTCGGCAGCCAGCTTCTGCGCCTCGGCCAGCACGCTCTCGGGTTCGCACAGACGGTTGAGGAAGCCCCAGCGCTCGCCCTCCTCGCCACCCAGGCTGCGTCCCGTATAGAGCAGCTCGCTGGCACGCCCCTGGCCAATGATGCGCGGCAGCATGGCGCAGGCCCCCATGTCGCAGCCCGCCAGCCCCACGCGGTTGAACAGGAAGGCAGTCTTGCTGCGCGCGGTGCCCAGGCGCATGTCCGAGGCCATGGCCATGATGGCCCCAGCCCCCGCACATACGCCATCGATTGCAGCAATGATGGGCTGGGGGCAGGCACGCATGGCCTTGACCAGCTCGCCCGTCATGCGGGTGAACATCAAAAGCTCGGGGGCCTTGAGTGCGACCAGCGGACCGATGATTTCATGCACATCGCCACCCGAGCAGAAATTGCCGCCGGCGCCGACCAGCACCACCGCCTTCACGTCCTGCGCCCACTTGAGCTGGTGAAACAGGTCGCGCAGCTCCGCATAGGAATCAAACGTCAGCGGATTCTTGCGCTCGGGGCGATTGAGGGTGATGGTGGCCACACCATCTGCCACCTGCCACAGGAAATGCGTGGCCTGATAGCCGGCCAGCGGCTTGTGGTTGCCAGCTTGCAGCGCTGGGTCGATTGCGTATTCGCTCATGTCTGCCTCCAAAAACTCCGGGTCACATGACTTCGCCACCGGCGACGGCGATGGCTTGCCCGGTAATGCTTGATGCGCCTCGCCCACACAGCCACTGGACGGCGTCCGCCACCTCCTGCGGCTGCACCAGACGGCCTTGGGGGTTGGATTTGACGAACTCGGCCATGGCCTGCTGCGGTGTGCGGCCGGTCTTGGCCACCACGCGGTCTATGCTGGTTTTGACAATCTCGGTTTCGGTATAGCCAGGGCAGACGGCGTTGACGGTGATCCCGGTTCTGGCGTACTCCAGCGCCAGGGCGCGTGTCAGGCCCACCACGCCATGCTTGGCAGCCACATAGCCAGCGACATAGGCATAGCCCACCAGGCCAGCCGTGCTGGCCACATTGACAATGCGCCCCCAGCCCGAAGCGGACATGGCTGGCAGCACCTGCTGAATGCAGTGCATGGTACCGGTCAGGTTGACCGCCAGCATCTGCTGCCAGTGCGCGGCATCCATCTTCATGAAGGGCACGCTGCTGGCCTGGCCGGCGTTGTTGACCAGAATGCTGATGTCACCATGAAAGGCTGCCGCCTGCGCAAACGCAGCCGCCACCTGTTCTTCATCGGCCACATCGGCCAGCACCATCTGGCATTGACCAGGGTGCTGCTCCACCAGCTTTTGCAGCGGCTCGGCGCGACGCCCAAGCACCGTAACGCGGGCGCCCTGGGCCAGCAGCCGGCGCGCAATCGCCTCGCCAATGCCCTGGCCCGCGCCCGTCACCAGCGCATGTTGATCGTTCATATCGCCTGTCATTGATTTCTCCAGGCCAGCGGCCCATCAAACGGATGCATTCCCTCCCTCACCTGCCGGGCCGGGAAAGCCCTGCATCCGCTGTCCCCAGGCTTAGGTGAAGGCACGCAGCGAAGACTCAGGGGTTTCATTTGGCCGACGCCTGCTGCGCTTTCTCGCGCTCGAACAAGGCTTCCATCTGGCGCTTGCCCTGGAAGTACTGCCTGGGCCAGACGATGGGCGTGTAGCCAATCTTGGCAGCCTCGGTCAGCGTCCAGGCCGGGTTGGCCAGATGCGGTCTGGCAATCGCGCACAGATCGGCACGTCCTGCGGCAATGATGCTGTTGGCATGGTCGGCCTCGCTGATCGCGCCCACGGCCATCGTCGCAACACCGGCCTCCTGGCGAATGCGGTCGGCAAACGGGGTCTGAAACATGCGGCCAAACACAGGCTTTTCTGCCTTGCTGACCTGACCCGAGGAGCAGTCGATCAGGTCCGCACCCGCAGCCTTGAACGCCTTGGCGATCTCCACCGCATCTTCGGGGGTGATGCCGCCGGGCACCCAGTCATGGGCCGAGATGCGCACGGACATAGGCCGGTCCTGAGGCCAGACGGCACGCATGGCCTTGAAGACTTGCAGCGGGTAGCGCAGACGGTTTTCCAGACTGCCGCCATATTCATCACTGCGGTGATTGGTCAGCGGCGAGATAAAGCTGGATAACAGATAGCCATGGGCGCAGTGCAGCTCCAGCCAATCCACGCCAATGTCGGCCGCCATCTGCGCGGCCTGCACGAACTGCTGCAGCACCTGATCCATATCGGCGCGTGTCATGGCCCTGGAGATCTGGCTCACGCCCTGCAGATATTGCTGCTCCGACGCGGCCATGATGGGCCAGTTGCCCTGCTCCAGCGGCAGATCCGTACCTTCCCAGGCCAGCCGCGTCGAGGCCTTGGCGCCCGCATGGCCGATCTGCATGGCGAACTTGGCATCGGTATTGGCATGAATCCAGTCCGCAATGCGCTTCCAGGCCTGCTTCTGCTGCGCCGAGTAAGTCCCGGGGCAGCCCGGCGTGATGCGCCCCTCGGGGCTGACACAGGCCATCTCGGCAAACACCAGCCCCGCCCCGCCCATGGCGCGCGCGCCCAGATGCATGAGGTGATAGTCTCCGGGCACGCCGTCCACGGCCGAGTACTGGGCCATGGGCGACACCACGATGCGGTTCTTGAGCGTGAGCCCGCGCAGCCTGTAGGGCAGGAACATGGGCGGCGGCGCCTTGCCATCCGTGGTCACGCCATTTCTTTCGGCCAGCCAGCGCTCATAGCCGTCCAGCCAGGCGGCATCGCGCAGGCGCAGATTCTCGTGACTGATGCGCTGGCTGCGCGTCAGCATGGAGTACATGAACTGCTCGGGCTCGAGCTGATCGCAGTAGCGCTGTCCGCAGACCTCGAACCACTCCATCGCATTCCAGGCCGCGTTCTGCAGGCGCAGCGTCTCCACACGACGCGCCTCCTGGTAGGCGGTCAGCACCTCGGGAATATGCACCACCGCATCGCCGATCTGCTTGAACTGGCGCGCCAGCTCGATGGCATCCTCAATCGCCAGCTTGGTCCCCGAGCCGATTGCAAAATGCGCCGTATGCACGGCATCGCCCATCAGCACCACATGGCTGCCCCTGGCATTGCGCAACCACCATTGGTCGCAGACCACGCGCTGAAAATTGATCCAGGCCGAACCGCGCAGATGTCGCGCATTGGTCATCAGCTTCTCGCCCTGCAGATTGTCCGCAAACAGCTTTTCGCAGAAGGCAATGGACTGCTCCTGGTCGGCGCCATCGAGGCCGCTGGCCTTCCAGCATTCCTCCGTGGTCTCGACGATGAAAGTCGAAGTCTGGTCGTCGAACTTGTAGATATGCGCCTGGAACCAGCCATGCTCGGTGCGCACGAAATCAAAGGTGAAGGCCTCGTAGACCTTGTTCGTGCCCAGCCAGATGTAGCGATTGGGACGGGTGACGATATCGGGCTTGAAAGTGTTCTCGTACTTGCTGCGGATGCGGGAGTTCACGCCGTCGCAGGCAATGATGAGGTCGGCATCCGGATACTCCTCGTCGCTCTGCACATCGGTCTCGAACACCAGGTTGACACCCAGCTGCTCGCAGCGCGCCTGCAGGATGTTGAGCAGGTGCTTGCGGCCAATCCCCACAAAGCCATGGCCGCCGGAGCGAATCCTGCGTCCCTTGAACAGCAGTTCGATATCGTCCCAATGGTTGAAGGCCTGCTCGACCTGCGTCGCCGTCACCGGGTCCCAGACGCGCATATTGTCCATGGTGGCATCGGAGAACACCACGCCCCAGCCGAAGGTGTCATAGGGCAGGTTGCGCTCCACCACCGTCACCTCGTGCGCAGAGTTCATCTGCTTCATCAGCAGCGCGAAATACAGGCCGGCGGGGCCGCCACCTATGCAGACGATCTTCATGACAGCAATCCCTTCCTGGCGCGTCGAGAAATGGCGCACTGAAAATTACTTTATGTCTAAATTATTAACGCATGAACTTTTCACTAAAATCAGGCCAAACCCTGAAGCCAAGCTCAGGCGCTTGAAACACTATGTAGACCATGGACAAACACCATCTGGACTCTTCCATCGATATGCCGGACACCCCTGGCCGCGAGGCTGGTCTGTCTGACTCCGACCATCAGGCCGTTCGCCTGTGGCTGCGCCTGCTGACCTGCAGCACGCAGATCGAGCAAGTCATACGCAGCCAGCTGCGCACGGAATTCAGCACCACCCTGCCTCGCTTCGACTATCTGGCCCAGCTCAGCCGCTTTCCGAAGGGGCTGCGCATGAAGACCTTGTCGGAATATCTGATGGTGACCGGAGGCAATGTGACGGGGCTGACCGATCAGCTGGTCGCCGAAGGCTGGGTGGAGCGCGTGGCCGACGAAGAAGATCGACGCGCCATGATCGTTCGGCTGACGCGCATGGGCAGAAAGCAGTTCAAGGCCATGGCCACCGCCCATGAGCAGTGGCTGCAGCAGTTGCTGGCACCGCTGGACAGCGAAAGTGCCAGCGATCTCTACAAACAGCTGGGCAAGCTCAGACAGGTACTGAGCTTGTCAGAAGGTGCCTGAGCCCGAAAAACCACCGCTCAGTGACAATTTCATGGAGAATGCCCTGCACGCAGTCCTGCGTGACACAGGCTTTGGGGGCATGGTTCATGGATTTAATGCATCTGCGATATCGGCTCAGGTCCGGGTATTACTACCTCTACGACATGCGTGATGCGCTCAATGCCATCACGGGAGAGCGCCCCTATCGCCTCAAGACCGGGCTGGTCGCCATCGCGTTCGATCGCATCACCGGCCGCGTGCACCAGCATGGCCACCCCACTCGCATCCACTCCTGGGCCATGGGTGCGCAGCGCCGGCTGCGCATGGCAGGAGACTGGGAGGGCGCGGACCGGCTGATCGTGGTCTCCGGTCCCTTGCCCGAAGAGGAAATCAACAAATGCCTGAGCGTTCAGGGCTATTGCCGCTGGATGCTGATGCGTCTGGCCAGCATGCCGCATGGCAAATTTTCCGCCCACCGCGCAGGCAGCCGCAGCAGCTGGCAAAGGCGTGAATCCGGCCAGCAGCGCCGCGCGGCCTGACTTCGCCCCCAAGCGCCCCCTGCGACGTGTTGCGCAGGGTCATCCCCTCAGTCGTCCGCTTCCTCGTCGGAGCTTTCATCCAGCTCAGCGACTTCCGGCATTTTCACGATCGTCACCGGCAGACGGCTGTGCCTGGCCACCTCGCGTGAAACCGAGCCGATCAGAATGCTGCCCAGTCCGCTCTGGCCCGTGGCGCCGATGATGATCTGATCGCATTCATTGCTCTCGGCAATATCGATCAAGGTATTCGCCTCTTCGCCCAGGCTGATCTCCACCTCGTAGGAAGCTCCGGCTTCCTTGAGCAGATCCTGAGCCGGTGCCACCAGATCCATGCCGGCTTCGATGCTGGCGTTGGCGATCAGGTCGGAATCTGTGGTTGCAAGCTCCAGCAGCGATGCCTCCTTCTGCACATGAGCTATCACAAAGTGAGCATCCAGTCCGCTCCGCAAAAGCTTGATGCCGTGGCGTACGGCCTCAAGCGCGACATCCGATCCATCCACCGCAAGCATGATCTTGAGCATGGCAACCTCCTGTTCGTCTTGTGCACCAGTGTAGGGCCAGGCAGCAAAGACGGGTTACGAATCTGGGCCAAGCATCGGCTATTGCAGCAGTGCTTGCAAGCATCTGGGAAAATAGCGGACTATGCTGCAGTTTGACCTTCTCAAGACCGACCCGAACAGCCACGCGCGCCGTGGCACCTTGACGCTTAACCACGGCAAGGTTCAGACCCCCATCTTCATGCCCGTGGGCACCTATGGCACCGTCAAGGGCGTAATGCCGCGCAGCCTCGAAGAAATGGGCGCACAGATCATCCTGGGCAATACCTTCCATCTGTGGATGCGTCCCGGCCTGGACATCATGAAGTCCTTCGGCGGTCTGCACGACTTCGAGAAGTGGGACAAGCCCATCCTGACCGACTCGGGGGGCTTCCAGGTCTGGTCGCTGGGCGCCATGCGCAAGATCACCGAAGAAGGCGTGCATTTCCAGAGCCCCGTGAATGGCGACAAGCTGTTCATGTCGCCCGAGGTCAGCATGCAGATCCAGACGATTCTGAATTCGGACATCGTCATGCAACTCGACGAGTGCACGCCCTACGAGACCAACGGCAAGAAGACCACCGAGGCCGAAGCACGCAAGTCCATGGAGATGAGCCGTCGCTGGGCCAAGCGCTCCAAGGAGGAGTTCCAGCGCCTGGAGAACCCCAATGCCCTGTTCGGCATTGTGCAAGGCGGCATGTACACCAATCTGCGCGAGGAATCGCTGCAGGGTCTGCTGGAAATCGATTTCCCCGGCTATGCCGTGGGCGGCGTCTCCGTGGGCGAGCCCAAGGACGAGATGCTGGAGATCATGGCCCACACGCCGCATCTGCTGCCCGCCAACAAGCCGCGCTACCTGATGGGCGTGGGTACGCCCGAAGACCTGGTGCAAGGCGTTGCCGACGGCGTGGACATGTTTGACTGCGTGATGCCTACCCGCAATGCACGCAACGGCACCATCTTCACGCGCTACGGCGATCTGAAGATCCGCAACGCCCGTCACAAGGTGGATCACCAGCCCATAGACACTACCTGCACCTGCCATGCCTGTGCCGGCAAGAGCGGCGTGAGCTGGGACGATGGTGGTCGCGACGGCTTCAGCCGCGCCTATCTGCACCACCTGGACCGCTGCGGCGAAATGCTGGGCCCCATGCTGACCACCATCCACAACCTGCACTATTACCTGAACCTGATGCAGGAAATCCGCAATGCGCTCGACGCGGGCACGTTTACCGAGTTCCGCGCCCGCTTCAAGGCCGATCGCGCACGCGGGGTCTAAGCCTTCGACTCCATCTGCTGCAGCAGAACACAAAAAAGCCAGAGCCAGTCTCTGGCTTTTTCGTTTCCGATTTCACCATTGAAACCTTCAATTGAAAAATTTCGTCAATTGCCCATTGCAATGCGGCATAGGAGGCCGATTTTCTGTATGTTTTTGTTAAAACATCAGCGCATTGGACGGCAACCACCGACATCTTTGGCGATTGACATCGAAATCCACCAATAACCACTGAAAAGCACGACACGACACGCTCGCGGCATCTCCCTCCATGACCGAAGCTTCCTCACCCAAGCAAACGCCTTCGTTGCAGACCACCGCCCCCCAGGCATGGACGGTCGCGCTCGCCCTGGGGTGCATGGTGTTCGTGGCGGCCTTGCTCGGTATCCTGGGACGTCCTCTGGGATTTTTCTCGGCGATCTGGCCGGCCAACGCGCTCTTGCTGGGGGTGCTTCTGCACAAGCCTGGCTGGCTGCGTCCTGGCTCGATCCTGGCGGTCTCGGCAGGCTATATCGCTGCGGATCTGCTGACAGGCAGCCGGCTGGATGTCGCAGTCCTGCTGAGCATGGCGAATATGGCGGGTGTCGGTACGGCCTGGGCGCTGATGCACAGGCAAAGCCGCGCCACCTTGTTCATGCAGCGCCAGTCTTCCGCCTTGCTGCTCTTTGTCGGCAGCGGCATGGGCGCACTGGCAGCGGCAATACTCGGCGGGCCGGTGGTGACGGCCGTGTTCGGAACACCGCACTGGCAGGCTTTCTCCATGTGGTTGAGCAGCGAATGGCTGAACTACATGACATTTTTGCCCGTTGTTCTGGCCTGGCCGACACGCAAGCAGCCTGCACCGAACTGGACCGAGCCCACCCCCATGCGCCGCGTCCTGCCTTTGCTGTCTGTCATTGCACTGGAAACCATCAGCTACTGGATCAAAGGCCCCGGTTCGCTGGCGTTCTCGCTGCCGGCTCTCATATGGTGCGCGCTGAGCTATCGCATCTTCAGCCTGACGCTGATCACGGCAGCACTTTGCCTGAGCAGCATCATTTTCATTTCGCTGGGCACGCTTGAATTCACACCCGCTCATTTTCTGGAGGCTTTGTCATTTCGCATGGGTCTTTGCATGCTGGTGCTGGGCCCGCTTGCGGTGGCAGGATCGCACATGGCCCGCAACGAGCTGATGCAAAAGCTCAGCCATGCCGTCAACCACGACTTTCTGACCGATGCGCTGGCACGCGGCGCCTTTTTGAAGCAGGGACAAAGAATACTGGAGCGATGCCGCCAGGATGGCCAGCCTTTTGCCATCCTCATGCTGGATCTGGACCATTTCAAGCAGATCAACGACAGCTTCGGCCATGCCGGCGGCGACCAATTGCTGCGCAGCTTCTGCCAGACGCTGACCCAGGTGCTGCGCGCTCAGGACATCGTGGGCCGCATGGGAGGCGAGGAATTCGCCGTGGCTCTACCCAAGGTGAATGCCGCCGCAGCGCAGGAGATTGCCAAGCGTATCAACCGCGCCATCCGGGAGCTGCGCGTTCCCATGGATGACCAGTTGATGAGCGCCACGGTCAGCATAGGCCTGATCCATACCGACCGGCTGCAAGCGCATCAAAGCCTCGATCTGCTGCTGCAGGATGCCGACCAGGCTTTGTATGAGGCCAAGGCGGCCGGGCGCGACCGCGTCAGTTCACAGCTTTGCTGAGCGCGACCCGCAGCCCTGCGTCCAGCCGCTGGACTGCCCGGCCAGCGTTCACCCGATCTCGTTCGCCCCGGATGCCGGCCCAGCTGCGGGTGCCGCATCCAGGCGCGGCAAGATCTTGCCTGCTGCAGTGCCGCAGCTATGGCAAAAGCGTGAGAACGCGCTCTTGCGGGTATCGCAGCTGCCGCAATGATCGAACAGGCCGATACCGCAGTGGGGGCAGAAGTCGATCTCGGTGTTCTTGAGGTCCACCGGGCGCTCGCAGCCCGGGCATACATTCTTGGAAAGCCGCTCCAGCGCCACGTCATAGCTCAGCTCTTCACGGCGCTGCTCTTCGGGCAGAGACTCCTGCAGCTTCTGCTTTTCCAGATAGCGGTTGAGCGCAAGAATGGCATAGCGTCCCAGCAGAACCGTCACCACGATGCCAACGATGTAGCGCACATAGCCGCCGTAGTCAGGCAGATAGGGCACCAGCTCGACAAAGAAGGCAAACAGCGCGAAAAAGATGAAGCCCCAGACAAAAGGCCACCAGGTGCTCTTGCGCTTCTTGGCGAACAGCCAGCCCGCCACGCCCAGCAGGGGCAAGGTGATGGCCAGACGGAACAGAAACACGCGCAGCTCGCTGGCGCGCATGGCGGCTTCATACTGGGGATAGGCCTGCTCGCGCAGACTGCTCATCTCAGCCTCGGCGTTGGAGACGGCCTGGTTGGCTTCCAGATGGGTCTGAGCCTCCTTCTCGCGCTCCTGGCGGGCCATGTCTTCGGCCTGCTTGAGTGCATCCAGCGCCTTGCTGCGCGCTACCAGCTCGGCATCCTGCTCCGGGCGCTCCGTCGCCCGACGGGTCGCCACCCAGTTGTCAAAGGTATCGCGCGCCGACTGGTAACGCGCGCGCTCGGCATCGAACTTGAGCTGCGCCCTGTCCAAAGCCTTCTGGGTCACGCCGGCCGTCTTCCGGGCCTGGTCGATTTCGGCCTGCACGCGCTGTACATCGGCCTGCGGAATAAAGGATTCCACCTCCAACGAGCGATCGGGCTGCGGCAGATTGCCCACCACCAGTCCACCCAGACCGATCAGGAAAAAGGCAAACACCAGCGCCACCAGCCAGAGGCCGCGGCGAAACCATTTTTCGGGCAAACGCAGTGACTTGCTCATTTTCAATTACTCCAAAAACGTAGCGCAATGCGCATATTCAGCAAGGTCTTGAAGCCAACAAGGCTCAAGCTCATTGCACAGTGCGCACGGCCGATGCGAGTTGCGTGCGCTGCAACCACTGGGTCACGGAGTCCACGGTCACCGTCTCGATGCGGCTGGCAAATCGCTTTTCATTCGGATGATCGTCAAACGCGATATTGGCTGCCGTCATGCGCCCGCCCAATCGCGAGAACGCGCGAATGATGAGCGCGCTGGGCTCGTAACCCTTGGCCTGCAGCCAGGCCTGAGCCTGTGCGCGATTCTGAATCGCCGCCGGCTCCATGGCCGCGGCCAGCGTCTCGGTGGCCCATTGGTTCGACTGCTGGTACTTGCTGCTCCAGACATAGCTGACCATGCTGTAGGGTTCGTTTTGCAGGCGCAGCACCGTGGGAGCGCTCAGGAACTTGAGCAAGGCCTGCTGCACCGCCGGCGTCGGGATCTGAATGGCGGCTTCGTAGCGCCACATATCGTCAAGAAAGAACTCGCCCAGGCCCTGGCGGTAGATATGGCCGGATGCAGTGCCGCACTCATTGAGCTTGTGCGCCACGCGCCAGGGGCCGGCGGGTGTTCTGTAAGCCCAGCCATAGTGGGAATACTTGAGATCGTATTTGCTCAAGTCCTGTCCTTGCCGCGCCAGCAGCACGACCTGGGTGCCGTTCTTCTGAAACTCGGCATCCAGCGCCTTGGCGGTACGCGCAGCCAGATTCAGCCCCTTGGCCATGACATCGGCAGTCAGCGGCCGGTCCTCACAGCTGCGGCCGGCCTGGGCCGAGCCTGCCCAGGCAATCAGCGCAGCGCCCAGTGCCAGCACCACAGGGCCGGGAATGGGCATGCCGGTGCGTTGAGCGGGTGCCATGGCGTGTACAACGTTTGTCGGTTCCTTGATCATGCGAGCCTCCTGCTTCTTGAGTTACAGACGCTCGTTGTGCATCAGCGCCTTGCCGATTTCGTTGGGGATAAAGGCCAGCACCTTGCCTGCCGTGGACAGAATCACGCCGGCCGCTGTGGCGCTGGTCTGCACCACCGTGCCCACACCGACCGACAGGGCGCCTGCTGCCTGGCCAGAGACCTTGACCACCGCCGATGTGCCGTCGGCCACATTCTTGAGCACATAGGTCACGCCTGTGGCACTGCTCTCCACGGCCTCAACGATCACGGATGCGCCAGCGGCCGACAGAAACAGGGGTATTGCCACGACTTCCTCCGAAGCGCCACCCGATACCGCTGCAACCACCGATGCCACAGGCAGGGCCGACAGCACCAGAGAGGCTTCGCTCTGGGCGTGGACTGCGCTGCCGCCCAGCAAGGCAAAGGCCGCGCCCAGGGCGCACAGGCTGTTGCGAAGAGGACGGATAAAGGTCAAGACGTTGATCACAAATGGCTCCCGATGGTTGTTGAAATGAACCGCGATTTCCATGCGGCGACGAACGAATCATCCACGCGCCCGAAACTTTGGCCCTGTGTTTTGTCAAAATCAGCAATTGGCAGATCTTTCAGTATCTCAACCCGATACTTTCAGTCCGCTGCTGCCCCAGAACCGGTGGCAGTGTATGCATCCTGTCCGATTTCCGCGCCCACAACTTTTAAAAATCATCAGGCAATCCATGCGGTTTCACTCTCAGACCTTTGTCCAGCGCAAACCTTCGCCTTCGCGGATCTGGCTTGCGGCAGCGCTCGCCACCGTCATCTCCACCCTGGCTGTCCCTGGCCTGGCACAGGGCAGCGGTATTCCTGCTTTTTCGCAAATGCCGCCGGGCCCGCTGGGCGGGCCCTGGCACTTTGCCACCCTGCCCAACAAGAACCCGACAGCCTTCAATGTGGTGGACCAGAATGGCGGACATGTGCTGCGCGTGAGCACACATGACGCTTACGGCAATATGGTGCACACCCTCCACCAGGCTGCCGCGCCCGATCTGCAGCTTCAGTGGCGCTGGCGCGTGGATCAGCTGATCGACAAGGCCGATATCAAAACCAGGGCTGGCGACGATGCGGCGCTCAAGCTCTGCGTGTCCTTCGACTTTGACAAATCGCAGCTGAGCTTTGGCGAACGGGCCAAGCTGCGCCTGGGCAGAATCAGCACCGGCGAGGACATCCCGGCCGAGACCCTGTGCTATGTCTGGGACAACAAACAGCCCGTGGGCACGGTCATGCACAACGCGTTCACACATCGCATGCGTTACATCGTGCTGCAAAGCGGTGACGCACACAAAGGCCAGTGGGTGACGGAGCAGCGCCATCTCTCCGCCGACTACCAGCAGGCCTTTGGCGACGAATCCCAGGCCATGCCCACCATCATCGGCGTCACCGTCTCGGCAGACTCGGACAACACCCATGGCGAAGGACTTGCCTACATGGGTGATATCCGGCTCGCGCCCTGATCATTCGGCCTCAACGCCGGAGCAATTCCGCCACGTTCTGCTGCAGCATGGCCGGCGTGACCGCAGCAGCCGCTACGGGCTCGCCCACTTCCAGCCCCACGCGGTTGAACAGGCCGCGGCGCAGCGGCTTGACCATGGCCACATTCCTGCCGCCGCGCAACTCGATGCGGCTGAAGTAGGAGCCCCAGAGATTGGTCAGCGCCATGGGAATGACGGGAACCTGCAGGCCGTCGTCTCGGGCGTGGTCGAGAATCTTCATGATGCCGCCCTTGAAGGGCTGCAGCTGGCCGTCAGAGGTGATGCCACCCTCGGGGAAGATGGCCAGCAGATCGCCCTCTCGCAGCACCTCTGCCGCCCGTGCGAATGCTGCTTCATAGGTCGCAGGATCCTCCTTGTGCGGAGCGATCGGAATCGCCTTGGCCAGCTTGAACAACCAGCCCAGCACCGGCGCCTGGAAGATGCGGTGATCCATCACGAAGTGAATGGGACGCGGGCTGGCCGCCATGAGCAAGATGGCATCGACAAAGCTCACATGGTTGCAGACCAGCACGGCCGCGCCATCGCGTGGAATATGCTCGTCGCCACGCACCTTGAAGCGGTAGACAAAGTGGGTGATGACCCAGGCCACAAAGCGCAGCAGATATTCGGGCACCAGCAGGAACACATAGAGCGCCACGATGGCGTTGGCGATGCCGGTGATCAGGAACACCTGGGGAACGCTGCAACCTGCGGCCAGCAGGGCGCCGGCCAGCACGGCAGAGGCGATCATGAACAGCGCGTTCAGGATATTGTTGGCCGCGATGATGCGTGCGCGGTGCGTGGGCTGGCTGCGCATCTGGATCAACGCATACATGGGCACGCTGTAAATGCCCGCCGATAGTGCCAGCAGGCCCAGGTCCAGCATCACGCGCCAGTGTTTGGCCTCTCCAAAAAAGGCGCTCACGCCCATCAGCTCGGAGGGCGGCAGCGCGCGGGTTGCGAAGAACAGATCAATCGCAAACACGCTCATGCCAATCGCACCCAGCGGCACCAGGCCGATCTCCACCTGGCGACGGCTGAACACTTCGCACAGCAGCGAGCCAATGCCTATGCCCACCGAGAAGATCACCAGCAGCAGCGATGCCACATGCTCGTCGCCATGCAGCACCTCCTTGGCAAAGCTGGGAAACTGCGAGAGAAACACCGCGCCGAAAAACCACATCCAGCTGATGCCGAGCAACGAGCGAAACACCACGGGCTGCTGGCGCGCCAGCTGCAGGTTGCGCCAGGTTTCAGTGAACGGGTTCCAGTTGATGACCAGGCCCGGGTCGGTGGCCGGCGCGTGAGGAATGAACTGCGCGCAGATGCGGCCCACGACCGCGACGGCCACGCAGGCCATGGCGACCTGCATATGGCCGACCTGCGGCACGGCGATCAGCAGGCCGCCAGCGACCTGACCCAGCAGGATGGCGACAAAAGTGCCCATTTCCACCATGCCATTGCCGCCCGTGAGTTCACGGTCGTTGAGCACCTGGGGCAGATAGGCGAACTTGACGGGACCGAACAGCGTGGAGTGCAGTCCCATGAGGAACACGCACAGCAACAGCACCGGCACATTGGCCTGGATAAAGCCCCAGGCCGCGATCAGCATGATGGCGATCTCGAGATTCTTGACCAGGCGGAACATGCGGGTCTTGTCCCACTTGTCGGTCAGCTGGCCCGAAGTGGCCGAGAACAGCAGATAAGGCAGGGTGAACAGCGCACCGATCACCAGGCCTGCCATGGAAGGCGGCAGCCACGAGACGCTGAGCTGATAGGTGACCATCACCGTGAAGGCGAACTTGAAGAGATTGTCATTGCCCGCACCGGCAAACTGCGTCCAGAAAAACGGCGCAAAGCGGCGCTGGCCCAGCAGGGCAAACTGGTTGGGGTGGGCATGCTGCTGTGCAGCGGCGGCCGTATGCACGGTCGGCGTGGAATTCATGGATCTCTCCCTGTGGCGCTGCTGGCATTGTGCCAACTTGCCCGGATTTTTTTGTAGGTTTTATGCGGCTGACGCTTGTTGAACATGCGCCAGCCGCTATGAATATTACGATTCACGCCACTGCTGCAAGGCACGCAGCACAGGCCACGCGGCGGCGGCGGCCACCCAGTGCTTGAGGCTGTGGCCGGAGATTGCGTGCGCGGTCACATCGAACACATCGCCATCCGACAGCTCCAGCAGCTTGGCCACGAGGTACAGACCGATCACCCAGCCCAGCTCCACGGGCAGCGCGTGACGACGCGGCGCCACAAAGGCCAGCCACAGGAGAACGAGCATCCCGCCGCCCTGCACCAGCACCCAGGGCAGCACATTGCTGGTCTGCGCCCAGACCGCCACGCTGACGGGTGCCGCCACCAGCAATACCCCGGCAGTGATGCGGGCGCTGATGTCGTCAATGCGCGTCTGCACCGCCAGACCCAGCAAGCCGGCGAAAGCCAGGCTCATGCCCAGCCGGTCCCAGACCAGACTCGAATCCTGCGGCGCCCAGTGATACCAGGCCGAGCCCGCCCCCGAGCACAGCAGGCCCGCAAAGAACAGGGCGCACAGGGCACGCGCCGTACCATTGAGCTTCTGATAGTCGGCACGCCGCAGCGCATGCCCGCCCGCCAGTCCGGCCAGCACAAACCCCAGATTGCTCAGCACATCGGCCGCATGCGGCAGACCCAGCCAGCCGCGCCGGTCGGCAAAGGCGTGATAGTGCTCGGGCTGGGCCATGCCGGGCATCAGCAGCGCCAGCGTGAACAGCAAGGCCATGCCCCCGAACAAGGCAAAGCGCTGCTCCAGCGTGCCCGAGGTCTCGGGGCTCGTCATTTCCACGTTCGTGATCGATGAGGTATGCAGTTGCATGGCGCTTCCTTGTGTGATTGCTGCGCAGTATGGAAATCAGCCCAAGCAGCGGCATCGATCTTCTAAACTTGCGCCATATCGCTGCACTGCCAGTACTACCAACCGATACCATGAGCACGACCGCCGACCTCGTCACCGCCATCAAGAAAGAACTCAAGGCCGCGCAGATGACCTATGCCGACCTGGCCCAGTCCATAGGCATGGCCGAATCCAGCGTCAAGCGCATGCTGGCCAAGGGCGATATGCCGCTGTCGCGCATCGACGAGATCTGCCGCGCCCTGCACCTGGACTTTGCCGATCTGGCGCGCAATGTGGCCGACAGCCGGCCTCTGCTGCAGCAGATCACGCGCGAGCAGGAGATTGCCGTGGTTGCCGACCGCAAGCTGCTGCTCACGGCCATCTGCGTGCTCAGCCTGTGGACGCTGGAGCAGATCGTCGCCACCTACCGCATCAGCGAGCCCGAGGGCATCGGCTATCTGGCACAGCTGGACCGCATCGGCATCATCGAGCTGCGTCCCGGCAACCGCTACAAGCTGCGCCTGGCCAAGACCTTCCGCTGGCAGACCAACGGCCCGGTGATGGACTTCTTCCGCGAGAACGCCGTGCTGGACTACTTTGGCGGCACTTTTGCCGGCGAGGACGAGACCATGCTGCTGGTGCATGGCTCCATCGCCCCCAGCCTGGCGCCCAGCTTCGTGGAGCGCATCCAGCGCATCGGTCAGGACTTTTCGCAGCAGCATCTGCAGGATCAGCGCCTGGGGCCTAACAAGATCGAGGGCTACACCCTGGTGCTGGGCATGCGCAAATGGGAGCTGCCCGCCTTTGCGGCCTTGCGCCGGTAGACCATCACTCCCAAATATGTAGCTAAATGCGCTTGCTGCATCTGCATCATCCGCCTGTTATATACATTCTTCACCAAGCAGACACACAAGATTGCAAGACTTCGCACAGCGGCAACCCACGGTTGACGCTGGCCTTCCAACATGGAGCCCAAGGGATGCCTGAACCACCGGCAACCCGCTACCCATGAAGGAGGCGTATATGCTGACAATCCGCAACACCATCCATACCGTCGCTGCCGCAGGCGCACTCGCCTTGCTGGGCTTTGCCGGTAGTGCACAGGCCCAAAGCGCTTACTGGGCGGGTGCCAGCCAGGGCGCCTATGTGAACGTGCAGTTCAACGCACCGCCCCCGGTCCGCTATGAAGCCGTGCCCGCTCCGCGCCGTGGCTATGTCTGGGCTCCTGGCTACTGGGAGCCGCGCGGCCACCGCCATGTCTGGCGCGCCGGCCACTGGGTGCAGAACCGCCCCGGCTATGTGTACCGCCAGCCCGTCTGGGTGCAGCACGGCAACCGCTGGGACTACCGCGCCAGCCGCTGGGACAGGGATGGTGACGGCGTGCCCAACCGCCATGACCGCAACCCCCACAACCCCTATCGCCGCTAAGCGCCTGTTAAAGCTTTAAGCCTTGATCGCTCCCTCCGCTGGCCCCTCCGAGTCATCACTTTCCAGCGGATTTCAGCCCGTGTTTCGCAAGAGATACGGGCTTTTTTGCATTAACCCCACGAGCTTAATGCTGCATAAGCATATAGAAGCAAATCATTAAATTACGGACACAATTCACAGCATTCAAGGTTCCTCTGGACAAGTCCCATCATGCGTTTGCTGCCCCGTTTCATCTCCGGTCTTGTTGCCACAGCAGCGGCCACCGCCCTGTTTCCCCTGGCCAGCCAGGCGGCCGACCCGGGCGCCGCCAGCTATCCTCATCAGCCCATCACCATGATCATGGGCTTCAACGCAGGATCAGGAGTGGATGTGATCGGCCGCGTGGCGCAGGAGCCGCTGGGCAAGATCCTGGGCCAGCCCGTGATCATTGACTACAAGAGCGGCGCCGCCGGCAATATCGGCAGCGAGTTCGTGGCCCGTGCCAAGCCCGATGGCTACACCATCTACTTCGGCACCGCCGCCACCCATGGCAGCAATGCCGCGCTCTACAAGAAACTGCCGTTCGACGTGGAAGCCGACTTCGTGCCCGTCGCTCCACTGGTGGACGTGGCCAATGTGCTGACCATCAATCCCAATGTGATCAACGTCAAGAACCTCAAGGAGTTCGTTGACGAGGTCAAGGCCCATCCCGGCAAGTACAACTATGCCTCCACCGGCAACGGCGCCGGCACCCATATGGCGTTTGCCGAGTTCAACTCGCGTCTGGGCCTGGACATGGTGCATGTGCCCTACAAGGGCGGCCCCGAAGCCATCACCTCGGTGCTGCGCGGCGAGACCTGCTGCATCATGAACCAGGTGCAGACCGTGCTGAGCCACTACAAGGCCGGCAAGGTGCGCCTGCTGGGCGTGACCACGGCCAAGCCCGTGGAAGCCGTCAAGGAAGTGCCCACCATTGCGGCCAGCGGCCTGCCAGGCACCAAGGGCTTCAACAGCTCCATCTGGTTCGGCATCTTCGCGCCCAAGGGCACGGACCCGGTGATCATCAAGAAGCTCAACCTGGCGGTCAATGACGTGCTCAAGCAGCCCGAGGTGCGCGAGCGCTTTGTCTCCCAGGGCAACACCATCCGCGAAGAGACACCCGAGCAGTTCAAGAAGACCGTACATGAAGATCGCATCAAATGGGCCAAGGTGGTCAAGGATGCCAAGATAAGTATTGATTGACACCCTCTGAGCCGCTGCGCGGCTTCCCCCTCTCTCGATGCGTTGCATCGGGAGGGGGACGGCTCCTTCGCCGCGAGGCGGCTCTTGCTCGGAGCCCTGGCTTGTATCGTGCCAGTATTGCGTTATCGGTGTTTGTTTGATGCGTCTGCGGCTCCAGCCTCAGGCGCTTTTGGGTTTTAGCTATGTCAATTTCACCTTCTACGACAGCCGCCACATCGGGACTGGCAACGCTGGAAGAACGCCTGCGTGACGACTTCGTCACTCTGGGCTGGCCTGCCAAGGCCTGGATTCCCCCTTCCACGCGCAAGGAACTGCCGGTGCATGAGGTGCTCGTCATCGGCGCCGGCCAGGCCGGTCTCGCGCTCAGCATGGCGCTGCAGCAGGTCGGCATCAAGCCTGTGCTGCTGGACAGGTCCGCGCCGGACTTCGAAGGCCCGTGGGCCACCACGGCGCGCATGGAAACCCTGCGCTCGCCCAAGGAGCTGACCGGCCCCGCCATGGGAATTGCAGCCCTGTCCTTCCGCGCTTGGTTCATCGCCCAGTTCGGTCCGGATGCCTGGACGGCGCTGGACAAGATCCCGCGCCTGCAGTGGATGGACTATCTGCGCTGGTACCGCCGCGTGACCAACGCTGATGTGCGCAACGGCCATGAAGTCGTTGCCGTGCGCCCGCAGGCCGATGGCGTGGTGGAAGTCGATGTCAAGGCCAATGGCGTGATCGCCACCTGGCAAACCCGCCGCCTGGTGCTGGCCACGGGCCGTGACGGTCTGGGCGGCGCAACGGTTCCCGCCTTCATGCGGGGCGTGGACAGGAAGTTCTGGGCCCATTCCTCCGACGCAATGGACTACGCCACGCTGGCCGGCAAGCATGTGGGCGTGGTCGGTGCCGGCGCCTCGGCCATGGACAGCGCAGCGACGGCTCTCGAAAACGGCGCAGCCAGCGTGGACATGCTGATCCGCCGCCCGCAGCTGCCGCTGATCAACAAGTCCAAGGGCTCGGGCGTGCCCGGTCTGACCCACGGCCAGTATCTGCTGCCCGATGCGTGGAAATGGCGCATCCGCCACTACATCAACGCCCAGCAGGTGCCGCCCCCACACGGCAGCACGCTGCGCGTCTCGCGCCATGACAACGCCTTCTTCCACCTGGGCTGCGCAGTACAGAGCGTGGAAAAAGCGGGCGACAAGCTGCAGGTGCGGACCTCGGCCGGCGTGTTCGTGCTGGACTTTCTCATCGTCTCCACGGGCTTTGCCATCGACTGGAGCCTGCGTCCCGAGTTTGCCGACATAGCGCCGCACGTGAAGCTGTGGAACAGCCGCTTCACGCCCGAGGCCGCCGATGAGGATGCCGAGCTGTCGGCATCGCCCGATCTGGGGCCGCTGTTCGAGTTCCAGGGCGAGCTACCCGGTCTCGACCGGATCCACTGCTTCTGCTACCCCGCTGCGATCTCGCACGGCACGGTGTCGGGCGATATTCCCGCCATCAGTGACGGAGCGCGCAAACTCGCGCAAGGTCTGGCCTCGCTGTTCTATCTGAACGATATCGAGCAGCACTTCGACAAGCTCAAGGCCTATGCCGAGCCCGAACTGGACGGCACGGAATGGACCGCCGCCGACAGCGCTGCGCGCATCCGCCAGCTGCAACCCTGAAACCAGCAAACACGACTTGAGACAAGACGCGAAGCCGCAGGCAGTACGGAAGTACGACCAGGCTTCGCTACGATGTATCAAGGCTTGTGTTGGCGGCATTCAATCAAGAGACTTCGCATGACAGACACCATAGACCGACTGGCCGGCCTCGAACAGGGCAGCCCCACATTCACCACCCGTCACGAGCGCGAAAAAGTCGCTCTGGCCACCCAGGCCTGCGAAGACCTGCTGCTGGGCAATCAACTGGACAGCGCGCTGACCCAGGCCGAGCGCCTGGTGCTGGCCGCCGAGCAGGCCCGCGTCAGCGGCGTGAGCACGCTGGAAGCCGAATACCGCAGCCGCGCCGAGGCCCTGGGCCAAGCCATCACGCCCGAGCTGCGTGCCATCCTCGATCAGCCCGGCGCCCAGACCGGCAATGCGCGCCTGGACGCCATGCTGCACTTTGTGCGCACGCTGGCCCTGAACCCGGCCCAGAGCGATCAGGCCGCGCTGCTGGCCATTCCGGCCGCTGGCCTGTCGCTCAACGACACCGTGCTGCTGGCCCAGCTGATCGGCTTTGTGGCCTATCAGGCCCGCCTGCTGGCGGGTGTGAAGGCCATGGGCGAGCTGGGCGGCGTGACCGAAGCGCCTGCCACCCAGCCTGTCGATGCCGCACCCTTTGTCCACCCCGCCAACCTGCCGCCGCCCGGCGAGCCGCTGCGCCGCAACGGCTTCACCAGCGAGACGCTGGACTGGAAGGCCTGGCTGCAGGTGCTGGACCCCGACACCGCGACGCCCGAGCAGCAGCATGTACTGGAAGTCAGCCACCCCAAGGCCAAGAGCATGGACTTCTACCTGCTGCTGGCCCGCCAGCCCCAGGTGCTGCTGGAGCGCTCCCAGGCCTTCAACGCCATCATGTATGCGCCCGGCGGCCTTTCCCGCGCCGAGCGTGAAGTGGCAGCCACTGCCGTCTCTCGCTCCAACCGCTGCGTGTACTGCGCATCGGTGCACGCTCAGCGCTTCGAGCAATTGGCCAAGCGCAACGATGTGATGGCCCAGCTGTTTGACGAGCCCGATACCGCCGGCACCAATGCCCGCGAGCGCGCCATCATCCAGGCTTCGCTGACGCTGACGCGTGCGCCGGGCAGTTTTGGCAAGCAGAATCTGCAGCCGCTGCGCGATGCCGGTCTGTCCGATCTGGAAATCCTGGACATGCTGCACTCGGCCGCACTGTTCGGCTGGGCGAACCGCCTGATGCTGAATCTGGGCGTGGAGCTGTATTCAACCCCCTGAGCGGCTTTGCCGGGGAGGCCCCGCCGCGTCCCCCTTTCTCTACGCGCTGCGCGCTACGGGAGGGGGACGACAGCTTCGCTGCGCGGCAGCGCTTGCTTGCCATGTCTTTGTTGGGCTGCGCCGGTTTCGGGGCACCCCATATTTTTTAATAGCTGCTTGCGCTTTCCAGCTAATGATTTCAGCATCAATTGATTCTGAAATCCTTTTAAATAAAGCGATAAAAGCTATCAAATCTCATACTATTTGCCGGTAAACACCGTCAGCACGCCGGCCAGCTGATGCACATGCGCATCCATCAGCTGTGCCTCGGCCACCAGACCGATCAGGGGCACCGGCCCCAGCGCATGGCGCAGCAGCTTGAGCTCGGCATCGACGCCGCCAAACAGCTCGCTGCCCCGCCCCTTGCTGCTCACATAGATGGCACCGCGTACATGCTGCGGCACGGCCGCCTCGGCCATGGTTTCGGGGCCGGCATCGGCAAAGTCGGGCTGCAGCGCATCCTTGAGGGCCGCGCCCATCTGCATCAGCTCATGGCGGGCCGCACTGCTCTGGCGCTGGCAGAAGATCACCGTATGCTCGGCCTCCACGGGCGACGACAGCGCAATGCCCTGGCGCACCGGGTCCAGCCCCACGATATGCAGCACCTGGGCCTCGTCGGTCAGCGCGCCGCGCTCCAGACCCCGGCCCAGCGGTGCGATCGCCGCCTGGGTCTTGCGCAGCTGGGACAGCGCAGCCTGCCAGCCGCCGCCGGCGCTGGGGCTGGCTTCCACATCCAGCATCTGCAGCAGTCGGGGCAAGGCGGGCTCGCCTTCCAGCTCCAGCACCACCGGGCCCCTGGCCTCGGTAATCGCAAGCCCCGTGTCCAAAGGCGCACAGCCCTGGGCCAGCCTGGAGGTGCAGGCCACGTCGGCATCGAAGGCCACCCCCGAAAAGCCGGCATGAAAAATGCCGACGCTGGCCTGGGCGCGCAGCCTGGGCAGATCTTCGGCGCGGCAGGCGAACTGCACACCCTGCTCGCTGCTGAGCGCCCCAAACAGGTTTCCCGAGCTGATGCGCTCGGACAGCTCCAGCAGCAGCTCTGCCAGATCGGGCTGGTCGATGCTGGAGTGCACCAGGGCCGAATGGGCTTCGAATCCGGCTTCGGCGCCGCTTTGCGCCAGCGGCGCCACACCGGAGTAGACGCGGTAATGGGCGGCGGGCAGGTCCAGCAGCATCACCGCCAGCGAGGAGCTTTCGGAATACTCATGCTCCATGGCCAGCACGGCATGGCCGGAGCTGCCCACCCAGTCGGTGACTTGGGGCAGCTCGCGCGCCAGCAGCGCCAGCAGTTGCTGCGCATGGGGCACCAGTCCCTGGGCGATATAGATCAGACCCAGGCGGTGCGGCTGCAGCGACTGGCGCAGCAGTTGCTCGCGCAGTTGCAGCACGACTTGCTCTGCCGCAGTGCGCCAGTCTTCATGAGCGGCATGAGCGACGGGAAACAATGACATAAGCCCTCCTGTTCTTGCTGGGGCGTGGATGCCTTGCAAGCACGATTTTCCACCTTGGCGGGAAGGGATTGCTCAGGGCTTGCGCGAGGTAGCAGAGGTTTTGGCTGCCGTCTTCTTGGCGGCAGGCTGCTTGGAAGCAGTTTTTTTAGCAGCTGCCGTCTTGCTGGCTGCCGTTTTGGCTTGAACGGTCTTGGCCGCCGCCTTGCGTGCAGGCTTGGGCTCGGCTGCCGCAGCGCTCTTTGCCGCACTTTTTGCTGCAACTGCAGCGCCAAGGCCGCCTGCCTGTGCCATCACCTTTTCCATGGTGGACTTGGCAAAACCGCTGGCCATCTCGGTCGCGCGCTGGGCTGCGGCCAGGGTCTCGGGAGGAACGGGCTCGGCCATGGCCTTGGCGGCAATCTGCTGGAACTGCTGGGTCAGCGCGCCCCACCATTGCATGGCCTGGCTCAAGCCGGCCTGAGAAGGCGGCTCAGCCTGGGCCTTGGCATCCGCCTCGGTCGTTGCGGGTTCTGCCTCGGGCTCCGGCACTGGCGCCGCTGATGGCTCTGCGGCTGCCGTCCTGCCCGAGGCGCTGCCCATGGGCCAGCCGGTATTGCCGGTCGCAGCGGGCTCGGCCGGCGCTGCACCGGGGAAAGGAAAGGACTTGGCCAGCTCGCTCATGCTGACATTCATGTCCTTGAGCGTGGACAGCGTCATGCGCTGCACTTCCAGCGCCTGGATGGTGGCAGCCAGGGCGCGGCTGTTTTGCTCCAGCCAGAACTGCACGGCCTTGAGCTCGGCAATGCGCTTGTCCACCTCCTCCACGCTCACCGTGGGGGCCACCCATTGGGGCACGCGGCCCATGGGATTGGCCGCAGCGCCAGCGCTCTGCGCCAGCCCCTGCAAAAAGTCAAAGCCGGGAATGAACTTGCCGAAACCAAATGCCGATGCGTCACCGCTCATAGTGCTCTCCGCTGCAGGGATGGATACCAGAATCCGCATCCGGACAGGGCCGGATGCGGAACTAGCTTACTGCACTTGTGATGTTTGCTGCAAACAAGGGAGCAGGCAGCAACCCTGGCTCAGGGCCTCAATGCTGATGCCCGCCATGGCCCATGTGCTGGTGCCCGGCACCGGCAGCCGCTGGGGCCGTCGCGCGCACCGGCAGCTGCAGGCTCAGGCGCGAGACGGCGCCCTTGGCATCCTTGAACACCAGGGTCACGGGCACCTGGCTGTCCTTGACCAGCGGGGCCTTGAGCTGCTGCAGCATCAGGTGATAGCCGCCGGGCTTGAGATCCACCGCCACGCCCTGGGGCAGATCCAGGGCCTCGATGGCGCGCATACGCATCACATCGCCCTCCATCTTCATCTCGTGCACCTCGGCCACGGCAGCGGCCGGGGTTTCCACGCCCACGAGCTTGAGCGGCTCCTGGGCCGTCAGGCGCATGAAGGCCCCCGAGGCCTGCTGACCCGCCACGCTGGCGCGGGCCCAGGCGTTCTCGACCTTGACATGGGCGGCATCGGCATGGGCCCAGGCGCCCCCCGAAACCAGCAACGAAGCGACCAGCGAACCCAGGGCCATCAGGGTAAAACGACGCGTATTCATGAAACCATCTCCATTCAAATTCAGTCTGGACTTACGCAAACAAGGGTGCATCAGGATGCATCTCCTTGAAACCAAGCCCTTGCCTGGGCCTGATTTGTGCAAGTCGTGTCAATCTCAAATCGAACTGAAGCGCTTGACCATCAAGCGCCTTCAGCTATGTTTTTCAGGGTTTCAAAGGGCGGCGCACGTACGGGCGGCAGGGTGGAGACAAAAGCTCTGTGTGCAACCTCGGCCCAGGGCCGGGCATCGAGAACGGCGCGGTGACTGCCCGGGCCTGGCTGCTGCGCGGGCGGCGGCGCCAGCATCGGCAGGCACAGCGCGCAATCGAGTCCATGCGGGGTGGCCGCATCGTCGCTGGCGGGGCTGGGCACCCAGTGGGTGCTGCCGCTGGCCGTGCACACCGCCTCCCAGCCGGCAGGCGCCGTGGCGCGCGCCCAGGGCGTGAGCATGCTGACCAGCAAAATGCAAAACCACGCACCCAGCGCCCAGCGCGCCACAAGGGCTGCCGGTTGGTGCCGAGGAGGGTGCGCGCGCCAATGCATGGGGCGATTGTAGGAGCCGGACCGCTATCCGGTTGGCGACGCAGGGCTTGCACCACTTGCCTCTACGATGGCTGGCCACGGATACCTATTCACAACCACCGATCAGGAGACAAGCATGCTGACTTTGTGCGGATTTTCGGCCAGCAACTACTACAACAAGGTCAAGCTGGCCTTGATGGAAAAGCAGATTCCCTTCGCCGAGGAGCTGGCCTGGCTGGGCAGCACCAATCCCGAGGAATCGCCGCTGGGCAAGGTTCCGTATCTGCGCACACAGCATGGCGCCATCAGCGAGTCCGACGCCATCATCGAATATGTGGAAGCGCTGTCCAGCAAGGTGCCGCTGCTGCCCGCAGACCCCTTTGCTGCCGCCAAGGTGCGTGAGCTTTGCGTCTATCTGAACCTGCACCTGGAGCTGGTGGCGCGCAACCTCTATCCCCAGGCCTTCTTCGGCGGCAAGATCAGCGACTCCACGCGCGACAAGACCCTGGAGCAGCTGAAAAAGAACATTGCGGCCTTTGCCAAGCTGGCCCGCTTCGACACCCCGTTCATCGCGGGCGACAGCTTCACGCTGGCCGACTGCAGCGCCATCGTGCATCTGCCCCTGGTCAGCAGCGCCAGCAAGATCCTGGGCGGCAGCGATCTGCTGGCCGAGCTGCCGGTGCGCGACTATCTGGCGCGCATGAGCGAGCGTCCCACGGTGCAGAAGGTCAACACCGATCGCAAGAGCAATACCGAAGAGCTGATGGCACGCATGCAGGCCAAGGCTGCGCGCTGATGCGGCAGGGCCTGGTCTAGCCTGTCCGGGCCCGCTGATGCTACGCTTGAGACCATCATGCAAAGCGCTTTTCATCTCGCCTATCACGTGACCGATCTCGACCAGGCCCGCCGTTTCTACGGCGGCGTGCTGGGCTGCCGCGAGGGTCGCAGCACCGACACCTGGGTCGATTTCGACTTTTTCGGCCACCAGATCTCCCTGCACCTGGGCCAACCCTTTGCCGTGAGCAATACCGGCAAGGTCGGCAACCATATGGTGCCCATGCCCCACCTGGGCGTGATCCTGCTCAAGCCCGACTGGCTGGCCCTGGCCGAACGTCTCAAAGCCGCTGGCACGGCCTTCATTCTGGAGCCGCAGGTGCGCTTCGAAGGCGAGCCCGGAGAGCAGTGGACGATGTTCTTCACCGACCCTTGTGGCAACCCGATCGAGGTCAAGGGATTTGCCAACTGGGAAGCGGTTTACGAACACTGATCTCCACTGAGCCGTTCGCATCTTCTGCCGAAGAGGGACGACGACCTTGGCTGCGGGGTGGCCCTGGCTGGCCGTCTCGCGCCTGGACTGCGCCAGTGTCACAGGCTCATCACTTCGAGCCGGGCCAGATGGGTTACCTGTATCGCAGGACTCACGCAAAACGGGTTCAGGCAGCATGACTGCCTCAGCAGGCAGGCCGTTGTTGCATTCTTGTTTGCGCAAGTCCCATAAAGGCTGATCGGGATCAGCCTCCAGCTCCTACCTGGATTGCGCCAGCAGCGATCAAAACAGGACCTCACCCATAGGCTACCGAGCACTCTCCATGAATCCCAGCAAACCGCTGCTGCGCTGCGTGGGACTGCCCATCGCCGACACCAACAGGCCGGGCACTTCGGCCCACAGCGAAAACGCCTTGCGCGCCCGCGTGATGCCGGTATAGACCAGCTCGCGGCTGAGCACGTTACCGCCCTGCGCGGCCAGCACCAGCGCCGTGTGCTCGAACTCCGACCCCTGGCTCTTGTGCACCGTCATGGCAAATGCGGTCTCCACATGGGCCAGGCGCGCCGTGCTGACATGGTGCAGATGCTCGCCCTGCATGAAGTACACGCGCAGCCGCGCCGGGTCGGCAAAGCTGGGCAGGGCCATGCCGATGTCGCCGTTGAACACGCCCAGTTGCGCATCGTTGCGGGTGACCATCACCGGACGGCCCATATACCACTCGCCCTCCTTGCGTATGGCGCCCATGGCCTGCAGGGCCTGCTCCACCGCGCGGTTCAGGCCCGCCACGCCCCAGTTGCCGTCGCGCACGGCGCACAGCAGGCGGTAGCGGTCGAAGGCGGCCAGCACGGCCCTCACCCATTGCTGGTGCTCGGCCTCGGTGGCAAAGCCGCGCCCCTTGCCCTGTCCATGTTGAGCCAGCACCTCGGCATAGGCGGCATAGCTGGCCATTCCGCCGCGGCCTTGCACGGCGCTGCGCACCACGGACTCGACGTCACCGCCTTCACGTGCCCAGAGTTCGGCATGCAGGCCAGCCTGGGTTTGCGTGCGCAGCAGCGCCATCGCAGCCGGTGCATCGCCGGCATTCACGGCCTGTGCAAGTTGACCGATCGGGCCGCCAAAGCGGCGGCTCTCGCGCAGCATGACGGTGTGCTGGGCCAGCGGCAAGGCCCTGGCTGGCGCCAGGTACTGCGCTGGCAGGGGCTGGCCCGTCACGCGCCCGGCATAGGCCGCGGTGTCCGGTGCGTAATTGCCCCGCTGCGCGTCGCGGCACAGATCGCCCAGCACGGCACCGGCCTCCACCGAGGCGAGCTGATCCTTGTCGCCCAGCAGAATCAGGCGCGCCGTGGGCGGCAGGGCCTGCAGCAGCGCGGCCATCATCTCGAGGTGGATCATGGAGGCCTCATCGACGATGAGCACGTCGACATCCAGCGGATTGCCCGCATGGTGGGCAAAGCGCCGCGTATCGGGCCTGGCGCCCAGCAGCGAATGCAGGGTGCGTGCCGCCCCCATGCGCTTGACCAGCGCTTCCAGATCCAGTTCACGGCCCACGGCCTCCTTGAGCTCCAGCAGCGAGCTGTCGATGGACTGCTTGAGCCGCGCCGCCGCCTTGCCGGTTGGCGCAGCCAGCGCGACGCGCAGCTGGGCGGCATCCGGCGCCGTGGCAAACAGCAGCGCCAGCAGGCGGGCGGCCGTATAGGTCTTGCCCGTGCCCGGCCCGCCGGTGATGACGGACATGCGCCCGCGCAGCGCCAGCGCGCAAGCCAGTTTTTGCCAGTCCGGCGCCGTCGAGGCATCGGCCGAGCCCGTGAAAAGCCGCGCCAGCCAGTCGCGGACCCTGGGCTCGTCAAGCGCCACCGCATCGGCCGCCGTGCGCTGGGCAATATGGGCGGCGACACTGCGCTCGTAGTCCCAGTAGCGGCGCAGATACAGCAAGGGCGCAGCGCCGTCCAGCAGCACCAGCGGCTGGCCTCGGTCAGCCGCTACCACGCCCGGCTGCACGACACGCACCAAGGGGCTGCGACGCAGGGCCTGCAGCCAGTCAGCCAGCCGGCCGGGCAATTGCTCCCATAGCGATTGCTGCAGTCGCTCGGCCTCCTTGGGCCAGGCGAGAATCTGATGGGGATCGCCAGCCAGCGCCTGCAGGGGTAGACAGCTGTGACCGCGCCCTTCCATCTGCGCCAGCACGGCAGTGGCCACCAGCAGCGCGGGCCCGGCCTCGGCGTCCTGCGCGGCCACAAAAGCCGCCAGCGCGCTGTCCAGGCGGCGCAGCAGGCCGGCATCGGCTAGGCGCTCCAGAGCGGCCAGCCAGTCCGTGGTGCCCGGCGCAATCGTGTCCCCATCCGCGAGGGCTGCAAACAGGTCCAGCGTCTGCAGATCGGCTTTGCGGCGGCCCTTCATGGCTGCTCCTCCTTCGATGCCTGCTCGCAGTCGCCAAGCAGCGCCTCTAGCCCGTGCAGCAGCGCCAGCGGCGGCTTCAGGACATGCATGCCGGCAGCCTCGCCATCGAGACCGCGCAGGAAGAAATAGAGCGCGCCGCCCAGTTGTTCCCGGGGGTCGTAGGCCGCGCCCAGCCGGCTTTGCAGCAGACGGTGCAGAGCCAGCAGATACAGCGCCGCCTGCACGTCATAGCGGTGCTCGAGCATGGCCTGCTCCAGCGCCCCGGGGCCATAGGCCGCAGCGTCCTGGCCCAGATGATTGGTCTTGTAGTCCAGCACCCAGTAACGGCCGGCATGGTGAAACACCAGGTCGGCAAAGCCCATCAGCATGCCGTGCAGCTCGCGCTCTGGCAGCGCCGGGCGCGGCTGACCGGGCAGGATATGCCGGCGGCACAGCGCATCGATGTGCGGTGCCGACAGGCGCCGCGCCGGCAGCCAGAACTCCATCTCGGGCAACAGCGCATCACCTTCGCCCAGCTGGGCCAGCGAGACACCGAGAGGCGCCAGCGGCTGATGCACCACGGCGCGCAGCCACTGCAGCACATCGGCGGCCTGCTCCTTGCGGCCCGCGCGCTCGCAGCGGCGCAGCAGACGGGCCGCCAGCGGCTCGCTGTTGTCGGGATCATCCTGAGCCTGCAGCGCAAAGTCCTCTGCGGCCAGCCATTCCAGCTGGTCGTGCAAGAAATTGCCCACCACCGGGCCGCGCATGAAGCGGTGCCAGACCGCAGCATCGCTGCGCGCGCCGGCGGCGAATCTGCTCAAGGTGGGCAGGGCGGTCATGACGTCGTTGATGACGCCCAGGTCCAGCGCAGCTTCACCGGCCTCCTGGGCCTGCAGCGCACGCTCGTCCTCGGCGGGGCTTTGTGCCGCCACCGGCAGGACCGGCAGGCTGGGTGCGGCCATGGCGCGGGTCAGCGACGAAAAGCTGCCAATGCCCCAGCGGCGGTCGAACTGCGCCTCGTACACCGGCGCGGCGGCCAGGGCTGGCAATGCCTGAGCGGCCACATAGCGCGAGGCCACGGGTAGCTCGGCCGGCAGATCCACCACGGCGATCTCCGTGCAACGCTCGCTCAGGGCCTGGATGCTGGCGCGCCAGCCCGCTGCTGACTGCGAAACAGCTCCGGCCAGCAGATAGCCCGCCGCCCCCTGTTCGTTCGCACAGTTTTTGCTGCTGCTGCGCTTCATGGGGGCCAGCCCCATCCACAGCGCATGGCGCGGACGGGTCAGCGCCACATAGAGCAGGCGCAGATCCTCGCGCAGGCGCTCCTTGTCGGCCTGCGCCAGCTGCACATCGTCGTAGTCCAGAACCAGCTCGCGTGCGGGTGCGCCATCGATCTGCACCGGCAGCGAAAGATAGGCCGCCTTGCCATCCACAGGCCGGAAGCTGCCGCCAAACGGCAGGCAGACCAGCGGATACTCCAGCCCCTTGCTCTTGTGCACGGTGACGACCTTGACCAGATCGGCGTCCGATTCCAGCCGCACGATCTGCGCATCGCCGGCCGCGCCCGGGCTCTCGATCTGGGTGGCCAGCCAGCGGATCAACGCCTGCTCGCCCTCCAGCTGGGCGCTCGCGCCCTGCAGCAGCTCTGCCAGGTGCAGATAATTGGTCAGACGGCGCTCGCCGCCCATGTCCTGCAGCCAGCGCGCCGGCAATTCAAAGCGGTACAGCGTCTGGCGCAGCATGGCCAGCACGCCCAGGCGCAGCCAGAGACTGTGCAGCTCCTTGAGCAGCTCGCTGCGCGCATCGAAGGCCTCGTCATCGCTGGCCAGCCAGGCCAGCTCGTCAAACGACAGACCCATCATGGGCGTGGCCAGACCGGCGCGCACGGCAAGTGCGTCCAGGGGGGCTGCCACGGCACGCAGCCACAGCAGCAGATCCTGCGCCTCGCCGCTGGCGAAGACCGAGTCCTGATCGGAGAGATAGACCGAGGCCACATTGCGCCGCGCCAGCGCGCGGCGCACGGCAGTAGCTTCCTTGCCCGTGCGCACCAGCACTGCGACATCGGCCGGGCGCAGGCGCTGCAGCGGCTGACCGTCCTCGGCAAAGCCCGTGGCACCGTCCATCAGCCACTGCACGATCTGGCTGGCGCAGAACTCCGCCCCACGGCGGCGGATGTCGTCATTGCTCAGCGGTTCACCACTGCTGCCATCCCAGGCAACAGTCAGCGCTGCCATGCGCTGGCTGCCCTGCATCAGCCGCTCCTTGCGGCCATTTGACTTGACGCTCTCGAACGGCAGCGGATTGCTCTGTCCGGCGCGGAACAGGAACGCCCCCTCGCCTTCGCGCACTTCAGCCTGCACAAACCATTGGTTGACCGCATCGACCAGCGCCTGCGTGGAGCGGAAGTTGGTGTCCAGCACATAGTGGCGGCCCTCGGTCGCCTGCCTGGCCTGCAGATAGCTGTAGATGTCCGCACCACGAAAGCCGTAGATGGACTGCTTGGGGTCGCCGATCAGCAGCAGTGCGCTGTCCGTGCTGTTGTCTGCCGTGCGGTAGATCTGGTCGAACAGCCGGTATTGCAGCGGCGAGGTGTCCTGGAACTCGTCAATCAGCGCCACCGGGTACTGTGCCAGAATGCCGGCGCGCAGCGCGGGGCCGTTATCGCCGGCCAAGGCGGTATCCAGGCGCTGCAACATATCGGCAAAGCCAAAGGTGCCGGCCTGGCGCTTGAGCCACAGCAGGCGCTGCTGGACATGGACTGCAGCATGCAGGCGCAGCGCCACCTTGATCGACGGCAGCCCGGTCAACGCTTTCAGCAATTGCTCTAGCTCGGAAAATTCGGTGGGCAGCAGCAAGTCCATGGTCGAGCCCTTGAAGGCCTCGGCCATCCCCTCTGGGCACAGGCGCTTGCGGGCGGAATCGCTGAGCTCCAGCGGCTGGTTCAGCGGGTCTTGCGCCCAAGCGGTCAGCGCCGCAAACCAGCCTGTGTAGTAGCGAGCCTGCAGCTTTCGCCTGTCCCACAGCGCGGCGCGGCCGTCTAGTTCACCCTCAATCCAGCGCAACATGCGCTCGGACTTGGCTTCCCAGCCATCGGCCAGCGCTTGCAGTCGCTGCGCACGCTCTGCATGTGTCTGCGTAATGCATTCGCCCAACGACCCGACACCAGCCACAGCGGGCACGTTTTCGCGCAGCAGCGATTGCATGTCTTTGACCAGCACATGCACATCGGGCCAGACCTGCAGCGCCGTCTCCAGCACCTCGCCCGACAGCGGGTAGCACTGCTGGCGCCAGTAATCCTGTGCAGCCTCGGTCTGACGCTGGCTTTCATCGGCCTCCAGCGTTTCATCAAACAGGTTGCCGCTGTCGAACGCATGCTCGCGCAGCATGCGCTGGCACCAGGCATCTATGGTGTGGATAGCAGCATCGTCCATGCACTGCGCAGCCATGTCCAGCCGCCAGGCCGCAGTGTCGCGCTCTGTGCCTTCGGCATAGGCATCGCGCAGATCGCGCAAGAAGCTGTCGTGCGCCGCCGGTTCAGCCTCGCCGCGAAAGCATTGCACGGCCTCGATCAGGCGGTCACGAATGCGATCCGACAGCTCGCGTGTGGCAGCCCGCGTGAAGGTCATGACCAGAATATCGGGCGGCATCAATGCCCGGGCAAAGCCGTTCTCGGCGCCGTGGCCCAGTACCAGCCGCAGATAGAGTGCGGCAATGGTCCAGGTCTTGCCTGTGCCCGCACTGGCTTCGATCAGGCGCGAACCCCAGAGCGGGAATTGCAGGGGCTGCAGCGCCTGGCTGCCGGGCTTCATCGGGTTGGCGGGCGCGCTCATGCCGGCTCTCCTGGTTGTTCGTCCTGGTCTGCACGCTGCATCAGGGGCAGGCCCTCGATCTGCACCTGCGCGGCCAGCCAGTCATGCAGCGGGCCATAGACCTGTTTGGCCAGGGCATGAAAGCGCAGATCAGCCGTCAGCGCCTCCCAGTCTGGGTAGCAGCGCGCCCAGCTGGGGTCTTCGCATTCGCCGCCCAGCATGTAGCCGCCTTCGTAGGCCTGTGCGGCGGCACTCAGATCGTCCAGGCCGGCTGCGATGGCGGCCTTGAGAGGCAGCGGCAAGGGCTCGTTCTGGCCCGCCAGCCACAGTTGCATCAAGGCTTGCAAGCGCTGCGTGGCCACCTCAGGCTCCAGCGGCTGCACCCAGACCAGGGTGTCGCGTGCGATCACCCCCATCAGCGTGTCGGTGCCCGTGCTTGAAAGCGCCAGACTGCGCACATAAATGGGCAGCAGCTTATGGGCCTGCAGCTCGCCTTTTTTGTTCAGCAGCGTGCGCGGCTCCAGCGCGAACCAGCAGCGGCTGTAGCCCGCATCCGAGGACGGCTCTTCGCGCTCCTGCAAGCCATCCATCCAGTCGTCCAGCGTGACCGCGCCGGAGTGCAGCAACAGCCGCTCGCGCGGCGCCGCATGGGGCCACTGCCGCATCTGCTGCTGCCAGGCCAGCAGCGACGGCGTGGCCTGGGCCTGCAAGGCCTCGGCCTCGCGCCTGCCGAGACCTGCCAGCGGCAGCACGCCGGCACGCCCCAGACGCTGCACCTGGCGCTGCACCTGCAGGCCCACGTCCAGCGCCGCATCGTGCGCCAGCTGCGTGCGCACGCCCTGCTGCAGCTGCTGAATCAGGCCGTAGGCGGTCAGGCCATCGACGCTGAAAAGCTCATCGTCCTCCAGCAGTTCCTCGTCCTGCTCAAAGCGCACCTGCAGGCGGTTGCGCAAAAAGCTGCGTGCGGGATGGCGCAGAAATTCCGTCAGTCGCGCCAGCGTCAGCGGCACCTCGGGGTCGGGCTCGAAGGCGGCCACGACCGGCAGCGCCTGCGCTGCCCGCTGCTCATGCGCGCCATACCATTCGCGCGCGAAGGTCGACAGCCCTGAAGCCTGTTCGAAATAGCGGCGGCTGAAGGGCTGCAAAGGATGCTGGCGGGTACGCTGGGCCAGCAGCAGATCTCCGCGCTCGCTGGCGCAAAGGCCTGAGCTGCCTTCGCCCTGCCAGCCTTGGCGCAGATAGTCGCGCAGCTGCGAGACCAGCACCGAGGGGGGCTGTTCGCTGTTGTCGCGCACATGGCGGCCGGCCCAGCTGATATAGAGCTTGCTGCGGGCCGACAGCAAGGCATCCAGCATCAGCTGACGGTCATCGTCGCGGCGCGCGCGATCGCCGGGGCGCTGATGACCGGGCAGGGCCATCAGATCGAAGTCCACTCGCGTGGCGCGGCGCGGGTAGTCGCCATCGTTCATGCCCAGCAGGCACACCACTTCGAAGGGGATGGCCCGCATCGGCATCAGCGTGCAGAAAGTCACGCCGCCGGCGCGAAAACGCTGGTTGAGCGCGGGCTCGGACAGGGCCTGCAGCCAGGCCTCCTGCGCCACCTCCAGCGGAATCAGGGCATCGAAGCCCGCTTGCTCGCAGGCGGCCTGCCAGCCGACCAGGGCCGTGTCGAGTGCGGCGCACAGGGCCTGGTCCTCATCGCCCTGCGCGACAAAGAAGTCGTCCATCAGACTGCGAAAACGCTGGGCCCAGACCTCGGCAGCCGCGGTCGTTGCAGCCGTTTGCCACCACTGCAGCATGCGCCCCAGCAAGCTGGCCAGCGATCCGGCCAGCTCGGCCGTCAGGCCGCCCACTTCGTCATAGGGCTCCATGCCGGCAAAAGCCTGTGCCTCGTCGAAGGCGGCCTCCAGCGCCGGTCCGCTGGCATAGCCCAGCAGCATGCGGCGCAGGCCGAACCAGGCGCTGTTGGGATCACCGCAGGCCGCCAGACCCAGCTGGGCGCGCTGCGCATGGTTGAGCCCCCAGCGAATGCCTGCGCCGACCATCCAGTGCGTGAGCTGGGGCAGATCGTCGGCCGCCAGCCCCACGCGCGCCGCCACGGCGGGCACATCGAGCAGGTCGCACAACTCGCTCAGGCGGCAGCGCTGCTGCGGCAGCTTGAGCAGCCATTGCAGCGCGGTCACCAGCGGGCTGCTGGCGCGCGCGCCCACGTCGGCAATGTCAAACGGAATATGGCGGGCATCGTGGCGGCCATACTGGCCGAACACCGCGCGGATGGCGGGTGCCGCCTCTTCGATCGACGGCAGCATGACCACCACCTCGCGCGGCGCCAGCGCGGCGCGGCCCGCAGCGACAGGCTCGGCCAGCCATTGCAGCAGCTGGTCATGCAGCACTTCAAGCTCGCGCACCAGGCCATGGGCCTTGTGAAAGACAATGGACTGGTCTGCCGCTGCGATCTCGACCGCAGGGTGCTCCGACATGGGCACCAGATCGCGAATGCGCTGCTGCACCTGGGTCAGCAGCGGTGCGTCGATCAGCTCACTTGCATCGGCCTCGTCATACACATCCACACGCGGCCAGCCCCATTGAACGGCAGTGTCGCCCGTGGTGTCGAAGGCATCGAGCTGGCGCACATAGTCGCGGCTCTGTCGTCCCCAGGCCGCCAGCAGCGGATGGGCATGGGCGTGCATGGCTGCCAGGGGAATCTGCGCCAGGTCCTTGCCGCCCTTGTCGGCATGGCGGCGGCGCTGCTGGCGCAGCAGCTCGCGCCCGTCGATGGCATCGGCCCAGTGAAAGCGGCAGGGGTTGGGAACGGCAATCAGCACCTGGCTGTGCTGAGCAATGCCGCTCAGAAACTGCATCAGCGACAGAGGCATCTGGCTCATGCCGAACACCACCACGCGGCGCGCCAGCGGCGTGACCGGCGGCTGACCGCTTTGCAGCGCGCCCAGAATCCGTGCCAGCAGGGCCGGGCGGGTGGCGGCACGCTCCTGCTCATCAAGCTCGGCCAGCACCTTGCGCCATAGCTGGGGCTGCCAGAGCTGCCCTTCAGGCACGGGCGCGTCGGGGCGGCCCGCCGTGCGCAGCACATCCTCGCCCTGCTCCCAGGCGGCCAGCCAGTCGGCGCGGTAGATCTGGTACTGGTCGAACAGGTCGGCCAGCTTTTCGGCCAGCTGCAGCAGGCGCTGCGGCTCTGCGGGGCGCAGAAAGCTGGCAATGGGCGCAAACGCTGGCTCGCCCAGACACTGCGGCAGCAGACGCATCAGGCGCCAGATCATGGGCGTCTTGTCCAGCGGCGATTCGCGCGGTACCTCGTGCCTGCCCAGAATCTGCCGGTAGCTGCGCCAGACAAAGCGCGCCGGCAACTCGACCTGTGCTGCGGCGCACACGCCCTGCTGCTCGGCCATGCGCATCTTGAACCACTCGGCCATGCCGTTGCTTTGCACCAGCACGATCTCGGGCTCCAGCGCCTGCAAGGGATGCGCCGCCAGCCAGGCCAGCACGGTGTCGGCCAGCGCCTCGGTCTGGTTGCCGTGGATGGCGATCAGGCCCGGCTGCCAGTTCGCGGCCGGTTGCGACGCCCTTGGTTGCTGCTCTGCTGTCACACGCGCTCCTGTGCCTGTCTGTGCACGATGAAAGCTGCAAGCTTAACGGCAGCATGCAGGCGCTATCAAATGAAAAGCTGGTTGCGCATACCTACAAAGCGAACTGGAGCTGAAACGCCTTGAAATCGAGCCAAAGCAAGCGCAAGCCGCTCTGCTTTTTTGCTGCCCACAGCCCGTTGCAGACATTCAAGGCGGCAATGAGAAAAGCCCTGGATCATTGCTGATCCAGGGCTTTCAATCTGGTGGCCTGGGACGGAATCGAACCGCCGACACAAGGATTTTCAATCCTCTGCTCTACCGACTGAGCTACCGGGCCTTTGCTGTCCAGCAACTTGAATGTGCTGAAGCAGCGATTATAGGCATATTTTTCCGCATCCCGCCCCGCCTGGGCATTCCAGATCGCAGCACTCGCCGGTCTGCGAATGCCTCCGGACACGGATCAGATCCAGATGCAGAAAAGCCCTGAATCATTAATGATCCAGGGCTTGGAATCTGGTGGCCTGGGACGGAATCGAACCGCCGACACAAGGATTTTCAATCCTCTGCTCTACCGACTGAGCTACCGGGCCTTCATCAACACTCTTCAGTGCCGAAGCCACGATTATAGGCACACTTTTCGAGCCCAAATCGAAAACTGCGATTTTTTTGGAAATTATCCGCGGCGATTGCGTCCGAGATCCACGCCCAGCTGACGCAGCTTGCGGTACAGATGGGTGCGCTCCAGGCCGGTCTTCTCGGCTACGCGCGTCATGGAGCCGCCTTCGCGGGCCAGGTGGAATTCGAAATAGGCTTTTTCAAAGCCGTCGCGCGCCTCGCGCAAGGGGCGGTCGAGATCGAAGCCCTGGTGCGAATTGGGCAGATTGTCTTCTGCCGCCTGCGCCGTGATGCTGACCACGGCCGATGGCGCGGTGCCATTGCTGGCATGCGAGGCGGCTTCCGAGCCCTGGCTGGCCGTGCTGCGCGCCAGCCCCTGCTCCACTGCCTTGAGCAGCTTCTGCATGGTGATGGGCTTTTCGAGGAAGGACAGCGCGCCGATGCGCGTTGCCTCGACGGCCGTCTCGATGGTCGCATGGCCGCTCATCATGATGACGGGCATGGTGAGCTGACCGGCCGTGGCCCATTCCTTGAGCAAGGTGACGCCGTCGGTGTCCGGCATCCAGATGTCCAGCAGCACCAGATCGTAGTTGTTGGTGGCCCTGGATACGCGTGCCTGCGTGGCGTTCTCTGCCACGTCCACACTATGACCTTCGTCGTTGAGGATTTCCGACAACAAATCCCGGATCCCCAGTTCGTCGTCGACCACTAGTATGTTTGCCATGTGTCTAAAGCCTGTTGCTATGCCTTGTGCTGAACGGGATCAAGCCGTCCCTGCACGGTCGTTAGGTACAAATGATAGCGACACTCGCGCGCCTTGAACTACCCCGTCTTCCTCTCGATTACCCAGGTCCACTCTTGCGCCATGTTCGTCGGCGATTTTCTTGACCACCGCCAGGCCCAGGCCGGTGCCGCGGGACTTGGTGGTCACATAGGGCTCGAAAGCTCTTTGCAGAATATTGGGAGCAAAACCTGTGCCACTGTCGCTGATGCTCAGGCGCACACGCTGGGCCGTGTCCATCCAGCGGGTTTCGATGGTGACGGAGCCCGGAGTCTGCCCTGTTTCCTGCGCTCTTTGCGCCGTGGAATCTTGCGCATTTTGCAAAAGATTGTGGATGACCTGGCGCAATTGCTGGCTATCGCCCTGGATGGGCGGGCAAGCTTCGTCCAGGGATGCCTCCACGCGCACCGTCGCATTTTCCTCGCCATAGAGCTGCAGCACCTCGGCGATCAGAGCATTCAGATCCAGCGGCTGCAGATTGGCCGCCGGCAAGCGTGCGTACTCGCGGAACTCATCGACCAGGCGTTTCATCGCAGCCACCTGATCGACAATGGTCTTCACCGACTTGGCCAGCAGCGCCTGGTCCACAGGCTGCAGCTTGTCGGTCAGCTTCATGGCCAGACGCTCGGCAGACAGCTGAATCGGCGTCAGCGGATTCTTGATTTCATGCGCCACGCGGCGCGCCACCTCGCCCCAGGCCTGTGCACGCTGGGCCGAGACGATCTCCGAAATATCATCGAACACCAGCAGGCGCTGGTCCTCGGGCAGCTCCGCACCACGCATGACCAGACTGGTGGTGTTGTGCACCACATCACCGTTGCCGTTGCCGGCGTCCAGCTCATAGACCTGCTGCCAGCGGTCCCGCCCCTGCTGGGCCGAAGCATCGCCCAGGAAGATCTCGAACTGCTCCTGCACCACACGGGCAAAGTCCTGCAGGCCCGAGACATCGCGCAGTCGCTTGCCCTGGAATACCGCCATGGGCGCACGCAGAATGCGTGTCGCGCCGGGGTTGCTGAGCACGATGCGCCCGGCACGATCGAGCACGATGACGCCCGATGTGAGGTTGTCCAGAATGGTCTGCAGATTGCTGCGCGCTGCATCGAGCTGCAGCAGATTGCGATTGGCATCGGAGCGCGCATCGGCCAGTTGCTGGGTCATGACGGCAAAGGAGCGCGTCAGCCCGCCGATCTCGTCCTTGCTCTGCAACGCGGGCTTGGGGCGCAGATCGCCACGCGCCACATCACGCATGCCCTGGGCCAGCAGCAGCAGCGGCTTGGCCAGCTGGTTGCCCAGCACCACGGCCAGCACCACGGCGCCAAACACGGCCAGAAACAACGCCAGCGTCAATGTGCCGATGTACATGCGCTGCAAACCACCGCGAGCAAGCGCTCGCTCCTGGTACTCGCGATTGGCCTCCTGCACGGCCAGGGCATTGATGACCAGGGCCTGAGGCAAGGGGATCGTGGCCTGCAGATAGCGCGCTTCTTCGAGCAGATTCACGGCCGAGCTGGGTACCAGCGCCAGCGTGCGCACCTTGGCATTGGCGGCGGCCTGCTCGGCAGGCACGTCGCCGGCATCATCCAGACCTTCGATGCTGGCCACGGCGCGCTGGCCGCCCTGCTCCCTCAGGCTGCGCAGCAGCTGGGTATTGGGCCGCTCGGGTGCGAGGCTGAACAGAGACTGGCCGGCGCTGGCGATGGCCTTGCCCGAGGCGTTCCAGAGCACCACATCGGTGGCGCCGATCTGATCGCGGATGCGCTCCAGCATCAGCGCGGCCCCGGCATCCGAGGTCTGGGACAGCTGCAGGCCTGCGGTGCGCGTGTTGTTGGCCATGTCGTTGGCCACCGTATCCAGCGTGGCGCTGGCCAGGCTCACGCCGGCGGACAGCGCCCCTTCGACCTTGACGTCGAACCAGCTCTCGATGGAGCGTGAAACGAACTGGTAGGACACCACATAGATCAGCAAGCCCGGCAGCAAGCCCACCAGGGTGAAGATGCCGGCCAGCTTGAGCAGCAGCTTGCTGCCGAAACGCCCGCGCCTGAGCCTCAGCGCCAGGCGCACCCCGCCCCAGAACAGCACCAGCAGCAGCAATCCGGCCACCACCACATTGGCCGCAAACAGCCAGTTGTAGTTGCGCTCGTAGGCCAGCCGGTTGTTGGTGGCCAGGGTCAGCAGGAACAGCAGCAGCACCCCCACCACCACCATCAGCACCACGCCCGTACCGACGGCCCAGCGCGTGGCGCGCGACCAGCGTGCGGCCGAGGAGCCGCCGGCCTCGCCGTCCGGGAGCTTGAAGTCTGCCATCAGGGAGTCGCCTCCAGGGTCTGCGTGCGCGACATCTGCAGATTCCAGCCCGAGCGCCCCAGCGCACCGATCTGCAAAGGCCTGGGCAGGGACGACAGATCCACGCGAAAGCGCAGCTGCACCGAAACGCCCGAGGTGGAGCCGAGCTGGGCGGGCTCCAGAATCTTCCAGCGGTAGATGCGCTGAATGGCCGCGATGGCATCCTCGAGCTGCTCGTAGGTCTGGCCCAGCGCCAGCCCGGTGCCGCTGCCGCCGGTGAAGGCGGAGTTGGAGATATGCAGACGCCAGCGCTTGGTGAGCGGCTGGTGCGTGATGCGGTAATAACGGGTGGCAATACCCAATTGCTGATCGGACCAGTACCAGCGCTCGCGCTGTACCTGGGCTTCGGCAATGAAATACATGGGAATGCCCTGGCGCAGGGCGTCTTCCACCTGACCGGGCAGCTCGAACTGCAGATTGGCCGAGAGAAACACGCCGTCCTCGGTGCGCGTGAGCTGCATGGAGCTGATGTCCGGCGGCACGGTATCGGCCCGGGCCAGCACGAATACCAGGGATAGCGCCAGCACCATCGAGGCTGCACGGGCCGCACGCCGAAAGGCCCCCGCTACAGCGTTAGCGCAATTTTTCCAGCAGAGCGTAAAAAAAGCCGTCGTGGTCACCCAGGGGATTGTCGGACACGGAATCGTGTTTGGCGGCTTTGCCGGGAATTAAATGGCCCGGAGCAGGCAAGCTGGCCGCCGTAGTGTTGCGTGCAAGAAACGCTTGCATCTGGGCATCGCCCTCGGCCTTGAAGACCGAGCAGGTGCAATAGACCATGCGCCCGCCGGGCTGCAGCAGCGGCCACAAGGTGTCCAGCAGCCTGGACTGTATGTCTGCCAGCTGGGCCACATCGCTTTCACGGCGCAGCCAGCGCACATCGGGCTGGCGACGCACAATGCCCGATGCCGTGCAGGGCGCATCAAGCAAGATGGCATCGAAGGGCTGGGCGCCGCATTGAGATTCGAACCAGTCCTTTGGAGCGGAGGCATCGGCCACCAGCACCTTGGCCTTCAAGCCCAGGCGCGACAGGGTTTCATCGATGCGACGAGCCCGCTCGGGATCGATCTCCAGGGCCGTGACTTCGATGCTGCCAGGCACGGCACGTTCGATCAGATGGGCGGTCTTGCCGCCGGGCGCGGCACAGGCATCCAGCACGCGCAGCGGGCGCCCCTGGTGCTGGGGCAAGCCGGCCAGCAGCAGCGGTGCCGCAGCCTGCGCCGCAGCATCCTGCACCGAGGCCCAGCCCTCGTCGAAATGCGGCAGCTCCTGCACGGGCACGGCCTGCTCCAGCTGCAGACCGCACTCGGCGACGGCCGTCGCCTTCAGGCCCATCGCCTGCAGCGCATCCTGATACTGGGCTGCCGTGCTTTTCTGTGCATTCACGCGCAGCGTCATGGGCGGCTGGGCATTGTTGGCCGCCAGAATGGTCTGCCAGTCCTGGGGATGGTCTTTCTTGAGCCGTGCAATCCACCAGGCAGGGTGATTCCAGACAGCCACGGGATCGTTGTCAGTGGCGCTCACCAGGGCATCGCGCTCGCGCAGAAAGCGGCGCAGGCAGGCATTGATGAAGCCGGACTGCGCGCGTGCCGCACCGTTCTTGGCGGCTTCCACGGCCTGGTTGACCAGGGTGAAGGGCGGGTAAGGGGCTTGCGCCTCATCCCAGGCCAGAGCCAGCGCCGTGCTCAGCAGGGCGCTGACCTTGGGCGCGGGAGCCCGCGACACCAGCTGCCTTTGCAGCGCCTGGGCACGCCCCAGATTGCGCAGCACCTGGAACAGCAAGGCCTGCACTCCCGGACGCAAGCGCTGCGGCACCTGTGCCAGCACAGCCTTGCTGGACTGGCCACCCAGGATGCCGTGCAAGGCCTTGGCCACTGCATCCAGCTGTTGCCACAGGGCAGGAGCATTGGGCACAGCAGCACCAGCCGCGGCGTTCTTGGGTTGGGAAGGCTTGGAAGTCATGAAGAGCAGACCTGAAAAACTTGGGAAACTGAGGCAGACAGGAAGGCGCAGTGGGCATGTTCATCGAAAGAGCGCCATGCCTGATCCGAACTTGCGCAAATCGTGTCTTGATCAATGAAAAACGCTCCCGTCTGCACAAGGCAGAGCGGGAGCGCGGTGCATCAGCAGCGAACCGCAGCCGTTGCCGGCCGCGGCCCAATGCCATGCTTAGTCGGCAGAGGCGTCGCCAGCAGGTGCTTCGACGTCATCAGCCAGCACACCGGCCAGCTCGGCTTCTTCGGCTTCGGCGATGGCACGACGCTCGGCATCGTCCATTTCGTCCTTGGCCTTGCGAGCCTGGTGATAGGCCAGACCGGTACCGGCGGGGATCAGACGACCCACGATCACGTTTTCCTTCAGGCCACGCAGTTCGTCGCGCTTGCCCATGATGGCAGCTTCGGTCAGAACACGGGTGGTTTCCTGGAAGGAAGCCGCAGAGATGAACGAGTCGGTCGACAGCGAAGCCTTGGTGATACCCAGCAGCACGTTGGAGTACGTGGCAGGCAGCTTGCCTTCCTTCTGCATCTGTTCGTTGGTGTTGAGCACCTCGGAACGCTCGACCTGTTCACCCTGGATGTAGGTGGTATCGCCAGAGTTCTCGATGATCACGCGACGCAGCATCTGACGCACGATCACTTCGATGTGCTTGTCGTTGATCTTCACACCCTGCAGGCGGTAAACGTCCTGCACCTCGTCCACGATGTAGCGCGACAGCTCTTCGATACCCAGCAGACGCAGGATGTCTTGAGGATCGGCAGGACCGTCAACGATGGACTCGCCCTTGTTCACCACCTGGCCCTCGTGGACCAGAATGTTGCGCTCCTTGGGCACCAGTTCTTCCCAGACCTTGCCTTCCAGATCGGTGATCTGCAGTCGGATCTTGCCCTTGGTTTCCTTACCGAAGGACACAGTACCGGTCATCTCGGCCAGAGTGCCCTTGTCCTTGGGCGTACGGGCTTCGAACAGTTCGGCCACACGGGGCAGACCGCCGGTAATGTCGCGGGTCTTCTGACCTTCCACAGGGATACGGGCCAGCACTTCGCCGGGGCCCACGTCCTGGCCGTCGCGCACCTGAATCAGGGCGCCGACCTGGAAGCCGATCGTCACGGCATGGTCGGTACCAGGGATCTTGACTTCCTGGTTGTTGGCGTCGATCAGCTTGACCTGGGGACGCACTACCTTGGCGGAGCCACGACGCTTGGGGTCGATCACCACCAGAGTGGACAGACCGGTCACTTCGTCGACCTGCTTGGCCACCGTCAGACCTTCTTCCACATTCTCGAAACGCACTTGACCGGCGTATTCGGTAATGATGGGTCGGGTCAGCGGGTCCCAGTTCGCCAGGATCTTGCCGGCCTTGATGGCTTCATCGGGCTTGATGGTCAGTACGGCGCCATAAGGCACCTTGTGACGCTCGCGCTCACGGCCGTTTTCGCTGATCACGATCTCGCCGGAACGCGAAATCACCACCAGCTCGCCCTTGGTGTTGGACACATAGCGCATCGTGCTGTTGAAGCCGATGACACCATTGGACTTGGCTTCCACGCTCGAAGCGATGGCAGCACGCGAAGCGGCACCACCGATGTGGAAGGTACGCATGGTCAGCTGCGTGCCGGGTTCACCGATGGACTGGGCAGCGATCACACCCACGGCTTCGCCGAGGTTGATCAGGCCGCCACGACCCAGGTCGCGACCGTAGCAGGTGGCGCACAGGCCGAAACGGGTTTCGCAGGTCAGAGCCGTACGCACCTTGATTTCGTCCACGCCCTGAGCTTCCAGCTCTTCGATGGTGTCTTCGTCGAGCAAGGTACCGGCAGGCACCAGCACGGCACGGGTTTCGGGGTGCAGCACTTCTTCGGCGGTCGAGCGGCCCAGCACGCGGTCGCGCAGGGATTCGATCACTTCACCGCCTTCGACGATGGCGCGCATCAGATAGCCGTTGGAGGTACCGCAATCCTGTTCGTTCACGACCAGATCCTGCGTCACGTCCACCAGACGACGAGTCAGGTAACCGGAGTTAGCCGTCTTCAGCGCCGTGTCGGCCAGACCCTTACGAGCACCGTGGGTCGAGATGAAGTACTGCAGCACGTTGAGGCCTTCGCGGAAGTTCGCGGTGATAGGCGTCTCAATGATCGAGCCGTCAGGCTTGGCCATCAGACCACGCATACCGGCCAGCTGACGAATCTGCGCTGCGGAGCCGCGGGCGCCGGAGTCGGCCATCATGTAAATCGCGTTGAACGATTCCTGATCGACTTCGTTGCCGTGACGGTCTGTGGTCTTCTGGACCTTGAGCTGGTCCATCATCACCTTGGATACGTCGTCACCGGCCTTGCCCCAGATGTCCACCACCTTGTTGTAGCGCTCGCCGGAGGTCACCAGACCCGAGACGTACTGCTGCTCGATCTCCTTCACTTCGGACTCTGCGCGGGCCAGGATGTCGGCCTTTTGCGGAGGCACCAGCATGTCGTCGATGGAGATCGAGATACCAGCGTGCGTGGACAGACGGAAGCCGTTTTGCAGCAGCTTGTCGGCAAACACGACCGTGGCCTTCAGACCGCACTTGCGGAAGGAGGCGTTGATCAGCTTGGAGATTTCCTTCTTCTTCAGCGCCTTGTTCATGTTGCTGAAAGCCAGGCCCTTGGGCAGGATTTCAGACAGCAGGGCACGGCCCACGGTGGTTTCCACGAGCGAGGTCACGGGCTCGAATTCGCCGGTTTCCTTGTTCTTGTTCCACTCGGTCAGGCGCACGCTGATCTTGGCGTGCAGTTCGGTCTCGCCGGCATCCAGAGCGCGTTGCAGCTCCATCAGGTCGGCAAACACCATGCCTTCGCCCTTGCCGTTGATCTTTTCACGCGTGGCGTGATACAGACCCAGCACCACGTCCTGGGAAGGAACGATGGAGGGTTCGCCCGAAGCGGGGAACAGCACGTTGTTCGAGGCCAGCATCAGCACGCGGGCTTCCATCTGCGCTTCGACAGACAGGGGCACGTGAACAGCCATCTGGTCACCGTCGAAGTCGGCGTTGAAGGCCGCGCAGACCAGCGGGTGCAGTTGCAGGGCCTTGCCTTCGATCAGGATGGGCTCGAACGCCTGGATACCCAGACGGTGCAGCGTAGGCGCACGGTTGAGCATGATGGGGTGTTCCTTGATGACTTCTTCAAGGATGTCCCACACCACGGGCGTACCGGCTTCCACTTCCTTCTTGGCCGCCTTGATGGTCGTGGCGATGCCGCGCTGCTCGAGCTGCGCGAAGATGAAGGGCTTGAACAGCTCCAGCGCCATCAGCTTGGGCAGACCGCACTGGTGCAGCTTGAGGTAAGGACCCACGGTAATCACGGAACGACCGGAGTAGTCCACGCGCTTGCCCAGCAAGTTCTGACGGAAACGACCGCTCTTGCCCTTGATCATGTCGGCCAGAGACTTCAGGGCACGCTTGTTGGCGCCCGTCATGGCCTTGCCGCGACGGCCGTTGTCCAGCAGCGAGTCCACTGCTTCCTGCAGCATGCGCTTTTCATTGCGCGCGATGATTTCAGGAGCCTTGAGCTCGAGCAGACGACGCAGACGCGAGTTGCGGTTGATGACGCGGCGGTACAGGTCGTTCAGGTCGGAAGTGGCGAAACGGCCACCGTCCAGAGGCACCAGAGGACGCAGATCGGGAGGCAGCACGGGCAGCACTTCCATCACCATCCACTCGGGCTTGATGCCGGACTTCTTGAACGCTTCCAGCAGCTTCAGGCGCTTGGCGTTCTTCTTGACCTTGACTTCGGAGCCGGTCAGATCGTTGCGCAGGCGCTCGATCTCGACGTCGATGTCGATGCCTTCGAGCAGGTCCTTGATGCCTTCAGCGCCCATCTTGGCGGTGAACTCATCGTAGCCGTACTCGAGTTGCTTGGCGTCGTAGTCGTCCTCGGTCATGATGCTGAACTTCTTCAGCGGAGTCATGCCGGGGTCGGTCACCACATAGGCTTCGAAGTACAGCACGCGCTCAATGTCGCGCAGCGTCATGTCCAGCACCAGGCCCAGGCGCGAAGGCAGGGACTTCAGGAACCAGATATGGGCGCAGGGCGCGGCCAGGTCGATGTGACCCATGCGTTCGCGACGCACCTTGGTCTGTGTGACTTCAACGCCGCACTTCTCGCAGATCACACCGCGGTGCTTGAGGCGCTTGTACTTGCCGCACAGGCATTCGTAGTCCTTGATCGGGCCAAAGATCTTGGCGCAGAACAGACCATCACGCTCGGGCTTGAAAGTACGGTAGTTGATCGTTTCAGGCTTCTTCACTTCACCGAAAGACCAGGAACGGATCTTCTCGGGCGAGGCCAGGCCGATCTTGATGGCATCGAAATGCTCATCAGGCGTAAATTGCTTGAACAGGTCGAGTAGCGATTTCATGTAACTCTTTCCTTTTCGTCAAAAATCATTGCAGCCACCGCTGGATTTGCCTTGGTTTCAGCAACGAACCAAGCGCAAATCCTTTGTTTTAAAGCGGTTGCAGCTCTCTGTTTAATAGGGCTTAAGAACGTTCGAGCTCGATGTCCAAGCCCAGAGAGCGGATTTCCTTGACCAGCACGTTGAACGATTCGGGCATGCCCGCTTCGATCGAGTGCTCGCCCTTGACGATGGACTCGTACACCTTGGTACGACCGACCACGTCGTCGGACTTCACGGTCAGCATTTCCTGCAGCACGTAGGCGGCGCCGTAAGCTTCCAGCGCCCACACTTCCATTTCACCGAAACGCTGACCACCGAACTGGGCCTTACCGCCCAGAGGCTGTTGCGTCACCAGCGAGTAAGGACCGGTGGAGCGGGCATGCATCTTGTCGTCGACCAAGTGGTGCAGCTTCAGGTAGTGCATATAGCCCACGGTGGTCGGACGCTCGAAGCGCTCGCCGGTGCGGCCGTCATACAGATAAGCCTGAGTGCGTGTCTCGGTCAGACCCTTGGCGGCAGCGATGTCGTCAGGGTAGGCCAGCTTCAGCATGTCCTTGATTTCGGCTTCGGAAGCACCGTCGAACACCGGCGTTGCGAATGGCACGCCTGTGGTCAGTTCCTTGGCCATGGACATGACTTCGCCGTCGTCCAGCTGAGACAGCTCTTCCTTGCGACCGCTGCGGTTGTAGATCTCTTCCAGGAAGGCGCGCACTTCAGCAGCACGGGCTTCCTTTTGCAGCATGTCGCCGATGCGCTGGCCCAGACCCTTGCCGGCCCAGCCCAAGTGCACTTCCAGCACCTGACCGATGTTCATACGCGAAGGCACGCCCAGCGGGTTCAGCACGATGTCGGCAGTGGAGCCATCAGCCAGGAAAGGCATGTCTTCCACAGGAGTGATCTTCGAGACCACGCCCTTGTTACCGTGACGGCCGGCCATCTTGTCACCGGGCTGCAGACGACGCTTGACGGCCAGGTAGACCTTGACCATCTTCAGCACGCCGGCAGGCAGCTCGTCGCCCTGGGTGAGCTTCTTGCGCTTTTCTTCGAACGCCAGGTCGAAGGTGTGACGCTGCTGCTCGATGGAGTTCTTGATGGACTCCAGCTGAGCGGCCACATCGTCTTCGGCAGGACGAATGTCGAACCAGTGGAACTTCTCCACGCCGTCCAGGTAGGCCTTGTCGATCTTGGCGCCCTTGGACAGTTTCTGAGGACCACCGTTGGCCACGCGACCGGTCAGCAGCTTCTCGATACGGTCGAAAGCGTCGGCTTCCACAATGCGCAGCTGGTCGTTCAGGTCCAGGCGGAAGCGCTTGAGTTCATCGTCGATGATCTGCTGGGCGCGCTTGTCGCGCTGGATGCCTTCACGCGTGAACACCTGCACGTCGATCACGGTGCCTTGCGAGCCCTGATCCACACGCAGAGAAGTGTCCTTCACGTCGGAAGCCTTCTCGCCGAAGATGGCGCGCAGCAGCTTCTCTTCAGGCGTCAGCGTGGTCTCGCCCTTGGGGGTGACCTTGCCCACCAGCACGTCGCCGGGTTGCACTTCGGCGCCCACGTAGATGATGCCGGACTCGTCCAGGCGGTTCAGTTGCTGCTCGGACAGGTTGGGGATGTCGCGCGTGATTTCTTCGGCACCCAGCTTGGTGTCGCGAGCCATCACCACCAGCTCTTCGATGTGGATCGAGGTGTAGCGATCGTCAGCCACGATGCGCTCGTTGATCATCACCGAGTCTTCGTAGTTGTAGCCGTTCCAGGGCATGAACGCGATCAGCATGTTCTGGCCGATGGCGATTTCGCCGAGGTCGGTCGAAGCGCCGTCCGCCAGCACATCACCCTTGGCCAGCTTGTCGCCACGGCTGACGATGGGGCGCTGGTGGATGTTGGTGTTCTGGTTGGAACGCTGATACTTGATCAGGTTGTAGATGTCCACGCCGACTTCACCGGCCACGGCTTCGTCGTCGTTCACACGGATCACGATGCGGGTCGCGTCGACATAGTCCACGATACCGCCGCGCTTGGCAGTGACCACGGTGCCGGAGTCCACGGCGGCAACGCGCTCGATGCCGGTACCGACCATGGGCTTTTCAGGGCGCAGCACAGGCACGGCCTGACGCGACATGTTGGCACCCATCAAGGCACGGTTGGCGTCGTCGTGTTCCAGGAAGGGAATCAGCGAGGCGGCCACGGACACGATCTGCGCAGGCGACACGTCCATGTACTGCACGCGCTCGGCCGACACCAGGGTCGATTCACCGGCTTCACGCGCCGACACCAGCTCGCCCACCAGATTGCCTGCGGCATCCAGATCGGCGTTGACCTGGGCGATCACGTACTTGCCTTCTTCGATGGCCGACAGGTAGTCGATGTCCATCGTCACCTTGCCGTCCACCACGCGACGGTACGGGGTTTCGATGAAACCGTACTCGTTCAGGCGGGCGTACAGAGCCAGCGAGTTGATCAGACCGATGTTGGGACCTTCAGGCGTTTCGATAGGGCAGACGCGACCGTAGTGGGTCACGTGCACGTCACGCACTTCAAAGCCGGCACGTTCGCGGGTCAGACCGCCTGGGCCCAGGGCGGAAACACGACGCTTGTGCGTGATTTCTGCCAGAGGGTTGGTCTGGTCCATGAACTGCGACAGCTGCGAGGCACCGAAGAACTCCTTCAGGGCCGCGGAGATGGGCTTGGAGTTGATCAGGTCGTGAGGCATCAGAGGCTCTTGCTCGGCCTGACCCAGACGTTCCTTCACAGCCTTTTCGATACGAGCCAGACCGGTGCGGTACTGGTTTTCGGCCAGTTCGCCCACGCAGCGCACACGGCGGTTGCCCAGGTGGTCGATATCGTCGACTTCGCCACGGCCATTGCGCAGGTCCACCAGGATCTTGACCACGGCCAGGATGTCTTCGTTGGACAGCACCATGGGACCGGTCGCGCCTTCGCGGCCGATCTTGGCGTTGAACTTCATACGGCCCACGCGCGACAGATCATAGGTGTCGGCGTTGTAGAACAGGCGCTGGAACAGGGCCTGGACGGCGTCCTCGGTAGGAGGCTCGCCAGGGCGCATCATGCGGTAGATGGCAACGCGGGCAGCGAACTCGTCCACGGTTTCATCGGTGCGCAGGGTCTGCGAGATGTAGGCGCCTTGGTCCAGTTCGTTGGTGTAGATGCACTGAACGTCCTGCACACCGGCGCTGCGCAGCTTCTTGAGCAGGGCTTCGGTCAGTTCTTCGTTGGCCTTGGCGATGATTTCACCGGTGTCGGGATCAACGATGTTCTTGGCCAGCACACGACCCAGCAGGAAGTCTTCAGGCACGCTGACGAACTTGGTGCCGGACTGCTCCAGCTCGCGGGTGTGGCGAGCGGTGATGCGCTTGTCCTTGGCGACCACGACCTTGCCGGACTTGTCGGTGATGTCGAAACGCGCGACTTCGCCCTTCAGGCGATCGGCCACGAATTCCATCTGGGCACCGCTGTCCATCAGGCGGAAGTTGTCGTTCACGAAGAACGTTGCCAGGATGGTCTCGGGCGTCATGCCGATGGCCTTCAGCAGGATCGACACCGGCATCTTGCGGCGACGGTCCACGCGGAAGTACAGCAGGTCCTTGGGGTCGAACTCGAAGTCCAGCCAGGAGCCGCGGTAAGGAATGATACGAGCCGAGAACAGCAGCTTGCCCGAGCTATGGGTCTTGCCCTTGTCGTGCTCGAAGAACACGCCAGGCGAACGGTGCAGCTGAGACACGATCACGCGCTCGGTACCGTTGATGATGAAAGAACCCTTGTCGGTCATCAGGGGCACTTCGCCCATGTAGACCTCTTGTTCCTTCACTTCCTTGACCACCTTCGACTGAGCCGTGGAGGACTCGCGGTCATAGATGATCAGTTGAACCTTGGCGCGGACAGCGGAGGCGAAGGTCAGACCACGGGTCTGGCATTCACGCACGTCGAAAGCGGGCTTGGCGAGGTTGTACTCGACAAACTTCATCTCCACAAAACCATTGCGGGAGACGATGGGGAAGGCGGAATTGAAGGCCGCTTGCAGGCCATCAATGGTACGTTTTTTGGGGGCTACATCTGCCTGCAGGAATGCTGTATAGGCATCTTTTTGCATCTGCAGCAGATAAGGCACTTCGAGCACGCTATCGCGGCTCCCGAAGCTTTTGCGGATTCGCTTGCGTTCGGTATAAGAATAGGCCATGAGATCTCCGGGCAAAGACATGAGTCCTGGGTCTGCGACGACTGCCCCACAGGGGTCTCCTGCGGGCTTGGCGGTTGGCCACTACCAACCATGGCTGACGGCGATGCGTTGCACATCGCCCGAACCAAGGCATCTTCTGCTGTCGGATTGTCAGAAGACACTAAAAAGCAGACTCCCTAGGAAACCTGCTTTCTGGTGTGTTCTTTCAGCGCGTTCCACAAGCGCCAAAGGCTGGAGACCCTTTTACGAGTCTCCAGCCCTTGATTTCACTGAATTACTTCAGTTCAGCCTTAGCACCGGCTTCAACCAGCTTCTTCACAGCGGCTTCAGCGTCAGCCTTGGGAGCGGCTTCCTTCACGGTCTTGGGAGCGCCGTCGACCAGATCCTTGGCTTCCTTCAGACCCAGGCCGGTGATTTCGCGCACAGCCTTGATCACGGACACCTTGTTGGCGCCAGCTTCGGTCAGCACAACGTTGAATTCGGTCTTTTCTTCAGCAGCAGCAGCGCCACCAGCAGCGCCGCCGGCAGCGGGAGCAGCCATAGCAGCGGCGGACACGCCAAACTTCTCTTCAATAGCCTTGACCAGGTCGTTCAGTTCCAGAACAGTCATGCTGTCCAGGGCGGTCAGGAATGCGTCTTTATCGAATGCCATTTTGATTTCCTAAAATTGGTTGGTTTTGCCGAGCACTCAGGCTGCGGCTGGTTCGGCTGCCGCTTCGGCAGAGCCTTCGCCCTTCTTGGTCGCCAGAGCGCCCAGCACAACGGCTGTACGCGAGATAGGCGACATGAGCAAGCCGCACAGTTGTGCGAGCAGTACTTCCTTAGAGGGGATGTTTGCCAGTTGCTTAACGCCGTCGACGTCCAGGGCCTTACCTGCAAACGCACCACCGCGAATCACCAACTTGTCGTTGGTCTTCGCGAAGTCGGCCACCACCTTGGCGGCAGCCACTGCGTCTTCAGAGAAGCCATAGATCAGGGGACCAGTCATCTGGTCAACCACCACGTCAAACGCGCTACCGGCAACAGCACGGCGGGCCAGGGTGTTCTTCAACACGCTCAGGCTCACACCCTTGCTGCGAGCATCGGCACGCAGTTTGGTCATGTCGGCGACCGTGATGCCACGGTATTCCGCGATCACAAGCGTTTGAGCTTTAGCGGCGAGGCTGGTCACTTCGGAAATGACCGCTTCTTTCTCACTGCGATTCAGACTCAAGGTCTACTCCTTCAAATGCATATACAAGGCAAGCCCTGCATACACGCTCTTGTTGCAGCGACCAACTGTTTAGGAAAAATTCCATCTGCAGCGGGATCGCCATCTGCGTTGGCCTTCGTGATTAAGTGATCAAATCACACCAACGGTCTTGGATGACCTGCAGGAGCAACAACTCCCGCAGCCCACCACACCAGATGAGCCAGGCTCATCTGACGATTTCTAGCAATTACGCCGAGATGGATTGTGTATCGACGCGAACGCCCACACCCATGGTCGACGACACCGCCACCTTGCGCAGGTACTGACCCTTGCTGGAAGCAGGCTTGGCCTTGTTCAGCGCATCGATCAGAGCAGCCAGGTTACCCTGCAGCTTGTCGGCGTCGAACGAGCGGCGACCGATCGTGCCGTGCACGATACCGGCCTTGTCCACGCGGAACTGCACTTGACCAGCCTTGGCGTTCTTCACGGCCGTAGCGACGTCAGGAGTCACGGTGCCAACCTTGGGGTTAGGCATCAGGCCGCGGGGGCCCAGGATCTGGCCCAGCTGACCCACAACGCGCATGGCGTCGGGAGCAGCGATCACCACGTCGAAGGGCATGTCACCGGCCTTGACTTGAGCAGCCAGGTCGTCCATACCGACCACGTCAGCGCCGGCGGCCTTGGCTTCTTCAGCCTTGGCGCCTTGTGCGAACACAGCCACGCGAGCAGTCTTGCCGGTACCGTGAGGCAGAACCACGGCGCCACGCACCACTTGGTCCGACTTCTTGGCATCCACGCCCAGTTGCACGGCCACGTCGATGGATTCATCGAACTTGGCAGTTGCAGCTTCCTTCACCAGCGCCACGGCGTCAGCGAAAGCGTACAGCTTGTTGGAATCAACCTTGCCCTGGAGAGCTTTTTGCTTCTTGGTCAACTTGGCCATTTACACACCCTCCACGATCACGCCCATCGAACGGGCAGAACCAGCCAGCGTACGCACAGCAGCGTCAACGTCAGCGGCGTTCATGTCCTTCAGCTTGGTCTTGGCGATTTCTTCCAGCTGAGCACGTGTGATCTTGCCGACCTTGTTCTTCAGAGGATTGGAAGAACCCTTGTCCAGCTTCACAGCCTTCTTGATCAGAACGGTTGCGGGAGGGGTCTTGATGACGAACGTAAAGCTCTTGTCAGCAAAAGCCGTGATCACCACGGGCAGAGGCAGGCCGGGCTCGACACCTTGGGTCTGGGCGTTGAACGCCTTGCAGAATTCCATGATGTTGAGGCCGCGCTGACCCAGCGCAGGACCGATGGGAGGAGAAGGATTGGCCTTACCAGCTGGCACTTGCAGCTTGATGAAGCCGACGATTTTTTTCGCCATGTTGAGCTCCTTACGGGTATAGCGCCACTTGCAATGCGTGCAAGCAGCTCCCCGAGGTTGCTGACTCTACAAAAAAGCTCCGCATCGAGTCAAAAAATGCGAAGCCCTAGATTCTATTGCGAATCTCAAGTTTTCTCAACTTGAGAGAATTCCAATTCCACAGGAGTCGCACGGCCAAAGATGGTGACCGACACACGCAGACGGTTCTTTTCGTAGTTGACTTCTTCCACGGAGCCATTGAAGTCTGCGAAAGGACCCTCCTTGACACGAACCATTTCGCCAACCATGAACTCGACCTTGTGGCGAGGCTTCTCGGTGCCTTCCTGCATCTGGTCGACGATCTTGCGAACTTCTTCCTCGGAGATGGGAGCAGGACGATTTTTGGCGCCACCGACGAAACCGGTCACCTTGCTGGTGTGCTTCACCAGATGCCATGTATCGTCATCCATCACCATTTCAACGAACACATAACCGGGGAACAGGCGGCGCTCTGTCGTGCGACGGGTGCCGTTGCGCATTTCCACAACTTCTTCGGAAGGCACCAGGATGCGGCCAAACTTGGACTGCATGTCCGAGCGCGCAATACGCTCGGCAATATTGCGCTCGACAGCCTTCTCCATACCCGAATAGGCATGGACGATATACCAGCGCAGATCGGGGTTGGCGGGTCCCGCCGTTCCACCATTCACATCTGTTTCGACTGCATCAGCCATTACTTCCTCCAGCCCAAAATCAAGTCGTACAAGACCCATTCAAGCGTCTTATCGGTGAACCACAAGAACAAGGCCATCACCACCACGAAAGCAAAGACATACAGAGTCATCTGCATGGTTTCCTTGCGGGTGGGCCAGACCACCTTCTTCACCTCACGCCAAGCATCACGGGCAAAGCCAATGAAGCGCTTACCCGGCTCAGAGATCAGAAACACGCCAGCAGCCAGAGCCAGGCCGACAATCAAAGTCGCCCACTGCACCAGTGCGCCTTGCTTGCTCAACAGATAAAAGCCAGCAATAGAAGCAACAACTAAAGCCGCAACAGCGGCTATTTTTGCTTTGTCAGCTGCAGAGCTGACTGTTTCAACCTGAGTAGTGGCCATATTTTGTTTCAAATGCACAAAAAGGTGCAATTTCAAGACACAAAAGCCCGCCAAAGGCGGGCTCTTGTTGATTCCACCATTAAGAGGTGGCAGGGGCAGTAGGAATCGAACCTACAACCTTCGGTTTTGGAGACCGACGCTCTGCCAATTGAGCTATACCCCTACAAAATCAATTATGCAATGATCGTGGCAACCACACCGGCACCCACAGTACGACCACCTTCGCGGATAGCGAAACGCAGACCTTCTTCCATGGCGATGGGAGCGATCAGCTTCACGGTGATCGACACGTTGTCGCCAGGCATCACCATTTCCTTGCCTTCGGGCAGTTCGATGGAGCCGGTCACGTCAGTTGTACGGAAGTAGAACTGGGGACGGTAGTTGTTGAAGAAGGGAGTGTGGCGACCGCCTTCGTCCTTCGACAGCACATAAACTTCAGCAGTGAAGTTGGTGTGGGGCTTGATGGAGCCGGGCTTGCACAGCACTTGGCCGCGTTCCACGTCTTCACGTTTGGTGCCGCGCAGCAGCAGACCCACGTTGTCGCCAGCTTGACCTTGGTCCAGCAGCTTGCGGAACATTTCCACGCCGGTGACCGTGGTCTTGACGGTGTCCTTGATACCGACGATTTCGATTTCTTCGCCGACCTTGACAATACCGCGCTCGATACGGCCAGTCACCACGGTACCGCGACCGGAGATGGAGAACACGTCTTCCACGGGCATCACGAAGGCGCCGTCAACAGCACGCTCGGGAGTGGGGATGTAGGTGTCCAGAGCTTCGGCCAGACGCAGGATAGCGGGTTCACCCTTGTCGGATTGGTCGCCTTCCAGAGCCAGCTTGGCAGAGCCGCGGATGATGGGGGTGTCGTCGCCGGGGAAGTCGTACTTGGACAGCAGCTCGCGCACTTCCATTTCGACCAGTTCCAGCAGTTCTTCGTCGTCCACCATGTCGGCCTTGTTCAGGAACACGATGATGTAGGGAACGCCCACCTGACGCGACAGCAGGATGTGCTCGCGAGTCTGGGGCATGGGGCCGTCAGCAGCGGAGCAAACCAGGATAGCGCCGTCCATCTGAGCGGCACCAGTAATCATGTTCTTCACATAGTCAGCGTGGCCAGGGCAGTCCACGTGAGCGTAGTGGCGGTTGGCAGTTTCGTATTCAACGTGCGAAGTGTTGATCGTGATGCCACGAGCCTTTTCTTCGGGAGCGTTGTCGATCTGCGAGTAGTCCTTGGCTTCACCGCCGAAGTGCTTGGACAGCACGGTAGCGATAGCAGCAGTCAGGGTGGTCTTGCCGTGGTCAACGTGACCGATGGTGCCCACGTTCACGTGGGGCTTGGTGCGCTCGAATTTTTCTTTTGCCATTTTTCCGACTCCGAAAAAATTAATTCACTGCAAGAGGATTTCGGCGCAACCCTATCAAGCGAGCGCACCAGAAAATGGTGCCCATGGCGGGAATCGGACCCGCGACCTCTCCCTTACCAAGGGAGTGCTCTACCACTGAGCCACATGGGCAAAGAAGTTGCAAAAACAACCTCTAAAATCTTTGCTCGCAAACTGGAGCGGGAGACGGGAATCGAACCCGCGTCATTAGCTTGGAAGGCTAGGGTTCTACCATTGAACTACTCCCGCACAGATTTACTACTGCACGTGACTACTATTTCTAGCAATCGCTCTTCTCAACCATTGCTGGTGGAGGGGACAGGATTCGAACCTGTGTACGCGTTAGCGGGCAGATTTACAGTCTGCTGCCTTTAACCACTCGGCCACCCCTCCGAAGAGACTCGAATTGTAGCATCTATTTTCAGCTTAAAAAGAAATTTCGAAATTTCTTTTTTCTTACCGAAGATCGATGCTGGCGCGGCTGGCGGGGATCGAACCCACGACCCTTGGCTTCGGAGGCCAATACTCTATCCACTGAGCTACAGCCGCGAATCCGGCAGGCCGCTTGCACGGCCAACAACAATTCAACAGCCGCAATTATTGCACGGCTTTGGACACCCAAATCACAAATTCACCCGAAATCCCAAACCAGACAAGTAGACATCCACCGACATCGAGCCAACCTTGACCAGTGAGAAACTTCCTTCGGTCAACACCCAGCCATGTATGAGTCCGACAAAAAGAGAGTGCAAACCAAGGGCTGCCTCTTCCGGGGATACCGACAACCGCAGGGACTGCCCCTCCGCAGCAGCCGCGAGATCACGCGCAAATTTTTCCCGGGCAAAGCCTGAACTTTCGATATGCTGCAAGCGCACATCAGCAAGTTCGCCCACGTACTCCATCTTGAAGAGCGCTGTTTCAAACACTTTGCGCCGGCGCTCATCCTCATCCAGACTCTCGAACACACACAGGATGGAGTGACGAATACGCTCTAACGGCAACAGGTCGCCGTACCTGTCGTCACAGATTTCTTCGAAAGGCAGGCATATGCGCCCAAGCATGGAAACAAAGACATCCATCTTGTCCTTGAAGTGCCAGTACACCGCTCCGCGTGTAGCCCCTGCACGCTGCGCAATATCGCCCAGAGATGTACGAGACACGCCCTTCTCGAAAAACACCTCTTCGGCCGCATCCAGCAGCTTGGTGCGCGTCTCATCCGCTTCAGCCTTGGTTCTTCGAGCCATCACTCACCTTCTTCCTCACCCGACAGCGATAGTTCGCCGCGGGAAAAAACTTTTCACAGCTGCTTTACGCAACGTTTTCAATTATACATTTATGCATGTATGTATAATTTCTCTAGCACCGATACGCAGGAAGCCATCTAGGGTTTCCACCCAAACGAGCGCACCCCTGAGGACTGCGCTCTTTTTCGTTTTCACAATGTCAACCGGAAGGACGTTCATGCACCCGATGTATGAAGCACACCAGGCTCCCGACAACCAGTCCAATTCAGCCGCATCCGGCACCCGCTCCATGGTCATCGGCCTGAGCCTGGCTGCTGCACTGGGCCTAGTCGCATGCAGTGACAAAAACGCGGAAGCCCAAAAGGCACAGGCCGCCGCACAGGCACAGCCCCCCGAAGTGGGTGTGGTGACGGTATCCATGCAAAACGTGCCCCTGATCTCCGATCTGCCCGGTCGCCTGGAGCCATCGCGCATTGCCCAGGTGCGAGCCCGCGCGGCCGGCATTGTGCAAAAGCGCCTGTTCCGCGAAGGCTCGGATGTCAAGGCCGGCCAGGCCTTGTTCGAGATCGACAACACCCCCTACAAGGCCAATCTGCAAAGCGCCCAGGCGACCTTGGCACAGGCCGAAGCCAACCTGGCTCAGGCATCTGCCACCGCCCGCCGCTACAAGCCGCTGGTGGAGGCCAATGCCATCAGCAAGCAGGAATACGACACCGCCATCGCCAACGAAAAAGCGGCCCTGGCACAGGTTGCCGCAGGTAAGGCGGCAGTCACCAATGCCAACGTCAACCTAGGCTATGCCAGCGTGACCGCCCCCATCTCCGGGCGCATCGGCCGCGCTCTGGTGACGGAAGGTGCACTGGTCGGCCAGGGCGAAGCCACGCAACTGGCGACCATTCAGCAAGTCAATCCGCTGTATGTGAACCTGACCCAATCCTCTTCCGACATCATGCGCATGCGCGAAGCGCTCAGCTCCGGCAAGTTGGCAAAGGTAGGTGACAACGCCGCGCGCGTCCACGTCTATTTGGACGATGGCAAGGAATACGCACACACCGGCAAGCTGCTGTTCACCGACCTGACCGTGGACCCGACTACCGGCCAGGTCAGCGTGCGCGCGGAACTGCCCAACCCCGATGGACTGCTGCTGCCCGGCACCTATGTGCGCGTGCACCTGGAGCAGGCACAGGTCGAGAACGCCGCGCTGATTCCGCAACAGGCCGTGACCCGCAACGAAAAGGGCAACTTCGTCATGATCGTGGCCGAGGATGGCTCGGTGGCGCCGCGTCCCGTTCAGATCAGTCAGTCCAGTGGCACCAACTGGGTCGTCACATCTGGCCTGAAGGCCGGAGAAAAAGTCATGGTGGACGGCCTGATCAAGGTGGGCATGGGAGCCAAGAAGGTCAAGCCCGTCGAGATCAACAATGCAGCTGCCGGCGCCCCAGCACAGCCCTCTGCTGCGGCCCCCGCCGCACCAGCGCAAGAGAAAGCTGCCGCACCAGCCGAAGCTGCTGGCGAAGGCAAGGCAGCCAAGTAACAGGCACGATCCATGTCCAAGTTTTTCATCCACAGACCGATCTTTGCCTGGGTGATCGCGATTTTCGTGATCATTGCGGGCGTGATCTCCATCACCAAGCTACCGGTGGCACAGTTCCCATCGGTGGCACCTCCCACCATCAACGTGACAGCGACCTACCCGGGCGCCACGTCACAGACCATGACGGATTCCGTCCTGCAACTGATCGAGCGCGAAATCAACGGCGCGCAAGGTCTGATGTACATGGAAGCCTCCGCCCCTGCGGGTGGTCAAGGCACTCTGACCGTCACCTTTGCACCCGGTACAAACCCCGATCTGGCGCAGGTGGACGTGCAAAACCGCCTCTCGCGCGTGTTGCCTCGCCTGCCCCAGGTGGTTCAGGCCCTGGGCGTGCGCGTGGACAAGTCCATGAGCAACTTCCTGATGATTCTGGCCTTCCAAGCCGAGTCCGGGGAGACCTCGCGTGACGACATCGCCGACTATGTGAACCGCAATGTGGTGCCTGAAATCCAGCGTCTGGACGGCGTGGGCAAGGCACAGCTGTTTGCCTCGGGTCGTGCCATGCGCGTCTGGGTGGATCCGGCCAAGCTCCAGGGCTTTGGCCTGTCGATTGCCTCCGTCAATGCAGCGATTGCCGCGCAGAACCAGCAGATCTCCGGCGGCGCCCTGGGCAATCTGCCCAGCACCCCCGGTACCACGACCACGGCCACGATTGTGGTTCCCGGTCAGCTGAGCACGCCCGAGGAATTCGGCGAAGTGGTGCTGCGCTCCAACTCCGACGGCTCCACCGTTCGCCTCAAGGACGTGGCTCGCATCGAACTGGGCATTGAAAGCTATGCCTTCGAGTCGCGTCTGGACGGCAAGCCCGCCGTGGCAATGGCCGTGCAGCTGACCTCGACCGCCAACGCCATGGCGACGGCCAAGCTGGTCAAGGCCAAGATGGCGGAGATGGAGCCCTTCCTGCCTGCCGGCGTGAAATGGTCATCGCCCTACGACACCTCCAAGTTCGTGAAGATCTCCATCGAGAAGGTGGTGCACACGCTGCTGGAAGCCATCGTGCTGGTGTTCATCGTGATGCTGATCTTCCTGCAGAACATCCGCTACACCCTGATCCCGACCATCGTGGTGCCCATCGCATTGCTCGACACCTTTGCCGTGATGCTGGTCGCCGGCCTGACCATCAATATTCTGGCCATGTTCGCCATGGTGCTGGTGATCGGTATCGTGGTTGACGACGCCATCGTGGTGGTGGAGAACGTCGAGCGCATCATGGCCGAGGAAGGCTTGCCGCCCAAGGAAGCCACCATCAAGGCCATGGGACAGATCCAGGGCGCCGTGGTCGGCATCACCGTGATTCTGGTGACCGTGTTCCTGCCTCTGGCCATGTTCTCGGGCGCCACCGGCAACATCTATCGCCAGTTCTCGCTGGTGATGGCGATCTCGATCTTCTTCTCGGGCTTCTTTGCGCTGACACTGACGCCCGCGCTGTGCGCCACCATGCTCAAGCCCATCCCCAAGGGCCATGCGCACGACAAGAAGACCGGCCTGCTCGGCCCCTTCTACAACTGGTTCAACCGCAAGTTCGAAGCCGGCACCAGGCGCTACTCCGCGGCTCTTTCCGGCGTGGTCAAGCGCTCCGTGCAGGCCTTCATCGTCTACCTGCTGGTGATCGCCGGCGTGGTCTTCATGTTCCTGCGACTGCCCACGGCCTTCCTGCCTACCGAAGACCAGGGCTATGTCATCTCGCTGGCCCAGTTGCCTCCCGGCGCGAGCCTGGAGCGCACCAGCAAGACCATGGCGGAGCTGGAGAAGTTCGCCCTGAGCCAGCCTGAAACCGATCACATCGTGAGCATTCTGGGCTTCAGCTTCATGGGCCAGGGCCAGAACGTGGGCCTGGCGTTCACCACGCTCAAGGACTGGTCCGAGCGTACAGGCGCTGGCTCGGATGCCAAGTCCTTTGCCGGACGCACCATGGGCGCCATGTCCGCCTTGCGCGATGGTTTCATCTTCACGCTGGTCCCGCCTTCGATTTCGGAGCTGGGCAACAGCGACGGTTTCACCTTCCGCCTGCAAGACCGCGGCGCCAAGGGCCATGCCGCACTGTTGGAAGCCCGCAATCAGCTGGTCGCCAAGGCCAACCAGAGCCCGGTGCTGACCGGCGTGCGCTTTGACGGTGTGGACGACGCACCGCAATGGCAGGTGGACATCAACCGCGACGCGGTCTATGCCCAGCGCGTGAGCATGGGTGACCTGGCCACGACGCTGGCAACGGCATTGGGCTCGTCCAACTCCACGGACTTCCCCAACAACGGCTTCATGCAGCGCGTCACCATCCAGGCCGATGCGGCACGCCGCATGCAGCCCGAAGACGTGATGCGCCTGACGGTCCCCAACGCGCAAGGCCAGCTGGTGGAACTGTCCACCATGGTCAACGCCAAGTGGATCAGCGGCCCCATGCAGCTGACACGCTACAACGGCTACCCCTCCATGAGCATCACCGGTCAGGCCAAGCCCGGCTTTACCAGCGGCGACGCCATGAAGGAAATGGAAAAGCTGGCCCAGGAACTGCCCGATGGCTTCGGCTACGAGTGGACCGGCCAGTCCCTGGACGAGAAGAAGGCAGGCTCCTCGGCCATGCTGCTGTATGCGTTCTCCATCCTGGCCGTGTTCCTGTGCCTGGCTGCGCTGTATGAAAGCTGGAGCATTCCGCTGTCCGTGCTGCTGGTCGTTCCCCTGGGTGTGTTCGGCGCCGTGGCCGGCATGCTGATGCGCGGCATGCCCAACGACATCTACTTCCAGGTGGCGCTGATCACGGTGATTGGTCTCTCGGCCAAGAACGCCATCCTGATCGCGGAGTTCGCCAAGGACCTGCATGCGGAAGGCAAGAGTGCGCTGGAGGCCGCGCTGGAGGCCGGTCACCTGCGTTTCCGTCCCATTCTGATGACTTCGCTGGCCTTTATTCTGGGCGTGGTGCCGCTGTACATCGCCTCCGGCGCCAGCGCGGCCAGCCAGAAGGAAATCGGCACGGGCGTGTTCTGGGGCATGGTGATCGGCACGCCGATCTCCGTGTTCCTGGTGCCCGTGTTCTTTGTGGCCGTGTTCAATCTGTTTGGCAAGAAATCCAAGCAAGACTCCAACGCCACTCCCCCGGCGGCAACTTCTGCAGCGCAGGGAGGCTCCCAACATGAATAAAACCTTGCTATCCGTAGCACTGGCCGGCGCGCTGCTGGCCAGCGGCTGCTCCTTCATCCCCACGCTGGAGCGCCCTGCCGCTCCGGTGGCTGAGCACTACCTAGCCACCGACGAGCAGGCTGGCACCACGGCGGCTGCCGACATCCCCTGGCAGCAGTTCTACACCGACCCACGCCTGCAGCAGGTGATCCAGCTCGCGCTGGAAAACAACCGCGACCTGCGTGTGGCCGTGCTCAACATCGAAAAGGCGCAGGCTCAGTACCAGATCCAGCGTGCCGGCCAGTTCCCGGAGTTCGGTGTGGCAGGCAGCGCCAGCCGCCAGCCCAGCGCCACCACGGGCCGCTATGCCAACTCGTACATGGTGGGCCTGTCCATGCCCAGCTGGGAGATTGACTTCTGGGGGCGCATCGGCAGCCTCAAGCAGCAGGCTCTGGCCCAGTATCTGGCGACCGAGGAAGGCCGCAAGGCTGCCCAGATCAGCCTGATCGCGACAGTCGCCAACACCTGGCTGAATCTGCAGGCGGACGAGGAACTGCTGGCCATCTCCCGCCGTACCCTGGGCACGCGCGAGCAGTCCATCAAGCTGACCAAGCTGCGCCTGGACTCGGGCGTGGCTTCCGAGCTGGACTACCGCCAGGCCCAGTCGCTGACCGAAAGCGCACGCGCCACCCTGGCCCAGCAGGCCGGTCAACGCGAGCGCGACGTCAACGCCCTGACGCTGATCGTGGGCCAGACTCTGCCTGGCGATCTGCTGACCAGCATGCAAGGCAAGCAGCTGCGCGATCTGCCGGCCCTGGCCGATGTGCCTTCGGGCCTGCCCTCGGACCTGCTGCTGCGCCGGCCCGACATCCGCCAGGCCGAGCAAAGCATGATTGCCGCCAATGCCAGCATTGGCGCGGCACGCGCGCTGTTCTTCCCGAACATCACGCTGACCGCCTCTGCAGGTTTCGCAAGCTCCGACATCTCCGACCTGCTCAAGTCGGACTCTGCCGCCTTCACGATTGCGCCTTCGCTGTACCTACCCATCTTCAATGCCGGTCGCAATCGCGCCAATCTGCAGGTTGCAGAAACCAGCCAGAAGATTGCCGTGGCGCAGTACGAAGGCTCTATCCAGTCGGCTTTCCGCGAAGTGTCCGACACCTTGGTGAATCGCCGCTCACTCAAGGAACAGCTCGACGCCCAGTCGCGTCAGCTGGAGGCGGAGCAGGTGCGCTACAAGCTGTCGGATCTGCGCTATACCAACGGCGTAGCCAGCTATCTGGATCTGCTGGATGCCCAGCGTTCGCTGTTTGCGCTGGAGCAGTCCGTGGTGCAGGTGCGACTGGCGCAGCTGCAAAACCAGGTCAACCTCTACAAGGTGCTCGGTGGCGGCTGGACGGAAGCCAGCGCCAACGACCGCCCCGCGGCGGCGATCTCGGCCCAGTAAACAGGCCGGTTTTTGCGCTCTCGCACAAGGCGTCTTCGGACGCCTTTTTTCATGCCCGCCACAAATTGCCAACACAACGTTGATCCAACTCAACTCCTTTATCCAGCAGCCGTCAACCCGGATCGTCGTGCACTGGTGTTCTTAACCCTCACTTCTATAATGGTTTGTTCATCCCCATCCCACGATCTCAGAGGACTTCATGAGCGAGCAACACCACGAAGAAGCCCATACCGGCCCCATTAAAAAACCCAAGCAGCTGCTGCTTGCCGTCTTCTTCTCGTTTGTGGTTCCCATCTTCGTCATCATCGGTCTGGTCAAGTTCGTGACCTCGTCCGACACCCCGGGTGCGGGCACAGGCAATGCCGAAATGGCCAAGGCCATGCGTCTGCAAAAAGTGGGAAGCGTGGAGATTCGCGACGCCAACCGCCCCCTGCGCGGCGGAGCGGAAGTCTTCAAGTCGCAATGCGCCGCCTGCCATGAGACCGGCACCGTCGGCGCCCCCAAATTCCAGGATGCAGCGGCCTGGGGTCCCCGCATCAAGCAGGGCCTGGAGACGCTGGTGCACTCTGCCCTGGCAGGCAAGGGGGCGATGGCGGCCCAGGGTGGCGGCGAATTCAATGACACGGAAATTGCCCGTGGCGTGGTCTATATGGCCAATGCGGCCGGAGGCAGCTTCCCCGAGCCACAGCCCGCAGCCGGTGGCGCCGCCGCAGGCGATGCGCCCGCTGCAACGGCTGCAGCCCCCGCAGCCGCTCCTGCTGCGGCTCCGGCCGCCGAAGCGGCACCGACACCTGCAGCCGCCCCGGCTCCCGCAGCAGCCGCCGCCTCCGATGCCGGCAAGAACCTCTACAACACCACCTGCATGGCCTGCCACGCCAGCGGCGTAGCCGGTGCTCCCAAGTTTGGCGACAAGGCTGCCTGGGCGCCTTTCATTGCCAAGGGCATGGACGATATGGTGCAGAAGGCCACCCAAGGCGTGGGTGCCATGCCTCCCAAGGGCGGCTCCACCGCATCGGATGCAGACTTCAAGGCCGCCATCCAGTACATGGTGGACGCAGCCAAGTAGGCACCCCTCTGCCCCGCAAAAGCCGGCTTGGGGCCGGTTTTGTTATTTTTTGGCCTCAAACCCTTTGCACACAAGCGCAAGCGGCTATCAAACTTGATAACCCTCAGGACTGGGCACAAAACCGAACTGCAACGGCAGCAAGGTGCTCTCGATCTCCTGCGCCTCGGGCAGCGCACCGCTATCCAGCGCATTGGCGGCATCCAGCATGTCCAGACTGTGCACCATGCCCAGACCTTGCGGCAGGGCCAGAAACAGCCGCCCCTGCTCGTCCAGCAGCACCTGATCCACCTGTTCGGCAGCCAGCTCCTGACCCGTATGACTGTGCAACTGCAAACCATGCTCCGCGTATCGCAGGCGCCATATCCACGGCGCACTCTCCAGTTCCACATACACGCGCTGCGGGCCGTTCTGAAAATACCAGCGACCATCTGCCTCGACCAGATAGTTGCGGCCGATGAACTCGGCCAGCTTGTCGTGCTGCAGCAAATTGCCCCTGGAGCCGGGCTTGCCGCTGGCAAACGCACCGCAGGCCTGCGCCTGCTCGTCCCTTAGCCACCACTGGCCGCGCGCATCCAGACCCAGCCAGCCACTGCAGGCCGGGACATTGGGCCACTTGCGCATGGCCTGTTTCACGATCTCATCCATCACTCATCTCCTGATTATTCGGCGGCCGCTCAGAGCCACTGCTCCAGCCATTCGGTCACCGCCAGCGGCATGGCCTGCACATGGGCCGGCCAGGCACCGCTGGCAAAACCCACATGCCCGCCATGCGGCGGCTGCCAAAGCTGGACAGAGGCGCTCACCTCGCTGGGCGTGGGCAGGCTGTGCTCCGGCACAAAGGGGTCGTTGCGCGCATTGAGCAACAGCAAAGGCACGGCCACCTGCTTGAGCAGCGGCTTTGCCGAGGCACGGATCCAGTAATCATCGGCATTCCTGAAGCCGTGGACTGGGCCGGTAAACACATCGTCGAAGTCATGCAGGGTACGAGCGCGCTGCAGCCGCCGCCTGTCGAACACACCTGGCGACCGCTGCCATTTGGCCAGCGCCTTGGGCACCAGGGTGCGCATGAACATGGGGGTGTAGATCCAGCGGTTCAGCCCGCGCCCCAGATTGACGCCGCCGGCCACCAGATCCAGCGGCGCACAGACCACCGCAGCGCCTTTGACGAGCTCTGCCGCAGCCTGCTGCTGGACTCCGGCCCAGCGTGCCAGAGCATTGCCACCCAGCGAGACCCCCATGGCCAGCAACCCGCCGCTCGCGCCTTGCTGCAGTCGGCGCAAGATCCAGTCCACCTCGTCCGAGTCGCCGGAGTGGTAGGCGCGCAGCAGGCGATTGGGCTCGCCGCTGCAGCCGCGAAAATGCGGTACGGCCAGATGCCAGCCACGCCGCGCACAGACCTGGGCCAGGGCCTTGGCATAGTGGCTGGAGGAAGAGCCTTCCAGACCATGAAACAGCACCAGTGTGGGAGCGCTTGCACTTGCCGGATGACTTGAAAAATCGATATCGATGAAATCGCCATCGGGCGTATCCCAGCGCTCACGCCGCCATGCCGGAGTCTGCGCTTCCCTGGCACAGAGTGCCGCCCAGATGGTCTGCATATGACCGCCCGGCTGCCACCAGGGCGCACGAAACTGCTCGAAATTCATGAAGACCCCAGCCAGCTGCGCAGCTCGGACTGCAGGCCATCCTTTTGCGCCGCGCGCCAGACCAGCTCCGGCGGTGCCACATGAATTCCTGGCGGCGCCTTGAGCAAGGCGGCCTCCACCAGACGGGCCACATGCATGGGCCGCACCGGGCGCTCCGCCTGCGGCAGCATATAGCTGAGCGCCGACAGCATGGTCTTTGCCGTGCGCTGCAGCCAATGGCCGGCAGCGGCTTTGTGCGCTTCCCTGGCCGAACGCACAAAAATCAGCCGCTCAAAACCCAGCGCGGCCACGCCTTGCTCATTGAGATTGGCCAGCCCCTGCTTCAGCGCCTGGGGCAGACTGCCCATATCGTGGGGCAGCACCACGGCAAGCGTCTGCACACCACAGCGCAGCATCCACTGCGCCAGTGCCTGCAGCTGCTCGGGCTGCGGCGTCCACAAGGCGCGCTCGCGCTGGTAGTAGGGGCGCGGTGGCTCGAACATGATGAGGCCCACATCGGCCTGCTGCACAGGCCATTGGCACACATCGTCATACTGCTGGGCGAGCAGCTCCATGCCACGCAGGCCCTGCACGTAAGGCTCGCGTGCCAGCACCTGGACCAGCGCGTAGTTCTGTGCGCCAACCACGCGGCTGAGCACCTCGTTGCCCAGCGGCCCCGTGGCCCCGGCCAGCAACAGGCGCGGCAAGGCCGCAGCTTTCGAGCCGGGACGCTGTGCGCCACGTAGAGCATCGAGTGGGGAAACAGTGGACATGATTGCAATGCTAGCGCTGCTGGACAGCGGACAGGGTGACAGGCCTTGCACGCACACGAACCGGGCAAGCCCTTATGCTATGGTTTCCGTCTCAACTTCGTGAATGGAAACACCCATGAAACGCTGGCTTCTGGCAATCGCAACCGCCGCCTCCATGCTCTCCCTCACGGGCTGCGGCTATAACGACTTTCAGCGTCTGGATGAAAAATCCAAGGCCGCCTGGAGCGAGGTGCTGAACCAGTACCAGCGCCGCTCGGACCTGATACCGAACATTGTCGCCACGGTCAAGGGCGAGGCCAACTTCGAACAGGAGACCCTGACCAGGGTGATCGAAGCACGCGCCAAGGCCACCTCGATCCAGGCCACGCCCGAGTTGATCAACAACCCCGAAGCCTTCAACAAGTTCCAGCAGGCTCAGGGCGAGATTTCCAGCGCGCTCTCGCGCCTGATGGTAGTGGCAGAACGCTATCCCGAGCTCAAGGCCAACCAGGCCTTCCGCGATCTGCGTGTGACGCTGGAGGGCACGGAAAATCGCATCACCGTGGCACGCAACGAATACATAGGCACGGTGCAGGCCTACAACGTGCTTGCGCGCAGCTTCCCCACCAATATCACGGCCAAGGTATTCAGCTACCAGGTCAAACCGACCTTCACGGTGCAGAACGAGGCCCAGATTTCCCAGCCACCGGCCGTTGACTTCTCCACACCCGCAGCGCCTGCCGGCAGCAAGTAATGGCGAGCACCGCTCTTGAAATTCATGCAAGAATCGCCTCAAGCCCTTATCTACAAAGCGCTTGCAGCTATTTTTTTTGCAAGCATGCTGCTGCTGTCGGCGCTGCCGGTCAGGGCGCAAGGCGGCGCAGGCGCTCAGCTGCAGCCCGTGCCCGAGCTGACAGCGCGCGTCATCGACCAGACCGGCACGCTGAGCCCCGGCGATCTGCAGTCCCTGAGCGAGCAACTCAAGAAGCTGGAGGATGAGACCGGCGCCCAGGTCGCCGTGCTCATGGTCGCCACCACGGCCCCGGAAGACATTGCAGCCTATGCCTGGCGCGTAGCCAGCAGCTGGAGGCTGGGACGCAAGGACATAGGCGATGGCTCTCTCATCGTCGTGGCCAAGAACGACAGGCGCATGCGCATCGAGGTGGCGCGCAAGCTCGAAGGCGCCATCCCCGACATCCAGGCCGCACGCATCATCGATGGCGCCATGAAGCCCCGCTTTCGCGCCGACGACTATGCAGGCGGACTCTCGACCGCCATCGAGCAGATGAGTCTGCTGATTCATGGCGAGAAGCTGCCCGCGCCGCAGTCCGGGGCGCGCAAGTCGGGCCCATCCTGGTCCGAAAATCTGGACTTTCTGCTTCCGCTGCTGTTTTTCGGCTTTCCGATCGGGATTGCCGTCGCCCGCGCCATCTTCGGCCGCGTGCTGGGTTCGCTGATCATTGGAGGCATTGCCGGGACGGCCGCTTATGTGATCACCACCAGCCTGTTGATCGCAGGCGTGGCTGGCTTTGTGGGCCTGATCTTCACCCTGCTCTCCAACCTCTCGCGTGGCGGGGGCGGACCGTATATCAGTACCGACGGCGGCGGCTGGAGCAGCGGCAGCGGAGGAGGCTTCAGCTCTGGGGGCGGTTTCAGCTCCGGTGGCGGCGGCAGCTTTGGTGGCGGTGGCGCCTCGGGGGACTGGTGAAATGAGCAATATCTTCCAACGCCTGGCACGCCTGGTGCGACATCGCTGGGCCGAACGGCATCTGCGCAAGGCCTTGCCGCCTGCCACGCTCAAGGAGCTGGAATTGCTGATCGCCAAAAGCGAGCTGGGCCACACCGGCCAGGTCCGTATCTGCGTCGAGGCCGGCCTGCCCTGGAGCTATATCTGGCGCGATGCCACTGCGCGCCAGCGCGCGCTCTCGCAGTTCGCCAAGCTCCATGTCTGGGACACGGAGCACAACAACGGTGCCCTCATCTACCTGCTGCTGGCCGACCATGCCATAGAGATCGTGGCCGATCGCGCCCTGGACCGCACCATGAACGCCGAGCAATGGCAAACGCTGATCAGCGATATGCAATCCGCCTTCCAGGGCGGGCATTTCAGCGTGGGTCTGGTTTCGGCACTGGAGCGTGTCAACCGGCAGCTGCAGGCGCATTTTCCGCGCAAGTCCGCAGCCAACACGCAGCGCAACCTGTCCGATGCGCCCGTGGTCCAAAGGCATCTGCCGGGCCGCAACCGCTGATCCGGTTCTGCAGCCGCATGCGCCGGCTGCAGACCGCATAAGCCTCAGGCCAGCACATGTCGCCCGTACGGCGAACACAGCCAGAGCACGGCCGCCACATTGATCAGGACCATGAGCCAGAACTGCAGCTGAAAGCTGGTCTTGCTGCTTTTGTGGCGCAGCCACTGCTGAGCCAGCAGGGCTCCGGGCCAGCCTCCGGCCAGCGCCATGGTCTGCAGCGTTTTTTCCGGCGTGCGCCACTGCCCCTTCTGGGCGGCCCATTTGTCCTGCCAGTAGGCCATGAAGGTCAGCATGCTCAGGCCCGCATAGACCAGCCAGAGGATGCCCGGCACGCCCCAGATCACGGCGGCGGCCAGCATCAGCAGCAGCCAGGTCAGCAACACGCCATAGCTGAAGCCACTGGAGGCATGCCAGCCCTGAGATGCCGCAAGCGAGGACTGCAAACGCCCTGCAGACGGGCTGTTGCGCCGCGCCAGAGATGACCGGGCCTGAGTCACCGAACCGCCAGCGCGCCATGCAACCTGAAGCGCACGCTTTCTGCCCTGCTCCATGCCGACGGCAAACTCCAGTCGCAGGCCGGGCTGGGGACGCTGCTCTGCGGGCGGGCGCGGCTCAAAAGCACTGATATGGACAAACAGGCGCTCGCCACCGCCATCGGCCTCTATCCAGCCAAAGCCACGTTCGTCATTCCATTGCGTCAAGGTACCGCTGTAGCGCATCTACGTCCTTTGTTGTTTTTGACACCGCGAAAAGGGCCGGCGAGGCAAAAAGCAGGCGGGTCCCGTCCAGAAAAAACCTTTTCCCTCGCATGGCTGTGTTAGTTTTGGGGCAGCCGTATTTTCTTAAGAAAGCACTCAAGCATGCAGAAATCCCTGTTCTCTCTGGCCGTCATCAGCTCTGCCCTGGCACTGAGCGCCTGCTCCTCCATCAGCCCCAGAGGCGCTGAAGCACCGGCTGAATACGACTACGCACTCAGCTGCAAGCTCAAGGAAGATGACCCCAAGAAGTGCGAGGCCCAGATTCGCGCTCTCTGCGAAGACCCCAGCAAGGCCGTGGTGCGCAAATCGCGCCATGTGGACCCCAAGGACAACTCTGTGGTCTACGGCTATCAGGCCGCCTGCAACGGCTAAGCCCTGCAGCACTCCGAAATACCGAGTATTGCGCGCCTTGCCCTCCGAGGTATCAAGTGCGATGCGCCTGAACCTCAAGGATGCACAGGCATGAAAAAGCCACCGCATGCGGTGGCTTTTCTTTGCTGATGCAGGTGCTCCAGGGCACCAGACATCAACGCTTCTGGCGGTACTTGCGCAGAGCGGCAATCTGAGCTGCCATGACGGCCAGCTCGGACTGTGCACGAGCGATATCCAGCTCGCCCTTGGCGTTCTTCAGGGCTTCCTCAGCGGCAGCCTTGGCCTTTTGCGCCTTTTCATCGTCCAGATCCTTGCCGCGGATGGCGGTGTCGGACAGCACGGTCACGCAGTTGGGTTGCACTTCCAAAATGCCACCGGCCACGAAGACGAACTCTTCGCTGCCATCAGGCATTTCGATGCGCACCGAACCCGGCTTGATGCGGGTGATCAGCGGTGTGTGGCGGGGATAAATGCCCAGCTCGCCCGCTTCGCCGGGCAAGGCGACAAAGCGCGCTTCACCGGAGAAGATGGACTCTTCGGCACTGACCACATCAACGTGGATGGTGTTCATCTTTGCTCCTTGGAAAAGGTTAAAACTGGTCCTGAAACTTGCACACCCCAAGCCATAGACGCCGAGCAAGGGCCGCCCCGCAGCGAGGGCGTCGTCCCCCTCCCGAAGAGAGAGGGGGAGGCGGCGTTAGCCGCTCAGGGGGTGAAAGTCCGTTAGGCTGCCAGCTTCTTGGCCTTCTCGAAGGCTTCGTCGATGGTACCAACCATGTAGAAAGCCTGTTCGGGCAGGTGGTCGGCTTCGCCATTCACGATCATCTTGAAGCCACGAATGGTTTCAGACAGGGGAACGTACTTGCCGGGAGCGCCGGTGAACACTTCAGCCACATGGAAAGGCTGCGACAGGAAACGCTGCATCTTACGAGCGCGGGACACGACCAGCTTGTCTTCGGGAGCCAGCTCGTCCATACCCAGAATCGCGATGATGTCGCGCAGTTCCTTGTAGCGCTGCAGCGTACCTTGCACTTGGCGAGCCACCTTGTAGTGCTCTTCGCCAACCACTTGGGGGTCCAGCTGACGGCTGGTGGAGTCCAGCGGGTCCACGGCGGGGTAGATACCCAGCGAAGCGATGTCACGGGACAGCACCACGGTGGAATCCAAGTGAGCAAAGGTCGTGGCTGGCGAGGGGTCGGTCAAGTCATCGGCTGGCACGTAAACGGCCTGGATGGAAGTGATCGAGCCCACCTTGGTGGAGGTGATACGCTCTTGCAGCTTACCCATTTCTTCAGCCAGGGTAGGCTGGTAGCCCACGGCGGAAGGCATACGGCCCAGCAGAGCGGACACTTCGGTACCGGCCAGTGTGTAGCGGTAGATGTTGTCCACGAAGAACAGCACGTCCTTGCCTTCGTCACGGAAAGCTTCGGCCATGGTCAGACCGGTCAGCGCAACGCGCAGACGGTTTCCTGGAGGCTCGTTCATCTGACCGTAAACCATGGCAACCTTGGATTCGTTCAGGTTGGCCTGGTTCACAACGCCGGCATCCGACATTTCGTGATAGAAGTCATTGCCTTCACGGGTACGTTCACCCACACCGGCAAACACCGACAGACCACCGTGGCCCTTGGCGATGTTGTTGATGAGCTCCATCATGTTCACGGTCTTGCCCACGCCGGCGCCACCGAACAGACCCACCTTGCCGCCCTTGGCGAAAGGAGAGATCAGGTCAATCACCTTGATGCCGGTTTCCAGCAGTTCCTGCGAAGGCGACAGTTCGTCGTATGCAGGAGCCTTGCGGTGGATGGGGGCAGTCAGTGTCTGGTCCACATCGCCGCGCTCGTCGATGGGGTTGCCCAGCACGTCCATGATACGACCCAGCGTCGCCTTGCCCACGGGCACGGTGATGGGGTTGCCGGTGTTGGTGACCATCAGACCACGCTTGAGGCCGTCGGAAGAACCCAGGGCAATGGTACGCACCACGCCGTCGCCCAGCTGCTGCTGAACTTCCAGGGTCAGGGCCGTACCTTCCAGCTTCAAGGCGTCATACACCTTGGGCACCTGGCCGTGGGCAAACTCCACGTCCACCACGGCGCCGATACATTGAACAATCTTGCCTTGTACTTGAGCCATTTTTTGCTCCAATCTGTTTGTTCGTTAAAGCCGTTTACACAGCGGCTGCGCCTGCCACGATTTCCGACAACTCGGTCGTAATCGCTGCCTGACGCGTCTTGTTGTAGACCAGCTTCAACTCGCTGATGACGTTGCCGGCGTTGTCGGTAGCGGCCTTCATGGCCACCATGCGCGCCGATTGCTCGGACGCCATGTTTTCCGCAACTGCCTGGTACACGAGGGACTCCACGTAACGAACCAGCAGTTCGTCGATGACGCTCTGAGCGTCGGGCTCGTAGATGTATTCCCAGGATGCACCCGTCTTCTCGGCTTGCAATTTTTCGGACGACAGGGGGAGCAGTTGCTCCACCACCGATTCCTGCTTCATGGTGTTGATGAACTTGGTGTACGCCAGGTACACCGCGCTCAACTTGCCTTCAGCATATTGGTCCAGCAACACCTTGACAGGCCCGATGAGCTTGTCGAGGTGAGGCGTGTCGCCCAAGCCTGTAGCGTGAGAGACCACCTTGGCACCGACACGGTTCAGAAAACCCAGTCCCTTGCCGCCAATGGCCACCGCTTCTGTCGCAATGCCCGCATCCTGCTGTTCGCGCAACTTGTTGGTGACGACACGCAACACGTTGGTGTTCATGCCGCCGCACAAACCCTTGTCGGTCGTCACCACAATGACGCCGACCTTCTTGGCATCGCTCACTTGCATGAACGGATGCACATATTCAGGGTTGGCTTCGCCAAGATGGGCTGCAATGTTGCGGATTTTTTCGCTGTATGGACGGGCAGCCAGCATCCGGTCCTGCGCCTTGCGCATTTTGGATGCAGCCACCATTTCCATGGCTTTGGTGATCTTCTTGGTGTTTTCCACCGATTTGATCTTGCCGCGTATTTCCTTACCTGCTGCCATGATGACTCCTCGCCGGTATTAAGCGAAGGACTTCTTGAATGCAGTAATGGCTGCAGTCAGTTCAGCTTCGTCCTTGCCTTCCTTGTCGAAAGCACGCTTTTCGTTCAGACGGTCCAGCAGAGCGCCGTGGCTGGTCTTCAGGAACTGGTGCAGACCAGACTCGAAGGGCAGCACTTGCTTGACTTCGATGTCGTCCATGAAACCCTTGTTCACTGCGAACAGCGAAGAAGCCATCAGAGCGGTCGACAGAGGAGAGTACTGAGCCTGCTTGAGCAGTTCGGTCACGCGGGCACCGCGGTCCAGCTGCTTGCGGGTTGCCTCGTCCAGGTCGGAAGCGAACTGCGCGAAGGCAGCCAGTTCACGGTACTGAGCCAGGTCGGTACGGATACCGCCGGACAGGCCCTTCACCACCTTGGTCTGAGCGGAACCACCCACGCGGGACACCGAGATACCGGCGTTGATAGCGGGACGGATACCGGCGTTGAACAGGCTGGTTTCCAGGAAGATCTGGCCGTCAGTAATCGAAATCACGTTCGTGGGAACGAAAGCGGACACGTCGCCAGCTTGTGTTTCGATGATAGGCAGAGCGGTCAGAGAACCGGTCTTGCCCTTGACTTCGCCCTTGGTGAAGGCTTCGACGTAGTCGGCGTTCACGCGAGCGGCACGCTCCAGCAGGCGGCTGTGGAGATAGAACACGTCGCCGGGGAAAGCTTCACGTCCGGGAGGACGACGCAGCAGCAGCGAAACCTGACGGTAGGCCACAGCCTGCTTGGACAGATCGTCATAAACGATCAGAGCATCTTCACCGCGATCGCGGAAGTATTCGCCCATCGTGCAGCCGGAGTAGGCCGACACGTACTGCATAGCTGCCGATTCGGAAGCGGTAGCGGCCACGACGATGGTGTAGTCCATCGCGCCAGCTTGCTCCAGAGCGCGCACCACGTTCTTGATCGAAGATGCCTTCTGACCAATAGCGACGTAGATACAGGTAACGCCCTGGCCCTTCTGGTTGATGATGGCGTCGATAGCGACAGCCGTCTTGCCAGTCTGACGGTCACCAATGATCAGTTCACGCTGACCACGGCCCACGGGAACCATGGAGTCGATGGACTTGATACCGGTCTGCAGAGGCTGATCCACGGATTGACGTGCGATCACGCCAGGAGCGACCTTCTCGATCACGTCCGTCATCTTGGCGTTGATGGGGCCCTTGCCGTCGATAGGCTGACCCAGGGCGTTCACCACGCGGCCGACCAGTTCTGGGCCCACGGGCACTTCCAGAATACGGCCGGTGCACTTGACGGTGTTGCCTTCTGCGATGTGCTCGTAAGCACCCAGAATCACGGCGCCCACGGAGTCGCGCTCCAGGTTCAGAGCCAGGCCGTAAGTGGGTTGACCGTCGGCGCCTGCGGGGAATTCCAGCATTTCGCCAGCCATCACGTCCGACAGGCCGTGCACGCGCACGATACCGTCAGTCACCGACACCACGGTGCCTTGGTTACGGACGTCAGTGCTAGCAGCCAGCCCTTCGATGCGGCTCTTGATCAGTTCAGAAATTTCTGCGGGATTGAGTTGCATGACTCTTTCCTTCTTTCTTGTGTGTTAGCCGAGACCTCAAGCGCATTACGCGGTGAGGGCCGCTTTCATTTGTTCCAGACGGGCCTTGACGGAGGTGTCCAGCACCTCGTCGCCCACCACGACGCGAACGCCACCGATCAGCGATTCATCGAGCTTCACGGTGAGATTCAGCTTGCGGCCAAAGCGCTTTTGCAGCGTGGCGCCAAGCTCGGCCAGCGCTGCATCCTCAATCGGGAAAGCGCTGTACACCACGGCATCCGAAGAGCCGCTCTTGCTGTTCACGAGGCTGCGGAACTGGGCTGCCACTTCAGGCAGCACGTCCAGACGGCCGTTTTCGAGGACCACATGCAGGAAGTTGCGTGCGGACTCGGGCAATGCCGACTTGGCCACACCCGTGACGAGATCGAACACTTGCGCGTCGCTCACGTTCGGGTTGTCGGCCAGTTGGCGCAATTGCGGGTTGGCGGCAATCGCCGCCAATTCCTCCACCCAAGCGACAGTGCTGTTCAAGTCTGCGCCCTTGTCGACACAGGCTTTGAACAATGCTTCGGCGTAAGGGCGGGCAATGGTGGCGAGTTCTGCCATTTTTTGCTTTCCTTACAGCTCTGTCTTCAGGCGGTTCAGCAGATCAGCGTGGATACCGGCATTGACTTCCTTCTTCAGGATCTGCTCGGCACCCTTGACGGCCAGCGCTGCCACTTGCTCACGCAGGGCTTCACGGGCAGCAATGGCTTGCTGGTCAGCTTCAGCGCGGGCAGCAGCAACAATCTTGTTGCCTTCTTCTGTCGCGCGGGCCTTGGCTTCTTCAATGATGGCCTGGGCGCGGCGTTCGGCGTCCGCAAGCCGCGAAGCTGTTTCGTTGCGCGTCTGGGCCAATTCCTGCTCGACGCGCTTGTTGACAGCGGTCAGTTCGGTCTTGGCCTTGTCGGCAGCAGCGAGGCCATCGGCGATTTTCTGGGCTCGCTCATCCAGTGCCTTCGCGATCGGGGGCCACACGAACTTCATCGTGAACAGCGCCAGAACCAGGAAAACACCAAGCTGAACGAACAGGGTCGCGTTAATACTCACGGCAACACCTTTCTATTTAGGGCGTTGAACGGAGCTTAGGCAACCAGTTGGAAGGGGTTGGCGAAGGCGAACAGCAGAGCGATAGCCACACCGATCAGGAAGGCGGCGTCGATCAGACCAGCCAAGATGAACATCTTGGTTTGCAGTTCGTTGATCAGCTCAGGCTGACGTGCCGAGGATTCCAGGAACTTGCCACCCATCAGAGCGATACCGATCGAAGCGCCGATAGCGCCCAGACCAACAATCAGACCACAAGCCAGAGCGACGAGACCGAGAACGTTTTCCATGATGACTCCTAGGGATTAAAGAAAGGTTGAGTGAAAGAAAGGATTTCAGTGAGCTTCATGTGCCTGGCCGAGGTAAATCAGCGTCAGCATCATGAAAATGAAGGCTTGCAGGGTAATGATCAGGATGTGGAAGATCGCCCAGATCGAACCTGCAATGATGTGCCCCACGGGGAGCAACACACCGGAAAGCGACATGGCAGCCGCACCGCCCATCAAGGCGATCAGACAGAACACCAACTCACCAGCGTACATATTGCCGAACAGTCGCATACCGTGCGAAACCGTCTTGGCAATGTATTCAATGATTTGCATGGCCAGGTTCACAACGCCCAGGATCACAGCAAACACGGGATTCTTAGAGGTACCGAACGGAGCGGTCACCAGTTCGTGAGCCCAGCCGCCCATGCCCTTGATCTTCACCGAGTAGATCAGGCACAGCACCAGCACGCCGGTCGACAGACCCAGAGTGGTGGACAGGTCGGCAGTAGGCACGACACGCAGGTAGGCATGGGAGTCGCCCTGGGCGGTCTGCCACAGCACGGGCAGCAGATCCACAGGCAGCATGTCCATGGCGTTCATCGCGAAGATCCAGACGAACACGGTCAGTGCCAGAGGAGCGATGAACTTGCGAGATTCAGCGTTGTGAATATTGGCCTTGGCCTGGTTGTCCACCATTTCGACCAGCATTTCCACCGCAGCCTGGAAACGACCGGGAACGCCGGAAGTCGCCTTGCGGGCAGCCAGCCAGAGGACGAACAGGCACAAAGCGCCCAGAGTCACACTCACGGCAATCGAATCCAGATTGAACACGGAGAAGTCGATGATGGACTTCTGCTTGATGTTCTGGAGGTGTTGCAAGTGGTGAACGATGTATTCACTTGCAGTTGGTGCGTGCGCTTCTGCGGCCATCGGTCAACTTCTCTCAAATATCAATCGGTTTTTGGACACTGGATCGCACCAGAAGCGCAACCCAATACGTTTTCATCACAACAATCAAGCCGACCAGCAGCGCCAGCCAGCTCAGGTCAGGTACCAGCTTGGGTGCAGCCGCCAACATGGCAATGCACAGCACCAGCTTCACCAGCTCCCAACCGAAAATCCCTGCCATGGCGCCACCGGCACCTCCCGGCCGCTGACGAACCACGCCTCTTGCAAACAGCGCCGCGGGCAACACGACCGCCAGCGCTCCATACGCTGCCGACCAGCCTGCGGCTGCACGCCCCGTGATCAACCACGACAGCAAAGCCACGATAACGCCTACCAGCGTCTGAACCATGACGATGCGCCAGACCGAAACCTGCGGAAAGCGCGAACGCCATGCAGAGGCTTCTTGTGCAGTCAGGGGCTTGAAGTCTTCGACTTCGTCCTCATCCTGGAAATCAGCGGGCATGTTTGTCATGTTTTCTTTCGCACCGCTGACCAGGCAAGACTTTTTTACAAAGCCTCTGATTATAAGTAAAAACCCCCGTCGTTAGATAGGGGTTGATACTGTCATGCGCAAAACGTCTTTGACAAGACCTGAGGGTTGTCGCCGAGTGACAACATTTGCCACCCGCAGCTTTGGTGCGGCGCGAGTGTGCCTCAATTGAAAAACCCGATTGCCCTGAATTGTCTGCCTGCACCCAGGGGCTTTGAGGGTTTGCAGGCTCCGGTCATCCATCGATTAGGCCCACACACGCAGGGCTGCCCGGCGTGGCGCACAATCTTTGCTACTCATTGACAGGCTGTTTCACCAACGGCAATTTTTCATTTCAGCCAAGGATTCCTCATGAGCGACACGCCCAACACATCTGCCGCCAACGAGAACGGTCAGCAAGAAGACCCGCGCAAGGATTCGCTGATCGAGTACCCGAGCCAGTTCCCCATCAAGGTCATGGGTGTCAAGAATGAGCATCTGGTACATGAAATCACCAAGATCGCCGAAAAATTCGACCCCAGCTTTGACGCCAGCACGGTCGAGCTGCGCCCCAGCTCCGGCGGCAACTACCTGGGCGTGACCATCACCATCACGGCCACCAGCCGCGAGCAGCTGGACGACACCTACCGCGCACTGACCTCTCACCCCCTGGTGAAGGTCGTGCTGTGAGCGACAGCCCGATTGCTTCTGCTTCGCAGCCGCCCGAAGCCATGGACCTGCGCTTTCTGGGGCGTACCGGCTATGAGGCAGCGGTGGTCGCGATGCAGGAGTTCACGCGCACCCGCAACGCGAGCACGCGCGACGAACTCTGGATTTGTGAGCACTCACCGCATTTCACGCAGGGGCTGGCTGGCAAGACCGAAAATGTTCTGAACCCCGGCGATATTCCCGTGGTCGCCACCAATCGTGGCGGCCAGGTGACCTATCACGGCCCCGGCCAGGTGGTGGCCTATCCGCTGCTGGATCTGCAGCGCATGGGCTACTTCGTCAAGGAATACGTGTACCGGCTGGAAGACGCGGTGATCCGCACGCTGGATCATTTCGGCGTCACCGGCCACCGCGTGGCGGGCGCGCCCGGCATTTATGTGCGCCTGGACGATCCGCGCAGCCATGCCATGCTGGAGCAGCGCCCGCAGCACCGCAAAGCCGGCAGCCCGGCGCCCGAGCCTCATTTCGAGGGCCTGGGCAAGATTGCCGCCCTGGGCATCAAAGTCAGCCGCCACAGCACCTACCACGGAGTGGCACTCAATGTCGATATGGATTTGGAACCTTATTTGCGAATCAACCCTTGCGGATACGCAGGGCTGAGGACGGTGGACCTTTCTACAATCGGCATACAGACAACCTGGGACGAGGCCGCATCCGTGCTGGGCCGCCAGCTGAAGGCGCGTCTCTCTCCCTGAAGGCAAGATCATGAGCACCAATGAAGTCGTGCGCGAAGCGCAGTCCGCCGAAAACTACAACCCGCTGGCCAAGCAGAAGGCTGCCGCCAAGCTGGCGCGCATCCCCGTGAAGGTGGAGCAGGCCGAAGTCCTGAAGAAACCCGAGTGGATCCGCGTCAAGGCCGGCAGCCCCAGCACGCGCTTTTACGAAATCAAGGACATTCTGCGCAAGAACAATCTGCACACGGTCTGCGAGGAAGCCAGCTGCCCGAATATCGGCGAATGCTTCGGCAAGGGCACGGCCACCTTCATGATCATGGGCGACAAGTGCACGCGCCGCTGCCCCTTCTGCGATGTGGGCCATGGCCGCCCCGACCCGCTGGACGTGAACGAGCCGCTGAATCTGGCGCGCACCATTGCCGCTCTGCGCCTGAAGTACGTGGTGATCACCAGCGTGGACCGCGACGACCTGCGCGACGGCGGCTCGGGCCACTTCGTGGAATGCATCAAGAACATCCGCGAACTCTCGCCCGAGACGCAGATCGAAATCCTGGTGCCCGACTTCCGCGGCCGTGACGACCGCGCGCTGGAGATTCTCAAGTCGGCTCCGCCTGATGTGATGAACCACAACCTTGAAACCGCACCACGCCTGTACAAGGAAGCGCGCCCCGGCTCCGACTACCAGTTCAGCCTGAACCTGCTCAAGAAGTTCAAGGAACTGCACCCCGATGTACCGACCAAGAGCGGCATCATGGTGGGCCTGGGCGAGACTGACGAGGAAATCCTGCAGGTGATGCGCGATATGCGTGCCCACAACATCGACATGCTGACCATCGGCCAGTATCTGGCGCCCACCAACAGCCACCTGCCCGTGCGCCGTTATGTGCACCCCGACACCTTCAAGATGTTCGAGCAGGAGGCCTACAAGATGGGCTTCACCCACGCCGCCGTCGGTGCCATGGTGCGCTCCAGCTATCACGCCGACCAGCAGGCACATGCCGCAGGCGTCTGAGCACCGAAGAAAGTGCTCACCCACAAGCAGCCCAAGGGCTGCTTTTTTCATGGCCACACACAACGAGCAGTGCTGCACGCTCCAGGATTTGCCCAAAAATAAAGCTCCTGAATAAGGAGCTTGCTGCGCTTTCTGGTAAAGCCTACATAGTCAATTCATAGCAGGATCGCTGTAGATCATGCGCTAAAAGCCATGAAATTTGAATAACCCACTGTTTGCATCGAAAAAACGCCTGGCTAACCGGCAAACCGCTGGCTGGCAAAAACGACTGCAGGCTGAACAGGCCCGACGAGTCGCCCCACGATGAAACTGAGCCATGCAGCGCTGGATACCCCACCAGAGTCCCGTGCTGCAAGCTGGGATGGATAGTAACATCAAATGAGAATCAATATCAATTAATTTTCGTTTTCCACCAAAAGAAATCTCCAAGCAGCTGTTTTGCCGCCATTTCGCAACCGTTGGTACCTGAGGCCACGGCGCAGGCGGGTTTCAGCAACACTGCAGCACCAACCGCGCCCGGTCAAAGCGACGCGCGCGCAGATCGTCGCGGCGCATCCAAAGATAGACCTGACCTTCATCGCCCCAGCCCATGCCGCCTTTTTCATCGCAGCCGATCTGCAGCAGCAAAAGCCACTGCGTTGCGGTATCGCGTACGGCCCGCGTGGCCTCGTCCGCGTAGGCATCGCCATTACCGCAGTAATGCCCCGCAGCCACCAGCGCGCATTCGGTCTGCATATCCCCCTGGATGGGCGTGGGCCAGCCGCCGATGCGATGGCAGCCGCTGTCCTCTCCACCGCTGCTGGCAGCGTTTTGTGCGTCATCGAACCACCATTCGACAAAGCGATCACGCTGCTCTTCGTCTAGCTCCAGCCCCTGCGAACCCCACTGAGCGCTCTCCAGGGGCAAGGCCGTGACGCAGGCATGCATTTCGCAGGCCATAGGTGCGAGCTGGCAGTGATCGGGCAGTTCTAGCAGCGCCGGCGGCTGCTGACGTCGCTCGAGCACAGCATCGTCTTCGGAGAAGATGAGCTTTAGCGCACAGGCATCTGCAGGATTGAAACCCCAGGGCTGCTCCAGCAGGTCGTAGAAGACGGACAACAGCCCGGACTCGGGAAAAGCTGCCTCCAGGGTCCCGGCGGAGCGGGCTTCCGCGAAGTTGATCTGCGCCACAAAGCTCAGCGGAAAAGTGCGTTCGAGTCTTGCAATGTGCTGCAAGGCCTCTTCGCGAAACAGCATTACTTGCTCCGGTCTGGCCCAACGCCAGCGGCTGTCGGGAGCAACGCTGTCTTCGCGATGGGGCTTCACCCGCTGCTCATGGTCCGGATAGCGCCCTCGCTCGGGCCAGGCCACACCGGCAGGCAGGTCGGGACAGCCGCCAAACTTGGTGCTGCCGGACGCAATCTCCGCTTCATCCTCCACTGCAGTGGTCTGCAGCCACATAGCCGGCCTGGCTTGCGCTGCCAGTTGCAGCGCAAGCGCTGCATCTTCCAGCACCGGCTCAAGCGCACGGGCGATTTCCTGCGAATTTGCGTAATTCATCCATCCCTTTTCTGCCTGCCCTGAGGTCGTTCCCAAGGTTCTTCAGGGCACCAGCATCTGCGCCGGGCATTCGCTGCCCAGCACTTCAGCGGCCCAGGGAGCCAGCTTGCTGGCGTCCGCGCGCAGCACCTCCTGCTTGACGGCCAGGATCTGCGCGGGATGCATGGAAAAACTGCGCAGCCCCAGACCCAGCAGCAGCCGCGTCATGCTCAGGTCGCCCGCCATTTCGCCGCAGACGCACACCTCCTTGCCTGCGGCATTGGCCGCTGCGATCACCTCGGCCACCAGCCGCAGCACGGCAGGATGCATGGGGTCGTAGAGATGAGCCACGGTTTCGTCGGCCCGGTCGATGGCCAGCGTGTACTGGATCAGGTCGTTGGTGCCTATGGAAAGGAAGTCGAAATACTGCAAAAAGCTGCGCACCGTCAGCGCAGCCGCCGGGATCTCGATCATGGCGCCCAGCTTGACCGGACCGTAGGCGATGCCGCGCACATCGAGCTCATGCTGTGCCTGGCGCAGCTGGGCCAGGGTCTGCTCGATCTCGCTGCGATGTGCCAGCATGGGAAACAGCAGCTTGATCTGCCCGTGCGCCGCCGCGCGCAGGATGGCGCGCAGCTGGGTGCGGAACATCACGGGGTCGGCCAGACTCCAGCGGATGGCGCGCAGACCCAGTGCGGGGTTGAGGTAGTAGTCCTTGGGCTGGGCCTTGTCCAGCGGCTTGTCGGCCCCCACGTCCAGCGTGCGGATGGTGACCGGCATGCCTTGCATGCCGTCGATGGCCTCGCGATAGGCGCGGTACTGCTCCTCCTCACCGGGCAGATTGCCGCTGCGCCCCATGAACAGGAACTCGGTGCGGAACAGCCCCACGCCGACAGCGCCAGCCCGCACGGCCGCCGCCCCGTCGCTGGGCTGCTCGATATTGGCCAGCAGCTCCACCTTCTGCCCGTCCATGGTCAGCGAAGGCGTGTAGCGCAGACGGGTCAGGCGCTCGCGCTCCAGCTCGGTCTGGCGCTGACGAAAGCTGTACTCCGCCAGAATGATGGGAGTGGGGTCCACGATGACCACGCCCTCGTTGCCGTCGATGATGACCCAGTCGTCCTGGCGGATCAGCTGGCTTGCAGCCCGCGCACCGACCACGGCCGGAATGTCCATGCTGCGCGCGACGATGGCGGTGTGGCTGGTCTTGCCGCCCACGGCGGTGATGAAGCCCGCAAAGACCTTGCTCTTGAACTGCAGCATGTCCGCCGGCGACAGATCCTGCGCCACCAGCACCAGCGGGGTTTCCGTGGCGCCTTCGAGCTGCAGCTGCTGCCCGCTGGCTGCCGGGGTGGCGCCTGTCGGTGCCAGCGGCGGTGCAGCTTGCGCAATCGGGCTGGCCGCACCCTTCATGTGGCGCAGAATACGCTCCACCACCTGCTCCAGATCGGCCTTGCGCTCGCGCAGGTATTCGTCGTCCATCTCGTCGAACTGGCGCGAGACGATCTCCAGCTGCGTGGTCAGCGCCCATTCGGCGTTGTAAAGACGCTCGGAGATCCAGTTGCGAATGGCCTCGGCCAGCGCCTGGTCCTGCAGCAGCATCAGATGCACATCGAGCAGCGCATCCAGCTCGCCGGGCGCGTCCTTGGGCATCTCCTCCTGAAGCCGACGCAGCTCGTCAATCACCGCATTGCGTGCCGTGCGGGCACGCTGGATCTCCGACTCCACCTGATCTGGACGGATGAAGTAATGCACCACCTCCATGCGACTGGAGGCCACAACGACCGCGCGCCCAATGGCAATCCCTCGGGAAACGGCCAGGCCGTGGATGGCAAATGTCATAGCGAATGCCCTTTCGCGAATTTCGCGATTGCTTTTTGCTTGCTTCTTGCTCTTGTTTTTGCAGCAGCCAGCGCAGTTCTTCACTGCGCCGCAGCACGAAAAACGCTTTATCTCATTGCCAGCAAGGAGCTCCCTGCTATCAAAGGAGCTAGCGCCCCAGCCGCCGCCTGCACGCAGTCAAGCGACGACGCAGGCCGCGCCCCTGTTACTGGCCTTCACCAAACTTGTCGTTGATCAGGGCCACCAGCGCATCCATGGCTTCCTGCTCCTGCGCGCCATCGGTTTCCATCTCCAGCTCGGAGCCTATGCCCGCGGCCAGCATCATCACGCCCATGATGCTCTTGGCATTGACGCGGCGCTCGCCCTTGGTCAGCCAGACCTCGCAGGGGAAGCTGCCGGCGAGCTTGGTGAGCTTGGCCGATGCGCGGGCATGCAGGCCCAATTTATTGCTGATGGTGATATTGGTCTTGATCATTGGAAGGTCGTGCGCTTTGATTTTGTCGGGAACTGCCGGCCACCTGCATCACCCCCTGGCTACCGCCCACCATGGCCCGCGAGACCAGGGCGTCCAGCGGCTCGTGTCGATAGCCGATGGAGCGCAAAAGCATGGGCAGGTTCACCCCCGCCACCAGCCTGGCCTGCAACAGCCCGCTGAGACGCTGGGCCACATTGCAGGGCGTGGCGCCGAACAGGTCGGTCAGCACCAGTGTTGGCGCATCCAGCCCGCCATGCGCCACCAGCATGGCCAGGGCACGCTCCAGCGTGGCTTCGGGCGCCTCGTCGGAAGGCACGTCCAGAGCCAGCAAGTCGTCAGCGCTATCGGCAAACACGTGCAGCGCGCATTCGCGCAATGCAGCGGCCAGAGGAGCGTGAGTGAGCAAAAGAATGCGCGTGGTCATGTAGTCACAGTTCTTGATAGCAAATTATGGCTTGTCGCCGCCGTCAACAAGGGCAATGAGGTGGATGAAGCGCAAGGGTCATGATCTGGATCCGGGCTTATTGCAGCTGCAGGCCCGAGAAAAACAGCTCGGCCTCTGCAGGCATGGCCTTGTCAGCGTAAATCACCGCGTGGTAGAGCCTGGCGCCGCTGCCTTCCAGGCGAGCGAACCACAGTCCATGTCCCACCACCTTCTGCCCCCTGGGGCCCAGGCCTTCGAATGTGATGCGCAAGGACTGCGGCAGGTTCAGCGCCCCCTTGGGCACCCACGGGCCGTCTCCCTTGACATTGAGTCTTTTCGCGACGCCGTCTGCCGACTTCAGCTGCGCCAGCACTGCCTGCTGCCAGAACGTCAGCGCCTCGGCCGCGCGGGCGGGCTCGGCCACGGCGAAATGCGATACCGCATAGGTCGCCCCCTGGGCCTCGCAGCCCACCACCGACAGCGGCACCTGGCCCAGGCCCAGCTCGACAGGGCGGCTGGCCGTCTGCGCATCGCAGGGCAGCAGCGCTTGCAGCGGCGCATCCTTGAGCTGGATGGTGCGCCAATTCAGCGCCGGGCTGCAGGCGGCCAGCAGTGCGCAGCTGAACAGTAGCGTCGCAGCCCAGAGTCCGGTTTTCTTCATGACCCATTATCGGCAGCGGCATGGGCCCGGCCTGCTACGCAAGCCTAGGGTTGACCCGTGGGTCAAGCAGTAGGAACTGAACTTTCTGCGTGTTTGGCACACCAAACCACAGATCAGCAAGATGCTGAAGATTTGTGCACAATCAATCTCTATGGCAAGCAAACATTGGATCGCAGGCATTGTGGCGGCCGCCGTCATCGGCGTCGGGGCCTGGGTGTATTCGGGCGCAGGGCAGACCGCGGCGCCGCAATCCACCTTTGTGCTGCTGGACGGCAGCCAGAAAACCACCGCCGACCTCAAGGGCAGGGTGACGCTGGTGAACTTCTGGGCCACCAGCTGCACCACCTGCGTGGCAGAGATGCCCGAGATCATCAGCACCTACCAGAAGTACCAGGGCAAGGGCTTTGACACCCTGGCTGTGGCCATGAGCTACGACCCGCCCAGCTATGTCGTGAACTTTGTCGAATCGCGCAAGCTGCCCTTCCAGGTCGCGCTGGACAACACCGGCAATGTGGCCAAGGCCTGGGGCGATGTGCAACTCACCCCCACCACCTTCATCGTCAACAAGCGCGGCGAGATCGTGAAGCGCTATATCGGCGCCCCCGACTTTGAGCAGCTGCACAAGCTGATCGAGAAGCTGCTGGCCGAGCCTGCGAACGCCTGAACTCATTCAAAAACATAGCTGGTAGCGCACGCTGTTGTTCGATTTCAAGATGAAATAAAGCTGAAATCACCTATCAGCATGCGCAAGGCGCTCATAAAAAACCGGCACTGCCGGTTTTTTTTGCGTCTGCTTGATGCAGAACAGTCTTGACTTACTTATTGCGGAAGCTGTCGTGGCAGCTCTTGCAGCTATTGGCGGCCGGGCCGAAAGCCGTCTTGAGATTGTCCAGATTGCCGGTCTTGGCGGCAGCGTTGAGCTTGACGACTTCTGCTTCCATCTTGCCCGACAGGTCATGGAATTTGGCCTGCTCCTTCCACACCTCGGGCTTGGCCTTGCCGCCTTCGGTGCCGGCGCCGAAACCGGCCCAGGGCAGCTTGGACATGAAGGCCACGACCTCGGCGCTTTCCTGCGCGCTCTTGGCATCGAAGGGCATCTTGCCGTTGGCCATGGCGCCCAGACGGCTGAAATGCGTGCCCAGCACACTCAGCGCGCTCTGGCGGTATTTGATGGCATCTTCAGCCTTGGCAAACTGGGCCGAGGCAGGCAGGGCCACGGTGGCAACCACAGCAGCGAATGCCAGAGTGGAAAAAGCTTTCATCGGGGTATCCTTTCTTGGTTCTGCAGCTCACCACAGGCGGCTGCAGAACCAGTATGGCAGAGTCACCCAAAGGCCGCGATTTGGGCTTGCCGCCTTGCCAGGGCACAATGTCCGGGTCCATCAGCCATGAAAAAGCCATGACAGAGTCCGCCACACAAGCCGCCACGGAAATCCACAGAATCCGGATCTGGGATCTGCCCACCCGCCTGTTTCACTGGCTGCTGGCGACCTGCATCGTTGCCCTGGTCGTCACCGCCAAGATGGGCGGCAATGCCATGAACTGGCATCTGATACTGGGACAGGTGGTGCTGGCTCTGCTGGTCTTTCGCCTTCTCTGGGGCCTGGTCGGCGGGTACTGGTCGCGCTTTGGCAGCTTCATTCCTTCCGCGGCCGCCATGAGACGTTATCTCAGCGGCGCCTCGACCACGCAGGACCGCGCAGGCCACAACCCGCTGGGCTCGCTGTCGGTCATCGCGATGCTCGCCGTGCTGATGGCGCAGATCGCAAGCGGGCTGATGAGCGATGACGAAATTGCCTTCAGCGGTCCCCTGACGCGCTTTGTCTCGGGCGAGCTGATCTCCAAGGCCACCGACTACCATGCTCACTGGGGCCAGTACCTGATTTATGCACTGGTCGCACTGCATCTGCTCGCCCTCATCGGCTACAGCCTCAAAGGCAACAAGCTGCTGCCCGCCATGGTGACGGGCGACAAATGCCTGGCAGAACCGGTCACGGCGAGCCGCGACACCGCCGCCACCCGCATGCTGGCTGCGCTGCTGGCCGTGGTGGCAAGCGCACTGTCCTGGTGGGTCCATCAACTGGGCCAGGGCGCTGCTTTCTGAGTTCTGACGACGCAGCCTGCGCTTTAACCATGAAGAGCACTTGCCGCTACACTGACCCTTCTTTCATCATCGCCTAGTTGCCGTGGACAAGCCCGCCGTGGACTTGCTGACGCCCGGACTGGAGGAAATGGGTGCTGTGCGCCAGATCTTCCAGGAGTATGCGGACAGCCTGAACATCGACCTGGAATTTCAAGGATTCGAATCCGAAATCGCCGATCTGCCCGGCGACTATGCCCCGCCCCGCGGCCAGATACTGCTGGCCCATGTGGACGGTGCTCTCGCCGGCTGTTGCGCGCTGCGCCCGCTCGATGACTGCGACTATCCCAATGCGGCCGAAATGAAGCGCCTGTATGTGCGCAAGCCCTTTCGCGGCTTCGGCCTGGGCCGTCAACTGGCCGAGGCCATGCTGGACGTGGCACGCCAGAGCGGCTACGACCATGTGCTGCTCGACACACTGGACGACATGGAATCCGCCCGCGCGCTGTATGTGGACCTGGGCTTTGCGTCCATCGAGCCCTACTATCACAACCCGCTTCCAGGCGCACACTACCTCAAGGCCGATCTGTTCTGAGCCCGGACGCGAAAAAGGCATTGCCAAGCTGGCAATGCCTTTTTTTATGGCGCCGCGCCAAGCCGCCTTGCGGCGAGAACATCATTCCCGCGCGCAGCGGCTCAGAGCTTCACCCATCAAGCCTTGGCCTGGGCCAGCATGGTGGCGGCGTCGCTGACTTCAAACTTGCCGGGAGCTTCCACGTTCAGGGTCGCAACCTTGCCGTCCTTGACCAGCATGGAGAAGCGATTGGCGCGCAGACCCAGGCCCTTGCCGTTCAGGTCCAGCGTCAGGCCGGTGGCCTTGGCAAATGCCGCATCGCCGTCGGCAATCATGCGCACCTTGCCAGCCACCTTCTGGTCGCGGCCCCAGGCGCCCATCACGAAAGCATCGTTCACGGACAGGCACCAGATTTCGTCCACGCCGGCAGCCTTGAGCTCTTCAGCCTTGGCCACATAGCCTGGCAGGTGCTTTTCGGAGCAGGTGGGCGTGAAGGCGCCGGGCACGGCAAACACGGCAACGGTCTTGCCGGCCAGTGCTTCGGGCAGCTTCACGGGGTTGGGGCCGAGGCTGCAGCCATTGCCTTCCACTTCCACATATTCCATCAAGGTCACTGCGGGCAGGGCATCACCAACTTTAATCATGACTATCTCCTTTGTTGCAAAGCAAGGACCGCGTTCTTGGCGGCCCAAATAAAAAAACGACCCACAACATTGTGGGTCGTTTTCAAGGGCTTTGCAGCCGGTGGGCCTGGTTAGGCTTACACCAGGGCAGCCTTTTGAACCAAGCGGGTAGCAACCCAATTCTTGGTCTTGGAGAGAGGACGGCTCTCGGTGATTTCAACCACGTCACCCAGCTTGTACTCACCTTGCTCGTCGTGAGCGTGGTACTTGCTCGACTTGATCATGATCTTGTCGTAGATGGGGTGCTTGACGCGGCGTTCCACGAGAACGGTCACAGTCTTGGCACGCTTGTCGCTGACCACCTTGCCAATCAAGGTGCGCTTGAGGGATGTTTTAGCTTCCGTCATGTCGGCTCCTTACTTGGCGGCTTGCTTTTCAGCAAGGATGGTCTTGGCACGAGCGATGTCACGGCGTGTAGCCTTGATGGTCGCAGTGTTGCCCAGTTGTTGCGTGGCCTTTTGCATGCGCAGACCGAAGTGAGCCTTTTGCAGGGACTTCACTTCAGCTTCCAGACCAGCCACGTCTTTTTGGCGGAGTTCAGCAGATTTCGTCATGTTGATCTCCTTAAGCACCAATGTGACGGGACACGAAGGTCGTGCGCAGAGGCAGCTTTGCAGCAGCCAGGCGGAACGCTTCACGGGCCAGCTCTTCAGGCACACCCACGATTTCGTAGATCACCTTGCCGGGCTGGATTTCGGCCACGTAGTACTCGGGGTTGCCCTTACCGTTACCCATACGCACTTCGGCGGGCTTGGTAGAGATGGGCTTGTCCGGGAACACGCGGATCCAGATACGACCACCACGCTTGACGTGACGGGAAATTGCACGACGTGCAGCTTCGATCTGGCGTGCGGTCAGACGACCACGGTCAGTAGACTTCAAACCGAAATCGCCGAAGGCAACGGAGTTGCCACGGGTAGCGATGCCGGTGTTGCGGCCTTTTTGTTCCTTACGGAACTTGCGGCGTGCAGGTTGCAGCATGTTTATTCTCCTTTACCGTCCGCTGCTGTAGCGGGCGCGTCGGCCTTACGAACGCGCTTAACGGAATCAGCACCAGCGCCAGCAGGCTTGTCGCTGCCATCGGCAGGAGCGGCATTGGTGCCTGCGGGACGACGGCCACCACGGCCAGCGCCATCACGGCCATCACGGCGACCGTCACGACGGGGACCACGGGGACGACGCTCGTCTTCAGGACGGGGCGTTTCCACGGCGGGCAGATCGTTACGGCCCAGGGTGTCACCCTTGTAGACCCAGACCTTCACGCCGATGATGCCGTAAGTCGTCTTGGCTTCGGAGAAGCCGTAGTCGATGTCGGCACGCAGAGTGTGCAGAGGCACGCGGCCTTCGCGGTACCACTCGGTACGAGCAATTTCGATACCGTTCAGACGACCGGAAGACATGATCTTGATGCCTTGAGCACCCAGACGCATGGCATTCTGCATGGCACGCTTCATGGCGCGGCGGAACATGATGCGCTTTTCCAGCTGTTGGCAGATGGAGTCAGCGATCAGCTTGGCATCGATTTCGGGCTTGCGCACTTCTTCGATGTTCACAGCCACGGGCACGCCCAGGCGAGCAGCGAGTTCCTTCTTCAGGGCCTCGATGTCTTCACCCTTCTTGCCGATCACCACGCCCGGACGAGCCGAGAAAATGGTGATGCGGGCGTTCTTGGCAGGACGCTCGATCAGAACGCGAGCCACAGCGGCGTTCTTCAGCTTGGCCTTCAGGTACTCGCGCACCTTGATGTCTTCGGCCAGCATGCCGGCGAAGTCACGGTTGCTAGCGTACCAGCGGCTTGCCCAGTTGCGGCTCACCGCCAGACGGAAGCCGGTAGGATGGATTTTCTGTCCCATATTCTTCCTTAAGGCCTCAGTTACCCACTGTCACATAGATGTGGCAGGTAGGCTTGCTGATGCGGTTGCCGCGGCCCTTGGCGCGAGCAGTGAAACGCTTGAGCGTAGTGCCTTGCTCGACGTAGATGGTCTTGACCTTCAGCTCGTCGATATCGGCGCCGTCGTTGTGCTCAGCGTTGGCGATAGCGGATTCCAGAACCTTCTTCACGATCACGGCAGCTTTTTTCTGCGTGAACTGGAGAATGTTCAGAGCTTGATCCACCTTCTTGCCGCGGATCAGATCCGCGACCAGGCGACCCTTGTCAACAGACAGGCGGACGCCACGGAGAACAGCACGTGTTTCAGACATGTTCTATTCCTTACTTCTTGGCTTTCTTGTCCGCAGGGTGACCCTTGAAGGTACGAGTCAGCGCGAATTCACCCAGCTTGTGGCCAACCATCTGGTCAGTCACATAAACCGGCACGTGTTGCTTGCCGTTGTGCACGGCGATGGTCAGACCGATGAACTCGGGCAGGACCATGGAGCGACGCGACCAGGTCTTCACTGGCTTCTTGTCCTTGGTGGCGATGGCCTTTTCGACCTTGGCCAGCAAGTGATGGTCAACAAACGGACCCTTTTTAAGAGAACGAGTCATTTGCTACCCCTTACTTCTTACGGCGCGACACGATCATTGTCTGTGTGCGCTTGTTGTTACGGGTGCGGTAGCCCTTCGTCAGATTGCCCCATGGGTCAACTGGGTGACGGCCTTCACCGGTCTTACCTTCACCACCACCGTGCGGGTGGTCGACAGGGTTCATGACCGTACCGCGGACGGTAGGACGAATACCCATCCAACGCTTCACACCGGCCTTGCCCAGACGGCGCAGGCTGTGTTCTTCGTTGGCAACTTCACCGATGGTGGCACGGCACTCGATGTGCACCTTGCGGACTTCGCCCGAACGCATACGCACTTGAGCGTAGATGCCTTCGCGAGCCAGCAGAGTGGCGGAGGTACCAGCCGAGCGAGCGATCTGAGCACCGGCACCGATCTTCAGTTCGATGCAGTGGATAGTCGAGCCCACGGGGATGTTGCGGATAGGCAGGGTGTTGCCCACGCGGATAGGAGCTTCGGAGCCGCTGATGATGGTAGCGCCGACTTCCAGGTTGCGAGGAGCAATGACGTAGCGACGTTCGCCGTCTGCATAGCACACCAGAGCGATGTGGGCAGTACGGTTGGGGTCGTATTCAATGCGTTCAACCTTGGCGGGGATACCGTCCTTGTTGCGCTTGAAGTCCACCACACGGTAGTGGTGCTTGTGACCACCGCCCTTGTGGCGAGTTGTGATGTGACCGTTGTTATTACGACCGGCCTTCTGGAATTGAGCTTCCAGCAGGGGGGCAAAGCCCTCACCCTTGTGCAGGTGGTCGCGAGTAACCTTCACCGCGCCGCGTTGGCCGGGGGTCGTAGGTTTGAGCTTGATAACAGCCATGATTACGCAGCCTCCCCAGACAGGTTCAGCTCTTGACCGGGCTTGAGCATCACGTAAGCCTTGCGCACATTGTCGCGACGGCCAACGGTCTTGCCAAAGCGCTTGGTCTTGCCCTTGGTGTTCACCACAGACACGCCTGCCACTTCAACCTTGAACATCAATTCCACAGCGGCCTTGATTTCGGGCTTGGTAGCGTTCTGCAGCACCTTGAATGTCACAGCATTGGACTTTTCAGCAACCAGAGTGGCCTTTTCGGACACGATGGGAGCGACCAGCACTTGCATCAGACGACCTTCGTCAAACTTGGTAGTGCTCATGCGAACATCTCCTTGAGTTTGTCGATCGCACCCTTGGTGACGAGCACTTTCTTGTAGTGCACCAGCGACACGGGGTCTGCATAGCGCGGCTCAACCACGAACACGTTCTTCAGATTGCGGGATGCCAGGTACAGGTTCTCGTCGATTTCTTCAGCGATCACCATCACCGACGAAGACAGGTTCATAGCCTTGAATTTGTCTGCCAGCACCTTGGTCTTGGGGGTATCCAGCGTCAGGGACTCCACAACTGCCAGACGGCCTTCGCGGGCCAGCTGAGACAGGATGGCAGTCATACCGGCGCGGTACATCTTCTTGTTGATCTTCTGCGAGAAGTTTTCTTCGGGCAGATTGGGGAAGATGCGACCGCCGCCACGCCAAAGAGGCGAGGAGGACATACCAGCACGTGCACGGCCTGTACCCTTTTGCTTGAAAGGCTTGGCGGTGGTGTGACGCACTTGTTCACGGTCCTTCTGGGCGCGAGTGCCTTGACGTGCGTTGGCACGGTAGGCAGTCACCAGCTGGTGGACCAGGTCTTCGTTGAATTCACGACCGAACACAGTCTCGGGAGCTTCCACCTTGGAAGCGGCCTGGCCTTGTTCATTCAGGAGTTCGAGCTGCATTAGTTCGCTCCTTTGGAAGCTTTAGCCTTGATCGCGGGGCGCACGGAAACGAAGCCACCCTTGGCGCCAGGAATGGCACCCTTGATCAACAGCAGTTGGCGTGCTTCGTCGATACGAACCACGTCGAGGTTTTGAGTAGTGACGGTTTCGTCGCCCATGTGGCCAGTCATACGCTTACCGGGGAACACGCGACCGGGGTCTTGTGCCATACCGATAGAACCGGGGACATTGTGCGAACGGCTGTTACCGTGCGAAGCGCGCTGCGAACTGAAGTTGTGGCGCTTGATCGTGCCGGCGTAGCCCTTACCGATGGAAGTGCCTTGCACGTCCACCTTCTGGCCGACGCTGAACAGCTCTGCCACAGGCAGAACAGCACCAGCGGCATACTTGCCAGCGGTTTCATCGGTCACGCGGAATTCACGGGTCACTTCACCGGCTTCGACACCCGCCTTGGCGAGGTGGCCGGCTTGAGGCTTGGTCACGCGAGAAGCCTTGCGTGCACCGAAAGTGACCTGCAGGGCCACATAGCCATCGTTCTCTTGGGTTTTGACCTGAGTCACGCGGTTGTTAGAAACATCCACCACTGTGACAGGCACTGCGTCCCCATCATCAGTGAACAGACGCATCATGCCCACCTTGCGACCCAGCAACCCCAGGGAGTTGCTCAGACTCATTTGTTTGCTCCAAAACTTTTGCCGCTGAAACTGCAATTGGCCCAGCGTTGCGCCTCGGCAATCATGCCTAGCACACAAAAGAAGGTTAATAAAACTTCGCATCAAAGGCGAAGCTCCAAATTTTAACGCGAACTGCTTTTTCAAGCAAGTTCGCGTTAAACAAAGACCCTCAAAAGCCTCTTGCGAGGCTTCCAAAACTCTTATTGCAGTTTGATCTCGACGTCCACACCTGCGGGCAGGTCCAGCTTCATCAGAGCGTCAACAGTCTTGTCAGTCGGATCCACGATGTCCATCAGACGCTGGTGCGTACGGATTTCGAACTGGTCGCGGCTGGTCTTGTTGACGTGAGGCGAACGCAGGATGTCGAAGCGCTTCATGCGTGTCGGCAGGGGCACGGGACCCTTGACGATGGCACCGGTGCGCTTGGCGGTATCAACGATTTCGGCTGCAGACTGGTCGATCAGCTTGTAATCGAAAGCCTTCAGACGGATGCGGATTTTTTGCTTAGACATTGTTAATTCCTAGCTTTTCTAAGAATTAGGCAATGATCGTGGCAACCACACCGGCACCCACAGTACGACCACCTTCGCGGATAGCGAAACGCAGACCTTCTTCCATGGCGATGGGAGCGATCAGCTTCACGGTGATCGACACGTTGTCGCCAGGCATCACCATTTCCTTGCCTTCGGGCAGTTCGATGGAGCCGGTCACGTCAGTTGTACGGAAGTAGAACTGGGGACGGTAGTTGTTGAAGAAGGGAGTGTGGCGACCGCCTTCGTCCTTCGACAGCACATAAACTTCAGCAGTGAAGTTGGTGTGGGGCTTGATGGAGCCGGGCTTGCACAGCACTTGGCCGCGTTCCACGTCTTCACGTTTGGTGCCGCGCAGCAGCAGACCCACGTTGTCGCCAGCTTGACCTTGGTCCAGCAGCTTGCGGAACATTTCCACGCCGGTGACCGTGGTCTTGACGGTGTCCTTGATACCGACGATTTCGATTTCTTCGCCGACCTTGACAATACCGCGCTCGATACGGCCAGTCACCACGGTACCGCGACCGGAGATGGAGAACACGTCTTCCACGGGCATCACGAAGGCGCCGTCAACAGCACGCTCGGGAGTGGGGATGTAGGTGTCCAGAGCTTCGGCCAGACGCAGGATAGCGGGTTCACCCTTGTCGGATTGGTCGCCTTCCAGAGCCAGCTTGGCAGAGCCGCGGATGATGGGGGTGTCGTCGCCGGGGAAGTCGTACTTGGACAGCAGCTCGCGCACTTCCATTTCGACCAGTTCCAGCAGTTCTTCGTCGTCCACCATGTCGGCCTTGTTCAGGAACACGATGATGTAGGGAACGCCCACCTGACGCGACAGCAGGATGTGCTCGCGAGTCTGGGGCATGGGGCCGTCAGCAGCGGAGCAAACCAGGATAGCGCCGTCCATCTGAGCGGCACCAGTGATCATGTTCTTCACATAGTCAGCGTGGCCAGGGCAGTCCACGTGAGCGTAGTGGCGGTTGGCAGTTTCGTATTCAACGTGCGAAGTGTTGATCGTGATGCCACGAGCCTTTTCTTCGGGAGCGTTGTCGATCTGCGAGTAGTCCTTGGCTTCACCGCCGAAGTGCTTGGACAGCACGGTAGCGATAGCAGCAGTCAGGGTGGTCTTGCCGTGGTCAACGTGACCGATGGTGCCCACGTTCACGTGGGGCTTGGTACGTTCGAACTTTTCTTTTGCCATGATTTCTCCGAAAGAGCAAAAACCTGTGTGATGTTTAAGGTCTGCACCTCATTGCTGATTCGCCCCGCACAGGAAACAGGACGGCATGGGATCGCAGACCGGCAAAAATCGCGGCAGCCCGCAAGGAACTGCCGCGATTGGAAGCCTTAGATTATGACGGATTCGTCAAACCTGCGTCAATTACTTGGCGCGGGCAGCAACGATGGCTTCGGCCACGTTACGAGGAGCTTCAGCGTAGTGCTTGAATTCCATGGTGTAGCTGGCGCGACCTTGAGTCATGGAACGCAGCGAAGTGGCGTAGCCGAACATTTCGGACAGGGGCACTTCAGCCTTGATGGCCTTGCCGCCACCAACCATGTCGTCCATGCCCTGCACCATGCCGCGGCGGGAAGACAGGTCACCCATCACGGTACCGGCGTAGTCTTCGGGTGTTTCCACTTCCACAGCCATCATGGGTTCCAGGATGACGGGGTTGGCCTTGCGGGCAGCTTCCTTGAAACCGAAGATAGCAGCCATCTTGAACGCCATTTCGTTCGAGTCCACATCGTGGTACGAACCGAAAGTCAGGCGCACCTTGACGTCCACCACGGGGTAGCCAGCCAGAACACCGGAAGTCAGCGCTTCGATCACGCCCTTTTCCACCGCAGGGATGTATTCGCGAGGAACCACACCGCCCTTGATTTCGTCGACGAACTCGAAGCCCTTGCCGGCTTCCTGGGGTTCCAGAGTCAGAACCACGTGACCGTACTGGCCCTTACCGCCGGACTGACGAACGAACTTGCCATCCACGTCCTTGACCGTGCTGCGAATGGTTTCGCGGTAGGCAACCTGGGGCTTGCCCACGTTGGCTTCCACGTTGAATTCGCGCTTCATGCGGTCAACGATGATTTCCAGGTGCAGCTCGCCCATACCGGCGATGATGGTCTGACCGGATTCTTCGTCGGTACGCACGCGGAAGGAAGGATCTTCTGCAGCCAGACGCGACAGAGCGATACCCATCTTTTCCTGGTCGGTCTTGGACTTGGGTTCCACAGCCTGTGCAATCACGGGCTCAGGGAACACCATGCGTTCCAGCACGATAGGTGCAGCGATGTCGCACAGGGTTTCGCCGGTGGTCACGTCCTTCAGACCCACGCAGGCAGCGATGTCGCCGGCACGGATTTCTTCGACTTCCACGCGGTCGTTGGCCATCATCTGCACGATACGGCCGATACGTTCCTTCTTGCCCTTGACGGCATTCAGAACGGTCTCACCCTTGCTCAGAACGCCGGAGTACACGCGCACAAAGGTCAGCTGGCCCACGAAGGGGTCGGTCATCAGCTTGAAGGCCAGAGCCGAGAACTTCTCGGCGTCGTCGGCCTTGCGGCTCAGCTTCTTCTCTTCGTCATCGGGGTCGGTACCGGTAACGTCAGGGATGTCCACGGGAGCGGGCAGGTAGTCGATCACGGCGTCCAGCATGCGCTGCACACCCTTGTTCTTGAACGCGGTGCCGCACAGCATGGGCTGAATTTCGGTGGCCAGGGTACGAGTACGCACGCCGAGCTTCACTTCTTCTTCAGTCAGAGTACCTTCTTCCAGGTACTTGTTCATCAGCTCTTCCGAAGCTTCGGCAGCGGCTTCCACCAGGTTTTCACGCCACTTGTTGGCGGTCTCCACCAGCTCGGCGGGGATGTCCTGGTATTCGAACTTCATGCCCTGGGAAGCTTCGTCCCAGATGATGGCCTTCATCTTGACCAGATCGACCACGCCCTTGAAGTTGTCTTCGGCACCGATTGGGATCACCACGGGCACAGGATTGGCCTTCAGGCGCAGCTTCATCTGGTCGTAGACCTTGAAGAAGTTGGCACCGGTACGGTCCATCTTGTTCACAAAGGCCAGACGAGGCACCTTGTACTTGTTAGCCTGACGCCACACGGTTTCGGACTGGGGCTGCACGCCACCCACAGCGCAATAGACCATGCAAGCACCGTCCAGCACGCGCATGGAACGCTCCACTTCAATCGTGAAGTCCACGTGGCCGGGGGTGTCGATGATGTTGAAGCGGTGCTCGGGATAGGACAGGTCCATACCCTTCCAGAAGCAGGTCACTGCAGCGGAAGTGATGGTGATACCACGCTCTTGCTCTTGCTCCATCCAGTCGGTGGTGGCAGCGCCGTCGTGCACTTCGCCCAGCTTGTGGGTCACACCGGTATAGAACAGGATACGTTCTGTAGTAGTTGTCTTACCTGCGTCAATGTGAGCGGAAATACCGATGTTGCGATAGCGCTCAATGGGGGTCTTGCGAGCCATGATGGATCCTTGCTTGATCGTATGGGAGTACTGCCGGCCCCGCATTGTGCGCAGGAGGCAGCAGCTCTATATGGGGGCGCTCAGAATCGACACAAGGCCGCAGCAAGTTTTTGCATGCGGCCCTGTATCTCGAGCGAGATTCCGATTAGAAGCGGAAGTGGCTGAAGGCCTTGTTGGCTTCGGCCATACGGTGCACTTCGTCACGACGCTTCATAGCGCCGCCACGGCCTTCCGTAGCTTCCAGCAGCTCGTTGGCCAGGCGTTGAGCCATGGACTTCTCGCCACGCTTGCGGGAGGCTTCCTTGATCCAGCGCATGGCCAGAGCCAGACGACGGACGGGGCGCACTTCCACGGGCACCTGGTAGTTGGCACCGCCAACACGGCGGGACTTCACTTCGACCATGGGCTTGACGTTGTTGATGGCAACAACGAAAGCTTCCAGAGGGTCCTTGCCAGGATGCTTCTTCTCGATCAGGTCCAGAGCGCCATAAATGATGCGCTCAGCAACCGCCTTCTTGCCGCCTTCCATGATCACGTTCATGAATTTGGACAGCTCTACATTGCCGAACTTGGGATCCGGCAGGATTTCACGTTTGGGGACTTCGCGACGACGTGGCATTTTTTACCTCTATCTTTGCTTCAGTTGGCATCTTTTCAGATACCGCGAGAGCTATTCAAAACTCTCACTTACTCGACCCGCACAAAACATTCGTGCTCAGGGCCACTACGTTTGACCGCGCCAGTCAGGCGAATCAAACACCGTTTGTTTTCAAAAAACCAGGGCTGATTACTTAGCCTTAGGCTTCTTGGCACCGTACTTGGAGCGAGCTTGCTTACGGTCCTTGACGCCTTGCAGGTCCAGGGAACCGCGCACGATGTGGTAACGCACACCGGGCAAGTCCTTCACACGGCCGCCACGCACCAGCACAACGCTGTGCTCTTGCAGGTTGTGGCCTTCACCGCCGATGTACGAAATCACTTCGAAACCGTTGGTCAGACGAACCTTGGCCACCTTACGCAGAGCCGAGTTAGGCTTCTTGGGAGTGGTGGTGTACACACGGGTGCACACGCCACGGCGTTGGGGGCAGTTTTCCATAGCAGGGCTCTTGGATTTAACAACTTCTACCGTGCGGCCCTGACGCACGAGTTGGTTAATGGTTGGCATTAATTAAACGTCCCTAAACGTGAATTTGCTTCGTGAAAGCAAAAGGTTTATCCGCAAGAACAGATGCTGATGCGGAAACGTGAATCCCTTCGGAAATTCCGAAAAGCCCTCGAATGTACCAGCTTGCGCAAATCAGCACAAGCACCAGCGGGCAATAGCCCCCAGGCAGCAAGATGCTTTGCATGACCGATCAAGGGCTGTCACCGGCAGGAGCAGCCTCCTGCCGGCCCGGGAACTTACTTGATCCAGAGGCGGATGGTGTCCCACAGACGCCCGAAGAAGCCGGCCTGCTCGACGGCCTCAAGCGCCACCAGCGGCACCTCGGCCACCACATCCGCGCCCGACTTGACCTTGAGCACACCCATGGACTGGCCCTTGGCGATAGGAGCGATCAGCGGATCCTGGCGCACCACTTCGGTGGTCAGCTTGCCACCGGTACCCGAGGGCACCGTCACCACCACAGCGCCGTCGGCCTTGCCGATCTTGACGGCATTGGCAGCACCCTTCCAGACAGCAGGAGTGGCGACGGGCTGATCGGCATCGAACAGCTTGACGGCATCGAAAGCGGTGTAACCCCAGTTCAGCAGCTTCTGGCTTTCGTTGGCACGCGCTTTTTCGCTGGCCGTCCCCAGCACGATGGACAGCAGACGGCGCTGGCCCACATTGGGCAGATCGCGCTTGGCCGTGGCCACCAGGCAGTAGCCGGCGGCATTGGTATGGCCGGTCTTCAGGCCGTCCACGGTGGGATCACGGAACAGCAAGGCATTGCGGTTGCTGCCGTTGGACGCGGGCGTGCCGGGATAGCTGTATTGCTTGGTGGAGTAGTAGTGCATGTACTCGGGGAAGTCATGCATCAGGCGCTGGGCCAGTATGGACAGATCACGCGCCGTCGTCAGGTGGCCGGGCTCGGTCAGACCTTCGGGGTTTTTGTAGCTGGTGTTCTTCATGCCCAGGGCCTTGGCCTGGTCATTCATCATCTTGACGAAGTTCTCGGCCGTGCCGCCCACGGCCTCGGCCAGTGCCATGGTGGCATCGTTGCCGGACTGGATGATCATGCCGCTGAGCAGGTCATTGACCGGAACCTGCATCTTGGGGTCGATGAACATGCGCGAGCCGGGCATCTTCCAGGCGCGCTCGCTCACGGGCATGCGTTGCTCCAGCGTGATTTTCTTGGCACGCAGGGCGTCGAACACGACATAGGCCGACATCAGCTTGGTCAGCGATGCCTGCTCGACGGGAGCGTCGATATCCTTGGCTCCCAGCACCTGGCCGGCAGTGACGTCCACCAGCAGATAGTTGCGGGCAGCGATTTCGGGAGGGACAGGGGCCGCCACCTGTGCCATGGCAAACACGGGCGCCACTGCGGCCGCAACGGCCAGAACACGCAGTGTGGAATAGATGGGCTTCATGAAGAGGGTTCTCGCTAAAGCAAAGGTAAGCGCGGTGATTTACCGTCGAAAACGGCCAAAACCAAGGATATACCTCGGCTTGGCGCTATGAAAAGAGGGGTTACCGAGACGGGGCAGCAATTCACGTGCGTCAGGGTGTGGGGACTGGCTCTTATTGGGACTTCAGGTGGCGCACCACCAGGTTCTTGAGCAGAGGCAATTGTCCGTGAAAGAAATGACCGACCTGCGGAATCACGGTAACAGGCAGTATCTGCGGGCGGGCCCAGTCCATCACGGCGGACAGTGCCACCGTGTCGTCCGCCTCGCCGTGAACCACCAGCGTCTGGTCATGGGCGCCGGCAGGCACGGGAGCCACCTCGAAGCGGCTGGCGGCTGTACCGACCAGCACGGCCTTCTGCACCCGCCCCTCATCCCAGAGCTGGGCCAGCGCATGGCTGGTGACAAAGGCGCCAAAGGAAAAGCCGGCCAGGGCGATCGGGCCTTCGGGAGCCACCTGCTGCACCACGGCCAGCAAATCCTGCAGCTCGGCCTTGCCGGCGTCATATTCGCCGGCACTGGCACCCACGCCGCGAAAATTGAAGCGTACGGCCGTATAGCCGCACTGCACAAAGGCACGCGCCAGCGTCTGGACCACCTTGTTGTCCATGGTGCCGCCAAACAGCGGATGCGGATGGGCGATGATGACCACCCCCCTGGGGCTCTGCCCTTCGGCCAGTTGCGGCGCATCGCGCAGGGTTTCGATCACACCGGCAGCGCCGGTCAGCATCAGTCGTTCAGTCTGAGAATTCACTACGCTATCCTAGTTATAGCTATCAGCGCTTGCTGTTATTAGGCTGACGCTTAAAAATGCTTAAAGTTCCTGAACGAGCATGCTGCACCGCGCACCGAAGGTGTCATCCCTGCGGCGCCACCCAGGCAAGGCCCCCGGGGAAAGCCCCGGTTATCGGCCTACGCTGTCAGGCAGCACCAGGCGCTCGACCACCTGGCCGTTCTTCAGATGGGATTCGACGATTTCATCGATATCGCTGTCGTCGATAAAGGTGTACCAGACGGCCTCTGGGTAGACCACTGCCACGGGGCCGCCCGCGCAGCGATCCAGGCAACCGGCCTTGTTCACTCGCACCTGACCCTTGCCAGCCAGCCCCTCTTCCTTGACTTTGCGCTTGCAGTGGTCAAAGCCCGCCTTGGCACCGTGCAGAGCGCAGCAGTCCTCGCCATTGGGGCGCTCGTTCAGGCAAAAGAAGATATGGCGCTGGTAGTAGCCACCAGCTTGGTCTTGATTCTGGGTGTCGCTCATAGTGGCTCATTCTAGGCAGGCTGCTGGCGACGCGAGAGGCGAATCACTACATACGCCAGTGTGACGTAAGGCCAGAGCCAGCCGAGCCACTGACCCAGTCCGTAGAAGCGGATGAAGCGCCCCTGCTCCCAGGCCTGCAGGGTCTGGGCGAAGTAGACATTGGTGGGAGCCTGGTTGAGGATGCTCAGATGCAGCACCAGCACCAGAAGCAACAGCACGGTGCACACCCGGCGCGAGGCCGGCAGCGCAATCACGGCCAGACCCAGCCCTCCCCAGACGCCCAGACGCACCGGCAGATCCACCCACTCCCAGGCATGGGCCGGCCCCCAGCTCAGCGCGGCCGACAGCGCCGTCACGCCCACACCTGCCGCAATCAGCAGCAGCCCCGCCAGCGCGCGGCGGCCCATGTGTCGCACGGCACAGTAGGCCAGCAGACAGGGTATCCACAGCCCCAGCATTACACAGAGCATCTCCGTCACCAGCGACAGCGGCGTCAGGGCGAAATCGCCCAGCGGCAGCCAGTCTTCGAACGGCGTGTTCAGCAACCAGTCCTGCAAGGTGTCGTCAATGCGTTCCAGCACCTGTCCCAGGCCGAAGGGCACGGCCGCCGGAAACAGCAGCGCAAACGGCCACAGTGCCAGCAGCACCAGCACGCCCGCACCGCCCTCACCCAGCCACTGGTTGCGAAAAGCGCTCCAGCGCGACAGTGCCCCCAGCCTCTCCAGCAGCGCAGCCAGCAGGGCACCGATCAGGGTACCGCCGGCATTGAGCACCAGATCCAGATTGGACGGCACGCGGCGCGGCAGATAAATCTGCAGAAACTCCATGCACAGGGACAGCAGCGTGCCAGCAAGGAAAGCCAGCGGCACGGCCAGCCTGGGCTGGCCCGAGCGCATCAGGGCCAGTGCCAGGAAAAAGCCCAGCGGCGCATAGCCGACGATATTGGTGTTGACGTCGAACCAGGTCCAGTACGGCGGCGGAATCCTGGCAAACAGAAACACGCTGGGATCAATCCCCTGTGCGCGCCAGCCGTCGAACGGGAACAGGCTGGCAAACACAATGAGCAGGCCATAGACCAGCGCCAGCGGCCAGGCCGAGGTATGGCGCATGGAAATCACCGGCACCGCGGAATCGGACACAGTCGCCTCCTACTCTCGGCACAAGACTCAGAAGGGCTTGACCACCACCAGAACCACGGCAGCGATCAGCAGCAGCACCGGCACTTCGTTATAGAAACGGAACCAGCGATGGCTTTTGTGACAGGTGTTGTCCGCCAGCTTGCGCAGCAGCACGGCACAGCTGTGGTGATACCCGATGACCAGCAGCACCACGGCCAGCTTGGCATGCAGCCAGCCGCCCGCAAAGCCCCAGCCCAGCCACAGCCACAGGCCCAGGCCCAGCGCAGGCACGGCCAGCATGGTGGTGAAGCGCAGCAGCTTGCGCGCCATCAGCAGCAGGCGCTCGCGCTCTGCCACCGAGCCCGGAGTGACCATGGCGATATTGACAAAGATACGCGGCAGATAGAACAGACCAGCAAACCAGCTGGCGACAAAAATGATGTGAAAGGCTTTAACCCATAGCATGGGGCCAGTGTAAAGGCCTGCGCCGCGCCACAGCCGCTGCGCACCGCGTCTTTACCCCGCAATGAGACAGCCGTCATGGAATAGTCACTCAGCTGCAAGCCAAGCCACGGCGGATGGGGCACAATTTTCCCCATGCATCTGTCCAGCCCCACTCCTTTTCCCCAGAATCGCCCGCGCCGTCTGCGCCGCGATGCTTTCACCCGCAATCTGGTGCGCGAGAGCGTGCTGACGCCGCACGACTTCATCTACCCCGTGTTCGTGCACGAAGGCCAGAACAAGCGCGAGGCCGTTCCCTCCATGCCCGGCGTGGACCGCCTGAGCCTCGATCTGCTGCTGCCCGTGGCCGAGGAGTGCGTGAAGCTTGAGATTCCCTATCTGGCACTGTTCCCCGCCATTGAATCCAGCCTCAAGACGCCCGACGGCAAGGAAGCCCTGAACCCCGACGGTCTGATTCCGCGCGTGGTGCGCGCACTGAAGAAGGAATTTCCCCAGCTGGGCGTGATGACCGATGTGGCCCTGGACCCCTATACCAGCCACGGCCAGGACGGCATCCTGGACGAGAGCGGCTACATCATCAACGATGACACCGTGGAAGTGCTGGTCGGCCAGGCCCTGGCCCATGCCGAAGCCGGCGTGGACATGGTGGCTCCCAGCGACATGATGGACGGTCGCATCGGCGCCATCCGCGAGGCGCTTGAGCTGCAAGGCCACATTCACACCCGCATCATGGCCTACAGCGCCAAGTACGCCAGCGCCTTCTACGGTCCCTTCCGCGATGCCGTGGGCACGCGCGGCGCCCTGGGCAAGGCCGACAAGAATGTCTACCAGATGGACCCGGCCAACACCGACGAAGCCCTGCGCGAAGTGGCGCAGGACATCGCCGAAGGCGCGGACATGGTCATGGTCAAGCCCGGCATGCCGTATCTGGACGTGGTGCGCCGCGTCAAGGACGAGTTCAAGGTGCCGACATTCGCTTATCAGGTGTCCGGCGAATACGCCATGCTCAAGGCCGCGGCCGCCAACGGCTGGCTCGATCATGACGCCGTGATGATGGAAGCACTGCTGGCCTTCAAGCGCGCCGGCGCCGACGGTATCCTGACCTACTTTGCCATCGACGCCGCCAAGAAGCTGCGCGGCCTGTAACAAAATTGATAGCTGTCAGCGCAGGTCATGCTTGCGCCTGAGAGCATTTCAGGCATGATCTGACGGCCCAGGCAGCTTGCACGGGCCGTTTTTGCATCTGCTTTTGCACTGACATCGAGACTGCCTATTCCCATGCGCGTGCTGCATATCTCTCCCCTCTATGCCCAGCCTGTTGACGGACTGCCAACGCAGGCTGCGACGACGGGGTTTTACTGGGTCTCCTGCGCACGCTCGGAGCTGGAGACTCAGCTGCCGGCCATTCAGACCATGCTGACCAGGCTGGGCGGCTCCGCTCTCGTGGACCTGCATGTCTCCGACCTGCTGAATCCGGCCATCCCTTCCAACTACGACTACACCTCGGTATACGACGTGCTGGTGTTCCGCCGTCTGGCCAACGCCCATCTGCCGCCGCTCAACGGCAGCCACGCCTCGCCCGCCGTGGCCGCACCGCCTGCCCTGGTGGCCGGCACCGGCAGTGCGGCATCCAGCGCCCCGCCGCCATCCCACAGCCTGGCCCACAGCGGCCAGCGCGAAGCGCCGGTGCTGCAACGCGTGGAAACGCAGCCCGTGGGCTTTGCGCTGTATGACCAGATCCTGCTGTCCGTGCATCCCGACGGCTGCTTTGTGCTGGAAAACTTCTGGCAGCGCCTGATCTCCGGCCCCGCCAAGACTGACGGTCGCCAGGTCAGCAGCAAGATGCCCGTGGAGCCTGCGGACCTGATGCTGCGCATGGTCAACGGCATGGTGGACGGCTATCTGGACCTGCGCCGCACGCTGACGCGCCAGATCGACCACTGGCAGATGGCGCTGCTCAAGCCCAACAAGCGCTTCAGCAACTGGGCCAGCGTGCTCGATGTGCGCCTGGCGCTGCACCAGCTGGATGAAATCTGCGAAGACCAGCGCGCCGCCGTGCAGGACTGGACCGAGGCACTGGAGGGCTGGCCGCCCGAGCACACCCCCGCGCGCCAGCATGAGCGTGAGTTGCTGCGCGTGCGCTCACGCGACGTGCTCGAACATATAGAGCGCGTGACCCACCATATTCACCGCATGGAGCAAAGCGCCGAGACCGCCGTGCAGATGCACTTTTCGGCACAGAGCAACCGAGCCAACGACATCATGCGCACGCTGACCACCGTGACGGCCATCTTTCTGCCGCTGAACCTGATTGCCGGCATCTTCGGCATGAACTTCGAGTTCATCCCCTTCGTGCACAAAAAGGACGGCTTCATCTGGGCCCTGGCGGCCATGGTGATCATCACCGTGGTGCTGGTGGCCTATTTCTGGCGCCGCCGCTACCTGGAAAGCGAAGAAAAAGAATGACCCCCTGAGGCGCTTCCGCGCCTTCCCCCAAGGGGGACGACATCCTCGCTGCGCGGCGGCGCTTGCTTGATGTCTCTGATGGGGGACCGCCCAGCGGCAACGGGCTTTAGATAAAAACAGCTGCTTGCGCTTATATATCAAGCACAAGCAGCTATTGTTTTTATATCAACCCAGATGCTGGGCGAAGAAGGCCAGAGTGCGCTCACCTGCCAACGCAGCAGCGGCTTCGTTGTAGGAGCCGCGCTGGTCGCAGTTGAAGCCGTGGTCGGCGTCGTAGACATGCACTTGTGCCTGGGGCTGTGCCTTCTTGAAGGCTTCGACGGACTCCAGCGAGATGTAGTGATCCTTGCTGCCGAAGTGGGCCAGCACCGGGCACAGCGCCTGACGGCTGGCTTCCACCTCGCCCGTCATGCCGCCGCCGTAATAGCAGACTGCAGCAGAAACACTGGCCAGGTTGCAGGCCGAGCGCCAGGTCAGCAGGCCGCCCCAGCAAAAGCCCACCACACCGATCTTGCCGCCGGGCACCAGCTTCGCTGCATGGGCCACGGCCGCCTCCACATCGCGCAGCGCGCCAGGCTCGGGCAGGGCTTCCACCGCAGTCTTGAGAGCAAAGCCGGCCTTCATATCATCTTCGGTGTAGCCCAGCTCCACATCGGGCTTGACGCGGTCAAACATGGCGGGGGCCACGGCCACATAGCCCTGGGCAGCATAGCGGTCTGCCACGGAGCGGATATGCGAGTTCACGCCGAAGATCTCCTGCAGCACCACGATGGCACCGCGTGCCTGGCCCTCGGGCATGGCCACATAAGCGGGGGTTTTTACGCCATCCACGGCTGTCAGTTCAACAAAGCTGCCCATTGCGAAGCTCCTTAACATGGTTCAAAAGGGAAATCCGCGACGCGATCGCCAGCAATGCTGTAATGGCTGGTGCCGCGTCGACGATTCGCTCATTTTTTCACAGGAGTGTTCATGCCAGCTATCCCGGCCCCACAAAAGGCAGACAGTCGCAACAAGCCCCCCATGCCCGGAGGCGAGCTGTAATGGATATCAAGCCGCTGATCACCCTGGTCGCCATCATCAACCCGCTGGCCATTGTTCCGTTCTTCATCCACTACACGGCCGGCTTCGATGCAGAGCAGCGCTGGCAGACCATTCGCACCGCCGCCTTTGCTGCCTTCTGCGTGATCGCAGTCTGTGCGCTGCTGGGGTTGCAGATTCTGCAGTTCTTCAACATCTCGCTGCAGAGCTTTCAGGTCGGCGGCGGTCTGCTGCTGCTGATCAGTGCAATGAACATGCTCAACGCCCGCCCTGCCGAAGACCGGCCCAACAATGCCACGCTGGCAGCCGGCGTCGAAAAAGCCGCCGAGGGCAACAGCATCGCCGTCGTGCCTCTGACCATTCCGCTGCTGACCGGGCCTGCCGCCATGTCCACCGTGGTGATCTATGCCGATCAGGCGCGCACCATCTGGCAGCATGTGGCGCTGGTCGGCTATGGCGTGGTGGTGGCGGCCGCCATCATGGTGTGCTTTTCGCTGGCCCACCCGATTGCCCGCGTGCTGGGCAAGACCGGCATCAATGTGATGACCCGGCTCATGGGCCTGATTCTGGCCGCGCTGGCCATCGAGGTGATGGCGGGAGGGCTGATCAAGATCTTCCCCATCCTGGCCTCTCCGGCCATATACCCTTGACCCCCTGAGCGGCTACGCCGCTTCCCCCAAGGGGGACGGCAGCTCCGCTGCGCGGCAGCGCTTGCTCGCTGTCTCTCGCCTTAGCGCGTGCCAGTTTCAGGCAGTTACCACTTCCCTTTTTTCAGCTTCACCACAGGCACCACCACAGCCGGTGATCGGCTCTGCAGGCAAAGCCTCGGGCACCAGCACCGCGCCGGTCACCGGGTCAAAGCCCGCGCGCCGCATGTGCAGGGCCAGGGCGGCATCCATGTTCTGCGCATGGTGGCTGAACCAAGGACCCAGCTCGGCCGCCATATGGCGGATGGTGGCCAGATCACCTTGCTCTCCCTTGACCGCCCCCTCGCGCAGGACGGCCAGCACCACCTTGTGCTGCTGGCTGTGGCAGTTGCCCGTGGCAAATCCCGTGGTCTGCATCCAGCGGTCCTCCTGATCGAAGTGCTGCTGGGTGTGGGCAATCAGCTCGTCCCAGAGCGCACACAGCTGCTCGTCGGCGGCTGCCTCCACCTGGGCCAGCAGGGCGACGAACTCCTCATGCACCGCGTCCATGACGGGAAAATCCAGGATGAGAGCGGCATTCCATTCGAGGCTGGCCATGGCAGTTCCTTGTGCGAGATTGAGGAACTGGCAGCTTAAGAACAAGACCAGGTCCGTCCATTGACCCATATCAGCAAAGCGGCTGCCGCCAGACCCAGAACTTGCCCGGAATCAACAAAGCCCTGCATGGCAGGGCTTTCCGAACGGCGCTACTTGGGGCCGGACAGAACCTAGCGCCCGTAGCCCTGCAGCCAGCGGCTGAGCTGGGCCGCCGCCTCGTCCACGGCGCGCGCCATGGCCTGGGCACCTCCTGCCGCATCGGCTGAGCTGGATGGCACTTCGACCGTGAACACCTTCTGGCCCAGCAACTGGTTGCCTGCACTCTCGCCGGCACCGATCAGGCTGGCGCTCAGACGCAGCAGCGCACGGCTGCTGCTGGCACTGTCAAAGACCTGGTTGAACTCGTCCACCGTCACGCGCAGCTGCGCAATCGAGCGCTTGTCGGCCAGCAGGGGGCGGACATTGTCCTTGCCCGAGAGCACGGGGCGCTCCAGCCCCAGACGCATGCGCAGGCGCTGCTCCACCATCTGGGACGGAGGCAGGCTCCAGCGCGCGTTCTGGTAGGCACGCAGCTGCTGGCTGTCGCTGTAGTTCAGGCGGTAGAACATGGCCGTCAGGCCCTCGGGCAGACCCGGAGCCTGGACTTCGGCCAGCACCAGCGGCACCGGCGCCACCGAAGCGGCAGCTGCATTCGCGGCCGGCGCGGCCAGGTCGGCCACGCCCAGGTCATAGCGCACCGGCTGCGTGGGTGCCGTGGGCAGGCCCGAGCAGGCGGCAAGCGCCAGCACCAGCGAAGAAGTGCCCAGCAATCGCCATGCTCCACGGCCGGTGAATGAAATCTTTGTGTCTGCCATATTGATTCCTTAGGGACTTAGGCCAGCCAGGATGGATGAGCAGCAGGCATTTCCATTGAGAAACCGCCTGCCTGGTCCGAATTTTCGCAAGTCGTGTCCTTGTTGCCGCTTCACTTGGCCGGAGCCACGAAACCGGGCTCGCCGGGGCCCGGCTGGCCCAGGCCCTGGCCGTAGATGACGGATTGCGGGTTGTCATTGAAGCGGCCTGCCGCCGCGCCCATGGTGCGCGCAGCGCGCGAGACATCGTCGGCCGCGCCGTTCATGCGCGGCAAGGTGCTGCGCCCCAGCGATTCGGCCGCCTGCGACAGGGCCTGCGTGCCCTCGGCAATCTGCTGCAGCGGGCCGTCGGGCGCATTCACCTTGCGCACGGTCTGCTGCAGATCGGTCGCCACGCCCGTGGCGGCATTGCCGGCCTTGGTCAGGGACTGCAGGGTCTGGTGCGCATCTGCCGTGAGCTGAGGAAAGTCCTTGGCCGTCTTGTTCATGGTCTCGGCCAGATCCTTGATCCCCCCGGATGCAGCCGCGATATTGTCCAGCGCCGCGCTCACGCGCTTCTGGTTGTCCTCGCCCAGCATGGCATTGAGACGGCGTGAAATTTCGTCAACCCGCTCCAGCAGCACCGGGCCCTGGTCGGCCAGCATGTTCAGCGGCGAGGACTTCATGGGCAGGCGCGGCAGGCCGCTGGGCCCGGGCTTGAGCGGCTGCGAAGCCCGGCTGTCGTCGTCGAGCTGGATATGGGCCAGCCCCGTCACCCCCTGATAGCCGAGCTGTGCATAAGTGGCCGGCGTGACCGGCGTGTCCTCACCCACGGCAATGCGAATCAGCACATTGCCGGGAATCTGCGGGTCAAAACCGATGCGCACCACCTTGCCCACGGGTACGCCCTTGTAGCGCACCGTGGCCTGGGGCTGCAGACCGCTGACACCATCCTTGGTGGACATTTCGTAGAGCTGGTATTCGCGGTTGTCGCGCGTCAGCCAGACGGCCAGCCCTGCCAGCAGGGCCGCAACCACCAGCACGAAAATGCCGGCAGCCATGGCATGGGACTTGTTTTCCATCAGCTTTCCTCTGCGGCCGCGCCGCCTTGCACCGGGGCCATGGCTCGGCGGCCACGCTCTCCCTGGAAGAAATGTTCGATAAACGGGTGCTTGATCTGGGCCACGTCGCGTGGGGCTCCGGTGAACAGCACTTTTTTCTCGGCCAGCACGGCCACACGCGTGGACAGCGCAAACAGCGTATCCAGGTCGTGAGTGACCATGATCACGGTCAGGCCCAGCTCGGCATGGATATCGCGCAGCAGCTCACAGAACTCGTCAGAGCCCTTGGGATCGAGTCCGGCGGTGGGTTCGTCCAGCAGCAGCAGCGGCGGATCCATCATCAGCGCACGCGCCAGCGCCACACGCTTGATCATGCCGCCCGACAGGTCTGCGGGCATGCGCGAGGCATGTTCCGGCTTGAGACCCACCATCTGCAGCTTGACCATGGCCGCATCGCGCACCACGGCATCGGGCAAGGTGCCCTGCTCGCGCAATGCAAACGCGATGTTGTCCAGCACATTGAAGGCCGAATACAGCGCCCCCTGCTGGAACAGCATGCCCACCTGACTCGCCGCCAGCTCACCGCTGATGACCTCGCGCGAGGGCCGGCCATCTACGGTCACCGTGCCGCGCGAAGGCGAAAGCAGGCCCAGGATCTGGCGCAGCAGCACGGTCTTGCCCGTGCCGGAGCCGCCCACCAGGGCCAGAATCTCGCCCGGGTAGACATCGAAATTCAAGTCCTGGTGCACGGCAAAGCGCGATGCACCCTCGCCAAACTCGGTCCACAGGTCCACCGCCTGCACCAGGGGCTTCACATCCTGCGGCGGCGCGTAGTCGCCCACAGCCCCCTCGATACGGCGGTTGTGCATCACCTCTGTCATTTGCGCGCCCCCCGCTCCACGAGGCTGGCGCAACCCAAGCCAGAGACGCCGAGCAAGGGCCGCCCCGCTGCGAAGGTGTCGTTCCCTTGGGGGGAGGCGGCGAAGCCGCACAGGGGGTAGTTCATCCTAAAAGCCCACGTTTCTGAAGAGGATGGCAAAGATGGCATCCACGATGATGACCATGGTGATGGAGGACACCACCGCCGCCGTGGTGCCGCGCCCCAGGCTCTGGGTATTGGGCTCTACCTTCAGGCCCCAGTGGCAGCCGATCAGGGCAATCAGCACGCCAAACACCACGGACTTGCCCATGGCCAGCACCAGATTGCCGATCTTCACGGCCGCAGGCAGGCTTTGAATGAAGTAAGACGGCGTGATGTCCATGGTCAGGTCCGCCGCGACCATGCCGCCGGCGAGTGCCGCCAAAATGGTCCACAAAGCCACCAGCGGCATGGACACGGCCAGCGCCAGCGCACGCGGCAGCACCAGCCGGTAGCCCTGGGAGATGCCCATGACCTGCATGGCATCGAGTTCTTCGGTCACGCGCATCACGCCGATCTGTGCCGTAATGGCCGAGCCGCTGCGTCCTGCCACCAGAATCGCCGCCAGCAGCGGCCCCAACTCGCGGATCAGCGAAATGCCCAGAATATTGACGATAAAGGACTCGGCCCCGAACTGGCGCAGCTGCAGCGCCATCAGATAGGCCAGCACCACGCCGATCAGAAAGCCGACCAGTGCCGTGATCGGCAAGGCTGTCGCCCCCGTCGCATAGAGGTGGCCCGAAATATCGCGCCAGGGGCCACGAAACGGATTGCGCAGCAGGCGCAGACAGTCCAGCAGCAACTGACCGACCAGTTGAATCAAGTTGGAAAAGTGCCCGCAGGCGTCGATCACCATCTGACCCAGTCGATTGACCTCGCACATCCATCCCGAGGGCTCGGGCTTGGCCTCGGGCACTTCGCTGAACCTGGCCACACGCTCCAGCATGGAACGCTGATTCTTGGTCGTCAGCAGCCGGGCCGGCCAGGTCCTGCCCCATTGCTCCCACAGCAGCTGCGCGCCGATATGGTCCAACCAGACCATTTGCTGCAAATCCCAGGCCACGCCCTTGGGAACCGCCCTGATCTGTGGCGCCAGCCGACGCCAGATATGGCGATCGCCCAGCTCGGCAGCACTCCAGCGGCCCACAGGCACGGCCCATTGCTGACCATCGCGGGACTGCAGCGGGCATTGAGGTAGTTGGTCTGAGCTGGGCAAAGAAAAGCTTCCTAGGACATGAGGGAGACGGGCTAGCCGCAGGGGCCAGCATAACGCGCCAAGCGAGGAGCATGCCAAACGCAGCACGTAGGTCACTGCCGCATGCCACGCAATGATAGCGTTGCAATTTTTATCAAAAACCCGCCAAAGCCAAAACCAGCATTGCATCGGCAGCTTCCAAAACAGGAGTATGCGAGCGCTTTCCCTATCGACACCGACAAGGTCATCGCACCTAATGAGTTGGCCTTTTTGCCCATGACTGCCTCAAGGTTTGGCCTGCCCGCCAAGCCGTACCCGGCCTTTTGATCTGCCCATGAGTGACACCCAGTTCGACTACATCGTCATCGGCGGCGGCACAGCAGGTTCGCTGCTGTGCAACCGTCTCACCCGCAACAAGAATCACCGGGTTCTGCTGATCGAAGCCGGCGGCAAGGATGATTACCACTGGATCCACATCCCCGTCGGCTATCTCTATTGCATAGGCAACCCGCGCACCGACTGGCTCTATCAGACCGAACCCGACCCCGGCCTCAACGGCCGCAGCCTGCGCTACCCGCGCGGCAAGACCCTGGGCGGCTGCTCCAGCATCAACGGCATGATCTATATGCGCGGCCAGGCCCGCGACTACGAGCAATGGGCGCAGCTGACCGGCGACGACACCTGGCGCTGGGAACAGGTGCTGCCGGCCTTCCGACAGCACGAAGACCATTGGCGTCTCGACGCCGGAGGCAGCGCCAGCGAGGAGTTCAAACGCCTGCACGGCAGCAGGAGCACCGGCGGCAGCGGCGAATGGCGGGTGGAAAAGCAGCGCTTGCGCTGGGACATACTCGATGCCTTCGCCCAGGCTGCGCAGCAGGCCGGCATCCCGGCCACCGACGATTTCAACCGCGGCTGCAACGAAGGCGTGGGCTACTTCGAGGTCAACCAGAAATCAGGCCTGCGCTGGAATACGGCCAAGGCCTTTCTGCGCCCTACCTGCTATGGCCGCCCCAACTTCGAGATGTGGACCCGCGCCCAGGTGCGGCGCCTGATTCTGGAAGATCTGCCGGACGGCAGCCAGCGCTGCACCGGCGCCGAAGTCTGGACCGGCGATGGGATGGTGACCGTGCAGGCCGGGTGCGAGGTGCTGCTTTGCGCGGGCGCGGTGAACTCACCGCATATCCTGCAGTTGTCGGGCATAGGCCCCGGCGAGCTGCTGCAGCGCCATGGCGTGGCCGTGCGCCGCGACCTGCCCGGCGTGGGCGCCAATCTGCAGGACCACCTGCAAATTCGTTCGGTCTACAAGGTGCACAACGCCAAGACGCTCAACACCATGGCCGGCAGTCTCTGGGGCAAGGCGGCCATCGCCCTCGAATACGCGCTGCGGCGCAGCGGCCCCATGAGCATGGCGCCCTCGCAGCTCGGAGCCTTCACGCGCAGCGACCCGGCACAGGCCCACCCCAATCTCGAATATCACGTGCAGCCCCTGTCGCTGGACGCCTTCGGCGAGCCGCTGCATGACTTCGCCGCCTTCACCGCCAGCGTCTGCAATCTCAACCCCAGCAGCCGCGGCACGGTGCAGTTGCAGGGCGCCGACTTCCGCCAGGCTCCTGCCATCGCGCCCAACTACCTCTCCACGGCCGAAGACCAGCAGGTGGCTGCCGACAGTCTGCGCGTCACGCGCCGCATCGTCAGCCAGCCCGCGCTTGCGCCCTTCCAGCCCGAGGAGTTCAAGCCCGGGCTGCAATATCAGAGCGACGAGGACCTGGCACGCCTAGCCGGGGATATTGCCACCACCATCTTCCATCCCGTGGGCACGACCAAGATGGGACGTACCGACGACCCGATGGCGGTGCTGGACAGCCGCTTCAGGGTGCGCGGCGTGCAGGGCCTGCGCGTGGTCGATGCTGGCGCCATGCCCTCCATCACCAGCGGCAACACCAACAGCCCGACGCTGATGATGGCCGAGAAGGCTGCGGAGTGGATTCGCACTGCCGCCTGATAAGCGGCCGCTCAGAAACCTAGCGATTCACTCCGAAAAGCCTGTCCGGGCCTGAAAGCAGTCGCGGCGGCCCAAAGTCCATCCGCGCGGGAAGTTTCCGTCCGGCCTCCTGCCCCAAGCACCGAAGTCTGCTGAGATCTTTTGCTTATAAGCAAATGACGCTATTGTTTTTGAAAAATCTCAAAACTCATAAGGATGTCACAAAACTTTCTGATTCATTTGTCAGACGTTTTTGATATAACCCAAGGGAATTCCCCAATGCACCACACAGGTGCAGCCCTTACATTCTCGTCACTCTCGCTGCTCCACGAAGCAGCATGGAGGGCCGAGGAGACAACTCGACACAACCAGACCAATACACATAAAAAGCATCAAAGATGCGTTCAAAAGCGCCCCTCAGTGGGCGCTTTTTTTATGCCTGCGCACAAGCTTGAGGCGGCGGTGCGACAATGCCGGCGCCATCTTCGGGCATTCACGCCCGCTCTCCCCTGGCTTCTTCATCCCGCCTTCTGCAGCGCCGCCCCAGCGGCAACGCGCGCTGTTCACGGCATGCACCAATTGCAGGCATTTGCTCCATGGAATGGATTCTTGTTTCCCTCGCCTCGGCCCTGGCCGGGTTTGTTGACGCCATCGTGGGAGGCGGCGGACTGATTCTGGTGCCAGCCATGTTTGCGGCCTTCCCCACCACCACGCCCGCCACGCTGTTTGGCACCAACAAGAGTGCCGCCGTCTGGGGCACGGCCATTTCCGCCTGGCAGTTCAGCAAGCGCGTGCATATCACCTGGGCCACGCTGCTGCCCGCCATCGGCACGACGCTGGTGGGCGCTTTTCTCGGCGCCTGGGCCGTCACGCTGATCTCTCCCGATTTTCTGCGCAAGCTGCTGCCCTTCATCCTGCTGGGCGTGCTGGGCTACACCCTGGCCAAAAAAGAGCTGGGCCGTGACCACGAGCCGCGCCTGGCGGGCCGTACCGAGATGTTGACCGCCTGCGCCATCGGCCTGCTGATCGGTTTCTACGACGGCTTCTTCGGCCCGGGCACGGGCAGCTTTTTCGTGTTCCTGTTCGTGCGCCTGCTGGGCTATGACTTCCTCAACGCTTCGGCCAACGCCAAGCTGCTGAATCTGGCCTCCAACGCTGCGGCACTGCTGCTGTTCACGCTCAAGGGCCATGTCTGGTGGCACTTTGCCATCCCGCTGGCCGTGGCCAATGTGCTGGGCAGCATGCTGGGCACCTGGATGGCCTTGCGCCACGGCACGGGCTTTGTGCGCGCGATTTTCATCGGCGTGGTCAGCCTGCTGATTCTGAAAACAGCTTATGACGCTTTTCTGCGTTAAACCATTACACAGCAAGCGTTAACAGCTATCAATTTGTCAGGGTGCTGTTTCGTCGTCGGACAGCACCGAGATATCTTCAACACGGCGCGGCGTGCCAATCGGTGCGCCCGCCTTACCCTGGCGCACGGCAGCGATATCGGCCTCGCTGGGGTAGTTGCCCACCAGCCAGTAGTCCAGGATGCGGCGCGCGATAGGCGCGGCAGCCGCCGCACCGAAGCCGGCGTTCTCCACGATCACGGCCACGGCAATCTTGGGCGCTTCGGCGGGACCGTAGGCGATATAGAGCGAGTGGTCGCGCTGGTACTCGGCCAGACGCGCGGCGTTGTACTTTTCCTTCTGGCCCACGCTCACGGCCTGGGCCGTGCCGGTCTTGCCGCCCGACAGATAGCTGGCACTGCCGAAGACGCCGCGCCCCGTGCCGCCGGTCACCACCCCCACCATGCCGCGCTTGACGGCATCGACATTGCTCTGCTTGAAGCCCAGATTGACGGGCGCCGGCTGGACAATGGCCGTGCGCGTGCCGGTGACCGAGTCGATCAGCTCCTTGCCCACATGGGGCGTGAAGCTCATGCCGTTGTTGACCAGGGTGGCCAGCGCATGCGAGAGCTGGAGGATGGTGAAGTTGTTGTAGCCCTGGCCGATGCCCAGGGAAATCGTCTCGCCCGCGAACCATTGCTGCTGCGCGGCGCGCTTGTAGGTCTTGCGCTTCCACTCCTTGCTGGGCAGCACGCCGCGCACCTCGCCGGGCAGGTCGATACCGGTGATCTGGCCAAAGCCCAGCGGCTTCATGAAGTCGTGAATCGCATCCACGCCCATCTCGTTGGCCAGCGTGTAGAAATAGACATTGCTGGAATGCTGGATGGCGCGCGCCAGATCCACCGGCCCCAGCGCGTGGCCGGAGCGGAAGGTGTGGCCGCCAAAAGTCCAGGAGCCGCCGTCCTGAATCACCGTGCCCGGCGTGCGCTTGCCGGTCTCTATGCCCGCAAGGCCCATAAAGGGCTTGTAGGTCGAGCCCACGGGATAGGTGCCGCGCATGGAGCGGTTGAGCAAGGGGCGATCCAGCGATTCGTTGAGCGCCTTCCAGCTCTCCTGGTCGATACCGTCGACAAACAAGTTCGGGTCGTAGGTCGGCTTGCTGACCATGGCCAGCACCTCGCCATTGCGCGGGTCCATGGCGATAGCCACGCCGCGGCGGTTGCCGTAGAGCTCTTCCACCATCTTCTGCAGCTTGATGTCCACCGACAGTTGCAGGCTGTGGCCCGGCGTGGCGGGGCGACTGCCCAGACGACGCACGGCATGACCGCCAGCCGAGGTTTCCATTTCCTCCCAGCCGGTCTGGCCGTGCAGCTGCAGCTCATAGCTCTTCTCGGCGCCCAGCTTGCCCATGACCTCGGTGCCCCGGTAGTTGGCAGCATCATCGGAGTCGTCGATCTCTTCCTTTTCCCTTTGATTGATACGACCGATGTATCCGATCAAATGGCTGCCGGCTTCCTTGAGCGGGTAGGTGCGAAACAGCCGCGCCTTGATGTCCACACCCGGAAAGCGATAGCGCTGGGCCGCGAACTTGGCGACTTCCTCGTCCGTCAGGCGCGAGCGGATCGGAATGGACTCAAAGCTCTTGGAGTCATCCATGAGCCGCTTGAACTTGCGACGGTCGCGCGGCGTGATCTCCATGACCTCGGACAGCCCGTCGATGGTCTCGTCCAGATCCTCGACCTTGGAGCGCGTGATCTCCAATGTGTAGGCCGAGTAATTGGTGGCCAGCACCACGCCGTTGCGGTCCAGGATCTGGCCGCGATTGGGCACGATCGGCACCACCGCCGTGCGGTTGCTCTCGGCACGCTCGGCAAACTCCTCATGGCGCTCCACCTGCAGCACCAGCAGGCGCCAGACCAGCAGACAGAACGCCAGGAACACCACGCAGCCCATGACGACCGCGCGCATGCGAAAGCGCTGCAGCTCGACTTCGGTGTTACGAATCTCCATCATGCGACGACACCCGCAAACAAAGCCGCCCCGCATGCGCTGCGCCACCGGCGTGCCTCGCCCCAAGGACAGCGAGCAAGGGCCGTCCCGCAGCGAGGCTGTCGTCCTCCCTCGCGAAGCGAGAGGGAGGAAGGCACGAAGCGACTCAGGAGGGAATGCATCTCACAGAGGGCGGTTTTCATCGCTGTCGGGCGCGCGGCGCTGCGGCGCCAGCAGCAGCACGCTGACCACCGGCCACAGCAAGGTCTCGATCGCCGGAGCGATCAGAAACTCCAGGCCGGGAAAAATGCCGCCCGTCGCAACGCGCAGCAGCACCTGGATGCCATGCGCTGCAGCAAACACCGGCAGCAGGTGCAGAGCCTGCACGGGGCTCGAGAACCAGAGCAGACGACGACTCATCCAGCCCGTCACGAAGACCAGCAAGGTGTAGGCCAGTGCATGCTGGCCCAGCAGCGAGGCCCGGTCCACATCCATGACCAGACCCAGCGCAAAAGCAATGCCCAGGCCCACGCGCTGCGGCTGGTTCAGACTCCAGAAGGCCAGCAGCAACATGAGCATGTCCGGCAGCCAGACGATGCGGCCCAGCGGCAGCATATTGATGGCCAGTCCGATCACCAGGGTGACGACGATGAACAGAGGGTTGACCGGCAGCAACAGCTGCTGGCCGCGCGGCATGATCATGCGGGATCCTTTGCGGGCTTCGCGGCCTTGGCACCCGCTTTCTCAGCGGCGGCCTTCTCCTTTTCGGCAGCGGCGGCTTCCTTCTTGCCGCGCGCCTTGGCTGCGCGGTCGGCCTTCTCGGCATCGGCCTTGGCCTGCATATTGGCAGACTCGGGATGCTCGGTGCGCCCCTGAGGCTTGAGCACCATCACATGGCGCACGCCCTGCACGCGGCCCACGGGCTCGCAATAGATTCGGGTGAAGGCGGAGTCGGCACGACGGTCCACCGTCACCACCTTGGCCACGGGCAGGCCCAAGGGGTACAGCCCGTCGATACCGCTGGTGGTCAGTAGATCACCCACCTGCACATCGGCATTGCTGGGCATGAAGCGCAGCTCCAGGCCGCCGGCGCGTGTCGAAGACGCATCGCCATAAGCTACGCTGCGCGCACCGGTGCGCGGGTTGAAAACGGGAATGGCCTGATCGCGATCGATGAGCAGCGTGACCTCGGCGCGCGTCGGGTAGACACGCGTGACCTGACCGATCACGCCTTTTTCATCCAGTACGGGAGAGCCCGGCTCGATCCCGTCGGCCTGTCCCTTGTCGATCACCACGCGGCGCGTATAGGGGTCGGGGCTGTCATAGACCACCTCGGCCACCTGGCCCGGCGTCAACGAGCGCTCGCGCAACTCCAGCATGGAGCGCAGATGTTCGTTTTCCTTGATCAGCTCGTCGGCCAGTTCGGCACGCTGAGCCATGACGACCAGTTCCTTGCGCGCGGCATCCTCGCGGGCCACAGCCTGCTGCTGCACTTCGGCATAGCGGCTGGCGTTCTGATAGGCCAGCACCGGCTGGGCCACCACCCATTGCACGGGCGACAGCGCCGCCGACAAGGCGGAGCGCACGGGGGTGGTAATCTTGAAACGCGCGTCGGCTACCATCAAAAACAGCGCCAAGGCGCTGTAGAGGGCAAGCTGGGAAGTGCGCGAGGCCTGTTGCTTGAACAGCGATGGAGCGCGGTGGTCCAGAGTGTCCAGGCTCATGTGCGCTCCCTGGGCATGGCCGTGTGCGCACGGCCTTCCCATTCAGAAGGAATGCAATAAGAGAGCGCGGTATGCAGGCGTATCACGGACTCAGGCCTTGTTCATGGAAGTGGCTGCGGTACGCGCACTATGCAGCGCGCCGCAAAACACCACATTGCACAGCGATTAATCGCTGGTGAAGATGCTGCCCTGGCGATCCATGGTCTCCAGTGCCATGCCGCAGCCGCGCACCACGCAGGTCAGCGGTTCTTCGGCCACCAGCACGGGCAGACCGGTTTCTTCTGCCAGCAGACGGTCCAGGTCGCGCAGCAGCGCGCCGCCGCCGGTCAGCATCATGCCGCGTTCGGCAATATCGGCACCCAGCTCGGGAGGCGTCTGCTCCAGCGCGTTCTTCACGGCGGAAACGATCTGGTTGAGCGGATCGGTCAGCGCTTCCAGCACTTCGTTGGAAGAGATGGTGAAGCTGCGCGGCACGCCTTCGGACAGGTTGCGACCCTTGACTTCCAGTTCCTTGACTTCGGAGCCGGGGAAGGCCGAGCCGATCTGCTTCTTGATCAGTTCTGCCGTGGGCTCGCCGATCAGCATGCCGTAGTTGCGGCGGATGTAGCTGATGATGGACTCGTCGAACTTGTCGCCACCGACGCGCACCGAGCCCTTGTAGACCATGCCGCCCAGCGAGATCACGCCCACTTCGGTCGTGCCGCCGCCGATGTCCACCACCATGGAGCCCGAAGCTTCGGACACGGGCAGGCCCGCGCCGATGCCGGCTGCCATGGGTTCTTCGATCAGGTACACGGCCGTGGCACCCGCAGCTTCGGCGGCGTCCTTGATGGCGCGGCGCTCGACCTGGGTGGAGCCGCAGGGAACGCAGATGATGATGCGGGGGCTGGGCGTCAGCACCGAGCGTGGATGCACCATCTTGATGAACTGCTTGATCATCTGCTCGGTGATCACGAAGTCGGCGATCACGCCATCCTTCATGGGACGGATGGCTTCGATATTGCCGGGCACCTTGCCCAGCATGGCCTTGGCTTCGCGGCCGACAGCCTGGATCACCTTCTTGCCGTGGGGGCCGCCTTCGTGACGGATCGCAACCACCGAAGGTTCGTCCAGAACAATGCCCTTGTCTCGGGCGAAAATCAGGGTGTTAGCAGTGCCAAGGTCAATGGCAAGGTCGGTGGAGAAGTACCGACGGAAAGCTCCGAACATTCAGGGTCCTCTCAGGCACGGCTTGCGCATCGGCTAGCCGTCGCCGGGATGTAAGGTAATGGAGTCTGGGTAGTGGGCATTTTTTGCACAATGACCAGCCGAACGGAGGTATTGCGGCAAAGCCGAGATAATACCGTATCCCCTGTGAATAACTTCTACTGTCAGGGTTAGAAACACTGCTTTACACGCGGCGGCCCTGTTAAATAATTTCTATGGCATTGAACGATCAAGACATTGCGCGCATCGCCAACTTGGCCCGCCTTGAGCTGTCGCAAGACGAAAGTGAGCGCATGCTCGCGCAACTAAACAACTTTTTCGGCATCGTCGAAAAAATGCAGGCTGTGGATACTTCGGGCGTCAGCCCTCTGTCACATCCGGTGGCAGCCATTCAGGACGTTGCCTTACGGCTACGTGACGATTTGGTAAGGGAGGGCAATAACCGCGATGCCAACATGCAGAACGCCCCTGCAGCCGAGAAGGGTTACTTCCTCGTGCCCAAGGTCATCGAATAAACGCGCGGGACACACAAGAACATGAGCCAAACCGAACTCCACCAACTGAGCGTGGCCGAGCTGGCCGCGCAACTGCGCGCCAAGCAGGTCTCCGCCACCGAAGCCGCCCAGCATTTCCTGGCCCGCGCCAAGCAGCACCAGAACCTGGGCGCTTTTGTCGCCATCAATGAAGACGCCACCCTGGCCCAGGCCAAGGCTGCCGACGCCCTGATTGCCGAAGGCAAGGGCGGCAAGCTGGCCGGCGTGCCCATCGCGCACAAGGACATCTTCGTCACCAAGGACTTCCCCACCACCGCCGCCAGCAAGATGCTGGAGGGCTACCAGTCGCCGTTCGACGCCACCGTGGTGAAGAAGCTGGCCGATGCCGGCGTGGTCACCCTGGGCAAGCTCAACTGCGACGAGTTCGCCATGGGCGGCGCCAACGAGAATTCGGCCGTGGCCCCCGTGGGCTTTGATGCGGCCCAGCCCGTGCGCAACCCCTGGAACACCGAGCGCGTACCCGGCGGCTCGTCCGGCGGCTCGGCCGCCGCCGTGGCCGCGCGTCTGGCACCGGCCGTGACCGGCACCGACACCGGCGGCTCGATCCGCCAGCCCGCCTCGTTCTGCGGCATCACCGGCATCAAGCCCACCTACGGCCGCGCCAGCCGCTACGGCATGATCGCCTTTGCCTCCAGCCTCGACCAGGCCGGCCCCATGGGCCGCAGCGCCGAAGATTGCGCGCTGCTGCTCTCCGAGATGTGCGGCCCCGATCTGGACCGCGACTCCACCAGCCTGGACTACCCGGCCGAGGACTTCACTGCCCGCCTGGGTGACTCGATCGAAGGCCTGCGCATCGGCGTGCCCGCCGAGTTCTTTGGCGAGGGACTGTCCGACGATGTCCGCACAGCCGTGGACGCCGCGCTCAAGGAATACGAAAAGCTGGGCGCCAAGCTGGTGCCCGTGAGCCTGCCGCGCACCGAGCTGTCCGTGCCCGTGTACTACATCCTGGCTCCGGCCGAGGCTTCGTCCAATCTGTCGCGCTTTGACGGCGTGAAGTTCGGCCACCGCGCCGCCAAGTACGAAGACCTCAACGACATGTACAAAAAGACCCGCGCCGAAGGCTTTGGCGACGAGGTCAAGCGCCGCATCATGATCGGCGCCTATGTGCTGTCCGAAGGCTATTACGACGCCTACTACCTGCAGGCACAGAAGATCCGCCGCATGATCGCCGACGACTTCCAGGCCGCCTTCAAGGACTGCGACGTCATCGCCGGCGCGGCCGCGCCGACGACGGCCTGGGCGATTGGCGGCAAGGCCGACCCCGTGAGCAACTATCTGGCCGACATCTTCACCCTGCCCGCATCGCTGGCCGGCCTGCCCGGTCTCAGCCTGCCCGCAGGCTTCGGCGACGGCGGCATGCCCGTGGGCCTGCAGCTGATCGGCAACTACTTCGGCGAAGCCAAGCTGCTGAACGCGGCCCACCGCTTCCAGCAAGCGACCGACTTCCACCTGAAGAGCCCTGTTGGCATTTAAATGAAACACCCCCTGAGTCGCTTCGCGCCTTCCCCCTCAAGGGGGACGACCGCCTCGCTGCGGGGCGGCCCTTGCTCGCTGTCCCTGGATCGGGCCGCGCCGGTTTCATGCGCGGCGCCATGGATACAGCCCACTTTTTGAAGCAAGAACATGACTGTGAAACTAATCAATGGCTACGAAGTCGTCATCGGCTTCGAGACCCACACCCAGCTGGCGACCAACAGCAAGATCTTCAGCCGTGCCAGCACCGCCTTCGGCGCCGAGCCCAACACCCAGGCCTGCGCCGTGGACCTGGCCCTGCCCGGCACGCTGCCGGTGATGAACAAAAAAGCCGTGGAATGCGCGATCAAGCTCGGCCTGTCGCTGGGCTCGACGATTGCGCCGCGCAGCATTTTTGCGCGCAAGAACTACTTCTACCCCGACCTGCCCAAGGGCTACCAGATCTCCCAGTTCGAGATCCCCGTGGTGCAAGGCGGTGAAGTCAGCTTCTATCTGGAAGAAGGCAAGAACAACGTCCTCAAGACCGTGCGCCTGGTGCGCGCCCACCTGGAGGAAGACGCCGGCAAGTCCGTGCACGACGAGTTCATCGGCCAGTCCGGCATCGACCTGAACCGCGCCGGCACGCCGCTGCTGGAAATCGTGACCGAGCCCGATATCCGCTCCACCGCCGAAGCCGTGGCCTACGCCAAGGAACTGCACAAGATCGTCACCTGGATCGGCATCTGCGACGGCAACATGCAGGAAGGCTCGTTCCGCTGTGACGCCAACGTGTCCGTGCGCAAGCCCGGCCAGCCGCTGGGCACCCGCCGCGAGATCAAGAACCTGAACTCGTTCAGGAACATGCAGATCGCCATCGATTACGAAATCCTCTGGCAGATCGAGCAGATCGAGGACGGCCACCAGATCCAGCAGGCCACCGTGCTCTTCAACCCCGACACGGGCGAGACCCGCGCCATGCGCACCAAGGAAGACGCGGCCGACTACCGCTACTTCCCCGACCCCGACCTGCCCCCGCTGGTCGTGGCGCCCGAATGGGTGGAGCAGGTCAAGGCCGAGATGCCCGAGCTGCCCCGCGCCATGGCCGCGCGCTTTGTCGCGCAATACGGCCTGCCCGAGTACGACGCCACCACGCTGACGCAAAGCCAGGCCATGGCCGCCTACTTTGAAGCCGCCGCCAAGGCCTGCGGCCAGCCCAAGCTGGCGTCCAACTGGATCATGGGCGAGATCTCGCGCCGCCTGAACATGGAAGAGATCGGCATGGACCAGGTCAAGGTCAGCGCCGGACAACTGGGCACCCTGATCGCCCGCATCCACGGCAATGTCATCAGCAACAACTCGGCCAAGCAGGTGTTTGAAGCCCTGTGGACCGGCGAAGGCAGTGATGTGGATGCCGTGATCGACGCCAAGGATCTCAAGCAGTCCAACGACACCGGCGCGCTGGAAGCCATCATCGACGAGGTGATCGCCGCCAACCCCGCCAACGTCGAGCAATACCGCGCCGGCAAGGACAAGGCCTTCAATGCCCTGGTCGGCCAGGTCATGAAGGCTTCCAAGGGCAAGGCCAACCCCGGCCAGGTCAACGAGCTGCTCAAGGCCAAGCTGGCCTAAAGCTTTTCGCTCAGGCACCCGCCCCACCAACAAGGCCGCAGGCAGTACATGCCTGCGGCTTTTTGCTTGTTGCCAGCAGGAACTGTGACGAAATAAGCTTCTATCAACACAGCATCGCTTTGTCGCCAGCGGCAGAGGCAGGGTCTCGCCCCGGCCGGCGACCTTCTTTTCTTGCTCGTGCAAGCAAAGAAGGCAAAAGAACACGACCCGACTGTCCGCGACCCTACGCTACGTTTCACTTCGCTCCGGGCAAACCTGCGTCACGCCATTCTGTCTGCGGTGCGGCAAAACTCACTTTGCGCTGCGCGCGCCGCTCAAACAGGTTGCCGCAAGTCAGAGCACGATGCAACGCTGGCCTGCGGCAGCGTTGCCCGCAGCCTGACCCGCGTGCCGCAGGCGCTAACACACGGGTGGAAGCGGATACGAACGGCCTGCGAGAGTTATGACGAAATTGGCTTCTTTCGCTTATCTGTATTGCGGTAGCAGCTATTAATTTTCCAAAGAAGCTATCCCGCATCCGGTATTGCCCCTTGTGCCAACGCCTGCGACGGCAGGCTCTTGGTGCTGGCAGTTGCACCGCAGAGTGCGACTGCATCGTCACCCAATCTGCGGCAACCTGTTTGAGCGGAGTGCGCCAGCACGCAGTGAGTTTTGCCGCACAGCCCCAAGAGCTTGACGGCGCAGGTTGCCCGCAGGCGAAGCCGGAGGGACGGGGGCAGTAGGGGCTGGCTCTTTGCCGACTTTCTGGCAGCAGAAAGTCGGTCGGCAGGCGGGCCGAGACCCGCCCTCTGCAAGCAAAGCAGGCATGCAATCAGCCTCGCCAAAACAGCTAAAGCATCACCACGAGCCAAACCAGCCCAAGCACAGACGACACCAGCGCCACCCGCTATCAATTCCTCAAACCGCCGCTTACATAAAGCCGAGGTAAAGCGCACACCAAACCCACACAAATCTGCGCACAATCCGGCGCAAACCCCATATCTTTGCGCTCCATGTTCTCCAAGCTGCTCAAGCCCCTGCTCTGGCTGCTGGCCCTGTGCCTGGCGGTCTATATCTGTATCTGCAGCTATATGTTTGCGCAGCAGCGCCAGATGATTTTTCCGGGCGGCAGCACGCAGGTGGCGGCCGAGAGCACCGATTTCTCGCTGCAGCGCGCCGATGTGCTGCTGCGGGGCTGGCAGCTGCACCCGGCGGATGGCAAGGCGCGCAATGCGGTGATCTACTTTGGCGGCAATGCCGAGAACATTGCCCACCGGCGCCAGCAGCTGGCGCGCAGCCTGCCGCACAGCGATATCTACATGCTGGCCTACCGCGGCTACGGTGCCAGCGAGGGCGAGCCCACGCAGGAGCTGATGGAGCTCGATGCAGCCGCCCTGTTCGACGAGGTCAGGCGCCTGCACCCCGAGCTGCCCATCACCGTGATCGGTCGCAGCCTGGGCACGGGCGTGGCGGCTGCCGTGGCCGATCTGCGCCAGCCGGACCAGCTGGTGCTGGTCACTCCTTTCGACAGCGTTCTCAACACCGTGCGCGGCATGTATGGCTGGCTGCCCGTGGAGCTGCTGCTGCGAGACCCGTTTGACTCTGCCGCGCATCTGCGCAACTACCGGGGGCCGATTCTCGTGCTGCGCGCGGGACGCGACCAGGTGGTGCTGCCCGAGCGCACCGATGCGCTGCTGCACAGCCTCAAGGGCAAGGCAGTGCAGGTGCTGGCGTTTGCCCAGGCCAACCATTCGAGCATCTTCCGCGCCAACGGCTTCTGGAGCGCCATTGAGCAGTTTGTGGACGCGCGCCACAAGGCGGCCTGAAGGACTCTGGTGCGGCGCGCGGCAAAGCGGTGCATGGCCGACCGCGGCGCGGCCGGCCCTGAGTCTCAAGCGCCGGCCAGATCCTTGATGCTCGTGGTCGCGCCGTTCTTCCTCACGGACTCGATGCCCGCATCGCGCGAGGCCGCCGAGGCATAGAGCTGGCTGCTGCCTATGACCTGGTGGTTGGCGGCCTTGAGGTTGAAATGCTCCTTGCCGTTGCTGGCGGTCTTTTTCTCGTAGCGCTCGGCCAACGGGCTGTTGGTCTGTACCGAGGCGATGCCGTTCTCGGCCGCCGCCCGGGTCTTGTACAGCTCGCTGGTGAGAATGATCTCGCCGTTGCCGGCCTTGAGCACAAACCGGAACTGCCCATCGCTGCTCTTGCTCAACTCGAAATGACCTGCCATCGGTTTCTCCTAGGTTGCAAAAAAGCGGCCTGCGCCGCGGGGGTAGCCGGCACACTATAAAACCAGCGCTGCCGAAACCGTGCATTTCAGGGCCGGCTGCGCGGCCGCTGCATCACACCCTGTCAGCTTTCCATCGCACTTGCACAAGGCGGCTCCAGCCCCAGACCCTCGGCCAGGCTCTCGGCATAGCCCAGCATCAACGTGCGCCGCGATAGCAGCGCAGACGCCAGCTGCGACCAGCCCTGATGCTCGCACAGCTCGGGCCGCCCCTTGCCATAGAGTCTGCGCAAATCCTCTATCAGCCGCTCGACCAGCGCCGCATCGGGCAAGCTGGCGCGCACAAAGCCCATCCACGCAGCGCCCATGCCGAAGAAACGGTAGCCGTATTGGGCTGCCAGATGGCGGATCAAGGCATGGTTCTGAAAACTGTCCCAGTCCGCGCTGAAATAGCCATTGGGCTGGCCTGCAATCATGAGTTCGTCGCTGGGCACGGGCAGACGCTGGACATAGACCACCTCGTCGAGCAGCACCTCGGGACTGCGGTTGGCCAGCAGCAGGGCATCTACATCCTCGGCCGCCAGCAGCAGCGTGCCGCAGACCTGCGCCCAGTCCTGCACCAGCTCGGGCCGCTGCAGCTGCGCCACGCGGTGCTGCAGCGAAGCCAGCGTCAGGGCCTGCTCCTGCGCCGGGTCCTCCCAGTCCATGTCCTCGGGGTCATCCAGATACAGGCGCTCATCCTGGCTCGCATGGCCGCTGGTGTAGCTGCACTGACTCACATCGTCCAGCGTGCAGAGGTAGCGATGTGCAGGGTCGGCGGCACGCAGCGCGTGCAGCCGCTGCAGCACCTCGTCCAGCGTCTTGAACTCCTGCAGCCACTCATGCGCGAAGCCGAAGTTGCCCCGGCGGTATTCGGTCTGTTCCCCGTCGAATTTTCCTGTCTTCATTTGCTCAGCACCCGGTGATAAAAGAACACACACAGGCCCACGAAATAGGCCAGGCCCAACCACATGGCGGGCGCAAAGCCCTCGCCCACCAGGGCCAGTGGCGCATCCTTGCCGCTGAAGCCTATCAGTGCCGCAATCAGCAGGCCCATCAGGCTCTCGCCCACGATCAGGCCAGAGGCCAGCAGCAGGCCGCGCTCCTCGGCCGCTGCCGTCCAGTCCTTGCCGCCGCGCTGCGCATAGGCCTTGATGGCTCTGGCAATGCACCAGCCCAGCACCGCGCCTATGGTCAGCGTCAGGCCTATGGTGGGCGGCAGATAGATGCCCAGACCCACGGCCAGCGGCGGCAGCGCGCCCTTGCCGCTCCTGCGCAAGGCCAGATCGATCAGGATGACGGCAATGCCCACGGCCACGCCCAGACCCAGCATGCTCCAGTCCAGCGAGCCCTTGAAGATGCCGCTGGCAATCTGCATCATCAGCGTGGCCTGCGGCGCGGCCAGGGCCTGATTCGGGTCCATGCCGGCTCGCGGCATGCTGCCTGCAAAACCGTAGGCGTTGTAGAGCAGATCCAGCACGGGCGGTATGACCAGCGCCCCCACCAGACAGCCGATGACGAGCACGATCTGCTGACGCCAGGGCGTGGCACCCACCAGGTAGCCGGTCTTGAGATCCTGCAGGTTGTCGTTGGAGATGGCGGCCATGGCCAGAACCGCCGAGACCATGAACAGCACCAACGCAATGCCCATCTGTCCGGAGACGGCACTGGCATAGGCCGGCACCAGGGCATGCAGCGCCAGCAGGGCCACGCCCATCAGCAGGGTGGCGATGATGCCGATGCCCGAGATGGGACTGGCCGAAGAGCCGACCAGACCGGCCATATAGCCGCAGGCCGCCGCCACCAGAAAACCGAACAGGGCCGCGAACAGCACGCACAGGGCCGCCAGTCCGTAGCGCGCGCCGACGGCCAGGTCGGGCATATGCCCGGCGATGAAGTCATTGACTACCAGGAACAGCACGCCCAGCGCGACGGCTCCTATCATCAGCATCCAGCTGCGCGGCATGTCCTTGTCGGTTTCATCGCCACCGGCCCCCTCGGCAACGCTGCGCGCAGGCTGGTTGCGAATCGCCAGCACAATGGGCTTGGCCAGCGTGGCCACGGTCCACAGCGCCGAGATGCCGATGACGCCCGCCCCCAGAAAGCGGGCCTTGCTGCCCCAGAGCTGGGTGGACAGCTCGGAGAGCGCCTGGCCGGCCGCAGGAGAAGCCTGGGCCGTCAGCCAGGGTACGACCACACCCCAGCACAACGCCAGCCCCACAAGCACCGCAATGCCCGCAGCCGCGCCCATCAGATAGCCGGCGGCCAGCAGGGCGGGCGAAAAGCCCGCCGCCACGCGAAAGGCCACGCTGCCTGCGGGAATCCAGAAATTGAAGGCATCGCCGAGCAGACGCAGACCGCCGCTGAGAAAACCGAACAGCGCGGCCAGCCCCGTGCCCCAGCCCAGCTCGCGCAAGCCCGAACTGCGGGGCTTGCCCTGGTTCTGCGGATCGTGGAGATGGCGCTGCTCGTCGCCTACGCGCAACACCTCGGCAGCGGCCACGCCCTCGGGATAGGGCAGCTCGGACTGCACCACCAGCACGCGGCGCAGGGGCACGGTGTAGAGCACGCCCAGCGTACCGCCGGCCGCACAGATCAATGCCGTCTGCCAGAACGGGAAGCCCGTCCACAGCCCCAGCATGAGCAGGGCCGGCAGCACGAAGATGACCGAGGACAAGGTGCCGGCCGCCGAGGCCTGGGTCTGCACCAGATTGTTTTCAAGAATGTTGGAATCCTTGAAGCGATAGAGCAAGGCCATGGAGATCACGGCGGCGGGAATCGCCGAGGCAAAGGTCAGCCCGACCTTGAGCCCCAGATAGACGTTGGCGGCGGTGAACGCCAGGGTGATGAGCGCGCCCAACAGCACGCCACGGAAGGTGAACTCTCTCTTGGGTGGTGTAGTCATTGTGCAAGCGGGAGGGTCTGTGACGGCACAAGCCTAGCATCAGCGACGCAAAACACCATATCTTCCAGCGCAGCGTGCATCCCGGCCCCAGACTGGCAGCATCGATGACCGAGCCATGAAAAAAGGAGACCGAAGTCTCCCTTGTCGTTCAGCGGCCCAGGCCTCAGAACAGCACGCGGCAGCGGATGGTGCCCGCGATCTGCGCGAGCTTCTCCAGCGCCAGCGCCGAGGACTTGGCATCGATATCGATCACCACATAGCCGACCTTCTCATCGGTGCGCAGATACTGGCCCGCGATATTGATGCCGTTGTCGGCAAACACCTGGTTGATGGCCGAGAGAATGCCGGGGCGGTTCTCGTGCACATGCAGGATGCGGTTGTTGCCAGGATGCTCGGGCAGCGCCACTTCGGGGAAGTTGACGGCCGAGGTGGTGGTGCCGTTGTCGCTGTACTTGACCAGCTTCTCCGCCACTTCCAGACCGATATTGGCCTGCGCTTCCATGGTGGAGCCGCCGATGTGCGGCGTGAGAATGACATTGTCCATGCCGCGCAGCGGCGACAGGAATTCGTCCTTGTTGCTCTTGGGCTCCTTGGGGAAGACGTCGATGGCGGCGCCCAGCAGCTTGCCGCTCCTGAGCGACTCGGCCAGGGCCTCGATATCGACCACCGTGCCGCGCGAGGCATTGATGAGAATGCTGCCGGGCTTCATGGCGGCAATCTGGGTCGCGCCCATCATGCCGTTCGTGGAGGCCAGCTCGGGCACATGCAGGGTGACGATGTCGGACTGGGCCAGCAGCTCGTTGAGACCGCTGCTCTGCTGGGCATTGCCCAGCGGCAGCTTGGTCACCACGTCGTGGAAGATGACCTTCATGCCCAGGCCTTCGGCCAGCACCGACAGCTGGGTGCCGATGGAGCCATAGCCGACGATGCCCAGCGTCTTGCCGCGAATCTCGAAGGAGTTCTCTGCGCTCTTCTTCCAGCCGCCGCGGTGGGAGACGGCGTTCTTTTCGGGGATGCCGCGCAGCAGCAGGATGGCTTCGCCCAGCACCAGCTCGGCCACGGAGCGGGTGTTGGAATAAGGTGCGTTGAAGACCACCACACCGCGCTCGCGCGCCGCATTGAGGTCGACCTGGTTGGTGCCTATGCAAAAGCAGCCCACGGCGACCAGCTTCTGCGCGGCCGCGAACACATCGGCCGTGAGCTGGGTGCGCGAGCGGATGCCGACAAAGTGCACGTCGGCGATCTTGCGCTTGAGCTCCTCGCCGTCCAGCGCGCCGGTCAGCGCCTCCACATTGGTATAGCCCGCGTCATGCAGCACCTTGAGCGCGGAGGGATGTATGCCCTCAAGCAGCAAAAACTTGATCTTCGATTTATCCAGCGACGTCTTACCCATGATCCAGCCTCGATCCATCAAAACTCCATTACAGCGGTTTCGTAATTCCGTTACAGCATCTGGGTGCATCGCCCCAGGCCCGCAGGCTGCAGACAGCCGGGATAGGCCCACCGCGCCGGCTGTAACAAATTACGACTTTCCGATTCGTTTCCTACAATCGCGATCATTCATGCGCTTCCAATTTCATAGTTGAAAGTGCAGACCATTCAAGCTTTTTCCAAGGATTTGTTGCCTATGCTGACCCTCTTGCGCCGCGCAGAAGATTTGCTGATTCAGGTTCTGCGTCTTGTCCTGCTGGCCTTCTCCATCTTTGTGCTGTTTGGCATGGGCCACTGGATCTGGGACCACTACAAGCCCAAGAAGACCGAAGGCGTCACGACCGGCGCGACGGCGCTGAACTGGAAGGATGCGCCCTACGACCTCAAGTACATGGAAGAGGAGACCGGCCGCGACCTGAGCGGCCTCGGCAATGCCGTGCCCATCGAAAAACGCCTGGCCGACCCGGCACTGCGTCCCGACTTCCGCAAGGCCGACGGCCTGCTGCGCGGCTTCATCTACAGGGACACGGCAGCGCGCAAGCGCGTGGAAGCCGAAAGCAACAGCCAGGGCCTGGATCCTATCCACCCACTGCTCAAGGGCGATGCCCTGCCCTCGGCCGACGATGTCAGCCGCCAGATCAAGATGCGCGAAGCGCGTGAGAACTCCTGCTGCGACAAGGATGCCGCCGACGCAGCCGCTGCCGAAGTCGACGCGGCCTGGACGGCTCGCCGCATCTCGCTGACCCGCGAGGACCGCATGGCCCGCGCCGCCGCAGACGCGGCAGACGCGGCAGCCGATGCAGCGATGGCCGCCGCGGCCGAGGCTTCGGGCGAAGACGCAATGCTGATGGACCCGGTGAACCTGGCCTCCGAGATCAACGACCGCGCCCAGGCGGCCGAGATGGAGCATGGCGAAGGCTCTTATGCGGCCTATCTCAAGGGACTGCCCACGGCCCTGGAGAAGGTGCTGGGCAACGAGAGCCTGGCCAAGAAGCTGCAGCAGCAGTCCGCCCCGCAGATCGTCAACACCTTGCTGACCAACTACACGCTGTCGTTCGACCGCACGGCCGCCAAGCTGCGCGGCGACAACCCCGATGAGGAAAAGTGGGAGTTTCTGGGCATGGACACGGCGTTTGCCACGCTGCTGATTTCCTGCCTGGTGATGGTGATGATGGCACTGGTGATGTTCCGCATGGAACGCCATCTGCGCGGCATCGGCACGCAACCGGATCAAAAGTCCTGATCTCCCGGCTCCTGAACAGGAGCCGAAGCTTGCGCTATCGTTTCGGGCCCGCCTCTGCACCGCAGACGGGCCCGTTTCTTTTGAGAGATCACCATGAGCACCACCCGTACCAGCACCGTCCCCGTTCACACGCAATTCATAGAGCGCATGTCGCCGCGCGCCTTTGTGCCCGAAGCATTGAGCGCCGCCCAGATCGAGCAACTGGTGGAAGCCGCCCGCTGGGCGCCTTCGGCCAGCAACAGGCAACCCTGGCACTTTGCCTATGCCCTGCGTGACGACGCGAACTGGCAGGCGTTCTCGCAGATCCCCAACGAAGCCAACCGCCGCTGGTGTCTGAATGGCGGCGCGCTGATCGTGCTGCTGTCGGACAAGCAGGCCTCGGCCGCCAAGCACAGCTTCGATGCGGGCTGTGCCTGGGGCTACCTGGCGCTGCAGGCCCATGCCATGGGTCTGGCTACACATGCCATGGGCGGCTTCTCGGCGGACGAAGCCCGCAAGGTGCTGAAGCTGCCCGAGCATCTGGTGCCCGAATGCGTGATTGCCGTGGGCCGCCGCGCCGATGCAGCCACCCTGCCCGACGACCTGCGCGAACGCGAGCTGCCGTCCAGCCGCAAACCGCTGGTCGAAGTGCTGAGCGCCGGTGCCGTGCCAGCCTGAAGCGCCAGCCCCGCTGCCAAAGCTCCACAGCCCACCCTGTGGAGCTTTTTTTGACAGAATTGCCGCATTAGCAAATACAACATTGCGGGTGCAGCTGTCCATTCTGCAACCCAGCAGCCATAGCCTATATGTCCGTCATGCAAACAATGTGGCAACGCCTGGGGCCGGTGGCCTCGCGCCCTTCTTGGAAAGAGCTGGTACGCGCCAGCATCGGTGCCGGCCTGGGTCTGGCACTGGCCGGCATCCTGGTGGGACTGGTCGAGCATTTCTTTCCCAACACCCTGTTCCTGTTCGCACCGCTGGGCGCCACGGCCGTGCTGGTGTTCGCCGTGCCCAGCAGCCCGCTGGCCCAGCCCTGGAACTGTGTGGTCGGCAACACCGTGCCCGCGCTCTACACCCTGCTGCTGCTGTGGGCGTTCCCCATGCTGTCCCAGACCTCGCTGGCTGCGCTGGCGGTGGCGGGCGCCATCGCCCTGATGCTGCTGCTGCGTGCCCTGCACCCGCCGGGAGGTGCCGTGGCCTTGCTGACAGTACTGGCTGCGACCCAGATGGCGCCGCTGGGCTGGCATCTGCTGGTACCCATGGCCGTGCTCTCGGGCGTTCTTGCCGCCGTCGGCGTGCTCTACCATCGCGCCTGCGGCCGCCCTTATCTGCACCAGCCGCCCCAGGTGGCCAAAACCCGGCGCCCCACCACGCGTCTGGCGCTGAGCGAGCAGGATCTGGAGCAGCTGCTGCAACGCTTTGAACAAAGCTACAACCTGACCCCCGAGGATCTGGGCGAGCTGCTGGCCGCCGCCGAGGAAGAGGCCATCAAGCGCCGCCTGTCCAGCGTGAACTGCGGCACCGTCATGTCCGCCAAGCTGCTGACCGTGGGCCCGCAGACTCCGCTCGAGGAAGTAGCCGAGCTGTTTCACCGTCATCTGGTCAAAAGTCTGCCCGTGGTCGATGCCCAGGGCGAGCTGATCGGCCGTGTGCTGCGTGCCGACCTGTTCGACTGGCTCTGGCAGGACCATCGCTCACGCCAGCAGCAAAATCTCTGGCAACGCCTGCGCAGCCGGCCATCCAAGGTGCAATCCGTGGCCCAGGAGCTGATGCGCGCGCCCGAGATGAGCGTGCAGGAAGACACTCCCATGGGCGATCTGCTGCACGAGCTGGCATCGCATAGCGTGCAGTTCATTGCCGTGCTGCGAGGCAAGACCCTGGTCGGCGTCATCACGCGCTCCGACGTGATCCGCACCCTGCTATCCATCAATCAATAACCCTGGGGGCAAAGCCCTCTTGCCTGACCTGTCCTGCTGGATAAACTATGGGCAGTACTGGTTTGATTGCCCGAAAAGGAGTTGCTGCCATGGACGCCGTGTTCACCCCCAACCTCGACAAGCTGCGCAACATCGTGCAAAGCTTTGGCGCCAATTCCTTTACCGCGACACAGGTGGCCACGGAGTACGAGGGGAGCACCGCCAGCAGCGAGGTCACCAAGACCTTCGAAGAGCTGCTCGCCCACCACGCAACCGTGCTGGGCATCCAGTCCGTGCCGGGCCACTATCTGGTCTGGCGCGCAAACTGAGCCGCTGACAAGCCCCTTCATGCATGCCCACCCCGGTGGGTATTTTCTTTTTCATCCAGGGATCAACTGGGCTAAAGTGCGGCGCCATGTCGCTGATTCCTCTTTCCCTCTGGTTGCCGCTGTCCGTTGCGGCCTGCGTGCTGCTGGTGCTGGCTGCCATGGGCTGGCTCTGGCGCTCGGCCCTTCGCGTTCCAGCGGGCAGCCGTGACGGCCGCAATATGCGCAACATGGCCACCATTGCCAGTGCTGGCCTGCTGCTATGGCTGGCCTATGGATTGTTCAAGGGTTATGGGGCGCTGTGGCAGGCCGATGCCCTGCTGCTCATGGCCCAGGCATCGCTGCTGGTACAGATGCCATTGATCATCGCCGCAGTGGCCTGGATTGCGGCCCTGCTGCTGGGCCGCGTCATGGCCATGCACAAGAACAGTCACGAAGACTGAAGGCGCGACACGCTCTCAGGGCGCGCGTGGTGCGGTCGGTGTCTGGTCCGCCCATAGCTTGCGCAGCTGCTGCAGCTCGGCATCGAAGCGCTGGCTGATGCGCTGCTTTTCCTCTTCCTGCTGCTTGATGAAGCGCTGCTGCTCGGCCTGGGAGTCCGTGTTGTCGTCCAGCTGGCGGCGCAGATTGGCCGGAGCCTTCTTCGGATCGTTCTGGTAGAACTCCAGCTCGGTATTGAGCTTGCGGCGGCGCTCCTTGAGATCGACCTGGCGCTGCTGGGCCACGCCGATCACATCGTTGACCTGGGAAATCGCCTCGGCTCTGGCGGCGTCATGCACACCCTGATTGGGGAAGCGCGCCAGCATGGCGCGGTCACGCGAGCGTTCTTCGCGCAGGCGCTGCTGCTCGGCCTGATCCTGGCGGCGCTTGGCTTCCAGGGCGCTGCGCTCCTGATCGGTCAGTGTCGGGCCCACGCGGCGCAGTTCGACCCCCGTGTTGCCGAGCACACGCTGCTCGCGATCGACACAGGAGGCAATCGGCCTGTCGGCCGTGATGCGCCTCCCGTTGGCATCCGTGCAGGCGTAGATACCGCCGCTATTGGCTGGGGCCTGGGCTTGAGCCGGCATGACTCCTGCCCAGACGGTAGCTACCACATACAAACCGAGTTTTGCATGCAAGGCCTGCTTCATTTGCGTGTTTATTCCTTGTCTTCGACGCCATAACGCTGACGGTAGGCCAGCACGCGTTCATGATGCTCGGGGCCGGCCTCGCCGCCTTGCTGCTCGAGATAAAGCAACAAATCGGCCAGCTTGGCAATCGCACACACCTGCATGCCCAGCTGGTTGCGCACATATTGCACAGCGCTGTGCGACACGTCCTGACCATTCTCTGTTGCCATTTCCTGACGATCCAGAGCGATGGCCACGGCGTGCGGCTCGGCACCGGCAGCCTTGATGATAGCAATCGACTCACGCGCAGCCGTGCCGGCCGACATCACGTCGTCGATGATGAGCACGCGGCCCTTGAGGGGAGCGCCCACCAGGGTGCCGCCTTCGCCATGATCCTTGGCTTCCTTGCGGTTATAGGCAAAGGGCACGTTCTTGCCCTGGCGCGCCAGCTCCACCGCCACCGTCGCAGCCAGAGGAATGCCCTTGTAGGCAGGGCCGAAGACCATGTCAAACTCCATGCCGCTGGCCAGAATGGCTTTTGCATAGAATTCAGAAAGACGGGCCATCTTGGCCCCATCGTCGAACAGGCCGGCATTGAAGAAGTACGGGCTCATGCGCCCGGCCTTGGTCTTGAATTCGCCAAAACGCAGCACGCCCGCATCGACGGCAAACTGCACGAAATCCTGCGCCAGACGGTCTGCACCGCCCATTGGCTTCTCACTCACCACCATGGATTCATCCTTGTTCAAATTAACCAGCCTCAACCTCAACGGTATCCGCTCTGCCACGACCAAAGGCGCCGAAGCCTGGATCGAAGCCACTGCGCCGGATTGTATTTGTGTCCAGGAAATCAAGGCCCAGGCTTCGGATATGGCCGGGCGCTTCGAAGTGTTGGCCGGCATGAAGGGCTACTTCCACTTTGCCGAGAAGAAGGGCTACTCGGGCGTGGGCGTCTATACCCGCCACGAGCCCAGCGATGTGGTCGTGGGCTTCGACATCGACGAGTTCGACGCCGAAGGCCGCTATGTCGAAACCCGCTTCGACACCCCCACGCGCAAGCTCTCCGTCATCAGCGCCTACTTTCCCAGCGGCAGCTCGGGCGAGCTGCGCCAGGAAGCCAAGTTCCGCTTTCTGGCCAAGATGCACAGTCACTTGATGCACCTCAAGGCCGAGCGTGACTTCGTGCTCTGTGGCGACATCAACATCGCCCACCAGCAGGCCGACCTGAAGAACTGGCGCGGCAACCAGAAGAACAGCGGCTTCCTGCCCGAAGAGCGCGACTGGATGACGAAGCTGTTGCACAAGACCGAGATCAGCGGCGGTCTGGTGGACGTCTACCGCCTGCTCCAGCCCGACACCACGGATGCCTGCTACACATGGTGGAGCAACCGGGGCCAGGCCTATGCCAACAACGTGGGATGGCGACTGGACTACCACCTGGCCACGCCGGCGGTCGCGGCCCTGGCACGCACCGAGTCCATCTACAAGGGCGAGAAGTTCTCGGACCACGCGCCCATCACCATTGGCTATGACCTGACGCTCTGAGGCGTGCAAGCAACGCCGGCAGCGCAGGCATGCTCGGCGAATTGAGTTAGCGCAAGGTGCAACAGTACAACCCATGCGAGCATGAGTTGTACTGAGCCGGCTGGGCAGGTTTCCGAAAGAATGAACGGCGGAACCTGGAGGGCGACAAGGCCACAGCGGTTCCCGTTTCGCTTTTAGGAAAAGGAATAGCCAATGAAGAAGATTCTGATGACCCTGGCCCTGTGTGCAGCCGGTGCCCTGAGCGCACCCGCCATGGCGGCAGGCTGCGAAGCCGTCGTCGAGAGCAACGACGCCATGCAGTTCAATGTCAAAAGCATCGATGTGCCCAAGTCCTGCAAGAAGTTCAGCGTGACTCTCAAGCATGTGGGCAAGATGCCCAAGACGGCCATGGGCCACAACATCGTGGTCAGCACCGCAGCCGATATGCAGCCCGTGATCACCGACGGCATGGCCGCCGGCGCTGGCGCCGACTATGTGAAGGCCGGCGATGCACGCGTGCTGGCGCATTCCAAGCTCATCGGCGGCGGCGAGACCACCAAGTTCGATATCGACGTGGCCAAGCTCAAGGCTGGCACGGACTACGCCTTCTTCTGCAGCTTCCCCGGCCACTCGGCCCTCATGAAGGGTTCGCTCAAGCTGGGTTCCTGATCCGGAAATTCTATTTTTTTAGTAGCTGCTAGCGCTTTCTTTCAAAGGTTTTCAGATATATAAATACCTGAAAACCTTGATAAGAAAGCGCAATTAGCTTCTGAATCAATAGCAAATCTGACTGACCCAAAGCGCCTGTGACGAAAGTCACCGGCGCTTTTTCATGGCTACTCCATCGCGGAGGTCAGCGGTCTGTTGGTCACCACATGCTTCATGACCAGCGTGGAAGTCATGCGCAGCACGCCGGGCAGCCGGGTCAGGTGCTCATCATAGAGCCGCTGATAGGCCGGCAGATCCCGCACCACGACCTGCAGCAGGTAGTCCGGGTCGCCAAACAGGCGCTGGGCCTGCACCACATTGTCGAGCCGGGCCACCGCGTCCTCGAACGCGGGCACGGACTTGCTGTCCTTGAGCGTGACAAAGACCAGCGACGAAAAATCCAGCCCCAGTGCCACAGGGTCCAGCTCGGCGCGGTAGCCGCGAATCACGCCCGATTCCTCCAGCGCACGCACACGCCGGTGGCAGGGCGACAGGCTCAGGCCCACCTGCTCGGCCAGCTCGGTCACCGTGAGGCGGCCATTGTTTTCGAGCGCAGCAAGAATTTTTCGATCCAGCGAATTCACGTGGCAGTTTCTTCCAATTTCAAACCGATCAGCGGCGAATATTGAGAGCACATTCTCGCTCCTCTTCCATATTCTCTCGGTATCAACGCTTTTCGAGGGAATTTCGTGTCCTACGCCGCCTTGACCGCCTTCTGGGCCGTTTCCTTTCTTCTGGTGCTCACGCCCGGGGCCGACTGGGCCTATGTGATCTCGGCCGGTCTGCGCGGCCGGCGGCTGGTGCTGCCTGCCACGCTGGGCCTGGCCTGCGGCGCGCTGCTGGCCACGCTGGCGGTGGCTGCCGGCGTAGGCGCCCTGGTCGCACGCAACCCGGCCCTGCTGACCGCCTTGACGGCCACCGGCGCGCTTTATCTGGCCTGGCTGGGCGTGGGCCTGTGGCGCAGCCCGGCCGCCATCAGCCGTGCCGCAGATGCAGAGGCCGGAACGCGCTGGCACTGGACGGTCAAGGGAGCCAGCGTCAGCGGCCTCAATCCCAAACAGCTGTTGCTGCTGCTGGCCCTGCTACCGCAGTTTGTGCGGCCCGCCGAGGGCTGGCCGGTGTTTGCGCAGATCATGGTGCTGGGCGCCGTCCATGCGGCCAGCTGTGCCGTGGTCTACTTCGGCGTGGGCTGGGGCTCGCAAAGCGTGCTGCGCTCGCGCCCCGCAGCCGCGCTGGCCGTCTCGCGCCTGTCGGGCACGCTGATGCTGGTGATTGCCGCCGTGCTGCTGGGCGAGATCGCCGTCCCGCATCTCTGAAAGACAAAATGCCTGCGGCCGAACACCGCAGGCATTTCAGGGACAGACCCAGGCTGCAAGCCCCGCACGCAGGGCAGGAGCCGCCTCGCGGCGGGGACGCCCGGCACAGGATGGCCTCCTCCCGCATTGCATGGCTGCAGAGGATCGCATCAGGGGCAGTCGCCCCATTTCATCAGCTCTTCAGCGCTCCCAGCACCTCGTCGAGCATCTTCTTGGCATCGCCGAACAGCATGCGGTTGTTGTCCTTGTAGAACAGCGGATTGTCCACGCCTGCATAGCCGGAGGCCATGGAGCGCTTCATCACGATGGAGGTCTTGGCCTTCCACACTTCCAGCACCGGCATGCCGGCGATGGGACTGTCAGGGTCGTCCTGAGCCGCGGGGTTCACGATGTCGTTCGCGCCGATGACGATGGCCACATCGGTCTCGGGGAAGTCTTCGTTGATCTCGTCCATCTCCATCACGATGTCGTAAGGCACCTTGGCCTCGGCCAGCAGCACGTTCATGTGACCGGGCATGCGGCCCGCCACCGGATGGATGGCAAAGCGCACAGCGACGCCTTTTTCGCGCAGGGTCCTGGTGATTTCGTTGACCGTGTGCTGGGCCTGGGCCACGGCCATGCCGTAGCCGGGCACGATGATGGCGCTCTTGGCTTCGCGCAGCAGCTCGGCCGTCTCGGCCGCGCTGACGGGCGCCACTTCGCCCTGGGGCTCGGCAGCCGCAGCGGCACCGCCCTTCCTGGCCGGCGCGCCGGAGCCGAAGCCGCCCGCAATCACGCTTATGAAGTTGCGATTCATGGCCTGGCACATGATGTAGCTCAGGATGGCACCCGAAGAGCCCACCAGCGCGCCCGTGACGATCAGCAGGTCATTGCCCAGCATGAAGCCGGTGGCCGCCGCCGCCCAGCCCGAGTAGCTGTTGAGCATGGAGACCACCACGGGCATGTCGGCGCCACCGATGGCCATGACCATGTGCACGCCGAACAGCAGCGCAATGGTGGTCATCACGACCAGCGGCAACATGCCGTCAGCCACGGTTTCGGCATGCAGAAACTCGCGGCCGAACCAGATCACCACCAGCAGCGCGAGCAGATTGAGCCAGTGGCGTGCGGGCAGCAGCAGCGGCTTGCCGCCTATCCTGCCGTTGAGCTTGCCGAAGGCAATCAGCGAGCCCGAGAAGGTGACCGCACCGATCAGGATGCCCACGTAGATTTCCACCTCGTGAATGGCTTTTTCTGCGCCAGCGAGCTGGATGGAGGTATCGACATAGCTGGCAAAGCCCACCAGACATGCCGCCAGACCGACCAGGCTGTGCATGAGGGCGACCAGCTCGGGCATCTGGGTCATCTTGACGACCCTGGCCGCATACAGGCCGATACCACCGCCGAGCACCAGCGCGCCGACGATCCAGGCGATGCCGCCGGCATCGACACGCGGGCCGAACACAGTGGCCATCACGGCCAGCGCCATGCCGACCATGCCGAACAGATTGCCGCGGCGCGAGGTTTCGGGGTTCGACAGGCCGCCGAGGCTGAGGATGAACAAAATGGCAGCCCCCAGATAGGCTACCGTTGCGAGACTTTGGGACATGGTGTTTCTCTCTTGTGCTCGTTCTTCTTATTTGCGGAACATGGCCAGCATGCGGCGTGTCACGGCAAAGCCGCCAAACATATTGACTGCAGTCAACACAAGCGCGGCAAAGGCCAGCCAGCGAATCAGTTCATCCGGACGGCCCGTGCCTGCCGTGCCCGGCGGCGCAATCTGCACCAGCGCGCCAATGGCGATGATGCTGGAGATGGCGTTCGTCACGCTCATCAGCGGCGTGTGCAGTGCAGGCGTCACATTCCACACCACCATGTAGCCGATGAAACAGGCCAGCACGAACACCGTGAAGTGCCCCAGGAAGGCCGCTGGCGCATAGGCGCCGATGAACCAGAAGGCCACGGCAGCAATCGCAAAAATAATGGCCAAGGTCTTGGCCGGCAGCGGTCCGGCAGCGCCGTGGCCATGGCCGCCTTTCTTCTGCTCCACCACCGCCGCAGCGGGCTTGGGGGCTGGCTTGGGTGCCTGGGCAATGGGCGGAGCAGGCCAGGTGATTTCGCCGTCCTTGACAACCGTCAGGCCTCGAATCGCATCGTCCTCCATATTCACCACGGCCACGCCATCCTTGGCCTTGCACAGCTCTTCCGTCAGGCGCAGCAGATTGGTCGCATACAGCGTTGACGACTGCTTGGCCAGGCGCGATGCGAGGTCGGTGTAGCCGATGATGGTCACGCCGTGGCGCACCACGGCCTCATTGGGCACGGTCAGCTCGCAGTTGCCGCCCTGCTCGGCCGCCATGTCGACGATCACGCTGCCGGGCTTCATGCTCTGCACCATCTCGGCCGTGATCAGCTTGGGCGCCGGTTTTCCGGGAATCAGCGCGGTGGTGATGATGATGTCGGCCTCCCTGGCCTGCTGGGCATACATCTGGCGCTGCGCGGCCTGGAAGCCCTCGCTCATCACCTTGGCATAGCCACCGCCGCCAGCACCGTCTTCTTCGTAATCGACCTTGACGAACTCGCCGCCCAGCGAAGTGACCTGATCGGCCACCTCGGCACGCGTGTCATTGGCGCGCACGATGGCGCCCAGGTTGGCGGCCGTGCCGATGGCCGACAGGCCGGCCACGCCAGCGCCAGCAATGAAGACCTTGGCGGGTGGTACCTTGCCTGCCGCCGTGATCTGGCCATTGAAATAGCGACCAAAGGCGTTGGCGGCCTCGATCACGGCGCGGTAGCCAGAGACGCCAGCCATCGAAGTCAGCGCATCCATCTTCTGCGCGCGGCTAAGCGTGCGGGGCAGCGCATCGATCGCCAGCACAGTCACTTTCCGGGCCTCCAGCTGCTGCATCAGGTCGGGGTTCTGGGCCGGCCAGATGAAGTCGATCAGGATCTGGCCTTCGCGCATCAAGGCTACCTCCTCCTGAGTGGGCGGCCTCACCTTGAAGATGATGTCGGCGCCAGCCCAGAGCGCTGCGGCCGTGGGCAGGACTTCGGCCCCCGCGGCCCGGTAGGCCTCGTCGCTGAAGTTGGCGGCATCGCCAGCGCCCGATTCGATGGCGACCGAAAAACCCAGCTTGACGAGTTTTTCAACCACATCGGGTACGGTGGCCACACGCTTTTCCAGCGGAAATGTTTCCCGCGGGATGCCGATGCGTTGGGCGCCAGAGCGTTGGGCGCCAGAGCGCTGGGCGTCACCACGCTGGGCGTCAGCGCCGCTCGGCTGGTTGGAAGAGGTAGACATGCAGAGTCTCCTGGAGTTTGAAAACGGTTTTCCTCCAGACCGACCCGTCCCCTGCCATTCCTGCCCGTGGGAGGAACTTGTATTGCATGGGCATGGGCACGGCCTGAACGATCTTGAAACTGTGTCGGGCCGCTTCCCATGAAGCGACTGCCCGCTGCCTTGCAGCACAAATACGTTTTAGCAGCCCGCACCAAAATGGGGCACTCGCATCCATGCTAGCTCAAATGAGGGATGACGCCAGAATCTGAGCGGGCATTTTTGATGCGCGTGTCATGCCGTGTCATGCTTGCGGGGTTCGCTGACCGCGAGACTACGCAAACGCCCGAAAAATACAAGTCACCCATGTTGCAATATCACACCGTCCCCGTCACCGCCTTTCAACAGAACTGCTCTCTCGTCTGGTGCGACCAGACCATGGATGCGGCCGTCATCGACCCCGGTGGTGATATCGAGCAGATCGAGTGGGAGGCGGAGCGCCTGGGCCTGAATCTCAAGGCCATCTGGATCACCCACGCCCATATCGACCATGCCGGAGGCACCAGCGAGCTGGCGGCCAAGCACGCCTTGCCCATCATCGGCCCGCATGAGGGCGATCAATTCTGGATCGACGGCCTGCCCCAGCAAGGCGCCATGTTCGGCTTTCCCCACTCCGACCCCTTTGTGCCCACGCGCTGGCTGCATGACGGCGACACCGTGACCATCGGCCAGGAAACGCTGAACGTGCGCCACTGCCCCGGCCACACGCCCGGCCATGTGGTCTTCCACTCGCCGCAGATCGACCGCGCCTTTGTCGGCGATGTGCTGTTTGCCGGCAGCATAGGCCGCACGGACTTCCCCCAGGGCAACCATCAGCAGCTGATCGACTCCATCGTGCAGCGTCTGTGGCCCATGGGCGACCAGACGATCTTCATCCCCGGCCATGGCCCAGAAAGCAGCTTCGGCCGCGAGCGCAAGCTGAACCCTTATGTCAGCGGGACCTGAAGCCTGACGGCCGACGCTTGCGGGATCGGGTCTTCCGTAGCAGCATGCGCTTGTCACGCCTTGTGACATCACATCTGTTGGAGGGAGTTCGTATGCGCAATTTATGGAAAATTTGCCTGGCTTCAGCCCTGGTCAGCGGCACATTGCCCAGCCTGGCCCAGGCTCCGGCAGCAGCTCCTGCTGCTCCGGCCGCCAAAACAGCCCCCATGCCCGCTAAGCCGGCGGCAGCACCAGCCGCGAAGGCGGCACCGGCACCAGGGGCTGCAGGCGCCAAGCCGGCCACGACCGCAGCACCTGGCGGCGGGGCAGGCAAGGTCTGGGCCAATGAGGACAGCAAGATCTATCACTGCCCCGGCACCCGTTTCTACGGTACGACCAAGAACGGCAAGTACATGAGCGAAGCCGATGCCAAGGCCGCCGGCATGCACGGCGCCAACAACAAAAGCTGCAGCTGATCCCGCAGCCTGCAAGCATCGCGCTGACCTGCGTTTGCAGGCAGCGCTTTTTTTCATGTAGAACAGACTCAAACGCCTGCCTATCAATCGCAAGCAGCTATCAATTTAAAAGGACAATCGCGGGCATGAACTGGCTGGTCGGACTGGTTTTCTTGTTGCTGGCAGCCTTGCTGCTATGGGCTTTTTCGGCGCTGCTCATCAGCATGCTCGCCGGCCTGGCGGTCAGCGCCCTGCTATGGCAGCCGCTGCGCCGGTGGCGCCACAGGCAATGGCTACACAAGCTCGAACAAAACCCGGCCCTCGATCTCCAGCAGCAGGCCCCTGGAGCCCTGTTTTATCTGCTGTCCGCAGCCGTGGTGCTGCTGGGATGCGCCGCCGCGCTGACCACCCTGATTCATCTTCCCGACCGCCTTTACTCGCCCGAGCAGCTTTCTCTGGTCTGTGGTCTGGTATTTGCCATCAGTCTTGCAACGCTCATCAAGCTGAGCGGCAATCTCGTCAGCCTGGGCGAGGATGCCGCTGCCGCCGCCGAGATCCGGGCGGCCTGGTCACTGGCGACAGGCATTGTGCCCATGTTGTGCGTGGTCACCCTGATTTTCTTCGTACCGCATACGGCAGGCTGGATGGTCTGGCGCGAGCAATGGCGGGGCTATGACAGCACGCGGCTGCGCATCCCCCTGAGGCATCACAATGCCGAGCAGCAGCAGGCCTTGCTGCAACTGGTGCGCCCATTGCTGGAGCAAGGCAGCCGCGTCCTCAGTCACCGTGCCCGCTCGCGCAGCGGCAGCAGCTATACCCTCAGCGCTGCGCTACCCGCACGCTATCGTTTTCATGGGGATGCGCTGGAGCTGCAACTGGCGGGTCTGATGCCCCAGGAACAGCTCAATATGCACCTGCAGGCCCTGGTTTCCGTGGTGCAAGGAGAAGTCGGCAGCCTGCCACTGGCCTATGCCCAGTGCCAACCATCCCCCGATTGGTGGGGCAGGCAGCGCTTTCTCGGACGCGGCCAGCAAGCCATGCAATCGCTGCGCGACTGCGTGCGGACTCGCCAGTCCGAACTGAATCCCGCTCTTGCAGTACTGCAGGGCAATCTGCAGGAGGTGCAAGTGGGCTGGATTCGCTTTCGCCCCTGGCCGGCTCTGCCGCGCTGGCAGGCATTTGCCCTGCCCGAAGATGAAGATGAGCTGCAGCGGCTCGATACCTTGCGCTAAACGACCGGCAGCACATCCAGCCACTGGCCGGGCTCCAGCCCTTCGATCGAGTAAGGCCCCACGGCCATGCGCACCAGGCGCAGCGTGGGATGGCCGACGGCAGCGGTCATGCGGCGCACCTGGCGGTTCTTGCCCTCGCGGATGATGAGCTCGATCCAGCAATCGGGAATGTTCTGGCGCACGCGAATCGGCGGGTTGCGCGGCCACATGCTGGGCTGGGGTTCTATCAGGCGGGCCCTCGCGGGCAGGGTCTTGCCGTCGCTCAATTCGACGCCGTCGCGCAGGCGCTGCAGCGCGGCTTCGTCGGGCACGCCTTCGACCTGCACCCAGTAGGTCTTCTCCATCTTGTGGCGCGGATCGGCAATGCGAGCCTGCAACTGGCCGTCATTGGTCAGCAGCAGCAGGCCTTCGCTGTCGGCATCGAGCCGGCCCGCCACATAGACACCGGGCGCATCGATCCAGTCCTTGAGGCCCTGCCATTTGCCCTCGGGCGTGAACTGGCTCAGCACCCCATAGGGCTTGTGAAAGCACAGCAGGCGCGTGACCTCGGGCCGGGGCGCGGGCTGGCGCACCGCAGTGCTGCGGCGCAAGTTGCTGGAGCGATGGGAAGAGAACGGGCGAGGCATGGCTGCGAGCTTAGCAACAAAGGCCGGGACTGACATCAAGCATCAAAAAGCCTTGCATCGCTTACTGGACATAAGAATACAGCTATCAGTTTTGAAAATCCGGAAAAGCCGCCCCCAGCAGCGGCTGTGGATACACCTCACGCACGCAGTTCAGCCAGGCCTGGGCCGCGCGCGACAGATAGCCGGGCCGCCACATCAGCGCCACATCCCAGGGGATCTCTGGCTCCACCAGGGGTCGGCTGGCCACGCGCTGCGGGTCGTAGCGCGCGATGACATGCTCGAACATCACGGCCACACCCACCTGGGCCGCGACCAGATGGCCGATGAAGTCCCAGTAGCGCGTCTGCAGCTTGACCTGGGGCGTGAAGCCCGCCGCCTCGCATTGCTGCAGCACATGCTCGTGCAGTGCAAAGTCCGAGGTATAGAGCACAAACGGCAGGTCGCGCAGATCGCTCCAGCGCATGGGCTGGCCGGGGTCAGCCACCTGCTGGGCAGGCAGCACCACGCGCGTCTTCTGGCGCGCCACCGTGTAGCGCTCCAGCGCCGGATCGGGGGCCGCGAACAGGCCCAGCGCCATGTCCAGCTTGCCTTCCTGGATCAGCTGGTACTGGGCGCGCGCGCCCTGCTCGTTGACCTGCAGATTCACGCCTGGATAGCGCTGCTGGAACAGTGCGATCACCGGCGCCATGTAGTGCCCCGTGGTGGGCATGATGCCCAGGGACAGCTCGCCGCGCGTGATGTGGTCCACCTCGGCCACCTGACGGCGCAGCAGCTGGGCCTGCTCCAGAATCTCCAGTCCGCGGTCATAGACCACCTGACCTGCGTCGGTCAGCTGCACGCCCCGGCCTTCGCGCAGCAGCAGACGGCCACCGAATTCGTCCTCCAGCGCCTTGACCATCTTGCTGATGGTGGGCTGGGTCACGTGCAAGGCGTCAGCCGCGCGGGTAAAGCCGTTCTGGCGCACAACCTCGATGAAGTAACGCAGGGCACGCAGGTCCATGACAATTCCTTTTACGCATGGAAAAAATGAGAATAAGTCATTTTATGAATATAGGTGAAAACCCTAGAATCTCATCCATGTCACAGATTCCGGAAGCTGCCACCCCTCGCGCCCAGGGCGGCAGCCATTCTTTTGCCCAGACTCTCTTGCAACTACTCAAGGCCGTGCTGCAAGTGTGCCTGCTCAGCGCTATCTGGATTGCCATGGATGTGCTGCGCCAGCATTTCGGCTGGAGCATGCCGGCCGGCCTGATCGGTTTCGGCCTGCTGGCCGTGGGGCTGTTCTCGGGCCTGGTCAAGGCGCGCTGGCTGCAAGGCGGCACCAACTGGCTGCTGGCCGAGATGCTGCTGTTCTTTGTGCCCGCCATGCTGGTGGTCACCGAATACCCCGATCTGATCCGTCATCAGGGCCTGCGCATCCTGGCCGTCATCGTGGCCAGCACGGCCTGTGTGATGGGAGTGACCGCGCTGGCGGTCGATCGCGTCTACCGCTTCGAGCTGTGGCTGGCAAGGCGCAAGTCCAGCCGCGATGCCCCGGCCCTGGATGAGGAGTAAGCCATGCTGTCGAATGAAGTCATCGGCCTGCTGTCGCTGCTGGCCACCGTGGCCTGTTACTGGGTCAACAAGCGCCTTTATCGCAAGCATCCCCACCCGTTGCTGATGCCCATAGTCGCCACCCCCATGGTGCTGATCGGCCTGTCGCTGCTGACCCATGTCAGCTACCCGCAGTACATCGCCCAGACACACTGGCTGGTCTGGCTGCTGGGCCCCACCACGGTGGCATTTGCACTGCCGCTGTACGAGAACCGCAAGCTGCTGCGCAAGCACTGGATGTCGATAGCCACCGGCGTGGTCGTGGCCAGCCTGGTCTCCATCTCCACCACCATTGCGTTTGCCGATATGTTCGGCTTGTCCGAGGCGCTGCAAAAAGGCCTGGCCGTGCGCAGCATCACGACACCGTTTGCGATCGAGGCCGAGAAAGTGCTGGGCGGCCCCACCGATCTGGCGGCGCTGTTCGTTCTGCTGACCGGTGTCAGTGCCATGCTGCTGGGCGAGACCGTGCTGCGTGTGCTGCCCCGCATCCGCAGCAAGCTGGCCACGGGCGCCAGCTGGGGCGGAGCCGCCCATGGCAGCGGCGTCGCCCGCGCGCGCCAGGCCGGCGAGGTGCAGGCCGTGATGGCATCGCTGGTGATGATGATTGCCGGTGCCGTCAACGTGCTGGCTGCACCCTGGGTGCGCACATTGTTTTTCTGAGCGGCGCCCGGGGACTGGCCTCGGCAAGCGCCGCTCTCAGCGCACCGGAATGGCGATCGGGCGCAGCGGCGCGGCGTCGCCGCCGCGGATCTTGAGCGGCCCTCCTATGAAGGCGAACTCATAGACCTTGTCGCGCGAGAGTGCGTCCAGGGCCACCAGCTCCATGATGGGTATGCCCTGCTGGGCCAGCAGATAGCTGTGCAGCGGCACATAGTCGTCGTCCACCTCGGAGGGGAAGGTCTCCAGGCTCAGATTGTCGGCGCCGATGATCATGGCACCCGCATCCTCGGCCAGAAAGCGGGCCGCATCCAGGCCCAGCCCTGGCGGCTTGGCCATATAAGCCTGGGGCTGCTCGTAGAGCTTCATGCGGCCCGTGCGAATCAGCACGATATCGCCCTTTTGCAGCGTCACGTTCTGGCGGGCCAGCGCCTCGCTGAGGTCCTGGCGCGTGATCCGGTACTGGTCGGGCAGCATGTCCAGGCCCTTGGCCGCAGCCACGTCAATCAGCACGCCGCGCGCCACCAGTGGCGGGAATTTCTCTATGCCCGTGCGCTGCCAGCCGCGGTCGCCCAGATGCTCGTCGGCGCTGAAGCCGTTCCAGATCCTGCCGCGTATGCCGAAGTGGTTGAGTGCGTCGATGTGCGTGCCGGTATGGCTGTACATGGAGAACGCCGTGCCCGTGTAGCTGCGCGTGGTGTTCATGTTCTTGCCCACGTTCATGGGGTCGTCCACCACGGTACCGCGTGGCGTGTGGGTCATCCAGAACTGGTAGTGCGGATCGCCGGCGTCCTGCCAGCTGGGCATGCCCACGTAGTACTCGGTCGCGAGGTCATAGACCTGGCCACCTGCGATGCGCTGCAGGATGGCAGCGCGCGAGGCTGGCGTGATCAGGTTCAGGCGGCCGATCTCGTCACCTGGCCCCCAGGGGCTGCGGCCCACGTCCTGGCCGGCACCGGCTGGGAGCGTGTGGCCACCGTGGCCATGAGCCAGGCCGGAAAACGCTGCAGCCATCGCGAGCAACAGGGAGGGCAAGCGCTGGACACGGGCGCGGAAAGAGAAGTACATGAGTGTTTCCTAGGAAGCTGTGCACCTTGCGGCGCAAGTGAGAAAGTGAGAGGAAATGGCTTAGCCCACCAGGGTGCGCAGCCGCTCGCGCAGCAGGTCCAGGGGCAGGGTCTGCAGCGTGGGCAGACCCGGAGCGATGACGCTGGGAATGCTGCGCAGGCCCAGGTGCTGAGCCAGTGCGAGGTCCTGGCGGACCAGGTTCAAGGCCTCGGCACTTTCCATGCAGCGTGCAAAAGCATTGCGCTCGAAGCCGGTGTGCGTAGCGATGTCCAGCAGCACCTCGGCATCGCCTATGTTGCGATGGGCACTCATATGGGCGTGCTGTATGGCATCGAACAGATTCCAGTGAGCCTCGTCGCCCTCCAGCAGCTGGGCCGCCTGGCAGGCCAGTGCGCCGGCCAGGCCGCTGGGGTACTCGAAGCTTTCGCGGCGCATGCCTTCGATGTCGATGCGCTGGGTGTCGTCATGCTGCGCGCAGGCCTCCCAGTGCCCGAGAATGGTTTGCTTGGCCTGCTCCATGGAGCCAAACCTGGCCACCATTTCGGCGCGGGAAGCTTGCAGCACAAAGCTGCGCTGACGTACGCGCAAGCCCAGCTCGCCTGCCACTTGGCGCAGGCGCGGCGACATCACATAGCACCAGCCACAGACCACGTCGTGGAAGAAATCGAGGATGGGGGGCGGCAGCGGGCCGGAGGCGAGATGGGCTGCGGGCTGCGCGGGCGAAGCGCAGGCAAAATCATGGCATTGCGTCATGCTTGTGTCCTTCATGGCTGATGGACCGCAAGCGTAGGGCGCAGGCCTCGCAGGAGTAAGAGGCCTGCGCTTGAGAGACTCTTAATCCGGCGTCAAGAATCGCCGCCCATGGCCGCAGGCAGCTCTTCTGCCAGAAAGTCCACAAAGGCGCGCACTTTGGGCAGCAGGTGACGTTGCGTCGGGTAGACCACATAGACATGGCGTGGCGGCTCTGCCCAGTCTTGCAGGCTCAATGCCTCCAGCTGGCCCTGGGCGATGGCGGGCCGGGCCAGAAAGGACGGCAGTGCACCGATGCCGAGGCCAGCCTCCAACAACTCACGCAACATAAGACTGTTGTTGACGCTGGCACGAGCTTCGCTCGGAACTTGCAAGCCATCGTCGGCCTGTGCCAGGCTGTAATTCAGCAGCGCATGGTCGCGGAGCTCGGCTGTGCTGGCCGGGCGGCCGTGTTGCTGCAGATAGGCCGGTGACGCACACAGCATCTGCGACAGCGAGGCCAGGCGCCGCGCAATCAGCGAGGAATCCGCGAGCTCGGCGCTCAGGCGTATGGAGACATCAAAGCCCTGACCCACGGCGTCCACCAGCCGGTCTTCCATGGACAGATCGAGCTGCAACAGCGGGTGGCGCTGCATGAAGCGCGCCAGCAGCGGCGCCAGCGTGCTCAGCGCAAACGACAGCGGCGCGTTCACACGCAGACGCCCCATGACCTGCCCGGACTGCGCACGCACCGATTGCTCCAGCATGTCAAAGCCATCGAGCAGCCGGCAGCATTCGGCATAGTAGGCCCGGCCGGTATCGGTCAGGCTCATGCGGCGCGTGGTGCGCTGGATCAGCACCGCACCCAGCTGTGCCTCCAGCGCGCGCAACTGCTTGCTGAGGGCCGCCGAGGAAAGATCGAGTGCATCGGCAGCCCTGGCAATGCTGCCCAGTTCGACAATGCGCCTGAAGGCGCGCAAAGGGGTGAGCGAATCCATGGAAGAGAAGAGCGAAAAACTGGGCCGCAGCGTAGCAGCTTTCGCAGCAGGGCCGACGCAACCGGGGCGGGCTCGCTCTTCTTCTGAAACATGGACGGCTCAAGCCCTGCCGCGGGCTCGAGCGGTCCCAATCATCACGCCAGCGTATAGGCCGTCTTCACCGTGGTGTAGAACTCCTGGGCATAGCGGCCCTGCTCGCGCGGGCCGTAGCTGCTGCCCTTGCGACCGCCGAACGGCACGTGATAGTCCACGCCCGCCGTGGGCAGGTTGACCATGACCATGCCGGCCTGGCTGTGGCGCTTGAAGTGCGTGGCGTACTTGAGGCTGGTGGTCGCAATGCCGGCCGACAGGCCGAACGGCGTGTCGTTGGCCATGGCCAGGGCTTCTTCGTAGTCCTTGACGCGGATCACGCTGGCCACGGGGCCGAAGACTTCTTCGCGGTTGATGCGCATGCCGGCTTCGGTGTCCACGAACAGCGTGGGCGCCATGTAGAAACCATCCTTGCCGCTGCCCGTGTGGCAGGCCACGCGGGCGCCGCCAGCGGCCAGGCGCGCGCCTTCGGCCTTGGCGATTTCCACATAGCTCAGATCCTGCTCCAGCTGGGCCTGGCTGACCACGGGGCCCATGTCGGTGCCGGCGGCGCGTGCGTCACCGACCTTGATTTGGGCCATGCGCGCCTGCAGGGCCTCGATGAAGGCCGGGTAGATCCTGTCGGTCACGATCAGGCGGCTCGATGCCGTGCAGCGCTGGCCGCTGGAGTAGAAGCCGCTCTGGGCCGACAGTTCCACGGCCTGGTTCAGGTCGGCATCGTCCAGCACGATCTGGGGATTCTTGCCGCCCATTTCCAGCTGCACCTTCTTGCCGCTTTTCACGCAGGCTTCGGCAATGCCGCGGCCCACGCCCGTCGAGCCCGTGAAGCTGATCGCCGCCACATCGGCGTGGTTGACCAGGGCTTCACCGATCACGCGGCCGCGGCCCATGACCAGGTTGAAGACACCGGCGGGGATGCCAGAGCGGTGGATGATGTCGGCCAGGGCCCAGGCACTGCCGGGCACCAGGTCGGCGGGCTTGAGCACCACGCAGCAGCCGTTGGCCAGGGCCGGAGCGATCTTCCAGGCGGGGATGGCGATGGGGAAGTTCCAGGGCGTGATCAGGCCGACCACACCGATGGGCTCGCGCGTGATTTCCACGCCGATGCCGGGGCGCACCGAAGGCACGGTCTCGCCCGTCAGGCGCAGGCATTCGCCGGCAAAGAACTTGAAGATCTGGCCGGCGCGGCCGACTTCGCCAATGGCTTCGGGCAGGGTCTTGCCTTCTTCGCGGGCCAGCAGCTCGCCGAGCTCCGCCTTGCGCGCCAGGATTTCCGTGCCGATCTTGTCCAGGGCGTCGGAGCGCGCCTGGATGCCCGAGGTAGACCAGACTGGGAAAGCGGCAGCGGCGGCGGCCACGGCGGCCTGCACGTCCTCGGCACCGCCCTGGGCGTACTCGCCGATCACATCGGACAGATCGCTGGGGTTGGTGTTGGGGCTGTAGGTGGTGGCGGCCGTCCATTGGCCGTTGATGAGGTTGTCGTAGCGGGACATGAAATGCTCCAAAAGAGAGATTCGATAAAAGAGGGTGAGCTAGTTGGGCGCTGCATTTGAAGCAGGCGCGACCCAAAGCGATGGACACCGAGGAAGGGCCTAAGCCGGCCGCGCCGCCCCGCACCGAAGGTGTCGTCCCCCTCCCGCACAGCGAGAGAGGGGGAAGGCGCGTAGCGCCTCAGGGGGAGCATCACCTCACCATGCAAGGACGCTTGTTGTCGAACTTCCAGCCGGGGATCAGGTGCTGCATGGCGATGGCGTCGTCGCGCGCGCCCAGGCCATGTTCCAGGTACAGGGCGTTGGCGCGCTTGAGGGCTTCGCGGTCCACGGTCACGCCCAGGCCGGGGGTCTTGGGCACCTCCACAAAACCGCCCTTGATCTGCAGCGGGTTCTGCGTGAGGTACTGGCCGTCCTGCCAGATCCAGTGCGTGTCGATGGCCGTGACCTTGCCGGGCACGGCGGCGGCCACGTGGGTGAACATGGCCAGCGAGATGTCGAAGTGGTTGTTGGAGTGCGAACCCCAGGTCAGGCCCCAGTCGCGGCAGGTCTGGCCCACGCGCACCGAGCCGGCCATGGTCCAGAAATGGGGATCGGCCAGGGGGATGTCCACAGACTGCAGCGACAGGGCGTGCACCATCTGGCGCCAGTCGGTAGCGACCATGTTGGTGGCCGTGGGCAGCCCCGTGGCGCGGCGGAATTCAGCCATGACTTCACGGCCCGAGAAACCGCCTTCGGCGCCGCAGGGGTCTTCGGCATAGGCCAGCACGCCGCGCATGTCGCGCATCAGGCGGATGGCGTCCTTGAGCAGCCAGCCACCGTTGGGGTCCAGGGTGACACGGGCCTCGGGGAAGCGTTTCGCCAGGGCCGTCACGGCTTCGACCTCCTGCTCGCCGGCCAGCACGCCCCCCTTGAGCTTGAAGTCGTTGAAGCCGTAGCGCGCGTAGGCGGCTTCGGCCTGGCGCACGATGGTCTCGGGCGTCATGGCCGTCATGTGGCGCACCTGGGTCCAGTCGTCCGTGCCCCGCTTATCTTCGCCGGGCTTGACATAGTCCAGGCCGGTCTTGTCGCTGGGGCCCACAAAGAACAGGTAGCCCAGCATTTCCACGCGCTCGCGCTGTTGGCCTTCGCCCAGCAGGGCGGCCACGGGCACACCCAGGTGCTGGCCCAGCAGGTCCAGCAGGGCGGATTCGATGGCCGTGACCGCGTGCACGCCGATGCGCAGGTCAAAGGTCTGCAGGCCACGGCCGCCGGTGTCGCGGCCTTCCAGGGATTTCTGCACCTCTTGCAGCAGCTGCAGGTGCTGGCCGATGGAACGGCCGATCAGCACCTGCTGGCTGTCCTCCAGCGCCTGGCGAATGCCTTCGCCGCCCGGCACCTCGCCCACCCCCGTACGGCCCGCGCTGTCGTGCACCAGCACGATGTTGCGGGTGAAGTAGGGCGCATGCGCGCCGCTGAGGTTCATGAGCATGCCGTCGCGGCCGGCGACGGGGATGACTTCAATGGCGGTGATGGTCGGGGTAGTGGACATGGGAAGGCTCTTCAACAGACTCGGAGGGAAAAGGAAATCACTGCGCGGCGGACCAGGGCACCTCGGCCGCAGGGCGGCCCGTGGCGATGAACTGCTGCAGGTTCTGCAGCACCAGGTCAGCCATGGCGCGGCGGGTTTCGTGGGTGCCGCTGGCGATGTGGGGGGCCAGCACCACGTTGTCCAGGGCCAGCAGGGCAGGCAGGGGGCGGGGCTCGTCCTCGAACACGTCCAGGCCGGCGCCGGCGATGCGCCTGTTCTCCAGGGCATCGGCCAGGGCGGCTTCGTCGACCACGCTGCCGCGCGCCACATTGACCAGGAAGCCCTGCGGGCCCAGGGCCGCCAGCACCTCGGCATTCACCAGGTGGCGCGTGCCTTCACCGCCGGCGGCGGTGATGACCAGGATGTCGGCCCAGCGCGCCAGCTCCAGCAGCGAGGGCAGGTACTGGTGGGGCGAGCCTTCGACGGGGCGGCGGTTGTGGTAGGCCACTTCCATGTCGAAGCCCGAGGCGCGACGCGCCACGGTGGAACCGATGCGGCCCATGCCGAAGATGCCCAGGCGCTTGCCGCTGGCGCGGGTGCGGATGCCGAAACGGCTCTGGCTCCAGTCGCCGCGGCGCACGAAACGGTCGGACTCGCTCAGGCCGCGTGTGGCGTCCAGCAGCAGGGCAAAGGCCAGGTCGGCCACACAGTCGTCGAGCACGCCGGGCGTGTAGCCCACACGTGCACCACGGCGCAGCAGAGCGTCCTTGTCGAGGGCATCGAAGCCCACGCCGAAGCTGCTCACGAACTTGAGATTGGGCAGAGCGTCGACCACGCCCGCAGGCAGGCCCATGGCGGCCGAGGTGACCGCATATTCGAACTGGCCGCCATGCTCGGCAAGAAAGCGCTCGGGATCGGGCTGCTCGGAGAGGATGCTCACCTCGTAGGCCTGAGCCAGTTCGGCATCAAGCTGGGTCAGCGGCATCTTGCCGTATTGAAGAACGCGTGGTCGGGTGGTCGCCATGCCGGGAATTCCTTGCTTTGGTCAATGGTGGAGGCCGCAGCCTCCAGGGGAGAAAGCGGCCCGCTTGTGAGGGCCGCCAGGCGGTTTAAAGCTTATTCGGCCTTGATCCCCTTTTCGGCGATGAGCTGGGCGTAGGTCGTGTAGTCGGACTCGATCAGCGCGGCGAACTGCCGGGGTGTGCTGGTCCTGGCGACAGCGCCCTGTTCGTTGAGCCGCTGGGCGATGTCGGGCTGGGCCACGGTATCGCGGATGGCCGCTGCCAGACGGTCGATGGTGGCCTGCGGCGTCTTGGCCGGAGCCAGCACGCCCACCCAGGAGATGGACTTGAAACCTGGCACGGTCTCGGCCACCGTGGGCACATCGGGCAGCGCCGGCACACGCTTGTCACCAGTCACGGCCAGGGCGCGCAGCTTGCCGGCCTTGATGTGACCCAGGCTTTCGAGCACGGTGGCAAACGTAATCTGCACATGGCCGGACAGCAGGTCCACGATGGCCGGCCCGCCACCTCGGTAGGCCACATGCTGGATATCGGTCTGGGTGGCGCTCTTGAACATCTCGCCGGCCAGGTGCATGGAGCCGCCCGGACCCGAGGTGCTGTAGCTGAACTTGCCGGGCTGGGCCTTGAGCAGGGTAATCAGGCCGGCCACGTCCTTGGCCTGCACGCCGGGATGCACCAGCAGCACCTGGGGCAGCTCGGCGACCAGGCTGACGGGGGCGAAGGCCGTCTTGGCGTCGTAGGGCAGCTTCTTGTAGAGGATGGGGTTGATGGACTGGGTGCCGATATTGCCCAGCAGGATGGTATTGCCGTCGGCCGGCGCCCGGGCCACCTGGTCGGCACCGATCACCCCCGCAGCGCCGGGCTTGTTCTCGATGACCACGGTCTGTCCCAGGCGGCTGGCCAGGGCCTGGCTGAGCAGGCGGGCACTGGTGTCGCTGCCGCCGCCGGGCGCGAAAGGAACGACCAGTGTCAGGGGCTTGCCGGACTGTTGTGCGCTGGCAGCGCAGGACAGTCCGGCCAAGACCAGTGTGAGCAGCAATCGGCGGGAAGGGTGTCGCATGCCTTGTCTCCGTTATCGGTTTTGTGGGTGCATGGGCCGCGGTTCGCGGCAGGAAAATCCGGCAGGCGCAGAGCGCCCGTCGGCGGCGGACCGCCTTCAGTCGGCGGTGATCTTGCGGGTCTGGATCAGTTGCTTCCAGCGCTCGTTCTCCTGGGCCTGAAAGCGCGTGAATTCCTCAGGTGTGTTGCCCACGATTTCCAGCCCCTGCTCCACAAAGCGCTTGCGGATGTCGGGTTGCTGCACGGCGACAATGGCGGCCTTGGCCAGTCTGGCCTTGACATCCGCCGGCAAGCCCTTGGGAGCGGCCATGCCTTGCCAGGAGTAGACCTCGGCACCCTTGACGCCGGACTCGGCCAGTGTGGGAACGTCGGGCAGCACGGGCGAACGCTGGCTGCCGGTCACGGCAATGGCACGCAGCTTGCCGCTACGCAGATGGGGCAGCACGGCATTGACGTTCTGGAAGGAAAAATCCACCTGTCCACCCAGCAGATCGGTGATGGCCGGTGCTCCGCCCTTGTAGGGCACATGCACGGCGTCGGTGCCCGTTTGCTGCCAGAACAGCTCGGCCGACAGATGGTCCGAGGAACCATTGCCGGAGCTTGCAAAACTGATCTTGCCGGGATTGGCCTTGAGCGCGGCAATCACCTCGCTCACGCTGCGGGCCTTTTGCGTCGGGCTGGCAACGAGCACATTGGGCGCCTGCACGGGGATGGTGATGTAGTCGAAATCCTTGCTGGCGTCATAGGGCACGTTCTTGACCATATGAGGGGTCACCACAAAAGGGCCCAGCGAGGCCACCAGCAAGGTGTAGCCATCGGCCGCTGCACGCTTGACGGCTCCCGCACCGATGGTGCCCGTGGCACCAGGACGGTTTTCCACGACAAAGGGCTTGCCCAGTTGCTCGGCCATGCTCAGGGCCACCGCACGCGCCACGGTGTCGGTGGAGCCGCCGGCCGGGAAAGGCACGATGATGTTGACAGGCCGGTCGGGAAAGTTGCCGGCCGCCTGGGCGGCCAGGGCCAGGGTGGCCCCCAGCGTGATCAGTATCTTTTTCATGCTTTGTCTCCTGAAGACGCGGGGCCCGGTTCTTGGCCTGACCCCTGCATCGGGTCTTACTGGGGGCCGAGCTTGTCGATCAGGACCTTGAGCTCCTCCATCTCGGTAGGCTTGAGGTCGGTCAGGGGAGCGCGCACGGGACCGGCATCGTGGCCGACCAGCTTGGCGCCGGCCTTGATGATGCTCACGCCGTAGCCTTCGACACGGTTGCGGATCTTCAGGTAGGGCATGAAGAATTCCTTGAGCAGCTTGTGCTGCGTGGCCATGTCGTCGGTGCGCACGGCTTCGTAGAACGCCATCGCCGTCCTGGGGATGAAGTTGAAGACGGCAGAGGAATACACGGGCGTGCCCAGAGCCTTGTAGGCGGCCGCATAGACTTCGGCCGTGGGCAGGCCGCCCAGGTAGGCGAAACGGTCGCCCATCTTCATGAAGATGGAGGACATGGTCTCGATATTGCCCATGCCGTCCTTGAAGCCCACCAGATTGGGGCAGCGCTCGGCCAGAATGGCCAGCGATTCGGGCGTGAAGCGGGTGCGGTCGCGGTTGTAGACGATGACGCCGAACTTCACGCTCTTGCAGACCTGCTCCACATGGGCGATCAGGCCTTCCTGGCCGGCTTCGGTCAGGTAGTGGGGCAGCAGCAGGATGCCGTGGGCGCCCAGGCGCTCGGCTTCCTGGGCATGGGCAATGGCGGTGCGGGTGGGGCCGCCGGCGCCGGCAATGATGGGCACCTTGCCGCGGCAGGTATCCACGGCGGTCTTGATGATCTGACCGTATTCCTCGCCATACAACGAGAAGTACTCGCCGGTGCCGCCGGCAGCGAACAGGGCACTGGCGCCGTAGGGGGCCAGCCATTCAAGGCGTGCGGCATAGCCCTTGGCATTGAAGTTGCCCTGGGCATCGAAGTCCGTCACGGGGAAGGACAGCAGGCCGGAACTCATCACGTCTTTGAGGTCTTGGGGTGTCATGGTAATCCTTGAAAAGAGGAGAGCAAAAAGATCTGGCAGCTCAATCCAGCTGCAGTTGGGCGGCTTGCACCACGGCGCGCCAGCGCGCGCGCTCGGCATTGAAGAATTTGTCGGTTTCGGCGGGTGTCATCGTGACGACCTCGGCACCCTGGCCGGTCAGCCGGGAGCGGACCTCGGTGGAGCGGATGGCACCGAGCAGCACCTGGTTCACACGCTGCACCACGGCTTCAGGCGTCTTGGCGGGCAGCACCACGCCCTGCCAGGTGCCCGAGGCAAAACCCTGTGCGCCCTGCTCCGCCAGCGTCGGCACATCGGCAATCAGGGGCATGCGGGTGTTCTTGGAAATGCCCAGCAGCTTGAGCTTGCCGCTTTGCACATGCGGATAGGTGGCCAGCATGCCGTTCATCAGCACCTGGGTCTGGCCTGCCACCGTGTCCTGCACCGACTGCACGCCGCCCTTGTAGGGCACATACACCCATTTGGCGCCGGTGATCCGGGCCAGCTCCACGCCGGCCAGATGGGGGGCACTGCCCGATGCGGTAACGGCAAAGTTCAGGTCCTGCTTCTTGGACAGCTCCACCAGCTCCTTGAGATTGCTGGCCTGGACGGAGGGGTGCACCACCAGCATATGGGGCGAATAGGCCAGCATGGCCGCACCACGCAGCGCCTTGGAAGGGTCGAAGCTGAGCTTGGTGTAGATCGAGGGAGAGATGGCCAGTGCGCCGAGATCGCAGAGCAGCCAGGTGTAGCCGTCCGCCGGTGCGCGGGCGACGAACTCAGCGCCCAGATTGCCATTGGCGCCGGGCTTGTTGTCGATCACCACGGTCTGCTTGAGCTCCTGGGAGATCAACTGCCCGATGGAGCGCGCAATGATGTCGGAGCTGCCGCCGGGCGGATAGGGAACGACCAGACGGATGGGCTTGCTGGGCCAGGCATCGGCAGCCAGCAATGTGGACGACAGCAAACCGCCGGCCGCCAGGGCCAGCAGAGAGCGCAGAAAGTGCGAGCGTCGGACCATGGTGAAATGTCTCCTTGTTGTGGTCAGTCATCATACAACTAGGCTTTTTTGAACACCAAGCGTTTTTTTCTAAGGGTAAGCACGGATCGCCGCCGTCTACCAGGCTTTGGTCTTCGTCACTTTCATCCAAGAAATATGCGTCAAACTCAATCCTGAAGATCGCCTGAAGCTATAAATTTGGAAGCACCCCCAAGTGCTCGACGCAGCGGGACACTACGGCCGCCGCATGCCGCGGGCGGTCCGCCGCGCTTTGCTGCGGTCAGCCTCTTGCATCAAGCGCCCGCCCAGGCCAGGGTTTCGGAATCAGGACTCGGCGCTCAGGCTCAGGCGCTGGGCCAGGCGCAAGCGCTCCCGCGAGTTGGTCAGATGGATGCGCATGGCGGCGCGTGCCGAATCGGCATCCTGGCGCAAGATGGCGGCATAGATCTCCTCGTGCTCGCGGTTCACACGACGCAGATAGTCGGGATCGCGTGCCGGCGTATGCATGGAGGCGATGCGATTGCGCGGAATCAGCAGCGTTCCGAAATGCTGCAGGATGTCCTGAAAATACCGGTTGCCTGTGGCCTGCGCGATGCTCAGGTGAAAGGCCAGATCATGCTCGACAGTGTCGTGCCCCAGGGCGAAATGATGCTCGAACTCCTGTAGAGCCTCGCTCATGACCTGCAGATGGGCTTCGCTGCGGCGCTGGGCAGCCAGACCGGCTGCCTCGGTCTCCAGACTGATGCGCAGCTCCAGCACGGCCAGCACATCGACGGACTCGCTGAGCTCGCGCGCGCTGAGCATGGGGCTTGCACTCTGGCGCGCGGGCAGCACAAACGTGCCTATGCCATGGCGGGTCTCGACCAGCCCTGCAGCCTGCAATTTGGACAACGCCTCGCGCACCACGGTGCGGCTGACGTCATAGCTGCGCACGAGTTCGGACTCGGTGGGCAGCTTCTCCCCCTCATGCAGCAGGCCCTGGCGGATCTTGTGTTCGAACTCCTCGGACAACAGATTCGCCAGACTGCGGCTGCCCTTGCTGGTTTTGCTGCGCAGCGCGTACCCCTCCGTCAGCGGCAAAGACGGGGTTGATTGGGGTAATTCCGATGTCTGAGTACTCATGAGCCTGATGATAATGGCTTTCAGTTGTACGACAACATACCACAAAGACGCCCTATTTCAACTTCGGCCCGCAGCTCCTGGGCCGCATCAGTCATCACAAGATGAGCACCTCTCACCAGATCCGCCACATCCGCATCACGCCGATTGCCTTCCGTGATCCGCCGCTGCTCAACGCCGCCGGCATTCACGAGCCCTGGGCACTGCGCTCCATCATCGAGATCGAGACTGCTTCCGGTCTGGTCGGCATCAACGAGAGCTACGGCGACCAACCCATGCTGGATGCTCTGGCCAAGGCCGCACCGGCCCTGGTCGGGCTCTCGCCCTGGGCCCTCAATGAAATGGAGACCCGTGTTGCGGCCCTGGTCACTCCGCCCAAGCTCACGGCCTCGGAATTTCTGGGTCAGCAGGTCTCGCTGGCCCCTGGCACCCATGTCTCCAAGACCGTGGCCAAGGTGGTCAGCGCCTTCGAAGTTGCGATGCTGGACCTGCAGGGCCAGATGGCCCAGGCCCCCATCGTCGACCTGCTGGGCGGACCCGCACGCGACCGCGTGCCCTACTCAGCGTATCTGTTCTACAAATACGCCGAGCATGTGGGCCAGCCCTATGCCCCCGACGCCTGGGGCGAAGCCCTGACGCCGGCCCAGCTCGTGGCCCAGGCCCGGCGCATGATCGACCAATACGGCTTCCAGAGCATCAAGCTCAAGGCCGGCACGCTGCCGCCCGAGCAGGAAGCGGCCGGCATCCTGGCGCTGGCCGAGGCTTTCCCCGGCACACCGCTGCGCATCGACCCGAATGGCAACTGGACCGTGGAGACCAGCCTGAAGATCGTGCAGCAGTTGTGCGGCGTGCTCGAGTACTACGAGGACCCGGCCCCGGGCCTGGACGGCATGGCCGCCGTGGCACGCGAGTGCGACGTGCCCCTGGCCACCAACATGGTGGTGACGGACTTTGCCGAGTTCCGCCGCAACGCCGAGATGGGCTGCCCCGTGAAGATCGTGCTCAGCGACCACCATTACTGGGGCGGCCTGCGTGCCACACAGCGCCTGTCCACGCTGTGCCGCACCTTCGACCTGGGCCTGTCCATGCACAGCAACTCCCATCTGGGTGTGAGCCTGGTGGCCATGACTCATCTGTGCGCCAGCGTGCCCCTGCTGACCTATGCCTGCGACACCCACTATCCGTGGCAGGACGAGGAAGTCGTCGAAGGCGGCCGTCTGCAGTTCGAGCAGGGCAGCCTGCGCGTGCCCACCACGCCCGGCCTGGGCGTGACCCTGGACCGCGAGGCCCTGGCCCGCCTGCACGACAACTATCTGCATTGCGGCATCCGCAACCGCGACGACCTGGGGCAGATGCGCAGATACGACCCGGAATTCACCGGCGAGCAACCGCGCTTCTGAACTCCAGCCCCCTGCACAGAAAGACCGCAAAGAGCACATATCCAGCCCAAGCCGAGCTGATTCAAGCGCACCCCTTTCCACAGCACAAAAAGACGCTTTTCAACCAGAGACAACCATCATGCAACGCCGCACCCTGCTTCAATCCACCCTCGCCGCCAGCGCCCTGCTGCTGGGCGCATCCCTTGTCGCCGCACCGGCCCTTGCACAGGGCAACTGGCCCACCGGCAAGCCCATCACCTATCTGGTGCCGTTCCCCCCCGGCGGCAATACCGACACCCTGGCGCGCGTGATTGCGCAGCCGCTGAGCAAGGCCCTGGGCACGCCCGTGGTCATCGAGAACAAGGGCGGCGCCGGCGGCAGCGTGGGTTCGGCCCTGGCGGCACGCGCCCCGGCCGACGGCTACACCATCCTGGGCGGCACCATCAGCTCGCACGCCATCAATGTCAGCCTGTACTCCAAGCTGGACTATGACCCCGTCAAGTCCTTCACGCCCGTCGCCATGCTCGGCTCCGGCCCTCTGGTGCTGGTGGTGCCTGCCTCCAGCCCCTACAAGACACTGGCTGACGTGCTGGCCGGCAGCAAGGCCAAGGCCTCGTCGGGCGGTCTGACTTCGGCCTCCCCTGGCAACGGCACCTCCAACCACATGGCGCTGGAACTGCTGGCCTACCAGACCGGCGTGAAGTTCACCCATGTTCCCTACAAGGGCAGCGGTCCCGCCGTGCAGGATGTCATGGGCGGACAGGTGGACATGATGTTCGACACTGCCCTGGTTGTCGGCCCCCACATCCAGTCCGGCAAGCTGCGCCCCATCGCCGTGAGCAGCTCCAAGCGCCTGGAATCGCTGCCCGATGTACCGACGATTGCCGAAGCCGGCGAGAAGGGTTTCGACATGGGCTCCTGGCAGGCCGTTTTCGCCCCTGCGGGCACGCCCAAGGCCATCGTGGACCGCCTGCATGCCGAGATCCTGAAGATCGTCGCCACCCCCGAAGTCCAGGCCCGCCTCAAGAACTTTGGCATGCTGCCGTCGAACATGACGACCGTCGAGCTGGCCGACTACCAGAAGGCCGAAGTGAGCAAGTGGGCCAAGGTGATCAAGTCTGCAGGAATAAAGGCTGAATAAGTAAAGCCCCCCCCCTGAGCCGCTTCGCGGCTTCCCCCTCTCTAACTTGCTTTGCAAGGGAGGGGGACGACACCGTCGCTGCGGGGCGGCCCTTGCTCGGTGTTCCTCGCCTTGGGCTGCGCCGTTTGCGCAGACTGTGCCAACTGCTATGCCGTAGCAGTGCTGGCCCCTAGAAAATTGAGACATTGCCATGAGTACCCCACTTCCGCTTTCCATCAGCATGCATGCGGCCGACAACGTTGCCATTGTTGCCAACGACGGCGGCCTGCCTGCGGGCACCGTGCTGCCGTCCGGCCTCACGCTACTCGACAAGGTGCCGCAGGCGCACAAGGTGGCACTGGTGGACATTCCCGAAGGCGGTGCGGTGCGCCGCTACAACGTGGTCATCGGCTATGCGCTCAAACCCATTGCCGCCGGCAGCTGGGTGCACGAGCGCTTGCTGCAGATGCCCGAGGCACGCTCGCTGCAGGGCCTGCCCATCGCCACTGTCAAGCCGCCCGTGCTGGAGCCGTTGGCAGGCTATACCTTCGAGGGCTACCGCAATGCGGACGGTACGGTGGGCACGCGCAACATCCTGGCCATCACCACCACGGTGCAATGCGTGGCCGGGGTGCTCGACTTTGCGGTGCGCCGCATCAAGTCCGAGCTGCTGCCCCGATACCCCCATGTTGACGACGTGGTGGGCCTGGAGCACAGCTACGGCTGTGGCGTGGCCATCGATGCCGTGGGAGCCGAGATCCCGCAGCGCACGCTGCGCAATATCAGCCGCAACCCGAACTTCGGCGGCGAGGTCATGGTGGTCAGCCTGGGCTGCGAAAAGCTGCAGCCCGAGCGCCTGCTGCCGCCGGGCAGTTTTCCCATCGTCGACGAGCGCGAACCAGCACTCGATGTGGTCTGCCTGCAGGACGAGGCCCATGTGGGCTTTATGTCCATGATCGACTCCATCATGCGCCAGGCCGAGCAACATCTGCGCCGCCTCGACGCCCGCCGCCGCGAGACCGTGCCCGCCAGCGCCCTGGTGGTGGGCGTGCAATGCGGGGGCAGCGATGCCTTCAGCGGCGTCACCGCCAACCCCGCCGTGGGCTTCTGTACCGACCTGCTGGTGCGCGCGGGCGCCACCGTGATGTTCAGCGAGGTGACCGAGGTGCGCGACGGCATCGACCAGCTCACCTCGCGCGCCGCAAGCCCCGAAGTGGCCGAAGCCATGATCGAGGAAATGGCCTGGTACGACGCCTATCTCGACAAGGGCCGCGTGGACCGCAGCGCCAACACCACACCGGGCAATAAAAAAGGCGGATTGTCGAACATCGTCGAAAAGGCCATGGGCTCCATCATCAAGAGCGGCACGGCCCCCATCACCGGCGTGCTGTCGCCCGGTCAGCGGCTGGCCGATCGCGGCATCAGCCAGGGTCTGGTCTATGCGGCCACGCCGGCCAGCGACTTCATCTGCGGCACGCTGCAGCTGGCGGCCGGCATGAACCTGCATGTCTTCACCACGGGCCGCGGCACGCCTTACGGTCTGGCACAGGTGCCGGTGATCAAAGTAGCCACGCGCAGCGACCTGGCGCGGCGCTGGCACGATCTGATGGATATCAACGCCGGACGCATTGCCGACGGCGAGGCCTCGATCGAAGACATAGGCTGGGAGATGTTCAGGCTGATGCTCGATGTCGCCAGCGGTCGCAAAAAGACCTGGGCCGAGCATTGGCAGTTGCATAACGCGCTGGTACTGTTCAATCCGGCACCGGTGACCTGAATCCGTACCGCGCCCACGCCCCGGAAAGGCTTGCAAATCCAGAGCGCTTTGCGAAACCGCCATCCGGGTTGCAGACAGCATCACCCAGAAACGCTGCCATGGCAGCGTTTCTGGTTTGCGCATGCTCCCTCAGGTCCGCATGGAGCCCGTCTTCAGATAGCGCTGGTGCCAGGCATAAGCCTGGTCGAGCAGATGCGGCGTGTGCTTGCCCGGTGCATCGCGCAGCGCGCGCTCCAGATACTCTCTCATCGCCGCCTTGTAGTCGGGGTGCACGCATTTCTCGATGATCAGACGTGCGCGCTGCACCGGCGCCAGGCCGCGCAGATCGGCCAGGCCCTGCTCGGTCACGATGACCTGCACGTCATGCTCGGTGTGATCGACATGGGAGACCATGGGTACGATGCAGCTGATATTGCCGCCCTTGGCCGTGGAGGGTGTCATGAAGATGGACAGATAGGCATTGCGCGCAAAGTCGCCGCTGCCACCAATGCCGTTCATGATGGACGAGCCCATGACATGCGTGCTGTTGACGTTGCCGTACATATCGGCCTCGATCAGCGCGTTCATCGAAATCAAACCCATGCGACGGATCAGCTCGGGGTGGTTCGATATCTCCTGCGGGCGCAGCATGATGCGTTGACGGTAATAGTCGATATTGGCCAGAAAGCGCTCCATGGCCACAGGGCTCAGCGCCAGCGAGGTGGTCGACGCGGTATCGAGCTTGCCCGACTCCAGCATGTCGAGCATGCCGTCCTGCAGCACCTCGGTATAGGCGTTCAGATGGTCGAACGGGCCGTTGTTCAGCCCCGCCAGCACGGCGTTGGCGATATTGCCAACGCCCGACTGCAGCGGCAGCAACTCGGGCGGCAGGCGCCCCACTTTCACCTCATGCAGCAGAAAGTCGATGATGTTCTCGGCAATGTGCTTGGAGCCCTCATCGGGCGCCGTGAATGCTGCCAGCCTGTCACGCTGCGCTGTGGGCACCACGGCAATCACCTTGCCCGGATCGCAATGCAGATAGGGCTCGCCAATGCGGTCGAACGGGTGCTCCATGGGGATGGGCTTGCGCCTGGGCGGCACGGCCGCGCCGTAGTAGATATCGTGCATGCCCTCGAGTTCGGCGGGCTGGGCGCTGTTGACTTCGAGAATGACTTTGTCGGCCTGCTCCAGCCAGGTCTTGTTGTTGCCCACCGAGGTCGATGGAATCAGGCGGCCATCGGGCAAAACACCCGCCACCTCGATCACCGCCACGTCGAGATGGCCGAGGAAGCCGAACCACACATGCTGCGCCACATGCGAGAGGTGGATGTCCACATACTGCATGCGCCCTTCGTTGATCTCCTTGCGCACCGTGGGGTCCGACTGATAGGGCAGACGGCGTTCGATGCCATGCACCTTGGCCAGTGCTCCGTCCAGCTCGGCCGAGGTCGACGCCCCCGTCCAAAGGCTGATGCGGAAATTGCCGCCATTGGCGTTCTGCGCTTCGATGCGGCGTGCCAATGCCTGGGGCACGGCCTTGGGTGCACCTGCGGGAGTGAAGCCGCTCATGCCCAGTGTCATGCCGGATTGAATCAGGCCGGCGGCCTGGTCCGCCGTCATGATGCGTTCGCGCAAGACAGGGCAAAGCACGCGATCTGCAGGAGAAGCGGTGGTGAAGGATGTCTTCATGAAATATGTCTCGTCTCGCCAGCTTTCGTGAAGCGGGATGGTTTTTTGTAGTTAAAGAGTTGCACTTTGACTGGTGCAAACCCGGATTGAACTACGACACCCAGAAGGCCGCCAAGCGTAGTTGACTAGAGAAAACCCCGATGCGCTTTCCTGGAGGAAGCCAATGCAATTGAGTTCATCTTCAAAAAAGTGAGCATTCATCGCTCAGCAGATAAAGGATGAGAACCTGGAGCTGCTGAAGCTCGCCACCATGGCAGAGTTGCCAGAGCCCTGGCGGCAATTACAAAATATTTGCCTATCCTCAATGCCAGCCGACATAGGCTGACAAGCCCTCCGTGTTTTCGCAACCAGAATTCGACACATGGCTTTTGATACCTCCGGCTGGCAGCACAAGCTGCGACGCCTCACCCAGCCTCTGCAACCTCTGATCGATTCCGTACAGCTGTGGCTGCAGGCCGACGGTCTGCGCATGAGCGCCGCCATGTCTTTCTACGGCATGCTGAGCCTGGCGCCGCTACTGCTGGCCGTCGTGGGCCTGCTGGGCTGGTGGCTGGATCGCAGCTATGTGGAAAGCACCTTGATCAGCCAGATACAGAGCGTGGTCGGAGAGCGCGCGGCACAGGTCGTCAAGAGCGCGCTGGCCAGCGCCCAGAACGCCAATCAGGGCTCGCTCGCGTCCGTGCTCGGTCTGATGATGATGCTCTCGGGCGCCACGGGCGTGTTTGTGGAGCTGCAGGCTTCACTGGACAAGCTCTGGTCCATGGGTGAAGAGTCGCGCCCGCAGGAAAACAAACCATGGTGGAGCATGGCCATCTCGCGGCTGTGGGGACTGAGCTATGTGGTGGGCCTGGGCTTTTTGCTGCTGGTATCCATGGTGCTTTCAACCGCCATCCAGATGATCACCAAATGGGCCAACGACGAGCTGCAGCTTGTGCCGCTGGGTCCGCTGATGGGGCTGATCAACGAGGGCCTTTCCTTCGGCATTGCAGTGCTGCTGTTCTGGGGCCTGATGCGCATGGGGGCTGGCATCAAGCCCTCCACCAGATACCTGCTGCTGGGTTCGCTGACGGGCGCCGCCCTGTTCACCATAGGCAAGCAGGCCCTGGCCTGGTATCTGTCCACCGCAGCCGTGGTCTCGGCCTATGGTGCAGCCGGCTCGCTGGTGGTAGTGCTGATGTGGTTTTACTTCACCTCGGCCATTCTGCTGTTCTCCGCCGCCACGGCCAAGGCCTGCAGCAGGTCCCGGGTCCAGTGGACCGTCCCTTTTGTCGCGCGCAAGGCATCCAGCGCCAGGCCCATGGATTTGCAGCGCCTGCCCGAGAACGCAGGGGAGAACATCTAGGTCAAGCACAACAGCCATGCCATACATGGACTCTCCGCCATCTTCTCCTCAGCGGAAATGCAAAAGGCCTGCGAATGCAGGCCTTTTGTCTAGGACAAGCCGGAATTACTTTTCCACGAAAGCGCGCTCGATGACAAAGTCGCCGGGCGTAGTGGTGTTGCCTTCCTTGAAGCCGCGCTTTTCCAGCAGTTCCTTGAGTTCGGACAGCATGGCGGGGCTGCCGCACAGCATGACGCGATCGGTCTCGGGATTCAGATCGGGCAGACCCAGATTCTGCGGGAAGGTGCCGTTGTTGATCTGGGCCGAGATACGGCCCTGGTTGCGGAATGGCTCGCGTGTCACGGTGGGGTAGTAATGCAGCTTGCCCTTGACGATATCGCCGAGGAATTCATGCTCGGGCAATTCCTTCTCGAACAGCTCCTGATAGGCCAATTCCTGCACCTGACGCACGCCATGCACGACGACCACATTGTCGAAACGCTCATAGGTCTCGGGGTCGCGCGCCACGGCCAGCCAGGGAGCCAGGCCCGTGCCCGTGCCGATCAGATACAGATTCTTGCCGGGCAGCAGATAGTCGATCAGCAGCGTGCCTGTGGGCTTCTTGCCCACGATGATGGTGTCACCCACCTGGATGTTCTGCAGCTTGGAAGTCAGAGGGCCTTCGGGCACCTTGATGGACAGAAACTCCAGATGCTCCTCATAGTTGGGGCTGGCGATGGAGTAGGCGCGCAGCAGGTTCTTGCCATCCACCTTCAGGCCGATCATGGTGAAATGGCCGTTGGAAAAGCGCAGCGATGTATCGCGGGTGGTGGTGAAGGAGAAAAGACGGTCGGTCCAGTGGTGGACGGACAGCACGCGTTCTTCAAGAAAAGCACTCATGATTCGTCTGAAATAAAAACTCTAAGCAGAAAACCTGCGCGGCAAATGCTGGGCGGTGGCGGGGCACTGCAGGTCAGGGCTGCTAGCGCGTTGGCTGCCGGTTGCCAAGCGGGACAAGACCTATATTGTCCGGCAATTGCACAGAAACGGGGGAATCACCCATCAATGTCTTGAGATCGAATAGTGATAAGCAGAATGAAGCGCTCCGATACCGCCCGATCGCCGGAAAACTGTCTTGCCCATCTTGACTCAGGGAAAACGCTGCTCTAGGATCAATTCCCACGCGCTTTGAACAAGCGCTTTATTTGTCTATATAAATGCTCAAATTGAGCATTAATAATTGCAACGACCCTGTGTCTCAGACCATGGTCGCCCACCTAGCACCAAGGAGAATGACAATGCAGCTGCGCTGGTCCCTGCCCCTGCTGACACTGGCCGCCCTGCCCGCCTGGGCACAGGACGTGATCAAGATTGGCGAAATCAACAGCTACAAGGCGCAGCCCGCGTTTCTGGAGCCCTACAAAAAGGGCATGGAGCTGGCGGTGGAGCAGGTCAATGCCGCAGGCGGCATTGCCGGCAAGAAGCTGCAGCTCCTCGTGCGCGACGACAACGCCACGCCGGGCGATGCCGTGCGTGCCGCCGAAGAGCTCTACACGCGCGAGAAAATCGATGTGCTCACGGGCAGCTTTCTCTCGCATGTGGGCCTGGCGCTGACCGACTATGCCAAGCAGAAAAAGCGCTTCTTCCTCGCCTCCGAGCCGCTGACCGACAAGATCGTCTGGGCCGACGGCAATCACTACACCTACCGTCTGCGCGGCTCCACCTACATGCAGACCGCCATGCTGGTGGAGGAAGCGCTCAAGCTCAAGAAGAAGCGCTGGGCCATCGTCTACCCCAACTACGAATACGGGCAGTCGGCGATTGCCACCTTCAAGACGCTGATGAAAGCCAGGCAGCCCGACATCGAGTTTGTGGCCGAGCAGGCGCCGGCGCTGGGCAAGATCGACGCCGGCTCCGTCGTGCAGGCGCTCGCTGACGCCAAGCCCGATGCCATCTTCAACGTGCTGTTCGCCACCGACCTCGGCAAGTTCGTGCGCGAAGGCAATACACGCGGCCTGTTCAAGGGCCGCGAAGTCGTGGGCCTGCTGACGGCAGAGCCCGAGTACCTGGACCCGCTCAAGAAGGAAGCGCCCATAGGCTGGACCGTGACCGGCTACCCCTGGTATTCCATCAACACCCCCGAGCACACCGCCTTCCTCAAGGCCTATCAGGCCAGGTTCAAGGACTACCCGCGCCTGGGTACCATCGTGGGCTACAACGCCATCCAGTCGATTGCTGCGGGCCTGCGCAAGACCAAGGGCGATCCCGACACCGAGAAACTGATTGCGGCCTTCAAGGGCCTGGAAGTCGCCACACCCTTCGGCCCCATCACCTACCGCGCACAGGACAACCAGTCCACCATGGGGGCCTATGTCGGCAAGACCGCCTATGACGAGAAGCTGGGGCGCGGCGTGCTGGTCGACTACCGCTATGCCGACGGCAAGAACTACCAGCCCACGGACGAGGAAGTGAAGAAGCTGCGTCCCGCGACAGCGAACTGATTTCGCTTCGGCGAAAATGCCAGGCCACCTGCACTGCAGCAGGTGGCTTTTTCATCTCTGAACACACTATGTCGAGCTTCAGGAGCTACGCAGCATGAGTGCATCCGGCCTGCTGGCCCAGTTGCTCAACGGACTGGCCAGCGCATCGTCGCTGTTTCTGGTTTCGGTCGGGCTGTCACTGATCTTTGGTGTCACCCGCACCATCAACTTCGCCCACGGCTCGTTCTACATGCTGGGCGCCTTCATCGCCTACAGCAGCGTGGACCGGCTCTCGCCCCATATCGGCTTCTGGCCCGCGCTGCTGGTGGCTCCGCTGGCCTGTGGCGCACTCGGGGCGCTGACCGAGACACTGCTTCTGCGTCGCATCTACAAGGCGCCAGAGCTATTCCAGTTGCTGGCCACGTTTGCGCTGGTACTGGTCATCAAGGATGCTGCGCTGTGGCTGTGGGGCCCGGAGGAGCTGTTCGGCCCGCGTGCCACAGGGCTTGAAGGCTCGGTGGAGATTCTGGGCCGCCAGTTCCCCACCTACGATCTGTTCTTGATAGCGGTCGGCCCTTGCGTCCTCCTGGGCCTGACGCTTCTACTGACCAGGACCCGCTTTGGCACCCTGGTGCGTGCCGCTACACAGGACCGCGAAATGGTGGGCGCCCTGGGCGTCAACCAGGCCTGGCTGTTCACCGCCGTCTTCGCACTGGGCACGCTGCTGGCAGGCCTGGGCGGCGCGCTGCAGCTGCCGCGCGAGCCCGCCAGCCTCGAGATGGACATGCTCACCATTGGCGCCGCGTTTGTGGTGGTGGTGGTCGGCGGCATGGGCAGCATACCGGGCGCCTTCATGGCCGCGTTGCTGGTGGCGGAGCTCAAGGCCGTCTGCATCTGGCTGGGTGTGCAGGAGATCGCGGGCTTCGAGCTGTCGTTCTCCAAGCTCACGCTGGTGGTGGAGTTCCTGGTCATGGCCGTGGTGCTGATCTGGCGGCCCTGGGGCCTGCTGGGCAAGCCCCAGGCACTGGCACGCAGCGCTGGCGAGCCCGAACAGCCGCTGCGCCGCTCGGGGCGTGGTGCAACGGCCGCATGGCTGGGACTGCTGAGCGCGCTGGTGCTGCTGCCGCTGATGGCCAGCGGCGCCGCAGGCGGCAGCTATGCCACCGTGCTGCTGGCCGATATCTTTGTCGCCGCGCTGTTTGCGAGCAGTCTGCACTTCATACTCGGGCCCGGCGGCATGCACTCCTTCGGTCATGCGGCCTACTTTGGCCTCGGTGCCTACGGTGCGGCACTGCTGGTGCGTACCCTGGATCTGCCCATGGAAGCCGCACTGCTGCTCGGGCCCCTGGCCGCCGCTGCGGGCGCCCTGCTCTATGGCTGGTTCTGCGTGCGGTTGTCGGGCGTCTATCTGACCATGCTGACGCTGGCGTTTGCGCAGATCAGCTGGGCCATCGTCTTTCAGTGGGATGACTTCACGGGCGGCAGCAACGGCCTGACTGGCGTATGGCCCCCCGAATGGGCATCGCAGGGTCCGGCGTTCTACTGGCTGGCTCTGGGCATCTGCGCGCTGGGCATCTATCTGCTGCGCCGCCTGCTGTTTTCGCCGCTGGGCTATGCGCTGCGCGCATCGCGCGACTCGGCGCTGCGAGCCGATGCGATCGGCATCGACGTGCGCCGCATTCAGTGGACGGCATTTGTGATCGCCGGGCTGTTTGCCGGTCTGGCCGGAGCGCTGTTTGCCTTCAGCAAGGGCGGCGTGGCACCCGACGCCATGTCGGTCACCAAATCGGTGGATGCACTGGTCATGGTGCTGCTGGGCGGCGTGCAGACGCTGGCCGGCCCTGTGGTGGGCGCAGCAGCCTTTACCTGGCTGCACGACACCGTGGCACGTAACACCGAATACTGGCGCGCGCTGATGGGAGCGACCATGCTGTTTCTGGTGCTGCTGGCACCGCAGGGCATTGCAGGCTATGCGCAGCTGCTGTGGTCGCGCGTGAGTGCCAGGGACCAATCAGGAGCTAGACAATGAGCCTGCTGCATGTACAGAACCTCAGCAAGGCCTTTGGCGGCGTGAAAGCCGTGCAACAGGTTTCATTCGGCCTGCAGGCGGGCGAGCTGCTGGCCCTGATCGGCCCCAACGGCGCGGGCAAGAGCACCACCTTCAACATGGTCGGCGGCCAGTTGCCGCCCGACAGCGGCCAGGTGCTGCTCAATGACCAGCCCATCACGGGCCTGCCGCCACGCGCCATCTGGCGCAAGGGCGTGGGGCGAACCTTCCAGATTGCACAGACTTTTACCTCGCTCAGCGTGGCGGAAAACGTGCAGATGGCTTTGCTGTCGGCCGATCGCAGGATCTTCAACTGGTGGCCGCGTGCCGCCAGCCACCGGCGTTCCGACGCGCTGGCCCTGCTGGAGCAGGTGGGCATGGCGGCACAGGCCGATCGCCCCTGCAGCGCCCTGGCCTATGGCGATGTGAAACGAGTGGAGCTGGCCATGGCGCTGGCCCATGACCCGCAATTGCTGCTCATGGACGAACCCACGGCCGGCATGGCCCCGGGCGAGCGTGTCGCGCTGATGCAGCTGACGCGCCAGCTTGCGCAGCAGCGCCGCATGGGCGTGCTGTTTACCGAGCACAGCATGGACGTGGTTTTCGGTCAGGCCGACCGTGTGGCTGTGCTGGTGCGCGGCCAGCTGCTGGCAGAAGGCAGTCCGCAAGCCATTCGCGACGATGCGCGCGTGCAGCAAGCCTACCTCGGCACCGGCCTCGTTCTTGAAAAGCAGCAATGAATCAAATGCATAGCAACCAGCGCTTGATGGATAAGGGCAAGAGCCCCAAATTGCTTGAAGTCCAGAACCTCAACGCCTGGTATGGCGCAGCCCATATCCTGCATGAGGTATCGCTGAACGTGGGGCGCGGCGAGGTCGTGGCACTGATGGGACGCAATGGCGCAGGCAAGTCCACCACGCTCAAGAGCATTGCTGCCCTGGTGCCGCGCCGCGAGGGCAGTATCCGCTTCATGGGAGAGGCGATAGAGAAAAAGGCTTCGCACCAGATCGCGCAGCGCGGCCTGGGCTATGTGCCTGAGGATCGCCGCATCTTTACCGAGCTGACGGTGCTGGAAAACCTCGAGGTCGGCAAGCAAAAGCCTCGCCGATGGCCCGATGGCTCCGCCATGCCGCACTGGACGCCCGAAAGGCTTTTTGCGCTGTTCCCCAACCTGGGAGAGATGCCCGACCGTCTGGGCGGGCGCATGAGCGGTGGCGAACAGCAGATGCTGAGCGTGGCCCGCACGCTGATGGGCCAGCCCTGCCTGGTGCTGCTGGACGAACCCTCCGAGGGGGTTGCTCCGCTGATCGTCGAGCAGATGGCGCGCACGATTCTCGAACTCAAGGCACAGGGCATAGGCATCTTGCTCAGCGAGCAGAACCTGCCGTTTGCCGAGGTCGTGGCCGACCGTGCCTATGTGCTGGAAAAGGGCCAGATCGTGCATGCGGCCAGCATGGCCGAACTGGCGGGCGACAAGGCCGTGCGCCAGCAATATCTGGGTGTGTAGAGGCCTTCTCTAGCGCAAAGACAGCAAGGGCGTCAGCGGGCGCAAACGGGATGAGCGCAGCAGCTTGCCGGGCAGCAGGTAGAGCCCGCCGAGAACCGGCAGCTCCACCTTGGTGAACACCACCCCGAGATCCATACCGCCTTGCTGCCAGGCCTGCCAGACCAGCGTGGTGCAGTACAGATCCTGAGCGTCTCCCTGCAGCTGAAACGGCTTGCCCTGCTGCGCCATGGCCCAGGCCACGGCCCGCTCACGCGTGCCGGTGTCGGAAGCGACCTGATACAGGCGATAGGCCCGGGCGCGCCGAGCGTCCAGAAAAAAGTCCAGCGAATCCAGCACCACGGCATCGGGCTGGCCCTCGCGTTCGGACGGCGTGGCATGCAGCACCTGCCACTGACCGGGCCGGCCCACCAGCATGCCCACATGGCTGAAGTCACCGCGGTCCACGGCTTGCACCAGGTGACTGACGTTCTCAGTACCCTGGCGGAAGATCAGATCACCGGGCGCCGCCTGCGGCGGCAGTTGCGGCTTTGCAAAAGCCAGGCCGACACAGCAGGCCGACAGCACCATCACAGCAGCCGTTGCCAGCCGCCGAAAAATCACAGCTGCACTTTCCAGACGCCCTGTTCCTGAAACAGATTGATGCGCTCGCGGCGGGTATTGCCATCGCCATAGGTGACCAGCACCCGCAGCTTGACGACCTGCTGGTCTTCGGAGAGCGTTCTTTCCACCACTTCCACCTTGGCCAGGCCGCCCTTGGAGTCGATCATTGCCTTGGCGCCTGCCAGCATGCGGCGCAGCTTGTACTCAAAACTCGCCAGCTGCTCCCTGGAAATATTGCGTGCCGAGACCAGGGCAATGCAGGCGTCGAAATCGCCGGCCGCAACCAGTGCGTAAAAGCGCCGGATCAGCTCATCCTGACTTTGTTCAGGGGTGGCCGTGGCACAGGCCGACAGACCTAATGCCAGAGACAGCGAGAAGGATAGAAGCAGACAGCGGCGGCGGGAAGGGGAGACAGAAGCAGACACGGACCGGGTACAGCAAGAACAAGGAAGGCCGCAGTGTAGTCGCCACAACGGCCCGGCTCTTGCGTGCAATCAGTGCACCGGCCTATTCGACCACCACCGGGCTGAACTCCGGTGGTGCGCCGAAGTAGGCGCGCGGCGACGGAGGCTGCGCGCCATCGATGTCCTGCACGCCATACTGGCTGGCCAGTTCGGCCGTGTAGAACACGCCGCCGGAGCGCTGTTCCAGGCAGTCGGCATCGCCATGCAAGGCCAGAATCACCCGACCAATGAATTGCGGCGTTTCGGCGCTGTCGAAGCTGTCGCCGTACTTGTCGGGTTCGACCGCGCAGACGCGTGCGGAGCGTTCGGTTTTGACCAGCCCCGGCCAGAGCGAGACCACGCTCACGCCGGCAGGCTTGAAATCGTGGGCCATGTCGAAGCTCATCTTGTCCGAGCCGGCCTTTCCCGCGCCATAGGCCGGACCATGCATATAACAGCGGCTGCCGGCTGACGAGATATTGACCACCAGGCCGCGCCCCGCGATCAGCAGGCCGGCCGCGCAATGGCTGGCCACATAGGTGGAGCGCAGGCCCACATCGAGCAGCCCGGTCATCTCCAGCGGCTTCTGCCAGAAGGGCCCGGGCACCGTGAGCGCATCGGGAATCGCAATCGCACAATTGACCAGAATGTCGAGCCGGCCATGCTCGCGACGCACGCGCTCGAACAGCGCTGCCACCTGGGCATCATCGCCATGGTCACAGGCCACGGCAATGCCGTGGCCGCCCGCAGCCGTCACATCGGCGGCCGTCCTGCCTATCGTGCCCGGCAGCGGCGAGTCGCCCTCCTTCACGCTGCGCCCCGTTACATAGACGATTGCCCCCGACGCACCCAGCGCCAGCGCCACACCCCGGCCGACGCCACGGCTGGCCCCTGTCACCACACATACCAAAGCCTGGTTCATGCCGTTCCCCTGTTTCATGAAGCAGCATGAATCTGCACCAGGCGGCGGTGCCCGGCAACGTCCGATAAGACTAGATGTCGCGCTGCATGCGCTGCTGGGCCCAGATGTGGCGGGCCAGTGTCTGCTGCGCCAGATGGAGCACGGGCGCATCCACCATCTTGCCGTTGACGGTGCAGACGCCGCCGCCAGAGGCCTGCATGGCCTGCACCACCGCACGGGCCTGGGCCACGGCCGGATTGCAAGGCGCAAACACGCGGTTGACCGTGCCAACCTGGTCCGGGTGTATGCACAGCTTGGCGCCAAAACCCATGCGCAGCGCGCGCCCGGTGTCGCTCTCCAGGCGGGCCGCATCCTTGGTGTCGATGGTGACGCCATCCACGGCGCGGGCCAGTCCCCGCCGGCGCGATGCCAGGATCAGCGCCAGACGTACCGGCAGAAGCTCGGCTTCGTCCGGCTCGCACTGCATGCCGGCATCGACCTGAAAGTCCAGATGCCCGAAAGCCAGCCGCACCACCTGCGCGGTGCCGGCCAGCGCATCGCAGGCATCCAGGCCCGCCACGCTTTCCACCAGGGGCAGCAACGCACAGCGCGGGCCGGCTGCACCGGCAATCTGCTGCAGCCCCGCCGCGCTTTCCGCCTTGGGCACCACGGCCCCGGCCACGCCGTCGGCCACCAGCCGTGCCAGCGCCCGCAGATCTTCATCGAACCAGGGCGTTTCCCAGGCATTGATACGTACCATCAACCGTTCGCGCTCGGACATGGAAAGCTGCTGCACGGCCTGCTCCAGGGCCAATCTGGCGGCCTGCTTGTCGCCGGGCGCCACGGCATCCTCGCAGTCTGCGATCACCATATCGGCGCCGCTGGCAAGAGCCTTGACAAGCCGCTGCGGCCGGTTGGCGGGAACGAACAAAAAAGTGCAGGCGTTATGCAGCAAGGTGCTCATGGCGTCTCTTGGAAATGCAGGATTTCAATCGGCTGATGGAGGCCCGCGCCGGGGCGCGGGCCTCATGCCGTGCACGGTCTTACTCGGCCGATACGCCGGCTGCCTTGATGACGGCGCGCCAGCGCGCGACTTCGGCCTCCAGGTGCTTGCGCAGTCCTTCTGGCGTGGCCTTGTCGGGCGTGACGAGATCGGAGCTGAGTTCGGCTATGCGCTTTCTGACGTTATCGTCCTTGAGCGCCACATTCAGCGCCTTGTTCAGCTGCTCCAACGCTTCCCTGGGCGTGCCCTTGGGCGCATACATGCCATGCCAGACCTTGACGTCGAAGCCCCTGAGGCCCTGCTCGTCCAGCGTCGGGATATTGGGCAGCGACGACAGACGCTGAGGTGTGGTCACGCCGAAGACCTTCGCGCGCTTGCCGTCCTGGATCACGGGCACGGTCTGGGTAGTCTGGTCGCACAGCAGGTCGACCTGCCCGCCCATCAGATCGTTCATGGCTGGACCGGCTCCCTTGTAAGGCACGACGGTCAGCTTCACACCCGCCTGGTGCATGAACAGCATGCCGCACAGCTGCGACACGGCGCCTACGCCGGCATTGGCCAGCGACACCTTGTCCTGGTGCTTCTTCACATAGTCCAGCAGCTCGGCAAAGCTGTTCGCCGGGAAGTCCTTGCGCGACAGCAGGGTCATGGGCACGTCCAGCACCTGGCCGATGTACTCGAAGTCCTTGAGCGGGTCGTAGGGCAGCTTTTTGTACAGCGAGGGCGCAGTGGCCATGCCCATGTGGTGGATCAATATGGTGTAGCCGTCGGGCTTGGAGCGCACGATGCGCGCCGGTGCCAGCGTGCCGCCTGCGCCCACCGTGTTTTCGACAAGCACCGTCTGCCCCAGGTACTGGCCCATCGGCACGGCCAGCAGCCGAGCCACCACATCGGTAGGCCCTCCGGCGCTGTAGGGAACGACCAGGGTCACAGGCTTGTCCGGCCAGCCTGCGGCCTGGGAAAAGCCGGCCCAGCCGAGCAGCAGAGCCGCGACGGCGCGGCGGGCGATTTGCGAGGGGAAGAAAGCCATGGTTGTCTCCTGGTAAAAATTCTGAAGGATCAATCGAGCTTGATGGGGCCCACGGTCTCCAGCAGCTTCTTGTAGCGTGCGATCTCGGCCATGTACATCGCGTCCGCCTCTTTCAGCGAAACAGGCGACAGCACGCGGCGGCCGTCGAGCTGAAGGCTGTGCTTGACTTTCTCGTCCGCCATCGCGAAAGCGAACAGCGCGCTGGCCTTTTGCTTCTCCTCCTCGGTGGCGGTACGCTTGAGGAAGTAGCCCGCATAGCTGGAGAAGTCGAAGTCGGCCAGCCCCTCCACGCTGCTTGCCGTCTGCAGCTGAGCCAGCGTGGGCGGTTTGGCAGCCGAGAAAATGCCGATGACCTGGAACATGCCCTTTGCCGCCATGTCGTCGAAAGCGGTCTGATAGGGCGTGATGGAGAAGTCGATCTGCCCGCCGATCAAGTCCTGCATGGCGGGCGCACCGCCCTTGTACGGGATGTGGTTCAGCGCCACGCCCTTCTTCTTGGCCAGGTACTCGCCCATCACGTGGTACAGCGATCCCACGCCCACCGTGCCATAGGTCAGGGGGCTGTCCTTGCGGCTACTGGCGAGCGCGAAGAATTCGTCGAAGTTCTTCACGCCCAGGCCCTTGCGCACGGCCAGCACCAGGTAGGTCTGAGTGACGTACTGCACGGGCACGAAGTCCTCGGACTTGAACTTGGCGGCCTGGTTCAGCAGCACAGGCAAGATCAGCTCGTTCTGCGTGCCCTGGAAGACCTGGTTCTGCGGGTTGGCCAGGAACTTGTTGACCGCCAGCAGCCCCGTGGCGCCGCCGAGGTTCTCCACGAAGAAGGGCTTGCCCTGGCCGCTGAGCGCGTTGGCGATCACGCGGCCCGTGGCGTCGCTGGGGCCGCCGGCTGGGTAAGGCACCAGGATGCGCCCTTGCGCCAAGGCCCCGAGGGACAGGGCCAGAGCACAGGCGGCCAGCAGAGCGGGGATGGTTCTCATAGTTCAGGCTCCCAGGGTCTTCAGGGTTCTAAAAAGCACCTTGGCCTTGCCGACCACCGAGTCGAGGCGCACGTATTCCTCGGGCGTGTGAAATTCGCCGCCCGACGGGCCCACGGCGCAGATCACGTCGCAGCCGCATTCGGCGGCGATGCCCGAGTCGGAGCAGCCGCCCGTCACCTCGCCTTTGACGGCGATGCCCTCGGTCACCGAAATCTCCAGGTACTTCTCGGCCAGGAGGCGCGAACCCTCGCTCTGCACGAAGGGCTTGAACTCGCCGCGCACAGACCACGACGCGGTCTCGCCCTGCAGGCTGGTGGCGCAGATGCGAGCCACCTCGCTCAGGCAGCGCTCGCGCTGCGCCATGGTGTGGATGCGCAGGTCCACCCCCGCCACAGCCGACGGTGCCACGGTGTTGACAGACAGGCCGCCACGGATCAGGCCCACGTTGAGGGTGATGCCCTCGTCCGGGTCGATGAGCTGCTCCATGCTCTGGATCTTTTTCGCCAGAGCCGAGATAGCGCTGATGCCCGAATAGAAGTTCGCCCCCGCGTGCGCGGCCTTGCCCTGCACCTGCACGTCGAAGAACACGCCGCCCTTGCGGCCCACCACCACGTTGCCGTTGGGGCGGCCGGGCTCGGAATTGAAAGCGTAGCGGTGCTGGCGACAGGTGGCCTCGATGAAGGCGCCGCTCTGGGGCGAGCCGATTTCCTCGTCACAGGTGAACAGCGCCGAGAGCGTGGTGCCTTTATCGCCCATGGCCTGCCAGGCCTGCAGCAGGTAGGCGTTCATCAGCACGCCGGCCTTCATGTCGGCCACGCCGGGGCCATAGGCGACAGGGCCATCCACGCGAAAGGGCCGACGCTGAGCCTCTCCCTCGGGGAACACGGTGTCGCAATGGCCCAGCAGCAGGGCAGAGCGCTCACGCGACGCGCCGGGGTGGACGGTGGCGCGCACGCATACCAATCGCCCGCCATCCTGCAGCCGCTGCACCTCGATACCCAGCCCATCCAGGTAGCCGGCGACCCAATCGAGCACCTTGGAAACGCCTGCCTTGTGGTAGCTGCCCGAGTCGATGTTCACCAGGCTTTCCAACTGGCGGACGTAGTCGTCGAACCGTTCTTGCATCCACGCAGAAAAGTCGTTCATCGCTGTCTCCTACATCAAAGCGCCCACTTGCGGCCAGGCGGCCACAGCCCACGCTTTGTGGATGGCCGCGGCAGCCCGCGCCGCATCCACCCCGCCGTAGTCAGCCAGCCGCAGCGCCTTGGCCGTGATCTCCTCGCGCGACAGCGTGTTACCGGGGTCGCCCTTGGGTTCGTCGACACGGCCCTTGAGCAAGCGGCCATCCGTGGTCTGCACGCTGACCTTGCCTATCCAGCGCCGGGGATAGGCCGCGTCGACCTCGGCATCAAGCTCCATGCTCACCTTGTCGCGCAGCTCCACGGTTTCCTGTGCCAGATAGTCGCGGTCGAACTCCATCAGCCCCGCATGGCCGTGACGCGCCGCCAGCGCCAGCACGGTGCCCATGGAGAACTTGCTCTGGTGCACGGTGCTCGGCCTGACCACGGGGCCCAGCACATCGATGGCGCCCTGGTGCACATGGCAGGTGATCCGTGCCAGGTCGGCAGGCACTATGCCGTGCTGCTGCATGACCTGCAGCAGCGCATCGGCGGCAGGGTGGGTGTGGCGGCAGGAGGCATGCCATTTGAACGAGGTCTCTGCCGTGGCCCAGCGCGTGCCCAGCCCATCGCTGAGCCGGGCCGGGTCGGCATCGGTGGACATGCCCGCCGCAAGCCCCTGCGGCCCCATGAAGATGTCCTGCGCGCCCGTGAAACCATCCTGCGCCAGAAAGGCGGCCGTCAGTCCTGCTGAGGCAGCATGCGCCGTGTGCAACTGCTTGCTGTCGGCGCCCGTGCGCAGAAACTCCCACAGCCCCGCCGACTGTGTGCCGGCCGAGCCGAAGGCATGCTGCATCTGCTCGGGTGTCAGCTTGAGCAAACGGCCCACGGCAGCAGCCGCTGCCAGCGTGCCGGCCGTGGCCGTGGTATGGAAGATGCGGTAGTGGCTGCGGCCCAGGAACTCGCCCACCCGGATGCCGACCTCATAGCCGGCCACACAGGCCTGCATGAGCTCGATGCCGCTGGCACCAAGGCTCTGCGCCACGGCCAGCGCGGGCGGGAAAACCACGGCGGCGGGGTGGAAGACCGAGCCGTTGTGCACATCGTCCTGCTCGGCCACATGCGAGGCTGCGGCGTTGGCCTGGGCCGCCATCAGCGGCGAGCTGGTGGCGTCACTGCCCAGTATCTCGCAGGGGCCCGCGGCCGGCCCCTGGGACAGTGCAAAGCGCGTGATGCTCTGCACAGGGCGCGCGTTCTGGCCGGCGAGAACGGAGCCGAACCAGTCCACCCACAGATCCTCGGCGCGGCGCTGCACCTGCAGCGGGACATCCTCCCAGCACAGCGTGGCCGCGAACCGGGCCAGCGGATGAATGCTCACTTGGGTCTCGTTCTTCATGGAATCACTCCCGCGCATACGCTGCGCACAGTTTTCACAGAGTTGCTTCTTCGGCGTACAGAGCACGGATGCGCTCGGCCGACCACCCCAGCTCGGCCAGGATGGCCGCACTGTGCTCGCCTACGGACGGCACGGCGTCCATGCGGTAGTCAAAGGCGCTGTTGGCACCGGGCGGCAGCAGCGCCTGCACCGGCCCGGCCGGCGTTCCCACGCTGCACCAGCGCTGGCGTGCGGCCAATTGCGGATGGGCCCACAGGCCCGCCATGTCGTTGACACGGGCGTTGGCAATGCCGGCCTGCTCCAGGCGCTGCACCACCTGCTGTGCGTCAAGCCCGGCAAACACACTCAGGATCAGGCCCTGCAGCTCCTCGCGGTGGGCATTGCGCCGTGCATTGCTGTCAAAGCGCGCATCGCTGGCCAGTGCCGGCTGCAGCAGCACCTGCTCGCAGAAAAGCTTCCATTCGCGCTCGTTCTGCAGGCCCAGCATCACCGTACCGCCATCGCCCGCCATGAAGGGTCCATAGGGGTAGATGCTGGCATGCGATGCGCCCGTGCGCGGCGGCGGCGGCGCGCCGTCCCAGGCGTAGTACATGGGATAGCCCATCCATTCGCCCAGTGCCTCCAGCATGGAGACATCGATATGGCTGCCCTCGCCCGTGCGCCCGCGCAGCAGCAGGGCAGAAAGAACATTGGTATAGGCGTACATCCCGGCCGCGATATCGGCCACCGAGATCCCTGCCTTGGACGGCTCCTGCTCCGTGCCCGTGACCGAGAGAAACCCCGCCTCGCTCTGGATCAGCAGGTCGTAGGCCTTCTTGTCCCGGTAGGGACCGTCGGCGCCATAGCCGCTGATGTCGCAGACGATGAGTTGCGGGTTGCGGGCCTTCAGCACCTCGTAGGACAGACCCATGCGCGCAGCCGCGCCCGGTGCCAGGTTCTGCACCAGCACATCAGCCGTGGTCAGCAGTTGCAGCAGGGCTTGCAGGGCCGCCGGCTGCTTGAGGTCCAGCGCCAGGCTTTCCTTGCTGCGGTTGATCCAGGTGAAGTGCGAGGACTGGCCATTTACACGCTGGTCGTAGCCGCGCGCAAAGTCGCCGGCACCGGGGCGCTCCACCTTGATCACGCGAGCCCCCAGATCGGCGAGCTGGCGAGTGCAAAAGGGCGCGGCCACCGCGTGCTCCAGCGAGACCACGGTGATGCCGTCAAGGGGTCGAAGACTATGCTTTTTCATCTTGGAAATCCATTGCACTTTGGCAAAACTCACTACCCGAACAACTGGCGCGCTCAAAGCCAGGGACAGCAAGCAAGGGCCGCCCCGCAGCGAGGCTGTCGTCCCCCTTTCAGGGGGAAGGCGCGCAGCGACTCAGGGGGGTACTTCATCTCAAAACGAACGTGGCAGACCCAGCAGGTGCTCGGCCACATAGGAATAGATCAGATTGGTGGAGATCGGCGCCACCTGATAGAGGCGGGTTTCGCGGAACTTGCGCTCCACGTCGTACTCGCAGGCAAAGCCGAAGCCACCGTGGAACTGGATGCAGGCATTGGCCGCCTCCCAGCTGGCCTTGGCCGCTAGATACTTGGCCATATTGGCCTGAGCGCCCATGGACTCTCGCGCGTCGAACAGTTCGCAGGCCTTCCAGCGCATGAGATTGGCGGCCTCGACCTCGATGAAGGCATCGGCGATCGGGAACTGCACGCCCTGGTTCTGGCCGATGGGACGGCCGAACACCTGGCGGTCCTTCACGTAATTCGTCACACGGTCCAGGAACCAGTAGCCGTCGCCTATGCACTCGGCCGCAATCAGCGTGCGTTCGGCGTTCAGCCCGTCGAGGATGTACTTGAAGCCCTTGCCTTCCTCGCCGATCAGGTTCTCCTCGGGAATCTCCAGATCCTCGAAGAACAGCTCGTTGGTCTCGTGGTTGACCATGTTGAGGATGGGGCGCACGGTCATGCCCTTCCTCTCGGCCTCGCGCAGATCGACCATGAAGATGGACATGCCCTCGCTTTTCTTCTTCACTTCTGCCAGCGGTGTGGTGCGCGCCAGCAGGATCATGAAGTCGCTGTGCTGGATGCGGCTGATCCAGACCTTCTGACCATTGATCACATAGCGCCCATCCTTCTTCACGGCGCTGGTCTTGATCTTGGTGGTGTCCGTGCCCGTGGTGGGCTCTGTGACACCCATGGACTGCAGCCGCCATTCGCCCGAGGCGATACGCGGCAGGTAATTCTCCTTCTGCGCCTGCGATCCATGGCGCAGCAGTGTGCCCATGTTGTACATCTGGCCGTGGCAGGCGCCCGAGTTGCCGCCGCAGCGGTTGATCTCCTCCATGATGACGCTGGCCTCGGTCAGGCCCAGGCCGCTGCCGCCGTACTCCTGCGGAATCAGCGCGGCCAGCCAGCCTGCGTTCGTGAGCGCGTTGACGAAGGCTTCGGGGTAGACGCGCTGCTCGTCGATCTTGCGGAAATACTCGTCGGGAAACTCCGCACACAGCGCACGAATGGCATCGCGGATCTCGTGGTGGTTATTGGAGCTGGTGTATTCGATCATTTCAAGCCTTTTTGACCTCAAACGCTTACCCATAAAGCGTTATCAGCTATGGTTTTCTTGATTCTTCAGGACACCGTGGCCGTAGCCTGCATGGTGAGAAAGCCGTCGTGGTCCCGCGCCCACAGGTCGACGGTCCTGCCGTCCTCGCGCGGCTTGCCGTGCACGCTGAAAGGGTGAAGGTCGAAGGTCGGCCGCAAGGCCTTGAAGTCGAACGTGACCACCTTGGCGCCCTGCAGCTTGCGGCGCAGCAGATCGAGCAGCAGCGTGGCAATCAGCGGGCCATGCACGATCAGGCCCGGGTAGCCCTCGACCTGGGTCACGTACTGACGGTCGTAGTGGATGCGGTGGCCGTTGAAGGTCAGCGCCGAGTAGCGAAACAGCAGGATGTCGTCTGGCACGATGGTGCGCGACCAGGCTGCCTGGCCCGCAAGCGGCGGCTGCTGCGGTGGCGGCACCGGATCGCCGGGGCCGGCGGCGGCCCGGTAGACGATGTCGTGCTCCTCGACCAGCGCCAAACCGTCCTGGTTCGAGAAACGGTGTTCCACCAGCACGAACAGCAGCTCGCCCGAGCGTCCGGTCTTGTGCTGCACGCTGCGGATGGTGGAGACACGCTGCACCTCCTGCCCCAGGCGCAGCGGATTGTCTGTCTCCCAGCGCAGCCGCCCGCCGGCCCACATGCGGCGCGGCAGCGGCACGGGCGGCAGGAAACCGCCGCGCCGTGGATGCCCGTCGGGGCCGATCTCGCTCTGACGCGCATGCGGCAGGAAATACAGCCAGTGCCACAGCGGCGCCACCGGCGTACCGGGTGCAGGAGCAGGCTCATCCCGATCCAGCGTGGCCGACAGGGCCCGCAAGGGAGCGGCGGTGATGAGGTCGAGCGCGGTTTCGCTTTTGCTCTGCCAAGACTGAAGATGCGCCAGCTTGGCGCCGTCGATGATTGCAGGTTGCGGTTCTGTCATGGCTGCCATGGTCGAGGCAGCGACGCCGTCAGGCAAGCCGCGTTTTTGAAAGCATGTCTTCAGCGCTGCCTAAGGGCGTGACAACCCGTGGTGCGCAACAGCGGCTTTCACGCTGACGAAGTCCGTCCTCGGGATTGGCAAATGGCGTCCGCGCCGGTTTGCCGGCATGCTGGGCTCATCTCTCACGACAACAGCAAAGGACGACAAGCCATGGCCCAGAAGATGATGCAAGACAAGGTCGTAGTGGTGACCGGCGCCGGAGGCGGAATCGGTCGAGACATTGCCTTGGCCATGGCGGCGTCGGGTGCAAGAGTGGTGGTCAACGACATCGGCACGTCCACCTCCGGCGAAGGCACCGACGCCGGTCCGGCTCAGAACGTGGTCGACGAGATCAAGGCCGCAGGCGGCCAGGCCGTTGCCAGTACCGACAGCGTCTCTGAAGCGGCCAGTGCCAGCCGCATTGTGCAATGCGCGGTGGACAGCTTTGGTCGCATCGATGGCGTCGTCAACAACGCCGGCATTCTGCGCGACCGGTTCTTTCACAAGATGAGCCTGGAGGAGTGGGACGCCGTCATCAAGGTTCATCTCTACGGCAGCTACTTCATGAGCCGCGCCGCGGCCAACCACTTCAAGGAACAGGAAAGCGGCGCCCTGGTCCACATGACGTCCACCTCCGGCCTGATCGGCAACCTGGGCCAGGCCAACTACAGCGCCGCCAAGCTGGGCCTGACCGCCCTGTCCAAATCCATTGCCTTGGACATGGCCAGGTTCAATGTGCGCTCCAACTGCATCGCTCCCTTTGCCTGGAGCCGCATGATCGGCTCCATTCCCACCGATACCCCCGAGCAGCAGGCGCGTGTGGCCAAGATCCAGCAGATGACGCCCAACAAGATCGCGCCGCTGGCGGTCTATCTGCTGTCCGACCAGGCCAGGGATGTGAACGCCCAGGTCTTTGCCGTGCGCAACAACGAGCTGTTTCTGATGAGCCAGCCACGTCCGCTGCGCTCGGTGCATCGCAGCGAAGGCTGGACACCCGAGTTCATTGCCGAGCACGGCATGCCCGCGCTCAAGGCCTCGTTTGTACCCATGGATCGCTCGGCCGATGTGTTCAGCTGGGATCCGGTGTGACGGCTCCTCCCTGAGGCGCTGCGCGCCTTCCCCCAGGGGGGACGACAGCCTCGCTGCGGCGCGGCCCTTGCTCGCTGTCTGCTGACATGCGCCGCGCCAGTTTTTAAGGCCGCCCCCCTTAGGAGAGAGTGTGGGGTGAGGAGCCCCTGCAAAGCGAGGCGTTCGTCAGATGCGCCGAGTCACAACCACTGCCCCCACAGCGAATCACTCCGAGGAGCCTGTCCATGGCCATTGACTACCACCACCTCAAGGCGCGCCACTTCGAGCCTGTGCGCCAGCAGTACAGCGCACGCGACAGCATGCTGTATGCGCTCAGCCTGGGTCTGGGCAACGACCCGCTGGATCACAGCGCCCTGCCCTATGTGTATGAAGGCAAGGACGGCCAGGGCCTGCTCACCCTGCCTTCTCAGGCCGTGGTCCTGGGTTACCCCGGCTTCTGGGCGCGCGAGCCGGATACCGGCATCGACTGGGTCAGACTGCTGCATGGCGAACAGCGCATGCGGCTGCACCGACCGCTACCATCTGCCGCTCAGGTCGTGGGCCACAACCGGGTCACCCATCTGACGGACAAGGGCGAAGGCAAGGGCTGCATCATGGTGACGGAGCGTCGCCTGGAGACAGCCGACGGCACTCTGTTGGCCACCGTACAGCAGGTATCTTTTCTACGCGGTGATGGCGGCTTCAGCCAGACCGGGCAGCCCACGGACACCCCGCTGCCCGCGCTGCAAGCCACGCCGCAAGACAGCGCACCGCACTTCACGGACATCCAGGCAACCCGCCCCGAGGCCGCGCTGCTCTACCGCCTCTGCGGCGATTACAACCCTCTGCATGCAGACCCCGCAGTCGCCACGGCCGCAGGCTTTGAGCGCCCCATTCTTCATGGGCTGGCCAGCTATGGCCTGGTCACCCGTGCCCTGTTGCGCCAGTGTGCGGGCGGCGATGCCTCACGCTTTCGGGCACTGGACATCCGTTTTGCCTCGCCGGTCTTTCCCGGCGAAACCCTGGTCACCGAAATCTGGCGCGTGCCTGGCAGCCAGACGCATTACCAGTTGCGTGCCAAGGTGCAGGAACGCGACAAGGTAGTGCTCAGCCATGGTTTTGCGGAGCTGGTGTGATCCCCATGAGGCACGTTGCGCCCTCCCCGCAGCCCGGTGCCTCCGCTCTCGCATCGCGGCGCTCGCAGGGCGACTCTAGTGCGCAGCACTGACCTGAGTCATGCCGGCCCGCACATTCCGCTCCTTTCCTCTCTTTGATTGCTACCAACCATGAACGCTGCTGCCGTACTGACCGCCGTGGAAAACGGTGTGGGAACCATTAGCCTCAACCGACCCGAAGCACGCAACGCCCTGAGCCTGGAAGTGCGCGACGGTCTGGCCCGGGCCGTAGTCCAGATGCGCGACGACGCCAATGTGCACACCGTGATTCTCACCGGCGCCGGCGGCGCCTTCTGTTCGGGCGGCGACATCGGTCTGATGATGAACAGCCGGCAAGACGGCGTGGCTCACCGGGAGCGCATGCGAGCCTTGCACCAATGGTTTTCCGAGCTGGTGAACATGGAAAAGCCGGTGATTGCCGCCGTCGATGGCGCGGCCTTTGGTGCCGGACTGAGCCTGGCCCTGGCTGCCGACTTTGTGCTTGCCACACGGCGCTCCAAGTTCTGCGCCGTCTTCGGTCGCATCGGCCTGGTGCCAGACCTGGGCGCCATGCAGCTGCTGCCACGCATCGTGGGTCTGCAAAAAGCCAAGGAGCTGGTGTTCACCGCACGTACCGTGGCTGCGGACGAGGCCAAGGCTCTGGGCATGGTCTACGACCTCGTCGAAGACGCTGCGGCATTGCAGCTGGCGGCCCAGCAACTGGCCGCCCGTTTTGCCGACGCATCGACGACGGCCGTCGGCATGGCCAAGAACATCATGAACCAGTCCTTCGAGCTGAACGCCCATGCCATGGCGGAGCTGGAAGCCAGTGCACAAGCCATTTGCCGCGGCTCCGACTACCACCTGGACGCAGTGCGCCGCTTCAAGGACAAGCAAGCACTGCGCTTTGACTGGGATCGCAAGGAATGAGCACGATTGCTGCGCGACTGCAGGCCTTGCTGCGTCCCGGCGACACCTTGTGGTGGGGTCAGGCCACGGCCGAGCCGCTGACCTTGACCCGCACCTTGGTGCAGCACCGTCATGCGCTGGCGCAAGGTGGTCGGTTGCAGGTGTTTGTGGGCCTGGGCCTGTCGGACACCCTGCAGCCCGCACATGCAGATGTGCTGGATTTTCTGGGCTATGCCGCCAGCGGCCCCCACCGCGCGCTGGCCCAGGCCGGCGTGCTGGACATCATTCCCTCGCACTACTCGCAGCTGCCGCCATTGATTGCACAAGGCCATATTCCGGCCGATGTGGTGTTGCTTCAGGTCTCTCCGCCCGATGCACAGGGCCGCCACAGCCTGGGGCAGGTGCGCGAGTACCTGCCCGCCGCCATGGAGCGCGCCCGTGTCATCGTGGGCGAAGTCCACCGCGATGTACCGTGGACTGCAGGTGGCCCCTATCTGCAAGCTGACGACTTCGATCTGCTCATCGATTCCGACGCCAACTTGCTCGACATGGCCCGCACGGAGCCGGGCGCCGTAGAGCAGGCGATTGCAGCCCATATTGCCGGTCTGGTTGAGGATGGCAGCTGCCTGCAGCTGGGCGTGGGCAATCTGCCCGAAGCCGTGCTGACCGCACTGCACCGGCACAAGGACCTGGGCCTGCATAGCGGCGCCATCGGCGACGGGGTGGTCGCCCTGGCCGAGGCCGGCGTGCTGACCCACGCGCGCAAGAGCGTAGATCCCGGCATCGGCACCGCAGGCGTGCTGATGGGCGGGGCAGGCCTGCGCCAATGGGCCCATTGCAACCCAAGGCTGCAGATGCGCGACACCGCTTACACCCACCACCCCGAAGTCTTGGCAGCCATGGACAAGCTGGTGGCCATCAATTCCGCCATTGAAGTGGATCTGACCGGTCAGATCAATGCCGAGGTGGCCAGCGGCATCTATATGGGCGCCGTCGGCGGCGCCGTGGACTTTCTGCGCGGTGCTGCCCGCAGCAAAGGCGGCCTGCCGATTCTGGCCCTGCCCTCCACCGCCAAGACACACAGCCGCATCGTGCCCCGGCTTGGCGGACCGGTAAGCACGCCGCGCGCCGATGCCGGACTGATCGTCACGGAGCACGGCGTGGCCGACCTGCGCGGCCAACCGCTGTCCCGGCGCGTGCGCCGCCTGATCGACATTGCCGCACCGCAACACCGAGAACATCTGGAACAGCAGGCCCATGGTCTGCTGCGTCAGTGCGGAGCAGCTTTCCCTTGCTGAGCCGCTTTCCCATCACCACCACAAGGAGCCCCACCATGCGCCGCGCCGCCATTGTTTCCCCGCTTCGCACCCCCGTCGGTACTTTCGGAGGCAGCCTGCGCCCCGTCCCCGTGGAGGAGCTGGCTGCCACCACGGTGCGCGCCGTGGTAGAGCGCAGCGGCATAGACCCCGCCCGCATCGATGATGTGGTGTTCGCCCAGTCGTATGCCAGCAGCGAGACCCCTTGCGTGGGCCGCTGGGCCGCCCTGCAGGCCGGCCTGCCGGTGGAGGTGCCCGGCATGCAGCTGGACCGCCGCTGCGGCGGTGGCCTGCAGGCCGTTGCCACGGCAGCCATGATGGTGCAAAGCGGCACGTCCGACGTGGTGATTGCCGGCGGCGTGGAGAGCATGAGCAACATCGAGTACTACAGCCCCGACATGCGCTGGGGCGCGCGCTCGGGCAATGTGCGCATGTACGACCGCCTGGATCGCGGCCGTGAGCGCTCGCAGCCCGTGGAGCGCTTTGGCAAGATCTCGGGAATGATCGAGACGGCCGAGAACCTGGCCCGCGACTACGGCATCAGCCGCGATGCGGCCGACGCCTTTGCCATGCGCAGCCACCAGCGTGCCGCCGATGCCTGGGCCGCTGGCCGCTTTCGCCACGAAGTCGTTCCCGTGAGCGTGCCCCAGCGCAAGGGCGCGCCTCTGCTGTTCAGCCAGGACGAGGGCTTTCGCGCCGCCACCACCATGGACAGTCTGGCCAGCTTGCGCGTGCTGATGCCGGGCGGCACGGTGACGGCGGGCAACGCCAGCCAGCAAAACGATGCTTCGGCGGCCTGCCTGATCGTGGCCGAGGACAAGCTGGCCGAACTGGGCCTGACGCCCATGGCCGCCCTGGTGGGATGGGCGGCAGCGGGCTGCGAGCCTTCGCACATGGGCATAGGCCCCGTCGCGGCCGTAAAGAAGCTGCTGGCACGCCTGCACCTCACGCTGGACGACATGGATCTGGTGGAACTCAATGAGGCCTTTGCCTGCCAGGTGCTGGCCGTGCTCAAAGGCTGGGAGTGGCATGACCAGGCGGCCATCGAGCACAAGCTGAACGTGAATGGCTCCGGCATCTCGCTGGGCCACCCCATTGGCGCCACCGGCGTGCGCATTCTGGCCACGCTGCTGCACGAACTTGAACGGCGCAAGGGCCGCTATGGCCTGGAGACCATGTGCATCGGTGGCGGCCAGGGCATTGCCGCCGTTTTCGAGCGTTACTGAACACCGTCTCCTCGGTTGTGCTTGCCACCGGCAGTCTTGGCCGGTGGCTTTTTTGTGTGGCTGTACAGGGATGGCTCAGGGTTACTACCCCATAAAAACGCGCAAAGCCCGGGTTTGCAAAATGCAGATTCCCGTAGGCAACAGGCTCGCCCACCATGGCGTCTTGTCGGTAAACCAGGCCCGATACGCATGACCTTCATGCATACCCACAGGGCCCCATCACCAGGAGACAAGACATGCACACCTGCACCGGTCGCAACGTTCTACTGTCCGCGTTGGCACTGAGCGCGGCCACCACGGCCATGGCCCAGATCAGTGCCAGCAGCGCCCCTGTTCGACTGCTGGTCGGCTACTCGGCCGGCGGCCCTGTGGACCAGGGCGCCCGCCTGTTTGCACAAGCGCTTTCCAAGGAGCTGGGCAGCCCGGTCACCGTGGAGAACAAGACCGGCGCCAATGCCACGCTGGCCGGCAGCGAGGTGATGCGCGCCAAGCCCGACGGCAAGACCCTCTGGTTTGCGGCCAGCCCCACCATCACCATCAGCCCCAATGTGATGAAGCAGATGCAGTTCGATCCGGCCAAGGATCTGAGCGCACTGGCGCCCGTGCTGAGCTACTACAACGTGCTGGTGATCAACAACAACGAGCCCTACAAAAACGCAGCCGAGCTGGTCAGCTACGCCAAGGCCCATCCCCAGAAACTCAGCTATGGCTCGGCAGGCATCGGCGGCTCCAACCATCTCGGCGCCCTGCTGTTCGCCACGCGCAGCGGCATCGAGATGAATCATGTGCCCTACAAAGGCAATGCCCCGGCCATGAACGATGTGATCGGCGGCCAGATCAGCATGATGATGGACATCATCAGCACCGCCAGCACCTTTATCCACAGCCACAAGGTACGGGCCGTGGCGGTGACCTCGCCCAGGCGCAACCCCTCTCTGCCCGATGTGCCGACCTTTGCCGAGTCCGGCATCGAGGGCCTCAAGGGCTTTGACGTGGGCGGCTGGTATGGAGTCTACGGACCCAAGGGCATGTCGCCGCAGCTGGTACAGCAGATGAACAAAGCCATCAATGCCGCACTGGGCCAGCCCGAGCTGAAAAAGCGCTACGCAGAACTGGGCTATGACGAATGGACCGGCTCTGCCCAGACGCTGGCCGATCGCGCCGCCAAGGAGCGCGCCATGTGGGCCACCGTGACCCATGGCATCGAGATCAACTGACCATGACTGCACGCATCCACCATTTGCTGGAACGCAGCCTGGAGCAGGGAGCCGATGCCCCCTTCATCCTGCTGCCCGATCGCAGCCTCAGTTTTGGAGACATCTCCCGCCTGGCCGATCAAGCCGAGAAGGAGTTGCGCAGCCTGCAGGTACGCCCCGGCGACCGCGTGATGGTCGTGGCCGAGAACTGCCCCGAACACGCAGCGCTGATCTTTGCCTGCAGCCGCATAGGCGCCTGGTCTTGCGGCGTCAACGCGCGCATGGCGCCGGCCGAAATCGATGCCTTCGCCGAACGTGCCGATGCGCGCACCGTGTACTTCACGGCCAGCGCTTCCGCCAGCGCACAAGCACATGCCCGGCGCTACCAGGCCCTGCCCAGCTGTCTGCCAGGCATGACCTACAGCCCGATCAAGGCGGACAGCCTCAGCGAAACCGGGCCGCTGCAATCCGAGGTGGCAGGCCTGATCTTCACTTCGGGTACCACGGGCCAGCCCAAGGGAGTGATGCTGGGCCATGATGCGCTGTGCCATTTTGCGCAGCAGTCTGCGGCCTCGCGTGCGCTGTCCCCGGCCGACCGCTGCTATGCCTTCGTACCCATGACGCACATCTTTGGCCTGGCCACCGTCATGCTCACGGCCCTGCATGCGCGGGCCCAGCTGGTAATGCGCCCCCCAGTTCGACCCGGCCGATCTGCTGGATGCACTCGAACACCATGGGGTCTCGCAACTGCAAGGTCCGCCCGCACTGTTCTCTCGTCTGTTGGCCTACCTGCAGGAGCAAGGCATAGATCAGGTCAAGGCTCCGGCGCTGCGCTTTGTCTATACCGGTGCCGGCCCTCTCGACATGGCGCTCAAGGAACGTGTGGAAACCCTCTTCGGTCAGGCCCTGCACCACGGCTACGGCCTGTCGGAATACGCGGGCTCGGTCCACATCACCCGCATGTGCGAGTGGCGCAAGGACACCAGCGCTGGCTATGCCGTGGCCGAGGCCGAAGTACAGGTGACCGACCCAGTCACCGGCCAGGCCCTGCCCTGCGGAGAGCGCGGAGAGCTGTGGGTGCGCGGCCGCGGTCTGATGCCTGGCTATTTCCGCGACCCGCAAGCCACTGCGGCAGCCATGCGAGCCGGAGGCTGGTATGCCAGCGGTGACCTGGGCAAGCTGAGTTCAGACGGCGCTCTGTGGGTGGTGGGCCGCCTGAAGGAAATGATCATTCGCTCCGGCTTCAACGTCTACCCCGCAGAGGTCGAGACCGCACTGAATGCACATCCCAGCATCGAGCGCTCGGCCGTGGTGGGGCGCAAGGAGGCCGATGGCAACGAGCAGGTGATTGCCTTCGTGGAACTGCGCCCCGGTTGCCAGCTGGATATCCCGGCCCTGCAAGCCCATTTGCGCGAACGCCTGGCGCCCTACAAGCGTCCATCCCGCATCGAGACGGTGGCAGCGCTGCCCACCAATCCCAACGGGAAAATCGTCAAGCGCCTGCTGCATGCCCAGGCCGAATCCCTTCCCATGTGAGGCCCGGGCCTCCGCCAAGATCCAGTGAGACATCCTCCATGCCATCCCACGCCGTTTCCCTGAACCGCCGCCATCTGCTCGCAGCGGCCGTGCTCAGCTCCCTGGGCAATGCCTCCTGGTCCCAGGCCAGCCAATGGCCAGTCAAGGCCGTGAAGTTCACCGTGCCGTTTCCTCCCGGCGGCCCGGTGGACACCACGGCGCGCATCTTCACGCAAAAGCTGACCACGATGTGGAACCAGGCCGCCATCATCGACAACCGTGCCGGCGCGGGCGGCGTGGTCGGTGCCGCGGCTGCAGCCAAGGATCCCGCCGATGGCTACAACTTCTTTGTCGGCTCCATCCACCATGCAGTGAATCCCTGGCTGATGGGCAAGCTGTCCTATGACATCGAAAGGGACTTTGTCCCCGTCAGCTTTGCCGCGCTGTTCCCGGTCTTTCTGGTGACCCATCCCTCCGTGCCGGCGAACAATGTCAAAGAGCTGATAGCCCTGTCCCAAAAAGGCACGGTGCTCAGCTATGGCTCCTCCGGCAATGGCGGCGGCACCCACCTGGCCGGCGAACTCTTCAACATGGAAGCCGGCACCCAGCTGCAGCACATTCCCTACAAGGGCAGTGCACCTGCCATGACCGACTTGCTGGGCGGGCAGATCCAGCTGATGTTTGCCGATGCCCCCTCGGCCCTGCAACACATCAGGACAGGCCGTATCAAGGTGCTGGGCGTGGCCAGCAAGAAGCGCTCGGACATGCTGCCCCAGGTGCCGACGATTGCCGAATCCGGCGGTCTGCCGAACTATGAAGCCTATTCATGGGCAGCGCTGTTTGCACCAGCCAAGACGCCGGAGGCAGTGCTGGCCAAGCTGAACGCCGACTTCAACCTGGCCCTGAGCGATCCTGCCGTCAGGACCCGTCTGCTGGAGGCCGGCGCCGAAGGCGATCCTGGCACGCCCGAAGAGATGCGCCTACGTCTGAAAGCCGAGCTCCGGAAATGGCAGAAGGTGATACAGACCGCAGGCATCAAGGCCGGCTGATCCTCTGTCTCACCGCGCAGCCATGGTTCCGGGGGAAAACAGCATGCCCGAGGCGCTTCTGTCGCTTGCGCGCCATGCCCGGTCGCCGTTCCGCGACACTCCCGGATGCGGCGCCATATTCCGTGAAGACGGTGTTTCAGATTCACGAATTGAGACCGGGGCGCGGTGCAGGCATGCTGACCTCAAAACAAGGAAACCCGGAGCCTCACCCATGCACTTAAGCGCGCAGACCCATTACCAGGCCGAACTGGATGCCGGCCGATTCGCCATCCAGCAATGCACGGCCTGCCAGCAACATGTGTTAACTCCCCGTGAGCTGTGCCCGCACTGCGGCGCCAGCCCGCTGCGCTGGGTACGCCCCAGCGGCCAGGGCACGGTCTACTCCACCACCACCATCGCCCGCAAAGCCGAAGCCGGCGGTGACTACAACGTGGCGCTGATCGATCTGGATGAAGACGTGCGCATGATGAGCCGCATCGAAGGCATTGCACCCGAGCGCGTGCAGATCGGCATGCGGGTCACTGCCCAGACGATCCAGCACAACGGCAAGGGACTGGTCGTATTCCACCCCGCCGTCAATGCACCAGGAGAGGTCGCATGAGCGTTTCTCTGCCTTCATCCAGCCTGGATGCCGCAACCGTGAATCGTGCCCTGCGCGGCAAGGTTGCCATTGCCGGCGCTGCCACCTATGGCTGCGGCGAAGCCCCCGGCATGGACGATATGACGCTGCTGGTACGTGCTGCCCACGCGGCCGTGGCCGATGCCGGCCTGACCATGCAGGACATCGACGGCCTTGCCACCTGCAGCGTCACCGCCAGCATGTGGGCCATGCCGGTGATCGAACATCTGGGCATCAATCCCAGCTACATCGACGGCACCATGCTGGGCGGCAGCAGCTTCGTGGCCCATTTGCTGCCCGCCATGCGCGCGCTGGAAGCCGGCCAGTGCAAAGCCGTGCTGATCTGCTACGGCAGCGCCCAGCGCTCAGGTTCCGCAGGCCGCAAGGACATCGTGGCCGCGCGCCGCACCATGGACCCTCAGCCTTATGAACACCCTTACGAGCCGCTGCTGCCGGCCTCGGCCTATGCGCTGGCTGCCCAGCGCCATATGCACCAGTACGGCACCACTCGCGAGCAGCTGGCCGAGGTGGCGGTAGCGGCCCGTGCCTGGGCCCAGCTCAACCCCGAAGCCTTTATGCGCGACCCGCTCACCATCGACGATGTGCTGAAGGCGCGCATGGTCTCCAGTCCCCTGGGCGTGCGCGACTGCTGTCTGGTCACCGACGGTGCCGGCGCCATCGTGCTCACCCGCGCAGACCGTGCCAGGGATCTGCCACAGCCCCCCGTCTACATCCTGGGCAATTCCACGGCCTGCTGGAACCGCCAGATCTCCTGCATGCCCGATCTGACCGTGACCTCGGCCACCCAATCCGGCCGGCAGGCCTTTGCCATGGCAGGGCTGACGCCAGCCGACATGGACATGGCCCAGCTGTATGACGCCTTCACGATAAACACCATCCTTTTCCTGGAAGACCTGGGCTTTTGCCGCAAGGGCGAGGGCGGCTCCTTTGTGCAAGGCGGCGCCATCGCCCCCGGCGGCCGTCTGGCCGTGAACACCAATGGCGGCGGCCTGTCCTGCGTCCACCCGGGCATGTATGGCGTGTTCCTGCTGATCGAGGCCGTGCGCCAGCTGCGCGGTCAGGCCGGCCAGCGACAGCTGGCACGCCACAGCACGGCCGTGGTCCATGGCAATGGCGGCACGCTGTCCAGCCAGGCCACGGCGGTTCTGGGAACCGCGCAGGCACTCTAAGCCCAGGCCGCTACGCGTCACCCAAAGCAAGGAACCCGCTTTTCGGTGCAGGCCAGCCTCCGCGCGAAGCCGCACCGGCTTTTTCCTCACGGACAGCAGCTGCTGAGTGGTTCTTGAAGAAGCTATCCATCAGGCAAGACATAGCCATACGAGACAAGGAATAAATCACATGATTCGCGATCCCGAAACCCTTGAAGCCCTGCTCGACAGCGTGCGCCGCTTTGTGCGCGAGCGTCTGGTGCCTGCCGAAAACGAAGTGGCCGACACCGACGAGATCCCCGCCTCCATCGTGCAGGAGATGCGCGATCTGGGCCTCTTCGGTCTGACCATTCCCGAGCGCTTCGGGGGGCTGGAGCTGACCATGGAGGAAGAGGTTCGCGTGCTGCTGGAGCTGTGCCAGACTGCACCGGCATTTCGTTCCGTCATCGGCACCACCGTCGGCATTGGCTCACAAGGCATTTTGATGGATGGTACGCCCGAGCAGCAGGCACAGTGGCTGCCCAGGCTTGCCACCGGCGAGGTGATTGCTTCGTTCGCGCTGACCGAGCCCGAAGCCGGCTCGGACGCGGCATCGCTGCGCACCACGGCGGTCAAGAACGGCGACCACTACATCGTCAACGGCACCAAGCGCTTCATCACCAATGCGCCGCACGCGGGCATGTTCACGCTGATGGCCCGCACCAACCCCGAGGACAAGGGCGCGGGTGGTGTGTCCTCCTTCATCGTCGACGCCAGGTCTGCGGGGATCAGCTTCGGCAAATACGACAGGAAGATGGGCCAACGCGGCGCCCACACCTGCGACGTGATCTTTGACAACGTCAAGGTGCCGGCCGCCAATCTGATCGGCCTGCAGGAAGGCAAGGGTTTCAAGACTGCCATGAAGGTGCTTGAAAAAGGCCGCATCCACATTGCCGCCGTGGCCGTGGGCTGCGCCAAGCGCATTCTGCGCGATGCCCTGCAGTACGCGCTGGAGCGCAAGCAGTTCGGCCAGGCGATCTGTGACTTTCAGCTGGTGCAGGCCATGCTGGCCGACAGCCAGGCCGAGCTGTACGCGGCCGAATGCATGACGATCGATGCAGCCCGCCGCCGTGACGACGGCAGCAATGTGTCGACCGAGGCCTCCTGCGCCAAGATGTTCGCCACCGAGATGTGCGGCCGCGTGGCCGACCGCGCGGTGCAGATCCTGGGCGGATCGGGCTATATGTCCGAATACGGCATCGAGCGCTTCTACCGCGATGTGCGCCTGTTCCGGCTGTACGAAGGCACGACGCAGATCCAGCAGATCATCATTGCCCGCAACATGGTGCGCGAAGCCCGCGCCAACGCATGAGCGCCAACGCATGAGCGCCAACGCATGAGCGCCATCGCCCCGCCGACAACAAGGCCTGTGGAATTCGGCCATGAGCGCAGCGCTTTCATGCGCCTGCTGGGCGCCTGCCAGGTGGCCGATGCGCCCCCCGGCATGGTGCAGATACGACTGCCCGAGTTGCGTGAGGAGCTGCTCAACCAGCTGCCTGCCGCTCATGGTGGCGTGCTGATGAGCCTGCTGGATTCGGTGATGTCGCGCGCCGCCAGCGCGCTGCCCCAGGCGCCGTCGCAGACCGCCGTGACTGTGGAGATGAGCAGCCGCTTTCACCGCCCCGGTCGCGGCGGCTTGCTGGCCGAGGGCTGGGTAGTGCAAGCCAGCCGCAGCCTGTGCAGCTGCGCCGCCAGGATCACCGACGCACAAGGCACGCTGGTGGCTACCGCCCAGGGCACGTTCAAGTACTGGAAAGCCCCCACCACACTGGAAAAGTGAGCAGCTCCCGCTGATGAAATCAAGTCTTTGAGCTTGAATTGCCTTGAAATGTATATTCCACGTGCGCAGCGCGCTCTCGTTCTAGAAAGTGCTTACGCGCCTAGAGCAGCTCGCCGGTATCGGACGTTCCCGCGGCATCGATCACCAGCAGCTGCACCAGCTCCTTGGCAAAACTGGGCAGCGCATCCAGACTGCGCATGCAGATCTGCATATCGCGCACCGACCAGGCATCCGACAGCGGCACGATGGCTATGTTCATGACCGCCGCGTGGCGGCTGGCCGCCGACTCCGGCAGCACGCCCACGCCCACGCCGGACTCGATCATGCGGCAAGCCGTCTCGAAGTTGCCGACCTGGATGCGCTGCTTGATGGGCTTGTGCAGATGGTCCGAGGCCTGACGCAGAAAAGCATGGATGGCGCTGGACTCGTGCAGGCCCACATAGTCCAGATCCAGCGTGTCGGAAAACGCCAGCTGCATCTCCCCATCCAGCGCATGCCCCTTGGGCACCACCAACACCAGCCTGTCCTTGCGGTAGGGCAGGGTTTCCAGGTTCTCGGTGCGCACCAGACCGGCCACGATGCCGATGTCGGTCTGCCCTTCGGTCACGGCGCGCACGATGTCGTGGGACAGACGCTCGCGCAGATCCACATTCACATCCGGATTGCGGCCCAGAAACTCGCGCAATACCGGCGGCAGGAATTCGCTCAGCGAAGTGGTGTTGGCATACACGCGCAGATGGCCCTTGATGCCACGCACATACTCCTGCATGTCGCCGCGCAGGTGCTCGATCTGGCTGAGCACCATGCGTGCATGGGTGACAAACGCCTGGCCGGGCGGCGTCAGCGTCACGCCCTGGCTGGTGCGGTAGAGCAGCTTGGTGCCGATGCTGTCTTCCAGGTTCTTGATGCGCGTGCTGGCGGCCGGCAGCGAAATGCACGAGAGCTCGGCGCCACGAGTCATGCTGTTGGCCTCCGCGATATGGGTCATCAAGCGCAGGTCTACGAGGTCAAAGTGCATGGACATGGCCCATTGTAAGAACGCCGCCAGTTGGCTGGCTGTCGCGTATTGGCGTGACCGGCCCGGATAAACCCGGCTTCCACAAATGCGAAACACACAGAGGCCGCGCTTGCCTACGATGGCTGCCAGCCTCTTTTCGGACCTGAACCCTCTTTTCGCTTCCATGACTGTTGCTGCCCCTGACTCTTCCGCCACTGCCCGCACAGGTGCCCTGAGCCATCTGCGCGTGCTGGACCTCTCCCGCGTGCTCGCTGGCCCCTGGTGCACACAGAATCTGGCCGATATGGGCGCCGACGTGATCAAGATCGAAAAGCCCGGCGAAGGCGATGACACCCGCCACTGGGGCCCGCCCTTTTTTGCCGATGCGCAGGGCGATGCATCTGCACACGCCTGTTACTTCGCAGCCTGCAACCGCAACAAGCGCTCGGTGACGGTCGACATGGCGACCCCGGAAGGCCAGACCATCATCCGCGAGCTGGCCAAGGACAGCGACATCGTGGTGGAGAACTTCAAGACCGGTGGCCTGCAGCGCTACGGTCTGGACTACGCCAGCCTCGCGGCCCTTAATCCCCGCTTGATCTACTGCTCCGTCACCGGCTTCGGCCATACCGGGCCCTATGCGCCGCGCGCAGGTTACGACCTGCTGATCCAGGCCATGAGCGGCCTGATGAGCATCACCGGCCGCGCGGACAGCGAGCCCGGCGGCGGCCCCTTGCGCGTGGGTGTGGCCGTGATCGATCTGTTCACCGGCATGTATGCCACCAGCGCCATTCTGAGCGCTCTGGAAGCACGACACCACACAGGCCGAGGCCAGCATATCGATATGGCGCTGCTGGACGTGGCCATGGCAGTGCTGGCCAACCAGGGCACAGGTTTCCTGAACACCGGCAGCATTCCGGGCCGCCAGGGCAACACCCACCCCAGCGTGGTTCCTTATCAGGACTTTCCCACGGCCGACGGCAATATGCTGCTGGCGATCGGCAACGACGGCCAGTTCGCACGCTTTTGCGAAGCGGCCGGCGTGGCCTGGCACCAGGACGCGCGCTTCACCACGAACGCGGGCCGGGTCATTCACCGTGGGGAGATGGTGGACATGATGTCCGAGCTGACCCGCAGCCGCAGCACGGCCGACTGGATCGCGTTGCTGGAAGCCCGCGCCGTGCCCTGCGGCCCTATCAACAACATCCATCAGGCCTTTGAAGACCCCCAAGTGCAGGCACGTGGCCTGCGCATCACGCAGCAGCGCTACCCGGATGGACCGCTGCCGCAGGACGAGTGCATCAACCAGGTTGTCACCACAGCCAGCCCTTTGCGCCTGTCCGACACTCCGGCAACACTGCGTTATGCGCCTCCAGCCCTGGGCCAGCACACCGAGGAGGTGTTGCGTGAAAGACTGCAGCTCGACGCTGCGCAACTGCAGGCGCTGCGCGAAAAACAGGTCCTCTAGCTTCGGAGGACCACACCATGCCTTGTTGGGTGGCCCACCGCGCCTGATCCGGGCTAAGCCGAAGTCGCCGCATCCAGCTCCTGCGCCAGCGTGCGCACGAGTTCGGCGGCAGGCAGGGCACGTGCCAGCGGTGCGCCCTGACCGGCCCAGTGCGCGGCATAGTCGCTGCTGCCCTGCGCGCTGGCTGCCTGGTGCAGCGCCTTGCCTGCGTCATACACCATGGGATAGGCGGGCAGTGCGCCTGCATAGTCTCGTCCCAACTGGTGCAGACGGTTGAACATGCCGCGCGCAGGACGCCCGGAAATGGCGGCAGTGATGGCGGTGTGCTGCGCGCTGTCGCCTTGCAGCTCGGCGCGGTAGGCTTGGCTGGCTGCGGATTCGGGGCAGAGTATGAAGGCCGTACCCATCTGCACGGCACAGGCTCCGAGCTGCAGCGCAGCGGCAATGCCCGAGCCGTCCATGATGCCGCCTGCGGCGACCACCGGCAGGCGGGACTCGCGCGCCAGCAGCCGCACCAGCGCCATGGTTCCCATCAGTCTGTCCTGCTCGGGCACGAAAGCGCCGCGATGGCCACCCGCCTCCATGCCCTGGGCCACGATCACATCCACCCCGGCCTGCTCGATCTGGCGCGCCTCATCAAGACTGGTGGCACAGGCCAGCGTGGTAATGCCGGCCGCGCGCAAGGCATCGACAAAGCCCTGCTCCGGCAGGCCGAAATGAAAGCTCACCACGGCGGGACGCAGCTCCAGCAGCATGGCCTGCAATCGCGCATTGCCCAGCGCTGACTCGTAGATGCAGCGCAGGCCAGACGGCACGGACGCGCCGTAGCGCTCGAACTCCGGCGCCAGATAGCGCAGCCACTGCGCTTCGCGCTCTGCATCTGCTGCTGGCGCACGGTGACAGAAGAGGTTGACGTTGAAGGGGCGATTGGTCAGCGCACGCGTCTGTTCAATGTGCTGGCGCGCCTGCTCGAGGCCGTAGGCGCCTATGCCGACCGAACCCAGGGCGTATGCATTGCTCACGGCAGCCGCCAGCTGCGGGGTCGAGGTCCCGGCCATCGGGGCCTGAATGATGGGATGCTGCAGACCCAGGCCTGTCATCCACAAAGGTAGTTTGCTCATCGTGCGTCTCCTGGTTGTCACTTCTCGATATGGATCATTGCGTCGCGCGGGCCAGGCGGCTGGAGGCCACCAGCAGCGCCCCCAGGCCCAGCGCCGCGCAGCCCAGCACGAACAGCTGGCGATAGCTGCCGCTGCTGGCGTAGACAAATGCCATCAGATAGCCGGAGCTAGCCTGCAACAGCGCAAATGCCGCCGTGGCATAGCCCCACATTTTCTTGTGCTGGCCGGGGCCAATGAGCTGCATCAGATAACCCGAGGTGATGGCCGCCATGCCCGGTGACAGCGCCCCCACCACAAAACCCGACAGCGCATGACCGCCGAAACCGGCCCAGACCAGCGGCAGGCCGATGGCCACGGCCTTGAGGGCATAGGCGCCCGTGGTCGTTCCCCACCAGCCCCAGCGCGTGGCACAGTAGGCCGCACACAGCGGCCCAACCATCGCGCCAAGCCCGAAGAATGCCCATTGCGTCGAGGCATAGGCGCCGCCCAGCTGCAGCTCGCGATCCAGGTAGTCCACCCAGAACACGGTGTGCGGCACAAAGCCGAAGGCGTCGCAGGCATAGGCGGTCAACACCAGGATCACCGCCAGGCTCCATGGCGTTGCACCGGACGTTGCGGCCGTTGCCGTGGGCTGGACCGCCACCGGCGCATGCAGCGGGATCCGGCGCGCAGCATGCCAGCCGCTGTAGAGCGCCAGCGCACATAGCGCCGTCAGCGCCCACCAGACGGCGCTCAGGCTGCTGCGCGCAAACATGGGCACCAGGGTGGCGGCCAGCAAGGCTCCCACGCCAATGCCGCAGAACATCAGCGGGCCCAGCGTGGCGCGGCGCTGCGGCGCGGCCGCAGCCATGGCCACCGACGGGCCCAGCACCATCAGCGCGGCCCCGGCAATGCCCGAGATCAGCCGCCAGACAAAGAACAAGGCCATAGGCTGGGGCAGGCTGCATCCGGCAAAGCTCAGCATCACGGCCACCCAGCAGATCACCAGCACGCGCAGCGCGCCCATGCGCTCGGCCAGCGGCGCGGCGACCAGAGCCCCGATCAGATAGCCGAGCAGATTGGCGGCCCCCAGATAAGCCACCTGCTCGCCGCTGAACCAGCCCGCATGGACCATCTGCGGCATCAGCGCGGTATAGGCGAAACGGGCCAGGCCGACGCCGCTCAAGGTGGCCATGAAACCGGTCAACAGCAGGGGAAGTTCTTTGCGCTCGATCACAGCTCGGGTTCCGGAGGGAAATTGGTATCAAGCCTAAACGCTGCGACTCGATCATGTCCAATGATTCAAAATGATGACCTACATCTCATTTCAAGATATTGGAGCCGCATATGCAACTCAAATCCCTGCGCATGTTCGAAGCTGTCTGCGAAAGCGGCAGCTTTGGCGCCGCTGCCCAGCGGCTGCACACCGTGCAATCCAATGTCACGGCCCATATCAAAAAGCTCGAGGACGAAGCAGGGGTGCAGCTGCTGATGCGAGCCAACCCGGTCTTTCCCACTCCGGCCGGACGCACGCTGCTGGAATCTGCGCGGCAGATGCTGCAGTCGCATGACCAGGTGCTGGCCATGCTGCAGGCCCGTCAGCTTGCCGCCGGCCAGGTCAAGGGCGCCTTGCGCATAGGCTCCATGGAAACCACGGCCGCCCTGCGTCTGCCACCGCTGCTGGCCGAGTTGCGCAGGCTGCATCCGGACATCGACCTGGAACTGGATGCCCAGCCCACGGCAGCATTGCTGATGGAGCTGACGGCTGGTCGCATCGACTGCGCCTTCATCAACGGGGCCGCACCGCAGAGCGAGCTGCATTCCTGGCCGCTGTTCCGCGAAGAGCTGGTGCTGGTCAGCGGACAGCCGCTGACGCGCTTTCCCACCGCGGCGGACTTCGGCAACGCTGTGTTCCTGGCCTTCCGCCAGGGCTGCAGCTACCGCCAGCGGATCGAGCTGCTGATGGCGTCGATGGGGGTGACGGCGGTGCGCATCATGGAGCTGGGCATGCTGGACACCATCCTCGGCTGCGTGGCCGCCGGCATGGGTTATGCGCTGCTGTCGCGCTCTCTGGTCGAAGCTCAGCAGCAGCGCTTTGGCGTGCACTGGATGACCTTGCCCGGCAGGAGCGGACAGGAGCTGGCCTTTGTCGACACCTGTTTTGTGACCGCAGCCGTTGAAGGCTGGTCCCCCGCACTGCATGCGTTTGCCCAGGTGCTGGGCGTCGATCCCCGAACCGCGCAGGCACGGCCCGTGCCGCTGGCCCTGGCTGCCTGAGCACGCCAGGCATCACGGCTGCATCAGCGCACGGCGGTATTGCAATGCCTCGGCCAGGTGGGTCTGGGTGATGGAATCGGAGCCAGCCAGATCGGCAATGGTTCGTGCCACCTTCAGGGCCCGGTGCGTGCCGCGCGCCGACCAGCCAAGGCGCGCTGCAGCCTTGTGCGCAAAGGTCAGCGCCTCGGGCTCCAGCTTCAGATGCGTGTCAAGCTGCCCCCCTGCAACTGATGATTGGGCAGGCCCTGGCGCTGCAAGGCCTTGTCCCTGGCCGCACTCACGCGTTGCTGCACAGCAGCGCTGCTCTCCCCTTCGGGCGCTGCCAGAAGCTCCTGCGGCGACAATGCCGCCACCTCCACATGCAGATCGATGCGGTCCAGCAAGGGCCCGCTGATGCGCGCCTGATAACGTGCCACTTGATCGGGGGAGCAGCGGCAGGCCCTGACGCGCGAGCCCCAGTAGCCGCAGGGACAGGGGTTCATGGCTGCCACCAGCTGGAAACGGGCCGGAAACTCCGCCCTCTGCACGGCCCTCACGATGGTGATGCGCCCGGTCTCCAGCGGCTCGCGCAGGGCCTCCAGGGCACTGCGTGCGAACTCGGGCAGCTCATCCAGAAAAAGCGCCCCGCAATGAGCATAGGAGATCTCGCCAGGCCGGGGTGGAGAGCCGCCGCCGACCAGCGCAATGGAGCTGGCCGTGTGATGAGGCGCGGCAAACGGCCGCTGGCGCCACAGCTGCGGCGTGAAACGACCGCTGAGGCTGGCAATGGCTGCTGCTTCGAGCGCTTCCTCATCGGTCATGCCCGGCAGCAAGCTGGCAAAGCGCTGGGCCAGCATGGATTTGCCCGAACCCGGAGGGCCGATCATGAGCACACCATGTGCGCCGGCAGCTGCAATTTCAAGCGCGCGCTTGGCCTGCATCTGGCCGCGCACCTCGCGCAGATCCAGCGACTGCGAAGAGGCTTCGGCAGGTCTGGAGTGCACCCGCTGCCAGCCCTCCGCGTCATCGCCCTGCTCCGCCAGGGTGGCGTCATGCGCGATGAACTGCCTGACCACATCCAGCAGATGCGCAGCGCTGAAGACTTCGATTGCCGGTACGAAAGCGGCCTCCTGCGCACTGTCCGGCGGCAGCACCAGCCGCACGCGGCGCTGCTGACGCTGCAAGGCCAGCGCCGTTGCCAGGGCCCCTCGCACCGGGCGCAGCGCACCGGTCAGGGACAGCTCTCCTGCAAACTCATAGTCGGCGAGCCGCTGAGCATCGATCTGCCCGCTGGCCGCCAGAATGCCCAGCGCTATCGGTAGGTCGAAGCGGCCGGAGTCCTTGGGCAGGTCTGCCGGAGCCAGGTTGACCGTGATGCGCTGGTTGTTCGGGAACTGCAGCCCCGCATTGACGATGGCCGCGCGCACACGCTCGCGTGCCTCCTTGACCTCCACATCCGCCAGGCCCACCAGGGTGAACGAAGGCAGGCCGTTGGCCAGATGGACCTCCACAGTGACGCCTGGTGCCTGCAAGCCCAGCAAGGCACGACTTTGAACCAGAGCCAGACCCATCACGCCCCCTCCCCTTCAAGCCGGACTGTAGGGCCTAGCGTATGCGCCAGCGGCTCAAACAGGCAATAGGGGTGTGCACAGGCCGTCAGCCGGCGGCGTCATCACGGGCGGGCTGCCTGCCGGCGGCCCGGCCACGGCGGCGCTCGGCCTTGGGAAAGCTGCCCTGCTCCTGCATGCGGGACGCCCTATTGCGCACGCGCTCGAACACCTGCGACAACACCTGAAGCTCGGCATCGCTGACGTCGCCGAGCAGCTCCTGGTTGATTGCCTGAATCTGCGGAAACAGCTGCACATGCAGCGCCAGCCCGGCTGGCGTCAGCTGCACCATGGCCTGGCGCCCGTCGCCGGCCATGCCCTGCTTGTGCAGCAGCCCCTTGGCAATCAGCGCGGAGATGGTGCGCGAGGTGCGCGTGCGATCGAGCTGTGCCAGCTCCGCGAGCCGGGACGGCTGCATGGCACCCTTGGTGGCCAGCAGGCCGATCATGCGCCACTCGCGCCGGGTGATGCCGAAGCCGCCCTCGCACAGACGCACCACCATGGTCCCGGTCGAGCTCATCAGGCGGGCCAGATGGTAGAGGAACAGATCGTCCAGCTCGGACGGCTGCCGCCAGGGGTGGCACTGCACCTTGGTCATGGATGTTTGTGGGTTTTCTCTAGGAATGATGGATTAGATCCATTATCGAGTCACTGCTTACAGTGGCTCCAAAGAAAACGACAGGAGACACCATGCCTTGCACCCGTATCGCCCGCCGCACTCTGGCCGGGCTGGCGGCCGCCGCGCTGCTCACGGCAGCCCATGCGGCCGACACCTGGCCCGCCAAGCCCATACGCATCATCGTTCCCACACCGCCCGCCGGCCCGTCCGACATCGCCGTGCGCCCGCTCGCGGCGGCCGTGCAGAAGGCCCTGGGCCAGGCCGTGATCGTGGAGAACCGAGCCGGGGCCAACGGCAATATCGGGGCGGCCGAGGTCGCCCGCGCCGCAGCCGACGGCTACACCTGGCTGTGGGCCATGGACCCGGTGCTCACCGTCAACAGGCATATCTACAAGAACATCGGCTACTCCAGCGATGCCATCGTGGTGCTCAATGCCGCCGCCAGGTTCTCGCAGACCCTGATCTGCAACCCCGGCCTCGGCTTCAAGTCCGTCAAGGACATGCTGGACGCCGCCAAGGCGCGCGAGCTGACCTATGCCACGGGCGGCGCGGGCTCGCCCGGCCATCTGGTCATGGAGTCCCTGCTGTCCAGCACCGGCGTGAAGATGGTGCATGTGCCCTACAAGGGGCCGGCACCGGCCATGCAGGATCTGATGGGCGGCCAGGTGGATTGCGGCTTCCTGGCCGCCCCCACGGTGCTGCCCCAGATCCAGAGCGGTCGCGTCACCGCCCTGGCCACCACGGGGCGCACGCGCTCGCCCCTGCTGCCGGCATTGCCAACGATTGCCGAGTCCGGCTACCCCGACTTCGACGGCACCTACTGGCTGCTGCTCGCCGCCCCCAAGGGCGTTCCTGCCGAGATCCAGAAGCGCTTTCTCGCCGCCATGGATGCCGCCATCCGCTCGCCGCAGCAGCAGGAGCGGGTAAAGGCCGTGGATATCGAGATGGTGGGAAGCAGCCCCGAGCAGGCCCAGGCCAGGGTGCGCGAGATCTCTGACAAATGGGAAGCGCTGGCCCGCAAGATCAATCTGAAGCCCGATTGAGGCCGCAGGCCCGGACACCGCCCGTCCGAGCTGTTCAGGCCGGTGCCGGCACGCACTTACACTGCCCACTTTCCCATCAGCAATGGCGTGAGACCGCGGCGCGGACCACAGACCAGGAGAGACATGACGATGCAAAGAAGAATCTTCGGCAAGCTCGCGGCGGGGCTCGGCCTGAGCGCAGGATTGCTGGGCAGCGGCGCGCTGCAGGCCCAGGAGACCCATGCCCTGTTTCCCAACAAGACACCGCTGCGCATGGTGGTCGGCTATCCGCCCGGCGGCGCCACCGACCGCGTGGCACGCATCGTGGCCGACCGCCTGCAGGCCCGGCTGGGCAGCCCGGTGATCGTGGAAAACAAGCCCGGCGCGGGCGGCCGTCTGTCGGCCCAGTACGTGAAGAACGCGCCCGCCTCCCAGCCCGCCGTGCTGCTGGCCAATCCCGCCGTGATGGTGGTGGCGCCGCTGGTGTTCCCGGACTCCGGCTACGACCCGGAAAAGGACTTCCGCCCCATCAGCGAGGTGAACCGCTACGAGTTCGGCCTGGCCGTCGCCAGCGCCGTACCCGTGAAGGAGCTGCCGCACCTGCTGGCCTGGCTCAAGGCCAATCCGCAGCAGGCCAATTTCGGCGTGCCGGCCACGGGCAGCCTGCCGCACTTTTTCGCGCTGATGCTGGGCGAGACCGCCAAGGTGCCGGTCGAGGTCGTGGGCTACAAGGGCTCGGGCCCGCTGCTCACCGACCTGATGGGCGGGCAGATCCCCATCGCCGTCGACACTTTCGACACCCAGATTGCCCAGCACGAAGCGGGCAAGCTGCGCGTGCTGGCCACCTCGGGCGAGCGCCGCAGTGCCATGGCGCCCGGCATTCCCACGCTCAAGGAGCTGGGCGTGAACCTGGTCGGCACGGGCTGGAACACCTTGTTCGCCCCGCAGAGCATGGCGCCGGCCACGGTGCAGCGCCTTTCGCAGCTGGTGCAGGAAGTGATGAAGGAAGCCGACACGCAGCACAAGTTCGCCGCCTCCAACCTGGTGCCCGTGGTCAGCAGCGCGCAGGACACGGAAAAAATGCTCAAGGCCTACCGCGCGCAATGGGCGCCGGTGGTGCAGCGCTCGGGCTTCAAGCCCTGATATTTGAGGAGCATCTATCGCTTGCTACCAAACATTTTCAGCATCAAATCTATTCAGAATCCTTTATTAAAAAGCGATAGAAGCTCCTGTTTTTGAATGTTCCCCGCTCTCCCATGACCGACTCCCGCCCCAATCTGATCTTCATCCTGGCCGATGACCTCGGCTATGCCGACCTGGGCTGCACCGGTGCGCGCGATGCACACAACAACGCCACCGACGTCTCGCCGCGCCTGGACGCCATGGCCGCCCAGGGCCTGCGCTTCACGCGCGGCTATTCCAACTCCTCGGTGTGCTCGCCCACGCGCTTTGCGCTGGCCACGGGCCGCTGGCAGTACCGACTGCGCGGTGCGGCCGAGGAACCCATCGCCAGTGTGCATGGCGACAAGGTGCTGGGTCTGCCGCCCGATCACCCCACGGTGGCCTCGCTGCTGCGCGATGCCGGCTATGCCACGGCCCTGGTCGGAAAATGGCATCTGGGCTACCCGCCGCATTTCGGCCCGCGCCTGTCGGGCTACGAGGAGTTCTACGGCTTTCATGCCGGCGGCGCCGACTACTTCGCCCACTGCGATCCGCGCGGGCGCCCCGACTTCTGGCGCAACGAGGAGCCGCACACCGAAGACGGCTACCTGACCGACCTGCTGAGCCGCCGCGCCGTGGACTTCGTCAAGCGCCAGACGGCCGAGCAGCCCTTCTACCTCTCGCTGCACTACAGCGCGCCGCACTGGCCCTGGCTGACGCGCGAGGACCGCGCCGAGTCCGAACGCCTGCAAGGCATGGGCAAGCATATCGACGGCGGCTCCATCGACACCTATCAGCGCATGATCCATCACATGGACGAAGGCATCGGCTGGCTGCTGGATGCGCTGGAGGAAAAAGGCATGAGCGAGAACACGCTCATCGTCTTCACCAGCGACAACGGCGGCGAGCGCTTCTCCAATACCTGGCCTTTCGTGGGCCAGAAGATGGACCTGCTCGAAGGCGGCATCCGCGTGCCTTTGCTGGCCCGCTGGCCGGCGCGCATGACGGCCGGAGCCGTCTGCGACACGCCCAGCCTGACCATGGACTGGTCGGCCACCTTCCTGGCTGCAGCGGGCGTAGCCGCACATGCCGACTATCCGCTGGACGGCATCAGCCTGCTGCCCCTGATGCAGGATCAACGCTGGATGCCCGAGCGCGACCTGGCCTGGCGCATGAAGCACCGCGAGCAAAAGGCCTTGATACGCGGCGACTGGAAATATCTGCAGATCGAGGGCATCGAGTACCTGTTCCACATCGGCAACGACCCGCGCGAGCGCGCCAATCTGCGTGATCGTGAGCCCCGGAAGCTGGCCGAACTGCGCAGCGCCTGGGAGCATTGGAATCAGGACTTGCCGCCGATTCCCGAGGAAGCCAAGGTCTCGCTGGTATTCACCAAGGCAGACCTGCCGCAGGCCAGCTTCTGAGCGGCGCGCGACCTGCAAGCCCATCGCCCTGGCGATGGGCTTTTTTGCGTCTGCGCTCGAACAAAGAGCATGCACTCACTTGCAAATCACCTGTTTGGTGCAAAAAGCTGCGCAAAAGCCGGGCCACGGCGGTGCATCGCAAAAACGCACCATCTTGGTGCAATCCATCCAGACCGCCAGCCAGGTGGCGAAAGTTGCGCTCAGTGATTGTGAAAATTCGTAGCTTTTTGTACTCGGCAGCTATGGCCCGCTGCCTGTTTGAGGCCGATGACTGCACACCGCGCCGCAGCGGCCGCAGAGACTGGCACGGTCTGTGCTTTGAGAGTTCATCCGAGATTTTTGCCACGAAATTTTCAAACCGGAGGAACCCTGAATGCCTAGTCCCGCTGCAAGCCGTTTCAAGACTTTCGCCAAGACCGCCGCCCTGGCCTGCGCCGTTGTCGCCCCCATGTGGGCCCATGCCCAGCTCTCCGCCAACGTTGCCCTGACCACCAACTACAAGTTCCGCGGTCAGGACCAGGACGCCAGCCGCACCAAGGCCATCAAGCCTGCGCTGCAAGGTGGTTTCGACTACACGTTCGGCGACAGCGGCTTCTACGTCGGCAACTGGAACTCCTCCGTGGACTGGCTGCCCGGCAACTCGCTGGAAACCGACTTCTACGGCGGCTACAAGTTCAAGGCCGCCGATGTGGACTGGGACGTGGGCATGCTGACCTATGTCTACTCGGGCAATGCCAACGGCAACACCACCGAGATCTACGGCTCCGGCACCTATGGCCCATTCACGGCCAAGTACTCGCACACGGTGTCCAAGGACTACTTCGGCTGGGCTGGCGCCAAGGCCGGCTCGGGTCTCAAGGGTCGCAACACCGGTTATCTGCAGTTCTCCTACAGCCAGGAAGTGATGCCCAAGGTGACACTGAAAGCATCAGTTGGTTACACCCATTTCTCCAGCGACATCAAGGACCTGGGCGTTCCCAACTATGTGGACTACAGCGTCGGTGGTGCCTATGACCTGGGCGACGGCTTCTCTGCTGCAGCAGCGGTGACCGGCGCCAACAAGAAGGCCTACTTCGGCGATGTGAACAAGGCGCGTCTGATTCTGACGCTCTCCAAGACTTTCTAATTTTTCAGGAGCCCGTCATGAAAATGGTGATCGCCATCATCAAACCCTTCAAGCTCGACGAAGTGCGTGAAGCTCTTTCCCAAATCGGTGTCCAAGGCATCACCGTGACCGAAGTCAAGGGCTTTGGCCGTCAGAAAGGTCACACCGAGCTGTACCGCGGTGCCGAGTACGTGGTGGACTTTCTGCCCAAGCTGAAGATCGAGGCCGCGATTGCCGACGATCTGGTGGACGCCGCCATCGACGCCATCGAGGGCGCGGCCCGCACCGGCAAGATCGGCGACGGCAAGATCTTTGTGCAGGCGCTGGAGCAGTCGATCCGTATCCGTACAGGAGAAACCGGCGACGCGGCCCTGTAAAGGCCCAGTCTCTCTGGAACCGTTTTGAGAAAGATTGCCATGACCAAGAAATTACTGAGCGCAGGCCTGGGACTGGGCCTGCTGGCTGCAAGCGCTGCTGGCTTTGCCCAGGAAGCCGCCACCGCTGCCGCCGCCGCAGCACCTGTGGCCGAAGCCGCAGCCGAGGCTGTTCCCACCCTGAGCGCCGGCGATACCGCCTGGATGCTGACCTCGACCATGCTGGTGATCCTGATGGTCATCCCCGGCCTGGCGCTGTTCTACGGCGGTCTGGTACGCAGCAAGAACATGTTGTCCGTGCTGGCACAGGTCTTCGTGATCTTTTCGCTGATCACCGTGCTGTGGGCCATCTATGGCTACTCGCTGGCCTTTGGCGGCGAGGGCAAGTTCTTCGCGGGCTTCGACAAGCTGTTCCTCATGGGCATCACGCCTGACACGCTGTCGTCCATGCTCAAGACCATCCCCGAATACGTGTTCGTGGCCTTCCAGTCCACCTTCGCGGCCATCACCGTGGCGCTGATCGTGGGGGCGTTTGCCGAGCGCATCAAGTTCGCGGCCGTGATCGTGTTCTCCGTGCTGTGGTTCACCTTCAGCTACATCCCCATGGCCCACATGGTGTGGGGCGGCGGTCTGCTGGGTGCCGATGGCGCGCTGGACTTCGCGGGCGGCACCGTGGTGCACATCAACGCAGCCGTGGCTGGCCTGGTGGGTGCCTACATGCTGGGCAAGCGCATCGGCTTCGGCAAGGAAGCCCTGCCTCCGCACAGCCTGACGCTGACCATGGTGGGCGCTTCCCTGCTGTGGGTGGGCTGGTTCGGCTTCAACGCCGGCTCTGCCGGTGCCGCCAACGGCATTGCCGGCCTGGCCTTCATCAACACCATCCTGGCGACCGGCGCTGCCGCCATCTCCTGGATCGTGGCCGAAGCGCTGCTGCGCGGCAAGGCCTCCATGCTGGGCGCCGCCTCGGGTGCCGCGGCCGGTCTGGTGACCATCACGCCCGCCGCCGGTTTCGTCGGCCCCATGGGCTCCATCGTCATGGGCATCATCGCCGGCCCTCTGTGCTTCTGGGGCGTCTCCGGCCTGAAGCACATGCTCAAGGTCGACGACGTCTGCGACGTGTTCGGTGTCCACGGTGTCGGCGGTATCCTGGGTGCCATCCTGACCGGCGTGTTCTGCGCCAAGGGCCTGGGCGGTATCGAGCCCGAGGGCTACAACATGGCCCATCAGCTGTGGGTGCAGGTCGAGAGCGTGCTGGTGACCATCGTCTGGTCCGGCGTGGTCTCCTACGTGGCCTACAAGATTGCCGATCTGACCGTGGGTCTGCGTGTCTCGGAAGAGTCCGAACGCCAAGGCCTGGACATCACTTCCCATGGTGAGGTGGCCTACACCCGCTAAGCGGCAGGCTCTTCGCAAGTTCAGTTTCATTACGTTGCCCCGCAGTGCAAGCTGCGGGGCTTTTTTTATTCACGCCTGCTTTTCAAAAAAATCAAAGATCGGCCCTTCCTGCCCCGGGGGCACCCCGGCTACCATGCAGGCCATGGATTCAGCCACCAGCCAAATCAATCAGCTCAGCGAGCGCATTCGCGCCGCTGCCAGTGACAAGACCCCGCTGCGCATCTGCGGCGGCGGCAGCAAGGACTTCTACGGCCTGCGCCTGCAGGGCGAGCCGCTGTCCACGCGCGCGCTCAGTGGCATCGTCAGCTACGAGCCCAGCGAGCTGGTGGTCACCGTGCGCGCCGGCACGCCGCTGGCCGAGCTGGAAGCGGGCTTGGCCGCCCAGGGTCAGTGCCTGGCTTTCGAGCCGCCGCACCTCGGCGCCGCCAGCACCGTGGGCGGCATGGTCGCAGCAGGCCTGTCCGGCCCGTCGCGTGCCAGCGTGGGTGCAGTACGTGACTTTGTGCTGGGCCTGGAGATGATCAACGGCCAGGGCGAGCTGCTGCGCTACGGCGGCCAGGTCATGAAGAATGTGGCCGGCTATGACGTCTCGCGCCTGATGACGGGCAGCTGGGGCACGCTGGGTCTGATCACCGAGGTCAGCCTCAAGGTCCTGCCCGTGGCTCCGGCCGAGGCCACGCTACGCTTTGACGCCTGCAGCCAGGCGCAGGCTCTGGACTGGCTCAATCACTGGGGCGGCCAGCCTCTGCCGCTCAATGCCAGCAACTGGCTGGAAGAAGACGGCAAGGGCACGCTGTATCTGCGACTGCGCGGCGCCCGCGCCGCCGTTCAGGCCGCCACGCTGCGCCTGGGTGGCGAGCGGCTGGACAACGATGCCGTTGCCGCCGACTGGAGCGCCAGCCGCGATCTGAGCCTGCCCTGGTTCCAGCAGCGCGCTGCCGATCATTGTCTGTGGCGTCTGTCCGTTCCCGCGACCGCAGCACCGCTGCAATTGCCCGGCGATGCCATCGGCCCCTTGATCGACTGGCATGGCGCACAGCGCTGGGTGCAGGCCCCGCGTTCGGCCGCAGCAGCCTTGCAGCAGCTGGCGCAGGCAGCCGGTGGTTCCGCCTCGCTTTTCAGGGCCGAGGAAGGCAGCCAGACAAGCGCCAATAGCGATCTCGACACGCATGCACAGGCCAGCCCGGCAGGCCGCACATCGGCACAGCTGCATGCCCGCCTCAAGCAGGCCTTCGACCCCGCCGGCATTCTCAATGTGAACCGTCTCTCGGCGCATTGGTAAGAACAAGGACAGCACCCCATGCAAACCAATCTCGCGCCCGAATACCGTGCCACGCCAGAAGGCCAGGAAGCCGAAGCCATTTTGCGCAAATGCGTGCATTGCGGCTTCTGCACCGCCACCTGCCCCACCTACCAGACCCTGGGCGATGAGCTGGACGGCCCGCGCGGCCGCATCTATCTGATCAAGCAAGTGCTCGAAGGCCAGACGCCCACGCGGTCCACGCAACTGCACCTGGACCGCTGCCTGACCTGCCGAAACTGCGAATCCACCTGCCCCAGCGGCGTGCAGTACGGCCATCTGGTCGACATCGGCCGCAAGATCGTCGATGAACAGGTCGAGCGCCCCACGGGCGAGAAGCTGCAGCGCTGGCTGCTCAAGGAGGGCATGAATTCCCCGCTGTTCGCCCCCGCGTTGAAGCTGGGCCGCGCCGTGAAAGGCCTGCTGCCCGAGTCCCTGGGCGAGAAGATACCAGCCGCCCAGGATGCCGGGGCCTGGCCCGTGCGCGAGCATGCGCGCAAGGTGCTGCTGCTGGCAGGCTGCGTGCAGCCTGCCATGATGCCGCGCATCAACTACGCAACGGCCCGCGTGCTGGACGCCGTGGGCGTGCAGACCGTGATTGCCGACAAGGCCGGTTGCTGCGGCGCGGTGAAATTCCACCTCAACGACCAGGACGGCGGCAAAGCCCAGATGCGCGCCAATATCGACGCCTGGTGGCCGCTGGTGGAACGCGGCGAAGTCGAGGCGATCGTGATGAACGCCTCGGGCTGTGGTGTCACCGTCAAGGAGTACGCCCATCTGCTGCGGCTGGAGCCGCAATACGCCGACAAGGCCGCGCGCATCAGCGCCTTGACCCGCGACCTCAGCGAATTGCTGCCCGACATGCTGCCCGAGCTGGTGGACAAGCTCAAGGACCGCATCACCGCGCCCCGGGCCCCCGTGGCCTACCACCCGCCCTGCACGCTGCAGCATGGGCAGAAACTGCGTGGCGGCGTGGAGGCGGGCCTGCGCGAGCTGGGCTTCGATCTGCGCGTGGCGCGCACCGAATCCCATCTGTGCTGCGGCTCTGCCGGCACCTACTCGGTGCTGCAGCCCGACATCTCGCACCAGTTGCGAGACCGCAAGATCGCAGCACTGGACGAGCCGTTCGCGCCCGAAAAGCCGGCGGCGATTCTCTCGGCCAATATGGGCTGTATCGTCCATCTGCAAAACGGCACCGAGGTCCCGGTCATGCACTGGGTGGAGCTGCTGGATCAGGCGCTGGCCACCGGCTGACACCCCCGCATGCCACTGCAGTTTGCAATGCTGGCATGATTGGGGGTTTTGTTTTCCCAGGCCCACGGGCTTTGCCATGACTGAAATCGTGTCTGAATCACAAGAGCAGAAAGCCACGCAAGCGGCATCGCAGCACAGCGTGCAGGACTCGCAGCCCGGCTCACGCTCGCGCCGAGGCGGCCGTGGCCGCCAGAACCCGGCTCCTGCCGCCAAAGCCACCCCGCAGGCCGCACGCCCGCAACACCCCTTGCTGGAGCAGCTGGCGCAGTGGCACCCAGCCCTGTTCGGCGAGCAGTTGCTGCCCTTCAAGCGCGGCATTTTTGAAGACCTGCTGGCCGCCCACCCGGAGCTGGACAAGGACGCACTCAAGAGCGCGCTGCAGCAGCACACCCGCTCCGGTCGCTATCTGGCGGCCATGGCCAGCGGTCAGCAGCGCCATGACCTGAGCGGTCAGCCCGTGGAAGCCACGCTGCCCGAGCATGTGCACCACGCGCTGATCGAAGTCTTCCGCCGCCGCCAGCAGCGCACGCAGGAAGACCTGACGCCCAAGCTGCGCAACCGTATCGTCGTCGCCTACGAAGCCTCCGGTCTCACGCGCGAGGAATACGCCGAGCGCGTCCAGGGCCGTGACGAAAAGACCAATGCCCTGGTGGCCGATGCGCTGGCCGAGGCCGACGCCCGTGCCGCCAAGGACGAGGCGCTGCTGCGCTCCTTCGAGCTCAGCGGCCAGACTTCGGAGCAGGAGTTCGCCGAGATGTACGGCATGAACCCGCGCCAGGTCGCCCAGCAGCTGGAACGCGCGCGTCGCCGTCAGCAGAATATTCAATAAAAAAAGCTGCTGACGCCCATCAGATAGGCGCCAGCAGCTATTGATTTTGAATAGGTCAGGCCGCGCCGTAGCCCATGACGGCCTTGGTTTCCAGGAAATCGCGGAAACCATGCTCGCCCCATTCACGGCCATTGCCTGACTGCTTGTAGCCGCCGAACGGCGCATTGAAGTCAGGCCCCGCACCGTTGAGGTGGACCATGCCTGTGCGCAGTCGTGCGGCCACGCGGCGCGCACGCTCCAGGCTGCCCGACTGCACATAGCCCGAGAGGCCGTACACCGTGTCGTTGGCCATGCGGATGGCGTCTTCCTCGTCATCGAAGGGAATCATCACCAGCACGGGACCGAAGATTTCCTCGCGCGCGATGGTCATGTCGTTGCTCACGTCGGCAAACACCGTGGGTTTGACAAAGTAGCCCCGGGCCAGCCCCTCGGGGCGGCCTGTACCGCCTGCCACCAGGGTCGCGCCCTCTTCAATGCCCTTGCGGATCAGGGCCTGGATCTTGCCCCATTGCGCCTCGCTGACCACGGGGCCCATGTGCATGCCCTCGGCCAGCGCATCGGCTACGGTCGCTGCGGCGGCGACGCTACGGGCAATCTCCACGGCCTGCCCATGCAAGGCGCGCGGCACGAACATGCGCGTGGGAGCATTGCAGCTCTGGCCCGAGTTCATCAGCACCGCCTGCACGCCCTGGGTCACGGCCTTTTGCAGATTGGCGTCATCCAGCACGATGTTGGCGGACTTGCCGCCCAGTTCCTGGGCCACGCGCTTGACGCTGTCGGCCGCAGCCTTGGCCACGGCAATGCCTGCGCGCGTGGAGCCGGTGAAGGTCATCATGTCTATGTCGGGGTGGGAGGACATGGCTTCCCCCACACCGGGGCCGTCGCCGTTGACGAGGTTGAAGACGCCGGCCGGCACGCCCGCCTCGTGCAGCACCTCGGCCACGAGCAGGGCATTGAGCGGCGCAACCTCCGAGGGCTTGAGCACCATGGTGCAGCCGGCAGCCAGGGCCGGAGCGACCTTGCACATGATCTGGTTGATGGGCCAGTTCCAGGGCGTGATCATGCCGACCACACCCACGGGCTCGTGCACGACGGCCGTGCTGCCCTGCACCTGTTCGAAGGCGAAGTTCTTGAGGACCTCGATGGTGGAGCCCAGATGGGCCACGCCCATGGCGGCCTGTGCCGCCTTGGACAGCCACAGCGGCGCCCCCATCTCCTGCGAGATGGTCTGCACAAAGTCGCCGTAGCGACGCTGGTAGACCTCCAGCACCTTGGCCAGCAGGGCCAGGCGCTCTTCGCGGCTGGTGCGCGAGTAGCTCTCGAAGGCGCGGCGCGCGGCGGCCACGGCCTTGTCCACGTCGGCGGCCGAGCCCATGCTGATGCGGGCGATGGCCTGCTCGTTGGAGGGATTGATGACCTCCAGGCTGCGCGGGCTGACCGGATTCACCCATTGGCCGTCGATGTAGAACTGCAGATGGTCTTGCATAAGGCTATTTCCTTGGTGTCGAGTCAAAAGAAGAGGTTTGCGATCTGGGGCCGCCGGTGCGTGGCTCGGGCGCACCGGTGGTCCGGCGGCCCGGCGGCCCGGCGCACCGGCGCACCGGCGTGGTGGAGTGCTGGCTTCAGGGCTTGGGCCGGATGGCGTCCGCCGTGCCCTGGATGAAGGCCTTGAGGGACTCCACGTCATCGCCCGACAACTTGCCCGTGAAGTCCGGCATGCCGCGCACCATGGCCGGGCCCTTGAAGACAAAGTTTGGCAGGTTCTCGATATAGCTCGCGTCCATGTAACCCAGATTGGGAATGTTTCCGCCACGGTCCACGCCAGGCACGCCGTGACAGAAAACGCAGTTGGCCACATACAGCATGGTGCCGGCCTCGACCTTGGCGGGGTCGTATTTCACGCCCTGCAGCAACTGGCCGGTGCGCTGGGCCACGAACTCCGGCATCCTGGCCTTGCCGCCCACGACGAAGGTATAGACCGTGCCCGGGCCCTGGCGCTCGGTGGCGCGCGCAGCCAGACCGTAGACACCGCCCCAGCCCACGGCCACAGAGACATACTGCCTGCCGTCCACCATATAGGTGCTGGGCGCGGCCACCACACCGGTGCCCGTGGGCGCTTCCCACAGTTTCTCGCCCGTGGCCGCGTGATAGGCCACGAGGCGGCCATCAGCCGTTCCCTGGAACACCACATTGCCCGCCGTGGTCAGCGTGCCGCCGTTCCAGGGCGAGACATGCTCCACGCTCCAGGCGGCCTTTTGCGCAACGGGGTCCCAGGCCAGCAGACGACCAAAGGGCTTGCTCTTGGGCGGCTCGGCATTGAAGAACTTGGCCGTGTTCCAGCCGGTGCCCGACTGGGGCTTGCCCGGTCCGGCCTGGTTGAACTCCCATTTCTTGTCGTCCATCAGGTTGACGGGCACGTTCTGCGCAGGCAGATACACCAGGCCCGTCTGGGGGTTGAAGGACATGGGGTGCCAGTTGTGCGCGCCATATGGGCCCGGCACCGCGTCCTGGGGCTTGCTGCCGTCGCGCGCTGCGGCAATGCCGATGGGCTTGCCGTGCTTGTCGTAGCCGCTGGCCCAGTTCACGGGCACGAAGTTCTTGGCCGAGATGAACTTTCCATTGGTGCGGTCGAGCACGAAGAAGAAGCCGTTCTTGGGCGCATGCAGTATGACCTTGCGCGGCTTGCCGGCGATCTTGATGTCGGCCAGGATCATGGGCTGGGTGGAGGTGTAGTCCCAGTTGTCGCCCGGTGTTTCCTGATAGTGCCACTTGTATTTGCCGGTGTCGGGATCCAGGGCCACGATGGAGGCCAGGTACAGGTTGTCGCCGCCCTTGGGGCTGCGCACCTTGTGCGACCAGGGCGATCCATTGCCCGTGCCCACGTACATGGTGTTGAGTTCGGCATCGAAGGTCATGCTGTCCCACATGGTGCCGCCGCCGCCGGCCTCCCACCATTTGCCGCTGGGGTCCCAGGTCCTGGCGGCGCGCTTCATGGACTCGTCCTCGAAGGGTTTGGAGGGATCGCCGGGTACGCTGAACCAGCGCCATTTCCGCTCCCCGGTCTCGGCGTCATAGGCAGTGATATAGCCGCGCACGCCATATTCGGCGCCGCCGTTGCCGATGATGACCTTGCCCTTGAACACGCGCGGGGCGCCGGTGATGGTGAGCGACCCCTTCTGCCCCTCGAAGGTATTTTGGTGCCAGACCTCCTTGCCGGTGGCGGCATCCAGCGCGATCAGGCGGCCATCCCACGCCCCCACATAGACCTTGCCCTTCCACAGCGCGACGCCGCGGTTGACGACGTCGCAGCACCCCTTGAAGCCGGTGCTGCGGTCGATCTGCGGGTCATAGGTCCAGATCCTGTTGCCGGTACGGGTGTCGATGGCATGCACCACGCTCCATGAGGCGCTGACATACATGATGCCGTCCACCACGACAGGCGTGGCCTCCACGCCGCGCGTGGACTCGAGGTTGTACGACCATGCCAGGCCCAGGTCCTTGACGTTGGCGGCATTGATCTGATCGAGGCGGCTGTAGCGGGTCTCGGCATAGTCCACGCCGATGGTGGGCCAGTCAGGCGTCCTGGCGGCATTGGCGCGGATGAAATCGCCGTCGACGCGCTGCACGGCAGCAGCAGCCTGCGCTGCAGGGCCGGTTTGCGCAAAAGCCGCTGCGCTGCCCAGGCAGGCGGCCAGCAGCCAGACCATGCGGCCCGGCCATCCATGAGAGTTGTCGATCAGCCGTTCCATCGAGGTCTCCTGTTGTGATTGCTATGCCGCAAAGCATGGTGTATCGCCTGTTTTTCTTCAAGATCGGGATTTCCCCAGGCTCGAACTGTTCCATTGCGGAACACATTGACCGCTCCTGCGAACAGCCTGGACATGACATGAGCGTTGATGAGCCACGCGCGATGGACGCGCTACAGCAGTGCTTCTCGAGCACCGGAGCGGAGCGGGCCCTGCAGGCTCGCCGTCAATTCTTCGAGGCCGGCATACGTCCCTCGGGCCTGGTCAGCGAGGCGGTCATCCAGTCCTGGCTGCGCAGCCAGCGCCAGCATTGCAATGGACGGCGGCTGGCTCTGGCTCCCGTCAGCCCCAGCCGGCTGCATGCCACGCAGGAGCGCTGCCGCGGCCTGCTGCTCGCGCTGCAGCACGAGCTGCCGACCCTGGAGCAGGCCCTGGCGGGCACCGGCACGCGCGTGATGCTGACGGATGACAAGGGCATCGTGCTCCATGTCTCCCCGGCATCCATGCGGCCCCGTGACGAGAGAGTCGGCCTGAACATGTCCGAGCAGGCCATGGGCACGACCGCACCGGGCATCGTCGCCGCCACCGGCCAGGCCTGCACCGTCACCAACGGCGAGCACTATTTCGACGAGCTGTACGCCTTCCGCTGCGCAGCAGCACCGATACGCGACGTGCACGGCCGCCTGGCCGGGGTGCTCAATCTGATGGTGGAGGAGCAGCATTTCAGCTTCGACGCCAGTCCCGTGGTCGGCATGTACGCCACGACCATCGAAAACACCTTGCTGCAGGCGCAGTCGCACGAGCATCTGGTGCTGCGCTTTCAGGTGACGCCAGCCCTGCTGCATACGCCGCTGCAGGCGCTGATGGGCGTGGCCGCCGATGGCCACGTCGCCTGGATGAACGGCACCGCCGCCCAGCTCATCGGCCAGCCCGGACATACAGCGTGCAACGCGCAGGAGCTGCTGGGCCTTGATCTGCCGCGCTTGCTGCAACTGAGCGGCCAGCCCGGCCCCGCGCCGCTGCGCCTGGCCAGCGGCCTGGGCATCTGGATGCAGGCGCATCTGCAAACTTCGCACGGCCTTGGCTCGCACCTGGACGCAAGCAGCGAGCAAGACCAGGCCTGCCCCTTAGCCCCCGAAGCAACGCATGTCCCCGAGGCGCAGCCTCTCGCGACGCTGCGCGAGCACAGCGCACAGCTGATCAGGGAGACGCTGGACCAGCATGGCGGCAATGTCTCCCAGGCCGCCCGCGCCCTGGGCATCTCCCGCGGCACGCTGTACCGCCGTCTGCGCGGCGGTCGGGATGGGGAGTTCTGAGCCCATTCCCGACCCACGGCGCAAGACTCTTTTGCGTTCACCCAGGGTTACGCCCCGCCCCGCACGGCCCCACAATCCTCGCCGCGCTGCACCAGCCTGCAGCCAAGGAGCTTTTGTATGTGGTTGGGTTTGTCGCTGTTTTATGTGGGTGCGGTGCTGTTTCTCAACGGCCTGTGGATGCTGGGCAAGATTGCCGACAAGGAAATCTGGGTCATCAACATCTTCACCGGCGTGGTGTCGCTATGCATCGGTCTGGCCAGCATCTTCGGCCCGGCAGCCGATGCGGCATCGGTCAAGAGCGGCGCTCTGACCTTGCTGTTTGCCTTCACCTATCTCTGGGTGGCTTTCAATCGCTTCAGCGGTGCCGACGGCCGGGGTCTGGGCTGGTTCAGCCTTTTCGTGGCGATCACCGCCGTGCCCGTGGCCCTGGATTCGCTGACCAGCGCCAGCTCGGGGCTGGACTGGTGGATGGGCGTCAATTGGGCCGCCTGGGCCGTGCTCTGGGCCTTGTTCTTCGCACTGCTGGCCCTGAGGAAAAGCATTGAGCGCCCCACGGGCTGGCTGTGCATCGCGCAAGGCGTGCTCACGGGCTGGGTGCCCGGATACCTGATCCTGGCCGGCAAGCTCCTGTAACCCAGCCAGCGCTCCGCTGCGGCGCGGCTCCTGCAGGATGCTCTGGTGTCGTGGCGGGCTACTTTCTCGGGGTTCTGCCCAAGGTCGCCAGCAACGCCGCACCCATGATGAGGGCGCCACCGGCCAGCGTGCGCGCCGAAAGCGCCTCATGGGCGATCAGCACCGAGGAGACACTGGCAAACACCACTTCGCTGAGCATGACCACCGAGGTCACGCCCGAAGGCAGATGGGCGGCACCGAATTGCAGGGCCCAGTTGCCCAGCATCAGCAGCACGGCCAGACCCAGCGCCACCAGGGCCCAGCTGCCGTCAAAGGCCGGAAAGCCAGGCACCACGCCCAGGCTGCTGGCGGTCAGGGCTGTCAGCAGGCCCATGCTCATGCAGCCGGCAAACATGGCCAGCATGCGGGCCTGGGCCGGAATGCCTTGAAAGCGGCGCAGCAGCACATTGGTCAGCGCGAACATGAAGCCGCCAAACACGGCCAGCGCATCGGCCAGGGTCAGTCCGGCAAACAGCCCGGAGAGCGAGGCATCGGCGGGCAGCAACACCAGCACCACACCGCCAAAGGCCAGCAACAGCCTCAGCAGCGCCATCGGCGTGGGCTTTTCGCCCAGCAGCTTCCAGGCCAGCAGCACCGCCCAGGCCGGCATGAGATAGAACAGCAGGATGACGCGCACCACGTCACCCACGGTCACGGCCCAGTTGAAGGCCACGTTGTTCAGGCCCGAGCTGGCCGCCAGCAGCAGGAGCACCGGGTATTGCCAGGCCTGCCTGATGCTGGCCGGGCGCAGTGTCAGCAGACCGGCCAGCACCAGTGCATACATCAATGCCGTGGCCCAAAGCGGATGCAGTCCGGCCTCATGCATGAGACGAAACGGCCACCATGACAGACCCCAGATCAGGGCATTGAGCAGCAGCGCAAATACAGGCAGTGGACTATGCATAAAAAAGGCTTCTAACGCTTACCCTACAAGCGCTAGAAGCTATTGATTGTGTAGTGAATGCAGCGCGCCGGCTGCAGGGCTTCAATGGCAGTCGCGACGAGCGATGTCCAGCAGTTTCTCGACCTCTTGCGGGTGCTTTTTGCAGTTATTCCAGTGCCAGAGGCCGATCAGCACCATGGTAGCGGCGACCAGCAGACCGAATACCGTGATCGCACCAAAAGCAGTCAATCCCATTTTGGTGGACAGGCTGTAGAAGCCGCCCATGGCCAGGATGGCCAGCTGCTCGTTGAAGTTCTGCACCGCAATCGAGCGACCCGCACCCATGAGGTTGTGGCCGCGGTGCTGCAGCAGCGCATTCATGGGCACGACCAGAAAACCGCCCAGACCGCCAAGCAGAATGAGGAAGGGCACGGCCACCCAGAGATTGTCGATAAAGATCATGCAGACCACGAGCAGACCCATGAGCACGCCCATGGGAATCACCCGCGTGGCGTTGTCCAGGCGCATGCGCATGGAGGCCAGCACCGCACCGACGGCCGTGCCTATGGCGACCACCCCCACCAGGGCCGATGCCTGGGTGGTGCTGTAGCCCAGGGCCGCAGCGCCCCAGGCCAGCACGATATAGCGCAAATTGCCCGATGCGCCCCAGAACAGCGTGGTCGTGGACAGCGAGATCTGACCCAGCTTGTCAGCCCACAGGCGTTTGCTGCAGCGCCAGAAATCGGGCAGCAGGCCCAGCAGATTGGCCATCAGGCTCTTGCTCGGGTCTTCACGCAGCGGACGCATGGCCACGCCCGTCAACGGGATGTGCAGATTGAACCAGGCCGCCACGATGTAGATCAGGATCAGCACGGCAATCGCTGCCTCTGCCGGGCTATCCACGCCGGTGTTGAAATACGGGAAGTCAAAGCCCAGCAGATGCTCTGAGATGGTCGGCCCCACCAGTTGGCCACCCACCAGCACCCCCAAGATGATGGAGGTGATGGTCAGGCCCTCGATCCAGCCATTGGCCTTGACCAGCTGGGAGGCCGGCAGCAGCTCGGTCAGGATGCCGTACTTGGCCGGCGAATAGGCCGCTGCGCCCAGGCCGATGACAGCGTAGGCGATCAGCGGATGATGGCCGAAAAGCATCATCAGACAGCCCACCACCTTGATGGCGTTGCTGATGAACATGACCCGCCCCTTGGGCAAGGCATCCGCAAAGGCTCCGACAAAGGGCGCCAGAACCACGTAGAACAGTGCGAACATGGGCACCAGGGCAGCACGTTGCCACTCCGGGGCACCATTGGCACGCAACAGCTCTACAGCGGTCACAAACAAGGCGTTGTCTGCCAGCGAGCTGAAAAACTGCGCTGACATGATGGTGTAGAAACCGCGCTTCATGAATTAGCTGTAACTGGCACCGGGCGGACCGATGCCAAGAAATAAGAGACCCCGTGGCAAGTGACTGGCGGTTATATCACGCAGGCTCCGGCTGACAGTGCCAGAATCCCACTGGTCTGATTGAGAAAAACCATGCCTCGTCCCATTACTGTCACCATCCATCCTGAAGCCGTTCGCCACAATCTGGAGCGGGTACGGCAAGCCGTCCCGGATGCCAAATTGTGGTCCGTGATCAAAGCCAACGCTTATGGCCACGGTATCGAAAACGTGTTTGAGGGGCTGCGAGCGACGGACGGCTTTGCCATGCTGGACCTGGATGAAGCACAGCGCGTGCGCCAACTGGGCTGGCGCGGCCCCATCCTGCTGCTCGAAGGCGTGTTCGAGCTGCGCGACCTGGAAATCTGCTCGCGCCTCGGTATCTGGCATGCCGTGCACTGCGACGAACAGATCGACTGGCTGGCCGCCCACAAGACCCAGGTCGGCCACCGTGTCTTCCTCAAGATGAACAGCGGCATGAACCGGCTGGGCTTTACACCCGAGCGTTTTCGTGCGGCTTATGCGCGGCTGAACGCCCTGCCCCAGGTCGACGAGATCTCGTTCATGACCCATTTCAGCGATGCCGATGTGGAGCATGGCATCGATCATCAGCTCAAGGTCTTCCACGAAACCACGCTGGACCTGCCCGGCGAGCGCAGCATCAGCAACAGCGCCGCCACCTTGCTGTATGGCGATGAGAGCAATGTGCGCTGCGACTGGGTGCGCCCCGGCATCGTGCTCTATGGCAGCTCGCCCGACTTCCCCGCTCACGACGCGGCCCACTGGGGGCTTGAGCCGACCATGACGCTGTCGTCAAAAATCATAGGCATTCAGGAGCTGCAGCCGGGCGATACCGTGGGCTATGGCTCGCGCTTCCAGTGCGACGCTCCGCTGCGTCTGGGTGTGGTGGCCTGCGGCTATGCGGACGGCTATCCGCGCGTCTGCCCCACAGGTACGCCGGTGCTGGTGGAAGGTGTGCGCACCCGCACGCTGGGCCGCGTCAGCATGGACATGATGGCCGTGGACCTGAGCCCCGTGCCCAAGGCCAGACTGGGCAGCGAGGTCACGCTCTGGGGCCGCGCCAGCAATGGCGCCGTGCTGCCCATCGACGAGGTGGCCGCTGCCGCCGGCACGCTGGGCTATGAGCTGATGTGCGCCGTGGCTCCCCGCGTGCCCAAGCTGGTGGAGGGTGCCGGCAGATAAGACTGCCCGCCTCTCGCAAAGAAGCCGCTGCATGGCCGCGGCTTCTTTGCGGACTCAGCAGGCGCGAGCTAGAGGGCGTGGTGGCTTGCGCCACTGTCATGGCACAGACTGGCAACTCGAGCCACGATGTCGTCAATCTGCGCTTCGTCACAGATCAGCGGCGGCAACAGACGAATCGTGCGCTCACGGGTCACGGTTATCAACAATCGCTGTTCAGCCAGTGCGCGGCCGACCAGATCCTGACAGCTGCGGTCCAGCTCTATTCCAGCCATCAGACCCATGCCTCGGATGGCCTGTACTCCAGGGATTTCGCCCAGAGCCCGCCGCAGCCCGGCCAACATGCGCTCGCCCAGCAGGGCCGCCCGCTGCGCCAAATCGTCTCTGGCCATGATGTCGAGCACGGTGCAGGCGACTCGGCAGGCCAGCGGATTACCACCGAAGGTTGAGCCGTGCTGGCCCGGGGAGAACAGATCGGCGGCGGCGCCGCGCGCCAGGCAGGCGCCGATGGGGACACCGTTGCCCAGTGCCTTGGCCAGGGTCATCACATCGGGCGTGATCGCGGTGTGCTGGTGTGCGAACCAGGCCCCCGTTCGGCCCAGGCCGGTCTGGATCTCGTCGAGCATCAACAGCCAGCCCCGAGCGTCGCAAAGCTCTCGCAGCGCACGCAGGTAGCCGGAGCTGGGGACACGGATACCGCCTTCGCCCTGTACGGGCTCAACCAGCACGGCAACGATGTCCGGCGTCTCCCGGGCCGCTTGGCGCACCGCATCGATGTCGTCATAGGGCACGCGCACAAAGCCGGGCATCTGCGGCCCGAAGCCCTGTTGCTTGGCTGCGTTACCAGTGGCAGCGAGCGTCGCCAGCGTGCGACCATGGAAAGCGTTCTCCATGACGAGGATTTGCGGCACGGCCACCTGTTTGCGATGGCCGTGCAACCGGGCGAGCTTGAGAGCCGTCTCGTTGGCCTCGGCGCCCGAGTTGCAGAAGAACACTTTCTCCATATCGGCCAGCGTGCACAAGCGCTGGCCCAGTTGCTCTTGCCAGTCGACACGGAACACGTTGGAAGTATGCAGCAGCGTCGCGGCTTGATCGGCCATGACGGCGGCTATCTCCGGATGGGCATGGCCCAGGCTGGTGACGGCCACTCCGGCGATGGCGTCCAGGTATTCCACCCCTTGCTCATCCCAGAGGCGCGCACCACGTCCGCGCACAAAAGAAACGGGCTGGCGGGCGTAGGCCCGCATCAGGTGAGAGTCGGTTTGCAACATGCAATGCTCCGGTGGGATGTGAAGGAAAGCTGGCGTGAATCAGCCGGTTCAGGAGAGCGCTGCAGCGGGTCGAGGCCCGGTGTCAGCGGCAAAAAACTGCACGCATTGCGTCTGCCGGGCATGGCGCAGCAGCTGTCGGACTTGCCGGCAGGCTTAGGCGCCCAGCGCGGAGACATTGCGCCGGTCCAGCGACCGCCATGCGCCACACCGGCACATGCCGCTTGCGATTGCGTCGATATAGGTGTCAATTGGTCGCGGGCTCAGTGCGGCGTATCCGGATCGGAGCGCACTGGCCAGTAGTGGCTGTCGGGCAATGCACGCGCGCCAAAGATGGCCTGCCCCACGCGCACCACGGTAGCGCCCTCCTCGATGGCAATCTCGAAATCGCCGGACATCCCCATCGACAGCGCATTGAGCTCCATGCCGGCAGGCGCACTTTGCAGGAGCTGATCGCGCAGCTCACGCAGCACAATGAAGCAGCGGCGCACGCGTTCGGCTTCGGCGGAAAACAGCGCCAGCGTCATCAGTCCGCGCACGCGCAATGCGGAAAATACGGGCAACTGCCGGACGAAGTCCGGCACCGCCTCGGGGCTCAGTCCAAATTTGCTGGCCTCACCCGAAGTATTGACCTGCACAAACACATCAAGCGACCGCCCCTGGGCCTGTAAATGCCTGTCCAGCGTCTCGGCGACTCGCAGGCTGTCCAAGGCCTGGAACTCGCTGGCAAAGCGTGCCACCAGCCTGGCCTTGTTGGTCTGCAGATGGCCGATGACCGACCAGCGCAGATCGGTCAGGTCCTGCAGGGACTCCCATTTGCCAAAAGCCTCCTGCACCTTGTTCTCGCCCAGCCAGCGGCAGTCCGCCGCATAGGCCAGACGCAAACTGGCTTGCGGTTTGGTCTTGCTGACGGGCAGCAAGCGCACGTTGGCTGGATCTCGCCCCACGCGCTGGCAGGCAGCAGCGATACGCGCCTGGACTGTGGCGAGGTTGCTGCGGAAATCCTCTACCGTGCGCGGCTCCAGGTACAGGCCGTGTTGATCGTGGCGGGTCAGGGTTTCTGAAGTCATGGGCATCCCCTCATGCTTGTTCGATGGCGGCTGTCGCGCCCGGCCGTGCGCTCCACGGCATCTGCCCGTTGAGCACCGCGTAGCAAAGCAGTCCGATAATCAGGCCCCAGAAGGCACCGCCAATACCCAGCAGCGTGATGTTGGCGGCGGCAGCCAGGAAGGTGATCAGCGCGGCCTCGCGCACCTTGGCATCCGCCAGGGCCGTGGCCAGGCTGGTGCCAATGGTCCCCAGCAGGGCGAGTCCCGCCAGCGTGGTGATGAAGGTGGCAGGAAAAGCCATGAAGACCGCCGCCAGCGTGACCCCGAACATGCCGACCAGGATGTAGCACAGGCCTGCAGCAACGCCGGCGATCCAGCGCCTGGACGGATCTTCATGCGCCTGCGGGCCCGTGGCGATGGCGGCCGTGATCGCGGCGATGTTGAATGCGTGCGAACCAAACGGCGCCATGAGCAGCGATCCCAGGCCCGTGATCGTGACGATGGGGTTGGCACTGGTCTTGAAGCCATCGTTGCGCAGCACCAGCATGCCGGGCATGTACTGGCCGGTCAGCGTGATGAGAAACAGCGGCAGCGCGACGCTGAGCAGGGCATTGAGCGAGAACTGCGGCCTGGTGAACACGGGAGCAGCGAGCTTCAACTCCAGCCCGGACAAATCAACCCGGTTCTGGGACAGCAAAAAGACCAGCCCCAGCACCAGAATGCCGACGACGGCATAGCGTGCCGAAATCCGCTTGAGCACCACATAGGCCACGATCAGCAGGCCAGCCAGCGCGGGATCGACGCTCATGCCGCCAAACGCCTTGATGCCGAATTGCAGCAGGATGCCCGCGAGCAGCCCGGCCGCAACGCCGGCGGGAATCAGCCGGATGACGCGCTCGAAATAGCCCGACAGTCCCAGCACCACGAAAGCCAGCGCCGAGACCAGATAGGCCCCCACGGCCTCGGCGTAAGGCGTGGTCGCCAGGGCCGTCACAAGGAAGGCCGCCGCAGGCGTGGACCAGGCCGTGATGATGGGCTCGCGCGTCACCCAGCTCAGCAACAGGCCTGTCACCCCGACGCCCATCGAAATCGACCATACCCAGGAGGCCGTCAGCTCCGGGTCGAGGCCCGCCGCCTTGGCCGCCTGGAACACCAGGATGAAGGTGCCGCCGTAGTTGACGATGACCGAGATCAGGCCTGCCACGACGGGATGAATGAGATCGTTCCAGCGAAGGCGCGCTGGCGAGTGGATGGTTGACATGGTCTTGCAGGAGCTCTTGAAAATTGATTGGCCTTGGGAGGCCTGCGATTTATAGAATCAAAATGGACTGATGTTCCCCGCCACTTTTTTGAAGGCATACAGACCAATTGTTCAAGCACGCCCAACTCGAATCCGTCAAGGCCTGGATCAGCGACCCCGCTCATGGCCCCTTGCCGCTGCATGCCCGCATCCAGCGGGCCCTGCGGCAGCTGATCCTCGATGGCGCGCTGGACGTGGGCCGGCGCCTGCCGGCATCGCGCGCCCTGGCCCAATCGCTGGCCGTCTCGCGCGATACGGTGGAGACCGCCTATACCCAGTTGCATGCCGAAGGCTTTATCGAACGACGCACGGGCAGCGGCAGCTTTGTGTCCGAGCAGGTGCAGCGACTTCCGGGGCGTGGCCAGATGTACAGCCCTGTAGGGCACACTCCCGCCTTGCGCTTGAGCCAGCGTGGCGCAGCCATGTTCGCGGGCGGTGGCCTGCGTGATTTCCTGGCCCCACGCGCTTTTGCGCCCGGTGTGCCGGAGACACGCAACTTTCCGCTTCAGACCTGGGAAAGGTTGCAGCGGCAGGTTTTCAAGGAGTACGGCACCCAGGCTCTGCTGCACAGTCCGCCACAGGGCACCGAGGCTTTGCGCCAGGCCATTGCCGCCTATGTCAACCTGGAGCGCGGCGCGCGCGCCACGCCCGAACGCGTGCTGGTGTTGACCAGTTCGCAGCAGGCTCTGACCCTGTGTGCCAATGTGCTGCTCGATGCAGGTGACCGCATCTTCATCGAAGACCCGGTGTATCACGGCGCACGCAAAGCCTTCGATGCGGCGGGGCTGGAGTGCGTGCCCGTGCCGCTGGATGCCGACGGCATGCAGGTGGATCTATTGCAGACCATGCCCTGCGCCAAGGCCGTGTTCCTGACGCCCTCCCACCAGTTCCCGACGGGCACCACTCTGGCCCTGGATCGCCGGCTAGCCGCCATTGCCTGGGCGCAGCAGGAGCAGGCGTGGATCATCGAAGATGACTACGACAGCGAGTTTCACTACGCCGGCAAGCCCAAGGCCTGCGTGCAGGGGCTCGATCAGCACGAGCGCACCATCTATATCGGCACCTTCACCAAGTCGATGTTCCCCGGGCTGCGCATTGCCTATATGGTGTTGCCAGCTTCGCTGGTTGCCCCCATGACGGTGGCGCGGACCTTGCTCGATGGACACAGCGCACCCATTGCGCAATTGACACTGGCGCGGTTCATCGAAGGCGGACACCTGGGCGCGCATGTGCGTACCATGCGCGCCGTCTATGCCGAGCGGCGTGACGTGCTGGCTCGGCTGGTACGCGAGCACCTGGGGGATTTTCTGGAGCCGAGGGTGCCTGCGGGCGGCATGCAGATGCCGTGTCGCTTGATTCGCGACATTTCCGAGCGCGCCGCCGTGGATTGCGCCCGCAAAGCGGACATCGACCTGCTCGGGTTGACGCAGCTGCATGCATCGAACCCGCTCCAGGCGGGTTTTCTCATGGGATTTGCCGCTCACACACCGCATGAGCTGGAAGTCGCTGCCAAAAAGCTGGCGAGCGTGCTGCGTACGCTAGGCCCCTGACCGGCTCCATGCACCCGGTACCCGGTGCAGCACCAGCAGTCCTGGTGTGCCCCCCGCCAGCAGAGTGCGCAGCCGTGCCGTGCCCAAGCGGGTGGAGGGTGCGAGCAAGTAGACCGGCCTGCGCCCCATCGACAAGTCGCGGCAAGAACAGCGGCTTTTTATCACCTCAGAAGGCGTGCGACATGCCTGCGCCCAGCGAGGTGCTGCCGCCTTTGTGGTCCGGCCGCTGGTGCCCCAGGCTGAGGTATAGCGTGGTGCGTCTGGACAGCGCATGGTCTGCGCCCAGCGAATAGAACAGACGGGTATCGCCATCAAGCTTCTGCCGCCCCACGCCGACCCTGAGCGTGGTCTGCGCGGCCAGCTTGTGCGTGGCACCGACCGAGAGCACGCGCGAGCGCCCCAGGCCCTGGGCCCTGCAGCTGTCGTCGGCCGAAGCCATCAGCGAAGTGTCGCCCAGCGTCGTTTCGCCCAGCGTGGTGACGCCCAGCCGGTACTTGACGGCCCCAAACAGGGCCCGGTCGCCGCTGCCGTTGCGGTCAAGCGCCAGCAGGCCCGACAGCGGACCACTGGCGTATTCCAGCGATGCCGCATAGGGCTTGCCACCACCCGCGCCCTGGGTACGCTCGGGCGATCCGCTCAGATGCAGGGTGAAGCCGCCAAGCGTGGGCGAGTCATAGAAAATGCCGTTCGGCGTACGGCCGAATTCGGGCGCGCCGTTGTTGCTGACACGATCCGTGGGCGCGTAATAGAACCACTGGTACCAGGCCGAGGAGGCCACGCGATTGATATGCCCCCAGGGATCGAACTTCCAGTCATGGGCCCAGAGTGCCGACAAAGCCCGCCCCATGCGCACATGACCCCAGTCGCCGCGCAGGCCGACAGTGGATTCACCGTGCCAGAAGGGTTTTTGCCCAAAGCCTTCGTTCAGACCGGTGTCCAGATCCAGTCGATGGCTGAGGCGAAACGTGGTCTTGAGTCCGCCCCCCCAGATCCTCGACACCCGAAAATGTGATGTGGCTGCGTTGAATCGTGCCCAGCTGCGCCGTGCCCTTGAAGTCGCGGTAAATGCCCAGATCAAGCAGACCGCTGATCTGGACCGGGGAAGACTGGCCCCAGGCCGCACCCAGCGCAAACATGCCCAGCGACGCGGCCAGACCTCGAGAAAAACCTATCAAAATCGCTCCTGACTGCGAGGTTGAGAATCAAGAATCCGCACGCGCCCAAGCGCAATCGCACCACCGGCCCGTGAATGGCCCAAGGGCCGGAAAGTTCGGTTTGATAACGGTCAAATCGGCGAAGGCCGCAGCCAGGGCCTTGTGCAACACAGGCCTGTCAGTGCAAATCCCTCCGCCCGGCCAGCGTCAGCCTGCCAGCTCCTGCAGCGCCGCCAGCAGCTGCTTCACGTCTGCCTCGGTGTGCAGCGCCGACAGGGCGATGCGCAGCCGTGCCGTCCCCACAGGCACGGTGGGGGGACGGATCGCCGGCACCCACAGGCCATGACGACGCAACCCTTCCATAAGGCTGAGCGCAGCGTCGTTGCCGCCCACCACCAGCGCCTGCACGGCGGTGTCCGATGGCAAAAGCCGCCAGCCCTTGCCCTGCAACAAGGGCTGCAGACCCGCGCGCAGCTGGGCGATACGGGCCTGCAACTGCAGGCGCAGGGCGCTTTGCTGCTCTATCAGCTGCAGACTGGTTTGCAATGCACGCGCCAGCATCGCGGGTGCAGCCGTCGCAAAGGTGTAGCTGCGCGTTTTCTGCAGCAGCCACTCGATCAGCAGTTCATGGCCTGCCACAAAGGCGCCCGAGACGCCGGCCGCCTTGCTCAGCGTGGCCATGTAAAGCACGCGTGGCGAAGCCTTGGCCCCCGTCAGCCCTGCGGCCGCCAGGCTGCCGCGGCCTTGCGGGCCGAGCACGCCGAAGCCGTGGGCATCGTCCAGCAGCAGCAGGGCGTCGTAGCGCTCGCACAGCGCCAGCAGACCCTCGATATCAGCCACATTGCCGTCCATGCTGAAGACGGCATCGCTCACCACCAGCTTGCGCTGCACCGGGCAAGCAGCCAGCAACTGCTCCAATGCGGCCAGGTCGCCATGCCCGAAACGGTGGATCTGTGCACGCGACAGGCGGCAGCCATCGATCAGGCTGGCGTGGTTAAGAGCGTCCGAAAAAATGGCATCGTCCGCGCCCACCAGCGCCGGGATGATGCTGGCATTGGTGGCAAACCCGGCATAGAAGTAAAGCGCACGGGGCAGTTGCACAAAGCGGGCCAGCTCTTCCTCCAGCGCGGCATTGGCCGTGCTATGGCCGTTGACCATGGGAGAGCCGCCCGAGCCCACGCCAAAGTCCTGCGCACCGGCGCAGGCCGCCTCAATCATGGCCGGGTGCTGGGCCAGCCCCAGGTAGTCGTTGCTGCAGAACTGCAGCATGGGCTGCCCGTCAACCTGAATGCGCGCACCTTGCAAGGGCGCCACGGTACGGCGGGTGCGGCGCAGCGCGGCGGCGTCCAGGGCAGCCAGCTGCCGTGGAATATCCTGCAGCCAGAAATTGGAAGATGTGGTCATTGCCATTCCTTGGGCAAAGAGAAACTGGTCAGGCGAGGATCGGGAGTGGCCTGCCATGGAATATCGGCCAGCAGCGGCGCGCCCAGCCGCCCCAGCTGATGACGCAGCCAGTCCATGTTTTCCTCGGGCACCAGCATCTGTGGCTCCACACGGCTGGCCACCCAGCCCGCCAGCGGCAAGCCGGCGGCGCGAATCGCCTCGACGGTCAGCACCGCATGGTTCAGGCAACCGAGCTTGAGGCCCACCACCAGCACCACCGGCAGCTGCAGCGCCACGGCCAGATCGGCAATGCAAAGAGAGTCCGACAGCGGCACACGCCAGCCGCCCGCGCCCTCGACCACCACGGCATCGGCCTGCGCCGCCAATTGCCGGTAGGCGTCCAGAATCGGCGCCAGTGTCACCTCCACGCCCGCGCGCCGGGCCGCGATATGCGGCGACATGGGGTCTGGCAGCAACACGGGGTTGTCCAGCGCTGCCGGCACGGCCAGCGTGGAGGCAGCGCGCAAGGCCACCGTGTCTTCGTTGACCCAGCCGCCCTGCCCGTCGGGATCGGCGCCTGCGGCCACGGCCTTCATGCCCACCACGCGCGAATGGTGTCCTGCCAGTGCGTGCAGCAGTGCGCAGCTGGCCAGGGTCTTGCCCACACCGGTATCGGTGCCCGTGACGAAACAGCCGATCATGCTTTTCCCTTCTTCGCGGCAAGCTCCGCTTCCTGCTGCAAGGTGGTGTTCAGCGCGGCCAGCGCGGCCTGACCCAGGTGGGTGATATCGGCATCGTCCAGCACATAGGGCGGCATGCAGTAAAGCGTGCGTCCTATGGGGCGCAGCAGCAGGCCCAGATCCAGCGCCGCCTGGTGATAGCGCTGCCCGAAGTCCGGCAAGGCGGTATCGATGTCCCAGGCCCATATCATTCCCTGCCGGCGCGCGTTGCTGACGCAGGGGTGAGCATTCAGCCCGGCGAATGCAGCACTGATCTTTTCAGCCAGTTGCCGATTGGCAGCCAGCTGGTCCAGCTGCTCGAACAGCTCCAGCGTGGCCACGGCAGCGCGGCAGGCCAGCGGGTTGCCGGTATAGGAGTGCGAGTGCAGAAAGCCGCGCGCGGCATCGTCGTCATAAAAAGCGGCATAGACCTCATCGGTCGTCAGCACGGCAGACAAGGGCAGCGTGCCGCCCGTCAAGCCTTTGGACAGGCAGATGAAGTCCGGCCTGATACCTGCCTGCTGATGGGCAAACAGGCTGCCGGTACGGCCAAAGCCCACGGCGATCTCGTCCACCACCAGATGCACTGAATAGTGATCGCACAGCGCCCGGGCCAGACGCAGGTATTCGGCGTCATGCATGGCCATGCCGGCGGCGCACTGCACCAGCGGCTCCAGAATCAGGGCAGCAGTCTCCTGGTGATGCGCTTGCAGCCAGGCCTCCAGACCCTCTGCTGCGCGGCGCGCCACATCGGCAGCGGATTCGCCGGGCCGGGCCTGGCGTGCATCGGGGCTGGGCACGGTGGCCGACAGACGCAACAGAGGGCCGTAGGCGTCGCGGAACAGCGCAATATCGGTGACCGACAGCGCACCTACGGTCTCGCCGTGGTAGCCGCCGGCCAGGCCCACGAAGCGGTGCTTGGCTGGCTGCCCCTGGTTGCGCCAGTAATGCGCACTCATTTTCAGCGCGATCTCCGTGGCCGAAGCGCCGTCGCTGCCGTAGAACGCATGACCAAGGCCAGTCAGGCCGGCCAGGCGCTCGGACAACTCGACCACGGGAGCGTGGGTGAAACCCGCCAGCATCACATGATCGAGCTTGCGCAACTGCTCGGTCAGTGCCGCCCGGATATGCGGATGCGAGTGACCGAACAGATTGACCCACCAGGAACTGATACCGTCCAGATAACGGCGGCCCTCGGTATCTATCAGCCAGGGACCGCTGGCATGGTCAATGGCAATCGGCGGCGCGGCTTCGTGCCGCTTCATCTGGGTGCAAGGGTGCCAGACATGGCGCAGACTGCGGCTGGCAAGGCTGTGGTCCATCAAAAACTCCTGAGGCGAATCACCGGCCTTGTCAAAACGCAGGCGCAGCGCGGCCTGGCCTGCACCGGAGGCAGGGCCATGCAATTTGCAACGAGAAAACCCCGGCGCGATGGCCGGGGGAGATTCAGGGATCAGCTTGCGGCCGATGTCCCCAGGCCCTTGAGGCCCAGCTTGCGCATCAAGCTTGTATCGGCCTCCACATCGGGATTGCCGGTCACCAGCAGCTTGTCGCCGTAGAAGATGGAATTGGCTCCCGCCATGAAGCACAGGGTCTGCACGGCCTCGCCCAGTTGCTGGCGGCCAGCCGACAGGCGCACACGCGCCTTGGGCATGGTGATGCGCGCTACGGCGATCACACGCACGAAGTCCAGCGGGTCCACCGGCTCGCTGTCGGCCAGCGGCGTGCCGGGCACGGGCACCAGGCTGTTGATGGGCACGGACTCGGGATAGGGCTGCATATTCGCGAGCTGGGCAATCAGGCCGGCACGGTGGACCTCGGTCTCGCCCATGCCGATGATGCCGCCGCAGCACACGCTGATGCCCGCATCGCGCACGGCCGCCAGCGTGTCCAGCCTATCCTGGTACTGGCGCGTGCTGACCACATCCTTGTAGTACTCCGGCGCGGTATCGAGATTGTGGTTGTAGTAGTCGAGACCCGCATCGCGCAGCGATGCCGCCTGGTGCGGCTGCAGCATGCCCAGCGTGGCGCAGGTCTGCATGCCCAGCCCCTTCACGGCACCGATCAGCTCGTTCATCTTCTCGATGTCGCGGTCCTTGGGCGCGCGCCAGGCGGCGCCCATGCAAAAGCGGGTGGCTCCGGCATCCTGGGCCGCCTTGGCGGCGCGGGTGACCTCCTCCACGCTCATCAGCTTCTCGGCCTTCACTCCCGTATCGAACTCGGCCGACTGCGGGCAGTAGCCGCAGTTCTCGGGGCAGCCGCCGGTCTTGACGGACAGCAGGGTCGCCAGCTCGATCTCGCCGGCAGGCCAGTGCTCGCGATGCACGCTCTGGGCGCGGTGCAGCAAATCCAGGAATGGCATATCCAGCAGGGATTGCACGGCCTCCACCGGCCAGCGCTGCGCCTGAGCGGCTGCGGCAGGCTTGGCCGGTGCATGCCAGTGCACAGTCTGGCTGCCGCCGGCGGCGGCTTGCTGTGCGTCGGCGATGCGCACTGGGTGGTCTTGCTCGGGCATGGAATAGGACATCGCGGTCTCTCCTCAATCGGGGGAATGCCGCGCATTTTGGGCAAAAAAATCAAGGATTCACAGAGCCCGCATGCAAATAGTTGGTCACCAAAGAGTTGCCGCAAGAAGCGCTATTTTTGAATGATTTTTCAGTGCATTTGACAGATTTTCAGCGCGCATTCGAAACAGCCAGCCATAACTTCCGTCAACTGCCGCCCTTGTGCACTCAATTCAGCGCAATGCACCGGATTCACGCTTTGGATTTCAACGAGGAAGAGTGTAGATATCGCCAAAAAACACGGTTTTGGGCGACTTTTACCCGGACAAGGCCTGGATCAGGGCCTGAAACGGTGCTGTGCCGTCCGTGCCAAGGCGGACAAACACCCCAAACTGGCGGATTTAATTCCCTCAACTCTTGTTGGACATTCGCACCGGGCACAAAAAAGCCGCAGCAAGGCTGCGGCTGGAGGGCGGTAGGCAGGGTTCAGAAGGCGTGAGCCATGCCCACGCCGAACGAAGTTCCCGAGTCCGCACCGTACTCGTAGCTCTTGCGCCCCAGGCTGGCATAGAGCGTGGTGCGCTTGGACAGCGCGTAGTCGGCCCCCAGGGAATAGAAATGGTTGGTCTGCTCCTGCATGCGCTGGCGGCCATAGCCGGCCTTCAGCGTGGTCTGCCCCATCTGGTAGGTGGCACCCAGCGTCAGGGCCTTGGCCGAGAGTGCCGTCTGGGCCACGCGCGAATAGTCCCAGGCGGCCATCACGGCGGCCGCGCCAAAGCGGTATTTACCCGCGACAAAAGTGTCCTTGTCACCGCTGCCGTTGCGCTCGAAGGCCAGCATGCCGCTCAGGCTGTCCGAGTCGTAATTGAGAGAGGCCGAGTAGCCGCGTCCTTCGCGGCGCAGGGTCAGCGGCACCTCGGTTCGCTCCGGCGAGGCGCTCAGATGCAGGGTGAAACCGCCCACCGTGGGCGAGTCGTAGAAGACGCCGTTGGCCATCCGCCCATACTCGGCCGTGCCGTTGTTGCTGTAGCGGTCGGTAGGCGTGAGGTAGTGCCACTGGTACCAGGCCGGCGAGGAAATGCGGTTGAAATTGGCCCAGGGGTCGAATTTCCAGTCCTGCGACCACATGGCCGACAGGGCGCGGCCCAGGCGCAGATGGCCAAAGCCGCCTTGCAGGCCCACCGTGGACTCGTCGTGCCAGAACGGCTTGCTGCCCTGATCCTCCAGGCGCCCGGTGTCGATATCGAAACGCGCGCTCAGGCGGAATGTGGCCTTGAGACCGCCGCCCAGATCTTCCCAGCCCGCAATCGCGAGATTGCTGCGCTGGATCGTGCCGGCCTGGGCCGTGCCATCAAAGCCGCGATAGATGCCACCGTCGATCAGACCGCCAATGCTGACGCTGGAAGACTGGGCTGCCGCAGGCAGAGCGGCAGACAAAAGAGTCAAACATGTGGAACAAGCAATGCCAGTACGCAAGCGCATGCCGATGGTTCTCCTTGAATTGTGAAGTCACTGCCCCCGCAGCCAGCCCATGGCACAGCAGAAGACAGAGAAGGTCGAAGACCTGTGAGATGAGGCGATGACAGGCAGTCAGGCACTGCCTGATGCACTGAAGACAGCCGGAACATGGCTGGCAGCGGGGCTGCCAATTCCGACCCGAGAAGCCTGCTCAAAAAGCAGGCAACGAGACGCATTATGAAAGTCTGGCCTGCGCAGAGTCCAGTCTGTCGTCAGCTTGGTTCAGCCGCTGCGCGCCACGCCGGAAGCGGCCCAGATGCGATTCATCTCGCTGCAAAAAGGCTGGGCACAGGGGGCCAGACCCTGGTACTGACAGCCTTCGGTCATGCACAAATGCGAACGGTGCCCGCTATTGCGGCGCGGCACAGGCAGGGCATTGGCAGCCTGGGCCGCTGCCATCATCAGCCAGGGATCGGACCTGTTCTGCAGCAGCTGCTGCACCTCCTGCGCCAGCGCCGGTGCGGGCATGGCCAGTGGCAGACCGGCCATCTGTGCCGGCGTCGCCTGAGCAGCGCTCGCCGTGACGGGCTGCAACTCCAGCCACAGCAATGCGCTGGTGGCAAGCGTGCTGGTCGCCGCCGACGACTGCGGCTGCACCACCAGAGCCAGAGGACCGCTGCTCAAGACACCCGGCTCCGCCATGGGCAGGCGCAGGGCCGTCCCCGTTCCCTGGGCTGCCGGAATGCTTGCCGCACCCACAGCCTGCGCCCAGGCGGCGGGCACCTGCAATGTCAGGGAAAAGCTGCGCTCGCCTTGCGGCGTGGCCAGCGTGCCTTGCTGCACCAGCCAGTTCTGCAGCTGGGGCAGACGCGGTGCGGCAGCGCCGCCGGCAGCGGTTGCAGCCATGCCCTGCTGTGCTTGCTCCAGCGCCACGGCCGCCGTGGGCGACAGGGCCGCAGCCGTCTGCAAAGCCGAGCTGGGCGGCTGCGCGCCAGACACCGCAGCCTGCGCCAAGGCCTGCATCAGCGCAACCGATCCCTGCTGGCCGGCCAGCAGCTGCAAGGGCCGGGCCTGTCCCTGCAGGCTGATCTGAACCTGCGCGAGCAGGCTTTGCACAAACTGCTGCACGGCCGCTGGCAGGCCCTGACTGGGCCAGCTCGCCGCAGGCGCACCAGGTTGGGCCTGCACCTGCAGGGCCAGTTGCGCAATCAGATGTTCAAAGGCCTGGAGCTTGAGGTTCTGCAAGGTTTGCGGCGACCACTGCACGATGCTGGTCGCCGGGGGCGTCGCCTGAGCGGCGGGCAGTTGCTGCGCTGCGGGAAGATCCGGGCCAGCGGCTGCAGCCACATTGCCGGCCTGCGCAGCCGCCTGACCCGTGGGCACGGACACGGGCAGTACGGAGGCAACGGGTTGCAGTGGTGCAGTCATGCGGTCGTCGGTGGCGGGACATCAAAGCCGGAATCAGGCCATTGTGCCCGCCCCTGCAATAAGCATCTGAAAAAGAGCTGCCAGTGCTTGTGGCTCAAGCACCAGGGCTGCCCGGATCTTGCCGGGGCCGCATGGTTCACGCCTGCGATCCGAAGCGAGGGTCAGGGGCGAACCATTCTGGGCGGAATCAGGCTTCGGCCGGGTAGAACAGCTTGCGCGTGGCCGTGGCCTGCACGGCCCTGGCAATGGCACCGATATGGTCGGGTGTGGTGCCGCAGCAGCCGCCCACGATATTGACCAGACCTTCGGCCGCGAATTCGTGCACCAGACGACTGGTGATCTCGGGCGTTTCGTCAAAGCCGGTGTCGCTCATGGGGTTGGGCAGGCCGGCATTGGGGTAGCAGCTGATGAAGGTGTCGGGAGCCGCCTTGGCCAGCTCCTGCACATAGGGACGCATCAGCGTGGCACCCAGCGCGCAGTTCAGGCCCACGGACAGCGGGTTGCTATGGCGCACGCTGTGCCAGAAGGCCGTCACGGTCTGTCCACTCAGAATCCGGCCCGAGGCATCGGTGACCGTGCCGCTGATCATGATGGGCAGGCGCTCGCCGGTCTGCTCGAAGGCCTCGTCCACGGCAAACAGCGCGGCCTTGGCGTTGAGGGTGTCGAAGATGGTCTCGACCAGGATCACGTCGGCACCGCCTTCAATCAGCGCCAGCGTCTGCTCCAGATAGGCCTGGCGCAGCTGCTCGAAGGTGATGTTGCGCGCAGCCGGGTCGTTGACATCGGGGCTGATGGAGGCCGTCTTGGGCGTGGGGCCCAGGGCGCCGGCCACATAGCGCTTGTGATCGGGCGTGCTGTACTTGTCGCAGGCCGCCCGCGCCAGCTGCGCGCTCTTGAGGTTCATCTCGTAGGCCAGATCGGCCATGTGATAGTCCTCCTGCGCAATCGTGGTCGCACCAAAGGTATTGGTCTCGATCAGATCGGCGCCGGCAGCCAGGTATTTCTCATGGATGTCGCGAATCACGTCGGGACGGGTCAGCGACAGCAGCTCGTTGTTGCCCTTGACGTCATAGGCGAAGTCCTTGAAGCGCTCGTCCACAGCGTCGGCACCGGCATAGCCTTCGCCGCGGTACTGCGCCTCGCCCAGCTTGAAACGCTGAATCATGGTGCCCATCGCACCGTCAAGAATGACGAGGCGCTTGGCAAGCGTTGCGGGCAGCTCCTGGGCTCGGGTGTAGGCGGGGGTGGGGTGCGACTGGCTCATAGACCGCCATTGTAGGAAAGCTGGCAGGCTTTGCCGGGCAGCCGGGCATTGCCCCGCCGCCAGCGCCTATTCCGATGGCTGGCCTGCCGGGTAGCGAGCCTTGGCCATGCGGAACGTCAGATTCCAGCGCTCATTGCCAAGCAGCGGGTGCTGGCCCGGCTTGAGCGGAGCGACGCCATGAAACACCAGGCGCGAAGGCCCGCCCCAGACCAGCACATCGCCATGGGTGAGTGCAAGGCGCCGGGTGGGACTCTGGCGCGTCAGCCCGCCCCAGAGAAAGCTGCAAGCCAGACCCAGCGAGACCGAGACGATGGGCGCCGCAAAGTCATGCTCGTCCTGGTCGCGGTGCAAGCCCATGCGCGCACCCGGCTGATAGCAGTTGATCAGGCAGGCATCGGGCGCAAAGCCCGGATAGCCGGCCAGCGCCGCAGCCCTGGCGGCCTGCTCGCCCAGAAAAGCGGGGATGGCAGGCCAGGGCTTGCCGGTCTGCGGATCGGCAGCGCTGTAGCGGTAGCCCTGCAGATCCGAAATCCAGCCCCAGCCGCCGGCGTTGGTGATCGCCACCGACATGGACTTGCCGCCGGGCACCTGCATGGTGCGAAACGCTGCCCGTGTCTGCAAGGCCCTCGCCTCGGCCACCCAGCGCTGCTCCTCGGCTGTCGCAAAGCCGCGCAGCAGCACGGCACCGTCATCAATGATTTCGGCGGGCAGGGGATCGTCAGGAAACAGCGAAAGCGTCATTGCAACGCCATCATAGGCCTGGCCGGTGGCTGCCCCTCCCAGCCGCCAGCCAGCGCCTGATACAGCGCCACGGCGGCGCGCAGGCCACGCACGCGGCTGTCGGCCGCAGCGTCCTGGGCCGCGTAGAGGTCGCGCTGCGCGTCCAGCACCTCGTACAGGCCCACGCTGCCCAGGCGGTAGCGGCGCTGCGCGAGCTGCTCGGCCCGTGCTCGCTGCTCGGCGGCCTGGGCCAGATGGGCATCCTCGGTGCGGGTGCGCGCCAGACCCACCAGGGCGTTCTCGGTGTCCTCCAGTGCCTGCAGCACGCTTTGCTGGTACTGGGCCAGGGCGATCTGGGCACCGGCCTCGCTGGCAGCGATGCGCGCGCGCACGCGGCCCACGTCGAGAAAAGACCAGTCCACACCCAGGAACACGCTGCGGCTCGCGCTGCCGGCCTCGAACAGCGCGCCCGCGCCAAGGGCGGAGCTGCCCAGCAGACCGCCCAGCGACAGGCGCGGGAACAGCTCTGCCGTGGCCACGCCCACCCGCGCCGTGGCGGCATGCAGACGCGCCTCGGCGGCGGCCACATCGGGGCGACGGCGCAACAGCTCGGCGGGCGTGCCGGGAGCGATGCTCTCTGGCAACTGCGGCAATGCCGCCGGCACGTCCAGCGCCGCGATCAGAGCCTCGGGCACCTGGCCGGTGAGCACGGCCAGCCGGTGCTGGGCCACGGCGATCCGGGCCTGCAGCGCCGGAATGCGCGAGCGCGTGCTCTCCAGCTGCGCCTGGGCGCGCGCCAGGTCGAAGTCGGTGCCGCTGCCGTGCGCCAGCCGCAGCTGCACCAGGCGCAGCGTGTCCTGCTGATTCGCGGCATTGGCCTCGGCCAGATGCAGGCGCTGCTGCCAGCCGCGCAGATCGGCGTAGCCGGCCGCGACCTGGGCCGCAATGGCGACCTGCAGCGCGGCCAGGTCGGCGGCACTGGCGCGCAGGTCGGCGCTGCCGGCCTCGATGTTGCGACGCACACGACCGAACAGGTCCAGCTCCCAACTCGCGTTGATGCCGACGCTGTAGCTGCGCTGGCTGCGCGGCCCGCTTGGTGTCCCGCTTGGTGCCTGGCTTTCGCTGCGTCGTTGCTGCAGCGCCTGACCCGACAAGGTGAGCGTGGGGAACTGATCAAGACGGCTTTCTCCCAGCAGGGCCTGGGCCGCATCGAGTCGCGCCAGTGCACCGCGCAGCTCCTGGTTGGCCCGCAGGGCCTGCTCGACCAGCTGCGTCAGTTGCCCATCCTGGAACTGGCGCCAGAACGCCGCATCGGAACCGGTCTCGGGGAATACCTGCTGCGGGACTGCAGACGGCTCGGCCCGCGCGAACTGCGCGCCGGCTGGGGGCGGCTCGGGTGCGCGGAAATCGGGGCCGACGGCGCAGCCTGCCAGCAAGGCCGAAAGGCCCGCCACGGCACATGCCAGTGCATGCCGGCGCAAGGGTTTGCAGATATCAGACATGGCTGCCCTCCAGGGATGCGGGTGACACAGCAGAGGCCGGCTGGGCGGTCGTGCGAGCCGCCAGCGAACGGCCCGACAGACGGCGCAGCGTGACGTAGAACACCGGCGTGAGGAAGAGGCCGAACAAGGTCACGCCTAGCATTCCCGAGAACACCGTCACGCCCGTGGCCGCCCGCACCTCGCTGCCCGCGCCGCTGCCGATCAGCAAGGGCACGGCGCCCGCAATGAAGGCGATGGAAGTCATGACGATGGGTCGCAGCCGCAAACGGCAGGCCTGCAGCGCGGCATCGACTGTTGCCGAACCGCGCATCTCCAGCTCGCGTGCGAACTCGACGATCAAAATCGCGTTCTTGCAGGCCAGTCCCATGAGCACCACCAGGCCCACCTGCACGAAGACATTGTTGTCCCCCCCTGCCAGCCATACGCCGAACAGCGCCGCGCAGATGCACACAGGCACGATCAGGATCACGGCCAGCGGCAGGGTCCAGCTCTCGTAGAGCGCGGCCAGCACCAGAAACACCAGCATCACGGCGATCACGAAGACCACGGCTGCGGCATGGCTCTGCTCGACCTGCTGGTAGCTCAGATCCGTCCAGGCCAGCTCGATGCCGCGCGGCAGCGTGCGCTGCGCGATCTCCTGCAGCTTGGTCAGCACCTCGGCCGAGGACAGCAGGCGCGGATCGGAGTCGCCGATCAGGTCGGCGGCCGGAAAGCCGTTGTAGCGCAGCACCGGATCGGGTCCGTAGCTGGGCACCACGGTGACCATGGAGCCTATGGGCACCATCTCGCCGCGCGCGTTGCGCGTGCGCAGCTGGGCGATGTCCTCCACGGCCTGCCGGTAGTCGGCATCGGCCTGCAGCATCACGCGCCAGACGCGGCCGAAGGCGTTGAAGTCGTTGACGTAGACCGAGCCCAGATAGGCCTGCAGGGTCTGGAACAGGTCGGTCAGCGCCACACCCTGGGCCTTGGCCTTGATGCGGTCCACCTTCACTTCCAGCTGCGGGATGTTGGACTGGTAGCTGCTGACCGGATAGGTCATGCCCGGTGTCTTGGCAATCTCGGCCTGAAAGGCCTCAAGCGCCTGCTGCAGCGCTGCATAGCCCAGGCCTGCGCGGTCCTGCAGGAACAGCGAATAACCCGATCCGTTGCCAAGGCCCTGGATGGGCGGCGGCATCAGCGCATAGGCGAAACCGCCCTCGATCTGCGCGAACTTGGCGCCCAGCTCGGCATTGATGGCCTCGGCGCTTCGTGTGCGCTCGCCGAAGGGCTTGAGCATGATGTAGGAGCTGCTCAGATTGGGCGTGGTCGTGGACTGCAGCGCATTGAAGCCCGCGAAGGCGGCGACCATGTCCACGCCATCCACGCTCTTGGCCGTCTCCACCATCTGGCGCGTGAGCGCATCGGTACGGTTCAGCGACGCGCCCTCGGGCAGCTTGGCGCCGGCAAACAGGTAGAGCTTGTCCTGCATGGGGATGAAGCCCCCGGGCACGGCATGGAACAGCACGGCGGTGCCGGCCAGCAGTGCCGCATAGACCGCGAACACCAGGCCACGTCGACGCAGCGAGCGTCCCACCGAGTTCTGGTAGCCCTGGGCGCTGCGATCGAAGAAGCGGTTGAAGGGCCGGAAGAACCAGCCCATGCCCTTGTCGATGACGCGTGCCAGCGCGTCGCGCGGTGCGCCGTGCGGCTGCAGCAGCCTGGCCGCCAGCGCCGGCGACAGGGTCAGCGAGTTGATGGCCGAGATCACCGTGGAGATGGCGATGGTCACCGCGAACTGCTGGTAGAACTGGCCCGTGACGCCGCTGAGAAAGGCCATGGGAACGAAGACCGCGCACAGCACCAGGGCGATGGCGATGATGGGCCCGGAGACCTCCTTCATGGCCAGATGGGCCGCCTCCTGCGGGCTGTGGCCCTGCTCGATGTAGCGCTCCACGTTCTCGACCACGACGATGGCGTCGTCCACCACGATGCCGATCGCCAGCACCAGGCCGAACAGCGTCAGCGTGTTGATGGAATAGCCCAGCAGGTACAGGCCCGCGAAAGTGCCGATGATGGACACGGGCACAGCCAGCAGCGGAATGATGGAGGCGCGCCAGGTCTGCAGAAAGACGATGACCACCAGCACCACCAGGATCACGGCCTCGATCAGTGTGCTCTGCACGGCCTTGATCGAGTCGCGCACAAAGACCGTGGGGTCCCAGACGGATTCGAAGGCCACGCCTTCGGGCAGGTCCTTGGAGAGCCGGTCCATGGCCGCGTAGACCTGCTCGGCCACGCCCAGCGCATTCGCGCCCGGCGACAGGAAGATGCCCACGGCAGCCATGTTCTTGGTGTCGCTCCACGAGCGCAGCGTGTAGTCGCTGGCGCCCAGCTCGATGCGCGCCACGTCGGCCAGACGCACGACCTGACCGCCTTCGCCGCTCTTGAGCACGATGTCGCCGAACTCCTCGGCCGTCTTCAGCCGCCCGCGCACATTGATGGACAGCAGCTTGTCGGACTTCTGCGCACTGGGCTCGGCGCCCAGCTGGCCGGCCGAGACCTGGATGTTCTGCTCGCGGATGGCGGCGATCACCTCGCCGGCCGTGAGCTGGCGTGCCGCCACCTTGTGCGGGTCCAGCCAGACGCGCATCGCATAGTCGCCTGCGCCGTAGATGCCCACGTCGCCCACGCCGGGAATGCGCGCCAGCACATCCTTGATCTTGAGCGTGACATGGTTGCGCAGATACAGCGCATCATGCGCGCCGTCCCGAGACACCAGACCCACGTACATCAGCGGCGTGGACGCCTGCTTCTGCGTGGTCACGCCGAACTGCCGCACCTCCTCGGGCAGCCGGCTCTGGGCCTGGCTGACACGGTTCTGCACGCGCACGGCAGCGGTGTCTGGGTCGATCTCGGGGCGGAAGGTGGCAACCACCTGCAGGCTGCCGTCCGAAGCCGCGACCGACTTCATGTACATCAGGCCTTCGACCCCGTTGATGGCTTCCTCCAGCGGCACGGCCACCGACTCGGCGACCTCCTTGGGATTGGCCCCTGGATAGGTGGCGCGCACCACCACGCTGGGCGGCACGACCTCGGGGTACTCGCCCACGGGTAGCTGCGGAATCGCGACCAAGCCCACGGCGAACATGATGATGGAGAGCACGACCGCAAAAATGGGCCGGTCTATGAAGAATTTGGAGAAGTCCATGGCACTCCCCCTTACTGCGCAGCGGCGGGCACGGGCTGCGCGGCCGCCGATGCCACCGGCCTGGGATTGACGGGCATGCCGGGGTAGTAGATGCGCTGTACGCCGCCCACCACCAGCCGGTCACCCGCTGCCAGGCCTTTTTCCACCAGGCGCCGGCCATCGACCATGCGCCCCAGCGTAAGGTCGCGGCGCTCGGCAAGATTGCCTTCGCCCACCACATAGACGTACTTGCGGTCCTGGTCGGTGAGCACGGCCTTGTCGTCGATCAGCAGCGCCTGGGGCTCGGCCTCCTGCCGCTGCGGGCCGCTTTGCATCTGCACGCGTGCGAACAGGCCCGGCGTCAGCATCCGGTCGGGGTTGGCCAGGCGCGCGCGCAAACGCATGGTGCCCGTGCCCGGCTGGAGCTGGTTGTCGCTGAAGTCCAGCGTGCCCGCATGGGCAAAGCCGCTGTCGCCGACCAGGGCGACACGCACCGCGCGGCCAGGGCCGCTCAGGCCGGCTTTCTGGTAGCGCAGAAAGCTGTGCTCGTCGGCATCGAAATACACATACACCGGGTCCTGCGAGACCAGGGTGGTCAGCACGCTCTGGTCGGCCTGGGCCATGTTGCCCACGGTGAGCAGGGCGCGGCTGGCACGGCCCGTGATGGGCGCACGCACCTCGGTGAAGTCGAGCTGCAGCCGTGCGGTGGCCAGCTCGGCCTCTGCCGCACGTACCTGGGCCGTGGCCTGGGCCAGCGTTGCGGCCCGCGTGTCGGCCTCCTCGCGCGAGACCGCATTCTCGGCCACCAGCTGGCGCGCGCGCTGGTCCTGCGTCTGCGCCAGCCCGGCAGCGGCACGCGCGCGTTCGAGCTGGGCCTGGGCGCTGGCCAGGGCCGCGCGGTAAGGCCGCGGGTCGATCACGAACAGCAGCTGGCCTTTCTTCACCTCCTGGCCTTCGGCGAAGGCGATGCGCTCGACATAGCCCGACACGCGTGAGCGCAGCTGCACCGACTCCACGGCCTCGATGCGGCCGTTGAACTCGTCCCAGGGGCGTATGGCCTGCAAGGCGACCTCGGCCACCTGCACCTCGGGCGCGGGCGGCGGGCCGTTGCCGGCATGGGCATCGCCCGCGCCGGGACGGCCGCAGCCTGAAAGCAGGACCAGCGCCGCGAGGCCGCCGGCCAGCAGCAAGGGCCGCAGCGGCGGCGTGGAATGGACTGACATATGGACTCTCCCTGAATGAATGCGCCCGCCCTGCTGGCGGCAGCAGGCCTGACGGAACGACCGCCTCTGCCGATAAGACGCAGGAGCGGCCATGCTTGTGACAAGCATTGGCAGGTGGCTGGAAGAGATTCAATAAAGATAGCTGCTATCGCTTTTTAATAAACGACTTCAGGCATAAAACCACCTGAAATCATTTTTCATCAAGCGGATGCAGCTATGAATAGCAGAAGAACTCCGACCAGCGCATGGGCCGTTGATTGCGGCTCCACCGGCTATCGATCACAATGGCGGCATTCTTCAAGTTCAAGTTAACTTGAAGTCAAGCTCCGGAGAAAGACATCATGAAAATTGAGGATGATCCGCTGATGAGCATCAGCGACTTCGCCCAGCGCAGCGGCGTCAACGCATCGGCATTGCGCTACTACGAGTCGCTGGGTCTGATCGAATCGGTGCGAAGCAGCAGCGGAAGGCGGCGCTACCACCGTTCGGGCCTGCGGCGCATCGCCTACATCGTGTTTGCGCAGCGCGTGGGCTTCACGCTGGAGGAGATCGCCGCGCAGCTGGCGCGGCTGCCGACGCGGCATGTGCCCACGGGCGGCGACTGGCAGAAGATGTCGCGCATCTGGCAGCAGCGGCTGGACGAGCGCATCGACGAGCTGCAGCGCCTGCGCGACAGCCTCAACCAGTGCATAGGCTGCGGCTGTCTGTCGCTCAAGGTCTGCAGCATGTACAACCCCGGCGACCAATGCCAGCGTGGCGGCCCGGGGCCGCGCCGCTGGCTAGGCGACGAGCTGCAGGCCGAGGGCCACTAGCCTCGGCTCAGCGGCCGCTGGCTTGGGCGAAGGCCAGCACGGCCTGCAGCAGACGCTGCATGGTGGGCTGGATGCGGGCCGCAACCTCGGGCAGGTAGTCGAATGGCATCTGCTCCTGCATATAGCTGGACTGCGTCATCTCCAGCTGCACGGCGTGGAAGCCCTGCTCCGGCTGACCATAGTTGCGCGTGATGAAACCGCCCTTGAAGCGGCCATTGAGCACGCTGGTGTGGTCCGGTGCCTGCCGTGCAATGTCCAGCAGCTGCTGGGCCAGCGCCGGCGCGCAGCTCTTGCCGTCGGCGGTGCCCAGGTTCAGGTCGGGCAGCTTGCCCTCGAAAAAGCGCGGCAGCACCGAGCGGATGCTGTGCGCATCCCACAGCATGGCCACGCCATGCTGGCTCTTGATGCGATCGAGCTCGGCGCGCAGCTGCGCATGATAGGGCTGCCAGTAGAGTTCGCGACGGCGCGCGACTTCCGCCTCGTCGGGCTCCAGGTCCTTGCTGGCATAGAGAGGCTTGCTGTCAAAGCCGTCAACCGGGCACAGCCCGGTCACACTCTGGCCCGGATAGAGGCTGGCACCATCGGGCGGACGGTTCAGATCGATGACATAGCGCGAATGCGTGGCAGCCAGAATGGATGCGCCCAGTGCCTTGGCGAAGTCGTAGAGCTGCGGCATGTGCCAGTCGGTGTCATGGACTTCGCGCCCTTCGGGCGTGAGCTTGGCCGCAATGTCGGCCGGCACATGGGTGCCGGTATGCGGCATGGAAATCAGCAGCGGTGCCGTACCCTGGTGAAAGACAAAGGGGGCGATGGCTTGGCTCATGGAGCGTCTCTCTTCTGTCAAAAATCTGAATGCAGCCGCCCTCAGGCGTTCTGCAGCAATGCCTTGCGGGTCTGCACAAAGCCTTGCTGAGCGACTTCGTGCAGCGCATGACGGCCTGCCTGCACGCGCTGCTGGCCGCGAACCCAGACTTCGGCAATGGCCGAAGTGCGATGGCTGGCAAACACATGGGCCGCATGACCGCTGTCGGCAGGCAGCCCGTTGAGGGCCACATGGCGGGCATCGAGCACCACGAAGTCGGCCTGCTGGCCCACGGCCAGACCGGCAATGGCGCGGCCCGACGCCTGGGCACCGCCGGCCACCGCCTGCAAGGTCATGGAGGTCGCCACCTGGGGCTGGGCGCCGCCGCCAAGCACATTGCGCTGGCGCAAGCTCAGGCGCTGGCTGTATTCGAGCATCAGCAGCTCTTCGGCGGCATTCACCGAAGCATGGCTGTCCGAGCCAATGCCCCAGCGGCCGCCATGCCTGAGCCACAGCGGCATGTCGAAGATGCCGTCGCCGAGATTGGCTTCGGTGGTGGGACAGATGCCGGCAACGGCCGCGCTGCGTGCCGCGCCAGCATATTCCTCGGGCGTCATGTGCGTGGCATGGATCAGGCACCAGCGCGCATCGACGGGAGCATGGTCGAGCAGCCATTGCACGGGGCGCTGACCGCTCCAGGCCAGGCAGTCATCCACCTCCTGGGTCTGCTCTGCGATATGGATGTGCACCGGAGCCTTGGGCAGCAGGGCGTGCAGGCCTGCGAGCGCGGTCTTCAGGCTGTCCGGCGGCACGGCGCGCAGCGAGTGCGGAGCCAGGCCCAGAGCTGCCTGCTGCGCCCTGGTCACGGGCTCCAGCTGCTGCAGCAGGCAGAGCATGCTGTCCGTGCTGCGGATGAAACGGGCCTGGTCCTCGCGAGGCGGCAGGCCCCCGAAGCCGCTGGTCTGATAGAGCACGGGCAGCAAGGTCATGCCGATGCCGGTCTTCTGCGCCGCGCGCAGCAGCGCCAGCGACAGGCTGGCATCGTTGGCATAGGGCTTGCCACCGGCATCATGGTGCACATAGTGGAACTCGCACACCGAGGTATAGCCCGCCTCCAGCATCTCCAGGTACAGCCAGGTCGCAATCGCCTCCAGCGCCTCGGGCGTCATGCGATTGGCAAAGCCGTACATCAGCTTGCGCCAGCTCCAGAAGCTGTCCTGCGCCTGACCGCGAAATTCGGTCAACCCGCCGAACGCGCGCTGGAAGGCGTGCGAGTGCAGATTGGGCATGCCCGGGATCAGCGGGCCGGCCGCCTTGGCGGCGTCCTCCGCCTCCCCGGCCTCGCCGCTTTGCGGGTCCACATCGGTCAGCACTTCGGTCAGCTGGCCGCTCTCGTTCCAGCTCAGCAGGACATTGCGCGCCCAACCCGTGGGCAGCAAGGCGTCTGCGGCAAACAAGGTACGCGAAATGGATGAGGATGCAGTCATGGTGATGGTCTCTATGAGGCGGAAAAGATCAAACCGCGCAGCTCATGCAGTCACGCGCTCAGTCTGCTCCATCGCAGCGAGCAAAGCCAGAACAAAACGCGCGTTGTCCTTCTCGGTACCTATGGATACGCGCAGAAAATTCTCGAAACCGGGCTCCTTCCAGGGCTTGACGATCACGCCCTGTCTGAGCAGCGCCTCCGTCACCGGTGCATTGGGACGGCCCAGGTCGAGAAACAGGAAGTTGGCTACCGAAGGCGCAATGCGCAGGCCTTGCAGCGGCTGGCCCGGCCCTGCCAGCGCCAGCAGCTGTCTGCGCAGATCCTCGCGCAGCGCCACCGTGGTCGCCACGCCGCTGCGCATGTGCGCAGGATCGTTCCAGGCCGCCAGCGCCGCGCGCTGGGCCGCCATGTTCACGTTGAAGGGCGAGCGCACCTTGTCCATCAGGCTCACCAGCTCGGCGCTGTCGGCCATGCCGTAGCCCACGCGCAGACCGGCCAGGCCCCAGGCCTTGGAGAAGGTGCGCAGCACGATCCAGGGCCCGACCCGCGCATCCAGCATGGCCAGCACATCGGGATAGTCATCGTCATGCAGCGCGTATTCGTAATAGGCCTCATCCACCACCAGCACGGTGTTGGCGGGCGTGGCCTCCAGCACCTTTGCAAACTGCGCCGCATCCATCATGCAGCCCACGGGGTTGGACGGGTTGGGCAGGAAGGCGATCTTGGGGGCCTTGGCCACGGCAGCGCACCAGGCGCCCAGATCGAAGCCCAGCTCCTCGTTCAGCTCGAGGAGCTCGACCTCCGCGCCCATCATCTTTGGATAGATTTCGTGCAGGCCGAACACGGGACGCTGGGTCACCACCAGATCGCCGGGGGCGAGAAAGACCTCGCAGAGAATCTTGATCAGGTCTTCCGAGCCGTCGCCGAACACCAGACGCCCGGCGGGCAGCCCGGTGCGCTCGGCAATGGCTTCGCGCAAGGCCGTGCAGTTGGCATCCGGATAGTTGCCCACATCGTTGGCCACCTCGGCAATCGCCCGGCGCACCGAGGCGCTGGCACCGAAGGGATTTTCATTGCTGGCCAGTCGCGCGATATCGGTCACGCCATAGCGCGCCCGCACCGCTTCATTGGACAGGCCGGCGTTGTACGCGGGCAGCGGGCGCACCTGGGCGCGGGCCAGCGAGGCCACCAGGGAATTCGTCATAGATCAAACACCTTTCCGGGATTCATCAGGCCCATGGGATCGAGGGCCAGCTTGATGGCCCGCATCGCCGCCAGCTCTGCGGGCGTGCGGCTGTTGCCCAGATAGGGCTTTTTGTGCAGGCCGATGCCGTGCTCCGCGGAGACGCTGCCCTGCATCTCGCCCACGATGCGGTAGAGAAGCGCCTCCACCTGCTCGCATTCGCCGTTGACGGTCTTGCCATCCACCGAGACATGGAGGTTGCCGTCGCCCACATGGCCGAAGTACAGCGCCTGGTGAGCGGGCCAGCGAGTGGCAAAGGCCTGCATGCAGGCCTCGGCAAAACGGCCGATGTCGGCCTGGGGCAGGCTCACATCGAAGTTGATCGCGGGATGCATATTGCTGTTGAGCTCGGCAGGTGCCTCGCGCAGCTTCCACAGCTGCTGTACCTGGGCGACCGACTGGGCCACGATGGCATCGAGCACCTCGCCGGCCTCCATGGCCTCCTCGAGCACCTGCTGCACATCGCCTTGCAACTGCGCCTCGTCCTTGCCGTCCACATTGATCAGGGCCAGCAAGGGGTAACGCTGTTCAAAAGGCGCAGCGAGCTTGAGCCAGGCCATGGAGGCCTGCACAAAGCTGTCCCACATCAGCTCATAGGCCGCGACGCTGTTGCCGAAGTGCGATTGCATGCGCTTGAGCACGGCCAGCGCCGAGTCGAAATCGGGCATGGCCACCAGCGTCGTGGCCGTGGCCTGCGGCGCAGGACGCAGGCGCAGCAGCACGCGCGTGATGATGCCCAGCGTGCCTTCGGCACCGATGAAGAACTGCTTGAGGTCGTAACCCGTGTTGTTCTTGATCATGGGGCGCAGCATGGGCAGCACCGTGCCGTCGGCCAGCACCACCTCCAGGCCCAGCACCTGCTCGCGCATCATGCCGTGCTGCAGCACGCCGTTGCCGCCCGCGTTGGTGGAGACATTGCCGCCGATCTGGCAGCTGCCGCGAGCGCCGAGATCCACGCCGAACACCATGCCGACATCCACGGCCGCCTCCTGCACGGCTTGCAGGGTGACGCCGGCCTGCACCTGCATCAACCCGGTCTGGGCATCGATGTCCTCGATGCGGTTCATGCGATCCAGCGACAGCGCGACAGCGCCCTCCGTAGGGACTGCGGCACCGGCCAGCCCGGTCAGTCCACCCTGCGGAACCACCGCAATCCTGTGGGCGCTGCACAGACGCATGACGGCGCTGACTTCCTCCGTGGTGCGTGGGCGCACCAGCGCCAGCGGTTGCTGGGGCGGCGTGCCGCTCCAGTCGGTGCGGCTACGCTCCGGCGTGTCATTGCCGCGCAGCGCCACATCGGCGCCCAGGGTGGAAATCAGTTCATTGAGAAATTGTTCGTGAGACATCAGCAACCTTTCGCGCTCCCCGCTTCAGGCTTTGGCTTGCTGCGCAATCCGGCCCTGGCGCACCACCGTACAGTCAGGCTTGCTGCCAAACCAGTAGGCCAGCTCTGCAGCCCGCTGCACGGGCCAGAGCACGAAATTGGCGGGACGGCCCACGGCAATCAGGCCTTGCTCGTCCTGCAGGCCCAGAGCATGCGCAGCGTGCCGGGTGATGCCGGCCAGAGCCTCGGGAACCGTCAGACGGAACAGCGTGCAAGCCATATTGGCCATGAGCAGCAAGCTCAAGCACGGGGAGGTACCCGGATTGTGATCGGTAGAAACGGCCATCGGGACCTTGGCAGCTCTTAAACCTTCAATGGGCGGCACTTTGGTGTCGCGCAGCGTGTAGAAGGCCCCGGGCAGCAGCACGGCCACGGTACCGGCCTTCTTCATCTCGGTGATGCCGTGCTCGGACAGGTGCTCGATATGGTCGCATGACAGGGCGCCATAGCGGGCCGCGAGGGCGGCACCCTCCATATTCGACAGCTGCTCGGCATGCAGCTTGACGGGCAGGCCCAAGGCCTTGGCCGCTTCGAAGACCTGCTCGGTCTCGGCCAGCGAGAAGGCGATGCGTTCGCAGAACACGTCCACGGCATCGATCAGGCCTTCGGCGGCCAGCGCCGGCAGCATGACCTGACAGACCAGATCCGTGTATTCCTGGCTGCGGCCAGCATACTCTGGCGGCAGCGCATGGGCCCCTAAAAAGGTGGTGCGCACGGTCACGGCACACAGCTCGCCCAGGCGCCGTGCGGCACGCAGCTGCTTGCGCTCGTGTTCCAGGGCCAGGCCGTAGCCCGACTTGATCTCTATGGCCGTCACGCCCTCGGCCAGCAACTGTTCAAGACGCGGCAGCGCCAGCGCCACCAGCTCGTCCTCCGACGCTTCGCGCGTGGCCCTGACGCTAGAGACGATGCCGCCGCCGGCCCGGGCCACTTCTTCGTAGCTGGCACCGGCCAGGCGCATCGCGAACTCGTTGGCGCGCTCGCTGCCATAGACCAGATGGGTGTGGCAGTCGATCAGGCCCGGCGTGGCCAGGCGCCCTGCGCCGTCGTGCCTGGGCAGCGCCTGGTATTCGGCAGGCATGGCATGCTGCGGTCCCACCCAGACCATGCGGCCTTGCTGCACCACGATGCAGGCCAGCGTGCCTTCGGGAATATCCGCCACCTCGGAGACATACAGCTCCGGCGCCAGACGCAGGTTGTGCCAGCAGCCGTCGGCGGAGACTGCGGGATGGGGATTAGCTTGCGCCATGGCGATGCTCCTCGTGTTCGATGACGACAATCCAGGCCATGAAACTCCTGATTTCATAGCTACCAGCGCCTGCCCCTTTTAACTTTTCAGATCAATCTTCATTGAAGTGTCCGGTACATAGGCGCAAGCTGCTCCTGTTTCAGGTGTGCGCTGTCAGGCTGACCAGGATCAGTCTGGCATCCTCGCCTTGCGCCACCAGCGACTCGGCCCCGGTACTGCTCCACCACAGGCCCTGACCGGTCTCCAGCACCCGGCCGTCGGCAGCTTTCCAGCTGCCCTGCAGCACCATGCAAAGTCCTGCAGCGCTCAGCCCCACCTCGGCCTGGCCGGCGAGCAGCTCCAGCCGTGCCGACCATTGTCCACGCCGGGTCATGACATTGAAATCGCTGGACGGCCCGCCCTGCAGATCGCAATCGAGAGCCGTATCGCCCGAAAAGGCGAAGGGCTGCCAGCGATCGGTCAATGCGTGCTCGACCTGGCCCTGGACGCTGTGCAGCCGCACCCCGTCGCCATCGAGCAGCATGATCTGGCGGTCTATGCCCGGGAATGCCGAAAACGGGCCGGCCTGGGCAATCGTGGCCACGCTCACGCGCCAGCCAAAGCTGTCCATGCCCGCGCCCTGCGGCCAGCAGGCAATCTCGCGCGTGCTGCCGCCCCCGTTCTTCCACGGGCTGGGCGCAATCTGGTTCAGGTCAAAGCGTTGCATCGATCAAAAGCACAAAAAACTACCACAAAACGCAGCTTAAAACTGGCACGGCCCAGACGAGAGACAGCGAGGAAGGGCCGCCCCGCAGCGAGGCTGTCGTCCCCCTCCCGCGCAGCGAGAGAGGGGGAAGGCGTGGGGCCGCCTAGGCGTAAGCGCCTCAGGGGGTGACAGTTACTTCACCATCGGCAGATTCAAGCCATGGCGCTTGGACGCTTGCACGGCAATCTCGTAGCCTGCATCGGCATGGCGCATCACGCCGGTGGCGGGATCGTTCCAGAGCACGCGATTCAGGCGGGCCGCAGCCTCGTCCGTACCATCGGCCACGATCACAACGCCGGCATGTTGCGAGTAACCCATGCCCACGCCGCCGCCGTGGTGCAGGCTGACCCAGGTGGCGCCGCCCGCCGTGTTGAGCAGGGCGTTGAGCAGCGGCCAGTCGGAGACGGCATCGGTGCCGTCCTTCATGGCTTCGGTCTCGCGGTTGGGGCTGGCCACCGAGCCGCAGTCCAGGTGGTCGCGGCCGATCACGATGGGCGCCTTGAGTTCGCCGTTCTTGACCATTTCATTGAAGGCCAGGGCCGCCTTGTGGCGCTCGCCCAGACCCAGCCAGCAGATGCGCGATGGCAGGCCCTGGAAGGCGATGCGTTCCTTGGCCATGTCCAGCCAGCGGTGGGTGTGCTTGTTCTCGGGGAACAGCTCCTTGATCTTGGCGTCGGTCTTGTAGATGTCCTCGGGATCGCCGGACAGCGCCACCCAGCGGAACGGGCCCTTGCCTTCGCAGAACAGCGGACGGATGTAGGCAGGCACAAAGCCGGGGAAGTCGAAGGCGTTCTTCACGCCTTCGTCCAGGGCCACCTGGCGGATGTTGTTGCCATAGTCCACCGTGGGAATGCCCATGGCCTGGAAGTCCAGCATGGCCTGCACATGCTGGGCGCAACCCTGGGCGGCGGCCTTCCTGAGCGTGGGGTGCTGGCCGGGGTCGGCCGCAGCGGCGTTCCATTGCTCCACGGTCCAGCCCACGGGCAGATAGCCGTTGATCAGGTCGTGGGCAGAGGTCTGGTCGGTCACGATGTCGGGACGGATGCCGCCGGCCTTGGCGCGCCTGACCAGCTCGGGCAGGACTTCGGCCGCATTGCCCAGCAGCGCGATGGAGACGGCCTCGCCCTTTTCGGTGTGATGCTTGATCAGGGCCAGAGCGTCGTCGATATCCTTGGCCTGCTTGTCCACATAGCGGGTGCGCAGGCGGAAGTCGATGCTGGACTGCTTGCATTCGATGGCCAGCACGCAAGCGCCGGCCAGCACGCCGGCCAGCGGCTGGGCACCCCCCATGCCGCCCAGGCCGGCGGTGAGGATCCACTTGCCGGTCAGGTCGTTGTTGTAGTGCTGGCGACCGGCCTCGACAAAGGTCTCGAAGGTGCCCTGCACGATGCCCTGGGCACCGATGTAGATCCAGCTGCCGGCCGTCATCTGGCCGTACATGAACAGGCCCTTCTGATCGAGCTCGTTGAACTTCTCCCAGTTGGCCCACTTGGGCACCAGATTGGAGTTGGCCAGCAGCACGCGCGGCGCATCGGGGTGGGTCTTGAACACGCCCACCGGCTTGCCCGACTGGATCAGCAGCGATTCGTCGGCCTCGAGCTTCTTGAGCTGGGCCAGGATCTCGTCATAGCACTCCCAGTTGCGAGCCGCGCGGCCGATGCCGCCGTAGACGACGAGCGCCTTGGGGTTCTCGGCCACATCCGGGTCCAGGTTGTTCTGGATCATGCGATAGGCCGCTTCGGCGAGCCAGTTCTTGCAGTGCAGCTCGCTGCCGCGGGGAGCGCGGATTTCTCGGCTGGCGTCGTAGCGGGGATCTTGCTTGGCCGCGCTGATGATGGCGTCGTTGGCGTTCATGGTCGTATCCTTCAAGAATGGGTGGGAGGATTCAGCCGGCTTGCACGGCGTAAGTGGCACCAGCAAAGTTCCTGTCTGCGCCTGTGGTCGCGGCAGGAGCCGGGCTGGGGTAAATCATCTGGCCGGGCACATTCATGCTTCTCCTGGCCAGCGGGTAGTAGACGAGCGAGGTGACGATCAGGCTCACGATCCAGGAGATGTCGGCACCGTTCATGGCCTTGGCCAGCGGACCCACATACATGGCCTGGTTGATGAAGGGAATCTGCACCACAACGCCCATCACATAGCAGGACAGGGCCGTCCAGTTGTAGGCGCCATAGCGGCCCTGGCTGTCATAGAGCGCCGGGATGTCCACTTTTTCCTTGGAGACCAGGTAGTAGTCCACCAGATTGACGGCGCTCCAGGGAACGAAGACGGTGAGCAGCAGCAGCACGAAATTTTTGAACGTGGCCAGGAAGTTGGAGCTGGCCATCAGGGCCACCAGCACCGTCACCAGCACAAAGCCCAGGATGTAGAGCAGGCGCGATGTCGCGGTGAACTGCGTTTTCCGGTTGAAGGCGCTGACCGTTGTCAGCACGGTCATGAAGCCGCCATAGGCATTGAGGCAGTTCACGGTGAGCTTGCCGGTGACGATGACCAGGTAGATCACCACCGCCAGCGGGCCAGCCAGCTGGCCCATGAAGCCGACCTGGTTCTTGATGAAGTTGGCGCCCAGGGCGGCGACCAGCACGCCGAAGGTCATGGCCAGTTGCGAGCTGATGACGCTGCCGCTGAACGTGGTCCAGAAGGTGGCGGCGGTCGAGGTCCTGGTGGGCAGATAGCGCGAATAATCGGCCACATAGGGGGCAAACGTCATCTGCCAGCCTGCCGACAGTGCCATGGCGGTCAGAAAGCTGGCCCAGGTGAAAGGCTTCTGGCCGAACGCCGAGACCACATCGAACTGTTGGCACAGCTGCCAGGCCAGATAGCCAAAGCCCAGAATGCCGACCACGGTGGAAATGCGTCCCACCACATGGATGAGCCGGTAGCCCACCACGGCGACCAGGGCCGTGAGCGCGCCGAAGATGATGATGCCGACCGCAGGGCTGTGGAAGCCGAACATCAGATTGATGGCCTGACCCGAGAGCACGGTGCCCGTGGCGGCGAAGCCCACATACATCAGGATCACCAGCACCAGCGGCAGGGCTGCGCCCTTGACGCCGAACTGCACGCGGCTGGAGATCATCTGGGGCAGCCCCAGGCGCGGCCCCTGGGCCGAGTGCAGCGCCATGACGATGCCGCCGAGAATGTTGCCGATCAAAAGACCGAGGATGGCGGTCATGGCTTCGGCACCGAACACCACGGCCAGGGCGCCGTCCACCACCGCCGTGATCTGCATGTTGGCACCGAACCAGAGGGTGAACTGGCTGGAGGGCGTGCCATGGCGCTCGCTCTCCGGAACCATGTCGATGGTTCTGCTCTCGATGGCGCCAGAGGAACCCAGCGTTGCTGTATCAATACTCATGAAATTGCTCCGTCAATCCCTCTGGATGTCTCTTATATGTCCGAACAACTTTCAGTAATTTCCATAAAGTTGTCTATACGAATTTTGTGATTTACTCCTGCCAACGTCAATCATCTAGACAGCTTTTCTAATCCAAACAAACCCTATGTCGCGAACCGATACCACCGCCGCCGTACCTGCGTTCCAGCGCATCAAAGACCATGTGCTGCAGCAGATCCACAGTGGCGTATGGCAGGAAGGCCAGGCCATTCCCAGCGAGGCTGCGCTGGTCAAACAGTTCAATGTGGCGCGCATGACCGTCAACCGTGCCTTGCGCGAGCTCAGCGACGAAAAGACACTGACGCGTGTCCAGGGCTCGGGCACTTTCGTGGCCCAGCAGAAGTACCAGGCCACCCTGGTCGAGCTGCGCAATATCGCCGACGAAATTGCGGCTCGCGGCCACCGCCATCGGGGCGAGCTGCAGCGTCTCGAGCGCTGCAAGGTCGACACCGCCCTGCTGCGCCAGTTCGAGCTGAACGCCGCCCCCCATCTGTTTCACTCCGTGGTCGTGCACTTCGAAAACGATGTCCCCATCCAGGTCGAAGACCGCTATGTGAACCCGGCCGTGGCTCCCGACTATCTGAGCCAGGACTTTGCAAGCCAGACGCCGAATGCCTATCTGGTGCGCGTGGCTCCGCTGCAGGGCGTGAGTTTCTCCATCGAAGCGAGCATGCCCACGCCAGAGGTGGCAGAGCTTTTGCGCATGGAGGTCACCGAACCCTGTCTGGTGCTGCGCCGCAGAACCCGCTCCCAGGGCCAGGTGGCCTCGGTTTCGGCCTTGTGGCACCCGGCATCGCGCTACCAGTTCGCAGGAAATTTTTGATCCCCCTGAGCGGCTGCGCCGCTTCCCCCCAAGGGGACGGCGCCCTCGCTGCGAGGTGGCGCGGCCGGCTGAGGCTCTTGCTTGGCACCCCTGGCCTGCGGCACCGGCGATTTTTGCGATGTGGGTTGTAGGCAGCAGTTTTAGCGCTCCGTGCTTGGCAGAATGTTCTGCAACACCTCGGGCCAGGCGGTTTCCAGCGCCCACAGTCGCATGATTTCGATATCGGGCGCCAGGTAGCGGTCCTTGTCCAGATAGGGCACCTGACTGCGGATCAGCGCGTACTGCTCCTCGATCAGCGGCGAGCTCTTGAGTCGGCGGTCAAAGTCCATGCCCTGGACTGCGGCCATGGCCTCGACGCCCACGATCACCGCCGTGTTCCTGGCCATGTCGGCCAGGCGACGCGCACCATAGGTGGCCATGGAGACATGGTCTTCCTGGTTGGCCGACGTAGGCAGGCTGGTCACGCTGCTCGGGTGCGCCAGGCACTGGTTTTCGGCCGCCAGGGCGGCCGCCGTGACCTGCGCAATCATGAAGCCCGAGTTGACGCCGCTGTCCTCGATCAGGAAGGCCGGCAGGCGCGACAGTCCGGTGTCCAGCAGCAAGGCCATGCGACGTTCGGAGATGGCGCCGATTTCAGCGATCGCCAGCGCCAGGATGTCGGCCGCAAAGGCCACGGGTTCGGCATGGAAGTTGCCGCCCGAAATCACGTCGCCGTTGTCGAACACCAGCGGATTGTCCGAGGCGGCATTGGCCTCTATGACCAGCACGCGTGCAGCATGGCTGAGGTTGTCCAGGCAGGCGCCCATGACCTGCGGCACGCAGCGGATGGAATAGGGATCCTGCACGCGTCCGCAATTGGGATGCGAGGGGTCGATGGCACTGCCGTCCAGCAGGCCACGCACGGCGGCGGCCACGGCAATCTGCCCCTGCTGGCCTCTGGCCTCATGAATGCGCGCATCGAAGGGCTTGATGGAGCCCTGTATGGCTTCCAGCGTCAGGCAACCGGCCACCAGGCCTGCGGCCAGCACGCTTTCGGCCTGGAACAGACCCGCCAGCGCCAGCGAGGTGGAGACCTGGGTTCCATTGAGCAATGCCAGCCCTTCCTTGGGGCCCAGCACAAAGGGCTCCAGGCCGATATGTTTCATGGCTTCACGGCCGCAGACGATCTTGCCGTCCACCTTGGCCTGCCCCTCGCCGATCAGCACGCAGGCCAGGTGCGACAGCGGCGCCAGATCGCCCGAAGCGCCCACCGAACCCTTGGAGGGAATCACGGGCAGGACATCGGCATTGGCCAGAGCCAGCAGCGCGTCCACCAGCGCCGTGCGGGCTCCCGAATGCCCGCGGGCCAGACTCACGGCCTTGGTGGCAAGCACCAGGCGCACCACATGGTCCGGCAGCGGGTCACCCGTGCCCACGCTGTGCGAAAGCACCAGATTGCGCTGCAGCTCGGCCAGACGCTCATGCGCGATCTTGGTCGAAGCCAGTTTGCCGAAACCGGTGTTGATGCCGTAGACCACCTGGTCTTCATCGACGATGTGCTGCACATGTGCCTCGGCCTTGCGCATGGCGCCATAGGCAGCCTGCGCCATGCTGAGCTGCACGCCGCCGTCCTGAATGCGGCGCAGCTGAGCCAGCGTGAGCTCGCCGGGATGCAGTTCCAGTTCGGAGTTCGAGAGCTCTTGGGTGGTGGTAGTGTTCATGGCTATACCTGTCTATACAGTCAAGAGAAACAAAAACGTACTGAGGGATTCAAGGGCCTGGCCGGGATCAGCCGCCGTGCACTGAATCGGTTCGGAAACGGCTACCGAGTCGGTAGCGCATGCCTGGATGCACGCAATGCACCCAGGTGATCGGGACGCCGCGCAGCCAGGTACGGCGCGTGAGCATCAGGCAAGGCTGGTCGATAGCCATCTGCAGCAGCCGGGCCTGTTCGGCCGTCGGCAAGATCGCATCGACCACATGTTCGATCTGGTCGTACTGCACATTGCGCACCAGATAGACCGAGGGCTGCACGGCAGAGAAATCCTGGTCCATGAAGTCAGGGACCAGGCGCGGGTTCACATAGCGGTCTTCGATCTGGACCGGCAGCTCGTTTTCGAAGTGCACGCCGTGCAGGTGAAAGACCGAGGCGCCGACCGCGAGATCCAGCGCCGCAGCGACTTCGGGCGAGGCGGACTCGCGGCGCATATCGAGCAGCTCGAAGCGATGATCGTGGCCGCGCTGGGTGATCTCTTCACCGATATTGGCAATGCGCAGCAGGGTCGATTGCGGCTTTTCTTCGGCCACGAAGGAGCCGACCCCCGCCACACGCACGATCACGCCCTGCTCGGCCAGCTCGCGCAGGGCGCGGTTCACCGTCATGCGCGCCACGCCGAACTCGTTGACCAGCTCCTGCTCGGAAGGCACGCGCGCACCGGCCGCCAGCGAGCCGTCGCCGATCTTGCGCAGCACATGGTCCTTGACCTGCTGATACAACGCGAGCGGCATCTGGGCTGCAGGAGCCGTTTTGCGCTGGGCAGGATCTCGGACATTCATGATGCAGGCCTCAGTGAACAGCCGCAGCCAGTGACTCGGCGCGAATCTCTTCCGTCAACCGGGCCTTGAGCTCCATGAACTCGGGCGAGGTCTTGACGGTGTAATGCCGAGGGTGCGGCAGATGGACCGGGATGTCTGCCTTGATGCGGCCCGGACGCGCACTGAACACGGCCACGCGATTGGCCATGAAGATGGCCTCATCGATATCGTGGGTCACGAACATCACCGTCTTGCGCTCGGCCTCCCAGATGCCCAGCAGCAATTCCTGCATCAGCACCCGTGTCTGGTTGTCCAGCGCACCGAAGGGCTCGTCCATGAGCAGGATCTTGGGGTCGTTGGCCAGCGCGCGCGCGATCGCCGTGCGTTGCTGCATGCCGCCCGACAGCTGCTTGGGATAGTGATTCTCGAACCCGCGCAGGCCCACCTTGGCAATGAAGTAGTCGCTGCGCTCTTTCTGGACGGCTTCGCTCACGCCTTTCTCGCGCAGCCCGAAGCGAATGTTCTGCGCCACGGTCAGCCAGGGGAACAGGGTATAGCTCTGAAACACCATGCCGCGGTCGGCGCCGGGCTCCTGCACCAGCTTCCCGTCCAGCAGCACCTGCCCCGTCGTCGGGAAATCCAGACCCGCAACAATGCGCAGCATCGTCGATTTGCCGCAGCCGGAGGGCCCGAGAATGGTCACGAAATCGTTCTCCCGGACCTCGAAATCCACCGGCAGCAGCGCCTGGGTGCTGACGCCTTTGTGGCTGGTGAAGGTGCGCGAAACGCCTTGAATGGACAGCTGGTTCATCACAGGGAACTCCATTCGAACATGCGACGGTTGAGGGTTTTGAAGATGAAATCCGACACCAGACCGATGAGCCCGATGATGATGATGCCGAAGATGATCTGTCCGGTATTGAGCAGCGCCTGACTGTCGGTGATCATGTGGCCGATGCCCGAGGACGAGCCGATCAGCTCGGCAACGATCACATAGGTCCAGGCCCAGCCCAGAACCAGTCGCAGGGTTTCCGCGATGCCTGGAGCAGCACCGGGAATCAGCACCCGCTTGACGATGCCGGTATTGCTGGCGCCCAGGGTGTAGGCGGCCTCCACCAGATCCTTGCGCGCACCGCCCACGGTCACGGCCACCATGAGGGTGATCTGGAACACCGAGCCGATGAAGATGACCAGCAGCTTCTGGGCCTCGCCCACGCCGGCCCAGAGGATCAGCAGCGGAATAAAGGCCGAGGCGGGCAGGTAGCGGCAGAACGAGACAAAAGGCTCGAAGAACGCCTCCACGGGCTTCCAGGCCCCCATGGCAATGCCCAGCGGCACGGCCACGATGCTGGCCAGGATGAAGCCGCCCATGACGCGCCATACGGTCATGCCGATGTCATGGTGAAAGTCGAACTCCGTGAACAGCAGAATGCCTTCGCGCAGCATCGTCAGCGGGCTGGCGAGAAAGGTCGGCGAGACCAGTCCGCCAAAGGTGACGGCCGACCAGATCAGCAGGAACAGCAGGAAGAAGCCCGTGCCCAGCAGCCATTTGGCCTTGGGGCTGACAGGCTCCAGAGGGGCCATATAGCGCCGGCGAGCCGGCCTCACGGAAGGCGATGCCACCTGAACCGATGCGGGTGATGCAGACTTGATAGAAGGTGATACCGCTTCCATGTGCAACCTCTTTGCGCTTACTTGATGAAGCTGGCGTCGTACATGACGCCGTAGTTCTCAGGAATGCTGCGAATCACGCCGGCTTCCTTGAGGATGGCGGCAGACTCCTTCATGAAAGGCAGCAGATCGCTGGCAAAGAACTTCTGGTTGGCCTCCTTGTCCGACCATTTCAGAAAGGCTGCCGACTTGCCGAACTGCTCGCCGCTTTGCTTGACGGCTGCGCCCATGATTTCGTAGCTCTTTTCCTTGTCGGAGTTGATCATGGCGATGGCATCGAAATAGGACTGGGTCAGCGCCTTGGCGGCTGCCGTGTTGGCCTTGAGCCACTTGGGGTCGCAGCCCACGGTATCCATCACCATCGGGTAGTCGATGGTGGTGGCCAGAATCTTGCCGGCGCTGGGGTTGGCGCGCACCGTGGAGAGATAGGGCTCATAGGTCATGGCCGCATCGTTCTGCCCGGAGACAAAGGCCTGGGCCGCAGGCTGGGGCTCCAGCGACACGGTCTTGATGTCCTTCATGGTCATGCCGTTCTTGTTCAGCATCCAGGCCAGACCGAAGTAGGGAGCCGTGCCCGGCGCGCTGACGGCGACGGTCTTGCCTTTCAGATCGGCAAAGTTCTTGACGTCGTTGCGCACGGCAATGCCATCTGCACCATAGGACTTGTCCATCTGGAAGATCTGCACGATGGGCACGCCATTGGTGTTCCAGGCGACATGCGTCTCCACGGTGGTGGCGGCACATTGAACGGCACCCGAGGCCAGCGCCAGATGCCGGTCCTTCTGGGGAATCATCTTGATTTCGACATTGAGACCGTTCTTCTTGAAGATCCCGGCCTTGTCCGCCAGCGTCAGCGGCGCGAAGCCTGTCCATCCCGACATGCCCAGGACGATCTTGGTCTCCTGAGCCGCTGCATGTTGTGCAGCAGACACTAGAACGGTTGCGGCTAATGCCAGTTGCCAGATTGGAACGCGACGTGTCGATTTCATGAGACTCTCCTCGGTCGATGCCAGAGCAGTTCGGTTGTTGATGCGGACTTCAAGCGTTGCACCACAGTGCAGGCAGCGAAGTTTGCGGCTGCTGAACAAACATGTATATACAGGCTTACCCGAGCGCCATAGATGGCGGATTTCTCAGCTGTATAGACATGATTCAACAATCCACAAGAGCAAGCTATGTGCCAACTCGCTCGCCCACGGACCGCCTCCGCCGGCTCCTGGGGAGCGCACCAAAACAGCACCCGCGTTGCGCTAGTCGGGTGCAATCACGCTTTTTGCCACGGTCAGAAATGGTGCAATCAGCGCCGAGGCATTGCTCCTGGGCGCCGACAGCACCACGGCCTGCTTGGCGACGCGGCCCTTGATTCTTTTGCAGACCAGCCGCTTGCCGTCGTGGGTTCGGTCGAACACCGGCCGCGTGGTCAGAACGCTGACGCCATGCCCGTTGGCGACCATGGAGCGGACAAGCTCTATCGACGCCAGTTCATAGTTCACCGTGGGGACCACGCCCGCTTCCCGAAACAGCGAGAGAAAGTATTCGCGGCTCTGCGGCAGGTTGATCAGCAGCAACGGCGACTGGGCCAGCTCCGCCAGGCTCACGCTGGGCGCCGCAGACAGGGCATGCCTGGCAGGCAACAAGGCATAGGGCGGCAATGCGGCAACCGGGTGCATGGTCAGCAGAGGGCGGGCCAGGCCCAGGTCATATTGCAGTGCGGCATGGATCTCCCCGCGCTCCACTTGCCGCGTCAGGGAGGCGATGTCCCCTTCGATCAGCTCGATGTCGATGGACGGGTGGCGCTTTTGCATCTGGGTGAGCAACTGCGGAATCCACAGCGCGCCCAGCGTGCTCAGAAAGCCCAGCCTCAGCGTGCCGGAAACCGCCTGCTTGCGTGGCTCCTGAAGCCGTTGCGCAGCCTCCAGCAGGCTCAGGGCCTCCCGGCTTCTGGCCTGTCCTGCTGCGGTCAGGTCCAGTCCGACGGCATGTTTGCGCACGAACAACTGCTCGCCCCATTGGGCTTCGAGATCGGCAATCGCCTTGGAGATGGAGGGCTGTGAAACATTGATGGCCAGCGCCGCCCTGGCCGTGCTGCCGTGGCGTGCCGCAGCCACGAAGTACTCGAGCTGTCGCAGATTTATCTGAATCAATTTTTTAAATCCAGTGAATGGAAAATGAATATTTTCCATTGATTCATGTTTTAGGCAGCATGCAGACATCGCTTCAGATCAACAGCGGGAATCCCATGCCTGAATCCACCGAAAAAACTGCTTCCCGTCCACTGGATGGCATCCGCATCCTGGACTTCACCCGGGTTCTGGCAGGCCCCATGTCCACGGCCTTGCTGGCCGATCTGGGCGCGGAAGTCGTGAAGGTGGAGCCGCCCCAGGGCGACGACTACCGCGCCATCGGTCCCATGAAGAACGGGCAAAGTGCCTTGTTCACGGTCATGAATCGCAACAAGCAAAGCCTGGTGCTGGACCTCAAGCATGCGGACGCGGTCGCCGTGGTGCATGAGCTGGCCCGGCAGGTCGACGTGGTGGTCGAGAACTTCAGGCCTGGCGTGGCCGAGCGCCTGGGCATCGGCCCCGAAACGCTGCGCGCCCTCAATCCCAGACTGGTGTATGTCAGCGTCTCGGGCTTCGGCCAGACCGGCCCGCTGGCCCATCGGCCGGCCTACGACATCATTGTTCAGGCCATGAGCGGCCTGATGGAGGCCACCGGCGAGCCTCAAGGCGCGCCCACCCTGGTCGGCGAAGCGGTCAGCGATGTGGTTGCCGGCCTGTTTGCCTCCTGGGCGACACTGGCAGCCCTGCTGCAGGCGCAGAGAACCGGAGTCGGCCAGCATGTCGATGTCGCCATGTTCGACACCACGCTGAGCTTTCTGGCGACATCGATGTCGCGCTATCTGTTCACCGGCCAGCCTGCGCGGCGTGTGGGCAACCGGCATCCGCTCTCGGCGCCGTTCGGCGTCTACAGGGCACGTGACGGCCATTACGCCCTGGCCGTGCTCAACAAGAAGCTGTTTGACGCCACCGCAGCCGCCATGGACCTGCCCGAGCTGGCCGGCGATCCGCGCTTTGCCAGCGACGAAGCCCGCTCGGCCAACGAGCCCGCCTTGCGCGCCGCGCTGGAGGGCTGGAGCACGCAGCACGATGTCGCCGATGTGGTCGCGCGGCTGGAGAGCGCAGGCGTTCCCGCAGCCCCCATCTGGAATATCGAGCAAGCCCTGAATTCCGAGCAGATCCGCTCGCGTGGCCTGCTCTGCGAGGTCGAGGACGAACGCCTTCCGGGCCTGCAGCTGCCGACACAGCCCGTGCACTTCAGCGGCGCACTGCCCAATCGTGCGCAACGCGCACCGGCCCTGGGCGAGCACACGGAGCTGCTGCTGCAAAGCTGGCTGGGCCGCAGCACGGACGCCATTGCCGCCTTGCGCGAAGCAGGCGCCCTGGGTTGATTTTGATAGCAAGAAAACAAGGAGAGACCGCCATGTCATTGATCCGTCTGGGCGCGACCGAAGAAGATCAGGCCGTTGCCGATGCCGTTGCACGCTTTGCCGAGGAAACCCTGGCGCCCTTGGCCCAGGCCATGGACGAGGAAGCCTTTTCCGCCACGCGCCATGTGCCCGGCCTTTCCGCGCTGGGCGTTATGGGCATGAATCTGCCGGAGCGCTTCGGCGGGCCGGGCGTCACCCCCACCGCCATGCTGATGTCGCTGGTCGCCATCTCGCGTGCCTGTGCAGCGACCTCGTCCATGATCGGTGCTCACTACCTGGGAACGGACGCCGTTCTCATCGGCGGCGACGAGGCGCAGCGCGAGCAATGGCTGCCGCGCTGCGCCAGCGGGGAATGGCTGGCGGCCTTCGCGCTGACCGAGCCGCGTGGCGGCTCTCACCCTGCAGACATGCGCACCCGGGCCGTGCGCGACGGCGACGACTATCTGATCACGGGCGTCAAGCACTTCATCTCGAATGCGGCGGAGGCCCGCTTCATGGTCGTCTTTGCCAAGACCGATGCGGAGGCTGCGGCACGCGGAGTCAGTGCCTTCATCGTGCCGCGCGAACTGCCCGGCATACAGATATCGTCGCCCGAAAAGCTCATGGGCATCCGCGGCGGCCATGCTTTTGAAGTTTCGCTGGACGGCGTACGCGTCCCGGCGGCCAATCGCCTCGGCGCCGAGGGCACCGGCTTCAAGACCGCCATGAAAGTGCTGGACAACAGCCGCCTGGACGTGGCGGCGACCTCTCTGGGCATCGCCGAGGCCGCGCTCAAGGCGGCGGCCGGCTGGGCCAACCAGCGCATGGTGGGCGGCGAACCGATCGCCAGCAAGCAGGGCATACAGTTCAAGCTTGCCGACATGAAGCTGCGCCTGGAAGCTGCCTGGGGCCTGACCATGCAGGCCCTGGCACTGCGCCAGCAGGGGCAGCCCTTCACCCAGCAGTCGGCCATGGCCAAGCTGTTCGCCTCGGAGATGGTGAGCTTCGTGACCGACGAGGCGCTGCAGATCCATGGCGGCTACGGCTATACCCGTGAGATGCCGCTGGAGCGCTATGTGCGCGACGCCCGCATCCTGCGCATCTACGAAGGCTCTTCCGAGATTCAGCGCACCATCATCGCGCGCTCCGTATTGAACGCTTAGAAAGGCACAGCGGCACCCGGCCGGATTTGCTGGTGTAATCCACTCCATGGACAAACACTCTTCCATGTCGCTGCACGGGAAAATTCTCACCGAGATTGAACAGAACATTCTCAGTGGCCGCTGGCCGCCCGGCTATCGCATCCCGTCGGAGATGGAGCTGACCGTCCATTACCAATGCTCGCGCATGACGGTGAGCAAGGTGCTGAACAAGCTGGCGGAAGCCGGTCTGCTGGTGCGCAAGCGCAAGGCCGGAAGCTTTGTGACGCGCCCACAAACCAGCTCTGCCGTGCTGGAGATTCCAGATCTACGCCAAGTGGTGCTGGGCATGGGGCAGGAGTATTCGAGCAGGCTGCTCGGCCGCACGCAGCGGCGCAGCACGCGCGAGGACATGGAGGCCATGCGCATGGTCCGCCCGGCCTCCATCGTCCATGTGCTGTGCCTGCACATGGCGGGATCCCGGCCGTTCTGCATCGAAGACCGCCTGATCAATCTTGAATCCGTGCCGGATGCCGAGCACGAGCCGTTCACCGAACACAGCCCCAGCTCCTGGATGGTCAACCATGTGCCCTGGAGCTCGGCCGAACACCGCATACGCGCCGAGGCAGCCAGCGAGGAAACCGCCGGCCTGCTGGAGATCAAGCCCGGCTTTCCCTGCCTGGTGATCGACCGCCGCACCTGGACCGGGCAGCTGCCCATCACCTTTGTGCGCCTGACCTATCCCGCCGATCTCTACGAGCTGGATGCGCATTTTTCACCCTCCACCATGGGGCAGGCTGGCTGATTGCGCATAACCCGGCCCGGGCAGCGCGTCGGGTCGCGGCGCACAATAGGGCCAGTCCTGATGCTTGCATCTGAGGTCAAATCTACCTCAAACCCATATACAGCAAGCGCTACCAGCTATCGATTCAAGAGTACCCGGTGTCTTCCGCGCAATCCATTCTGCAAGCCGTTTTTGGCTACGAGCAATTCCGTGGCCCCCAGCAGGCCATCGTCTCGCATGTCATCAACGGCGGCGATGCGCTGGTGCTCATGCCCACGGGCGGCGGCAAATCGCTGTGCTACCAGGTTCCGGCCATTGCGCGCCAGCAGCTCGGCCATGGCGTGACGATCGTGGTCTCGCCGCTGATCGCGCTCATGCACGACCAGGTCGGCGCACTGCATGAGGCTGGCATCAGCGCCGCCTATCTGAACTCAACCCTGAGCTACGACGAGACGCAGGAGGTGGAGCTGCGCCTGCAAAGCGGCGACATCACCCTGCTCTACGCCGCGCCCGAGCGGCTGAACACGCCACGTTTTCTGGGTCTGCTCGACGACCTTCACGCCCAGGGCAAGCTGTCGCTGTTCGCCATCGATGAGGCGCATTGCGTGAGCCAGTGGGGACACGATTTCCGCCCCGAATACCGCGCGCTGAGCGTGCTGCACCAGCGCTATGCCGATGTGCCGCGCATCGCGCTGACGGCCACTGCCGATGCGCTGACGCGCGCCGACATCATCGAGCGCCTGCAGCTGGAAGCGGCCCAGCATTTCATCAGCAGTTTCGACCGCCCGAACATCCGCTACCGGATCGCCGAGAAAAAGGATGTCAGCAACCAGCTGCTGCGCTTTATCGAACGCGAGCACGAGGGCGAAGCCGGCGTGGTCTATTGCCAGTCGCGCAAGCGTGTCGAGGAACTGGCCCAGACCCTGGTGCAGAACGGCATCAATGCCCTGCCCTATCACGCCGGCCTGCCCCAGGACATGCGTCAGAACCACCAGGACCGCTTCCTGCGCGAGGACGGCGTGGTCATGGTGGCGACGATTGCCTTCGGCATGGGCATCAACAAGCCCGATGTGCGCTTTGTGGCCCATGTGGACATGCCCAAGAACATCGAGGGCTACTACCAGGAAACCGGCCGTGCGGGCCGCGACGGCCTGCCCGCCGATGCCTGGATGGCCTACGGCCTCAGCGACGTGGTCAACCAGCGCCGCATGATCGACGAAAGCCCGGCCGAGGAACAGTTCAAGCAGGTGATGCGCGGCAAGCTCGATGCCCTGCTCGGTCTGGCCGAGGCCACGGACTGCCGCCGTGTGCGCCTGCTGGCCTATTTTGGCGAGCAGTATGGACAGGAGCCCAGCCTGGACGGCAAGCCATTGCAGGCCGTTGCCCGCACCCATTGCGGCAACTGCGACAACTGCCTGGAGCCGCCGGCGCTCTGGGACGGCACCGATGCGGCGCGCAAGCTGCTTTCCACCATCTTCCGCGTGCACGAGGCCAGCGGCCTGACCTATGGCGCGGGCCACATCATGGACGTGCTGCGTGGCAAGGAGACGGACAAGGTCACCCAGTACGGGCACGACAAGGTGTCCACCTTCGGCATCGGCAAGGATTATTCGGAGCCGCAGCTGCGCGCCGTGATGCGCCAGTTGCTGGCCACGGGGGCCCTGGGCCTGCACAAGGTAGTGAGCGAAAACAGCGGCCATGTGTTTGACACCTTGTGTCTGGCCGCAGGCTCGCGTGCCGTGCTCAAGGGCGAGATACAGGTGCAGCTGCGCGAGGCCGTGGCCGCTTCACGCAGCAAGAAGCAGAGCAAGAAGTCCGCCGCCAATGCGGCTGCGGTCAATCTGGGCCCCGATGCACAGGTTCGCTTCATCAACCTCAAGGCCTGGCGCGCCGAAGTGGCCAAGTCTCACAATCTGCCGGCCTATGTGATCTTCCACGACGCCACGCTGGCATCGATCGCCGAACTCAATCCCCAGAGCCTGCAGGAGCTGCAGGGCGTCAGCGGCATGGGCGCCAAGAAGCTCGATGCCTATGGAGCCGAGGTACTGCGCGTGGTGGCCCTGGGCTGATCGGCCCGCCACAGCAGCCTCCGCGCCACCTGGCCAGCCGGTGGCGACTCGGCCCCGGGGTCTTGGGCCTGCAGAAACCGCAGCGGGAGAGCTGCTATGCCGGTTTCAAGTCCCTGATGCCGCAGGAAGCCGGCAATAGGAACCTCTCCACAATTCCCACACAAATGCTCGACAGCCCGGAAATATTGCAAACGCACACTGCTGCCGCATACCGTTGACCGAATCCATTTTTGCGGAGCGCTTTCTGCTGTGATCAATACTGCCCAATTGCTGGCTGACGAAGCCAAATACTGCTCGTTTGGCGACACCGTCCACTACGTCAATCCTCCGAAGATCTTCACGGGCTGCGAAGGCAGCTATATGTACGACGATGCCGGCACGTCCTACCTCGATCTGCAGATGTGGTATTCGGCCGTCAACTTCGGCTACAAGAACAAGCGTCTTGAAGCCAAGATGATCGAACAGCTGCAGGAGCTGCCCCAGGTGGCCAGCCAGTATCTGCACCCCACCAAGATCGAACTGGCCAAGTTCATCGCCGAAGACGCCAAGCGCAAATGGGGCCATGACGGCCGCGTGCACTTCAACGTGGGCGGCGCGCAAGCCATCGAGGACTCGCTGAAGGTCGTGCGCAACGCCAGCGGCGGCAAGAGCCTGATGTTCGCGTTCGAAGGCGGCTATCACGGCCGTACGCTGGGCGCCTCCTCGATCACCTCCAGCTACCGCTATCGCCGCCGCTTCGGCCACTTCAGCGACCGCGCGCAGTTCATCCCCTTCCCCTACCCCTTCCGCCGCCCCAAGGGCATGACGGCAGAGGAGTACGCGGAATCCATCGTGGCCGACTTCCGTCGCAAGTTCGAAAACGAATACCACGCGGTCTGGGACCCCAAGACCAACCAGTGCGAATACGCAGCCTTCTACATCGAGCCCATTCAGGGCACCGGTGGTTACGTGATCCCGCCTGCCAACTTCTTTACCGGCCTGAAGAAGGTGCTGGACGACCACGGGGTACTGCTGGTGGTCGATGAAATCCAGATGGGCTTCTGGCGTACCGGCAAGCTGTGGTCGGTGGAAAACTTCGGCATCCAGCCCGATGTACTGGTGTTTGCCAAGGCCCTGACCAATGGTCTGAATGCGCTGTCCGGCCTGTGGGCTCGCGAAGAGCTGATCAACCCCACGGTGTTCCCGCCCGGCTCCACCCATTCCACCTTTGCCTCCAACCCGCTGGGTACGGCCCTGGGCCTGGAAGTCATGAAGATGACCCACGAGATGGACTTTGGCCGTCAGGTGCGCGAATCGGGTGCCTACTTCCTCGAAGGCCTCAAGGAGCTGCAGAAGCGCCACAAGGAAATCGGCGATGTGGACGGTCTGGGCCTGGCGCTGCGTGCCGAAATCTGCACCGAAGACGGCTTCACGCCCAACAAGGCGCTGCTGGACAAGATGGTGGACATCGGCCTCGAAGGCGGTCTGGAATACCAGGGCCAGAAGCGCGGCCTGGTGCTGGACGTGGGCGGCTACTACAAGAACGTGATCACCTTCGCTCCTTCGCTGATGATTTCGCGCAGCGAGATCGACGAAGCCATGGTGCTGCTGGATCAGTTGCTGACCAAGGCCAAAAAGGCGTAACCCCCTGAGCGGCTTGGCCTAGACGGCCCCACCGCTTCCCCCTCTCTCTTCGGGAGGGGGACGACAGCCTCGCTGTCTCTTGCTTGGGTTGTGCCAGTTTTCTGCGCTGCAGACACACTCAGGCGCCATCAAAACCGACTACAAAAAGGCGAAATGGCGACGGAAAATTTCCGCAACCAGCTCGAACCCCGTGGCTTGCTGCAGCAGTTCACCAACCATCCTCCAGAAGGCTTTGCCTTGCTGAAGGAATGGCCGGTGCCAGCATTCACCGCCCCCTTCGATTTGCTGACCACCGCAGATGACGCGCTCAAGGCGCGTCTTTTGTCGTGGCCGGGCGGGCGCTGGCTGAGCACCAGGCTCAGGCTGAAGACGGACTTCATCGGCAGCACGGTCAGCGAGTATGCGCCCCTGCCCCAGGGCGTGGAGGCCGCCACGCTGGCGCGGCAACTGCGCGCCGTTGCAGGCCGGACCATGCTCACCATCGTCAAGGATCTGCCGCAGGCATCGCCCCTGCTAAGCGCCTGGGACAATGACTTTGCCAGGGCCTTGTCGCAGGCGCTGGCGGAGCAGGGCTTTGTGGCGCTGGAAGGCCAGGCGCTGGCCTATGTACCTATTGGCTTTGCCAGCACCGATGAGTATCTGGCCGGCCTGTCCAAGAACCGCCGCAGCAGCCTCAGGCGCAAGCTCAAGAGCCGCGCCGGGCTGGACATTCGTCGCCTGCCGACGGGTGCGGCCTTTGCCGACGATGCCCTGGTCGACGCCTGCTACGCCTTGTTCGAGGCGGTGTATGCGCAAAGCGAGATCCATTTCGACAAGCTCTCGCGCGCCTTCCTGGCCGGCTTGCTGCGCGATGCGGACAACGGCGGCATGGTGTTCGAGTATCGGGATCGGCAAAGCGATGCTCTGCTGGGCTGGAACCTGTGCTTCGAGCATGACGGCAGGCTGATCGACAAATACATAGGCCTGTCCTACCCGGCAGCGCGTGAGGCGAATCTCTATTTCGTGAGCTGGATGGTCAATCTCGAGTACGCACTCGAACGGGGTCTTTCCCACTATGTGGCAGGCTGGACCGATCCGGAAGTCAAGGCCCAGCTGGGTGCCAGCTTCACCATGACGCAGCATCTGGTCTTCATCCGCAACCCCGTGCTGCGCGCGTTGGGGCGACGTTTCTCCGGCCTGTTTGAAAGTGATAGCCAGTGGGGCGACAAGCCATGATGCAACAAACACCTGTGGTGCTGGATGTCGATGGATCGGTAGGCCCGCTCGCGCAAGAAAAGCGCCTGCCGCTGGCCGACTGGCAGGAGCTGGTGCGCTTTGGCTGCGGACTGCGCAGCTTCAGGCGCTTCGGCCAGGCCATGCAGGAGCAGTTGCCCGCGCAGCACGGCACCGTGCTCATGGGCAGCGGCGACTTTCACCATCTGAGCTGGCCGCTGATCGAGCGCTGCATCGCCCAGAAGGGCTTCAGTGCCAAGCATCCGCTGCGCGTGGTGGTGCTGGACAACCACCCCGACAATATGCGCTTTCCCTGGGGTGTGCACTGCGGCTCCTGGGTGCGGCGCGTGGCCATGCACCCCGCCGTGTCGCAGGTTCATGTGGCAGGCATTACCTCGCAGGACATAGGCTCGGCCCACGCCTGGGAGAACTATCTGCGTCCGCTGCGCGCCGGCAAGCTCACCTACTGGAGCTGCGGCGTGGACACCGGCTGGGCCAGGCGCGTGGGCGCGGGCAAGGCGTTTCGCAGCTTTGCCGATATCTCCGAGCTGGTACATGCGCTGTCCAGCCATCTGCATGACTGGCCGCAGGACACGTATCTGAGCATAGACAAGGATGTGTTCGCCGCCGAAGTCGTGCGCACCAACTGGGACCAGGGCCGGATGCTGCAAGAGCAGGCCGTGCAGCTGATCGATGCGCTGCGCGGACAGATCGCGGGCAGTGACATCACGGGCGACGTGTCGTCATGGCACTATGGCACCTGGTGGAAACGACTGATGAGCGCGGGCGACGGCCAGGACACACAGATTGACGCCGCTACGCTGGCCGGCTGGCAGGCCGGGCAACATGCATTGAACCAGCGGCTGATACAGCGCATAGCGCTCAGCAGCGCGAGTTAGGGCGATTTCACCGACCACTTTTCAACACTTCGCTTCAAGGAGCTGACATGCTGGATCGGTTGACCGAAAAATTGCTGCAACAGGCATTTGCACCTCTGGTCACCACGGGACGGCTCGAAGTCATCACTCCTTCAGGAAAGGCGCTGATCTTCGGCGACGGCGGCCAGCCCCAGGCGCGCCTGCGCTTTGCCGACAGACGCGCCGTCCTTGCGCTGCTGCGCGACCCCGACCTCAACTTTGGCGAGCTGTTCATGCAGCAGCGCCTGCTGGTCGAGCAAGGCACGGTCTACGACGTGCTGGAGCTGGTGCTGCGCGGCGCCAGGCATGTGCCTGTCAGCGCCACGGTGCGCATGCTCGATGCCTGGCGCATGAAGCTGCGGCCCTTGCTGCAGAACAATCTGCGCGGCAAATCGCGTGCCAACGTGGCGCATCACTACGATCTGGACGACCGGCTCTATCAGCTGTTTCTCGACAGCGAGCGCCAATACTCCTGCGCCTATTTCGAGCAGGGCAATGAAGACCTGGAAACGGCACAGCTGGCCAAGAAGCGCCATATCGCCGCCAAGCTGCTGATCGAGCCGGGCCAGCGCGTGCTAGACATCGGCTGCGGCTGGGGCGGTCTCTCGCGCTATCTGGCCGAGGTGGCCGGCGCCGACCATGTCACCGGCATCACGCTGTCCACGGAGCAACTGGCCGGCGCGCAGTCCAGGGCCTCGCAGTCCATCCATGGTGAACGGCTGGAGTACCGGCTGCAAGACTACCGCGATACACAGGGGCCGTTCGAGCGCATCGTCTCTGTCGGCATGTTCGAGCATGTGGGCACGAAATTCCACGACGCCTTCTTCCGCAAATGCCATGAGCTGCTCAGCGAGGATGGCGTGATGCTGCTGCACTTCATAGGCAACAGCGATGTACCCGACTTCAACAATCCCTGGATAGAGCGCTACATCTTTCCTGGCGGCCATATTCCGTCGATGTCGGAGTTCACGCCGGCCATAGAGCGCGCGGGGCTGGTGATCTGCGATATCGAGGTGCTGCGCCTGCACTATGCCCAGACCCTGCGCCTGTGGCGCGAGCGCTTCATGGCCCGCCGCGCCGAAGCCGCAGCGCTGTATGACGAGCGCTTCTGCCGCATGTGGGAGTTCTATCTGTCGATGTCGGAAACCGCGTTCCGCTACCAGGACATCGCCATCTTCCAGGTTCAGCTGGCGCGCAGGCAGGATGCCGTGCCGCTGACGCGCGACTATGTGCACCAGCGCGAAGGGGCACTCAAAAGCCGGGAGGCGGCCCTGGGCCTGACCGCGCCCGCCATGGCGGGCGCCGCAAAAATCAAAGCATCTACCGCTTGACTGCCATTGATTTCAGCATCAATACGGCCTGAAATCTTTTTATATCAAGCGTAAGCAGCTATTGTTTTATGAGAGTCAGGCACGCTGAACCACGGACCGGAGGTGGCCCGCCAGTTGGGCAAACCGTGCCTCATCCAGCCACGGGCTGTTGCTGATGGCCAGCAGGCGCTGCGCCCAGTCACGTGCCTGGCCGACGGTGTCGCCCCGCGCAGCACCCAGCACATGGTCGTAGCGGCCATAGTCGGGCAGCACATGGACAAAAGGCAGGGACAGACCCCAACCACCATCCCAGTGCGCGCGCAGCACGGCATCCCTTGCCTTCTGGCTGGGCATGCGCAGCAAGATCACCGGCCACACGCCCTGCGCCCCGGGCACGGCATCCTGCACGACCTCCAGCCCGAAGGCCTGCAGCTGCGCGATGCGCAGGCCGGCCTGCGCGGAGGTCTGCTGCTGAAATGCCGCCAGCCGCCGCAATGCCTTGGCACCCACACTCTGGCGCCAGCGCCCCAGACGGTGCTGCGGAATGAGATCGTCGAAGTCATCCCCTGCGGCCTCCACCCAGTCACCGCGAGACAGTGATTTCTCCAGCGGCTTGCCATAGGCCATGCGCAGCCCCGCGGGCCGGTAGAGCATGGCGTAGCCCAGCAGCTCGATGCTGCGGCGCAGCTCCCACCAGGGGCTGAAGCGCGTGGCGGTGCCAGCGGCGCGCAGCGCGGCACGCATGGAGGGCTCGCGCGCCACCAGCACGCCGCCTTCAAAAGTGCTCAGCCCCTTGCCCACGGCCAGGCTGAAAAAGCCGAGATCGCCCTTGAGACCCACCGAAACTGCGTCGCTGCGCGCTCCAAGCGCCTGTGCCGCATCCTCGATCACATAGGCGCCCACGGCACGCGCACATTGCATGGCGGCGTCCACATCGGCAACACGCCCGCACAGGTGGGTTGGTAGCACGGCCAGGGTGCGGTCGCTGCACAGCTGCCGCAGGCAGACCGGGTCCATGTCCAGCGCATCGGCGCGCAGATCGCAAAGGCGCAGCTGCAGCCCGCACTGCGCAATCGCCAGCGCCACCAGCGGACAGGTATAGGCCGGTGCGACGACCTCGCTGCGCCCCGGACTGAGGGCCTGCAGGCTGCGCAGAGCCACCATCAGGGCCGAGGTGCCCGAGCATTCGAGCTGCACCTCCTCCACGCCCAGCCACGCGGCCAGCTGCGCTGCCAGGCTGCCCGCCCCCGAGGGCCAGAGATCGCCGATCTGCAGTGGCAGGCCTGCCGTTGGCGGCACGGTGGGCTGACGCATTTCAGGCGGCCTGCTCGGCCTCTGGCTTCTCGCTCACGGCCAGGCACATGATGCCGGCCACGATGAACAGGCAGCCAATGATCTGCGGCCAGCCAATGGGCTCGTTGAACAGCCAGTACGAGATCGCCAGCACCGAGATGATCTCCAGATGCGAGGCGGCGAATGCCGGGCCGATGGGAGCGTGCTTGAGCAGGCTCATCCAGGTGAAAAAGGCCCCGATGTAGCCCACGAAGGCACCGTAGATCCAGGGCTGGCTGAACACGCGCAGCAGCCAGCCGGTCGAGAACTCCAGCGGCAATGCGGAATCACCAGCCTGCTTGAAGCTGAGCTGCGCCAGCGTGTCAAAGGCCATGAGTACCAGAAAGCCGACAATGTAAAAACGCTTCATAGCCGACGGCCCTTAATGCAATCCAACGATGGCCACGCCTATGGACACCAGCACGATGCCGGCCACGCGCATGGGCGCGAGCTTTTCACGAAACAGCACCCGGCCCAGAATCATGATGGCAACGATGTTGATCGAGCCCAGTAGCACCCCGTCCGACAGCGGCACCAGCGACAGAAACGCCAGCCAGACCAGAAACTCCGCGACATAGCAGGCAATGCCCACCCACAGCCAGGGCCTGGCCAGCATGAAGCGCCAACGCTGCGTGCCATTGCGATGCCCGGGCTCACTGGCCGCGGCCTTGAAAGCCAGCTGTCCGCCACTGTCCACCAGCACATTGAGTATCCACAACGTCACCACCAGGGGCGAGAGATCACTACCCATTCGCACCCCTGGCAGGCGCCGCCGAGCTGGCAATGCGCGCGATGAATTCGTTGAGCTTGGCAATCACGGTACGGCGCTCGCGGTCGATGGTGATCATGTGATAGCAATTGTCCAGCAGCACCAGGTCGACATGGGCGTTGACCGCGCCGCGCTGGATATCGTGGGCATTGCTGACCGAAGAAATATCGTCTTCCCGGGCATGAATGACCAGACAGGGCGAGCGCAGCTGCGCCAGTCGGGTCTGCACATTCGCAGACAGGGCCCGCAGCTCGATGACGCTCCACCAGGGATTGCCGGGCAGACCCGCAGCAGAGCTGTCGCCGCTGTTCATCTGCTCGACCACGCGCGCGCGCAAGGCCTCGTCCTTGATGCCGTAGGGCGGCGCCTCCATGAAGACGCTGTTGCGACCGATGCCCAGCAGGCGGAACAGCGGCAGCAGGAACGCCAGCTTGGTATAGGCCGGAATGCTCCAGCCGTCATAGCGGAAGGTGGTGGACAGCGCACAGACGCCGGCCACCTTGTCGGGATGGCGCTCTGCCACGGCCAGCGACAGCAGCGCCCCCATGGACAGACCGCCGACCACCACATGGTCCACATGCAGCGAAAAGCGCTGCAGACCCGACTCCACACTTGCCAGCCAATCCGTCCAGCGCGCGGCCACCAGGTCTTCCATGCTGCCGCAATGTCCTGCCAGTTGCACCCCGTAGACCGTGAAGCCCTGCTTGTTCAGACCTTTGGCGAGCAGGCGCATCTCGGCAGGCGTGCCGGTCAGGCCATGAATCAGCAGCACGCCCGTACGGGCATTGCGGCCTTCGCCGGGCATGACGAACTCATGCGGCGTCACACACAGCTGCTGCCAATCCGGCTGCTGCAGCAGCCCCAATCCATCGGCGGCATTCATGCAGTCTGCTCCATGCCGAGCAGGACCTGCTCCAGCAGCTGGGTGGCCTGCGCAAAATGCTCGAAGCGCGCATGGGCAATCCCCTGGCTCTCGCAATAGTCGATGAGCTTGTACTTGGCCAGCACAAAGTCAGCCTTGCCGGAAACGCAGAAATCCGACGTGCTGTCGCCGATGTAGAGCACCCGCCCATGCACCGCCTGCTGCTCGGCAAGGCGCTCGCACTTGCAGTTGCCGCTGGCCCGTGTGCAGCGATTGCTGGCCCAGGGCGAATCCAGTCGCCAGCTGCGCTCGCCCGTCTGCACCAGATGATTGGCGATGACTTCCAGATCCCCGAGGCCGTGGCGTGCGAGCACATGGCGAATCGCATAGTCGATGCCGTCGCTGACGACCTGCACCTTGATGCCATGCAACCTGGCCTCAGCCACGAAGCCGGCAAAGTGCGCGTCGATCTCGATACCGTCCAGATGGTTCTGCAGCTCTGCCTCGCTCATGTCCAGCAAAGCCACCTGACCCTTCATGCATTCGCGCGAGCCGATCTCGCCACGCTCCCAGGCGTCTTCCAGCTCCTGCCAGCCTGGCTTGCCAAAGCGGTTGAGCAGGGTATCGGTCACGTCCAGCAGGCTGATGGTGCCGTCGAAATCGCTTTGCACCATCCAGCCGGTCGAAGCTGTACCTGCAGGCGACGGGAAAATCTGAATGCGCTTATTCATGGAAACTGACCCTCACGTTCTGACCGACCTTGACATTGGCGGGCGGCTGGTCAAATGCCAGCACGCATTCCACAACTCTTACCGGGCCGCGCTGCGCGTCGTCCTGCAGCCGGGCCGTACCGTAGACGGGACTGATGCGCAGCACGGTCGCAGCGGGAAACTCCTGGCGGGCAGCGCTGCCGTCTGCGTCAACGACCACCTGGGCTTTCATGCCTTCGCGAATCGCCGTCACATAGCTTTCGTTGACTTCGGCCCGCACGATCAGGGGCCGCTTGGGCAGCAGCACCGCCACCGGGCTACCGCTTTGCAGCATGCTGCCGCCCTGGGCCAGCAGGCGCACCACGACGCCGGCCTCGGGCGCACGCAGCTCGTGGCGCTGCAGCAGAGCCCGCAGCTGCTCGGCCTTGCGCTTGGCGACCGTGACTTCCGCAGCCGCAATATCCACTTCGGACTGTGCGTCACGCAGGGCCTGCACGGCTTCGTCCACGCTCTGCAGATCCGCCGCTCCCTGTTTGGCTGCGGCCTGCCAGCGCGTCAGCGTGGCCTTGAGCGCGGGCAGGCGATCCTGGCGCGTCTTGAGCTTGGTCTGTGCCAGTTGCAGCTCGGACTCCGCCACCGCCAGATCGGCGCGCGCCGCATCGTCTGCGAGACGCAGCACCAGCTGGCCTTTCTGCACGCTCTGACCTTCCTTGACCAGCAATTGCTGCACCACGCCCGATGCGGTCGACGAAAGATCGAGCAGACCGCCTTCGACGTCGATCTTGCCGCGCGCAACCGCCACCTGGCTTTGAGGCTTGGTCTGGGCTGCAGCCGGTGTGACCACGGAGGCCGCGTCCTGAGACGGAGAGCACCCGCCCAGCATCAGCACGGCCGCCGCCAGCAGCGGCGCGCCCGACACAATGCTGAGACGAAATGGGCTTGGGTTCATGTTTATTCCTTGATGGGGCTGTTCTGGCGCCAGTCGCTGCGAATGGCGCCGTCTTCCATGCCCAGCACACGATCGGCGTGGCGCACCAGACGCGGGTCATGGCTGACGCAGAGCACCGTGGTGCCGTGCGTGCGCGCTGCACGGTGCAGCAAGTCGATGACGCGCTGGCCGCTCTCGGCATCCAGCGCACTGGTGGGCTCGTCGGCGAACAGCAGACGGGGCTGCTTGGCCATGGCACGTGCGATGGCCACGCGCTGCTTCTCGCCACCCGACAGCTGGGCCGGGCGCATATGACTGCGGTGCGAGAGCCCCACTTCATCGAGCGCCTCCTTGGCTCGGCGCAATGTCTCGGCGCTTTTGAGGCCCATATAGCCCAGTGGCAGCTGCACCTGCTCCAGTGCCGTCAGGGCCGGAAACAGATTGAAGCCCTGGAAGACGAAGCCCGTATGCCGCAGACGAAATTTCTCCAATGCCGCCGTACCGAGCTTGGCCAGGTCCTCGCCCAGTGCCAGCGCATGGCCGGCATCGGGCTTCTGCAGTCCCGACATCAGGGACAGCAGCGTGCTTTTGCCGCAGCCCGAAGGGCCGGAAATCAGGCTCAGCTCGCCCGCATAGAGGCTGACGGACAGCCCCTGCAGCACATGCACCTGGACGATGCCCGACACAAAGGATTTGTCGAGGCGCACGGCCTCTAGGCTGGGCACAGCATCCTTGGCTACAGGTGTTTTGACGCGTTCCATGGTCTCGGCTGGCATGTTTCAGGCCTTAACGCAACAGGGTTGCCGGGTCGGCACGCAGCAGGCTGCGCATGGCGCCCAGACCCGACAGCAGCGACAGCACGGCCACCAGAAAGCCGCAGGCGAGTACCGCGGACAGGTTGAGGGCCACAGGGACCCGATAGGCGGATGCAATGCTGAGCAGCACCGCGCTGGCCAATGCCGCCAGCACGAAGCCCAGACCGCCAATCCAGCAGGCCTGCTCTACCACCACGCGGCCCAGGGCTGCCCGGCTCACGCCCAGGGCATTGAGCACCGCATACTCGCGGGCGGATCCTGCCACCACCGCCTTGAGCGACTGGCTGGTCACGATGGCGCCCACCAGGCAGACGATGACGGCCATGAAGAGCACGCCGGCACCGGCGCCGGTATCGAGCATCCAGTAACGCTGGGAGCGGCGCGCAAAGGCATCCGCCGTCCAGACCTCGTACGGGCCGAAGCTGCTGCTGGAGCGGCTCAATCTCGCCTGGGCCTCGCCTGCCTTGGCTTCTTGCTTGAGACGCGCCACAAAATAGGTGCTGCCATGCTCAGCACTGGTTTCTGCAATTTCGCGGGTCGTGCTGAGCGAGGCGATCACGTTGACGCCGCCCAGCCCGCGCAAGCCGTCGACGGCAGCCACGATCTTGACCGCATGGTTGTTGATCCAGGCCGTACTGCCTTCCTGCGCACCCAGAGTCCCCAGGTCCGCCCTGTCCACAATCACGGCCCCGGGCTCGCGCAGCAGCTGTCGCTGCCAGGAGGCGAGCACCTTGGTGAACATCATGGAGTTGTCCGCAGTGCTGACGCCCGAGAGATAGACCGAGACGCCACCTCCGGTCGCGCCCTGGGCGCCGGCGCGCGCACGCCAGTCGCCATCGACCCAGACATAGGACTCAACGGCCGCGACATCGGGGTCCATGCGCAGGCGCATCTCCACATCGCTGCCGATATTGCGCCCGAAGTTCACGCTTTGCGTACCCGGATAGCCCACCCAGAGATCGGCTGAAGAAGCCGTCACGTAGATCGCTGCAGAGCCGAAGATGCCCAGCACCAGGGCGGCCTGCATGGCCAGCAGAACGCCCGAAAAGCCCACGGCGAACACCGAGGGGACAAAGCGCCTCCACTCATAGATCAGCGTCTTGCGCGCCAGGGCAATCATGGCTGGACCTCGGAGACCGCGGCATCGATGGGCGCAGCACCCACGGCCTTGTAGAGCGCCACATAGGCCAGCGCCTCGGCAGCCCTGGCAGTTGCCAGCTCGCTCTGGTTGAGCAGGCTGGCGCGGGCGTTGTCGATACCCGCAAATTCGCTGGACAGGCCCAGTTGCTGACGCACTGCCTGGGCCTTCTCGCGCCCGGCATGGATCTGCCTCTCGGACTGCAGCTGCTGCTGCCTTTGCTGCTGGGCGGCAACCGCCGCCAGCGCCGATTCCGCCTCGGCAATACCGTTGAGCACAGCCTGGCGGTAGGCCTTGATGCTGGCCTGCAGGGCCAGCTCCTTGCCGTCCGCGACGGCACGGCGGCGACCCCAGTCAAAGAGCGGAATATCGATCTGCGGACCGACCATGGGGATGGAGTCCGAAGTCGTGCGGTGATTGCGCGTCAGGTTGTAGGCATACAGCAAGGACCCCGTCAGGGTCAGCCGCGGATAGAGCGCCGCGCGCGACACGCCGACCTCGGCCGCGGCCTGCTCCACCGCAGCCTCGGCACTTTGAATATCGGGGCGATTGCGCAGCAGGTCTGCCGGCAGCACGGCAAGTGCCTGCACTGCGGGCAACCCGGCATCGGCACTGGGCTGCAGCCATTGCGGCTCGGCGCGCTCGCGCCCCAGCAGGGCTGCCAGCGCATGGGCGGCACGCACCTGGGCTTCGTTCAGGGTGGACAGCTGGGACTCTGCGGTGCGCAGCTGCAGCTGTTGCTGCTCCAGAGACTGGGCATCCGCCAGTCTCTGCGCATGCCGAACCTGCAGGAGCTGCAGCTGTCGCTGTGCCTGCTGCAACTGCTTTTCGGCGAGACCGCGCTGCACCTGGGCCAGCCGGATATCGAGATAGCGGTGCACCACATCGGCCACCAGGGCCACCCGCGCCGCATGCAGCTGGGCTTGCGCGTCCAGCACGCCGGCCGCGCCTGCACGGCGTGCTGCGGCGGAGTCGCCAAACAGGCCCAGATCCCAGCTCACATCGATGCTGGCATGAAAGTAGGTGTCAACTGCCGCAATATCCTGCAGGGTCCGCGCTCCGGTATTGACCGTGGGGCGAAAAGCCGCATCGGCCGTGCCTGCCAGCAAGCGCTGCTGACGCAGGCGCAGCACGGATTGGGCCACATCAAGGTTCTGGGACAGCGCCTCGTCCACCAGCGCATTCAGCGCGGGGTCATTCCAGGCACGCCACCAGCGTGCCAGTTCCGCAGAGTCCGACTTCTGAGCCGACGCCTGCTGCTGCCACTGCGGTGGCGTGGTCCGGTCCAGCCTGACTGCCTCGGGCGCAGCACAGCCTGCCAGCAACGACAAGGCACACAGACACAGGCTGCCCATGCGAAGACGCGAGACGTGGGAGGGAAATATCACAGCGCAGTTGGCTCAAGCTATAGGTGTCACCCGGGAACCTGCAGAAAGCGGAAACAGCTTTCCATCCTCGCCATTGGACGGCAGCAAGCTTTCGCCAGATTGCAGGGTTTATGTAGGAATTATGGAGAGCCGCCGCCATTCGTTGATTGCAGCGGCAACGCACATAATGTGCAAACAACAAGATTCAGGGAGTCCCGCAGATGCATGACTTTGCTGCACACAAAACCATGGCTACTTTTGCTCAACCTGCTTCCACGCCCCTGGTGCTTGTAGTCGAAGACGAACCCGCCATTGCCGGCGTGCTCAGCGCCTATCTGGAGCGCGACGGACTGCGCATTCGCATGGCGCAGGACGGCGAGGAGGCCCTGCAGAGCTTTCGCCAGCTGCGCCCGGACCTGGTGCTGCTCGACATCCATCTGCCCAAGGTCGATGGCGTGGATGTGCTGCGCATGATTCGCAACGACAGCGATGTCCCCGTCATCATGGTGACGGCCCTGGCCGACGATGTGGACAAGCTGCTGGCACTGCGCCTGGGGGCGGACGACTATGTGGTCAAGCCTTTCAACCCTCCCGAAGTGGTGGCACGGGTGCGTGCCGTGCTGCGCCGCACCCAGGCCAAGCCTGCTCCGGTGGCAGCCCCCATCCGCGTCGGACCGATAGAGATCGACGTGGAAGCCCATAGCGCAGCCGTCTACGACGATGGGGGCCAGGCCGTTCCCCTGGCGCTGACGCTCACTGAATTTCGGCTGCTGGCCTGTCTGGCGGCCCAGCCGCGCCGCTGTTTTTCACGCGCCTACCTGATTGAGAACTGCCTGCCGGAAAGCGACGCGCTGGAGCGGGTGATCGACTCCCATCTCTCCAAGCTGCGCCGCAAGCTGCAACTGGCCGGACAGGACGGACTGATCGAGACCGTGCGCGGTATTGGCTATCGTCTATGGCCCTGGGACTGAACCGCATCTGGGTCCGCTTTGGTCTGTGGATCACGGCGGCCGTGCTGCTGGCCATTGCCTCGCTGGCGATTGGCGTGCTGGCGTTTTCCGAGCTGCAGTACCGCGAGTTCTATCGCCACCTGCCAAGCCCCGTCAAGACCGAGCTGGAAGCGCTGAAGTCCCAGGATCTGGAGGACAGCCCCAGAGCCTTGCAGATCTACTCCGAGTACTGGGAAGGCGACCGCCTGTTCGGCGAGAAATGGTCGCTGGTCATCGGTCTGGCCGTCAGCCTGCCTTTCGGCATGGCCGTGGGTTTCTGGATCTCCCGCCGCATCACCAGTCCGCTGGCCTCCATGGTGGAAGTGGCTGCGCGCGTGGAGCGCGGCGACCTGGCCTCCAGAGCCGTCAAGGGCAATGCCCATGGAGAGATGGCAGAAATGATCGATGCCTTCAACGGCATGGTCGATTCGCTGGAGACCCTGGAAGCGGAGCGGCTGGCCACGGCCGCCTCCATCTCCCATGAGCTGCGCACCCCTTTGACGGTGCTGCAGGCAAGACTGCATGCGATCTGCGACGGCGTCATCGACTCCAGCCAGGCCGAAATGAAGACGCTGCTGGCCCAGGTCGAGCACCTGGGACGGCTGGTCGGCGACCTGCACACCCTGTCCATGGCCGACGCCGGACAGTTGTCCCTGCGCAAGGAACGCATAGACCTCGCCACACTGGTCGGCGATGTCGTCGAGGAGCTGCACCCGCAGCTGCAAAAACTGGACATGACCTTGTCACTGGATCTGCCCATGCAGGACGGCGATGGCAGCACCGACATCAAAGCCGACACCGACCGCTTGCGCCAGATCACCACCAACCTGATCAGCAATGTGCTGCGCCATGCCAGCAGCGGCCATTGGCTGAGCATCCGGGTGCATGCGAGCTCCGACCACCAGAACCAGTCATGGGTGATCCTGGAAGTGGGCGATGCGGGCCCCGGACTTGCGACCGAGGTCCAGGCCCATCCTTTCCAGCGCTTTGTCCAGGCCCCGGGCAAGCGTCGCCGGGAAGGCTCGGGCCTGGGCCTGTCCATCGTCAAGGCTCTGGTGACCTCCCAGGGCGGCACCGTCAGCACGGGCGTCTCCGAGCGTGGCGGTGCCCTGTTTACGGTGCGCTTTCCGCGCCTCTGACTCCGGAGTCCGCGTTCAGCCCCGGATAGAGATCGGCCATGATCTGCTGCAGGCTTTGCGAGAGCAGCTCCATGATGGCGACTCTTTGCGCATCGGTGGACGTCCCTGCGGCATTTGCTTCGCGCAACTGCGCCCAGAGTGCCGCCCATTGCGCAGCATGTGCCTGCACCGTGAGCTGGGCCAGCTCACTCCATTGGCTGGGCGCCGCCGGGCTGGTGTAACGCCCGCGACCGCGGCCAAAATGCGAGATCAGCAGGTACTTGAGCAGTACCTGGCTCACGCTGGCGTTCAGATAGTCGCCAGAAAGTCGAAAGCTCTGCTGCTCCTGGTCGAACATCTTGTTCGCTCCCCAGGCAGCCCCGCCAAAGGTGAGAGCCCCCAGCAGCGCGCCCACCAGGGCACCGGCACCCAGCGTCAAGCCTCCGGCCATCAGATCGGCCCCCAGTCCTGTGGCTGCACCGGCAGTCAACGCCCCCCACAAGCTGGCTGCCTGCGCATCCACAGGCGTGGTGATCTGAAGCTGACTGCGCAGTTGCTCCTGAATCTGACTGGCCGCCTGACCGTCGAGTCCATGAATCTCAAGCAAGCGCTGCGTGGCCTGCACATCGGCCTGACGCAAAGTCTGCAGCAGCCGCTGCACGGCCGCCTTGGCCTGGGCTCCGAGCCGCTCTTCACCCTCTGCCGCTTTGCCCAGCTTGGCGGTGAGCTGGCTCAGGCTTTGCCAGGCACGCGCCAGCAGCCGGCCTTGCTCGGGATCGAGTTTTTCATGCAGCCCCGCAGCCGTCAGCAATTGCTCTGCCATGACCGCCAGGCTCGCCTGCTCGCGCTGTTGCTGCTGCCAGGCCCGCTGCTCCAGCAGACGCTGATAGGCGGGCTGTTTGGAGCTAGGCAACAGTGGCGCAATGCTCTGCATCATCCTGCGCTCATGCCACCAGCTGCGCGTGAAGGCGTCGAGCACGAGCACGTCGCGCACCACGCTGTGAAAGCTCTGCGTCGCCTGCTGCCAGCGCCGCAGATCCTGCTGCGTCTGAGCGGCCGTGGTGTCGCTGCCGATCTGGTTGAGCAGCACGATGACCGGCTTGTTCAGCCAGGCCAGTATGTTCATCTCGGCGCTCCAGTAGCCGGCATCGGCCGGGTCTTCTGCCGCGTTGACAAGGTAGAGCATCACATCCGCATGGTCGCGCGCGGCGAGCAGGGCACGCTGGCTCAGGTAAAAAGACTTGTCGCGCCACCGATCCCAGACATTGCTGAGAAACCAGCCCAGCGGATTGCCTTGCTGCCGCAGGCGCTCATAGAGCCGCACGGAGTCGCCGAAACCCGGTGTGTCCCAAAGCCACAGCTCATCACCCTGCTGCGTTTTCTGAAGCAGATAGCGCTGTGACTGCGTGGTCACATGGGCGGCATCGTCAATCTCGCCGACGTCGTCGGCCATCAGCGTACGGGTCAGCGTGGTCTTGCCGATATTGGTGTGCGACAGCAGACACCACTGAACGCTGCGGTCGATCGGAACCAGTTCCTTGCTCTCGCTCATCATCACACTCCTGCGCCGGGCACCAGGGTCGCGTTCAATCCCGCGCTGCGCACAAATTCCCGCCACAGCTGCTCGCGCTCCTGCACGCGCGCCGGGGCACCGCTGTTGCGCGCACGAAAGTCCGCCGCCCATAGCCACACATCGGTCTGCGCGCCCCAGCGGTTCAATACCTGCGCCAGCAGCACGCCATGGATTTCCGCCTCGGGCGTGGCAGCCAGGTTGAGCAGCAGCACCTGCTGTGCGTCAATGGCCGAAGCATCCGGCAATGGCGATCCATAGGCCAGCACCGGCAGCAGCGCAAGCTGCGCCCCAGCGCCGTAGCTCTGCGCCACATGGTTGCGCAGGGCGGCTTCGCGCTCGGGCGTGATGTCCAGGCTGTAGGGCTGCACCAGCAGCGCCGTGGCGCGTCCCGCCCAATCACGCTGCAGCCTCTGGAAATAAGGCTGCTGCAGCGGCAAGGCCAGATGCTGGCTCAACCACCAGCCCCTGACACCCTGCCACAGCGCAAGCAGCAGACGCGGCGCCACCACCATCAAGCCCAGCAGCCAGCTGTAGAGCTGCACCCAGCGCGGCCCCGCATCTGCGGCATCACCGGCCGACCAGCCCTGCAGCGCCTGGATCTGGGCCAGACTCCACGGCGCCAGACCCAGCAGATGCTGCACCGGCGCAAACAGCAGGTTCAGACAGGTCTGCACGGCGGAAGGCGAGAGAAAAGTACTCTCCCAGCCCACTTGATACGCCCTGGTCAGGCCGGTCAGCCATAGCGATGCCAGCGCGCCCAGCGCCAGCATGGCAGCCCCCAGATGCAGGCACACAAGCCATTGCGCATGGCGCGGCCGCTGGTTGACCTGCCACCAGTTGCGCTCGAAGTTCAGCGCCATCCTGCGCAGCCCCGTGCCGCGCGAAACACTCCACTTCCTTGCCTGCAGCTTCTGCAGCCAGCCACCGGGCGCTGCCCCAGCGCCCTGACCCTGTTCGGGCTGCAGCGGCGCAATCACCATCTTCCTGCGCCGCAGCAGACTGCGCAGCCAGGTCAGCAGCAACAGCGCATAGACCAGCAGATTCCACAGCACGATACCGATCAGGGAGGCAGAGAGCAGATCCACCCGATGCGGGTCGGTGATCGCATGGCCCGCAAAACCCAGCGCAAACGCCGCAGCCATTACGGCCAGCACCATCCAGCGCGAAATGCCGGCGCGCTGCCGAGCCATCGCGCGTATGTCGGCAGGCAGCTGCGCCGCAGCAATCACGCGTTGCGCCCGCTCCTGCAGAAAGCTTTCGAACGCCGCACGGCCGCCGCCCCTGGTCTTGCCCTGGGCGTGCAGACACTCCTGCGTGATGGCAGTGCAGCGCTCGGCCGTTGGCAGCGCCTCGTGCGCAGCGGCGGTTTCCAGAGCATGGGCAAAGACAATATCGCGGGCTGAGCTGGCTTTCATGTCGCTATTGTGTTTCAGAGCAAGAGAGGGCGTCGCAAATATCAAAACAATAGCTGTCAGCATATTCTTCGTGCGGGCTGCAGGCATTTTTCACGACTCTGCCATCGGGACTTGCCTGCAAGCGCCCCAAGCCCGCCATGTGCTATGAATGCAGCTTTGCTGCACACCCCCCAGGAGACAAGCCATGACCCAGAACCCCCAAGCCATGCCCGATGCCCAGGGCTTCTTCGGCCCCTATGGCGGCCAGCTCGTGCCACCCGAGCTCAAGCAATGCATGGACGAGATCGCCGCAGCCTATGAAGAGATCGTCAAGCGCCAGGATTTCCAGGACGAGCTGGCCGCACTGTTTGCCGACTATGTGGGCCGACCCAGCCCCATCTTTCACGCCAGACGCCTGTCCGATCAGCTGGGCGGTGCGCAGATCCATCTCAAGCGCGAGGATCTGAATCACACGGGGGCGCACAAGATCAACCACTGCCTGGGCGAGGCACTGCTGGCCAAGTTCATGGGCAAGAAAAAAGTCATTGCCGAGACCGGCGCCGGCCAGCATGGCGTAGCCCTGACCACGGCCTGTGCGCTGGTGGGCATTCCCTGCGAGATTCACATGGGCCAGGTGGATATCGAGAAGGAACACCCCAACGTCACCAAGATGCGCATTCTGGGCTGCAATCTGGTGCCCGTCACGCGCGGCGCAGCCACGCTGAAGGAGGCCGTGGACAGCGCCTTCGAGGTCTATCTGCAGGACCCCGTCAACACCATTTACGCGATTGGCTCGGTGGTCGGCCCACACCCCTTTCCCATGATGGTGCGGGACTTCCAGTCCATCGTGGGTCGTGAGGCTCGCGAACAGTTCCAGACCCGGCACGGCAAGCTGCCCGACCATGTGGCAGCCTGCGTAGGCGGGGGCAGCAATGCCATGGGCATCTTCACGGCCTTCCTGGGTGACGCGTCCGTGCATCTGGTGGGCGTGGAGCCTGCCGGTGAAGGCGTGGACAAGCCCGGCCGCCATGCTGCCACGCTGTCGGTTGGCAAGCCCGGCGAGATTCACGGCATGAAGTGCTATGTGCTGGAGAACGCCGACGGCACGCCGGCCGCCGTGCACAGCATCGCCTCGGGCCTGGACTACCCCGGCGTGGGCCCGCAGCACAGCTATCTCAAGGACATAGGGCGCGTGGACTACCAGTCCGTGGACGACAAGGAATGCCTGAATGCCTTCATGACGCTGTCGCGTGTGGAGGGCATCATCCCGGCACTGGAAAGTGCGCACGCCGTGGCCTGGGCCATGCGCGAAGCGCCGGGGCTCGGCAAGGACCAGCATATTCTGGTCAATCTCTCGGGACGCGGCGACAAGGATGCCGATTACGTCGCCAGGAAGCTGGGGCTGTAACAGCCGCACCCCGCACAGGGCTGCTCCCGCAGCCCTGTGCTTCGGAGCGTGAAATGCTCTGAGGGCACGGTCACACAACCGTCATCAACAACCGCAAGCATGAGGCGATCTCCATCCATGCCTGAAACCATGTCCCCTACCCACCCCGTCTTTGCCCTGACCTTGCTTGCCGCCCTTGCCCTGAGCGCCTGTGGCGGTGGAGACGGCCCGACGCCGGCACCTGCACCGCAGTTTCTGACGCTGGACGGCAAGCAGCCCCAGGTCATCGCCCACCGCGGCTATTCGGGCCTGTACCCCGAGCAGACACAGATGGCGTATGAGAAAGCCATCGATGCCGGTGCCGACATGATCGAGCTGGACATGCACCTGAGCCGCGACTGCCAGCTGGTGGCACGCCACAACGCCTGGCTCAGCGACAGCACCAATATCGCCGAGGTCGCCAAGATCAATGCCTATGTGGCTGGCCGCAAGCGCAACACGCCCGGCGTGCTGGTCAACGTGAAGTACCCGCCCATTGCCGCCAACGGCCCCGCGCAGTACCTGAGCGACCGCATCGATCCGAACAATCAGAAGTCGGTTCTGCAGGCTCTGGTGGTCGATGGCGAGGACCACACCGGCGACTGGTCCATCTCGGACTTCACCCTGCATGAGCTGCGCACGCTGTTTGGCGGCACCACGCTGGACAACCGCGCCGACCGCCCCAGCGAATGGAACGGCAAGCTGCCACTGATCAGCGCACAGGATGTGATCGATATCGCACTCGCCAGGGGCAAGGCGGCAGGCCGCACGATTGCCGTCTACGCCGAGACCAAGAACCCTTTCTGGAACAACCAGCAGGCCATTGCCAACAGCTGCGGAACGGGTGAGCACCCCTTCGAGGACGCCGTGATGGCGCTGCTCGACAGGAACAATCTCAACCGCAAGGAAGCGCCCATCTATATCCAGAGCTTCGACCCCGAAAGCCTGAAGTATCTGCGCAAGGCAGGCATGCGGGCCAAGGGGGTGCAGCTGATCGATGGCAACGACTACAACTTCAGGGACGGCTCCGTAGGCTATATCACTGCCGACGAATGGACCTTCATCAGCGGCCGCCCCTATAGCTGGACTCTGGCCGGCGATGCGCGCACCTTCGCGGTCATGCAGACGCCGGCAGGCCTGGCCGAGATCAAGACCTATGCCGACGGCATCGGTCCCTGGAAACCCCAGGTGCTGGCCCATTCCGTCGTTCCCTACAAGGACGGCGCAGGCCTCAAGGACGTCAACACGCTCAAGGACACCGGCCTGATCGCCAATGCGCACAAGGCCGGCCTGGTGGTGCACAGCTTCACCTTCCGCAGCGAGGCCAGCCGGCTCGCGGGCATCTTCAAGGGCGACCCGCTGCAGGAATATCTGGCTTACTACCGTCTGGGCATTGACGGCGTGTTCACCGACTTCACGGCCGATGGCGTAAAGGCCCGCGATGCCTATATTGTCGAGCTGAAAAAGCAATAGGCCTGGCTCGTTGCCGCCGCAGCCTGCTGCAGCGGACTGCCACGGATCACAGGGATTATGATCCGTGGCAGCAAGACGTCCCGGCCTCGGATCCGGCTTGTGCCTCAGCGCAGCCCGCCGATATAGCGTGCCGAGGTGCGCAGTATCTCGGCGGCCTTGGTGGTGACCGAGCTATCGCTCTGCCCGGTCTCGGCAGGCGCTGCATGCCGGGGCTTGTCGCCGCTCCAGCTGTCCTGCAGACGCCGGGCCAGGCGCGCCAGCTCCTCGTCCTGTTGCTCTCGCGCATGCTCCAGCGCAATAGCCACCATGGCCTGTGCATAGGCCTGGTTGCACGCCATCCATTCGGTATCGGTCACCCGGCCCGTCTTGCGGCGCAACACCACATGCAGATGTGCGGCCACTGCCACTCGCTCGCTGTCCTCCATACACCGCTCCTGTCTTTGATGGATCACTAGTGCTGACGCTCCAGATGCAGGCTGATATCCAGACCTTCCATTTCCTGCACGGCATCCACCCGCAGCGGCATCAGCAGACGGATCAGCACCAGCACCCCGGCCGTGGCTGCGGCACTGTAGGCAGCCACCGCCGCCACCGCAATCAGCTGATTCAGCACCGTGGCGCCTGTGCCCGCGATCAGGGGATCGGCAAAAACCGCCGTGAGGATGGAGCCGGCAATGCCGCCCACGCCATGCACGCCGAAGACATCGAGCGAGTCGTCAACCCCCAGTCGGCGCTTGAGCCAGGTTGCGCCCCAGAAGCAGACAGCGCCCGCAATCAGGCCTATCCACACTGCACTGCCCACCTGCACAAAGCCAGCAGCCGGGGTGATGGCCACCAGTCCGCCCACCATGCCCGAGAGCAGGCCCAGCAAGGTCGGAGCGCCGCGCACCAGCCACTCCACCACCATCCATGCGAGCCCCGCGGCCGAGGCCGCCACCAGCGTGACCACAAAGGCCAGCGCTGCACGCCCGTCGGCGGACAGGGCCGATCCGGCGTTGAAGCCGAACCAGCCGAACAGCAGCAACGCCGTGCCCATGGCCGTCCAGCCCAGGCTGTGCGGCTCGAAGGGCTCGGTGCCATAGCCACGCCTGCGCCCCATCATGAAGGCACAGACCAGCGCAGCCACACCCGCGTTCACATGCACCACGGCACCGCCGGCAAAGTCCAGTGCGCCCAGCTGGTTCAGCCAGCCGCCGCTCTCCCACACCCAGTGCGCCACCGGGGCATAGACCACCACGCTCCACAGCGCGGCAAACACCACCAGGGCCGCAAAGCGCATGCGCTCGACCACGGCCCCCACGATCAGCGAGGTGGTGATGATGGCGAATGCGGCCTGGAACAGGGCATAGGCCGCTTCGGGCAGATGCGGCGCCAGATGGCTGACCGAGATCACGCTGCGCCGGCCATCAAAGTGCAAAGAGGCAAACCAGGCGCGCCCCAGATTGCCGAGCCAGGGAGACTCGGCCGTAAACGCCAGCGAGTAGCCCAGGCCGAACCAGGTCAGGGTCACCACACAGGCCACCGCGAACACGGCCACCATGGTGTTGACCACATTCTTGCGACGCACCAGCCCCGCATAGAACAGGGCGATGCCCGGCAAGGTCATCAGCAAGACCAGCGCCGACGCAACCATGACCCAACCGGTATCTGCCTTGTCGATGGCAGTCAATGGCACCATTTCCATGCACTCCCCCCTGCTTGTTTGCTTTGACAAGAAAAGGAAGCAGGTTCCATGCCAGTGCCATGTCTGTCTTCTGTCGCTGCATTACTGATAGCAGTCCGCGCTTTTTCATCACAGAGTTCAAGCTCGTTGCATATGAATCAAGGCTTGCAGCTTGTGCTTGGGCCTGAGCCCGTTATGCTCGACAAGGTCCATCGTTGCTGCACTGATTCATGACCTGGCTGCTGCTGACTCTTCATGTATTGCTGATCACCGGTTTCGGCCTGCGCATCCTGCTGCGCCGGGACATGCGGCCCGACGTGCGCCTGGCCTGGCTCATGGTCATCGTGCTGCTGCCCTATGCGAGCTGCCTGCTGTACTACCTTTTTGGCGAGGTAGCCCTGGGCCGCGTACCAGGCCGCAGAAGACTCAATGTGCGCGAGTTCTGCCAGTCCCACAGCAGCGCCGCTACCGATGCCGACCGCAGCCCGCAGGCACTGCCGACCATTCCCGGTCAATGGCTGCCGGCCTTTCGCTATGCCTCGTCCATCAACGGCTTTATGCCGCTGCCCGGCCACAGGGCCGAGCTGATGCGCGATGGCGCGCATGCCCGGGCGCAGATGCTGGCCGACATGGATGCCGCACGCCACGAGATCAACGTGCTGTACTACATCTGGCTGGACGACGGCACCGGCACCGATATGGCCCATGCCCTGATGCGTGCCGCGCAGCGCGGCGTGACCTGCCGGGCCATGGTCGACGGACTGGGCTCGCGCGCACTGACGCGCTCGCCACTTTGGCAGCAGATGCGGCAGGCCGGCGTGCACCTGGCGATTGCCCTGCCCATCAGCAATCTGCTCAAGGTCATGCTGACCAGCCGCATCGACCTGCGCAACCACCGCAAGATCACGCTCATAGATGGCAGGATCAACTATTGCGGCAGCCAGAACTGCGCCGACGAAGGCTTTCACATCAAGGCTCGCTATGCCCCCTGGGTGGACATCATGCTGCGCCTGCAGGGCCCCGTGGTCACGCAGATGCAACAGGCTTTTGCCAGCGACTGGGCGCAGTCCGATGCCAGCCTTTCACCACCGGCCATCGAGGCCGAGGCCGGCGCTGCCGCTGACGACGGCTTCCATGCCGTTGCGATTGCCGAAGGGCCGACGGAAAGAGCACGCTCGACCCCCCAGCTGGTTGCCTGCCTGCTGGCCTGTGCGCAGCGCGAAGTCGTGATCTCCACCCCCTACTTCGTACCCGACAGCACGGTGCTCGATGCGTTGTGCGCCGCCGCGCTGCGCCAGGTGCAGGTCACCCTGATACTGCCCGCCCGCAATGACTCCTGGATCGTCGGCGCCGTCAGCCGCAGCCACTACTGGCGGCTGCTGAGCGCTGGCGTCCATATCCACGAATTCCGCCCCGGCCTGCTGCATGCCAAGACCCTGTGCCTGGACGGCTCGGTCAGCCTGATCGGCTCCACGAATCTGGACCTGCGCAGCTTTGACCTGAACTTCGAGAACAATGTGTTGCTGCACGACGAAGCCACTACCCAGGCCATCCGTCAGCGCCAGCAAAGCTATCTGCGCGATTCCGATGCGGTGACGCTGGAACAGGTGCGTGCCACTCGCTGGTGGAAACGCATCTGGGACAACTTGCTGGGCGCCTTGAGCCCGCTGCTGTAAGCCTCATGCCCTGGCTTTGGGCATGAGCCGCATCCGCGCACCAGGCGCGTGCACACAGCCCGCCAATCTCGCACCAAGCCGGTTCGCCCCTTTATTTCATGCATGAAAGTCAGGGCTGATCCTCTCCGAATTGACACAAATCTTCAGGAATACCCTCTGCTGGCACGCCTTTCGCTTGCCTACATTCTTGCATGCAAGTTTTCTCCAACTTGCATACAAGATTCCACAACTTGCGAAAGACGACTATGCGCCGCTTTGTCAGATCACTGTTCGGACAGGTGGTGATCGCACTCATACTGGGTGTGCTCGCCGGACTGCTGGCCCCTGAATGGGCCGTGAAACTCAAACCCCTGGGCGATGGCTTCATCAAGCTCATCAAGATGATCATTCCCATACTGGTGTTCTGCGTGGTCGTGCACGGCATTGCCGGCGCGGGCGACCTCAAGCGCGTCGGTCGCGTGGGCGTCAAGGCCCTGATCTATTTCGAGGTGCTGACCACCATCGCCCTGGGCATGGGCCTGGTGCTGGCCTTTGTCTTCGAGCCCGGCGTGGGCATGAACGTGGACACCAGCAAGCTCGACGCCTCGGCCATGGCGGCCTACGCCAGCAATGCCGACAAGCTGACCAGCGGCGGCACGGTGGATTTCCTGATGAAGCTCATTCCCACCACCGTGGTGGAAGCCTTCGCCAAGGGCGACGTGCTGCAGGTGCTGCTGTTCGCCGTGCTGTTCGGCTGCGCGCTGACCATGCTGGGCGAGCGCGGCAAGCCCGTCTCCGATCTGGTGGACGCCTTGTCCATGGCCCTGTTCAAGGTCATGGGCATCATCATCAAGCTGGCACCGCTGGGCGTGCTGGGCGCCATCGCCTTTACCGTGGGCCAGTACGGCATAGGCTCGCTCAAGCAGCTGGGCATGCTGGTGGCGCTGTTCTACGTCTCGGTGCTGATCTTCGTGTTCGTGGTGCTGGGCCTGGTGATGCGCCTGTCGGGCTTCAGCCTGATCAAGCTGCTGCGCTATCTGCGCGAGGAACTGACCATCGTCTTCGCGACCACCTCGTCCGACAGCGTGCTGCCACAGATCATGGCCAAGCTGCGCAACATGGGTGTGCGCGACTCCACCGTGGGCCTGGTGATTCCCACCGGCTACTCGTTCAACCTGGACGCGTTCTCCATCTACATCACGCTGGCAGCGGTCTTCATCGCCCAGGCCACCAACACCCCCATCAGCATGTCCGACCTGCTGACCATTCTGGCCATCGCGCTGGTGACCTCCAAGGGCGCGCACGGCGTACCGGGCTCGGCCATCGTGGTGCTGGCCGCCACCCTGCATGCCATCCCCGCCATCCCTGCGATCGGCCTGGTGCTGGTGCTGTCGGTGGACTGGTTCATGGGCATTGCACGCGCTCTGGGCAATCTGATCGGCAACTGCGTGGCCACCGTGGCCATCGCCGCCTGGGAAGGCGACATCGACCGCGAACGTGCCCATGCGGTACTTGACGGCAGAGCTGAGCCACGAACCGAGGACGAAGAGCCTGCATCTGCTATGGTGCCGCCTGTCATCGTCCCCATCCCTCACTCCAGCCACTGAACCAAGCAATGACTCCTGCCTCTCCACAGCACATCGCGGAACGCGTCGTCGAAGCCATCCTGGCCCAGAAACTGGCACCCGGCGAACGGCTGGGAGAGCAGGAGCTGGCCAACAACTTCGACGTCAGCCGCACCGTGGTGCGCGAGGCGCTGATGCAGCTGCAGGCTCGCGGCTTTGTCCAGGTCCAGGCCCGCAGGGGCTGGTACGTGGTCCAGCCTTCGGCTGCCGAGGCCATGGACGCGTTCTCAGCCCGGCGGATCATCGAGACCGGCATATTGCAGGAGGCCGGCAAGCCGCTGCAGCGCGTCATCACCAGACTGCGCCGCCATATCGCCCAGGAGCAGAAAGCCATCGCCGGGGCGGACAGCGCCACACGCGCCTTCCTGCTTGCGGATTTCCATGTCTGCCTGGCCGAACAGATGGGACACCGGCTGCTGGCCGACACGCTGCGCGATCTGACGGCACGCACCACCCTGGCTGCCACGCTCTATCAGTCCACGCACAGCGCCAGCCAGTCCTGCGCCGAGCACGAGCGCATCGTGGCCGCCCTGGAACGCGGCGACACCGAGGGTGCCAAGGCACTGCTGCTGGAACATATAGGCATGGTGGAGCGCTCGCTGGAAATCCGTGCAACCGAGGCCGAGGAGCCCGGCGACCGGCTGCGTGCCACGCTCGCACCTGTGCTCAAGAGGTAGCCTAGCTCGACTCTGCCATCAATCAACTTGCAGTGCTTTGCAGGGCAATGTCATGGCTGGCTGAGCATTCAGCCGGACTGATCCGTTCAGCGACTCAACTGAACTTCGGATACGCCACTTTGTCCTGTGTCCTTGTCGCATGGGCTCTTCCTGCGCCCCTGTGCGCACGATAAACCTCCAGCAACGGCTCGCTATACCTTGAACCGCGTCCCCCCCTCAAATGATCGCGAATCACAGCGGGACAGCAAATAAGCCGAGTGGCACTCGCGCCCCCCTGCAGCTATGAGCTGAGGCGAGCGAAACACAAATGTTCATTTTGTTACACTTGTAGATTCACTTTCTTTCTCATTGCCATGTTCCAAAGAATTGCCATTGTCCTGGCTTGCACCGGCGTAGTCGGCTGCGCTTCTGTCGTCAACGACAGCACCCATCCGATGAAGGTCGAAACGAAGGGGGAAAACAATACTTTGATCACCAATGCCGAGTGCAAGCTCACCAATGACTATGGAACCGTCTCGGTGAAGTCTGGCGATACTGTTCAGGTGCGCCGCTCCAGCAAAGATCTCGATATCGTCTGCAAGCAAGCGGACAATCCAGACGCCACAGCGAGGGCCATCTCCCGCGCCAACGGCGGCATGTTCGGGAACATCATTCTTGGCGGCGGTATTGGTGCCATCATCGACCACAACAAGGGGACGGCGTACACCTACCCGACCTGGGTTCAACTGGTGTTCGGCAAAAGCCTGGTATTCGATCGCACGACCGAAAAGGAAGGCCAGCCCACGCCTCCTTCCGAACTGCCCGTGACATCGGCAGGAAAGTAATTGTTTGAGCCGGGTCATTGCAATGACCCGGCTGCAAGACACCGACTGCTACCGACTGTGGTGATGCACGCCTTTCTCTACATGGAAGATTTGCAGTGCAGCTTTAAGTCGCGGCCTTGCCCCAAATGGCAAGCACAGGGGCAGCCAGCGTTCAGCCCAGGTTTGGCGCCAGATAGCGGCGCAGCTCCTCGATATCCATCGCACGTCGCCGGGCCATATCGGCGAGCTGGTCTTCGCCGATCTGGCCCACGTTGAAGTAGGCCGCTTCGGGGTTGCCAATGTAATAGCCGCTCACGCTGGATGCCGGGTTCATGGCCAGGCTCTCGGTCAGCGTCATGCCGATCTCATCGGCCTGCAGCGCCTTGAACAGGTCGATCTTGGCCGTGTGATCGGGGCAGGCAGGGTAGCCGGGCGCGGGGCGAATGCCCTTGTAGGCTTCCTTGATGAGTTCCTCGTTGCTCAGGTCCTCGTCTTCGGCATAGCCCCAGAGATCCTTGCGCACGCGCTGGTGCAGGCATTCGGCAAAGGCTTCGGCCAGGCGGTCGGCCAGGGCCTTGAACATGATGCCGCTGTAGTCGTCCAGCGCAGCTTCGAATTCCTTGTCCTTCTTTTCGGCGCCGATACCGGCTGTCACGGCAAACAGGCCGGCATAGTCGGCAATGCCCGACTCCTTGGTGGCCACAAAATCGGCCAGGCAGCGGCTGGGGCGCATCACGGGCCGTCCATCCGGGCCGTCCACGGCCTGTTTTTCGGTCTGCTGGCGCATGCCGTACCAGGTGGTCAGCACCTGGCTGCGTGATTCGTCGGTGTAGAACACGATGTCGTCGCCCACGCGATTGGCCGGGAACAGGCCCATCACGCCATTGGCCTGCAGCCAGCGGCCGTCGATGATCTTCTGCAGCATGAGCTTGGCATCGGCCAGCACTTTGCGCGCTTCCACGCCCACGACCTCATCGTCGAGGATGGCCGGGTAGGGCCCCGCCAGATCCCAGGTCTGGAAGAACGGGCCCCAATCGATGTACTGGGCAATTTCGGCAAGGTCGAAGTTCTTGAAGACGCGGCGGCCCAGGGTGCGCGGCACCACGGGGGCATGGTTCACCACGGCAGCATTGGCGCGGGCCTGCTCCAGCGTCCACAGCGGCGTCTTCTTCTTGTTGGCATGCTGGGTGCGCACCCTGTCGTAGTCGGCGCTCAGCTCGTCCAGATAGGCCTGCTTGCCTTCGCCCAGCAGGCTCTGCGCCACGCTGACCGAACGCGAGGCGTCGGGCACATAGACCACGGGGCCGTCGTACTTGGGCGCAATCTTCACGGCCGTATGCACGCGCGAGCAGGTCGCACCGCCGATCAGCAGCGGAATCTTCTTGATGCGGAAGTAGTCGTCCTTGTCCATCTCGCCGGCCACATACTGCATCTCCTCGAGACTGGGAGTGATCAGGCCCGACAGGCCGATGATGTCCGCACCCTCGGCCTTGGCCCTGGCCAGGATCTCGTGGCAGGGGACCATCACGCCCATGTTGATGACCTCGAAGTTATTGCACTGCAGGACCACGGTGACGATGTTCTTGCCGATGTCGTGCACATCACCCTTGACGGTGGCGATGACGATCTTGCCCTTGCTGGTCACGTCCAGGCCCGCCGCTTCCTGCTGGCGCTTCTCTTCCTCGATATAAGGCACCAGGTGGGCCACGGCCTGCTTCATCACGCGCGCGGACTTGACCACCTGGGGCAGGAACATCTTGCCGGCACCGAACAGGTCGCCGACGATATTCATGCCGTCCATGAGCGGGCCTTCGATCACGTGCAGCGGGCGGCCGCCGCCCTGCACCACGATCTGCTGGTAGGCCTCTTCGGTGTCTTCGGTGATGAAGTCGGTGATGCCGTGCACCAAGGCATGCGACAGACGCTCGCCCACGGTCTTCGGTGCCTCGGGCGTGCCGCGCCACTCGAGCTTCTTGCTGTCGTCCTTGGCCGCGCCCTTGGCGCTGTCGGCGATCTCCAGCAGACGCTCGGCCGCATCGGGGCGGCGGTTGAGCACCACATCCTCCACGCGTTCGCGCAGCTGCGGCTCCAGGTCGTCATACACACCGACCATGCCGGCATTGACGATGCCCATGTCCATGCCAGCCCCGATCGCGTGATAGAGGAACACGGTGTGGATGGCCTCGCGCACGGGGTCGTTGCCGCGGAAGGAGAAGCTCACGTTGGAGACGCCGCCCGAGACCTTGGCACCGGGCAGGTTCTGCTTGATCCAGCGCACGGCCTCGATGAAATCGACGCCGTAGTTGTTGTGCTCTTCGATGCCGGTGGCCACCGCAAAGATATTGGGGTCGAAGATGATGTCCTCGGGCGGGAAGCCCACTTCGTCGACCAGAATGCGGTAGGCGCGTTCGCAGATCTCGATCTTGCGCGCAAAGGTGTCGGCCTGGCCTTTTTCGTCAAACGCCATCACCACGGCGGCAGCGCCATAGCGCTTGACCAGCTTGGCGTGCTTCTTGAACTCCTCGACGCCCTCCTTCATGGAGATCGAGTTGACGATGCCCTTGCCCTGCAGGCAGCGCAGGCCGGCCTCGATCACGTCCCACTTGGAGCTGTCCACCATCACCGGCACCTTGGCGATATCGGGCTCGGAGGCGATCAGGTTCAGAAAGCGCACCATGGCGGCCTTGCTGTCCAGCATGGCCTCGTCCATGTTCACATCGATCACCTGGGCGCCATTTTCCACCTGCTGGCGCGCCACGGCCAGCGCTTCCTCGTACTGCTCGTTCAGGATCAGGCGCGCAAAGGCCTTGGAGCCGGTGACGTTGGTGCGCTCGCCCACGTTGACGAACAGCGTCTCATCGCCGATGAAGACGGGCTCCAGGCCCGACAGGCGCATGGGAGGAATGGCGGTGGAAGGGGTAGCAGCGGACATCAGCTCACCTGTGTGAAAACCAGAAACAGAATCGAGAACAGGTGAGCGCCGTTGTGGGTACGGGCAGATCGCCAACCGGATCTGCCACCCCGAGCCTGACGGGTCAAACATCTCTGGGATGACCGGCTGCAGCGCTCCTCGGGGGTGAAGCCCGACATTCTACGGCGAGGCCGGGCAATCAGGGCTTCAAGGCACTTTGCCCATTGGCGGCCGAAGCGCGCTGCTTGCGGATGGCTATAGCAGATTCGACTTTCCGCACCCCAAAAACAGGAGCACGGCAAAAGGTAATTTCGCAAAAAACGAATGCAGCCATCTCGTTTCAAGCATATTCGTGGCATGGTGCACATCCGCAAGGAATGGCGCACATCGCTTTCCTGCTCTCAGCCAGCCCGCACCGACGGGCCGCCGGCCATGAGTGGACAAGCACCTACAGCCCCTATCTTTGAGTCTTTGGCACCATCGACAGCAAATGTCCGGTCCATGTGCTCAGCCATGCACAGCCGATTGCCAGCCCTGACCGGGCAGGCCGTTCGGCCATCGCATGGAACACCCAGGAGATCTTCATGAACGTGACCTTCGGCGCGTACTACACCCTCATCATGGCCGTGCTTGTGCTCATGCTTGGCAAGCTCATGACAAGACATATCCGCTTTCTGCGCGACTTCAATATTCCCGAGCCGGTATCCGGTGGCCTGGTCGTGGCGGCCATCATCTTCATGCTGCATCAGACCACGGGACTGGCGCTGAGCTTCGAAGGCAGCCTGCAGTCGGCGTTCATGCTGGTGTTCTTCTCCTCCATCGGCCTGAGCGCGAACTTCGCCAAGCTGCGCGAGGGTGGCTCGGCGCTGTTCCTCTTCCTGGGTGTGATTGCCGTCTTCATCATCATGCAGAACATCGTGGGCGTGAGTCTGGCGTCCGTGCTGGGACTGGATCCGCTGATCGGCCTGGTCGCGGGCTCCATCACGCTGGTGGGCGGTCACGGTACAGCCGGAGCCTGGGGCTCGGTGCTCGAAAACCAATACGGCCTCACGGGAGCCACCACCCTGGGCATTGCCTGCGCCACTTTCGGCCTGATCATCGGCGGCCTGGTGGGCGGCCCGCTGGCCAAGCGGCTGATCACGCGCCATCAGCTGGCCCAGCCACTGACCGAGTCCGAACAGCTGCGCGCCGATGCGCCCACCGTGAGCGAAGGCAGCGAGGTCGCCAACTTCGAGTCGCCCAACAAGGCTCCGCGCCTGATCACGGCCGATGCGGCGGTGGAGACGCTGGCCCTCTTCGCGGGTTGCCTGGCCTTTGCCGAATTCATGACCGGCCTGACCATGGGAACGGTCATCCAGCTGCCTACCTTTGTCTGGGCGCTGGGCGGCGGCGTGATCATCCGCAACGTGCTGGACTACATGTTCGGCTTCAAGGTCTTCGACCGCGCCATCGACGTCTTCGGCAATGCCTCGTTGTCCATGTATCTGGCCATCGCGCTGCTGTCGCTCAAGCTGTGGGAGCTGACCGATCTGGCCGGCCCGCTGATGGTCATTCTGGCCGCACAGGCCATCGTCATGACGCTGTATGCGGCCTTCGTGACCTTCCGCATCATGGGCCGCAACTACGACGCCGCCGTGCTGGCCGCCGGCCACTGCGGCTTCGGCATGGGTGCCACGCCCACGGCCGTGGCCAATATGCAGGCCATCACCAACCAGTACGGCCCTTCGCACAAGGCCTTTCTGATCGTGCCCCTGGTCGGCGCCTTCTTCATCGACATCATCAACGCCTTTGTGCTGCAGGCCATGCTCAGCATTCTTCGCTGATCGCTGCATCAGCCCCAAAAAAAAGCGTGTTCCTGCCAGGCGGGAACACGCTTTTTCATGGCTGCTCACACTTGCCGGGCAAGCGTCACAGGCAGGTCAGGCCGGGGTCAGGCCGCCACCGCCTGCGCCGAAGCCGGCAGGCCGAAGATGCGGTCGAACGCCCAGTTGAAGGCAAAGGTGTAGACCATGAAGAACACCAGCAGGCCGGCTTCCATGACAGCGGCTTCCCACAGCGAGATGGCGAACCACCAGGCCATCAAGGGGATCAGCATGGCGGCGATGCCGCCTTCGAAACCGATGGCATGCACCACACGGCGCATCAGGGAACGGCCCTTGACGCTCTGGCGCGCTTCCCATTTCTCGAACAGGTGGTTGAAGCTCAGATTCCAGCAGATCGCGATCACCGAGGCGGCCACGGCCATGACGCCGGAATCGCTGGCCTTCTGGCCGATGGCCATGAAGATCAGGCTGGAGACGATGATGGCAATGGTTTCGTACAAGCCCACGTAGAGGATGCGGCGCTTGGGGCCTTGAAGGCCCGTGGCTTTGCTGGGGGCCGCAAAGGCGGCGGTATTTTTGAGAGACGCGGCAGAGGAGGAAGCGGATGCCATCGCTGAGGCTTGTTGAGACATGGGCTGCAGTGTATGTTCTGGAAATTGAAGATAAAAGTCAGTTCCTATCAATTTTTCTGACAGATCGACACCATGCCCTTTAGCGCCGACCAGGTCCCGCTGTTTCTTGCCGTGCTCGATGCCGGCTCCTTTTCGGCAGCTGCACGCAAGCTGGGGCGTGTGCCCTCGGCCGTCAGCATGGCCATTGCCCAGCTGGAGGCCGAGCTGGATCTGCAGCTGTTCGACCGCAGCGGGCGCGAGCCCGTGCCAAGCGCTGCGGCCCGCGCACTAGAGCCCCAGGCGCGCCTGCTGGCCGAGCAGCTGCAGTTGCTGAACTGGCAGGCCCAGAGCCTGCACGCAGGGCTGGAAGAGCGGCTGACGCTGGCCATCGCCCCCGAGCTGCTGGCCACGCACTGGAGCGAGCCGCTGCACCAGCTGGTGCATGAATTTCCGGCCCTGCCCATCGAGGTGCTCGCAGCGCCCCAGGTCGATGCGCTGGAGCTCTTGCATGCGGGCCGCGCCCATCTGGCCCTGGTGTTCGAACGGCCAGCCATGGACGGGCGCGAGGGTTTCCAGGAAATGGGCCGCGAGACACTGGTGGCCGTGATGTCGCCGCAGTTCGAGCCCTGGCAGCAGGCGCTGGCCGAGCATGGTCCGGGCCGCTCCGCAGCGCCGCAGCTCACGGTGGAGCAACTGGCCGCCACACGCCAGGTGCTGGTGGCCAGCCGCGACCCGCAGCAGACCGATCCGCGCTTTGTGTTTGCGCGCCAGCTCTGGCGCACGGACAGTCACCAGGCAGCGCTGTCGCTGATCGCTGCGGGCCTGGCCTGGGGCTGGCTGCCCAAGGGCCTGGTGGAATCGCATATCGGCAGCGGCGCGCTGATGGAGATTCCCGTGCTCAATCTCAGCAACGGCACGGCCTTGTTTGTGGACTGGGTCTGGTCCAAGGAGCGCCCCCAGGGCCTGGCCACGCGGCGCTTTGTGGAACTCATGGCCAGGCAGCCCGCGGGCCGCTGAGCCCGGCGCGCGGCACTAGGCTTCTCGCCCCAGGCTGGCGCGCGCCGCGGGCGCCAGCAGCGCCGCGAACTCGCGCGCCGCGGCGCTGTAATGGCTGCCGCGACGCCACAGCAGTCCGGCCGTGCGCACCAGTTGCGGGCCCACCAGGTGTATCGCCACCATATCGCTGGCCTGCTGGGCCGCGCGCTCGGGCACGATGGTGGCCATGTCGCCCCAGCGGCACAGCGCGATCAGCGATTCCACCGAGCCCATTTCCACACGCAGGCTGGGCGTGACGCCCGCGTCGCGCAGGCCATTGTCGATCAGACCGCGCGTGTAGAAGCTGCGCGGCAGCAGCGCCAGCGGCACGTCGGCCAGCGACTTGACCGCCAGCGTGCGCCGCCCGGCCAGCGCATGCGAGGGATTGACCAGCAGCATCATGCGTTCGTCGAACAGCGGCAGGGCCTCGAGTTCGGTGCGCTGCGGCGGATGAAAGCTCACGCCCAGGTCCAGGCTACCATCGAGCAGGCCGGCCTCCACGGGCGGCGCCAGCAGCTCGCGCACCACCACGTTGACCTTGGGATAGGCTCGCGTGAAGGCCGCCACGGCCGGTGCGACCAGGGTGTTGAGAAAGGTGGGGATCACGCCCAGCGTAAGGGCGCCGGTCTGCAGCTCGCTGAGATCGGCCAGCGCCATGCGCCCGGCCTCGATCTCGTGCAGTGCGCGCTCGGCATAGTTGCGGAACACCACGCCGGCCTGCGAGAGCTTGAGCCCACGGCCTATGCGCTCGAACAGCACCATGCCCAGCTCCTCCTCCAGCTGGCGCAGGCCGTGCGACAGCGTGGACTGGGTCACGAACAGGTTGCGCGCCGAGGTCGTCAGGTGCTCGGTCTTGGCAATGTCGACAAAGTAGCGCAGCTGGCGCAGTTCCATGGGCGACTTCCAGGTAGATACATCGATGCCATCGAACAATACCTCAAAAATAATTCAGTAGATCAACGGCATTCATGGATTTACGCTGGCGACCATCGCAGCCATGCAGCTGCCCGCTCCAACGCCTTCCGCCCTCGCGGCCTCTTGCCCATGACCACCAGCTTCCCCATCGAACGCATTACCGCGCGCATCCTGGACATTCCCACCATACGCCCGCACAAGCTGTCGTTCGGCGCCATCAACCGCCAAAGCCCGGTCATCGTCCAGCTGTGGCTGCGCAACGGCGCCACGGGCTTCGGCGAGGCAGCCACCATCGGCGGCCCGTCGTGGAACGAGGAGTCGCCCGAGAGCATCCACCACGCCATCACCAACCATCTGGCCCCGGCCCTCGCGGGCCAGGACGGCGCGCGCATCGAGGCTTGTCTGGCTCGCATGGACCTGGCCTGTCGCGGCAATGCCTTTGCCAAGAGCGCCGTGGAAATGGCCTTGCTCGACGCCGTGGCGCGCAGCCTGCAGGTTCCCGTGTGGCAACTGCTGGGCGGCAAGCAGCACGACAGCCTGCCCCTGGCCTGGACGCTGGCCAGCGGCGATGTGGAACGCGACCTGGCCGAGGCCCAGCTGCGTCTGGACCAGGGCCGCCACCGCATCTTCAAGCTCAAGATCGGTGCCCGAACGCCCGAGGCTGATCTGGCCCATGTGAGCCAGATCGCGCGCGGCCTGCAGGGCCGCGCCACGCTGACCGTGGACGTGAATCAGGCCTGGGACGGTGCCACCGCGCGGCGCTTTCTGCCGCCCATGATCGAGGCCGGCGTCAGCCTCATCGAGCAGCCCGTGGCCCAGTGGAATGTGCCCGCGCTGCGCGAGCTCACGGCCACGCTGCCGTCCACGGCCCTGGTCATGGCCGATGAGAGCGTTTGCACGCCGCACGACGCCATGCGCCTGGCGCGCGAGCAGGCCTGCCATGTGTTTTCGCTCAAGGTCGCCAAGCACGGCGGCCTGCTGCGTACGCGCCAGATCGCCGCCATCGCCCAGGCCGCCGACATCGGCTGGTACGGCGGCACCATGCTCGAGACCTCGATAGGCTCGGCCGCCTCGGCCCATGTGTTCGCCACGCTGGGCGGGCGCCACCACAACTGCGAACTGTTCGGCCCCCAGCTGCTGGTGGACGACATCGTGGCCGAGCGCATGCCGATTGCCGACTTCGCCCTGCAGTTGCCCGACGGCCCCGGGCTGGGCGTGGAAGTGGATCCGGCCCAGCTCGACCGCTTCGACCGCGCGCGCCAGGGCCTGCAACCCACACACATCGACCTCGCCGCCGCACCTTCATCCGCCCCCTTGTCTGCGCCTGCCCCCCCAGCCCGCTGACACCGCACCAACTACAACATTCATCTTCAGGAGACATCCACCATGCAACGCCGCCTTCTCTGCACCCTCGCCGCCCTGCCCGCCGTCCTCGGCCTGGGCGCCCTGGCACCCGCCGCCCATGCCCAGACGCCCGAGGCCAACTGGCCCAGCAAACCCATTCGCTGGATCGTGCCCTTTCCGCCGGGCGGCGCCATGGATGCCATCGCCCGCACCCTGGGCGAGAAGGCCGCACGCACGCTGGGCCAGCCCTTCGTCATCGAGAACCGCCCCGGCGCGGGCGGCAACATCGGCGCCGACTTCGTGGCCAAGTCCCCGGCCGACGGCTACACGCTGATGATCACCTCCATCGGCATGGCCACCAACAAGCCGCTGTACCGCAAGCTCAGCTATGACCCGATCAAGGACTTCGCACCCGTGGGCGTGCTGGCCGTGGTGCCCAACATCCTGGTCACCAACGCCACCCAGCCCCAGATCAAGAGCGTGGCCGACGTGGTGGCCGCGGCCAAGGCCGCGCCGGGCAAGCTGACCTATGCCTCGGCCGGCAACGGCACCTCCATCCACCTGGCCGGCGAAGTCTTCACCTCGCTGGCGGGCGTGGACATGCTGCACATCCCCTACAAGGGATCGGGCCCCGCCGTCTCCGACCTGCTGGGCGGCCAGGTCAACTACATGTTCGACTCCATCACCTCGGCGCGTCCCCACATCCAGTCGGGCAAGCTGCGCGCGCTGGCCGTGACCACGGCCAGGCGCTCGACCAGCATGCCCGACGTACCCACCATGGAGGAAGCCGGCATCAAGGGCTATGAAGTCTCGCCCTGGTTCGCCGCCTTCATGCCCGCCGGCACGCCGCCGGCCATCGTGAAGAAGCTCAACCAGACCTTTGTGGCCGCCATGAAGCAGCCCGACGTGATCGAGCGCTTCCAGGCCATAGGCGCCGAGGTCGTGGGCTCCACGCCCGAGGAGGCGGCGCGTCACCTGCAGACCGAAAGCCGGCGCTGGACACGACTGATCAACGAGCGCGGCATCCACATGGACTGAATGCGCCACGCCCGTGCGGGCCGGCCGCCGCTTGAGCTGCCGCCGGCCATGCGCTAGGCTGGGCACCTCGTCACACCAGGGAGGACGCCGCCCATGCCGCAATCGATCTTCACCAGCAGCGATGCCGCGCTGCGCGAACGCTGGAAGGCGCTGCAACCGGGCGCCGCTGCCGTTAAGGCCGGACGCTGCGAGCTGGCCGGGTTCGATCCCGGCGCCAAGCCCTTCTCGGGCGGCAGCAAGGCCCAGGACAAGGCCAGCGTCGAAGCCCTGGCCGAGGAGCTGGACGCGCTGCAGAACCTGTTCTATGCCGACCGGCGCTTCAAGCTGCTGGTCATACTGCAGGGCATGGACGCTGCCGGCAAGGACGGCACGCTGCGCGCTGTCTTCGGTCGCATGTCGCCGCTGGGCGTGCGCTCCGTGGGCTGGAAGGCGCCCACCGACGTCGAGAAGTCCCACGACTACCTGTGGCGCATCCACCAGCAGACGCCGGGGGCGGGCGAGATCGTGCTCTTCAACCGCAGCCAGTACGAGGATGTGCTGGTGCCCGTGGTCAACGGCTGGCTCACGCCCGAGCAGCAGACCCAGCGCTATGCACAGATCAACGACTTCGAGCGCATGCTCAGCGAGACCGGCACGGTGATCGTCAAGTTCATGCTGCACATCAGCAAGGACGAACAGCGCGAGCGGCTGCAGCAGCGGCTGGACGACCCCTGCAAGCACTGGAAGTTCGACGAGAACGACCTCAAGGTGCGCGCTCAGTGGGACGACTACCAGCAGGCCTATGGCCGGCTGCTGGCTGCCACGCACACGCCATGGGCGCCCTGGACCATTGTCCCCGCCGACTCCAAGACCCACCGCAATCTGATGGTGGCCACGGTGCTGCGCGAGGTGCTGGGCAATCTGGAACTGAAATATCCGCCCGGCGCACCGGGGCTGGATCACATCCAGGTCCGGTGACACGGACAGCGCCTGCAGCCATCGGCAATAGGCCACCGGCGCTAGCGCTTCGCTCTCATAAAAAGAGCTGCTACCGCATGTGCTCAATGATTTTCAGAATGAAAAGCATCTGAAATCATTTATTTACAAGCGGCAGCAGCTCCCTTTTTATTCCACCTGAATAGATCAGAACTGCCAGCCCAGTCCGCCCAGGCCTTCGAACTCCATCTCGAAGCGATCGCCAGCCTGTAGCGGCATGCAGCCGCACCAGGTTCCCGTCGTCACCACGGTGCCGGCAGGCACGCTGCCGTATTCGCGCACCACATGCTGCAGCCAGTCCACCAGCAGCCAGGCCGGATCGCCCAGGCTGTGCGTTCCGGTAAAGCGCTGCGGCGAGCCGCCATTCACGGTCACCGTGCACAGCTGCCGCGCCCAGTCGCGGCCGGCGATGATGGAAGCGCTCTGCCACTCGCCCAGCGCCAGTCCGCCATGGCACTGGCCGTCGGCCAGCAGGGCCAGGGCCGGGGCCTTGGTGCCGTCGCGCCAGCGCACATCCACCCATTCCACGGCCACGCACACGGCGTCCACCAGCGCCAGCGCGCTGTCGTAATCGAGGGCTGCGGCCTGCTCTGCGCTGACCTCCCGGCCTATGCGCAAGGCGATCTCGGCCTCGGCATTGCGCAGATTGAAGACGGTGGCGGGTGCAGGCACCGGATTCAAGCCCTGGCGAATGCCGTCCTCGGGCAGCGGCACATGCAGCAGCGCGGCATTGCGCCCCGGCCCACCGGACTTCCAGTAGCGCGGCGCGCGATCGGCGGGCCACCAGTTCCAGCTGCGCGCCAGCGCGCTCTGCACGGCACGGGCATCGGCGGCCTCGCCCATCAGCGCTGCCACGTCGGCGCCCCGGGCCTGGGCCGCGCCCAGCTTGCGCGACCACCACAGCGCATCGGCCGTGGCATAGCTGTCTTCGGGCAATCCGGGCCACAGCGTCTTCCAGTCGGGCAGCACCTCGTCCTGCGTCTGCAGCTCGGGCGCCAGGCCTATGGGCGGGGTATTCGCAAACGGTGCAGGGCCGCACCAGCCGCTTTGGCAATCTTGGTTTTCAGACATGGCGGCAATGATGGCAAATTTCCTGTCCCCACGCCACTCATCGGGCACCTGGCGCTCATCCAGAGCGGCTTTCCGATGGTTATGCACAAAACGCATAGCATCTCAAACAAGAAGCCTTGGACAGGAAAATTCGGCGCGCGCACACTGTGAATCCCGGACAGCAAGGGCTTACAACGACCTTGCTCCACTCAGTCAACTAGGCCTTCATCATGCAAGCCAAAGACTCTTCAGCGCTGTCCACAGCGCATGCTCTGCCTTCCTACCTCAACCCCGATCATCTCGGTCCCTGGGGCATTTATCTGCAACAGGTCGACCGTGTCACCCCCTATCTGGGCTCGCTGGCCCGCTGGGTGGAAACGCTCAAGCGCCCCAAGCGCATCCTGATCGTCGACGTGCCCATCGAGATGGACGATGGCCGCATCGCTCACTTCGAGGGCTACCGCGTGCAGCACAACCTGAGCCGCGGTCCTGGCAAGGGCGGTGTGCGCTTCCACCAGGATGTGACGCTGTCCGAGGTGATGGCCCTGTCGGCCTGGATGAGCATCAAGAATGCAGCCGTGAACGTGCCCTACGGCGGCGCCAAGGGCGGCATCCGCGTCGATCCGCGCCAGCTGTCCAAGGCAGAACTTGAACGCCTGACCCGCCGCTACACCAGCGAGATCGGTCTGCTGATCGGCCCCACCAAGGACATTCCGGCACCTGACGTGAACACCAACGGCCAGGTCATGGCCTGGATGATGGACACCTACTCCATGAATACGGGTGCCACGGCCACCGGCGTGGTCACGGGCAAGCCCGTGGACCTGGGCGGTTCGCTGGGTCGCGTCGAGGCCACGGGCCGCGGCGTGTTCACCGTGGGTGTGGAAGCGGCCAAGCTGACTGGCCTCAATGTGCAGGGCGCACGCGTGGCCGTGCAGGGCTTCGGCAATGTGGGCGGCACGGCAGGCAAGCTGTTTGCCGACGCCGGCGCCAAGGTCGTGGCCGTGCAGGACCATACGGGCACCATCCGCAACGCCAACGGTCTGGATGTGGCGGCCTTGCTGGAGCATGTGGGCAACACCGGCGGCGTGGGCGGCTTTGCCGGCGCCGAGGCCATGGATGCAGCCGACTTCTGGGGCGTGGATTGCGACATCCTGATCCCCGCGGCGCTGGAAGGCCAGATCACCAAGGACAACGCAGGCCAGATCAAGGCCAAGCTGGTGATCGAAGGCGCCAACGGCCCCACCACACCCGAGGCCGACGACATCCTCAACGAAAAAGGCGTGCTGGTTCTGCCCGACGTGATTGCCAACGCCGGCGGCGTGACCGTGAGCTATTTCGAGTGGGTGCAGGACTTCTCCAGCTTCTTCTGGACCGAGGACGAGATCAACGCCCGCCTCGTGCGCATCATGCAGGAAGCCTTTGCCGGCGTCTGGGCCGTGGCCCAGGAGCACAAGGTGACGCTGCGCACCGCCACCTTCATCGTGGCCTGCAAGCGCATTCTCCACGCCCGCGAAGCACGCGGCCTGTATCCATAAGCAGCCCCTGAGGCGCTTTGCGCCTCCCCTGGCCGGGCGCCCCTGGCCGGGCGCCCCTCGCCGGGCGCCCCTCTCTCCACACGCTTCGCGCCAACGGAGGGGGCGATGCCTTCGCCGGGGCGGCGGGGCCGCGAGGCGGCACCTGCTCGGCATCTCTTTGTGGGATGTGCCTGTTTGAGTGCGAGCACCACGAAAAAAGCCTTCTGTTTCCAGAAGGCTTTTTTGTTGGTTGCGCGAGAAGGATTTGAACCTCCGACCTTTGGGTTATGAGCCCAACGAGCTACCAGACTGCTCCATCGCGCGGTAATTTGTTTCTCAACAGCAGCTGCTGTGTCGATGGCGCAATTGTAGCCTAAATCGGCCTGTCATGCGGAGCAGTTATATAAACGCGCGCTTTTCATGGTTACTGGCTCTGAAATTTGTCGCCCGCTCCGCATGGGCGGCAGCATTTGCGGCCCGGGCCAGTCGGTATAGTTGCCGCCCATGGCCAAAGAGAAAACCACTTTCACCTGCAACGCCTGTGGCGGCACCAGCCCGCGCTGGCTGGGCAAATGCCCGGGCTGCGGCGCCTGGAACAGCCTGGTCGAGACCGTGGCCGACTCCGCCTCGGGCGGCAAGAACCGCCTGAGCCAGCCCCAGGGCTATGCAGGTCTGGCCAATGCCCAGCCCGTCACCCCGCTGTCGGCCATCGAGGCCCAGGATGTGGCACGCACGCCCAGCGGCATCGAGGAGCTGGACCGGGTACTTGGCGGCGGCGTGGTCGAAGGCGGCGTGGTGCTGATCGGCGGCGACCCTGGTATAGGTAAGTCCACACTTCTTTTGCAGGCCATGGATGCATTGCACCGTATCGGCCTGCCCACGCTCTATGTGACGGGCGAGGAAAGCGGTGCCCAGGTGGCGCTGCGCTCGCGCCGGCTCGGGCTGGACAACAGCCAGGTCAATGTGCTGGCCGAGATCCAGCTCGAGAAAATCCTGGCCACCGTGGAGGCCACCCAGCCCGCCGTGGTGGTCATCGACTCGATCCAGACCGTATATTCGGATCAGCTCTCCTCGGCTCCAGGCTCCGTGGCCCAGGTGCGCGAATGCGCGGCCCATCTCACGCGTGCGGCCAAGACCACGGGCATCACCATCATTCTGGTAGGCCATGTGACCAAGGACGGCGCGCTGGCAGGCCCGCGCGTGCTCGAGCACATGGTGGACACGGTGCTCTATTTCGAAGGCGACACGCACAGCAACTTCCGCCTGGTGCGCGCCATCAAGAACCGCTTCGGTGCCGTCAACGAGATCGGTGTCTTCGCGATGACGGAAAAAGGCCTCAAGGGCGTGACCAACCCCAGCGCCATCTTTCTGAGCCAGCACAGCGAGCCCGTGCCCGGCAGCTGCGTGCTGGTGACGCTGGAGGGCACGCGCCCCATGCTGGTGGAGATCCAGGCCCTGGTGGACCAGGGCGGTCCGGCTGCGCGTCGCCTCTCGGTCGGCCTGGACCGCGACCGGCTGGCCATGCTGCTGGCCGTGCTCAACCGCCATGCGGGCGTGGCCTGCGCCGACCAGGATGTCTTCGTCAACGCCGTGGGCGGCGTGCGCATCAACGAGCCGGCAGCCGACCTGGCGGTGATGTTGGCAATCACTTCCAGCCTGCGCGGCAAGTCGCTGCCCAAGGGCTTTATCGCGTTTGGCGAGGTCGGTCTGGCCGGCGAGGTGCGCCCCGCACCGCGCGGTCAGGAGCGACTCAAGGAGGCGGCAAAGTTGGGATTCACTATCGCCGTGGTTCCCAAGGCCAATGCTCCCAAGAAGCCCATCGCCGGCCTGACCATTCATGCCGTGGAGCGCGTGGATGAGGCCATCAACATCGTGCGCGGCATTGGCTGATGTATTTTGATAGCTGCTTGCGCCTTTCAGTCATCGATATCAGCTAATAAATGATCTGAAATCGTTGATTGAAATACGCATGCAGCTACTGTTTTTGAAAACCCCTTGGTCACAGCGGCCTGTGCGGGCATACGCACTGTCCGCAACCTCAAACCCATACCCTCGTAAGACAATAAGCCCATGAATTTGCGCAATATTTTGGTTCCCCTGGGCTTGATCGTGCTGATGATCGCGGCCTACAACTCTGCGGGCTGGCCTGGCGTGGCGGCCGTGGCAGGCGGCATCCTCATGTGGGGGCTGCTGCACTTCACGCGCCTGATGACCATCATGAAGAAGGCGTCGGACCGGCCTATCGGCTATGTGGGCAGCGCCGTGATGCTCAATGCCAAGCTCAAGCCCAAGGTCCCGCTGGTCCATGTGGTGGCCATGACCCGCTCCCTGGGCCAGCGCCTGTCCGAAGAAGGCCAGAGCCCCGAGATCTACCGCTGGACCGATGGCTCGCAGTCCCATGTGACCTGCGAGTTCGTCGCCGGCCGTCTCATGAAATGGGAGCTGCAGCGTCCCGAGCCCAAGGAAGAACTGAACCCGACTGCTGCGCAAGCAACAGCCCGGACATCGGAGTCGACCTCCCCCTAAAATGGCAGCTTCAGGAGACAAGCGCTGCCGCCTATCCGGCAGCAGCGCCCGCCGAACACACAACCCATAGAGGATGGTTTTATGAGCCCTGTTGTTCCCTCGATGTCCGACCGCGACGGAAAGATCTGGATGGATGGCCAGCTGGTGGAGTGGCGCGATGCCAAGATCCATGTGCTGACCCACACGCTGCACTATGGCTGCGGCGCCTTTGAAGGCGTGCGCGCCTACGAAACCGAGCAAGGCACGGCCATCTTCCGCCTTGAAGAGCACACCAAGCGCCTGTTCAACAGTGCCAAGATCCTGCGCATGCAGATCCCGTTCAGCCAGGAGCAGGTCAATCAGGCCCAGGTCGAGGTGGTCAGGGCCAACGGCCTCAAATCCTGCTATCTGCGCCCGCTGACCTGGATTGGCGACCGCAAGCTGGGTGTCTCGCCCAAGGGCAATACCATCCATCTGATGGTGGCGGCCTGGGCCTGGGGCGCCTATCTGGGCGAGGAAGGCATGCAGCGCGGCATCCGCACCAAGATTTCCAGCTTCACCCGCCACCATGTGAACATCACCATGAGCCAGGCCAAGGCGGTGAGCAACTACACCAACTCCATCCTGGCCAATACCGAGGCTCTGGACGACGGCTACGACGAGGCCATCCTGCTGGACGCATCGGGCTTTGTCTCCGAAGGATCGGGCGAAAACATCTTTGTGATCAAGGATGGCGTGATCTACACCCCCGACCTGTCCGCCGGCGCACTCAACGGCATCACCCGCAACACCGTGCTGCACATCTGCAAGGACCTCGGCCTGGAAGTGGTGCAAAAGCGCATCACCCGTGACGAGTTGTACATCTCGGACGAGCTGTTCTTCACCGGCACCGCCGCGGAAGTCACGCCCATCCGCGAAGTGGACCGCATACAGATCGGCGAAGGCCGCCGCGGCCCGATTACCGAGAAAATCCAGACGGCCTATTTCGACATCGTCAACGGCCGCAACCCCAAATACGCACACTGGCTCACCAGAGTGTGAATTCCCCTGAGCGGCTTTCCGCTTCCCCCTTGGGAGGCGCATCGTCGCTCAGGGATGGCCCCTGCTCGGTGCTTCTGACCTCAGTTGCGCCCGCATTGCCGGCCATGCTTCATTGTTGAAAACACGAAAGACACGAGAAATGACCACGAACGCCGTCGTCGAACTGGCCGCCAAAGACCTGAATGCCCAGGGAGGCGTGTTCTGCCCCAGCCCCAAGGCCGATATGAAGCTGTGGAACAGCCACCCCAAGGTCTACCTGGATGTGGCCAAGACCGGCGACGCCAAGTGCCCTTATTGCGGCACGACCTACCGCCTCAAGGCCGGCGAGGTGTTTGCCGGCGGGCATTGATTCCCCCGAGCCCCAAGGCATCTGGTCGCTCCAGCGAACGACCAGATGCTTTTTTCATTTGCGAGCCACGATAGCGAGCCATGCGCATTCTTCACTTTGTTACCGGAGGCTTCTCCGGCGCCACCCAGGTCGCCGTGGACCTGAGCCTGGCCGCGCTGCGCACGCCCGGCCATGAGGTTCTGCTGGTGCTGCGCCGCAAGCCCAGCACGGATGAACGCAAGATCGAGGTCCTGCGCCAGCAAGGCCTTCAGGTCGTCGTGGTGTCCAACTGGCTGCATGCGCTCACCGTCTGGGAGCTGCGCAAGATCATTTGCGCGTTCAAGCCCGATGCGATGTTCGCGCATGGTTTCAGCGACCATATCTGGGGCCGTCGCGCGGCCGCGGCCGAAGGCGTGGCGCATATCTTTCATGTGGAACACAACTCGCGCGAGCGCTACACGCCGCGTCGTCTGCGCCAGGCCCTGGCGCTGGAGCCGTTCACCCAGGCCCATATCGGCGTCTCCGAAGGCGTCAGGACCAGCCTGGTCGAGCGGGGTTTCCCGGCCGAAAAATGCATTGCCATCTGCAACGGCATCGATCTGACGCGCTTTGCCCAAGAGGCCATGCCCCAGCACTGGCAGGAGCGCGAGCCGGCGATTTACATGGCTTCACGCTTTGCGCGCCAGAAGGATCACGACACGCTGATCAGGGCCATGGCCGCTCTCAGGCAGCGCGGCCTGACTCCAACACTCTATCTGGCCGGCGCAGGCAAGAGTTCGCTCAGGGCCAGAGCCGAGCGGCTGGTGGCCGAGCTCGGACTTGAGCAGCAGGTTCGCTTCCTGGGCAATGTCTCGGACCTGCCCCAGCGACTGTCCAGGACGCAGATCTTTGTTCTGGCGACACATTGGGAAGGCATGCCTCTGGCGCTGGTGGAGGGCATGGCTGCAGGCTGTGCCTGCGTCGTCTCCGACGTCATCGGAGCCCGGGAAGTCGTCACCCCCGAGGTGAACGGCCTGCGGGTGCAGGAGTCAGACCCCGGCTCCATGGCGGACGCACTGCAAAGACTGCTCCAGGACCCTGCCCTGGCCCAGCACCTGGGCTCGGCGGCGCGTGCTCATGCACTCAGCCACTATGGACGCGAGCAGATGTGGGGCCAATATCAAGGACTGCTGCCGGTCAAGGCTTGAGCACCGCCGAGACCTGAGGTTTTGCGGCCCGGAGATTGCCCCAGTTCAATGCCAGCTTCATCTTGAATTTGCGCATTTTCTGCAGGCGGCTCGTCGGTGCTGCCTGCTGGGCCCAGATGCTGCTGACCTCACTGGTGTCGTCCAGGGCAATGACCGAGGGATAGACACCGTAAACACGCAGGTCGTTTTCAAACCAGAAGCGGATATCCACATCCACCGGCCGGTCGAAGGGAACACGCGCCTCCAGCATCTTGCGGGCACCGGAGCGGCTGATGACGTAACCAGCGGCAAAGCTAGGCACCCGCTGATAGGAGATCAGCTGCAAAGACCCTTCTACCAGCGGCCCCTGGTTGGCTATCTTTTCCGGCTCGCGCCCATAGAGCTTGATCATGTCCCAGCTGCCATCGGCGGGCAGGGCTTCGATCGCCGCCAGCGCCTGGGGCAAATCCGGCAGAAGCCGCACATCGTCCTCGAAGACCACCATGGCAGGCGCATCGCCATCCAATAGCTGCTGCCATGACCGCAGATGGCTGGCGTAGCAGCCCTTCTCTCCGTTGCTCAGGGGTTTGAAGTAGCGACCATGGCTTTGAGGGGCACAGAAGTAATGTCTTTGCTCGGCCGGCGACAGATCCGCCCACCACACGGCAGGCAAGCGCGATGCCGCCAGCCCCATTTGCGCGAACTGCTCAGTCATGCGCTCGCGACGCTCCGCGTCCTTGGACAAATTGATAAAGACAATGGGTAATGACGACATACACTTCTGCACCGAACACAAGACCTGCAGTGTAGGTTGAAGCCCGCTGCCTCGCAGAAGAACCCGATTACAACTATGAATGAGCCTACATCCGTCGCGCCTCAACCCGGCCAGCCCGGCAAGCGGGCGGCTGCCCTTTCTCATGCCCTGGATGCCGCCTGCTTTGCATTCTTTGCACTGAGCCTTTGCGTGCCTTCGGGCTATTCCTACGGATCCACGGCCCTGGCTCTTCTGGCTCTGGCCGGTTCCGTCGCTGCTCGCCCCAAAGGCCTTGCTCGGCGTGAAACCTTGGTGCTGGTGGGGCTGATGCTGGTGCTGGGACTGCTCTGGAGCCTGTCCTTTGATCGCTGGTTCTCGGCGGCAGGCTGGGGCTACGGCGCGAAATATGCCTTGGCCGCTCTCAGCCTCTGGTATCTGAGCAAATCGGGTGTCCGGCTCCCGGCCATTGTCTAGGGCCTGGCTCTGGGCTGCGCAGGCGCCCTGGCCATTGCCGTGTACCAGGCCGGCGTGCTCAAGATGCCGCGTGTAACCGGCTTTACCAACGCCATCCAGTATGGCGGCATCGCCATGTACCTGGGTTTTGCCACCTTGTCGCTGGCCGTGCTGGGCCGCTGGAGCAAGTCCCGCGCCGCTGCCCTGGGCCTGCTGGGTGCATGCGGTGTCTTTGCGTCCTTTCTTTCCGACTCCCGCGGCTCCTGGGTCGTGATACCGCTGCTGATCGCGGCCATCTGGCTGATGGCCTGGCTCAACGGCTACAAGCGTCTGGCCAGCCTGGCTGCGGCAGCAATGCTCATGCTGGGGCTGATCGTGGCAGTGCCTGCCTACCAAAAGCTGGAACAGCGCAGCACCGAAGCCGCCCGGGAAGTCTCACAGTATCTGCAGGACCCCCAGAAATATGCGGTGACCTCGGTCGGCCAGCGCCTGGAGCAATGGCGCCTTGCGATTCATCTGATCGAGCAGCGTCCCTTCAGCGGCTGGGGACTGGCCGGCTACCCTGCGGCCAAGAAGCAGATGGTCGATCAAGGCCTGGCCCATCCCTCGGTCATGGAGTATGGGCATGCGCACAACGAAATCCTGGACATGTGGGTCAAGCGCGGGCTGCCAGGTCTGATCCTGCTGCTGGCGTTCTATGCCGTGCCTGCCGCCATTTTCTGGCCCACGCCGCGCCGTCTGGCACGTGCCGATGCGGCTCATCGCCCCAGGCTGCTGGCTCTGCGTGCAGCAGCCACCCTGCTGCCACTGGCCTACTTCGGCTTTGGCTGGACCCAGGTATTCTTTGCGCACAACAGCGGCAACATGTTCTACATCTTCAGCCTGGCCGTGCTCTGGGGCGGTATCTGCAGACTGGAAGCCCGGGCTCCCGCATCGGCTCAGTCCTGAGCCCTGCCCGGCAAGCCCAGGGCCAGGGCTCCCAGAGCCCCCTGGCCCAGCGCAAAGACACCATACAAGAGGCCGACCCCGACGGCCAGAACCGCAGGCACGCCGAACGGAGCCAGCGCTGCAACGGCTGCGGCTTCACGGGTGCCCCAGCCGCCCACACTCACAGGCAGTGCCGCCATCAGGAATATGGGGGCGATGACGAAGCCCCAGGCAGCCGGCGGCAAATGCAGGCCCAGAGCCATGGCACCACAGGCCAGCGCTGCGGCGGACAGCAACTGCACCAGGGCCGAGGATGCGGCTTGCAGCCAAAGCTGGGACAGAAAGTCGGGGCTGTCGGCCGCCATGCGCACAGGCTCCAGCCAAGCGCCAGGCAGCTTGAACCAGTTGCTGCGCAGACCCTGCAGCAAGGCCCAGGGCAGCAGCAGCCAGATCACGGTGACGGCAAGCAGCAGCGTGATGAAGAGAGCGGTATTCAGGCGCACCCAGGGAGCCAGCGTGGAAGCGCAAGCCACCGCACCCAGACCTCCGATCGCGCACAGCATCCACAGGCCGCTGACCCTATCGAGAATCACCGAGAGATTGCTGGCCGCCTTGGCCTGCCCGGTCTTCTGCAGCGCTATAGCGCGATAGACATCACCGCCCACCACAGCGCCGGGCAGCAACACATTCAGGCCGATGGCCTGAAAGTACCAGCGCATGCTCGAAGCCACCGGCATCTGGGCCCCCAGCCACCGCGCCATGGCACGCCAGCGCCATGCCGAGACGACATTGGAGGCGATGGAAATCCCGAAGCCTCCCAGCAGCCACCAGGGGTTGGCCTGCTGCAGCCGACCCCAGAGCTGAACGGGGTTGGCGAAATAGACAACGGCGGCCAGCAAAGCGATGCCCATCAGGGCCCGGACAAACGCCTTACGCGTCTTGCTCACAGGAGCGTGGTCTCGGTTTTCGCTGCCTTGTCTTCGGCCCTGTACCCGGCGGAGCCGTAATCCTTGGCGTAGTACTGGAGACCGCTGCCCGACTCGTAATAGATACGCGTCAGCAGCTCGCCGATCAGACCCGCCGCGATGAACTGCATGCCCATCAGCACCAGCATGACCCCAGCCATCAACAGGGGACGGCCTCCAATCGATTCGCCCATGATCTTCTGCGCCAGCAGCCACAGCAGAATCAGCACGCCAGGCGTGGCCATCCACAGTCCCATGCCGCCAAAGGCATGCAGCGGGCGCTGGCGAAAGCGCATGAAGAAGACAATGAAGATCAGATCCAGAATCACCCGGAAAGTGCGATCTATGCCGTACTTGGAGACACCGCGCGTGCGTGCATGGTGACGCACCGGAATCTCCGTGATACGCGCGCCGGCATCACGCGCCAGCGAGGGAATGAAGCGGTGCATTTCGCCGTAAAGGCGAATGCGGTCGATGATCTCGCGGCGGTAGGCCTTCAATGCGCAGCCGTAGTCATGCAGCTGCACATTGGTGAATTTGGAAATCAGGCGGTTGGCCAGCACCGAGGGCAGACGGCGCGACAGCGCCTTGTCCTGGCGGTTCTTGCGCCAGCCCGAGATCATGTCCACATCGGGGTCGTTTTCCAGACGCTCCAGCAACAGCGGAATATCGCCGGGTTCGTTTTGCAGGTCGGCATCCAGCGTGACCACATAACGGCCGCGCACGCGGTCAAAACCGGCCTGCAGGGCGCTGGACTGCCCGTAGTTGCGTACCAGACAGACGGCACGCACCCAGGGATGCTGCTCGGCCAGCTCGCGCAGACGCCTGGCACTGCCATCCGTCGAGCCATCGTCCACCGCAATCAGTTCGTAGCTCAGCGGCTGGGTGCGCATGGCCTCGTCAATACGGGCCACCAGGTCGGGCAGATTATCGAACTCGTTATAAACAGGAACAACGATGGAAACTTCGGGATTGGAATCGTGCACGGACGTCATGCTCAATGATTTTGGATAACAGTCACCTATACTAACTGAATACCCTAGGTGCCATTTGCGCCAGGCCCATTGTTTGGCCTGCAAAGCCAAGCGCAATCGTAAGTGCGCACTATCAAAACATGTGCACTCGCCAAATCCTATGGCATCAAACTCCTCGACTTCTATTCGCCCCGACTGGCAGCAAGCCCTATATACCAAGCCATGGATATGGCTGGCTCTTTTAGTTTGTGCCCATATCGTTTCCCGCATCAGCATTTCCGCGGGCATGAAATGGGACGAGTCCGAACAGATTCTCTGGGCCCAGCAATTGCATCTGGGCTATGGCCCGCAGCCGCCTCTGTATACCTGGATGCAATGGGCGGTCTGCCAGATTCTCGGCCCCTCGGTGCTGGCTCTGGCCCTGCTCAAACATCTGCTGATCGCCCTGACCTACTGCCTGGCCTGGCTGGCGGGCCGGGAGTTGCTCGATCGCAAAGGCGCGTGGTGGGTGGCCGCAGGTCTGCTGCTGATGCCGCCTTTCGGCTGGGACTCGCTGCGCGACCAGACCCATACGGTGATGGTGACGGCCATGACCATGGGCTTGTGGTGGGCGGTACTGCGCCAGGTGCAAAAGCCGCAAGTCATCAATTTTGTATGGATCGGCCTCTTCTGCGGTCTGGGCATGCTGTCCAAATACAGCTATGCCATGCTCATTGGCGCCTTGTTCGTGGCCTCCATGTCGGTGACGCAGGTACGTCGCGCCATCTTCGCCAGGGGCTGGTGGCTGGCTCCGCTGGTGGGCTTGCTGGTGTTTGCGCCCCATGCCTTCTGGCTGGCCTCGCACTGGGGCATGGCAACCACAGAGACCGTACAGAAGATGTCCATCTCCACCGAGGCTTCGCACCTGAAAGGTCTGGGCAATCTGCTCAAGGCCCTGCTTTCCACCTTGGGCCTGTGGCTGATTGCCGCCGTGCTCAGCTATCGCTCCAGACTCTGGAAGCCAGGCACCGACGCGTTTTTGCAGGGCCAGGAATGGGCCAGGCCTTTGCTGCGCAACTACCTGCTCGTCATTGCCGTCTGCCTGCTGGGCATGGTGCTGGCAGCTGATGTCACGGACTTCAAGCAGCGCTGGATGCTGCCTCTGACGTCCATTGCACCCTTGGCCCTGTATGTCTGGCGCCCTGCACTGCTGGAACAGGGCGTGGGCCGCATGTTCACCGTCTTCGTCATCGTCTTTGCCCTGATCTTTCTGATCATGGCCACGCTGCGCCCCTGGCAGGGCGGCCGCAAGAACGATCCCGACGAGCTCAACCATCCGGTCAAGACACTGGCCCAGGAACTGCGCAAGGCCGGTTATGACGGCAAGGGCGTCATCGTCGGCTCGGACCATATGATGGCGGCCATGCTGCATTCGCAGTTCCCGCAAACCTACGCCCTGGGCTGCTCCGATGGCGCACAGCTGAGGCAGTGCCTGTCTCAGGCCGGCGCCGATACCGCAGGCGGCCTGCTGTTGATCACACGTGCCGACAAGCCCGTCGCGGGCTGGTGGGACGGCATCTTCACCACCCAGGCAAAAACCGCGCTGCAGACACTGAGCATGCCTTTCGAGAAAATGCCTGCCAGCGCAACACCTGCGCAATACCAATATCTCTGGATTGCCCCATGAATCCCGTTCTGATCACCGGCTGTGCCGGCTTTATCGGCATGCATTGCGCCAAGCGGCTGCTTGAGCAAGGTGTGCCCGTGGTTGGTATCGACAACCTCAACAACTACTACGACGTGGCGCTCAAGCATGCCCGCCTCGCCGAGTTGCGCCCACATGCCCACTTCCGCTTCGTGGAACTCGATCTGGCGGAGCGGCAAGGGATGGCCGACCTGTTTGCCAAGGTAGCCCCCGGCAAAGTTCTGCACCTGGCCGCACAAGCCGGGGTGCGCTACTCCATCGATCAGCCCGACGACTACACCGACTCGAATCTGCTGGGCTTTGGCAATGTCCTGCAAGGCTGCCGCAAGCACCAGATCGAGCATCTGGTCTATGCCAGCAGCTCCAGCGTCTATGGTGGCAACACCAAGATGCCGTTTGCCGAAAGCGATGCGGTGGACCACCCCATCAGCTACTACGCAGCCACCAAGAAGGCCAATGAGCTGATGGCCCATAGCTATGCGCACCTGTACGGCATTCCCACCACAGGTCTGCGCTTCTTCACGGTATATGGTCCCTGGGGCCGCCCCGACATGGCCTTGTTCAAGTTCACCAAGGCCATGCTGGCGGGCGAGAGCATCGATGTCTATGGCGAAGGCAAGCTGGTGCGCGACTTCACCTATATCGACGATATCGTCGAAGGCATCATGCGCGTGCTGGACAAGCCCGCCACACCCGACGCCAGCTACGACAGCCGGAACCCCAACCCTGGCACCAGCACTGCGCCCTATCGCATCTTCAACATCGGCAACAACACACCCACCGTGCTGATGGACTACATCGCCGCCTTGGAGGGCGCCCTGCAAATTACCGCTCGCAAGCAAATGCTGCCCATACAGCCCGGAGACATGCACAGCACATCGGCGGACACACGAGCCCTGCAAGCCTGGGTCGGCTTCTCGCCAGCCATGCCCGTGGCCACTGGCGTGCAGAATTTTGTGGATTGGTATCGCTCTTTTTATCGCGTATGAAAGTTACTGTCTTTGGTACCGGCTATGTCGGTCTTGTGCAAGGCGCCGTGCTGGCCGACGTAGGCCACCAGGTGCTTTGTGTGGATGTGGATGAGAAGAAGGTCGCGGCACTCAAGGCCGGCCAGATCCCCATCCATGAACCTGGCCTCGATGCACTCGTCATCAACAATCAGCAACTGGGCCGTTTGCAGTTCACCACCAATGCCGCCGAAGGCGTGGCGCACAGCGAGCTGATCTTTCTGGCCGTGGGCACGCCGCCCGACGAAGACGGCAGCGCCGACCTGCAATATGTGCTGGCCGTGGCCCGCACCATCGCCCAGCACATGGACGGTCCGCGCATCGTCATCAACAAATCGACCGTGCCCGTGGGCACGGCGGACAAGGTCTCGGCCGTGATCGCCGAAGGCCTTGCACAACGCAATCTGCAGCATGCGTTCGACGTGGTATCCAACCCCGAGTTCCTCAAGGAGGGGGCTGCCGTGGGCGATTGCCAGCGCCCGGACCGCATCATCATCGGCACCGGCAACCCGGCTTCCGAAACCAAGCTGCGCGAGCTGTACGCGCCTTTCAACCGCAACCGCGACAAGATCGTGGTGATGGATGTCCGAAGCGCAGAGCTGACCAAATACGCGGCCAATGCCATGCTGGCGACCAAGATAAGCTTCATGAACGAAATCGCCAATCTGGCGGAAAAGTTGGGTGCCAATGTGGAGGCCGTGCGCCGCGGCATTGGCAGCGACCCGCGCATTGGCTATCACTTCATCTACCCGGGCGTGGGCTATGGCGGCAGCTGCTTTCCGAAGGATGTGAAGGCGCTGATCCACACCGCCAGGGAAGTCGATTTCGAGCCTCTGCTGCTCAACGCCGTAGAAGACCGTAACCATGCCCAGCGCAATGTGCTGTTCGAGCGTATCAGCGCCTTCTACAACGGCCAGCTTGAGGGCAAGACCATCGCCGTCTGGGGCCTGGCCTTCAAGCCCAATACCGACGATATGCGCGAAGCGCCCAGCCGCAATCTGCTGGAGTCGCTCTGGGCTGCCGGCGCCAAGGTGAAGGCCTACGATCCCGTGGCCATGAAGGAAGCCCACCGGATCTACGGCGAGCGTGCCGACCTGCAGTTGGCAGATAGCCCTCTGGCTGCCGTAAAGGATGCAGACTGCCTGGCCATCGTGACTGAATGGCAGATCTTCCGCGCTCCGGACTTTGACCTGCTGGCCTCAACGCTGCGCGACAGAATGATTTTCGACGGCCGCAATCTCTACGAGCCTTCCCTACCTGCCAGCCATGGCCTGGGCTATGTCTCCATAGGCCGACCCGCCCAGCCACCGTACTGAAACAAAAAGCCCCGCAGGACGAGATCTGCGGGGCTTTTTTCTGGGGGAGCCGGATCAGACCAGCGGCAGACAGATCACAAAGCTCGCACCGCTACGGCCATCCTGGCGTGCCTCGCAGTGCACAGTCCCTCCATGCCGCTCGGCGATCGACCGCACCAGCGACAGACCCAGACCCACACCGCCGGAGCGCTCGCTGGCGCCAGGCAGGCGATAGAACTTTTCGAAAATACGCTCACGCTGCGCCTGGGGAACGCCAGGGCCATGGTCCTCGACGCGAATCACGGCCATATCGTCCTGCCTGGACAGGGACAGCGTGATCTCGCCCTCGCTGTAGCGGCGCGCGTTCTCCAGCAGATTGCGCACGGCGCGGCGCAGCAGTTTCGCAATACCTTGCACCTCCAGCGGACCATCGGTCTGCATCTCCAGATCGGCATCGATGCGCGCGCATTCCTCGGCCGCCAGACCGATCAGATCGACCGACTCCACCGTGCCCACATCGACCTCGCTGGAGTCCAGCCGGCTGGCCAGCAGGATCTCGTCGACCAGTTGGTCCAACTCGCCAATATTGCGCTGGATCTCGGCCTTGGCACGTGCACTGGCCGGATCGTCGCCCATGAACTCCAGGCCCATGCGGATGCGCGTCAGCGGCGAACGCAGCTCATGCGAGGCATTGGCCAGCAAAGACTTGTGAGAGGTCATCAAGGTCTCGATGCGCGCGGCAGCGGCGTTGAACTGGTGTGCCAGATCGGCCACCTCGTCATGGCCGTGCTCGGGCACGCGCACCGACAGATCGCCCTCGCCGAAGCGCTTGACGCCGCGCTGCAGATTTTCCAGACGCTTGAGCAGGCGGCGAATGATGGGGAACACGCCCACAACCACCGCCACGCCGACTAGGCCCAGCATCCACAGAAAGCCGAACGGTGGCCGCAGCCAGAAGGCCACGGCACCATCACGCGGTGGAGGGCGACCCTCACGCCACTCGCGCGGCGCCATCCACAGCTCATAGACCTGCCCGTCCCTGGCGGCAATTTCAAAACGCACGCCATCTACGGGCGAGCCGGAGACGCGGTTGCCACGCCCCTCCACCACCACCTCGCCCTCGGGGCCTTTGAGCACCATCTCGCGCGAAGGCGGTGTGGTGCTGTTCTGCGCGCGCTGTTCCTCGGCAATATTCCAGGCCCAGGCCACGCAAAGCGTGAGCACGGCCACACCGACCACCACGGCCAGCCAGATGCGCAGATACAGGCGCTGAGAGAAGACATGCAGCAGCTTCATCAGTCTTGTTGCTTGGCAAAAACATAGCCCACACCGCGCACCGTGAGAATGCGCTTGGGAGCCTTGGGGTCGGCCTCGATCGCGGCGCGGATGCGGCCCATATGCACGTCGATCGAACGATCGAAGGCCTCCAGTTCGCGCCCTCTCACGGCTTCCATGATCTGGTCGCGCGTCAGCACGCGACCGGCGCGCTCGGCCAGCGCCACCAGCAGATCGAACTGGTAGGAAGTGAGATCGGCCTGCTGCTCGCCCACCGACACGGTACGGGCATCACGATCGATTTCCAGGCTGCCGAAGCGCATGACGGCATTCGCGGGCGCCGCCTGGCTCTCGCCACCTTTGCGGCGCAGGATGGCGCGAATGCGGGCCAGCAGCTCGCGCGGCTCGAAAGGCTTGGGCAGATAGTCGTCGGCGCCCAGCTCCAGGCCGATGATGCGGTCCATGGGATCTCCCTTGGCGGTCAGCATCAGCACCGGGACCTGTGCGGGGGCACCAGGCATGGAACGTATGCGGCGGCAGACTTCAAGGCCGTCCATATCCGGCAGCATCAGGTCCAGGATCACCAGATCGGGCAGCTCGACCGAGCCGCCATCGCTGGGCTGCAGCTGTTCCAGGCCGCTCTTGCCATCGGCCATATGGGTCACTTCCAGGCCGTTATTGCCCAGATAATCGCTCACCATTTGCGCCAGGCGAACGTCGTCCTCAATCATCAGAAGTTGGTGCGTGCTCATAGGGGGCAGTGTAGTCATGCTCGCGCCTCGATATTTCTTCAAGGCACCATGCTGCAGCACGCAGATGATCTGCTCTTGTCTGGCGCGTAAAGTTCGGTAAACGCTACACGCACCAAAAAACAATAGCTAACAGCGCTTTCCCATCAAGTGCCAGAGCCCATTTTCACTCTTGATGCCAGGAAAATCAGCAGCAGCACCGGGAAGCCCATCAGCGCCGTGGTGTGGAAGAATGCCTCGTAACCATAAGTATCGACAAACACCCCCGAGAAGCCCGCCAGCCACTTGGGCGCCAGCAGCATCATGGAGCTGAACAGCGCATATTGCGTGGCCGAGTACTGCACATTGGTCAGGCCCGAGAGATAGGCAATAAAGGCTGCCGAGGCGATCCCCCCGGCGAGATTGTCGGCACTGACCACCCAGACCAGCGCCGCGACGTCATGGCCGCGCGTGGCCAGCCAGGCAAACAGCATATTGGTGCAGGCCGACAGCACGGCCCCCAGCATCAGCACACGCATCACGCCCCAGCGCACGGCCATGGTGCCGCCCACGAAGCCGCCCAGCAGCGTCATGATGACGCCGAACACCTTGGTCACGGCGGCCACCTCTTCCTTGGTGTAGCCCATGTCCACATAGAACGGGTTGGCCATGATGCCCATGACCACGTCGCTGACGCGATACAGCCCGATCAGCGCCAGCAGCAGCAGCGCCTGCCACCGATAGCGGCCGACGAAGTCGGCAAACGGCGCAATCAGCGCGCCCTTGATCCATTCGGCGGCATTGCGTGCCGGTGCCATGGGGCGGGTTTCAGGCTCGGGCGAGAGCAGCACCGTGATCATGCCCACCAGCATGCTTGCCGCCATGGCCGTATAGGCCACATGCCAGGCCTGCACCATATAGCCCTGCACATCCCCCTGCACCTGTGACGCCACCCACAGAACGCCGGCTCCGGCCCAGATCATGGCCAGGCGATAACCGGTCTGGTAGGTGGCCGCCAGGGCCGCCTGGTCGTCGAGCTTGGCGGACTCTATGCGATAGGCATCAAGCGCAATATCCTGCGTGGCCGAGCCGAAAGCCACCAGCACTGCGCACCACACCAGGGGCTGCAGCGATTGCTTGGGGTCCATGAACGACATGCCGAGCAGGCCGGCCACGATCAGCAGCTGCGAAAACAGCAGCCAGCTGCGGCGGCGGCCCAGCATCCGCGTCAGCGCCGGCAGTGGCAGACGATCCACAAGCGGGGACCAAACCCATTTGAAGGCATAGGCCAGACCCACCCAGCTCAGGAATCCGATCGTCGTGCGGTCAATATCGGCCTCGCGCAGCCAGAAGCTCAGGGTACCGAGCACAAGCAGCAAGGGCAGGCCGGCCGAAAAGCCCAGGGCCAGCATGCGCAGGCTGGTGGGCTGGGCGTAGACCTTGAAGGCCTGGCTCCAGCTGCGCTTGGGCTTGATGGCGACGTCTGCGGAAGAGGGATTGCGGCTTGTTTGGGACGACTCGGTCATGGTCTGGTTCTCTGAGGCAGAGGGCATTATCGGTTGCCCGCGCCAGTCGCCGGGCGCTACCATTGCCCCGACCGCCGTCTCTTTCTGTAAGCAGGATTGACCCATGAGCCGTGACACCGCATCCCCGCACCCTGTGCTTGACCAGGCACAGGCATCGGTGCGCAGCTACAGCGGCGAGCATCAGGCCCATGCCCACGACTATGCCCAGATCCTGTTTGCGCTGCAGGGCCGCATGGAGCTGGAGGTGGCCGGCAGACCCAGCTTTGTAGACAGCGCCTGCGGCATGGTCATCCCCGCAGGGGCCGACCATGGTTATCTGGCCGCGCCGCAAACCCAGGTACTGGTGATCGATGCGCCCATGGCCGAGGGGCTGGACAAGCTGCGCCGCTTTGCCGTGCCACCGGCGCTGCGCTTTCCTCAGTCAAGCCTGTCGGCCGCCGCGCAAATGGCGCTGGTGCTGCAGGCTCCCACCTTGCTGCAGCGGCGTGGACTGGATCTGCTGCGGCTGCAGCAGCAGATCCAGGCCGCCTTGCACGAAAGCTGGCCCACGGCCAGACTGGCGGGCTTGATGCACCTGAGCGTGGCCCAGTTCCATGCCCGTTTTGTGGAGCTGACGGACCGCACCCCGCAGGACTGGCTTCGCGGCCTGCGTCTGGATGCTGCCGTGCGGCAGCTCAAACAGGGGGCTGCACTCGAAGCGACCGCCTTGCGCTGCGGCTACGCCTCGGCAAGCGCCCTGGCCTATGCATTGCGGCGCGAGCGCGGCGTGACATCGCGTCAACTGCGTGAGCCGCGCTGAGCTGGCGCACTTCAAGCGTTTCTCGACAGATGGGCGACCCGGGCCCGCGCATGATGGCTCACTCATGTCTGTGACTTCCGCTATCTCTTACTCATCATCCCGAAACGCCTTGGGTCCTGTCGGCCTGGTGCTGGCCGCCGCCATGCTCTGGGGTACCACGGGCACGGCACAGCATTTCGCGCCCGCACAGCTCTCGCCCTACTGGGTGGGCGGCCTGCGCATGGTCATGGCCGCACTGTTCTTTGGCGCGCTGGCGCTGCTGCTGGACCGAAGCCATGCGCGCCAGCCCATGCGCTGGGCGCGTATCGTGTTCTGCGGCCTCTGCATGGCCATCTACAACCTCAGCTTCTTTGCCGGCGTCAAGGCCAGCGGCGTGGCCCTGGGTACAGCGCTGGCCATAGGCAGCGGCCCCATCTGGGCCGGTCTGATGCAGGCTGTGGTGCAAAAGCGCATGCCCAGCGCCCAATGGTGGCTGGGCACCTGCACCGGCGTGGGCGGAGGCATTGTCATGGCGCTGGCCGCCAGCGACAGACAGCATCTGCCATGGGCGGGCATGGCCCTGTGCCTGCTCGCCGGTCTGTCCTACGCCGCCTACGCCCTGGTCAATCAGGCCCTGGTGATGCAATCGCGTGTGGCCACGGTCAATGCCTGGGTCTTTGCCTGCGCGGCCCTGCTGTCGCTGCCCGTTTCGGCCTGGCTGGGCGGGCCGCTGCAGATCAGCGCCGAAGGCTGGGCCGTGGTGACCTATCTGGGCATGGTCGCCACGGGCTTTGCCTATCTGCTGTTTTCAGTGGGCCTGCGCGGCATGTCTGCCGCGACCGGCGTGGCCCTGAGCAAGGCCGAGCCGATCACCGCCTTTGCGCTGTCGCTGCTGGTGGTGGGCGAGCGACCGGCCTGGTGGTCCGTAATCGGTCTGCTCGGCGTGATCGGCGGTCTGTGGCTGGTGGTACAGGCAGAACGAAAGACTGCAGAAGCCGTCTGACCCGAGTCCTCTTCGCGCTCGCATAGACTTGGCAGCCATGCACTCCCTCACCTCATCCCTGCGCCTGCCCGTCACCCGCAGTTGCCTGCTGCTTGCACTGGCCTGCGCGCCGCTGATGCCTGCACAGGCGCAGGTGGAGGTCGGCAAGGCATCCGTCATGCGTCAGCTGGTGCCGGCCGAGACGCTGGAGAACTCTGCGACCCAGCAATACCAGGAGCTGCTGCAAAAAGCCAAGGCCCAGGGTGCGCTGGCAGATGCCGGTAACCCGCAGCTGCAACGCCTGCGCACCATTGCCCAGCGCCTCATCCCTTATGCCGCGCAATGGAATCCGCGCGCCAGCCAATGGCGCTGGGAGGTCAACCTCATCGGCAGCAAGCAGATCAACGCGTTCTGCATGCCCGGCGGCAAGATCGCCTTCTACACCGGCATCATCGACCAGCTCAAGCTCACGGACGACGAGATTGCCATGATCATGGGTCACGAGATGGCCCATGCCCTGCGCGAGCATTCGCGCGAGCAGCTGGCCAAGAACCAGGCCACCAGCATAGGCATATCGCTGGGCGCGCAACTGCTGGGTCTGGGCGATATCGGCAATGCCGCTGCACGCCTGGGCGGCCAGTTGCTCAGCCTCAAGTTCAGCCGCAACGACGAAAGCGATGCCGATCTGGTCGGACTGGAGCTGGCGGCCCGCGCCGGCTACAACCCGCAGGCCGCCGTGAGCCTGTGGCGCAAGATGGGCCAGGCCACGGGCGAAGGCGGCATAGGCTTTCTCTCCACGCACCCGACAGGCCCCGATCGCATCCGCCAGCTGGAAGGAAACGTGCCGCGCGTCACGGGCTTGTACGAGCAGGCACGCAGGCGCTGAACACCGGCGCCAAGGCGGCTGAAAACCCGCTTTGCGCCAGCCATGCGGCGCTCTATATTGGGCTGTGACAAGCGCACAGCACAGGAGTGATCGCATGCAGGCCCTGGACACCCATGACGTCTTCAACCAGTTCGATGAGTTGACCGACATCAACCTGCTGCAGGCCGACACGGCCTTGCAGGAAGTGCTGCTGCGCCAGCAGGCCCAGGGCTTTGTTCCGGCCCTGAGCCGCTTTGCGCAACAGCTTGGCGAGAAGCAGAACTGGGAGCATGCCGAGCTCGCCAACCGCCATACTCCCGAGCTGCAGCGCTTCGACGCGCGCGGGCGTGTGCTCGATGCCGTGGAATTCCACCCCAGCTGGCATCGCCTCATGCAGCTGTATCGCGAGCAGGGTCTGATCTCTCTGCCCTTCGAGAGCCAGGGTCGCGGTCGCTGGAGCGCCTGGGCCGCCGGCTTCTACCTGCACGGTCAGGTAGAGCAAGGCACGCTATGCCCGGCCACCATGACCACAGCGGCCATCCCCGTGCTGCAAAAAGAGCCCCGGCTCTGGAGCCAGTTGCAGGCTCAGTTGTTCAGCCACGAGTACGACCCACGCGATCTGCCGCTGGCCCAGAAAAAATCCATCTGGATAGGCATGGGCATGACGGAAAAACAGGGCGGCTCGGACGTGCGCGCCAACACCACGGTGGCCCGCCCGGTGCATGATGGCGGCCGCGGCGGCGAGTATCTGCTGCGCGGCCACAAATGGTTTTTCTCGGCCCCCATGTGCGACGCCCATCTGGTGGTGGCGCGCATGGCCACGGCAAGCGGCGAACTCGGCGGCCATGCCTGCTTCTTCGTGCCGCGCTGGCGCCCCGATGGCAGCAAGAACCCGGTACGTGTGCAGCGCCTCAAGGACAAGGTCGGCAACCGCAGCAACTCCAGCGCGGAAGTGGAGCTGCAGGACGCCTGGGGCATTCTCATGGGCGAGGAAGGGCGCGGCATTCCCACCATCATCGAAATGGCCAGCTACACGCGCTTGAACTGCGTGCTGGGCAGCGCGGCCATTGCGCGCAGCGCCACCGTGCAGTCGATTGCCTATGCGCGTCAGCGCTCGGCCTTTGGAAAGCATCTTTCGGATCAGCCGCTGATGGCCTCCGTACTCGCGGACCTGGCCCTCGAAAGCGAAGCCTCCATGCAGCTCGCCATGCATCTGGCGCAAGCCTATGAGTCGGAGGCCGACGGCGACCTGCTGGCTCGTGCCTGGAAACGCATCATGACTCCGGCCGCCAAGTTCTGGGTCTGCAAGCGCTCGGTGGAGATCACGGGCGAAGCCATGGAGGTCTTTGGCGGCAACGGCTATGTGCAGGAAAGCATCGTCTCGCGCCTGTTCCGTGAAGCACCGGTCAACTCCATCTGGGAGGGCTCGGGCAATGTGATGTGCCTCGACGTTCTGCGCGCCATGGGCCGCGAGCCAGAAGCTGCGCGCCTGCTGCTGCAGGATCTCAGCGATATGGCTGCCGACCACCCCCTGCTGACGGCGATGACGCAATCGCTGGCCAGGCGCTTGTCTGCCGCACCCGATGCACTGGAGCCGCAAGCGCGCCGACTGGTGCAGGACTTGTGTCTGCTGGCCCAGGCCTGCCTGCTGCACAGGCACGCGCCCGCCCCCATGGCCGATGGCTTCATCCAGACCCGCCTTGGCGCACAAGGCGGGGCCATGGTGGTCGGAGCGTTCGACCCTGCTGGGCTCGACATTGCGGCCATACTTGAGCGCGCCCTGCCCGCCTGAATCCGCTCAGGCAGCGACCAGTGTCTTCAGCTGCCTGAAGCTTTGTGCCAGGCTTTTGCCGCTGGTGTCCAGCACATGGTCGGCCTTGGAGTAAAAGGCCGATCGGCCGTCCAGAATCCGGCGCAGATCGTCCATGGCCTCGGGGTTGGCTGCCATGGGCCGCGTGTCGCCCTGAGCCACGACACGGCCCATATGCTCGTCGGGCTGGGCCTGCAGCCAGACCGTGGTGCAGTGGCTGAGCAACTCATTGAAGGTCGCGGGGTCCGAGACAATACCGCCCGGCGTGGCAATCACCACATCGCTGTAGATCTGCACGGCCTCTTCCAGTGCACGACGCTCGTAACGGCGATAGGCACCCGCGCCATAAAGGTCATAGATCTCGCGCACGCTGCAGCCGGCCACCCGTTCGATCTCCTGATTCAGCTCCAGAAACGGCACATTCAGTTGCTCTGCCAGCATGCGGCCCAGCGTGGACTTGCCCGCGCCGCGCAGGCCTATCAGGGCAATGCGAGAAGCCCGGTGCGGGTCTCCGCTGGGCGCCGTCCCGAGAATCTCTCCGGCCGCCAGTCGCACACGCTGCAAATCGGCCTCGCTGCGGCCCTCGAGCAATTCGCGCAGAAGCAGCCATTCGGCACTGGCCGTCGTCACATCGCCCAGCAGCTCGGCCATGCTGCACTGAAGTGCCTGTGCGATCTGCTGCAGCACGAGGATGGAGACATTGCCCGTGCCGTATTCGAGATTGGCCAGATGACGCTCGGACACCACCGCCGCAGAAGCCAGCCCGCGGCGCGTGAGACCGCGGCGCGCACGCAGATTGCGCACCCTCTCGCCCAAGGCCTGCAGCAACGGGCTTTTGCCCGCCTCATCCCCTTCCGCAACCGACGCGGATGCCATGTCTAACTGATCCATAAAGCTCCTCAGAGGCCGTGAATGATAAACAGTCGGGGTTAACGCGAATCATGCAATATATTGCTTGACACTGCATTGTCTCGTATTTATCTTTTGATTGCACGCACAATATTGCATGTTGCACCAAAGATTTGATGCTGATCAGAACAGCACTTCAGGAGACCCCCATGACTGAGTTACTGGCCAACCATGTGGCAGGCCGCTGGCAAACCGGCAGCGGCCCTGGCAGTTTGTTACGAGATCCGGTACTGGGGGCCGAGCTGGTGCGTGTCGACGCCACAGGGCTTGATCTGGGTGCCGCCTTTGCCTTTGCCCGCGACACCGGAGGCAATGCCTTGCGCGCCCTGAGCTATGCCCGGCGCGCCAGCCTGCTGGCCGATATTGCCGCCGTGCTGCAAAGCCGGCGTGACGCGTATTACGAGATCTCCACCGCCAACAGCGGCACCGTCAGAAACGATACCGCCGTCGATGTGGACGGCGGCATCTACACCCTGAATCAATACGCCAGATGGGGCGCAGCACTGGGCGACGCCAGACATCTGGGCGACGGCGAAGCCGTGGCGCTGGCCAAGGACGGAGCCTTTCTGTCCCGCCATATCCAGGTTCCGACGCGTGGCGTGGCGCTGTTCATCAACGCTTTCAACTTCCCTGCCTGGGGGCTGTGGGAGAAGGCGGCACCGGCCCTGCTCTCGGGCGTGCCCGTCATCGTCAAACCGGCCACGGCCACTGCCTGGCTGACCCAGCGCATGGTCAAGGATGTGATCGATGCCGGCATACTGCCGCCGGGAGCGCTGTCCATCGTCTGCGGCAGTGCCGCCGGCTTGCTGGATCAGCTGCAGCCCATGGATGTGGTCTCCTTCACGGGGTCTGCGGACACGGCGTCGACCATCCGCTCTCATGCGGCCATCAGCCGCCATTCGGTGCGCAGCAATATCGAGGCCGACAGCGTGAACTGTGCGATGCTGCTGCCCGGCCATGGCCCGGACAGCGAAGCCGCCGCCTTGCTGGCGCGTGAAGTGGTGCGCGAAATGACGGTCAAGTCTGGCCAGAAATGCACGGCCATACGCCGCGTGCTGGTGCCGCAGGCCCTGTATGACAGCCTGGCCCAGACCATCAGTGCGCAGCTGGCGAAGATCTCCGTGGGCAACCCGCGCAACGACGCCGTGCGCATGGGATCTCTGGTCAGCCGCGAGCAGTACGACAGCGTGCAGCAAGGCCTGGGCCGCCTGCTGGAACACACCACGGCCCTGCATGACGGCCGGCGCAATGCGCTGATCGATGCCGACCCGGCGATTGCCGCCTGCGCCCAACCCGTGCTGCTGGGCACACAAGACCCCGATGGCAGTGCACTCGTGCACGACATGGAGGTCTTTGGCCCGGTGGCCACGCTCCTGCCCTACCGTGACCTGGCCCATGGCCTGGCACTTGCGCATCGCGGCCAGGGCTCGCTGGTCTGCTCTATCTACGGTGATGACGACCAGGCCCTGGCCGCCAGCGCCACCGAGCTCGCCGCCAGCCACGGCCGCGTGCACGTGGTCACGCCCGCTGTCGCCAAGCTGCATACGGGCCATGGCAATGTCATGCCCCAGTCCCAGCATGGAGGTCCGGGCCGCGCCGGCGGCGGCTGCGAACTCGGCGGCCTGCGGGCCCTGGATTTCTATCATCGCAAAAGCGCCATACAAGCTGCACCGCAGGTTCTGCAGGCACTGGCCGAAACGACGGGAGCATGAGCCATGGCCGACTTCAGCCAAGCCTTCAACTTTGCCCAGCATCTGTTTGACCTCAACCAGGGGCGCGGTGACAAGAACGCCTACACCGATGACCAGGGCACGCTCAGCTATGCACAGTTGCAGGAGCAGGCCCGCCGCCTGGCCCATGGCCTGCTCGCGGCCGGCATCCATCGCGAGGAGCGCGTGCTGCTGGTCATGCACGATATGCGCGAGTGGGTGATCTCCTTTCTCGGAGCCATGTACGCTGGTGTGGTGCCGGTGGCGGTGAATACCTTGCTCACCGCAGCTGACTACGCCTACATGCTCGAGCATTGCCGTGCGCAGGCGATTCTGACGAATGGCGCGCTGGTTCCCGTGGTGCAGCAGGCCCTGGAGCAGGCGCACCATGAGGTCAACCATATCTGGGTCGCCAGACCCGAGGATGCATCGCCAGGCCTGCCACCGGCCTTCGAGGCGCTGCAGCCCTGGCTGCAGCAGCAAACGCCGCTGGCCCACGCCGCCAGGACCATGGGCGACGACCCCGGCTTCTGGCTCTATTCCTCAGGCTCCACCGGCAAGCCCAAGGGGGCGGTGCATACCCACGCCAACCCCTACTGGACGGCCGAGCTGTATGGCAAACCGGTGCTGGGCCTGAATGAAAACGATGTCTGCTTTTCCGCCGCCAAGCTCTACTTCGCCTACGGCCTTGGCAATGCCCTGACCTTCCCTCTGAGCGTGGGAGCCAGCGTGGTGCTGATGGCCGAGCGCCCCACGCCGGAAGCCACTTTCAGGCGCTGGACCGAGCACCGGCCCACCGTGTTTTTCGGAGCGCCTACGGGCTTTGCGGGCATGCTGGCCCACCCCGCCTTGCCGGCACGCGAACGGGTCAGCCTGCGCATGTGCTCGTCGGCCGGCGAAGCCCTGCCGGCCGAGATTGCCCAGCGCTTCAAGAACCACTTCGGTGCCGATATCGTGGACGGCATCGGCTCCACCGAAATGCTGCATATCTTCCTCTCCAACCGCCCGGACGATATCCGCTACGGCAGCACCGGAAAGCCTGTGCCCGGCTATGCGGTGGAGCTGCGCGGCGAGGATGGACAGCCCGTGGCCGATGGCGAGATCGGCGATCTCTACATCAAGGGCCCGAGCGCGGCCCTGATGTACTGGGCCAACCGCGACAAGACGCGCGACACCTTCCAGGGTGCCTGGCTCAAGAGCGGCGACAAATATGTGCGCGACGCCGAGGGCTACTACACCTATGCGGGCCGCAGCGACGACATGCTCAAGGTCAGCGGCATCTATGTCTCGCCATTCGAGGTCGAGTCCACGCTGCAGCAGCACCCTGCCGTGCTGGAAGCGGCCGTGATCGGCGTGACCGACGAGCAGGGCCTGACCAAGACCAAATCCTATGTGGTGTGCAAGCCCGGGCAGAGCGCCAGCGAGGACGAACTCAAGGCCTTTGTGAAGAACCGGCTGGCTGCCTACAAATACCCGCGCTTCATTGAATTCGTGGACGAACTGCCCAAGACCGCAACCGGAAAGATCCAGCGCTTTCGCTTGCGGGAACTGGACACGAAACCACGCTGACGGCCTGCTGCAAGCGCGCAAAAAGCGTTAGCAACAGCGTCATCCAACTAGGGCAATCGCTGGTATTGCTTTAAACCTAAAGTTGTTAGAGTGCGCTCTTGCACCAGTGCGACCCCCAGCACCACAGCCAGTCATATCCCTTGATCTGAGAACAAGCCGGCATTCATCCATCAACCAGCAGGAGACAAGCATGAGCAAGCAATGGGCACTATGGAGCGCAATCGCACTGGCTGCCGCCGCAAGCGGCAGCAGCGCCATGGCGCAGGAGAAGATCAAGGTCGGCTTCATGCTGCCTTTCAGCGGCACCTATGCAGCGCTGGGCGTGGCGATCGAGAACGGCTTTCGCATGCAGGTCGCCGAACAGGGCGGCAAGCTGGGCGGACGCGAGATCGAATACTTCAAGGTCGACGACGAATCCGACCCCGCCAAGGCCACGGACAATGTCAATCGTCTCATCAAGCGCGACAAGGTCGACGTGATCATCGGCACCGTGCACTCCGGCGTGGCCATGGCCATGGCCAAGGCTGCCAAGGAAAGCGGCACCGTGCTCATCGTTCCCAATGCGGGAGCCGATGCAGTCACCGGCCCCATGTGTGCTCCCAATATCTTCCGCAGCTCCTTCTCCAACTGGCAGACGGCCTACCCCATGGGCGTGGTGGCAGCCAAGGAGGGCAAGAAAAATGCCATGACCCTGACCTGGAAGTACGCAGCCGGTGAAGAGGCCGTCAACGGCTTCAAGGAAGGCTTCGAGAAAAGCGGCGGCAAGGTCAGCAAGCAATTGACCCTGCCGTTTCCCAACGTCGAATTCCAGGCTCTGCTGACCGAGATCGCAGCAGCCAAGCCCGATGCGGTGTTCTCCTTCTTTGCGGGTGCAGGTGCCGTGAAATTCGTCAAGGACTATCACGCCTCTGGCCTGTCCAAGACCATTCCGCTCTACGGACCGGGCTTTCTGACCGACGGCACGCTGGACGCCCAGGGCGAGGCCGCCCAGGGCATGCTGACCACGCTGCACTATGCCGACGAACTGGGCACGGCGCGCGACCAGGCCTTCCGCACCAACTACGCCAAGAACTACAAGCTGCAGCCCGATGTCTATGCCGTGCAAGGCTATGACGCGGCGCAGATGCTGGCCGTGGGCCTGAAGGCAGCCGGCGGCGACATCGGCAAGAAGGATGTCTTCCGCACGGCCATCGAAAAAGCCACGATTGCCAGCCCTCGCGGCGACTTCACCTTGAGCAAGGCCCACAACCCCGTGCAGGACATCTATCTGCGCAAGGTCGACGGCAAGGAAAACAAGAAGATCAGCGTGGCGGTGAAGGCGCTGGCGGACCCGGCCCGCGGCTGCCGCATGTAACGCAAGCAAGCCATACCGCCCTGGATACGTCGCTGCTCTGCGCATGCCGCACCTTTGGTGCCGGCCCCCGGCAGAGCGCCTCGTCTCCAACGCGAATCCGTGATTCGCGGGGCGGTAGCTGCCGCTGCCTCAGCCCTCCCGCTTCAACAAGGATTGCCGTGGATCTCGCCACTTTTCTGGTGCAGTGTCTGAACTCGATTCAGTACGGACTGCTGCTGTTTCTGCTGGCCTCCGGCCTGACGCTGATCTTCGGCATCATGGGAGTGATCAACCTCGCCCATGGCAGCTTCTACATGATCGGAGCCTATGTGGCGTTCTCGCTGGCACCTTATCTGGGCCAGCATTTCATCACCATGCTGCTGGTCGGCGTAGTGCTGGCGGTGGTGCTGGGCTATTTTCTCGAATGGGCATTCTTCAGCTTTCTCTACGAACGCGATCACCTGCAGCAGGTGCTGATGACCTATGGCCTGATCCTGGTGTTTGAAGGCCTGCGCGCCATCCTTGTCGGCAACGATGTGCATGGCGTGGAAAAGCCGGCCTGGCTGGCCGGCAGCTTTCCTCTCATGGGCATGATGCAGTACCCCTGGTACAACGTGTTTGCCGCCGCCGCCTGCCTGCTGGTGGCGCTGCTGATGTACTACACCGTCAACCGCACGCGCCTGGGCATGATGATTCGCGCCGGTGCCAGCAACCGCGACATGGTGCGTGGCCTGGGCATCAACATCAAGCGCCTGTACCGCATCGTGTTCGCGGTGGGCGTGGCCCTGGCGGCCCTGGCCGGCATGATCGCGGCGCCCATGAGTTCGGTCTATCCGAACATGGGCTCCAGCGTGCTCATCATCTGCTTTGTGGTGGTGGTCATCGGCGGCATTGGATCGATTACCGGAGCGCTGATTGCCTCGCTGCTGGTGGGCTTTGTGGATACCTTCGGCAAGGTGTTCTTCCAGGAACTCAGCGGCATGAGCATCTATCTGCTGATGGCCGTGATCCTCGTATGGCGCCCAGAAGGCCTGATGGGAAAGAGATGATGAAGTTCACCCTGAGTCGCTTCGCGCCTTCCCCTGCTCTCGCTACGCGGGCGGGACAACACCTTCGCTGCGGGATGGCCCTTGCCCTGTGTCCCCTGCTTGGTTCGCGCCAGTTCTGCAAGCAGTGCCAAGGATCATTGATATGAGCGACACCTCCTATACGCCGCTGCCGCAATCCAACCAGGCCTATGCAGAAGCACCAGCAGTCACCAACCAGAGCCGCCCCATTCGCGCCCAAAGCGTCTGGGTAGGGGTGGTGCTGCCGCTGGCCGCCGCAGTGCTGCTGGCGGCCGCCCAGCCCTTCTGGTCGGCCTATCTGTCCGATCTGGTGGTCAAGATCATGATCCTGTCCATCTTTGCGCTGAGCCTGCATATCCTGGTGGGCGGCGCAGGGCTGGTCAGCCTGGGCCATGCCGCCTACTTCGGCCTGGGTGCCTATGCGGCGGTGAAGGCTGCCGGCCAGGACGGCGGCAACTTTCTCGTCATGCTCGGCGCCGCCGTCGGCGTCTCGGGCCTGTATGCCCTGCTGGTGGGTGCACTGAGTCTGCGCACCAAGGGCGTGTACTTCATCATGGTCACGCTGGCATTCGCGCAACTGGCTTTCTTTGTCGTGCACGACGTGGGCTACTTTGGCGGCAGCGACGGCATCCACCTGATGCAGCGCCCGGCCATCGGAGCACTGGACATGGAAAGTAGCAGCACGCAGTACTTCGTGGTGCTGGCCGCACTGGTGCTGGTCTATGCCTTCATCGCCATGCTGCGCCACTCGCGCTTCGGCCATGCGCTGGCCGGTATTCGCGTCAACGAGCAGCGCATGCGCGCTGCCGGCTTTGCCACCTACGGCTACAAGCTCGCCGGCTTTGTGATCGCCGGTGCGCTGGCGGGGCTGGCGGGCTTTCTGCTGGCCGCACGCGATGCCGTGGTCAACCCCGAGCTGCTGGCCTGGCACCACTCCGGCGAGGTCCTGCTGATGCTGATTCTGGGCGGCGTGGGTTCGCTGCGCGGTGCGGTGCTGGGCACCATCACCTTTGTGCTGCTCAAGGAACTGCTGAGCACCCATGCCATCGTGGGCAATGCCGCGGACCACTGGCAGCTGACGCTGGGCCTTGCCATCATCGCGCTGGTCGCGCTGCTGCCCAAGGGCCTGGTCGGCATCAACGATAAATGGCAGAAGAAGGCTGCAGCGCGGACCGGCCAGTCGCCAGAAGCTGTCGAGCAAGGAGGGGATCATGGCTGATGCAGGCAATGCTCCAAAGATGTCCGTGCGCGGCCTGACGCGGCGCTTTGGCGGGCTGGTGGCCGTGAACAATGTGGATCTGGATCTGCATCAGGGCGAGGTCCATGCCGTCATCGGCACCAACGGCGCAGGCAAGTCCACGCTCATCAACATGCTCTCGGGCGAGATAGCAGCCAGCAGCGGCAGCATTGCACTTGAAGGCCAGGACGTCACGCAGATGCCGCAGCCACTGCGCGCCAAGGCCGGCATCGGCCGCAGCTACCAGCGCACCACCATCTTCCCCGAGTTCACTGTGCTGGAGAACTGCCGGCTCACGGCCCAGGCCCAGGCGCTGCCCAGGCCCTGGCGCATCTGGGAGTCGGCCCAGCATTGCGCAGCCAGCATGCAACGGGCGCAATCCGCGCTGCAGCGCGCCGGTCTTGCCCAGCATGCCGGGCGCATCGCCGGCAGCCTGAGCCATGGTGCCAAGCGTCAGCTGGAAGTCGCCATGTGCCTTGCCACGGCGCCACGCGTGCTGCTGCTGGACGAACCTCTGGCAGGCATGGGCGCCGAAGAAACAGAACGCATGCTGGAGCTGCTGCAGGAGCTCAAGTCCGCGCATGCCGTGCTGCTGGTGGAGCACGATATGGATGCCGTTTTCCGCATTGCCGATCGCATCACCGTCATGGTCAACGGCAGCGTGGTGGCCACGGGCACGCCCGATCAGATTCGTATCGACCCGGTCGTGCGCACCGCCTATCTCGGAGAGGAAGAGCATGCTTGAAACTAGGCACCCCCTGAGCGGCTCTGCCGCTTCCCCCTCTCTCGCTGCGCGGGAGGGGGACGGCACCATCGCTGCCGGGCGGCCCTTGCTTGCTGCCTCGGGCACAGGCACGCGCCCACTTTCCGGGCCTTCGAACCATGCCATGTTCAGCCTGCAGGAGGTGCACAGCTTTTACGGCGACAGCCATATCCTGCACGGCATCTCGCTGGATCTGCCTCAGGGCCAGGCCGTGGGCCTGCTGGGCCGCAACGGCATGGGCAAGACCACGCTGATCCGTACGCTGATGGGTTATGTGCCGGCGCGTTCGGGCCAGGTGTTTGCCGATGGCAAGGAGGTGACGAATTCCGCCCCCGAAAGAATGGCGCGTCTCGGCATTGGCTATGTCCCCGAAGGGCGCGGCGTTTTTCCCAACCTCTCCGTCAAGGAAAACCTCTTGATGAGTGCCAGAGCCGGCCTGGACGGCAGCCGGGGCTGGACCTACGAGCGTGTACTGGAAACCTTTCCACGCCTCAAGGAGCGACTGTCCAACGGCGGCGATCAGCTCTCGGGCGGTGAGCAGCAGATGGTCTCCATAGGCCGCGCGCTGATGACCAACCCGCGCCTCATGATTCTTGACGAAGCCACCGAGGGGCTGGCGCCGCTGGTGGTGGCCGAAATCTGGCGCGTGATTGCCCAGATCCGCGAGACCGGCATCTCCACGCTGATCGTGGACCGCGACTACAAGAAGGTGCTGGCCCATACCGACAAGGCCGTGGTGATGGAAAAAGGCCGGCTGGCCTTGCAGGCGGAGTCCGCGCATCTGCTGCAGCAGCCGGAGAAGTTGTCGGCGTTGCTGGGGGTTTGAGCGGGGAAAGGTTTTGCGCCTTTCTTACATGGCAGAGTTCTTCTCTTTGATATGAGGCAGAGGGCGGGTCTCGGCCCGCCTCGCCGGCTTACTTTCTTGCTGGTGACGGAAGGCCGCTCCCAAGAAAGTAAGCAAAGAACAGCCCCTGCAGCCCAAGTCCCTCCGCTGCGCTACGGGCAACCTGCGCCGTCAAAATGGGTCATAGCAGAGCTTCTTTATCAAACTGATAGCTGCTACCGCAATCTGTATAAGCGCTAGAAGCCAATTTCGTCATAACTCTCGCAGGCCGTCCGATCCCGCTTTCACCCGTCTGGCTGCGCCTGCGGCACGCAGTTCAGGCTGCGGGCATTGGCACCGAAGAGTGCCAATGCTTCGTGCTCTGACTTGCGGCAACGTGTTTGAGCGAAGTGCGCCAGCACACAGCGAGTTTTGCCGCACCGCGGTCTGAATTGCGTGACACAGGTTTGCCCGGAGCGAAGCGCAGGGACGCAGACATCCGGGTCGCATTCTTTGGGTTACGTTTCTTGTGCGAGCAAGAAAGGTAACTCGCCTGCCGGGGCGAGTCCCGGCCTCTGCCCTAAAAACAAAGCGGTCTCGCAAACAAAAGCCTACTGCACCCCACCCAACGAAGCCGCATCCAGTCGCACATTCTTCGCTGCCTCGGGCGGCAGGATAGCCATCGTCAGGCTGCAGTTGCAGGTCAGCTTGCCTTCCTCATCGCGCAGCTCCACCGCCCAGACATGCGTGGTGCGCCCGAGGTGCGTGGGCCGCGCCGTGGCGGTGATCCAGCTGCCTTTGCGGCCTGCGCGCACATGGCTGGCGGTCACGCCGAGGCCCACGCAGCGGTAGCCTTCGGGAATGCTGCAGGCCGCAGCCATCGACCCCAGCGTCTCGGCCAGCACCACGCTGACACCGCCGTGCAAAATGCCATAGGGCTGGCAGGTGCGTTCATCCACATGGATGCGGGCGCGCACATAGTCGTCGCCGTATTCGGTGAACTCAATGCCCAGATGGGAAATTGCAGTGTTTGCGCTGCCTGCGTTCAGCGCTTTCAGATCGAGCTCTCGGGTCCAGATCGCCATACCAGTCCTTGTGGTGCATGAAAAAAGGACGCTCCTTGCAGAGCGTCCTTCGATGCTAAGGACTTGGAGCCGCCAACGCCAGCACCAAGCGGACTAGGCAGCAGCTCCCAATCCACCCCCGCCCCAAGCCAGAGACACCCAGCAAGGGCCGCCCCGCAGCGAGGGTGTCGTCCCCCTTGGGGGAAGCCGCGGGGCCGCCCAGGCGCAGCGGCTCAGGGGGTAGCGCAGCTACGCATATCGCCCTTGTCCATGAAGCGCTGATGCCAGGACAGCGCCTCGGTCAGGATATGGGGCGTGTGCTGTGCACCCTGCTGGCGCGAGCGGTCGAAATAGTCCTGCAGCTGGGCGCGGTAGTCCGGATGGACGCATTGGTCGATGATGACTTGCGCACGCTGCTTGGGCGACAGGCCGCGCAGATCGGCCAGACCTTGCTCGGTGACGATGATCTGGGTGTCATGCTCGGTGTGGTCCACATGCGAGCACATGGGCACGATGCAGCTGATCTTGCCGTCCTTGGCCACCGAAGGCGTGACGAAGAAGGACAGATAGCCGTTGCGGGCAAAGTCGCCCGAGCCGCCGATGCCGTTCATCATGCCCGTGCCCATGACATGCGTGGAGTTGATGTTGCCGTAGATGTCGGCTTCGATCATCGAGTTCATGGCGATGATGCCCAGGCGGCGCACCAGTTCGGGATGGTTGGAGATTTCCTGCGGACGCAGGATGATGCGCTCGCGGTAGAAGTCGATGTTGTCCTCGAAGTCCTTGCAGGCTGCCGCAGACAACGAGATGGAGGTAGCCGAGGCCTTGCTCATCTTGCCTGCGCGCAGCAGATCCAGCATGCCGTCCTGCAGCACTTCGGTAAAGCCCAGCAGGTTCTCGAACGGGCCGGTCAGCAGTCCGGCCAGCACGGCATTGGCCACATTGCCCACGCCCGACTGGATGGGCAGCATTTCCTTGGGCAGGCGGCCCATCTTCATCTCGTGGGCCAGGAAGTCGATGATGTAGCCAGCTATTCTTTGAGAGTTTTCGTCCGGTGTGGCAAACACATTGTCGCGGTCGCCCTTGTGGGTCTCGACCACGGCCACGACCTTGGCGGGGTCCACCTTCAGGTAGGCATCGCCGATACGGTCGTCGGCATGCGTCATGTTGATGGGCATGCGGCGCGGCGGGATGGCCGTGCCGTAGTAGATGTCGTGCATGCCCTCCATCCGGGCAGGCGGCTTGGTGTTGACCTCCAGAATCACCTTGTCGGCAATCTCCAGCCAGGTCTTGTTGTTGCCCACGGCCGTCGAAGGGATCAGCAGGCCGTCGGCGGTCACGCCCAGCACCTCGATCACGGCGACGTTCATGTGGCCCAGAAAGCCGAACCAGGCATGCTGCGCCACGTGGGACAGATGCATGTCGATGAAATCGATCTCGCCCGCGTTGACGGCCTTGCGCGCGATGGGGTCGGTGTTGAAGGGCAGACGCTGACCCAGGGCATGGGCTTCGGCCATCACGCCGTCGCACTCGGCGGCGGTTGACGCGCCGGTCCAGACATTGATCTTGTAGGGCTTGCCCTGGGCATGCTCGGCCTTGGCGCGGGCCGCAATGGCCTGGGGCAATGCCTTGGGGTAGCCGGCTCCGGTGAAGCCGCTCATGCCGACATTGACACCGTGGGGAATCAGGGCGGCTGCCTCTTCGGCCGTCATGACGCGCGAGAGGAATTCTGGGTAACGTACGCGATCTGCGATGGACATTGCATGCTCCAACTAAAAAAAACCGCCCGGGTAGGGCGGCATATCTCCAGCGAGAAATGTTACCAGCGCGGAACATTAATACCAGGATTCTCGGCAAAGGCCCCGCGCTGCTGTCAGGGGAATGTTCCCTCGATTACATGTTGGCACTCACCTGGCCTGTACCTTGGTTTCAGATTTGCGCTCGCCCATGGCCAGCAGTGCGTACAGGATGATGGCGCCGAAAGTGGCGCAGCCGATGCCGCCCAGCGCGAATTCGCCGAACCTCAGCGTGAATTCTCCGGTACCCAGAATCAGGGTGATGGCAGCCACGATCAGATTCTTGGTGTCGGAAAAGTCGACCTTGTTGTCCACCCAGATCTTGGCACCGGCAATGGCGATCAGGCCGAACACCACGATGGAGACACCGCCCATGACGGGCAGGGGAATGGCCTGGATCAGTGCACCGAACTTGGGCGAAAAGCCCAGCAGCACGGCCAGCAGGGCCGCCACAAAGAACACGGCCGTGGAGTAGATGCGGGTCGCCGCCATCACGCCGATGTTTTCGGCATAGGTGGTAACGCCCGTGCCGCCGGCTGCGCCGGAGACCATGGTGGCCACACCGTCACCGATGAAGGCCCGGCCCATGTACTGGTCCAGGTTCTTGCCCGTCATGGCCGTCACGGCCTTGATATGGCCCAGGTTCTCGGCCACCAGAATGATGACCACGGGCACGATCAGCAGCATGGCGTTGCTGGTGAATACCGGCGCATGGAAGCTGGGAATGCCGAACCAGGCGGCATTGAGCACGCCGCTCAGATCCACGGGCTTGCCCCAGCCCAGGCCGTTGGTGAAGACGGCGTAGAGCACGCTGGCAATGATCAGGCCGATCAGAATCAGCAGGCGCTGCAGCATGCCGCGCGTGAACACGGCCACCAGCGCCACGGACACAAAGGTCAGCGCCTGCATCCAGGATTCGAAGTTGTTGGACGCCATGTTCTTGATGGGAATCGAGGCCAGGTTCAGGCCGATGATGGCCACCACGGCGCCCGTCACCACGGGTGGCATGAAGCGTTCGATCCAGGCCGTGCCCACCATCTGCACCAGCAGGCCGACCAGCATGTAGACAAAGCCGCAGGCAATGATGCCGCCCAGCGCCACGCCGATATTGGCGTTGGCAGGTCCCTGGCTGGCCACATAGCCGGTGGCGATGTTGACCACGCCGATGAAGGCAAAGGAAGAGCCCAGATAGCTGGGCACCTTGCCGCCGGTGATAAGAAAGAAGATCAGCGTGCCGATACCGCTCATCAACACCGCCAGATTGGGATCGAACCCCATGAGGATGGGGGCCAGCACCGTGGAGCCGAACATGGCGATCACGTGCTGGATACCCATCAAACCGGTCTGCGTCCAGGGCAGTCGCTCATCGGGGCCGATGACGCCACCGCCCTGCAAGACATCGGACGATCGCTCCGTCCATTGAAACATTCCCATCCCATCGCTCCTTGGAGATATCAAAAACGGAGCAGATTATGGCAAGCAGTGCTTGCCCGCTGGGGCCGTGCAAGCACTGGTAAACCAGGGACTGTGGTCTCTCGCACACGCTGGAAAACGGCTGTACAAGGGCAAACTATCAAATACATAGCTTGCAGCGCAATACCGTCAATGAATTAATCAATAAACAGATCTAAAGTTGTTTATCAGCAAGCGCTAGCAGCTATCAAATTCACTGCTTCTGCTGCAGCGCACGCGCAATGCGGTCGCGCTTGACCGTGGGCTTGGGCACCTTGAACGGGAACCACATGCGCACATCCTCCTCCAGCCCGATGCCGTGCATGAAGTTGTAGATGGCCTTCTTGAGCGCCGCGCCCAGGGCATCGTGATCGACGCCCGTGGGGTCGATGAAGGGGCGGTCATTCTTGGCAAAGTTGCCCTCGGGCAGCGGCGGCAGCTCGATGCCGTATTCCTCGGGGTTGAGGCCTACGGGCGAGTGCACGGTGCAGCTGAAGCGGTGAAAGAAGCCGCTTTGAATGCAACCGTTGAGAAACAGCTGGCGCACATACTCGAGCGCGTCCACCGTGTCCTGAACGGTCTGCGTCGGAAAGCCGTACATCAGATAGGCATGGACCAGAATGCCGGCCTCCGAGAACGCCTTGGTCACGAGTGCCACCTGGTCCACGGTCACGCCTTTTTTCATCAGCGCCAGCAGCCGGTCGGATGCCACTTCCAGACCACCCGAAATCGCGATACAGCCGCTGTCGGCCATCAGCTCGGCCAGCTCGGGTGTGAAGGTTTTCTCGAAGCGCACATTGCCCCACCAGGAGATGCCGGCGTTGCGCGCAATCAGCTCCTGCGACAGCGCCTTGAGCGCCTTGGGCGGTGCGGCCTCATCGACAAAGTGAAAGCCGGTCTGGCCGGTCTCGGCGACGATGGCTTCGATGCGGTCGGCCAGCACGGCGGCGCTGGCGCCCTCGTAGCGCCCGATATAGTCCAGGCTGACATCGCAGAAGCTGCACTTCTTCCAGTAGCAGCCATGGGCCACGGTGAGCTTGTTCCAGCGCCCGTCGCTCCACAGACGGTGCATGGGGTTGAGCATGTCCAGCAGCGACAGGTATCGGTCCAGCGGCAGGCCGTCCCAGGTGGGCGTGCCGACCTCGGCAAACGCGATGTCGGACTCCATCATGTTCACGTACTGCACCTTGCCGTCGTCGCCGCGCACAAAGGTGCGCACCAGGCGCGATCTGCCGCGCTCGCCGCGCAGATGCTCGAGCAGCGCCAGCAGCGGGCGTTCGCCCGCATCCAGCGTCACGAAGTCGAAGTAGTCGAACACGCGCGGCTCTGCCAGCTCGCGCAGCTCGGTGTTGACAAAGCCGCCGCCCAGCACGGTGGCAATCTGCGGGAAGCGCCGCTTGATGGTCTGGGCAATGCGGAACGCCGCATAGGCCGAGCCCGGAAAGGGCACGGACAGCAGAACCACCGTGGGCTGGTGACGCTCCACGGCCTCCAGCGTCAGGCGCTCCAGCACCTCGTCCACCAGATTGGGCTCTGCCGCAAGGGCATTGGCCAGCGGATCGAAAGTGGGCTGGCTGCCGGCCAGCGACTCGGCATAGCGCACGAACTCGAAGCGCTCGTCCACGGCATCGCGCAGCACATCGGCCAGATCGTTGAGGTAAAGCGTGGCCAGATGCTTGGCCTTGTCGTGCAGTCCCAGGGCCCCGAAAGCCCAGCCCAGCGGATCGCCGCCTTCCTCGTCCTCATACACATCGAGCGTGGCAAAGCGCGGGCCTTCGGGCAGAAAGTGGCGCCCCACGATGCGGTGGGCCAGCGTGGAGTCTCGCCCCTGCAAAAACGCAATCGTGGGCGCAATCGTGGCCAGATAGCGCTCCTGCTGTGCGACAAAGGACTGCACGGCAGGCGTGTGCTGCCTGGCAGGCAGGCTCCGGATGCGCTCGGCCACGGCGCGCAGGCCATCTGGCGAGAGCAGCTGCAGCACCAGGGCCAGGGCCAGGTCTTCCTGCATGGCGGTGATGCCGCGCGAGCGCAGAAAGCCGGTCAGATAGGCCGTGGAGGGGTAGGGAGTGTTGAGCTGCGTCATCGGCGGAATGACGGCCAGCACGCGGGTGGGCAAAGCGGACATGGGGTGCGGGTCGCCGGCATGCGCCGTTGACGGTGTAGACAGGCCCCGATTATCGGTGAGGACTTACGCAAACAAGGATGCACCAAGGCCGCAACCCTGATGCAAAGTTCTTGCCCAAACCTGATTTGCGCAAGTCGTGTCGGTTTGACCGCGCATCCGTGCTGCACAGGTGACATCTGCGGGGGCCACCACCAATGACTTGCACGGACTGCAGCGCTAGGCTGAGGCCATGTCCTGTGCCTCCCCCAACACCGCCCCCTATATTCCCCAGATCCGGCTGTACCAGAACTGGCTGCGTGAGACGCGCGGCCTGAGCTTCGCCGACTATGACGCGCTGTGGCGCTGGTCGACCAGCGATCTCGATGCCTTCTGGCAAAGCATCTGGGATTACTTCGATCTGCAGTCGCCCACAGCACACAGCGCGGTGCTGGCCAGCAACACCATGCCCGGTGCGCAGTGGTTCCCTGGCGCGCAGGTGAACTATGTGCAGCAGGTGTTGCGCCATGTCCAGCCGGCCCATGCCGCCGGCATGCCGGCCGTCATCAGCCGCAACGAGCAGGGCCTGCAGCGCGAGCTGAGCTGGCCCGAGCTGCAGCATCAGGTGGCGTCCCTGGCCCTGCATCTGCGCGCCCAGGGCGTCGCCAAGGGCGACCGCGTCGCGGCCTATCTGCCCAATATTCCCGAGGCCATGGTCGCCTTTCTGGCCTGTGCCAGCCTGGGCGCCATCTGGAGCATCTGCGCACCCGACATGGGCACTCATGCCGTGCTCGACCGCTTCAAGCAGATAGCGCCCAAGGCGCTGATCGCCGTGGACGGCGTGCATTACGCAGGCAAGGACATAGACCGCCGCGAGGTCCTGCAGGAGCTGCGCCAGGGCCTGCCCAGCGTGCAGCACGTGGTGCTGGTGCCCAATCTGAATACCTCGATAAAGATAGCTGACACCGCAGACTACACAAGCGTTACCGCGAGAAATGATGCTGATACCGCTGCCTTTGAGCCCGAATGGCTGGCGTTCGACCATCCGCTGTGGATCGTCTACTCCAGCGGCACTACGGGCCTGCCCAAGCCCATAGTCCACGGTCATGGCGGCATGGTGCTGGTGGCCCTGCAGCTCAAGGGTCTGCACAACGACATCGGCTGCAGCTACGAGCCCAACAGCTGGGGCGAGCGCTACCACTGGTACAGCTCCACGGGCTGGGTGATGTGGAATGCCCAGGTCTCGGGCCTGCTGGGGGGCACAACCTGCGTGATCTTTGACGGCAGCCCCGGCGGCAGCAAGGACAAGCCCGACTGGGGCACGCTGTGGCGCTTCGCGGCCGAGACCGGCGTGACCAGCTTTGGCTCAGGGGCGGCCTTCTACGCCAACTGCATGAAGGCCAGTGTCGATCTGTCGGCCTGCGGCGATCTGTCACGCATACGCGGGCTGGGCAGCACGGGCTCGCCGCTGTCTGCCGAGGTGCAGCAGTGGGGCACGGATCAGTTCCGCAAGATCCGGCAGATGAGCGGCGCCGGGCCGTCGGCCCCCTTGGGGGAGCGTGGGGGCGACATCTGGTGGAACAACCTGTCGGGCGGCACCGACTTCGCGGGGGCCTTCATCGGTGGCAACCGCGATCTGCCGCTGGTGCCCGGCGTCATGCAATGCCGCCAGCTGGGCGCGGCCGTCGAGGCCTGGAACGAAGAGGGCCAGCCCGTGATGGACGAGGTCGGCGAGCTGGTCTGCACCCAGCCCATTCCATCCATGCCGCTGTTTCTATGGGGGGACGTGAGCACCGCCGAGTCGCCTCAAGGTGCGAAGGCCCCCTCGGGGGGCGCCCGGCTTAGGGGCAGCGACCCACACCCAGTGGGGGAGCGTGGGGGCGATCCATTCGGGAAACGTTATCTGTCCAGCTATTTCGACATGTATCCGGCCGGTCATGGCCGCCAACCCGGCGGCGGTGACGGCCCGGCAGAGATGGGGCCGGTCTGGCGTCATGGCGACTGGATCAAGCTGCTCGGCGAGGGCGGCTGCATCATCTACGGCCGCAGCGACGCCACCATCAACCGCCACGGCCTGCGCATGGGCACCAGCGAGATCTACAGCGCCGTCGAGGCCCTGCCCGAGGTGCTGGACAGCATGGTGGTGGACCTGGAATATCTGGGCAAGGACAGCTACATGCCGCTGTTTGTCGCCCTGCGACCCGGCGTGGAGCTGGATGCGGCCCTGCGCGAGCGCATCAACAAGGCCATCCGCTCGGCGCTGTCGCCCCGCTTTGTGCCCGACGATATCTTTGCCGTGGCCGAGATCCCGCGCACGCTCAGCGGCAAGAAGCAGGAGCTGCCCATCAAGAAGCTGCTGCTGGGCCAGCCCCTGGCCAAGGTGGTCAACAAGGACGCCATGGCCAACCCCGGCTGCCTGGACTGGTACGAGGGCTTTGCCAGGGAATACCTGGCCAAGGCAGAGACAGTGGCCTAACGCCCGGTAAACAAAGGCTGGCGCTTCTCGCGCCAGGCCGCGCCGCCTTCCTTCAGATCGGCCGATTCGATGGTGGCCTGCACGGCAGCATCGATGCCGGCCTTGTCATGCACGCCGCGGGCAATGGCGTTGAGGTGCTTCTTCATGCCCAGCAAGGCTAGCGGCGCCATGCCGGACAGCGTGGCCTGCAGCTGCGCCACGCGCTCGCCGATATCTGCGCCGTCCGCCAGATCGGTCAGAAAGCCGCAGTCCTTCATCGCCTGGGCCTGCAGCTTCTCGCAGGTCAGAAACAGGCGCTTGGCCGTATCCAGGCCCAGCCGGGTTACATAGCGCTCCAGGCCCGAGCCGTAGAAATGCAGGCCCAGCCGCGCGGCGGGCATGAACATCTGGCTGTTGGCACCGCCGACGCGGAAATCGCAGGCCAGCGCCATATCGGTGGCGCCGCCAAACACCCCGCCCTGGATCGCGGCAATCGTCACGGCGCGGCAGTTTTCCACGGCATCCACCATTTCGCCGAAGGAGCTGCCCTCGTTCTGGCTGTTGGCAATCTCGGCGATGTCGTAGCCGCTGCAGAAATGCTTGCCCACCGCCTGCAGCGTCAGCACCAGCACGGCCGGGTTGGCATTGACCTCATCGATCTGGCGACGCAGCACGCTCAGGTCTTCGGGCAGCAGTTTGTTGGCAACTTCGGGGCGGCGCAAGGTGATGCGGGCACAGGCGCCCTGGATCGAAAGCTCTGGAGACATGACTGTATTTTCATCCAGACCTGTGCAGATAGGGCCTCTGAGGTGCATCAAGTGTTGCAGTGCAAACACTCGGTGACCTTATCTTTTGCCGGTTGACAGGTACACTTTGTCGTCCTCATAGAGCACCTGATGTGCGCTGATCCCATCCATGTCTGTTGAACCGACCGGCGCCGAGCGCCCCAGCTTTGACCTCAAGAGCGCGCAACTGCCGGTGCTTTCCGTGGTGCTTCGCAGCACCGACATGCAGGCACTGGCCCAGGATCTGGCACGTCGTCTGGCCGACGACCCCGACTTCTTCGACAACGACCCCGTGCTCATCGACCTCAGCCAGGTGTGTGAAGCCGAGCAGGAGATCGACTTCCCGGCCCTGCTCGAGGCCCTGCGCAACCACCGCACCGTGCCGGTTGCCGTGCGCAGCGGCAGCGAGGCCCAGATGGAGGCGGCCAAGGCGCTGGGGCTGAGCGCAGCTCCCGATGCCATGCCGGCGCGTCGCGCCGAGCCGGAAATCCACGAGATCATTCGCGAGGTGGAGGTCGAGGTGCCCGCACCTCTGGCCGATGCCCTCATCGTGGACCGGCCGCTGCGCTCGGGCCAGCGCGTCTATGCCAAGGGCACCGACATTGTGGTTCTGGACATGGTCAGCTATGGTGCCGAGGTGATTGCCGACGGCAACGTCCATGTCTATGCGCCGCTGCGCGGCCGCGCCGTGGCCGGGGCCAGCGGCAATACCAGCGCCAGAATTTTTAGCACTTGCATGGAGGCGCAACTGCTTTCCATTGCAGGTATCTACCGCACAATTGAAACCGATCTCCCCAAAGAAGTCGCCGGCAAAGCTGCCAAGGTGCGTCTTGAAGGAGAAAAAATCATTATCGAGCCGGTATGAGACACACCGGACACCCTATCAACCTGCCCCATTTGTCTTAAAGGAATCGTGCAAACATGGCCAAAATCGTCGTCGTGACCTCCGGCAAAGGCGGTGTCGGCAAGACCACCACCAGCGCCAGCTTCGCATCCGGCCTCGCTCTGCGCGGCCACAAGACCGCAGTGATTGACTTCGATGTGGGTCTGCGCAATCTCGATCTGATCATGGGCTGCGAACGCCGCGTGGTCTATGACCTCATCAATGTCATCCAGGGCGAAGCCAATCTGAACCAGGCCCTGATCAAGGACAAGCAGTGCGAAAACCTGTTCGTGCTGGCCGCTTCGCAGACCCGCGACAAGGAAGCCCTGACGCAGGAAGGCGTGAAGAAGGTGCTGGACGATCTGTCCGCCATGGACTTCGAGTTCATCATCTGCGACTCGCCCGCCGGCATTGAAAGCGGCGCACTGATGGCCATGCACTATGCCGACGAGGCCCTGGTGGTGACCAATCCCGAAGTCTCGTCGGTGCGCGATTCGGACCGCATTCTGGGCATGCTCAGCTCCAAGACCGAACGTGCCGTCAAGGGCGAGAGCATCAAGGAACATCTGCTGATCACGCGCTACAACCCCAACCGCGTGGAAGACGGCCAGATGCTGTCGCTGGAGGACATCCAGGACATTCTGCGCATCGAGCTGATCGGCGTGATTCCCGAATCCGAAACCGTGCTCCAGGCTTCCAACCAGGGCATTCCGGCCGTGCACATGCAAGGCACCGACGTGGCCGAGGCCTATCAGGACGTGGTGGCACGCTTCCTGGGCGAAGAAAAACCCATGCGCTTTACCGAAGCCGTCAAGCCCGGCTTCTTCAAACGCATGTTTGGCGGGAGGTAAGCCATATGTCCATGTTGTCGTTTCTGCTCGGAGAGAAGAAAAAATCCGCCTCGGTCGCCAAGGAGCGTCTGCAGATCATTCTCGCCCGTGAACGCGTGGGCGGCGAAAGCGGCAAGCCCGACTATCTGCCGGCCCTGCAAAAAGAGCTGATGGCCGTGATTTCCAAGTATGTGGACATCAACCCCAATGACATCAAGGTACAGCTGGAGCGCCAGGAAAACCTTGAGGTTCTGGAAGTCAAGATCGAGCTGCCGGACGCCACACGCGGCTGACACCAACTCATCTATTCAAAAAATGGGCCTCTGAGGCCCATTTTTCATGGTGCTTCCACCCGGCGCCTCGCGCAGCGCGAAAACGCGGGGGTCGTGCCTCATTCCCGCACCGGCTCCCGCATGGTCACCAGCTCCTCGGCAACGGTCGGGTGTATGCCTATGGTTGCATCGAACTGCTGCTTGGTCGCGCCGCATTGCAGCGCCACGGCAAAGCCCTGCATCAACTCGCCCGCGCCCTCGCCCACCATATGCACGCCGCGCACGCGCTGGTCGGCCTTGGAGACGATGAGCTTGAGGAAGACGTTCTCGGGCTCGGCCCCCATGCGGTTGGTCAGCGGCCTGAAGCTGGACTGGAAGACCTGCACCGCGCCAAAGCGCACGCGCGCCGCCTCCTCGGACAGTCCCACCGTGCCCACCTGCGGATGGGAGAACACCGCCGTCGGCACCAGTTCGTAGTCGGGGGCGCTCTTGTCGCCCTCACCGAACAGACGATGGGCGACCACCGAGCCCTCGGCCAGCGCCACGGGCGTCAGGGCCATGCGATCGACCACGTCGCCCACGGCATGGATGGATGGCACATTGCTGCAGAAATGCGGGTCCACCTCGATGGCGCCCTGGTCGCTGACCTTGACCCCCGCCGCCTCCAGACCCAGTCCTTCGATCAGGGGCACGCGACCCGTGGCGTACATCACGCAGTCCACCACCAGTTGCTCGCCACTCCTGAGCTGCAGGTGCAGGCCGTCCGCCTGCTTGTCTATGGCCTGAATCTCATCCTCCCAACGGAAGTTCACGCCCAGCTGGGCCATCTCCTGGCCCAGGTGAAGACCGAGGTCGGCATCAAAGCCGCGCAGCAGCTGCTGGCGGCGGTGCAGCAGGGTGGTCTCGGCGCCCAGGCCGTTGAAGATGGAGGCGAACTCCACGGCGATATAGCCACCGCCCACGACCACCACGCGCCTGGGCAGCTGCGGCAGATGGAAAGCCTCGTTGGAGGTAATGGCATGCTCGATGCCCGGGATATCGGGCAGGCTGGGCGTGCCACCCGTCGCGATCAGGATATGGCGGGCGTGCAGGGTCTGCCCGTTCACCTGCACGCTATGCGGCCCTGAGAGCTCCGCACGGCCGTGGATGACGGCAACCCCTGCGCCGGCCAGCATGCGGCCGTAGACGCCGTTCAGACGCTCGATTTCGCGGTCCTTGTTGGCAATCAGCACAGGCCAGTCGAAGCGCGGCTGCTCCAGCTGCCAGCCAAAGCCCCGAGCCTCCTCGGCCAGCTGGCTGAAATGCGCTGCATGGCTGAGCAGCTTCTTGGGGATGCAGCCCACGTTGACGCAGGTACCGCCCAGCTGGGCGGCTTCCACCACGGCCACACGGGCCCCCAGGCCGGCAGCCACGCGGCTGGCGCGCACGCCCCCCGAGCCGCCACCTATGACCAGGAAGTCGTAATCAAAGTCTTGTTGCTGCATGTTCTGTCTCGCTGGTTGGGAGGTTCAAAGCAGATGCTTGCCGCTTTGAACTCTACAAGACAAGACTGCCGCAGGTGGTTTAACGCAGCGTTAAACCACCTGCACGACCCAGTTTGGCCGGCGCACGGCCTAGAACGGCTTGTCGCCCTTGACCGTGGCGCGGTGCATGCGGCGCACGGCCGGGAAATAGTCCTGAATCGCGTAATGCTGGGTGGAGCGGTTGTCCCACATGGCAATGGTGTTGGGCTCCCAGTGCAGGCGCATCTGGTATTCCAGAATCGCGGGCTGGCGCAGCAGATAGTTCATCAGATCCTGCTGCTGGGCATGAATTTCGTTGGCCGAGCGAAAGCTGTCGAAGTGCGAGCTGAAATTGGCGAAATGCGTGACGAAGGTTTCGTTGACGTAGAGAATCTTCCGGCCGCTTTCGGGGTGGGTGCGCACCACCGGGTGAACCACGGGCGGATATTTGCCGCGCGCCTGGGCCTGCTCCGCAGACGTCATGCGCGCGCCGAACGAGGGCAGGATGTCATGCACGGCATACAGGCCGGCGATCTGCTGCTTGCGCGTCTCGGGCAACTGCTCGTAGGCCTGCTCCATATTGATCCAGACCGTGTCGCCGCCGACCTCGGGGCATTCCACGCAGCGCAGCACCGAGGCCATGGATGGGGTCTCGCGCCAGGAGACATCGGTGTGATAGACGTTCTCGGTGCCCGGGACCTTGCTGTTGCCGCCGAGAAGCACCAGCTCGGCATGGTCTGGGTGATGGGGGAACACCGGGTGCAGCTCCAGCTCGCCGAAGCGGCGCGCAAACGCCACATGCTGGGCAGGCGTGATGTTCTGCTCGCGAAACACCAGCACCTTGTGCGCCACCAGCGCCTGACGCAGCTCGCGCGTCTGCTCCTCGCTCATGGGCTGGCGCAGGTCTATGCCCGAAACCTCCACGCCTATGGCAGGGGAGATGCGCCTGAGCTCGATCCCCGTGCTGCTTGCCGCAGCCACCTTGCGCTGGGTATGGGCCGGCCTGTCTCCGCAATCGATCATGATATGTCTCCAAAGCGTTGCACCAATGTCCTGCGGCATGACGCTGCAGGCCTGGGTGCAATCTAGGGCGGGCCTTGGAGATCGGTATCGTTCAAGCCGACTAGGTAGGGTTCCCAGTCGGCAGCCGGCCTTACCTGACGAAGCCGTGGGCGTGCATATGGCCCGAGTGGTAGAGCAGCGGCGCGCGGTCGGCATGGTGCTCGCAGCGTTCCACCTCGCCGATGAAGAGCAGATGGTCGCCCTCCTCATGCTGGCGCAGATTGCGGCACTCGAAGACCGCGCTGCAGCCCTCGAGCAGCGGCACGCCATGCTCGGAGTCATGGTGTTGCGTATGGCTGAACCGGTCCGCTCCCTTGCGTGCAAACAGCTCGGCCAGCGGCTTTTGCGAAGCCGCCAGCACGTGGACCGCGTAGTGGGTGCTGTGGCGGAACACGGGCAGGGAGTTGGCCTTCAGACCCAGGCTCCAGAGCACCAGAGAGGGCGCCAGCGACAGCGCGTTGAAGGAGCTGACCGTGGAGCCCACCGCATGGCCCTCTGCACTGCGCGCCGTGATGATGGTCACGCCGGTGGCAAATTGCCCCAGCGCATCGCGAAATTCGCGCTGCGAGAAAGGCAAGGCCGAACGCAAGACGGAGGTAGGCAAGGCGGAGTTCACGAAATTCAGAGCTCAGGTCAGCGACCACAACGGTGCGCCACGGTTCAAGATCAGCAGATCCCAAGGGGCATCTGCAGGACTTGAGCAATTATCAACTTGAACCTAGCCAGTCACAATCCGTAAGGGCTTAAGGCCAGAATCATCAATTTTGATAGCATCTTACGCAGGGCTGGAAATGCCTGCAGGCCAAAATCTTCATCAATCCTGGGTCTGTGCTGCCAGCAGCCCCTGACCGGCCTGCTGCGCCAGCCACCCGCCGACCTTGGCCTTGCTGCAGCGCTGCAGCTGCATCAGCAGCGCATGTTCGGGCCAGGGCAGGGCATGGCGCTCGCACAGGTCCTGCTGCATGCGGGCCAGCAAGGCCGCCGCCATCTCGGCATCGGCCAGCGCCCGGTGGGCGCGGCCCGTGGAAGGCAGGTGCAGATAGCGCGCCAGATTGCCCAGGCTGTGGCTGGGCGCCTGCGGATAGATGCGGCGCGACAGCAGCACGGTGCAGGCAAACAGCTGGGGGGCGGCTTCGCCCGCCAGTGCCAGCTCGGCCTGCCAGAACTTGCTGTCGAACGATGCGTTGTGGGCCACCATGGGTGCGCCGCCCACAAAGCGGGCTGCATCGCGCATCACCTCGGCGGCGGGCGGCGCCGTGCGCAGCATCGCGTTGGTGATGCCGGTGAGCTCGGTGATGAAGGGCGAGACCCAGGCTCCGGCCTGCATCAGGCTCTGGAAGCGGTCCACCACACGGCCCTGCTCCAGCAGCACGATGGCCACCTCGGTGGCCCTGGCGCCCTGGGCGGGCGTCATGCCCGTGGTTTCAAAGTCGATGACGGCGATCGCAGCACTCATGACTGCATTGTGCCGTGGCCGGCGCCTCAGTCCGTGCCCAGCTCGTCTTCTCCGGGCAGGCCCAGGCTTTGCACCACATGCTCGAGGATGCGGAACAGCTGCTCGCTCTCGGCGCTGCCCAGTTGCTCCTCGATCTCGGTGTAGATGGTTTCGAAATGCGGCACGATCTGCGCCACCATTTCCTGGCCGGCGGGCGTGAGGGCGAACTCGGAGCCCCGCAGGTCGGCCACATGGCGGCCGCGCTTGATGAGCAAACGCCCTTCCAGCGTCTTGAGCAGGCGCGAGAGGCTGGGCATGCTGATGAAGGTCAGCTGCGACAGCTCCATGGGACGCAGACGCCTGTCGGCCACCGACATGATGCGCAGCACGCGCCATTGCTGCTCGGTCAGTCCGTGCGCACGCAGCGAAGGACGAAAGCGCACCATGACCGCCTCGCGGGCCTTGAGCAAAGCCATGGGCAATGAGCGCGCGAAGGAACGTGAAGTGTCAAGGGCTGGAGTGATGTCGTGCTGGGTCATGGCATGGACGAGTTGCTGGCGTGATTGTATGTAAGAGCCCCACGCAGCGATACCGTCAATCCGGGCAAAAGAGTCAGCCAGCCCGTACTCGTCCTGCAGTCCCATGCCCTGTCTCAGGCCGACGCAATCCGCGCGCCGCGAGCGATCTCGGGAACCGGCTCATCCCAGAACCGGAAATCCAGCGCCGGGCGCTCGCCGCTCATCAGGGCTGCCATGGCCTTGCCCGACCCTGCACCATGCGTCCAGCCCAGGGTGCCATGCCCGGCATTGACCCAGATTCCAGCAGCCTGGGTGGCACCGATGCAGGGAATGTTGCTGGGCGTGGCGGGCCGCAGACCGCACCAGAACTGCGGATCGCCGCCCTGCTCGGGCAGGCGCGTGTCGCAGACGCCGGGCATCAGCTCCTCCACGCGCGCGACCAGCATCTCGCAACGCGCCCTGGCCGTGGGCGTGTCCAGGCTCAGATCGAAGCCGCCCAACTCAATGGTGCCGGCCACGCGCAGGCGGTTGCCCAAACGGCTCATGGCGACCTTGCGGCTGTCGTCGATGGTGGAGACCATAGGGGCTTTTTCGGGCCGCAGCAGCGGCAGGGTGGCGCTATAGCCCTTGCCCGGGTAGATGGGCACATGCACGCCCAGAGGCCTGAGCAACAGCGGCGTGTAGGAGCCGCAGGCGACCACCACGGCATCCGCGCCCAGCATGCGCCGGGTGCCATCGCTGCCGTCGCGAATCTGCACCCGGGCTGGCTTGCCCCGGCGCGCCGGCTGCAGGCTCAGGATGTCGTGGCCGTAGAGGAACTGCACACCGGCCTGGGCACAGAGATCGGCCAGCTTTTCGGTGAACAGACGCGCATCACCGGACTCATCGGTAGCGGTGAACGTGCCACCCGCAATCTGCGCGGCATAGGGCGTGAATGCAGGCTCGATGGCAAGCAGCTCTTCGCAGCTGACCAGACGGCGCTGCACGCCGTATTGCCGCATCAGCTCCACGCCTTCGGCGGCCTCGGCAAACGCCTGCCGGCTACTGTAGAAATGGGCAATGCCGCGCTCCAGCCGCTCGAACTCGATACCGGTCTTCTGGACCATGTCCTTGAGCGCCAGATGGCTGTAGGCGCCCAGCGCCACGATCTGCTGGACATTGCGCGCGAACGCCCGGTCATTGCACTGGGCCAGGAACTGCAGGCACCAGCGCCATTGCGCGCTGTCGAGCCGGGGCCGCAGCAGCAGCGGAGCCTGTTTGTCGAACATCCATTTCAGCGCCTTCCAGGGCGCCTGGCGATTGGCCCAGGGCTCACAGTAGCTGACCGAGATCTGGCCGCCATTGGCATAGCTGGTCTCCAGGGCCGGACCGCTCTGGCGGTCCACCACGGTGACTTGATGACCGCGCTCGCGCAGATGCCAGGCGGTGCTGATGCCGATGATGCCGGCGCCCAGGACGATGATGTTCATGCGGCCAGTGTCTGCACTCTTGCAGGCAAACAAAAGCAGCATTAAATTTTCAGCAGTTTCATCAGAAATGCTAATGGAATTGCCATGAGTTCCTGGGACCCTGTTGCGCTGGAATGCCTGGCCGCCATCGTGGAGGAAGGCGGCTTCGAGCGCGCCGCGCAAAAGCTGCACATCACCCAGTCGGCCGTGTCCCAGCGCCTGCGCGCGCTGGAGGCTCAGGTGGGTTCGGTGCTGGTGGAGCGCACACGCCCCGTCAAGCCCACCAGCGCCGGTCGGCTGCTGCTCAAGCATGCCAAGCAGCTGCGCCTGCTGCGCGCCGATCTCGCGCATGAGCTGCAGGAACTGGCACCGCAGACCGGGCAGAGTCTGGCCGGCGAAATCGTCTCCATCGCCATCAATGCCGACAGCATTGCCACCTGGGCCATGACGGCCCTTGACGAGCTGGTGAGGAGCGGCCTGCCGCTGGAGGTGGTGGTCGACGACCAGGACTTCACGCAGGAGCTGCTGCGCTCGGGCCAGGTCATGGGCTGCGTGACCACGCTGGGTCGGGCCCTGCGCGGCTGCACGGTGCAGCCCCTGGGTGCCATGCGCTATGTGGCCGTGGCCTCGGCCGAGTTTGCCCGGCAAAGACTGCCGCAGGGGCTGACGCGCAAGAACTTCAACCAGCTGCCCTATCTGTCCTTCAACCGCAAGGACGATATGCAGGCCGAGTTCGTGGCGCGCTGCCTGGGCCTGCGCAATGTGTCGCTGCAGCACCAGATCCTGCTGCCCAGCTGCGAGGCGCAGGTGCGCGCCGTGCGTGCCGGCTGGGGCCTGGGCGTGCTGCCGCAGTTGCTGGTGCAGCCTGCGCTGGAGGCTGGCGATCTGGTCGAGATTGCGCCCGGCCATGCGCTGTCCATCGCGCTGTTCTGGCATTGCTGGAATCTGGAGTCACGCGTGCTGGCCCATGTCAGCCAGGCCTTGCTTGGCAAGGCCCGGCAACTGCTGCAAGCATGAATGATGCAGCCAAAAAAAAGGCCGTGCTTTGCAGCGCGGCCTTGAGAGCTTGAAGTCAAACGGAGGTACTTTGGTTTTTGTAGCTGTGGACGCTCATCCATCCTTGATTTGACGCTGTTTTATGCCTGATGTGCATGCAGATCAAGCGCAAGCAGCTATGAAAATCAGCGAATCAGCAGCACGGGGATGGTGCAGCCCGCCAGCACCTGCGAGCTGACCGAGCCCATGACCAGGCGGCCCAGCGCGCCGTGGCCATGCGTGCCCATGGCGATCAGGTCGAACTTGCCGTCCTGGGCAGTATGGATGATGGTGTCGGCAATGGGGCCGACCTTGGAGATGCTGTGCGCCTCGACGCCACGCCCCTTCAGGAACTCCAGCACGGGCTGCAGGATCTTGGCGGATTCTTCGTCGTAGTACTGCTCCACCACTTCCTTGCCCAGCGCAGCGCGTGCACGAGGCGGCAGCAGCGGCTGCACGGTGATGATGGTGTACTCGTGGCCCGTGCCCAGCATCTCCTGATGCGAGGTCAGATAGGCCAGCATTTTCTGGGTGTAGGCACTGCCGTCCACAGCGAGCAAGATCTTCATACCAATTTCTCCTTGTTGATGTCTCAAGCCTAAGGGCTGGGGACAGTCAGCATCTTGACTTGGCTCAAGTCAATTGTCGATGCCGGCAGAAAGTCATCCTGCTCTCCCTTGCGGGCATAGCCGAGAGGGTTGGCCACCACACGGCATTGCCAGGCGCTGCCGTCGTCGCGCCGGCCGCTGGCGATGTAGTCGCTGGCGCAATGCAGATGGCCGTGCAGCCAGAGCTGGGCGTGGGGCAGAAAGTCGTCCATCACATTGCAGAAGCCGGCCGTGCCGGGCACCAGCCCGTAGCGCGGATCGGCGCTGCGCAGACTGGGCGCAAAGTGGGTCACGGCCACCGTGGGCCCGTCAAACGGCTGCTGCAGCGCGGCGCGCAGCCAGTCCTGGCAGAGCAGGCTTTCCTCGCGCATGGGCGCGGCCAGAAACGGCTCGCCCTGGCGGCTGCCGCCGGTCTTTTGCAGATAGAAATTGGCGGCGCGAAAAGCCTTCTCGCGCAGCCTGTGCAAGCGCGTGGCATCGCTCACGCCCTCATGCATGGCCATGGCGTCGAAGTCGCTCCACAGCGTGGTGCCGATGAAGCGCACGCCGTCCATGAGCACGGTTTCACGGTCGAGCCAGATCAGACCCAGCTTGTCGCACACGCGCTGCAGGCGCAGTCGCGCCTCGTCGAAGTCCTGCATGTCGTACTCGTGATTGCCGGGCACGAACAGCACGGGCGTGGGCCAGGCCGCGTATTGCGGCAGCGGCGAGAAACGCTCCAGCCCGAAGTTCTCGCCATCGACCTGGCTGCTGCTCTGGTAGGAGCCGATATCGCCGGCCAGCACCAGCACATCGGCGCCGGCCGCCGGCTGGGCCACGAATTGGGGATGGACTTCAAGGTGCAGGTCGGACAGCAGCTGGATCTTCATGCGGCTAGTTTAGTCAACCATGCTGGGTGACCTGGGCCGTACCATTGGCAAAGGTGATCTCGGCAGAGCGCGTCAGCGTTTTCAGCAGCCAGTCATAGGCCTGCGGGTGCGGGCCGCGCCGGCGCCACAGCGCATCCACATGCACGGGCGTGACATCGAAGGGCAGATCGCGCAGCTCCAGCTGATCGCCCATGCCGGTCACGGGCACGAAATGGCGCGGCAGTATGGTCAGCAGATCGGAGTTGATCACCACGCGCGCCGCGGTGAAGAACTGGTTGACGGTGAGCACCACTTCGCGCGAACGCCCCAGCGAGGCCAGGGCCTCGTCGATGAAGCCGAAGGAGCGGCCCGAGAAGCTGACCAGCATATGGCGGGCCGCGCAGTAGTTGTCCAGCGTCAGCGGCACATGCGCCAGCGGATGGTCCTTGCGCATCACGCACAGGTACTCGCCCTCGTACAGGCGGCGGCTGTCAAACGCCACCAGACCGCCGGCCTGTGCACGCGCCGTCAGATCGGCCAGCACGGCGGGAAAATAGCCCACGGCCATGTCTGCCTCGCCATCGTCGAGCAAGGATCTGGGATCACGCGTGGTCAGCGGCAGCAGGCGTATGCCCAGGCCCGGTGCCTCGCGCGCCAGGATCGGGTACAGCGGCGGAATCAGCGTGGCGGCCGTGGCATCGGCCATGGCGATCACGAACGTGGTGCTGGCCGTCTCGGGATCGAACTCGTCGGGCGCGAGTGCGCCCTCCAGATGCTGCAGGGCCTCGCGTATCACCGGCCACAGGGCCTGGGCGCGCGGCGTGGGCTCCACGCCCTGCCCCTGGCGCACCAGCAGCTCGTCGCCCAGGACCTCGCGCAGCCGGCGCATGGCATTGCTGACCGCCGGCTGGGTGATGCTGAGCTTGTGCGCCGCGCGCGTGAGGCTGCGTTCGGACATGACCTCATCGAAGACGCGCAGCAGATTCAGATCCAGAGAGCGAAAGTTCAAAGACATGGCATCACCCGATACATCACTGCTGTGAATGCTACAGATTCAAAATATAAATTTGAACATACCTAGGGTAATCCCTATAGTTACACCTATTCCCCGGGCAATTCGCCAAAAGCGTGGGTCAAAGGGTTAACTGCCATGAGCAACTTTATTTACAACTCCTACTGTGTCGAGCACCCTGGTGTGGTGCGTATCTATCAGGCCAGCGACGAACGCATGGCCGCCATTGCCGCCGAGCATGAAGCGCAATCCCAGTCCCGATCGCACTGGATGGTGCTGGCCGCTCTGGCCGCCGGCGTCTTCCAGGCCACCGAGACCTGGAGCGACGGTCATATGATGGCTGCCTGGATGGTCCTGTGGGCCATGGCCTTTGCCAGCATCGCCCTCTTCTCCCAGCCCGCCCGCCGCGCCATCAATCTGGTGCGTACCGGCTACCGCGCCTGGGTCAAGAGCCGCCAGCAAGCCGCTGCCGATGAACGCGTCTGGAACGCCGCGCTGCAAGATGCCCGCCTGATGGCCGATCTGGCCCGTGCCATGGATCGCCAGAGCCGCTAAGCGCCCGGACCGCTGCCCCGAAAAGCCGCTGCCCACAAGGCTGCGGCTTTTTTCATGGGGAACAGATTTTTGAGTCAAACAAGCCTCTATCCCAGATTCAGAAAGCGCTTACAGCTACAAAAATAAAAGCAAACAAAAAGCCCTGCTGATTTTTTTCAGCAGGGCTTTTTGATGTGCACAGTCTCAGTCAGGGACACCGCGCAAGGGCTGCCCCGCCGCGCTGGCGTCGTCCCCCTCCCATAGCGCGAAGCGCGCAGAGAGAGGGGCGCCCGGCTAGGGGGAAGCCGCGCAGCGGCTCAGGGGGAGAATCAAGCGCTCAAGCGCTTTTCCAGCTCAGCCTTGGTGTCCAGCATGGCCTTGGGCAGGTTGTAAGCCAGCTTGTCGAAATGCTCGCCATGCAGCTTCATTTCCTCGGCCCAGGCGGCCTTGTCGATATTGGTCACGCTGTCGAACTGGGCGGCGTCGAAGTCCAGGCCGCTCCAGTTGATTTCAGCGTACTGGGGCGCAATACCGAAGGCGGTTTCCTGACCTTGGGCCTGGCCTTCCAGACGGTCGATCATCCACTTCAGCACGCGCATGTTTTCACCGTAGCCGGGCCAGACGAACTTGCCTTCGGCGTTCTTGCGGAACCAGTTGGTGGTGAAGATCTTGGGCAGGGTTGCGCCCTGGCCTTCGATCTTGGCGCCCAGGTCCAGCCAGTGCTGGAAATAGTCGCTCATGTTGTAGCCGGCAAAAGGCAGCATGGCGAAGGGGTCGCGGCGCACCACGCCTTGTGCGCCAAAGGCGGCGGCGGTGGTCTCGGAGCCCATGGTCGCAGCCATGTACACGCCTTCGGTCCAGTCACGGGCTTCGGTCACCAGAGGCACGGTGGTGGAGCGGCGACCGCCGAAGATGATGGCATCGATCTTCACGCCGGCAGGATCGTCCCAGGCTTCATCCAGCGCGGGGTTGTTGGTGGCAGCCACGGTGAAGCGGGCATTGGGGTGAGCGGCCTTGGCGCCGGTTTCCTTGGCGATCTGGGGCGTCCAGTCCTTGCCTTGCCAGTCGATCAGGTGATCGGGCAGCTTGCCCTGGTCCTTTTCCATGCCTTCCCACCACACGTCGCCGTCATCGGTCAGGGCCACATTGGTGAAGATCACGTTCTTGTCCAGGCTCAACATGCAGTTCGGGTTGGTCAGCATATTGGTGCCGGGAGCCACGCCGAAGTAACCGGCTTCGGGGTTGATGGCGCGCAGCGAGCCGTCGGCCTGGGGCTTGATCCAGGCGATGTCGTCGCCGATGGTCGTGACCTTCCAGCCGTCGAAGGCCTTGGGGGGCACCAGCATGGAGAAATTGGTCTTGCCGCAGGCCGAGGGGAAGGCGGCAGCCACGTGGTACTTCTTGCCTTCGGGGTTGGTGACGCCCAGGATCAGCATGTGCTCGGCCAGCCAGCCCTGATCGCGGCCCATGGTGGAGGCGATGCGCAGCGCAAAGCACTTCTTGCCCAGCAGCGCATTGCCGCCGTAGCCCGAGCCGTAGGACCAGATTTCGCGGGTTTCGGGATAGTGAACGATGTACTTGGTCTTGCTGCAAGGCCAGGTGGTCTCGTCCTTCTGGCCTGCGGCCAGAGGTGCGCCGATGGTGTGCACGCAGGGCACGAACTCGCCGCTGGTGCCGATCACGTCATACACGGCCTTGCCCATGCGGGTCATGATCTTCATGTTGACGGCCACATAGGGGCTGTCGGACAACTCGATGCCCACGTGGGCGATGGGCGAACCCAGCGGGCCCATGGAGAAGGGCACCACGTACATGGTGCGGCCAGCCATGCAGCCGTCGAACAGAGGGTTCAGCGTGGCGCGCATCTCGGCAGGGTCCATCCAGTTGTTGGTGGGACCTGCGTCTTCCTTCTTGGCGGAACAGATATAGGTGCGGTCTTCCACGCGGGCCACGTCCGAAGGATCGGTCCAGGCCAGGAAGGAGCCGGGGCGCTTGGCCAGGGGCTTGAAGGTACCGGCATCCACCAGTTGCTGGCACAGCGCGTCATATTCGGCTTGCGAGCCGTCGCACCAATGGATCTGGGCGGGCTTGCACAGCGCAGCCATTTCGGCGACCCAGGCAATGAGCTTGGGGTTCTTGACGTAATCGGGAGCCTGGATGTTCAGGCTTTGCACAGCGGCGTTCATGGGGGAAGTCCTTCAATTAAAAACCAATTTTTCAAAGAAGCATCCTCGGCTGCGTCTTTGAAAAAAGGCTTTTGAAGGTGTCTCGCTTGCTTTCCCTAGCGCTTGTTGGCGCCTGAAATCCGTCTGGAATAGTCAAAACAACCTTGTTTTGAATAGCAGCGGGAGATCGATTTTAGGTAGGAGCCTTGAATTTGTCAGCAAATCACTGGCAATATCTATGCATTCTGCGCATCAAAATATGCATTCGACATTCATTCGTACCCTGCACAGACGTAAAAAAACCCCGCGTCGCGGGGTTGGGCTCGAGAAGGTTGGAATGCCTAGGCCATGTTCACGGCGATAAAGGCCAGCAGGAACATCATCACGGCGCCAGCGGCGGGAATGATGATGGGAATATAGGGCACAACGGCTTCGGCCGCATCCTGTGCCTCGTGGTTCACAGCGGAATCATCTGACATGTGATCAATGCTCCTCCTGAAAGCAGGCGGTGAAACAAGCAAGCTCTGCGGCCATTCTAGGCACAGCCCTGGCGACATGGCTCAGGGAAAGCCATAGCAGCTCTTGGCCCTCAGACCCGCCTCTCATGCGCCGCCAATGGCGAACAGCACTTCTTCGATGTCGACCATGCGCAGATACGTTCGCACCCGGAGTGCAACAGCATATGCTGGGCTTGCGGACGACCCGGCGCCGATTGCGAAATCGATGTGCACCGTTTCGCGTCAGATCGCAGCGCCGAAGTTCCTCGCTGAAAGGATGGCTTCTATGGTTAGCGCTTCTTTCTTGTTCTGGCTGATCCTGCTGATGCTGGTGATTGGCCTGGGGACGGCGTCGATCCGGATTTTTCGCGAGTATGAGCGCGGCGTGGTCTTCACGCTGGGGCGCTTCTGGAAGGTCAAGGGGCCGGGACTGATCTTCATCATTCCCGCCATTCAGCAGGTGGTACGGGTGGATCTGCGCACCGTGGTCCTGGAGGTCCCGGCGCAGGATGTGATCTCGCGCGACAACGTCTCGGTCAAGGTCAATGCCGTGATCTATCTGCGCGTGGTGGATGCGGAAAAGGCGGTGATCCAGGTGGTCAACTATCTGGAAGCGACCAGCCAGCTCGCGCAAACCATGCTGCGCTCCGTACTGGGCAAGCATCAGCTCGACGAAATGCTGGCAGAGCGCGAATCGCTGAACCTGGACATCCAGCAGGCGCTGGATGCGCAAACCGACACCTGGGGCATCAAGGTCTCGAACGTGGAGATCAAGCAGGTCGATCTGACCGAATCCATGATCCGGGCGATCGCGCGCCAGGCCGAGGCCGAGCGCGAACGCCGCGCCAAGGTGATTCATGCCGAGGGTGAATTGCAGGCCTCTGAAAAACTGTTCCAGGCAGCCAAGGTGCTGGCGCAGGAGCCTCAGGCCATCTTGCTGCGCTATCTGGAGACGCTGACCGTGATCGGCGCAGACAAGAACACGACCGTGGTATTTCCCTTGCCCATGGATCTGGTGGCGCCGCTCATGAAGAAAGCAGCATCCTTGCCGGCCTGAACCCCGCCGCCGGCCCCACCTTCACACCAGGGCGGCCTCCATGCCTGCGGCCCGCAAAGCCATCAGCACCTGCTCCACATGGGGCTGGTTGCGGGTCTGCAGCACAAATTCGATTTCAACGTTCTGTGCGGCCAACATGGTGAAGGCACGCTGATGGTGCACTTCCTCGATATTGGCACCGGCACCGGCCACGGTGGCCGTGATCTGAGCCAGCACGCCGGGCACGTCGCGCGCGCTGACGCGGATGCGCGCCAGACGGCCGGAGCGCACCATGCCGCGCTCGATGATGGCGGCCAGCAACAGCGGATCGATATTGCCGCCCGACAGCACCAGCCCCACCTTCTTGCCCTTGAAACGCTCAGGATTGCGCAGCAGCGCCGCCAGGCCTGCCGCACCCGCGCCTTCGACCAGCGTCTTCTCGATCTCCAGCAGCATGAGCACGGCCTGCTCGATATCCCCTTCGTCCACCAGCAGCAAGTCATCCACGCAGCGCTGCACCACCTCCTGGGTGATGACGCCGGGCTGGGTCACGGCAATGCCCTCGGCAATCGTCGATGTACCCATGGGCAGATCGGTGTGGCGCAGCGCGTTGACCATGGAAGGAAAGCGCTGAGTTTGCACGCCCACGATTTCGATCTCGGGCTTGATGGCCTTGGCCGCCGTGGCAATGCCCGCAATCAGGCCTCCACCGCCAATGGCAATGACCAGCACATCCAGATCGGGCTGGGCCTGCAAAATCTCCAGCGCCAGCGTGCCCTGGCCGGCGGCGATCGCCTCGTCGTCATAGGGATGGACAAAGGTCAGCTGCTGCTCCTGCGCCAGCTGATAGGCATGGGCACGCGCCTCGGCCAGGGTATCGCCATGCAGCACCACCTCGGCACCGAAGCCGCGCGTGCGCTCCACCTTCACGCCAGGCGTGAAGCGAGGCATGACGATGACGGCACGCAGGCCCAGACGTTGCGCGTGATAGGCCACGCCCTGGGCGTGGTTGCCCGCACTCATGGCGACCACGCCGCGTGCGCGCTCGGCATCGCTGAGCATGAGCAGCTTGTTCAGCGCGCCACGCTCCTTGAAGGATGCCGTGAACTGCAGGTTCTCGAACTTGAGATAGACCTGCGCCCCCGTGATCTGCGAGAGCGTGCGTGATTCCACAAAAGGAGTTTGAAGGACGGCGCCATTCAGGCGCGCAGCGGCGGCTTGGATATCTGCAAAGGTCAGCATGGTGAAGCCATTTTGCAAGCAGCCCATCACCCCGCGCCGGTGCTGGGTTTGCAGATCAGCGGCTTCTGACCCACTCGCTCTCCAATTGATAGCTTCAATCCTTTTATTTGAAAAGGCCTGTCGACAAAAAGAGCTGAATTTCAGCGCCATGCTGCGATGAGCGAACCGCTAAGGATTTCCCTTAGTTAGCGCAAAACATGCAACATAGTGCCTAAAACAGCGTGCATTTTTTTGCGCGATCTGCATAATTGTGCCTAAACCCAGTCAATAACTGCACTATTTTTCATCTCAGCAGGAGCCGAGCATGCAGCAGCAAACCGTTGTCGATTACCGCACCGACCCCAGCCAGTACCGGCACTGGTCGCTTGAAGTGGATGGCAATATCGCCCGGCTCAAGCTGGACATTGCCGAGGACGGCGGCATACGCCCCGGCTACAAGCTCAAGCTCAACAGCTATGACCTGGGCGTGGACGTGGAACTGCACGATGCGCTCAACCGCATCCGCTTCGAACACCCGCAGGTGCGCTCCGTCATCGTCACCAGCGGCAAGGAACGCATCTTCTGCTCGGGCGCGAATATCTTCATGCTCGGCGTCTCGTCCCACGCCTGGAAGGTGAACTTCTGCAAGTTCACCAACGAGACGCGCAACGGCATGGAGGACAGCTCCCGGCACGACGGACTCAAGTTCGTCGCCGCCATCAACGGCGCCTGCGCAGGCGGCGGCTACGAGCTGGCTCTGGCCTGCGACGACATCGTGCTGATCGACGACCGATCTTCCTCCGTATCGCTGCCCGAGGTCCCTCTGCTGGGCGTGCTGCCCGGCACGGGCGGGCTGACGCGCGTGACCGACAAGCGCCATGTGCGCCACGACCTGGCCGACATCTTCTGTACCAGCGTGGAAGGCGTGCGCGGCCAGCGTGCCGTGGACTGGCGACTGGTGGATGCGATCGCCAAGCCCGCGCAGTTTTCCGAGGTGGTGCAGCAACGTGCCGCAGCACTGGGTGAGAGCAGCCCGCGCCCGGCTTCCGCCCAGGGCGTACAGCTCGCCAGGCTGCAGCGCGAGCAAAGCCCGGACGGCCTGCACTATCGCCACGTCAGCGTGCAGATCGATCGCAGCAAGCGCAGTGCCACCATCACGGTCAAGGCCCCCCGTGGCGAACAGCCCGCCAGCCCTGAAGCCATAGAAAGCGCAGGCGCCGCCTGGTGGCCGCTGGCCATGGGCCGCGAGCTCGACGACGCCATCCTGCATCTGCGCACCAACGAGCTCGATGTGGGCACCTGGATTCTCAAGACCGAGGGCGATGCGCGCGCCGTGCTGGCGGCGGGCCAGACCCTGGTGACGCACCGCGATCACTGGCTGGTGCAGCAAACCACAGGCCTGCTGCGCCGTACCTTTGCACGCCTCGATGTGTCGTCGCGGTCGCTGTTCGCCTTGATCGAGCCCGGCTCCTGCTTTGTCGGCATGCTGGCCGAGCTGGTCTTCTGCGCCGATCGCGCCTACATGCTGGTGCTGCCCGACGAACCCGAGCGCGAGCCGGTCATCGAGCTCGATGCCTTCAACTTCGGCCTGCTGCCGCTGGTCAACGATCAAAGCCGTCTGCAGCGCCGCTTCTATGAGGAGTCCGGGCCGCTTGAGGCCGCGCGCGCTGCCGTGGGAAAGCCGCTCAACGGCGATGCCGCGCAACAGCTGGGACTGGTCACCGCCGCGCTTGACGATATCGACTGGGAAGACGAGATCCGCATCGCCATGGAAGAGCGTGCCGCGATGTCGCCCGACGCGCTGACGGGCCTCGAAGCCAATCTGCGTTTCGCCAGCCAGGAAAACATGGTCACGCGCATCTTCGGGCGTCTGTCGGCGTGGCAGAACTGGATCTTCAACCGCCCCAACGCGGTGGGCGAAAAAGGGGCGCTGAAGCTCTACGGCACCGGACAGAAAGCCGGCTTCGATTTCAACAGGGTATGAGGAAACTCCCCCTGAGCGGCTACGCCGCTTCCCCCTCTCTGGCACTGCGTGCCGGAGGGGGACAACGCCCTCGCAGCGGGGCGGCCCTTGCTCGGCGTTACCCGCCTGGGCTGCGCCAGTTTCGCAGCGACCACACGGCTTCATGAATCGGCAAAACATCACAGGAGACTCCCCATGAGCAGCATCGACTACAGCCAGAAGATTCCCAACAACGTGGACCTCAGCGGTGACCGCACGCTGCAGCGTGCGCTGGAGAGCTGGCAGCCCAGCTTCATCCGCTGGTGGGACGATGTGGGCCCCGAAGGATCGACCAACCACGATGTCTATCTGCGTACTGCGGTGAGCGTGGATCCGCAGGGCTGGGCGCAGTTCGGCTACGTCAAGATGCGTGACTACCGCTGGGGCATCTTCCTGAACCCGGCGGATCAGGAACGCAGCATTCATTTTGGCGATCACAAGGGCGAGAAAGCCTGGCAGGACGTACCCGGCGAGCACCGCGCGAACCTGCGTCGCATCATCGTCACGCAAGGCGATACCGAGCCCGCGTCGGTGGAGCAGCAGCGCCACCTGGGCCTGACCGCGCCGTCCATGTACGACCTGCGCAATCTGTTCCAGGTCAATGTGGAAGAAGGCCGCCATCTCTGGGCCATGGTCTACCTGCTGCACAAGCATTTCGGGCGTGACGGACGCGAGGAGGCCGAGGCCCTGCTGGAGCGCCAGAGCGGCGATGAGAACAACCCGCGCATTCTGGGCGCGTTCAATGAAAAAACGCCGGACTGGCTGGCGTTCTTCATGTTCACCTACTTCACCGACAGAGACGGAAAATTCCAGCTCGCAGCGCTTGCCGAGTCGGCCTTCGATCCGCTGGCGCGCACCACCAAGTTCATGCTGACCGAAGAGGCGCACCACATGTTCGTCGGCGAGTCCGGCGTCTCGCGCGTGCTGGCCCGCACCTGCCAGGTCATGAACGAGCTCAAGACCGACGATGTGAACAAGCTGCGCAATGCGGGCGTCATCGATCTGCCCACGATCCAGCGCTATCTGAACTTCCACTACAGCGTGACCATCGACCTGTTCGGCGCCGACCAGTCGAGCAATGCCGCCACCTTCTACAGCTCGGGCCTCAAGGGCCGCTACGAAGAGGGCAAGCGCGTGGACGACCACAGGCTGCACGAGCAGAACTACAAGGTGCTGGAAGTGGTGGACGGCAAATTGCAGGAGAAGGAAGTGCCCATGCTCAACGCCTTGAACGAGGTGCTGCGCGACGACTACATCAAGGACAGCAATGCCGGTGTAGGCCGCTGGAACAAGGTGATGGAAAAGGCCGGCATCGACTTTCGCCTGACGGTGCCGCACAAGGCCTTCAACCGCCAGATCGGCGCGCTGGCAGGCGTGCGCATCAGCCCCGACGGCCGCCCCGTGAGCGAGCAGGAATGGCTGCTCAGGAAGAGCGAGTGGCTGGCCGGCGACGACGACCGCAACTTTGTCGCATCGCTGATGAAGCCATGCCTGGAGCCGGGCAAGTTCGCCGGCTGGATTGCGCCCCCCGTCATGGGCATCAATCGCCAGCCCGTGGACTTCGAGTACGTGAAGTTTGGGTGACCCCTGAGCCGCTACGCGGCTTCCCCAAGGGGACGGTGCCTTCGCCGCGAGGCGGCTCTTGCTCGGCACCTCTCACTTGGTGCAGTGCCAGTTTGAGGCCATGCCAGTTTGGAGAAAGAAATGAGCACCATCACGCTGATTGAAAACGGCATCCTGAAGCAGCATCTGATCGACCCGGAGATCTGCATTCGCTGCAACACCTGCGAGGCAACCTGCCCCGTGGACGCCATCACGCATGACGACAACAACTATGTAGTCATGGCGGACAAGTGCAACGGCTGCATGGACTGCATCTCGCCCTGCCCCACGGGCTCCATCGACAACTGGCGCCTGGTGTCGGCAAGCAAGCCCTACAGCGTGACCGAGCAACTGGGCTGGGAGAGCCTGCCCGAAGAGCTTTGCGCCGACGTGCTGGCCGCCGCGCAGACGACCGAGAATGCCGTCGATGTGCAGGACCTGAGCCAGGCCCAGGCCGTGATCGCGGCCGCTGCCGGTCTGGCCGATAACGGCGCTGCGGAAGTCTTTCGCGCCGCCAGCTATGGCGCCACCACGCCGCCCTGGTCTGCCGCCCATGCCTACACCAATCTGCATGGTCCCAAGGCTCCGGTGACGGCCACGGTGGTGGGCAATCTGAACTGCACGGAAGCCGGCTTCGACAACGAGACCCACCATATCGTGCTGGACTTCGGCGCCATGCCTTTTCCGGTGCTCGAAGGCCAGTCGCTGGGCATTGTCCCGCCCGGCGTGGATGCCGGCGGCAAGCCCCATGTGGCACGCCAGTACTCGATTGCCAGCGCCCGCAACGGCGAACGCCCCGGCTACAACAATCTGGCATTGACCGTGAAACGCGTGGTCGAGGATCACCAGGGCCAGCCCGTGCGCGGCGTGGCCAGCAACTATCTCTGCGATCTGCAGGTGGGCGACAAGGTGCAGGTCATAGGTCCGTTCGGCAGCAGCTTTCTCATGCCCAACCACCCGCGCTCGCACATCGTGATGATCTGCACCGGCACGGGCAGCGCGCCCATGCGCGCCATGACGGAGTGGCGCCGCCGCCTGCGCAAGAGCGGCAAGTTCGACAGCGGGAAACTGCTGCTGTTCTTCGGTGCGCGCACGCCTCAGGAGCTGCCCTATTTCGGCCCCTTGCAGAACCTGCCCAAGGATTTCATCGACATCAACTTCGCCTTCTCGCGCGTGGCCGGCCAGGCCAGGCGCTATGTGCAGGACGCCATGCGTGAGCGCTCGGCCGACCTCATGGAGCTGCTGCGCGACGACAACACGCATATCTATGTCTGCGGTCTCAAAAGCATGGAGGACGGGGTCGTGCTGGCCCTGCGTGACGTGGCCCAGCAAGCAGGACTGGGCTGGGATGAACTTGGCTCAAGGCTCAAGCGCGAAGGACGTCTGCACCTGGAAACCTACTGACGCCTCAAGCCCTCGCGGACCCTGTTAGCAGCAAACAGGATTCGCGCATCAAGGCGGCGGCGGCATGTCATGCCCTTGACAGCGCAGCCCCTGCCAGCGCCCTACAGTGCAACGACCATAACCCACGAAAGACATGGCATGAATGCACGGGCGAACTTTCTGCGCATGCAAGACAGCACGCGTGAAGACTGGCAATTGATCGGCGGCGAATTCGCACACTTCACCAGCGGCCTGCCCGACAGGGTGATGGCCCATCTGAAGCTGCTGGAAGGCGACTATGGCGGCTTTCCGGTGGACCGCTACACCCACTCCCTGCAAACCGCCACGCGCGCGCTGCGCGACGGCCGCGACGAGGAGTATGTGGTGTGCGCACTGCTGCACGACATCGGCGACACCCTCGGGTCCTTCAACCACCCCGACATAGCCGCAGCGGTTCTCCAGCCCTTTGTGAGCGAGGCCAACCACTGGATGGTCCAGCATCACGGCATCTTCCAGGGTCACTATTTCTTCCATCACATCGGCCTGGACAGGGACATGCGCGAGCAGTTCCGGAACCATCCGCACTACACGCGCACGGCCGAGTTCTGCGAACTCTATGACAACCCGGCCTTCGATCCCCAGGCCGAGACCCTGCCCATGAGTGAATTCGAGCCCATGCTACGCCGCCTGATGCAGCGGCCCCGGCAAAGCATCTACAAGGCCGCCATGGAATCGGAGATGCAGGACGCTCGGAAGTCTTAGCAAACCATCGTTAAAAGTTGAGCGCGTACCGCTTATCCATCAATAGATCCGGCCTGGATTCGATACATATCTTTTTGCGACAAGCGATTGAAGCTCATCTTTTTGGTGCGTCCTAACCCGCTGCGCAATGGGTGCTGCTGTCGCAGCTAATGCGCGTAGGCATCCTGCGCCAACGCACAGGCCAGTATCCAGGCCGGGTCCACCAGCTCGGCGCCGCGGGCCTGCGATGCCTGCGGCAGGGCCAGCGGAATCTCGGTACAGCCCATGATCACTGGCACGGCGCCATGGCGCTGAAGCAGCGGCGCCAGCGCCTCGCCGAAGCATTGCACGGCCAGCGGCATATCGCCCTGTTTCACACCCTCGTAGATGCCTTGCATGAGCCGGGCCCGGCCCGCCGGTCCTGGCCGCAATGCGGCAATGCCGCAATCGGCCAGCGCCGCGTCGTAGAGCCCGCTGTCATAAGTGCCATCCGTGGCCAGCACCAGGGCCTGGCGCGCGCCACCTGCCTTCAGGTGCAGCGCCGTCTGCTGCGCGATGTGCAGCACGCGCAGCTGCGGGAAAAGCGCCTGTATCTGCCCATGCCAGGCATGGGCCGTGTTGCAGGCCAGGGCCATGCTGCGCACGCCCAGGGCCGCGAGCCGGCCCGCACCCTGCAGCAGATGCGCAGCCGGGCCCGCAGGGGACTGCGGATCGCTGCGCAGCGCCTGTGTGCGATCGGGCATGGGCAGCTGCACCAGCCAGTGCTCGGGATAGGCCTGGTCGTGCACGGGCAGGCCCTGGCCCTGCAGGTGCCGGGTGCAGGCCTGCACGAACAGGCGCACGAAATCCGCGCCCGCTGCAGGCCCCATGCCGCCAAGAATGCCGACCGCCCGCATCTCAGAACGCCGGCTTGTCGCCGCGCTCCTGCACATTGCGCTGCAGTTGCTCGCTCATGGGCAGGCCCAGGGCCGCGTTCTTGGGCGGGATGGGCTGCATGAACCATTTGTCGTAGAGCCTGGCGAAGGCGCCAGACTTCATCATGTCGCCGATCACGCCATCCACCAGCTGCTTGAACTGCGGGTCGTCCTTGCGCAGCATGCAGGCATAGGGCTCGACCTGCAGCGCATCGGCCACGACGTGGAAATCCTTGGGATTCTTGGCGTTGGCGATCAGGCCGTAGAGCAGGATGTCATCCATGCCGAAGGCTGCGGCGCGGTCGTTCTCGACCAGCAGAAAGCCGTCGGCATGATCCTTGGCCATGACGATGTTCATGCCCCAGCCCTGCTCGGCATTGGCCTTGCGCAGCACCTGCAGATTGGTGGTGCCGGTGGTGATGGCTGCGGTCTTGCCCTTGAGGTCGGCATAGTTCTGGATGCCCGAGCTCTTCTTCACCAGCAGCCGCGTGCCGGTGTAGAAGTGATTGATGGCAAAGCCCACCTCCTTGGCTCGCACCGTGTTGTTGGTGGTCGATCCGCACTCCAGGTCTATGGTGCCGTTGGCCAGCAGCGGCATGCGGTTCTGCGAGGTCACGGCCTGCCAGCGCACCTCCAGCGCGGGCAGGTTCAGCACCTTCTTCACGGCTTCGGCGACTGCCTGCGAAAGCTCCACGGTCATGCCGATGGGCTTGCCGTTGTCCAGGTAGCTGAAGGGCACGGAGGACTCGCGGTAGGCCAGCGTGATGCGCCCGCTGTCGCGCACCTTGGCCAGGGTATCGGAATGGGCAGCGCCCAGAAAACCCAGGCCCAGTGCCGCACAAAGCACGGTGGAGTGAAGTTGCATGCGGTGTCTCCTCTTCGGTGGTGGATGTGCCGCCAGTGTAGAAAGCGCGCCCGGCTCCGGAGGATGACAATATCGGGCGGGTCCATGCCTCTGGTTTATGGGTGGCTGCACAGGCACCGCAATGCTCCGGGTAAACACCGCGACCGAGGGCCACCCGGCCGCACGCATCGCGCGGACAGGCCATAACCTGGGTGCATACCCTGCATGCCAAATGCCATGGCTGCCCGGCCCCGTACGGGCCTACAGTGCGACAGCATGGAGAAACGAACAATGCATGTCTGCATCGTGGGCGCCGGCATCGTCGGCCTGGCCACTGCCTATGCGCTGCAATGCGCGGGCTGCAGCGTCACGGTCCTGGAGCGCGGGCCCGGCCCGGCAGCGGGCGCCAGCGGCGGCAACGGCGCGCAGCTCAGCTATTCCTATGTGCAGCCGCTGGCCGATCCCGGCATCTGGAAGATGCTGCCGCAACTGCTGCTGGAAAAGGACTCGCCGCTGGCACTGCGCCTGCGCGCCGACCCCGCCCAATGGGCCTGGGGCCTGCGCTTTCTGGGCGCCTGCAATGCACGCGCCTCCATGGCCGGCACGCAGGCGCTGCTGAGGCTGGCCGCCGAAAGCCGGCAGGCTTTCGAGAGTCTGCAGGCGCAGGAGTCCCTGAGCTGCTCATTGCACACGCCGGGCAAGCTGGTGCTCTACCACACACAGCAGGGCCTGGATGCCGCGGCCCGGCAGGTCGCCCTGCAATCGCGCCTTGGCGGCGCCAGCCAGCAGGTCGTGGATGCGGCAGTCGCCGTGCGCCTGGAGCCCGCGCTGGCAGGCTACGCGGGCCGCATGGCGGGCGCCGTTCACACCCCCAGTGAAAGCGCTGCCGACTGCCGCCAGCTGTGTGAGCAGCTGGCGGCGCTGCTGGCCGCACGCGGCGCCGAGCTGCGCTACGACACCGAGGTGCTGGGCTTCGAGCGCCAGGGCGACGCCGTCACCGGCCTGCGCACTGCCGCAGGACTGCTTCAGGCCGAGCACTACGTGCTGGCCAGCGGCTGGGAAAGCCCGGCCCACGCGCGCCAGCTGGGCCTGCGCATTCCCGTCTATCCGCTCAAGGGCTACAGCATCACCGTGGACATACCGGCCGACCACACCCAGGCCGCGCCGCGCGTGAGCGTGACCGACACCGCGCGCAAGGTGGTGTTCGCGCGCCTTGGCGAACGCCTGCGCGTGGCCGGCATGGTGGAGATCATCGGCCGCGACACACGCATCGATACGGCCCGCATCAACAGCCTGCGCCGCTCCACGCAGCAGGTCTTTGCCCAGTTGCCGCTGCAGGGCTCGCTGCATCCCTGGAGCGGCATGCGCCCGGCCACACCCACGGGCCTGCCCATCACCGGCCGCCAGCGCGGCGGACCACGCAATCTGTGGCTGCAGACAGGCCATGGTGCGCTGGGCCTGACGCTGGCCTTCGGGTCGGCACAGCGGCTGGCTGCGCAGATGCGCGCAGCCTGAACGCGGGCCTGCTCAGGAGGCGCTCAGAAGCTCCCGCAGAGCCTTGTGCATTTCCTGGGTCATGGCACGCGCCAGCACCGATCCCGGGCGCTGGGGCAGGCTCAGCGCGTTCACGCCCACGGTGATGCGCGGCAACAGCGGCACCACGTGCACACGGCGCCGGTCGGCCGCCAGGGCCGTGCAGCCGTCCATGATGGCCGCGCCCAGCCCGTATTCGGCCATGGACAGCGCCGCATGGTAGGTCTGCACAGTCACCACCGGCGACAGCCCCACGCCATGCTCGCGGCAGGCCTGGCCCAGGCGCATGCCCAGCGGGTCGCGCGCATCGAGCGCGACCACAGGCAGATCGGCCAGATCCTTGAGTTCCATGCCTTCGGCGCGCACGCGCGAAGGCGACAGCAGTCCCTTGGGCAAGACGCAGAACATGTCGACCTCGGCCAGCAGTTCGTGCTCCAGCGCGGGCTGGCCCGCGGAGCTGATCACGAAACCCACATCGGCCTCCTGCAGCAGCAGGGCCGACACCACCTGCGGCGTGTGCAGCGCCTGCACATGTACCTGGACCTGTGGATGGCGGCGCCTGAAGCCCGCCACGGCGCGCGGCAACACCTCGCGGCTGAGCGCAAACACCGTCAGCACATTGAGCCGGTCGGCCGACTGGCCGTGGCGCAGGTTGGCGGCCAGACGCTGCACCTCGTCGAGCTGCTCGAACAGCTTCTCGATATGCGGAAACAGGGCCAGCGCTTCATTGGTCGGCGTCAGCCGCCCCCGCGCGCGCTGGAACAGCGCAAAGCCCATCTGCAGCTCTGCATGCTGCAGCGTGCGGCTGACTGCGGGCTGCGTGACGTTGATGAGGCGCGCAGCCGCGCTGACGCTGCCGGTCTGCATCACGGCATTGAAGACTTCGATATGTCGCAGACGCATGCCCGCCCTCCTACCCCTGCCTCACTCGGACTGGGCGCGCGCCAGGCGTTCGCTCTTCCAGTACACATCGTCGCCGCCGTCGATGCGGTTGAGCACGCGGGCCAGCACGAACAGCAGATCGGACAGGCGATTCAGATACTGGCGCGCAGCGGCTCGCATGGCCTCGGTCTGCTCCAGCGCCACCACCTGGCGTTCTGCACGGCGCGCCACGGTGCGACATACATGGGCCTGCGCGGCAGCGCGTGTGCCAGCAGGAAGGATGAACTCCTGCAGGCGCGGCAACTGTGCGTTGTAGTGGGCCAGCGCATTGTCGAGCTGCAGCAGCGCATCATCCTTGAGCAGCTCATAGCCCGGCATGGACAGCTCGCCGCCCAGGTTGAACAGCTGATGCTGGATGTCGATCAGCAGGTCGCGCACATCCTGGGGCATCGGCTCGCACAGCAGCAGACCGATATGCGAGTTCAGTTCATCCACATCGCCCATGGCATGCGGGCGGCCGCTGTTCTTGGAAACGCGGGTGTTGTCTCCGAGGCCGGTGGTTCCGTCATCTCCGGTGCGGGTAGCGATTTGCGTGAGGCGGTTGCCCATGGGTCATCCCTTGTCAAAGCTGCGAGTTTTCAGGGCCGGCACGGCCCTCAGATACGGCCGCCATTGTGCGTTACAGCCCGCAGACAAATGTAGCCTGAGGCAACAGCAGGCAAAAGTGCTGGCCCTTTGCCGCCTCACAGGGTGCAATGCACTCCTGTTATCGCATAGAGAAGGAATGCCATCCATGAACAAGAAGAATCTGCTCAATTGCAAGGTCTCGTCATTCGAAGTCGTCAGCGTGGTGCTGTTCTCCGCACTCACCCTCGGCGGCGGCATGGCTTTTGCGCAAACCGGCAGCGGCACTGTCGGCGAGAGCAAGGAGCCGGCGCGCATCGTGCAATCAGGCGCGGCCACCGGCGTGCAGCAGGCCCCCACCGCCAAGAACAGCGTGCAGGCGGCCTTCGAGCGTGCCGACGCCAATCGCGACGGTCAGCTCAGCGCGCAGGAAGCGCGCCAGCTGCCCGCCATTTCCCAGCGCTTCGAAGAGATTGACAGCGACCGCAACGGCCAGCTGTCACGCGCCGAATTCGACAAGGGCGCTCAGCAGTACTGAGGCCTTGCCGCGGCGCTTTCCTGCTCACGCCGCAGCGCTGAGTTCCTCCTGCGGCAAGGGGAACTCGGCCCCGGCATAGTCCAGGTGAATCTCGAACTCGCGGCGCAGCAGACGCTGCGCCCAGTCTTCGACCAGGCTGCGCTGCGCAGCACTCACTCCGGCCCCCATTTCCAGCCGCACCAGACTCGGCTCCTCGAGGCCGAAGGCACGATAGCCACCCAGCGGCAGCAGGCCCCTGGCATGGTCCTCGACGGCGCGAAACAAGGCCTCGCCGGAATCGCAGATCGCCGAGGCCACAAACACCTCGGGGTCGCGCGCCACCCAGTCCAGCACATTGCCGATCTGCGCCACGCCTTGTGCGCGGCAGGCCTGCGTCACACCGGGACGGCCACCATCGAGCATGGCAAACACAATGTCCAGACCCGTCTGCTCGACCATCGCCGAAACACAGCTGCGGGCCCAGCCCGGGCGATGCTGGTGACCACAGAACTGGGTGACGAGTTGCCCCTCAAAACCGGCGCGCCTGAGACCGTCCGCATAGGCCGCACGGCCACGCAGACCCGGCGGCACCTTCTCGCCCGAGAAATGCCCCACCTTGCCCGTCTTGCTCCACTGGCTGGCCAGCACGCCGGCGAGGAAGGCCGACTGCTCCTGCAGCACCTCGTAACGCGCCACATTGGCTGCCGTCCAGCTGCCCTGCGTGACCGCAAAGGCCTGCTCGGGCCAGCGATCGGCCAGGATCTGCACCGGACCGTCACCCTGACCGCCATGCGCCAGAATCAGCGCGTAGCGACCGCCGCACAATGCGGACATTTCGGCAGCACGCTGCTGGGCCGACTGGCCGGCCACCCAGAGCACATCGACCTCGTGGCCGGCCTCTCTGGCCTTGTGCGCTCCGCGCAGTCCCGACTCGTTGAAACTGCCCTGGCCTTCGGGGCCAAACAGCACCACGGCATAGCGTGGCTTACGGGGTGAATACAGTGTCTCGCTGCTCATCGTTGTCTCTTCTGCTTAAAGTTTTGCACCTGTTTTCTTGGCGATATCTCCCCAGGCCAGATGCTGGTCCGCAATCAGCTGGGTGAAGGCCTTGGATTCCATGTCCCGGGTCACGAATCCCTGGGCTTCCAGCGTCTGCGCAAACTCGGGACGCGCGCTGATCTGCCGCACCGCGCTGGCGATTTTTTCGGCCAGAGCCCTGGGCAGGCCAGCCGGTGCCGAGATGCCGACGAAGTTCTCCGAGACCAGCTGTGCCAGTCCCAGTTCGGCCACGCTGGGCACCGTCGGTGCCTGCGCCACGCGGCGTGAGGATGTCAGCGCCAGCAGCTTGAGCCGGCCCTGCTTGTGCAGCGCGATGTTCTGCGGCAGCGCATCGATGGCCAGCTTGATATGGCCGCTGAGCAGATCCGCACGCATGGGGCCGGCGCCGCGGTAAGGCACATGCTCCATGGACAGCTTGAGCGTCTGTGCAAACTGCTCGCCCACCAGATGGCCCACCGAGGCGGCGCCGCCGCTGCCAAAGGCGACGGGAGCAGGCTGCTCCTTGATCCAGCTCACCAGCTCGCTCAGGCTGTTGACGGGCACCGAAGGGTGCACGACAAACACCGTGGGCACTGCACCGATGTAGGCCAGATGTTCGAAGCTGCGCAAGGGGTCGTAGCCAGGGCTTTGCAGCAGCGATGGCGCTATCGACAGCGCCGCCGAATTGGATACCAGCAGCGTGTAGCCGTCGTTGGCGCTGTGCGCCACGATCTGCGCGCCAATCGACGAGCCCGCACCGGGCTTGTTGTCTATGACCACGCTCTGGCCCAGCTTCTCGGCCAGCGCGGGAGCCAGCACCCGGGCCACGATATCGCTGGAGCCGCCCGGCGGAAAGGTCACGACCAGTTTGATGGGCCGCACCGGCCAGGCCTGCGTCTGCGCGGCACGCACATGCCATGCCGCGCCCAGCATGCCTGCCGCCGACACCCCGGCCAGCCCCTGAATGAATGATCTGCGACCCGTATCGCGCATAGCTCCGCCCTCCGAACTGCTTTTGGTTTGAAGCGAGCTCTGCAGCGCACGCCATGAGGCTTGCCAATATAGGCACACCCGGCACAAACCCTAAACACTGAATTCTCATTAGCTAGGGCGAAACTTATCTATGTGCTCGCGCAAGGCGGCTGCGCTGCCGCGAAAGTCACGATGCCTGGCAAGGCATGCGCAAAACCGGCCGCCGCAGCCTCCTGCGCCCTGGCCTAGTGCGCAATACGTACACGCCCGGATCGGACCTGGTGGTATTCTTTTTCTCCTCTGGAGACCCCGATGAACGCACCCGTTGCCCATACCTCGCTGCAGCCCGATTTCGTGCAGCGCCCCATCCCCGAAGAATTTCTGCAGGCTCTGCAAACACGTTTCGGCAGCCAGTGCTCCACGGCCTTGGCCGTGCGCGAGCAGCATGGCCGCGACGAAGGCGCGATTGCGGCGCCCCCGCCGGCAGCCGTGGTGTTTGCCGAATCCACCCTGGACGTGCAGGACGCCGTCAGGCTCTGCGACCAGTACGGCGTGCCCGTGATTGCCTATGGCGCCGGTTCGTCGCTGGAAGGCCATCTGCTGGCCGTGCAGGGCGGCATCACCATCGACGTCAGCCGCATGAACCGCGTGCTCTCGGTCAACACCGAAGACCTGACCATCACCGTGCAGCCCGGCATCACGCGCAAGGCCCTGAACGAAGCCATCAAGGACACCGGCTTCTTCTTCCCCATCGATCCCGGTGCCGACGCATCGATCGGCGGCATGACCTCGACCCGCGCCAGCGGCACCAATGCCGTGCGCTACGGCACCATGCGCGAGAACGTGCTGGCCCTGGAAGTGGTGACGGCCAATGGCGAAGTGGTGCGTACCGGCAACCGTGCCAAGAAGAGCGCCGCCGGCTACGATCTGACCCGCCTGCTGGTGGGCAGTGAAGGCACGCTGGGCATCTTCACGGAGATCACACTACGCATCTACCCGCTGCCCGAAGCGGTGAGCGCAGCCATCTGCTCTTTTTCGAGCATCGAAAACGCCGTGCACACGGTGATCCAGACCATTCAGATGGGCATTCCCATTGCTCGCGTGGAACTGGTCGATGTGAATTCCGTACGCATGGTCAACGCCTACAGCAAGCTGTCCCTGCGTGAGGAGCCCATGCTGCTGATGGAGTTCCACGGCTCGCCCACGGGCGTGAAGGAGCAGGCCGAGATGGTTCAGGACATTGCCCATGAATTCGGTGGCAATGCCTTTGAATGGGCCGAGCGCCCCGAAGACCGCACGCGCCTGTTCACCGCACGCCACAACGCCTATTTCGCGGCCGTCTCCAGCGTGCCCGGCTGCCGCTGCATCACCACCGATGCCTGCGTGCCCATCAGCCGCCTGGCCGATGCGCTGCTGGAATGCGTGACCGAGGCCGATGCCAGCGGCATCCCCTACTTCCTGGTCGGCCACGTGGGCGACGGCAACTTCCACTTCGGCTATCTGATCGACCCCGACAACGACGCCCAGCGCCAGCAGGCCGAGCAACTCAACCACACGCTGGTGGCACGCGCGATTGCGCTGGGCGGCACCTGCACGGGCGAGCACGGCATCGGCATCCACAAGCAGGGCTTTTTGCTCGAAGAGGCGGGAGCCGGTGCGGTGCAGATGATGCGTGCCATCAAGCAGGCTCTGGACCCCAAGAACATCCTGAACCCGGGCAAGATCTTTCAGCTGCAGTGAGCCTCGCTCGCGCTGGCTGAAAACGCGCCAGCCATGAAAAAGGGCCTGCAGTTGCAGGCCCTTTTCTGTTCTCGGATCGACGCTTTACTTGCCGACCTTGAGCTGACCGCCGCGACCCAGGCCGCCCTTGACTTCCTGCGCCTTGTAGTTGCGCAGCGAGATCACCATATTGTTGTAGGCGTCCATGAAGGCAGCCACGGTGGCCTTGCCTTCCGGTGTGCGCGAGAAGCCGCCCAGACCGCCGCCCACGCCGCCGCCGAAGGCACCCAGCGCAGCGCCGAAGTTGGTCGCCGTGGAGTTGCCTTCGGAGATGGAGATCTGCACGCCCGAACGGATGTCGAACATGCTCAGCGTCACCACCGAAGCCTTGCTCTGCATGGCGCCGCCGATCAGCGTGCCCACATTGCCGAACAGACCGCCCACGCCGGCAGCCAGCTGGCCGGTGGCATCGTTGTCGATGATGATGGAGGGCTCCATGTAGTAGTCAGCGGCCACGCGCTGGCCCTTTTGCTGCCTGGAGCCGGCACGGAACTCACCGGAATTGCGCTGCTTGTCGGTGATCGCCGACATCTTGCTTTCGGTGCGGTTGTTGCCGACGGAGGTAATCACAAAGCAGTTGGACTGCTGCACGGCCAGACGGATCAGAGGCTCGATGGTGGTGATCTTTGTGGCCGCGCCAAAGCTCGCATACCACTCCTTGCCGCGACCGTCGTCAACGGCCAGCGTGCCCAGAGGCGCATCGCAGCGCTCCAGAGAGGCATTGGCATTCACGCTGGTGGCGCCGCCCGCTGCGCCCGTGGCCGCCGTGGGAGCCGTGCCGGTGGAAATGGTGCCGCCGCCGGGGGTCACGCAACCGCCCAGTGCCAGGGCCGATGCGATGGCTGCCAGACGCAGCGTTGTCTTCTTGGACATAGAGATGCTTTCTACAAATGAAAAATGTTGAGGCGCTCGACGCGCTTCAGCGGTAATACCAGCCCGACGAGCCCCACACCAGGTAGTAGGGCGCACTCACGTACCAGCGGTTCCAGGACTTGCGTTCGTCCTCGATGGCCTGATAGCGAGCATGAGCATTCTGTTTGGCAGCCTGCGCCTGAGGCAGCAGAGACTTGGCTTCCTTGAAGCCCTTGGCGGCGGCGCGCGACAGCCAGGCCTCGGCTTCGGCGGGGTCCGGACCCATTTCTTCAAAACCCAGCAGATACAGGCGACCGAGCGCGAACTGGGCCGGGCCATGACCGGCATCGCCGGCCTTGCGCATCCACTCGATGGCCTGATAGCTGTTGCGCTCCACGCCGTCGCCGCGCAGATAGCGCAGACCCAGGTCATAGGCGGCGCGAGGATCGGCCTGGGTCTTCTGCAGATCGGCTTCGGCCCTTTGCACCAGGGCTGCCTGGCGGCGTTCGGCTTCCGGGTTGACCGGCTCGCCGCGGAAGGTAGCGACATTGCGCGGCAGCTCGGAGCAGTTGTTGCCTTCGCACAGGCGCACCGTGGGCGACGCAGGTGCCAGCTGATCCTGCGGCGTCTGTGCCGCGCATGCCGTCAGCGCAAGAGCTGCCAATGAAAGGCTTGGTAGAGCCAGGCGCATGAATCACTCCTCTTGATTTTCTGCCGGTGAAAGCCGAAAAGTATACATAAGCAAAAAATGGTAATTTTTACGGCGAGATGAACGCTCGCATACCCCCCCTTGGGGGGGGTAATTTGCACAATATACAAGTGGCTGTGCAGTGAGTACTTGCGTTGCATCACCCGCTAGCACACCTGCATAAGATCCTTCACAAAATTAACAATCTGATGGAAAACAAATCGTCTTTCCTGGTATGGCCTCTGCCTGCGCTGCTGACCTGGCTGCTGGCCTGGGTCGCCTTCTTTGCGCTCGGTCATATCGTCGTCTGGTGGCTGGCCTTGCTGCTGGCGGGTGCCGCCAGCTCGGCCGCCAGTCTCTGGGGCAACAGCTGGTGGCGCCGCCTGCTGATTGCCGCAGGCTTTCCGCTGTCGTTTCTGGTGCTCAGCGCCAGCCAGCTGCCCGCATGGGGCTGGTTGCTGCCGCTGGCCTTGCTGTTGCTGATCTACCCGCTCAATGCCTGGCGCGATGCTCCCGTCTTTCCGACGCCATTGCATGCGCTCAAAGGATTGGCAGAGGTCGTGAAGCTGCCCGACCAGGCACCGGTGCTGGATGCCGGCTGCGGCATGGGCGACGGCCTGCGCGCGCTGCGCAGCGAGCTGCCGCAGGCCCGTCTCCAGGGCCTGGAGTGGAGCTGGCCGCTGGTGATTGCCAGTGCCCTGCGCTGCCCCTGGGCACGCGTGCGGCGTGGCGATATCTGGCTGGCCGACTGGAGCGGCTATCAGCTGGTCTATCTGTTCCAGCGGCCCGAGAGCATGGGCCGCGCCGCCGTCAAGGCCGCCACCGAGATGCAGCCCGGCAGCTGGCTGGTCAGCCTGGACTTCCAGCTGCCCGGCGTGGAAGCGACGGCCTGCCTGCAAGGCAATAGCCGCCACAAGGTCTGGATTTACGCCATGCCGCTGGATGGCGCAGAACGCGGTTGAGCCGCTTTATTTGGCTGCGCCGCTGGCCTTGCTCACATAGAGAGCAACAGCAGCGATGTCGGCTTCGCTCATCGTGGCCTTGAAGGAGGGCATGGCACCGATGCCATCCTTCAGGGCACGGGCCACGCGGGCCGCATCGGGCTGCAGCTCGTCCAGCACGGGACCGATGGCACCTTCGGCTCCGGCATCCTTGAGGGTATGGCACACCGCGCAGGCAGGAACGGCAGCCGTGGTGAACAGCTCTTTGCCGCGCGCCATCTGGGCGGCCTGATCGGCATGGGCGGCAGTGCCTGCCAGGATGGTCAGCAAGAGGGCGGCGAGGGTGGGTTTTGTCTTCATCATTTTTCTTGGGGAAATGCGATGCATCGTGGTTTGGATAGCCATGGCCGGGCTCCCCTTCTTCGGCGCCCGGCATGGACAGCGAGTGCGGCGCTCAGGCCACGGTGACGGTGACCGCGTGGTCAGCCCAGCTGGTGTTGTTGTAGCCGCTCTGGTTTTCACCGCGCGTCTCGGGCTGCACATTGCCCCTGACGTCGGTTGCGCGACTGGCCAGCTGGTAGGTGCCCTTGGGCAGCTGGGCTGCAAGCACGAACTGACGCCAGGCATAGCGGCCCATATCGGGGCCCACCAGACGGGCCTGCTTCCAGCTCTTGCCGCCGTCGATGGAGACCTCCACCCCCTTGATGGCATGCATGCCGCCGAAGGCCACGCCCTGAATCTGCACCAGGCCGGCGGCCCGGTTGCCGTCTTCGGGAATGGGGCTGTTGATCCAGGACTTGACGCTCATCTCCTGCACCGAGGGCTGGCTGGGATCGCCCTTGCTGCCCGGAGGCGAGATGCGGTAGCCGTGCGACATGATGTGCGCTTCGCTTTCCTTGGCGGTAAAGGCCAGCTGCTTGATGTACTTGATGTTGTTCACACCGGTGTAGCCCGGCACGATCAGGCGCAGCGGTCCGCCGTGGGCCAGGGGCACGGGCTCACCGTTCATCTCCCAGGCCAGCAGCGCATCCTCCATGGCCGACAGGGGCACGGAGCGCTCCACCAGCACGCTCTTGGGGTCCAGGCCTGCAGGCAGTACCTCGCCGCCCGTACCCGTCATGTAGAGCATGCCGCCGGCCACGCCCCCCAGGGCCTTGACCACATCGCGCACCGGCACACCGCTCCAGACCACGCAGCCTGCGGCGCCCACGGTCCATTGCGTGCCGCTGGGCTTGGAGGGGAAGAAGCCACGACCGTTGCCCGAGCATTGCAGCACCATGGTCACTGTCTCCAGTCCCATGGTCTTGAGTTCACGCAGGCTCAGTTGACGAGGCCGGTTCACGCCATCGATCTGTACCGCCCAAGCATCGCGGTCGGCCACAATGCTCTCAGGCGGCGTCGGCAGGTTGTTGCGCACATAGAGCTGGCTGGTGGGAGTGACCACGCTGGAGCCAAACGCGCTGCGCCGGGTCTCGATGGTGGTGGAACTGTGCACGATCACGGCATCGGCATTCTTGAAGCCGGCATAGCCGGGCAGAGGCTTGGCGGCGGGCGCAGCTGCCTGTGCCATGGCCTGGCCCTGGAAGCTGGCCAGACCGGCCGCCGCCAGTGCACTGGCGCTACCGGCGAGCAGGCGACGACGCGGCAGGGATGTGGGTTGTTGCATGATGTCTCCTCGTTGATTGTGGTGAATGAGCAGGGCGAGAGATCCGGTTCAGCCATCGACTTTCTCGGGGGCTCCGAGGGCGCGTGATGCCACGGCCAGAGCCTGTTTCTTCTGCGCGATCAGCACCAGCGGGCGGCCTTCGCGCGAGCGCACCACCTGCCAGTAGCTGTTGGCCCACCAGCCCTGGCCGTCGGCAATCCGCTGGTGCTGCTCGAAGGCCAGCACGGTGACGATGCCGCCTTTCTCGAAAAAGGTGGTGAGGTGATAGGCGCGGCTGCCGTCGATGTCGCAGGGCCGCATGAGCTGGGTGTAGCCGGGCAGCTTGCGGTCGGCGGGCCAGTCCATGTGCCGGGCCATCTCGGCCTCGGCGATGAACTGGCCGCGCAGCGTTCGTTCGTAGTACTCATGCTCGATGGCCGAACGCACCATCTGCGGCGGGCGCAGGCCGAGCACGCTGCCCCATGCAGCGCTGCCGAGGATCGCTGCCGCACACAACGCCTGCAGCCCACGGCGGGCATACCAGGGCGTGTGGCGCAGCAAATGGGCCGGCGGCTCGCCGGGCTCGAAGGCCAGCGCCAGCTCGGCACGGGCGCGCAGGTCGAAATCGGTGTCTTCGGGTCGGTCTTGGTGTTTCATGGTGCGCGCTTTCTCAGCGGTATCACGCTGGCAGCAGTGCAAGATTCGATGGCGGCCCCGGCGGGATGGCGCGCCGGCTCCTGCAGCACCGTCTTGAGCGCTTCACGGGCCCGCGCCAGGCGCGAGAGCACGGTGCCCGGTGCAATATCCAGCGCCTCGGCCATCTGGGCCGTGGGCATGTCGTCAAAGTAGTACAGCACCAGCACTTCGCGATGGATGGGGGCGATGCGGCTCAGCGCCTTGACCACGTCCAGTTGCGCATCGAGTGCCTCATGGTGATTCACGCCCTGCTCGCAGGATTCGTCCAGCGGCTGAGCCTGCAGCTGCCCGGGATCGAAATGCCTGAAGGCATGGCGGCGCATGATCTGGAACAGCCATGCCCGGGCCATGCTCTGGTCGCGCAATTGGTGGCGAAAGCGCCAGGCGCTGGTGAAGCAGTCCTGCACCACATCCTCGGCCGTGGCGCGCGAGCCCGTCAGTGCCCAGGCACTGCGCAGCAAGAAGCGGTAATGCTCGCGCACCCACTGGTTGTAGCGCGACTCGGCAGAGAAGATCATGGTGATAAAGAGCGCAGGCCTGCTGCTTTCATTCCATGCCGCCGCAAATATTTTCCGCAGGCCCCCGGAAACGGGAAGAGAAGACCTGCAGCGCTGTCAAATCAATCGCTGGCAGCCGTGACCTTGGTGTGCATGCCGAAGAACTGCGCCGGCGGCATGCCCACGGTGCGGCGCACCATCGCGCTGAAGGCGCTAGGGCTGTAATCCAGCTCGGCCGCAATGCGCTGAATCGGCCAGTTGCGCGCCGCCAGACTGACGGCATGGGCCAGCACCACCTGCTGACGCCACTGGGTAAAACTGCATTCCAGCTGCTGGCGAAACAGCCGCGCCACGGTGCGCGGGCTGGCCCCGGTATCGCGCGCCCAGTCCTCCAGCGTCTCGTTGCGCGTGGGGTCGGCCAGCACGGCCTCGCACAGCAGGCGCAGGCGCTTGTCCTGGGGCAGGTTCACGCCGAGCTGCACAGCGCTGGCGCGGCGCAGCTCGTCAAGCAGCAGCTCGCTCAGATGGTGCTCGCGCGCCCTGTCCTGCTCGGACAGCTGCAGGCTGTCATCGGGCAGGGTGGGCAGCTCTCGCACCACGGCACGCAGCAGGTCCGAAGCATTGAGCACCCGACATTGACGCCAGATCGCCTCCTGCCCTGGCCCGACATCGGGGCCGCAATGCCCATGGGACTGGAAGAAGTAAAGCGTGCGCAGATCGGCGCTTTCCACCATGGTCACCGCATGCTCCATGCCGGGCGGCACCCACAGCGCACGCGACGGCGGCACGATATAGGTGCCCTGCGCCACCGTCAGACGAATGGTGCCCGTGGTGGAGATCGCCAGCTGCCCCCAGGGATGACGGTGGGGCCTGACCTGGGTGTCGGCCTCCAGCCAGCGACATTTGGCGCGTACCGGGCGCTGTGCCGTGGGTATGTAGAGATGAGGCGTCAGCGTCTCCACATAGGCGGAGGCCTTGCCTGCACGCAGGGGTCCGGGGTCTTGGAGGCTGGGCATACGGGATTGGCTGGTTTGCGATAGCAATTGGCAGACTATCGCATACAAGACGAGACCGCTCTGCCTAAGATGCGATATATGAACCGCCCTGCCTCCACAACACCCCAAAACCAGGCGCCAGAGACACTGCGCAGTGATGCGCGCACCATCGGCCTCATCGGCCTGGCCCATGGCTCGTCGCACTTCTTCCACCTGCTGCTGCCGCCGCTGTTCCCCTGGCTGATCCAGGAATTCGGCTACAGCTATGCCGAGCTCAGCGTCATGGTCTCGCTGTTCTTCATCGTCTCCGGCACCGGCCAGGCCCTGGCCGGCTTTGCCGTAGACCGCTTTGGTGCCCGTCCCATCCTGTTTGCCGCCCTCGGCAGCTTTGTCGTGGCCGGCCTGATTGCGAGCACCGCGCAGGGCTACAGCATGCTGCTGGCCGCAGCCTTTTTTGCGGGCCTGGGCAATGCGCCTTTCCACCCCGTGGACTTCACCATCCTCAACAAGCGCGTGTCGCAGCAGCGCATAGGCCATGCGTTCTCGGTGCACGGCCTGTCGGGCAATATCGGCTGGGCGCTGGCGCCGCTGTTCATGGCCGGCATCACCACGGCCACGGGCTCCTGGCGTCTGGCCTGCCTGTGCGGCGCCATCTGTGCCGCCGTGGTGCTGGCCATCATGGTCTTCAACCGCGACGCACTCGACGACCGTGCCGAAGCCGCCGGCGCGGCCGCCAAGCCCGCCGCCGGTGCCGTTGCCGCCCCGCAGGAACACCCTATGGCCTTCATGAAGCTGCCATCGGTATGGCTGTGCTTTTCCTTCTTCTTCTGGAGCACCTGCGCACTCAGCGCCATCCAGAGCTTTGCCAGCCCGGCCCTGCAATCCATGTATGGCCTGCCGCTGTCCGTGACGGCGCTGATCGTCACCGGCTATATGCTGTGCGGCGCTGCAGGCATGGTGGTGGGCGGCTTTCTGGTCGGCCGCGTGCAGCGGCTGGAGAAGGTGATCTCCATCTGCATGCTGGGCTCGGGCCTGCTGCTGTTTGTCGTCGGCACGGGCTGGCTGCCCGGCATGGCGGCCGTGATCGTGGCGTCCATCGCCGGTCTGGGCACGGGCCTGGCCGGCCCCTCGCGCGACATGCTGATCAAGCGTGCAGCGCCCCCCGGCGCCACGGGCCGTGTCTACGGCACGGTGTATTCCGGCCTGGATCTGGGCTTTTGCCTGGCCGCGCCGGTCTTCGGCTACATGCTGGACCACCAGATGACAAATGCCGTGTTCTACGGCTCGGCGATTGCGCTGGTGCTGTCCGTGGTTTCGGCCGTCATCGTCGGCGACGGTGTGAGCAAGAAGACCAAGGCCCATCTGGCCGCGGCCTGAGCAGCAGGCGCAACCGACCAAGCCCTGCCTGCGCAAGCAGCAGGGCTTTTTTGTCGCCGCGAGAAATCAAGTTACCCTGGTATTTATCCCTAGTCCATCAGCGCTGAGGCCGCAAACGCGGCTGCTAAGCTGAATTCCCTGAGCGGTGCATCACGCCGCCTTTCCTGCCGTTGCCCTATCCGGGAGCGGCCCGCCCCCCTCAAGGAGAACTTCTATGCGTTGGAACACGCCCTCTGCCCCTTTGCTGCGCGCCCTGCCCCTGGCCCTGGTGCTGGCCTTCGGCTCTGCCCAGGCTGCCCCTCAGGCCGAATGGCTGGAGCATGCGAAAAAGGAGCAGCAGCCCTACCTGGATACGCTGCGCGATCTGGTGCATATCGAGTCCGGCAGCAAGGATGTGGCGGGCGTGAAGAAGATTGCCGAATACATTGCCGGCAAGCTGCGCGCCCAAGGCGGCAAGGTCGAGATCATCGAGCCCAGCGACATCTACCGCCTCGATGACACGCCCGAGAAGGTCGGCCCCATGGTGCATGCCGAATTCAAGGGCAAGGGCAGCAGCCGCATCATGATGATCGCGCATATGGACACCGTCTATCTGCCCGGCATGCTCAAGGACCAGCCCTTCCGCGTCGACGGCGACAAGGCCTATGGCCTGGGCATTGCCGACGACAAACAGGGCGTGGCCCTGATCATGCATATCATGCCCCTGCTCAAGAAGCTGGGCATCGAGGACTACGGCACGCTCACGGTGCTGATCAACGGCGACGAGGAAATCAGCTCGCCCGGCGCGCGCAGCACCATCACCCGCCTGGGGGCCGAGCAGGATGCCGTGTTCAGCTTTGAGGGCGGCGGCACCGACGGCAGCCTGCGCCTGGCCACCAGCGGCATCGGCGCCGCCTACCTCAAGGTCACGGGCAAGGCATCGCATGCGGGCGCCAAGCCCGAGGACGGCGTGAATGCGCTGTACGAGCTGTCGCATCAGCTGCTGCAGATGAAGGATCTGTCCCAGCCACAGGACGGCCTCAAGCTCAACTGGACGGTGTCCAAGGCCGGCACCAACCGCAATGTGGTTCCCGCCGAAGCAACGGCCCAGGCCGATGCCCGCGCGCTGCGCGTGGCCGACTTCACGGCGCTGGAAAAAGCCATGCAGGACAAGATCGGCAGCAAGCTGCTCCCCGCCAGCAAGGTGGAGCTGAAGTTCGAGGTGCGCCGCCCGCCGCTGGAAGCCAATGCCACGGCGCGCAAGCTGGCGGCCCATGCCCAGGGCATTTATGAGCAGGAGCTGAAGCTGCCCATGAAGGTCATGGACAAGGCCACGGGCGGCGGCACGGATGCGGCTTTTGCGGCCCTCAAGGCCAAGGGCGGCGTGATCGAGGGCTTCGGCCTGTCGGGCTATGGCGCACATTCCAACGATGCCGAATACGTGCAGATCAACACCATCGTACCGCGCCTGTATCTGGCCGCCCGCATGATCCAGGACCTGTCGCGCGGCCAGATCAAGTAAGCGCTTTTGATAGCTGCTTTCGTATCATCTGCTTCGGTTTAAGTATAGAAGCGATCTGAAAATCAACAGGAGCTTGCGTTGCAAGCTCCTGTTTTTTTATTCTTCCGGGCTCGGGCCAGCACCTGCCACGGGCATTGCCACCGCCGGCCTCACCCGAGTTTCCATGGCTCTGTCGCCTAGCCAACAGACCGCCGGCGCACGAGTGTCTACATTCATCGGATCAACGATGAAGGAGAGTCGCCGTGAGCCAAGAGCCTTTGAACATCCCCAGCGTCCGGCATCTGGTCAGCCCCGAGGAATGGCAGTTGCGCGTGGACCTGGCCGCCTGCTACCGGCTGGTGGCGCTGTACGGCTGGAGCGATCTGGTCTTCACCCACATCAGCGCGCGGTTGCCGGGCCCCGGGCATCACTTTCTCATCAACCCCTACGGGCTGATGTTTGACGAGATCACGGCCTCCTCGCTGATCAAGGTGGATCTGGGCTGCAACAAGCTCATGGAGTCGCCCTTCCCCGTGAACCCGGCCGGCTTCGTCATCCACAGCGCCGTGCATGAGGCCCGCGCTGATGCGCAATGCGTGATCCATACCCACACGCGCGCCGGAGTGGCCGTGGCGGCCCAGAAGCAGGGGCTACTGCCCATCAGCCAGCAAAGCACTTTTGTCCTGGGGTCCCTGGCCTACCACGTCTACGAGGGCGTGGCCTTTCGCGAGGACGAGAAGCCGCGTCTGCTGGCCGACATGGGCGAGGCCAACTTTCTCATGCTGCGCAACCACGGTCTGCTGACCTGCGGCGCCACGATTGCCGATGCCTTTCTGTCCATGTACGTCTTCGAGTCCGCCTGCCAGATCCAGATCGCGGCCCAGTCCGGCGGCACCGAACTGACCGAGGTCGACCCGCAGATCCTGCAAGGCATCGCCCAGGCCATGAAGGTGCAGACCGGCGGAATGGGCGGCCAGTTTGCCTGGCCTGCCCTGCTGCGCAAGCTCGAACGAATCGACCCCGGCTACCGCAGCTGAGCTGCTGCGCGCACACAGAAAAAGAGCATCCTGTGGATGCTCTTTTCGCTTGCTTGGGCCCAAGAATCAGACTTCGCCGCGCAGCTTTTCGATGAGGCCGTTGAGCTCGTCAAGCGAGCCGAACTGGATGGCGATCTCGCCCATTTCCTGCTGCTTGCCGTGGCGGCGCACGGTCTTCTTGATGCGCACCTCGACATCGGCGGTGAGCAGGTCGGACAGCTCTTCCTCGATGCGTTTCACGTCGCGCGACTTGCCATCTTTCTTGGCCTTCTGGCGCGTCAGATTGAACTCGGCACCGATCTTCTTGACCAGCGACTCGGCCTCGCGCACCGACATCTTCCTGGCCGCGATCTGGTTGCCGGCCGTGATCTGGGTGGCACGGTCCAGCGTCAGCAGCGCCCGCGCATGGCCCATGTCGATATCGCCGGCCATCAGCATGGTCTGCACGGGCTCGGCCAGATTCAGCAGGCGCAGCAGATTGGTGGCAGCACTGCGCGAGCGGCCCACGGCCTGCGCGGTCTGCTCGTGGGTCAGGCCGAATTCCTTGACCAGGCGGGCCAGACCCTGCGCCTCTTCCAGCGGATTGAGGTCTTCGCGCTGAATGTTCTCGATCAGTGCCATGGCCGCCGCTGCCTCGTCGGGCACCTCACGCACCAGCACCGGAACCTCCGACAGACCCGCGATATGCGCGGCACGGAAGCGCCGTTCGCCGGCAATGATCTCGTACTTGCCGGCGTTGTCGCCCCGGGAGAGCTGGCGCACCAGAATCGGCTGCATGATGCCCTGGGCCTTGATGCTCTCGGCCAGTTCGTACAAGGCGCCTTCGTCCATGCGGGTGCGTGGCTGGTACTGGCCGGCCACCATCACATTGAGTGCCAGCGTGCTCGGCAGATTGGCCTGAGACCCGCTCGCCGCGACCTGCTCTGCTTCGCTGACCTTGGGGCCCAGCAGGGCTTCCAGACCACGTCCCAGGCCCTTGGGTTTCTTAGTCACCATTGCTGAATTCTTTCTTTAAAGGGAGAGCAGCAGCTCATGCCCGGCTTCCCACAGTCCCAGTCCGCTGGCCGTGTTGACATGGCCTGCGGCACCCGCATTCACAAAACGGCTGCCCCAGCCCTGTGCCATGGTCTGTGCGCGTGCCACAGAGCAGTTGGGGTCGTTCTCGCTGCCCACCAGTATCGACGGGAAGGGCAGCTTTTGCAGCAGCACAGGCGACCAGCCCGGCAGCACGCCGCGCAGACTCTCCTGCTCCGTATCGCCGGGGGCAACCAGCAGAGCGCCACGCACCTTGGTCTTCGCGACCTGAGAATGCGCCGCCCACCATGCCACCAGAATACAGCCCAGGCTGTGCGCCACCAGCGTCACGGGGGCGGGAGCGTCGAGCACGGTTTCCTGCAGGCGAATGCTCCAGTCTCCGCGCAGCGGATGCTGCCAGCTATGCTGCTCCAGCCGCTGGTAGCCGTACCGGTCCTGCCACAGACTCTGCCAGTGGCCGGGGTCGGAATTCTGCCAGCCGGGCAGCAGCCAGACATGCTGCGGGTTCAGTGCTTCAGAGGTCATGGTCGTTGGCGATGGCTGGATGGGGGACGGGGAGCTGTTTCACGTGAAACACTCACATTTTCTTGATGCGTCGCACCATCTCTTCGGCAAACTCGACAAAGGCCTTGCTGCCCTTGGCCGAGGCGTCGAACACCACGCCGGGCAGGCCGTAGCTGGGGGCCTCGGCCAGGCGCACATTGCGCGGGATCACGGTATCGAACACCTTGTCGCCGAAATGCTCCTTGAGCTGGTCGCTGACCTGCTGCTGCAGCGTGGTGCGCGGATCGAACATCACGCGCAGCAGACCGATGATCTGCAGGTCGGGGTTCATATTGGCATGCACCTGCTTGATGGTGTTGACCAGATCGGTCAGGCCTTCCAGTGCAAAGTACTCGCACTGCATGGGCACGATCACGCCATGCGCCGAGCACAGACCGTTCAGGGTCAGCATGGACAGCGAAGGCGGGCAGTCGATCAGCACGAAGTCATAGTCGGCAGCCACGGCCTGCAGCGCCGTCTTGAGGCGCTCGTTGCGGCGCTCCAGCGAGACCAGCTCGATCTCGGCACCCGACAGCTCGCGGTTGGCACCCAGCACGTCATAGCCGACCTGCTCGGACTTCTGGGCTACTTCCTTGACGCTGGCGTTTTCCAGCAGCACGTCGTAGACCGTCAACTCCAGCGCGCGCTTGTCCACGCCGGAGCCCATGGTGGCATTGCCCTGTGGGTCCAGGTCGATCAGCAGCACGCGCTGGCCGACCTTGGCCAGACCGGCGGCAAGATTGACCGTGGTCGTTGTCTTGCCCACTCCACCCTTTTGATTGGCAACGCAGAAAATTTTGGCCATTGAACTTCTCTTTTAGTTGGCGGCCAGCTTGAGGCCAAAACCGATCAGAAACACACCGGCTGTTTTTTCCAGCCACTTCACCACGGCCGGACTGGCACGCAGACGCTCTGCCAGCACCGTGGTCAGCGTCACCACGATGACGCTGTAGATAAAGGTAATTGCCGCCACCGTGGCAGCCATCACGCCAAAGGTGATGGCGCCCTGATGCCGGGCCGGGTCCACGAACATGGGAAAGAACGCCATGTAGAACACAATGGCCTTGGGGTTCATCAGGGTGATCAGAGCACCCTGGCGGAAATACTGGCGCGGCTGGATTTCGATGGCCGGCGCATCGCCGGGCCTGGCCGTAAGCAGCTTGTAGCCCAGCCAGGCCAGATAGGCCGCACCCACCCATTGCACGGCGTGAAAGGCCGCCGGATACGCGGCCAGCACCGCCGCCACACCGGCCACGGCCAGCCACATCAGCACCTGGTCGGCAGCCATCACACCCAGGCAGCATGCAAGGCCCGCTCTCCATCCGCCCTTGCCCGTAGAGGTAATCAAGGCCAGATTGCCTGGTCCAGGGATCAGCAAGAAAACGGTAACGGCGGCTGCAAAAGCGCCGTAATCAGAGATGCCAAACATTCAAACCCTGCGCGATGGAAAACAGCAAGTTTATGCGAGGGCCATGACCGGCGCATCTGCATTGCGCAGATGTTGTCCGATACGGTGTGTAAAAAAAACGGTTTTCACCGTGGCCAGCGGCTTCGACATTTGCCAGCCAAGGTCGAAGACGCCGAACAAAGGCCTAGGCGGCTCCGCCGCCCTGCGGCGCAGGCGTCGTCCCCCTTCCAGGGGGAAGCGGCAACGCGCCGCTCAGGGCGGTTACTTAATTTTCAACCAGATCACGCAGCGCTCCGCATCCAGGCCGGGAACCTGCAATGGTTCCACGTGAAACACCTTCACGTCGGCAGGCAGCGCAGCAATTTCCTCATCGGGGTGCTTGCCCTTCATGGCAAACCAGATGCCGTCCTCGGCCAGAGCCTTGCGTGACCAGGTGGTGAAATCCACCAGGGACGCAAAGGCGCGGCAGCTGATGACCGGGTACTGGGTCTTGAGGTTTTCCACCCGGTCATGAATGCCGCGCAGATTGGGCAGGCGCAAGGAGGCAGCCACCTGCTGGATGAAAGCGGCTTTCTTGCCCACGGTATCCACACAGTTCACATCGATCTGCGGGCAGCAGATGGCAAACACCACACCAGGCAGACCACCGCCCGAGCCCACGTCCAGCAGCGGCAGACGCTTGCCCTCCTCCACCCGCAGGCTGCTCACATGTCGCAGCAAGGCGGGCACGGCAGCCAGGCTGTCGAGCAGGTGATGCGTCAGCATCTCCTGGGGATCACGCACCGACGTCAGGTTGTAGACCTTGTTCCACTTCTGCAGCAGATCCATGAAGGACATCAGCAGATCGATCTGGGCCGGGGCCAGATCCAGCTTCAGTGCCTGAACGCCCTGCTCCAGCTGGGTACGCAAAACCTGGCTCATGCGGAAGCCTCTTCGTTCTGAGTGGCAAAGCCTTTGAAGCCGCCTTTTTTCAGATGCACCATGAGCAACGAGATCGCTGCCGGCGTCACCCCCGAAATACGCGAAGCCTGACCCAGGGTTTCGGGCCTGTGCTTTTGCAGCTTCTGGCGCACCTCGAAGGACAGCGCTGCCACCTGCATATAGTCGAAGTCCAGCGGCAGACGCAGACGCTCGAAATGGGCAGCGCGTTCGACTTCATCCTTCTGGCGGTCGATATAGCCAGAATACTTGGCGGCGATCTCCACCTGCTCGATCACCGGGTCACTGAGCTCACCCAGAGCCTCGGGCTGCACATCAGCACTGGCGTACTTGCCCTGGTTCATGCCCATGAGCTTGTCGTAATCCACACCGGGGCGACGCAGCAGGTCGAACAGGTTGTATTCGCGCTCCATGGCCTTGCCCAGCACGCGCTCTGACTCTTCTGCTGCAACGACACGCGGGTTCACCCAGGTCGACTTGAGGCGCTCTGTTTCACGTGAAACAGCATCGCGCTTGCGGCTGAAGGAATCCCAGCGCACATCGTCGACCAGTCCCATCTGGCGACCCGCTTCGGTCAGGCGCATATCGGCATTGTCTTCACGCAGCTGCAGGCGGAACTCGGCGCGGCTGGTGAACATGCGGTAGGGCTCGGTCACGCCCTTGGTGATCAGATCGTCGACCAGCACGCCCAGATAGGCCTCGTCACGGCGCGGCATCCAGGGGCTTTCGCCACGGCACTGCAGTGCTGCGTTCAGGCCAGCGAACAGGCCCTGGGCGGCAGCCTCTTCGTAGCCGGTCGTGCCATTGATCTGACCCGCAAAGAACAGGCCCTGGATCTGCTTGGTCTCGAAGCTGCTCTTGAGCGAGCGCGGATCGAAGTAGTCGTACTCGATGGCATAGCCAGGGCGCAGGATATGGGCGTTCTCCAGCCCCTTCATGCTGCGCACCAGTTCGTACTGAATGTCGAACGGCAGGCTGGTGGAGATCCCGTTGGGGTAGAACTCGTGCGTGGTCAGGCCTTCGGGCTCAAGGAAGATCTGATGGCTTTCCTTGTCCGCAAAACGGTTGATCTTGTCTTCCACGCTGGGGCAGTAACGTGGACCCACGCCTTCGATCTTGCCTGTGAACATGGGGCTGCGATCAAAGCCGCTGCGGATGATCTCGTGCGTGCGCGCATTGGTGTGCGTGATCCAGCAAGGCATTTGCCGGGGGTGCATCGCACGATTGCCCATGAAACTGAACACGGGCACTTCGCCCTCGTTCACGCCGCCAGGCATGCCGTCGCCGGGTTGTTCCTCGCACTGGCTGAAGTCGATGCTGCGGCCGTCGATGCGCGGCGGCGTGCCGGTCTTCAGGCGGCCCTGAGGCAGCTGGAGCTCCTTCAGGCGTGCCGACAGGCTCACGGCCGGTGGATCGCCCGCACGGCCTGCGGCATAGTTGTTCAGGCCCACATGGATCTTGCCGTCGAGGAAGGTGCCCGCGGTCAGCACCACGGTGCGGCTGCGGAACTTGAGGCCCACCTGGGTGACGGCACCGACCACGCGGTCGCCCTCCACCATCAGATCATCCACGGCCTGCTGGAAGAGCCAGAGATTGGGCTGGTTTTCCAGCATCTCGCGAATCGCCGCCTTGTACAGAATGCGGTCGGCCTGGGCACGCGTGGCACGCACGGCCGGGCCCTTGGAGCTGTTCAGGATGCGGAACTGGATACCGCCCTTGTCGGTCGCCAGGGCCATGGCACCGCCCAGGGCATCGACCTCCTTGACCAGGTGCCCCTTGCCGATGCCGCCGATGCTGGGATTGCAGCTCATCTGCCCCAGGGTTTCGATATTGTGGGTCAGCAGCAATGTCTTGCTGCCCATGCGTGCAGCGGCCAACGCGGCCTCGGTGCCGGCGTGGCCGCCACCGACCACGATCACGTCAAATTCCTGTGGGTACAACATATTTCTGCTCCGGGCCAAGCCCGGCCCTTGCCCCTGCACGAGGCAACCATGCCTCGGCTCTCATGGCAGGCGGACATGTTTTCGCGCCATGTCCAGCCCTGCGGGGAACCTGCAATTTTCCCACCATTGGCGCAACAATGCCTTGGCAGGGGGGTTTCACGTGAAACATGGCCACCAGAGCCACGGCCTAGATGTTTGCCCTGATGGCCCTGCCTACGCATGAAAAATGCAATCGCTCTGTGCTGCAATGACTGCATGCAAATCCTCATTTTTGCGGGCAGTACCCGCCAAGACTCGTACAACCGCAAGCTGGCCAAGGTGGCCGCCTCCATCGCCCGGCAGCAAGGTGCAGAGCCCAGCCTGCTGGAGTTGTCGGACTACGACATTCCGCTCTACAACGCCGACCTCGAAGCGCAGGGCACACCTGCCGATGTCATTCGCCTCAAGCAGGCCATGCACAGCCATGCGGCCTGGATTGTCTGCAGCCCCGAATACAACGGCAGCTACCCTGCCCTGCTCAAGAATGCGATCGACTGGGCCTCCAGCCCGGTCAAGGGCGACGCACAGTGGTCCGATGGCGTCCTGCCGTTTCGCAACAAGGTCGTCGGCATGGCCAGCGCCTCGCCCGGAGGGCTTGGAGGCCTCAGAGCCCAGTCTCACCTCGCTGCGCTGCTATTGAATCTGGAATGCTGGGTGGCACCGCGCAGCCATGCCGTGAGCCAGGCGGCCGAGGCCTTCGATGAGCAGGGTCATCTGCTGCGCGCACAGAACCAGCAAGGTATGGAGGCACTGGTACAGCAGGTGCTGTGGGCTGCGGGGCGCCTGGGCTGAGCAATCCCCCACGGATACGGACTACTTGCTGTCGGCTGGATATGCATATGACATGCAACCGGTTTAGCATGGGCGCTTGTCTTTTCTTTGCATAGAGAGCCACTCACCATGAAGCTTTACTACAGCCCCGGCGCCTGCTCCCTGTCTCCGCATATCGTGCTGCACGAAGCAGAGCTGCAGCATGAAACCGTGATGGTCAGCACCAAGAGCCACAAGCTCCAGGACGGAACGGATTACTACGGCATCAATCCGCTGGGCTATGTGCCCTTTCTGGTGCTGGACAGCGGCGACACCCTGCGCGAAGGTCCGGCCATTGTTCAGTACCTGGCCGACCTGGCTCCCGAGAAAAACCTGGCGCCCGCCAACGGCACCGTGGCCCGCTACCACCTGCAGGAATGGCTGAACTTCATCAGCACCGAGGTGCACAAGGGCTTCGGCCCCTTGTTCAATCCGGCAACGCCAGAGGACTACAAGCCCCTGGCGCGCGCCAGCGTGCTCAAGCGCCTGGCCTGGGTCAACGAGCAGCTCGCCAACAAGAGCTATCTGATGGGCGATCAGTTCACCGTGGCCGATGCCTACTTTTTCACGATCACGGGCTGGGCCCAGTTCGTGGGCCTGGACATCTCCGAGCTCGAGAACATTCAGGCCTACCGCGAACGCATTCTGGCGCGTCCCGCCGTACAGGCCGCCATGAAGGCAGAAGGCTTGCTGAAGTAAGTTTTTTGACACCCATGCACACTGAGAACGTGTTGACGATCTCTACGCAGCCGCGTTGGAGCGCAATCGGGATGAGTTCGAAGCGATGGCTCGCTGCTTGCACCGGGGTGCAAGCAAGAGTCAGCGCACAGAAATCGCCCGATTGCGCTCCAACCCTTCGGGACAGGGGCTTTGCGGGCGGTCTGCGGCGTTGCGAATCCTCGCAATAGCACGGCTATTGCTGCGGTATCGCGCCTTGCATACCATCCCGCAAAACCTCTGTCGCGGCGCGAGGAGATCGTCAACACGTTCTAAGCTCGGTACCCACCGAGCTTTTTTTCATCTGGAGTTCTGCATGACCTCATTGTTCGACCCGATTGAAGCGGGCAGCCTGCATCTGCCCAACCGCATTGCCATGGCCCCGCTGACGCGCAACCGCGCTCCCGACGCAGTCCCCACGCCGCTGATGCAGACCTACTATGTCCAGCGCGCCTCTGCCGGGCTGCTGATCAGCGAAGGCACGGCCATCAGCCATCAGGGACAGGGCTATGCCGATGTACCCGGTCTCTATGGTCAGGAGCAGCTGCAGGCCTGGAAGAAAGTCACCGATGCTGTGCATGCCAAGGGAGGGCGCATCGTCACCCAGCTCTGGCATGTGGGCCGCATTTCCCATACCGTGCTGCAACCCGACCTGCAGGCGCCGGTCGCGCCCTCGGCGCTGACGGCCCGCTCCAAGACCTTTGTGATCGACCGCGAGACGGGACAAGGCCAGTTCGTCGCCACCTCGGCGCCACGTGCGCTCGAGCAGCAGGAGCTGCCGGAGATAGTTCACAGCTTCGCCACCGCCGCACGCGAGGCCGTGCAGTCGGCTGGCTTCGATGGCGTGGAACTGCATGCAGCCAACGGCTATCTGCTCGACCAGTTCCTCAAGACCGGCACCAACCAGCGCAGCGACGACTACGGCGGCAGCATCGAAAACCGGGCTCGCCTGGTGCTGGAATGCGTGCGCTCCGTGGCCGATGCCATCGGTGCCGGCAAGGTCGGCATCCGCATCTCTCCGGTCACGCCGGCCAACGACATCGTGGACGCGCAGCCGCAGGCGCTGTTCGAGTATCTGGTGCGCCAGCTCGCGCCGCTGGCCCTGTCCTATATCCACGTGATCGAAGGCGCTACAGGCGGTCCGCGCGAGCTCGCAGATCGCCCCTTCGACTATCAGGCACTCAAGCAGGCCTATCGCTCTGCGGGCGGCAAGGGCGCCTGGATGGTCAACAACGGCTATGACCGCGAGCTGGCCATGCGCGCCGTGGAAAGCGGCTATGCCGATGTCGTGGCCTTTGGCAAGGCCTATATCTCCAACCCCGACCTGGTGCACCGCCTGCACGATGACCTGCCGCTCAATGCCTGGAACAGCGAACGCTTCTACGGGGGCGGCGCCGATGGCTATACCGACTACCCTGCACTCGCCAGCCAGTAAGCACCGTCCATCCGGCTGCAACCCTTTTTTCGATCGCGCCTGCAGCCATGGCGTAAAAAACAAAAGCCCGGTGCATCGCTGCAACCGGGCTTTTTGACGGAGCAAGCCGCTTAGAACGCGCTTGAGCTCTAAAGGCTCAGGCCTGTTCGAGCAACTGCTGCTTCTGGCCGGGCAAGGCCGCCTGGGCGGAAGCCAGTGCCGCCGGCGCCATGCCGGGATGAGCCGCAGCTCTGGGGCTGCGCTGGGCGGCATGCACCGCGCCGCCGGCCAGCTTGAACTGGCTGACCAGCTGGGCCAGTCGCGCCGCCTGCTCGCGCAGCGACTCTGCGGCGGCAGCCGACTCTTCCACCAGGGCCGCGTTCTGCTGGGTCATGCGGTCGATGTCGCCCACGGCCTGGTTGACCTGGCTGATGCCCAGCGACTGCTCGCTGGACGCTGCCGTGATCTCGCCAATGATGTCGCCCACGCGCTGAGCGCTGTCCACGGTCTCCTGCATGGCCTTGCCGGCGCTCTCCACCTGGCGCGCGCCCACGTCCACGGTCTGCACGCTGGTGCTGATCAGCGACTTGATCTCGTTGGCGGCCTGGGCCGAGCGCTGGGCGAGGCTGCGCACCTCGGCCGCCACCACGGCAAAACCACGTCCCTGCTCGCCCGCACGGGCGGCTTCCACGGCCGCATTCAGCGCCAGGATATTGGTCTGAAAAGCGATGGAATCGATCAGGCCGATGATGTCGCCGATCTTGCGGCTGGAGGCCGAGATCTCCTGCATGCTGTTGACGGCCTGGCCGACGATCTGGCCGCCCTGCACAGCCGTCGAAGAGGCCGAGGCAGCCAGCTGGTTGGCCAGCTGCGAAGACGATGCGGTCTGCTGCACCGTGGCCGTCAGCTGGGCCAGCGAGGCGACGGTTTCCTGCAGATTGCTGGCCGTCTGTTCGGTGCGGGCCGACAGATCCTGATTGCCCGTGGCAATTTCCTGGCTGGCCGTGGCGATATTGCCGCTGGCATCGCGCACCTGGGCCACCGTGGTGCCCAGCGACTGCTGCATCTGGTCCAGCGCGCGCTGCAGATCCGTCAGCTCATCCTTGCCACTGACCTCGGCCTTGAGCGACAGATCGCCACCGGCAATCGTCAGTGCCATCTGGCGGGCCACTTCAAGCGGGCGGCAGATGGACAGCATATTGAGCAAGGTCAGCGGAATCACCACCACCAGCGCCAGGATCACGGCCACCACAAACATCCAGCGAGTCTGGTCGGCCACGTCGCGCTCGGCCGCAGCCAGCGCGTCGGCCTGCTCGCGCAGCAGCTTGTCCAGCTGCGCCAGCAGCTTGTCGGCCTCCATGACTTCGGCCAGGGCCTTGCCGCTCATGCGGTTGGCCGTGGTCGCCGAGTCATAGCCGCCGGCTTCCAGCTGCCGCGCAACGGGCTCGAACAGCTTTCGATAGCTGTCGAGGTGGCCAATGATGCTCTTGGTCAGCTGCGCATCCTGCGCGTTCTGGTCGGTCACGAACTTGCCCAGCGTTGCCTTGGACTTGTCGATGTTCATGACCCATTGCTGATAGGCCTTGCGCACCTCTTCAGGCTTTTCGTACTGGATGACCATGTCCTTCTCGCTGGAGCGGATGCCGCCCAGCTCGGTGCGCAGCTGCGCCATGTGGCCCGATTTGACAAAGGCGTTGCTCAGAAACTCCTGGCTCATGTCCTGGATGCGGAACATGCCCAGCATCCCGGCGCCCCCCAGCAAACCCAGCAGCACCATCACCACACCAATGGCGCCCATCATGCGCGTGCGGATGGTGAAGCCCCGCATCATTTCCAACAGACTCATGAATCTCTCTCCACTTTGAACGACTGGCATTGTCGGGCCAGAACTTGCAAATTGTTTCAGATTGTCACCGACGCCGAGAAAAACCCGCGACTGCGATGCCCAAGCCATGGCGATCTGCAAGATGACAACGTCTTATCGGCAGACTTTGCGGCTTTTCAACCCTGCCCGGACCCAAGTCTTGTCAAAGGCTTGACCTTGTCATGATGTTAGGGTTGACCATTCAAGGCATCGAGTCCGCCAGCCCGGTCGACTCACTTTCTGAAGGAGCCATCCATGCAACAAGTTTTTGAAGTTCAAGGCATGACCTGCGGCCACTGCGAGCGTGCCGTCAGCAACGCCATCCAGGGCGTCGATGCCCAGGCACAGATCAAGATCGACCGCGCCGCCAACCGCGTGGAAGTCGAAACCGGCGCCAGCCGCGAAGCCGTGGCAGCGGCCATTGCCGAAGAAGGCTACAAGGTCGCCTGAACGCTACCCACCCACCGCGCCAGCACCTCACGCAAGGCATCAGAAGGCCGCTGGCGCGTTTTTTCAGGACTAGCCATGCCCAAGCACCCACCGACACCAAAAATCGCTCAGAACTGGCCTGTCGTCATCAGCGAGGCCGCGCGCCGCGCCGGGGTATCTGCGCGCATGGTGCGTCACTACGAAGCGCTGGGCCTGCTGCCGCCCGTGCACCGCACCGACAGCGGCTATCGCCAATACACCGAAGCCGATGTGCACGCACTGCGCTTCATTCGCCGCGGGCGCGACCTGGGCTTTTCCATGGACGAGATCGCCACCCTGCTCGGCCTGTGGCAGGACCAGGGCCGCGCCAGCAGCCAGGTCAAGGCCATTGCGCAAAAGCACATCGCCACGCTGACAGAGCGCATTGCCGCCATGCAATCCATGCAGCGCACGCTGCAGACGCTGGTGCATTGCTGCCACGGCGACGACAGGCCGGACTGCCCCATCCTCGACGACCTGGCCAGCGCCGACACCGACCTGACGCCGGCGCACCATGAACCCACGGCGCCCCGGCGCAGGACAGCCGCCTGAGACGGCTTGCGGGTTTCACGTGAAACCCTCGTGGCCCGCGCTGGGCGGCGTCAACAACGAGACATGTTGCACTGCAGCAAATACTGCAGAATACTCTGTGCGATGAATGCGGTTGCTCTCATTCATCCTTTCAAATCATTCAAGCACAAGCATTGCCCATCAATGCAGGAGACAAACCATGAGCACCAGAGACATCTTCGTGGTCAGCGCCGCGCGCACGGCCATCGGCACTTTTGGCGGCAGCCTCAAGGACGTTCCCAACGCCCAGCTGGCCACCACCGTGGTCAAGGCAGCCATTGCGCGTGCCGGCATCGCCGCCGACACCGTGGGCCATGTGGTGATGGGCAACGTCATCCCCACCGACACGCGCGACGCCTACCTGTCCCGCGTGGCGGCCGTGGACGCTGGCTGTTCCATCGAAACCCCTGCCTACAACGTCAACCGCCTGTGCGGCTCGGGCCTGCAGGCCATCGTCTCGGCGGCGCAATCCATTGCGCTGGGCGACTGCGAAGTGGCAATCGGTGCCGGCTCCGAATCCATGAGCCGCGGCCCCTACTTCGACATGGCCTCGCGCTGGGGCGCACGCATGGGCGACGCGAAAAGCATCGACTACATGCTGGGCATCCTGCACGATCCCTGGCAAAAAATGCATATGGGCATCACCGCTGAAAACGTGGCCGAGCGCTACAAGATCAGCCGAGTGATGCAGGACGAGCTGGCCGTCATCAGCCAGCAGCGTGCCGCTGCCGCCATCGAGTCCGGCCGCTTCAAGGAACAGATCGTTCCCGTGGAAATTGCCAGCCGCAAGGGCGTGGTGCTGTTCGACACCGACGAACATGTGCGCGCCGCCACCACGCTGGACACCCTGGCCGGCATGAAGCCCGCGTTCAAGAAGGAAGGCGGCACGGTCACCGCCGGCAACGCCTCCGGCATCAACGACGGCGCGGCTGCCGTGCTGATGATGAGCGAGCAGGCGCTGAAGTCTTCGGGCGCCAAGCCCATTGCCCGCCTGGTCGGCTACGCCCACGCCGGCGTCGATCCCGCATACATGGGCATCGGCCCGGTCCCCGCCACGCAGAAGGTGCTGGCACGCACCGGTCTGAAGATCGAGCAGATGGACGTGATCGAAGCCAACGAAGCCTTTGCCGCCCAGGCCTGCGCCGTGATTCAGGAGCTCGCTCTGGACCCGGCCAAGGTCAACCCCAACGGCTCCGGCATCTCCCTGGGCCACCCCGTGGGTGCCACCGGCGCCATCATCACCACCAAGGCCTTGTACGAGCTGCAGCGCACCGGCGGCCGCTATGCGCTGGTGACCATGTGCATCGGCGGCGGCCAGGGTATCGCGGCGATTTTCGAGCGCGTCTGATACCGCGTTTCCGGGCACGTGAAGCTCCCATGCAAAAGGCCTGCCGGAATGATCTGGCAGGCCTTTTTTGATAGCTCCTAGCGCTTGCTGTCACTCGATTTCAGCATCAATAAATACTGAAATCCTTGATTGAAAAGCGCAAGCAGCTACATCATCCATAGCGTCAGAAGGGCGCCTCTTCCGGGGCGCTATCGGCGGGCGCTGTGGCCGGGCCGGTGAACGTGCCCTGGCCGCGTCCCTGTGCCAGACGCACGGGCAGAGTCTCTGCCGCAGGCGCCGACGACAGCGATGCCGGCAGGCCGTCGCCCAGACCCGTGCGCCCCTCCCCGCCAAGTGCCTCGATCAGATCGGGAATCAGGCGCGACAGCTCGCCCGTGGCAATTGTCACATCGGTATCGAAACCGCCGTCATCCTGGGATTGGCCATCCATCACCGCATCGAGCAGCGCGATCTTCTTGATCTGCAGACCTTCGCTGAGCACAAAGCTCACGCGGTCATCCCAGGTCATGGCCAGCTTGGTCGGCAGCTTGCCATGCTCGATATGCTGGCGCACCTCGTCGATATCGAGCGGATGGCGTGCATAACGCACCACGGCCTTGGACTCGTCGGCGGCCTTGAGCTCGCACTCGCGGTCGATGGAAAAACCGGCGGGCGGCTCCTGCGTCATCAGCCAGTGCGCCATGGCGGCCTGCGGACTGGTCTGCGTATCCAGCAGCGCCACCGCAAAGCCCGGCAGGCCTTCGACCAGCAACGTCACGATCTCGTCGGCACGGCCTTGTGCACTGGTATCGAGCACCAGCGTGCGCGCCTGCGCATCGATCCAGACCCACATGCTGCCCTGCTTGGTGAAGGCCATGGGCAGCAGGTCCAGCTTGGCCTCGTCCTTGAGCTCCTTCTTCTCCTTCTTGCCGGGCTTGCGGCCCTCGGTCTTTTCGATGTGCTCGGCCTTCTCGTTGACCTTGCGGTTGAGCACGCTGGCCGGCAGCATCTTGGACTCGCTCATGAAGCGCATCACCCATTGACCGGCCACGCTTTCCACCAGCGGGCCATGGGGCTCGCCGCGCGGCGGCACCCAGCCTACGGAACGCTCCTGGGTCGCGCCGCACTCCTCAAACACCGTCTTTTGCAGCGCATCTTCCAGCAGCTGCAGATCGCCCTGCCAGCTCTCGGCAATGCGATAAACAATCATGTTCTTGAACATCAAAAACCTTTGCTAAACCTTCAATCGTCGCCAGCTCCTGCAGCTGGATCCCGCGGAAAAAAATCGGCCGCCAACGCAGCCCATGCATCCATTGTTGCGCAGTCGCAGCCACTCAAACTTATCAATACTTTACAGAGCGGCTGCAAAACCTCACGTCTTAGAAACATGGGGGGTCCACACTTCAGTCATCCGCTACCGAATGCCCATTCAGGAGCAAGACCAGGCGGCCACTTCTTCCACTTCCACAGAAAAGGAAACAGACATGACCCGCTTTCGCCAGACACTGACCGGAGCCGCTGTTGCAACCGCCCTGCTCGCCTCGCTGAGCCTGCCCAGCTTTGCCCAGACAGCCCCCGCAGAGCAGCCTGCAGCCGCCCAGAAAGCGCCCGAGCCGCACAAGCACCAGCGTGGTGACAAGCGCGGCGACCGCATGGAGCATATGAAGCAGCGCATGGAGAAACTCAAGGCCGACCTGAAGCTGACGCCTGCGCAGGAAACTGCCTGGACCACCTACACCCAGGCCATGAAGCCCGGCGAACGCCCTGCCCCCGGCGACCGCGAAGCCTTTGCCAAGCTGACCACACCCGAGCGCATCGACAAGATGCGTGAAATGCGCGGCAAGCGCATGGCCGAGATGGACCGCCATGCCGAAGCCACCAAGGCCTTCTACGCCCAGCTCAATGCCGAGCAGAAAAAGACCTTCGATACGGCCACCCTGCGCATGCATCACCAGCGTGGCGGCCACCATCATGGCCACCATGGCGGCAAACCCGGTCAGGAGCGCCCTGCAGCGCCTGCCCCGGCAGCCAAGTAAGCCGGCTTCCATCACCATCCCATCTAAGCCCCCGGTCGTCATGACCGGGGGCTTTTTTACATTGCGATGTCAGTTGGCTGACTACCAACGCAAGCGCTTGCCGACAGCGCATCTATTCACAAGCTTCTAGATTCATATCCACAGAGGGAGCGAAATCAAGGCATTGGCTGAGCATCGATATCGCAACCAGATTTCAAGCATTTAGAGGGCAATTGACATGAAAAAACTGCAATTAGCAACAAATCTTGTAATCCCTACGCTGATCAGCCTGGCAAGCCCCATGCTTCATGCACAGCCTGTGCAATCCTCGACCACTGCCCTCTATCTGCAATACGGCTCGGCAGAGCACGGCACCGATAGCTGGGCCGGCGGCATCATGCTCCCCTGGAACTGGAGCTACGCCCTGGGCCCGGGACGGATGACGGGTTACTGGGATCTCTCGCTCAGCCGCTGGTCCTCCGACTACCAGGGCGGCAATCGCTCGACCTGGGTTCTGGGAGCACAACCCACATTGCGCTGGCGTCCCGCACAAGGCCTGTCGCCCTGGTTCCTGCAAGCCGGACTGGGCCTGAGCTATGCCACCAACCACCGCTACATCAGCGACCACAAGGAATTCTCGACCCGCTACAACTTTGCCAGCCATATCGGCATCGGCTACCTGTTTGGCGAGCAACTGAAAAACGAAATCAGTCTGCGCTTCGAGCACCAGTCCAACGCAGGCATCAAACGCCCCAACCCGGGAGAGAACTTTCTTCAGCTGCGATACGCACGCCACTTCTGAATTTTTGAGCCCGCGATATCGGGACCGAGCAGGCCGCCCAACGGGCGGCTTTTTTCATGGTTTTCAGCGACCGCGCAAGCTGTGAATAAACCTGGTGATAAAACGCAGTGAATTTTTCAGTTTTCCACAGCGAGGAAAGCTTCTGGAAAGTTGTTCCCAAATCCAGGACATCGGCAGCCCATGTAGGGGCACAGCTTTTGGCAAAGTTCAAGTTGTTGATTTTTAAGGAAATTAATTACTTATCAACAATTAAGTGAGCCACTTACTATTACTACTAATTAAAAAGATAAGACTAGAAATAACAACTGCGGTCGAAGTTTACACAGCAATCGGGGATGGTCTGGATAAAAAAATGTCGATCAGATCAGCGGGCAAGCAGTTCTTGCGACATCACACCCTTGGAATCCAATGTGCCCAATCCTGTTTTTCACAGTTATTCACTATGAAAAACATAGCAAATAACGCTTATATATCAATGAATACAGGCAATTTATAAAGAATTAATGAGGAAATGAATTTCTGTGGATAAGCCAATATCAACTTCCATGTTTTCCACAAAAATGCGCAAGAAGGCAAAGTTGTTCATGAATCGAGGACAGCAGCAACCGTCATTTGTCTCCATGTTTGTCATCCCTGAAGATGCTTGATTTGCCTTGGTTTTTGTAAGTTATCAACAGCAGATGCCAAGTCTTACTACTACGACTATATTTTTATAAAGCTTCTAAAGAACAACTGAAGCAGAAGTCGCAAGCAAGATCCGGAAACACGCACGATCGCGGCTGATCAGGTGGGCCAATCCCTTTGCTTCAGACGGAAGTGCAGAAAAAAACGGCTTGGGAAAGATTGACGCGCCAGATCTCGAAAAATTGGCGTAAGATGCGCCTCCTCAGTGACAGGAGGTGGGGATAAATTCCCATCGAAGAGTCTTTGAAGTCCCTGTTATCCACAGAATGTTATGAACAGCTGGGGGAAACTCTCGAGGAATGCAGGCCAGTGATATCAGCCAGCATTGCGCTTTCTTCATTCAAAAAAATTCAATGATCCATAGGTCATTGTTTTCAAAGAATTTTTCACCTCTGCATGGAGCAGAACCCGGAGCAGATGCGCAAGCTCTGGGAAACTGCAGCCATCCGTCGGTGGAACGGAAACCAGGAACGCCGGCAGTTGCCCACCAGTCACGGTAGTCACTGGTGCACAAGCCTGGCGGTGTTGCTTCGGGCAAGACCTTGCGCGTCGGCAGCCAGGAAAGGCTGGATGCTGCTCGCAGTGCCAGGCAACTGTTAGAAAAATTACAAATGCGCGGAGTGCGCCGCAGCAGGTTCGAGAGGCGCGAAGAGGGTGCAGCGGCAGGGCAGAAAACCACCTTGCCGCGCACTTGAGAACAGCGAAAACGGTCTCTGGAATGGCACGAAACAGCGGGATGCGGCCTTGAATCACCTGGGCAAGGCCGTGTTTCGCACCGGAACTCAAGACCCTCGGACCGGGCGCCGCTGCAGCGTAAAAGGCGGCAGGCCCTTGATGAGCAGCTGGCCGTAGCTGGTGCCCGTCAGACGGCGGTCATAGCAGTACACATGGGCCTGGTCTTCCTCGGTCCGGATGGCGCGGCCGACCCACTGGGCCAGGCGGATGGCCGTGGCCGGCACCACCAGTTCGTTGAAAGGGTTGCGGCCGCTGCTGCGCAGCCATTCGGCTCTGGCTTCGCCAACGGGGTCGTCGGGCGGCGCAAAAGGCAGCTTGGTGATGAACAGCGACTCGCAGAGGGCTCCCGGCAGGTCCAGTCCTTCGCCAAAGGACTGCATGCCGAAGATGATGGAGGGCTCGCCCATCGCCACGGCCTCGCGGTGGCGGGCCAGCAGGGTCTGGCGGGGCAGGGCGGTCTGCACCAGCACCTGGTTGCGCATGCTGGTGGACAGCGCGTCAACGGCCTGCCGCATCTGCTCACGGGATGTGAACAGCACCAGTGCGCCGGCCTGGATGCGGCTCAGATCGTTCAACAGGGCCTCGACCATCTCCTCGGTAAAGCGTGCGGCTTCGCGCGGGTCTGAGGCCGTTTCACGGGCCACCAGCGTGCCCTGGCGGGCATAGTCGAAGGGACTTGGCACTTCCAGCGTGGTGACGGAGTCGTCATTGGCCAGTCCCGCTTCGCGCAGAAAGAAGTCGAAATGGCCGCAACTGGTCAGCGTGGCGGATGTCAGCACCGCGCCACGCACCTGCGACCACAGATGCTGGCGCAGGGTGGAGCCGGGCTGTATCGGGCTGGCATGGGCCTTGACCACGATGAACTCGCCGTCCATCTCCAGCGTGAACCATTTGGCATGGGGCACCATCTTGCCGTCGCCATCGCTCTCGTTGTTCTGCAGCAGCAATTGCGTGGTGTTGAAAATGGCTTCCAGCCTGGGCGCCAGGGCGCCGACCTGCGCATAGACGGTGGACAGGCGCTGTGCTTCCTCGGGTTGTTCCTTGATTTCGGCGCGCAGGGCCTTGGAGACGGCGCGCAGCGCATCCAGAAAGCCGTCGGCATGGTGCGCAATCTGTCCCAGAGGCTCCAGAAGCGCCTCTGGCAGCATTCCGCGGGGTGCCCGTACCCTGGCTGGCCCATAGCTGTCTTTCTGCGATTTGAGCGTCTCTCCATAGTGCTCCATGACCAGTCGCGCCAGCTCCTGCATCTGCTGGCGCAGCTGACCCGCATGCTTGGGCACGTCGGCCAGTTCCTCGACTTCGGCGACCTGGTTCACGCGCAGCGCACGGCTGGCCAGCTTGTCGATCCAGCCCAGGCGGCTCAGATCCATCTCGCCGGCAAACTGGTCCAGAGCCGTGGAGGGCAGGTGGTGGGCTTCATCGAGCACCAGCAGACAGTTATCCAGCTCGGGCAGCAGCTTGGAGCCCAGTGAGGAAAGCAGTAAATCATGATTGGCGACAATGACTTGCGCCGCCACCAGGTCCTTTCGGCGCTCGTAATAGACGCAGCTGCCGAAGGCCGGGCAGTGCTTTCCGGTGCATGAAGAGGACTCGGCTGCCACGGGGCTCCAGGCCTCGGCCTCAGGCGGGGTCTCCAGCGAGTCACGGTCGCCGTTCCAGGCCTCCGTGGCCAGTGCATCGGCCATGGATTTGTAGAACTGCATGCGGGCCTGCAGCTCGTGCTGAGGGCGGCTGAACTTGGTCTGGCCCTGCTCCTCGCCAAACAGATCGTCCATTTCGTCCTGTGCTTCCCCCGTGCTTGCCAGACGCTCCAGCTTGAGCTTGCAGACAAAGCGGCCACGCCCCTTGGCCAGGGCGAATTTGAAAGGCTGGTCCAGCTTTTGCGCCAGGGCCGGCAAATCCTTGTTCACCAGCTGTTCCTGCAAGGCCACCGTGGCTGTGGAGATCAGCACCCGCGTGCCGCGAGACAGCGCCATGCGGATGGCCGGAATGCTGTAGGCCAGCGATTTTCCGACCCCGGTGCCGGCCTGTACGACGGCGATGGCGCGACGTGGTTCCGGCTCGCCTTCATCGATTTTTCCGAGCTGCGCCTGGCTCAGCGTTTGCGCGATCTGGGCCGCCATTTTTCGCTGTCCTTCACGACTGCGAAATCCCGGCATGGCCCCGACCACGGCATCAAAGGAATTCAGGGCATCTTCAGCCCACTTTTTTTCATGCATTTCAGCGTTTTTCGAGACGCAAAGACGCTGTGCTCTTGCGACTTATAAGTATTCGTACAGAGATATGTATTAAATAAGATTGAATTTCTTATGCAATACGGCATACAAATCAGTGAAGTCTGTATGTTCTACAGCTGTACCAGAGGGAGTCCGTAGGCAGAACTTTTCCACTGCTTGTATATGACTTGTTCATTGTAGTTGTGGATTTTGCAGGGTGCAGTTACCAAGAAACTTATCCACAGAATGGCTTGAAGATTGGCCTGTACATATCCTGGAGACAACCATGTACAAATGCCTGTGGATATGGTTGTTAAATTTTTATGAACAAAAAGATTTTTCTAGATTGTGGCGTTGCTGCAAATTTGCAGAAACAGCATGGTTTTCAAGTGTTGTGGGTAAGGTTGTTCATGGCTTTCTTCACTCTTGCAGATGGCAAAGCAGAAGATTTATCCACAAGTCTGGTGAAGGCCGCAGCGTGCAGCGGATGGCGGAAGATTACCCATCGCCAATGCTCGTCTCGCTGCTTTGTATGCAAGAGCACCGGTTTCTGTTGAAATCTGGATGCGAAGAAGGAATGGTTCGAAATCTATCCACCGCGTGGATAACTTCAAAGCTCATCTTTTGATAGTAGATATCCATTGACTATCAATGGATTGATCGTGTTTTCCCTGAAATTCAGGGACCAGGTATGCTTCGGCCTGTGATCATGAAGTAATGATACTTTCGGTACTCATGTATGAAAAAATACATGAAAGATGCCTGTTTTTTGAGCAAATGGCAGAGGGGATGCGTGAGTTGCCTGAAAAATGGGCAATGCAGCCTGTCTGAAGGCTGATTTCCTGGTTTCAGACCATCAGCGGAGCAGGGCCTGCTCTGCGGCCCTGTTTCAGTCCGTCAGTCCGTGCTCGGCCTTACCAAACCGTAATGCGTGTGTCATCCACGCCGCGGGGTGCTCTTCCTAGCATGGCGTCATCACTGCAGGTGAAGTCGTGGACGCGCCCGTCACTTGCCGGACTTGGGAAAGAGTGAACATGTACAAGAGCCTTGTGAGACAGCCGGGAGCGGCACATTTACCAAACTGGACATTGGCAAGACTGCCGGTGATGGCTGCGGCCATTGCCGTGGCGGGTCTGCTGCTCGGCTGTGATGCCTCCAGAGCCACCGAGGAGGCGCAGAAGCCGGTTGCGCAACTGCCCAAGGGCTTTATCCAGGTCAAGCCAGCCTCCGTGAAGATGCTGGAGATCGCGCCCGTAGCCAATCCGCAGGGGTTGCAGATGGCCTGGGCTCCTGCGCATGTGGCCTTCGTCGAGGATCGCGTGGCCTCCGTTTCGGTACCGGTTTCGGCGCGTGTCCTGTCCGTCAATGCGCATGTGGGCGATATGGTCAAGGCCGGCGATCTGCTGGCGACTCTGGTCAGTCCCGATGCGCTGCGCACCCGCTATGACGTGGCTGCGGCCAAGACCGCACATGATGTGGCCGTGGTAGAAGCCCAGCGCCAGCAGACCATGGTGGACAAGGGCGTGGGTGTGGAAGTCGATCTGCGCGCCGCGCAGGCCAAGCTGCGCGAGACCTCGCAGGAGCTGGGCCGCGCACAGGGTACGGCTGCGCTGCTGGGCTCGGGCGGTGGCGATCGCCTCGAGCTGCGCGCACCGCGTGCCGGCATCGTGGCCGAGCGCAAGGCCGTGGTGGGGACTGCCGCTGAACCGGGAGCCGCGCTGTTCATGATTGGCGATCCCCAGGCCATGAATGTGGTTGCAGAGGTGTTCGAGTCCGATCTGCCCGGCATTCGCCTGGGCAGTGCCGTGCAGGTCGAGGTGCCGCAGTTGCCCAAGCCGATCAGGGGTACGGTGCGCCATCTTGGAGCCACGCTGGACAAGGAGTCGCGCCGCGCTGCCGTGGTGGTGGAGCTGAGCGAACAGAACCCGGTGCTGCGTCCCGGCATGCAGGCCAAGGTGGGCGTGCAGCTGTCGAATCAGCAGGAGATGCTGATTCCGGTCACCGCCGTGCTCATCAAGGATGAAAGCCACAGCGTGGTCTATGTGCAGCATGAGAACAACCAGTTCGAGGCGCGCGTGGTGACGCTGGGGCGCCCATCGCGAGGCATGGTGCCGGTGATCAGCGGCCTCAAGGTCGGTGAGAAGATTGTGGTGCGTGGTGGTCTGCTGCTCGACGGCGCGGCCAGTCAACTGCTCTAGTCCGGCAGGAGCCTGAACCATGCTGAGTTCATTTATTTCATTTGTGGTGCATCGTCGGCTGCTGGCGGTGTGCGCCACGCTGGCGATTGCCGTCTACGGCGTCTACGCCTATCTGCAGACCGCCATCGAAGCCTATCCCGACGTGACCAATGTGCAGGTCGGGGTGATCACCCAGGCACCGGGCCTGGCTCCCGAAGAGGTGGAGCGCCAGATCACCCAGCCGCTGGAGCGTGAGCTCAACGGAACGCCGGGTCTGATATCGCTGCGCTCGGAGAGCTATTTCGGCCTCTCCATGATCAATCTGGTCTTCAACGACGACGCGAAAAGCTTTACGGCGCGCGCCGAGGTGTCGCAGCGTCTGCCGCAGGCGGATCTGCCCAATGGCGTGACGCCTGAAATGGCGCCTGATTACACGCCGCTGGGCAAGATCTTCTACTACCGCCTGCAGAGCGACAGACACAATCTGGCGCAGCTGCGCACCGAGCAGGAATGGCATGTGGTGCGCGTGCTCAAGCAGGTGCAGGGCGTGGCCGACGTGGTGAGCATTGGCGGCTTCGTCAAGGAGTTCCACGTTGAAGTCGACCCCGAAAAGCTCTACAGCCTGGGCCTGTCGCTGGACGATGTGAGCGATGCGCTCTCCAAGTCCAACCGCAACGTGGGTGGCGGCCTGATGCGCCGTGGCGAGCAGTCCTTCATCATTCGCGGTATCGGCCTGCTGCGCAATCCGCAGGAGATTCAGGATGTGGTCGTTGCCATGCGTGGCAAGGCTCCCGTGACCATCGGCGACGTGGCGCGTGTCGCGCAGTCGCATACGCCGCGCCAGGGCTCGGTGGGTATGGACGACCAGAACGATGTGGTGCAGGGCATTGTGCTGCTCAAGCGCGGCGCCAACCCCTCCATCGTGCTCGATGACATTCATGCCAAGGTCGATGAGCTCAACAGCGGCGGCCTGCCCGAAGGCATGCACATGGTCACCAACTATGACCGCTCCGATCTGGTGGGCCACACGCTCAAGACCGTGCAGCACAACCTGCTGTTCGGTGCCACGCTGATCATTGCCGTGCTGTGGCTGTTCCTGCGCAGCCTGCGTGGCTCGCTGATCGTGGCCACGGTGATTCCGCTGTCGCTGCTGGTGGCCTTCATCGGCCTGCACTGGCTGGGCATGCCTGCCAATCTGATCTCCATGGGTGCCATCGACTTCGGCATCATGGTGGATGGTGCCGTGGTGCTGGCCGAGAACATCATCCGCAACGCACGGCAGCGCAAGCCGCAGACGGCCAACGACATGCGCCACATCATTGTGGATTCGGCCGTTGCCGTGGCCAAGCCCACGCTGTTCGCCATGGCCATCGTGATTGCGGCGCTGATTCCCGTGTTCTCGCTGCAGAGCATCGAAGGTCGCATCTTCCGCCCGCTGGCCATGACCTACAGCTTTGCCCTGCTGGGTGCGCTGGTGTTTGCCATGGGTCTGGTGCCGGCGCTGTGCGCCTTGCTGCTCAAGCCCAAGCATGTGATGGTGGAAGAGCCCAAGATCTTTGACCGTGCGCACCACGGCTACCAGCACTGGATCGCCAAGGTGCTGGGCGCAGCCAAGCGCCGCACTGCGGTGATCGCCGTGTTCGTGAGCGTTCTGGTGGTGGCCGGGGTTTCTGCCAAATGGCTGGGCACCGAGTTCCTGCCGGAGCTCGATGAGGGCGATGCCTATGTGCTGGTGCAGATGCCGGCTTCCATCTCGCTGGAAAAAGGCCAGGAAGTGCTGCGCGATGTGCGTCTGCGTCTCAAGGTCTTCCCCGAAGTGATCACCGTCACCACGGAGCAGGGACGCCCCGAATCGGGCACCGACAACGAGACGCTGAATCTGGCCAAGGTGCTGGTGCGCCTCAAGCCCCATGGCGAATGGCGCAAGGGCCTGACCAAGCCCGCACTGATCGAGGAAATGCGGGCGACGCTGGGCGAGATTCCCGGCGTGGCCTTCAACTTCGCGCAGCCCATTCGCGACAGCGTGGAAGAGTCCACCTCGGGCGCGCGCGGCCAGGTCGTGCTCAAGCTGTTCGGGCCTGATATTCCCACGCTGCGCAGCATTCTTCAGCAGACCAAATCGCTGGTGAGGGACATCGATGGCGTGGTCGATCTGGATCTGTACCGCGATGCCCCGGCACCCCAGGTGCATGTGCAGTTCGACCGCCAGGCCCTGGCACGCCAGGGCATTGCCATGGAGGACGCGCAAAAGACCCTGGAAGTGGCCCTGGCCGGCAATGTGGCCACCACTTTGTGGGAAGGCGAATTCCCCGTGCCGGTGCGCGTGCGCCTTCCCTACGTGGACCGCATGGACGAAGAGCGCATTCGCAACATCGCCATACCGCTGCCCGATGGTGGCTCGGTGCCTCTGGGCTCGGTCGGTACGGTCAGCATGAAGGTCGGCAACTCCTCCATCTTCCGCGAAGGCAATGCGCGCTACATGGCGCTCAAGTTCAACGTGGAAGGCCGTGACATCGGCTCGGTGGTGAAGGACACGCTGGCCACCTTCAAGCAGAACGTGAAACTGCCTGAAGGCTACCAGGCCGTCTGGGGCGGTGAATGGGAGAACCAGCAGCGTGCGGCTGCACGCCTGAAGGTGGTGGTTCCGCTGTCGCTGGTCATCGTCTACGCCCTGCTGTTCGGTGCGCTGGGCCAGGCCCGCAGCGCCGGCATCATCCTGCTGTGTGCGCCGTTTGCCATGGTGGGCGGCATTGCGGCCCTGCATCTGGCGCATATCGAGCTCTCCATCAGCGCGGCCATCGGTTTTATTGCCTTGCTGGGCCAGGTGGCCCTGGCGGGGCTGCTGGTGGTCTCTGCGGTCGAGGACTTGCGCCGTCAGGGCATGCCCTTGATGCAGGCCTTGATCGAAGGTGCGGCCGAGCGCATGCGCTCCATCATTCTGGTGGCGTTGTTGGCGCTGCTGGGCCTGCTGCCCATGGCACTGTCCACTGGCGTGGGTAGCGAAACCCAGCGTCCGTTTGCCTCGGTCATCGTCGGCGGCATGGTGGTGCTGCCTCTGGTGGCACTGGTGCTGCTGCCCGTGCTGTATGCCTTGCTGGGCCCCAAGAACATGTTGACGCAGGAAGAACGTGATGAAAGCGCTCAAGATGAATAAATGGCACTCGCTGGCCATGGCTGCAGCACTGTGCTGCGGTGCTTTCAGCGGCCTCGCTCATGCTGCCGATGCGATGGACGCACCTGCGCAGAACAGTGCAGCAGCGGGCCGTATGGCGGCCCCTGTGCAGCCTGTGACCCTGCAGGAATATCTGCGCATCGTCGTGCAGAACCAGCCCAATCTGGCGGCCGATCGCATGCAGCTGGATCTGGCCAGGGCCGACAGCAAGACGGCGGCCACCATCTCCAATCCCGCCATGCATTACTCCAGCAAGCGCGGCGAAAAGGAATGGGGTGTGGAGCAGGCCATTCCCATCTTCGGCCAGCGCGGCATGCGCATCGAGAACGCCAGGCTGGGCGAGAAGGCCGCGGCGGCCAATGCAGACGTGGCGGTCGCCGTCACCATGAGCGATGCCGCCCATGCCTTCAACGAGCTGCTGGTGGCGCAGCAGCGCTATCAGGTGTGGCTGGCTGCACGCGACGAGCTGGAGAGGGCGGGCAACATCGTCAAGGGCCAGATCGAAGCCGGTACGCGCAGCCGCTATGACGGCGCGCGGCTGAACCTGCAGCAGGCCCAGATGAGCATGCAGGTCAGCAAGGCTCAGGCCGCCTTGCGGGATGCCGCATCGCGCGTGGCCGCCATTGCGGCCCTGCCTCAATGGCAGGTGCGTGTCGAAGGCAGCCTGCAGGCTTCCGACCTGCGCAAGGCCCCTGGCTACGAGCTGCTGTGGAACCAGGCGCAGATCCAGTTGCCGAGCCTGCGTGCCGCGCAGGCCGAGCTGGACAGAGCGCGCCAGAAGATCCAGCTGGAGCAGCGTGAAGCCCTGCCCACGCCATCCTTTGGTCTGGCCCGCATCCGCAACAGCGTGGACGGAAGTTTCAATCAGGTGGGCGTGAGCGTGGAGATCCCGCTGTTCGACCGCCGCCAGGGTCCCATCGAGCGCGCCAAGGTCGAGGCCGACCAGGCTGAGCTGCGCCGCGATGCGGCCTTGTTGGCCGCTCAGTCCGAACTGCAGCGCGCGTTGCAGCAGCTGTCGCTGCGCCGCACGGCCGTGCGCGACTACGAGAAGGAAGGGCTGGCCCAGATTGCGCCGCTGCACCAGATGGCTCAGGACGCCTACAAGCTGGGCAAGGGCACGATTCTTGAGCTGATCGATGCACTGGGCTCGATCACCGAGCATCGGCTGGAGCATCTGGAGCTGGTCAAGGACATGCTGGACGCCGAATGGGAAGTGCGTCTGGCCAGCGGCGATCTGCCACAGGTGCAGCCTTGAGCGAGGCAAGGGAGATGGCACAAACCCCTGTACCACCTCCTGATGCATCCCTGCTGCCCGCTGCGAAGGACGAGGCGACGGCTTATAGTGTCTGTCCACCAACGGCCAGAGACAGACTCCGCATGTACCGCTACCTCATCATCGAAGACGATGCGCTCAACGCGCGTTACATCGCTGAAGGGTTGCGCCAGCAAGGCGCGCATGTCAGCGTCTGCGCTGACGGTGTGCAAGGCATTGCGCAGGCCGTGGGCGAGAACTGGGATGTCATCATCCTCGACCGCATGCTGCCCAATGGCTTCGACGGGCTGCAGATCCTGCAGGCGTTGCGCTCCATGGGAAAGCAGACGCCGGTGCTGGTGCTCAGCGCCCTGTCTGCCACGGACGAGAGGGTGCGCGGGCTCAAGGCCGGCTGCGATGACTATCTGACCAAGCCCTTTGCCTTTTCCGAACTATCGGCCAGGCTTGAAGCCCTGGTGCGCCGTGCCCAGATCCCGGCTCCCACGCGCGAGATGCAGGTGGCCGATCTGCGCGTCAACCTGATTTCGCGCAGCGCCGAGCGTGCCGGCCAGCCGTTGTCGCTGCAGCCGCGCGAATTTCGTCTGCTGGCGTTTCTCATGCAGCATGCGCACCAGATCGTCACGCGCACCATGCTGCTGGAGTCGGTCTGGGATTACCGCTTCGATCCGCAGACCAATGTGATCGATGTGCACATCAGCCGCTTGCGCAGCAAGGTGGACAAAGGCTTTGCCACGCCTCTGATCCACACCGTGCGCGGTGTGGGTTACAGCCTCTCGGACCAGCCGCAAGACCTGCCCGAGGTGGTCTGATGATGCGCTCCAGACCCTGGAGTTCGCTGGCCTTCAGGCTGGCTCTCAGCTATGGCGGCCTCATGGTCCTGACCATGGCCATTGTGCTGGCCGTCTTCTATGTGCAGACTGTGGGCGTGGTGCGGGTACGGCTCGACAAGCAGGCCGAAAACCATGTGCGCAGACTGACCGAGCACTCGGCGAAATACGGCCCGGGGGCGCTGGAAAACGAGATTCTGCAGACCATTCGTGACGGTGTGAACACCGACACGGAAATCGTCATTCTCATGAACCCGCAAGGTGAGACCATTGTCAGCAATGCCGAGGTCTATCCTCCGCGCAAGCTCAGCATCATGGGCGTGCGCGAGCTGACCGTGAAGCGCAACGGGCGGCTGATGGTAGGCCGGGTGGCCGTCGTGGAAATGCCCAATGGCAATCTGCTGGCCGTGGGCAGCGACATGCAGCTGCAGCGCGATATGGAAGAGCTGTTTGGCCAGGCCAGCCTGCTGGCGGCCGTGGCGGCCTGCATCATGGCCGTGATAGGCGCCATGGTCTTCCGACGCGTGGTGGACGAGCGCGCGGCCGCCATTCGCAGCACCATGTCGCGTGTGGCGGCAGGCGAGCTGCGCCAGCGCATACCGGTCGATCAGCGCGAGGATGAATTCACGTTGCTCAACCGCGATATCAACACCATGCTCGACAGGCTGGAGCAGCTGATGGAAGGCATACGCCACGTCTCCAACAGCATTGCGCACAACCTCAGAACGCCGCTGACGCGCATCCTGCTGCGCCTGCGCAACGCGCAGCAGGCCAGCCCCGAAATGCAGTCCGCCACGCTGGCGCTGGTGGCCGAAGAAGTGGCTGAGCTGGGCGTGGTGTTCGAGAAGCTGCTGCAGATTGCCGAAGTGGAAAGCGGAGCCAGTCGCAAGAGCTTTGCATCGGTTGATCTGCAGGCCTTGCTGGTCGACGTGGTGGACTTCTACGAACCGTTGGTGGAAGACGCCGGCGGCATTCTCAGGCTGGATGTGCAGGAAGGTGTGCAGGCCCTGGGCGATGGCGACCTGCTGGCCAGCGCTGTCTCCAATCTTGTCGATAATGCTATTAAATACGGAGCGTCACCCGACGATATCCACGGGGCTGACGTGCTGCTGCGTGCCGCGCCAGCGCAGGAGCACGTCAGCGATGGCGTCTGGGGTGTGGAGATCACCGTGCAGGACCAGGGGCCGGGTGCAGATCCTCAGACCCTGGAGAAAATGACCACCCGTTTCTACCGCGCGGAATCGGATCGCCCGGGCTATGGACTGGGTCTGGCCAGTGTGCTGGCCATTGTCCAGCTGCATGGCGGCAAGCTCAGTTTTCACAACGCCCATCCAGGCCTGGTGGCGCGCATCTGGCTGCCTGCCGTGGCGTAGGGGCGAGATCGGAGTCTCGTCGTTAGAAGCTGGCGCGATAGCTTTGTGCATCCAACTGGCAATGGCTGTCGATCGCTCCTGGCAGATCAAACAACTGAGGGCGCTTTCTGAAGTCGTAAAGTCGGTATAGATGAAAGCGAGAAGATTCTTGCTGTGACACCTGCAGCTCATTGCGTGTGACAAAAAATGGCGTTTCTTTGGCAAAGCTGGTGGTCTTTACTTCGATCAGCTTTTCCTTGCCATGCAGGTCGAAGGATCGCACATCAAAACCGAGTCCATCCCCCAGCGACTCGGCAACATGCTCGACCCTGCTTGCCAACTTGTGCAGTCCTTGCTTTTCAAGCTGCCATTGCTCATAAGCCAGCACAAATTTTTCGCCGGCCAAACCCAGTGAACGATTGCGTGCTTCCTGAGCCAGATAGTCACGTTTAGCGGCACTGTGCAGGGCATAAGTCGCGGTGGGCTCAGCCGCTTTGGGCGTGCGCTTCGGGGGCTCTTGCTGCACAGTGTCGAATGTCGGAGCGAGGTACTCAACTGCCGGCTGAGTCACGGCAAATTGCACGATGGCTTCCAACGCCTGGCATTGCTGCAGCTGGGATTCGACTTCCTCTATCAGCAGCGACTGGAAGTTGAACCGTGGCTGATAACCCTTGATGTGAGGGTAGCCAAGAAGACGCATGACTGCACTGATATTGCAGTGCTTGAATTCAATGGATGCAGGCGATCGGATACCGTTCAGTTGCTGGAATAGAAGCTGTCGGCAAGCCGCCTTGTTGCAGCGTTGCCCGGCCAGTTCTTGCTGCAGCATGTTCAGATAACTTTGGATGGTTGCCCGAACTTCTGTTGCGCTCCAAGGCTTGCCTTTTTGTGATGTCTCCATGTCCCGATCTTGCCAGGGATTAAACGCACTGCTTGCTGCTATGAAAGCGCCTTGTTGCCATAGGCACAGAACCCTGGTTTGGGGCCTTTCTTGGGGTGCAATCTGCAGGTTTCGGGGCGCTTTTCATAGACCGTGCAGCGGCGCGTGTTCTTGTCCAGGAAATTGCAGTCGCCACCCGCCCGGCGGGCCATGGTGAAGATCTCGTGCTTGGGGTTGAAGTGGTCGATCATGCGCATCTTCAGCAGCCGCTTGGCGATCAGCTTGGGCTCGATGTTCTCGACCTCGAACGGGTCCACCAGCTCCAGGCGCACCAGATCCGGCAGGCGCACCTCCAGCGGCATGGTGCAGCAATTGGCCGCGCAGCTGTCACACATGCCGGCCTTGTACTTGCTCCAGGTTTCCAGGCGGTCGACGTCAACAATGCGGATGGAGGATTTCATTTCGGGTGGGGCACTTCTGGCAGAAGCGCGATGCTGCCATGAGATGTCGATGTCTGCCTTGCGCCATTGCTATGAGCAGACCCGGTTCATGGGATTGAGCCGGCTGCGCAGCAGCCTACACTGCACAGGCATATCACCATCCACGGGAGAACGATTTTGGCAAGCCAAACCACGCTTTACTACGCAGCTGGCACCTGCGCGCAGGCCGTACTGATTGCGCTTTATGAGGCGGATGCCCAGTTCACGCTCAAGACGCTGAGCTTTGCCGACAACGAGCAGCGCAGCCCCGAATACCTGAGCATCAATCCCAAGGGCAGAGTGCCCGCGCTGGCCACGGAACACGGTGTGCTGACCGAGACTCCCGCGCTGCTGCTGTACGTGGCGCAGACCCATCCGCAGGCAAGACTGGCGCCGCTCAATGATCCCTTCGCGCTGGCGCAGATGCAGGAGTTCAATGCCTATCTGGCATCGACCGCGCACATCGCCCACGCCCACCGTCCGCGCGCCTCGCGCTGGGCCGACGACGAGGCCGCCCAGGCCGCCATGCGCGCCAAGGTGCCGCAGAACATGCGCGAATGCTTTGCCGTGATCGAACAGCACTATCTGGGTGACAAGACCTGGGTGATGGGTGAGCAGTTCACCGTGGCCGACGGCTATCTCTACACCGTGGCCGGCTGGCTCAAGGGCGACGGCGTGGACATCGCCGAGTTCCCGCGCGTGGCGGCCCATTTCGAGCGCGTGAAGGCCAGGGCTTCGGTGCAGAGGCTGAAATAAAAAAAGGCCAGCGTCCGCCGGCCTTCTCTTTGTTTCTTGAATTCACCTGCAGGGGGTGTAAGTGATTGGAATAAAAGGGATTTCAGAGTCTTTGAAATCAATGACTTGCCCGTTTTTGTCACCAATTCGTGGGACAAATTGCATGCAAAAGGCGGGATAAAACTTCACTGATTTTTTCGCTCTTGCTCCTAGCAACGGTGTGGGAAGCTATACCCATCAAAAGCTAAACCTATGGCGTCGTCCGCGGTGAATGATAGTCTTCTTGCACGAGGTCGACCCCGGATGCGTGGTTGACATACCGCGCACTCAGCTGGCGCGAATGAGCAACCAGAGCTCGAGTGTAGGGCAGGCGTGCATTCTCATAGCGCAGCAACGCTGCCGCCATTGACTCATCGTGGCGGCGCTCCGCTAGCGCGCGGGAAAGCAAGGCTGCGTCATCTACCCCTGTGGCAAAGCCGCTGCCGGTCATCGGTGAAACCACGTGAGCGGCGTCGCCCACAATGGCCAAAGGACCGGAGACTAGTCTTTCGGGCAGGTACTCTGCGATAGGTGCACCGCTCAGTGAGGTTGTCGACTGCACGCCGATTGCTACTGCCTCGGCCCACACGTCGGGCCAAAGGCTGGGAATCATGGATAAAAGCTCGGAACGGATGTCCTTGTCGATGCTGCTTCGCCCCAACGTGCTCATCAGATAGCCTTCAGGCGTTAGGCGATTTGTCGCACGCAGCAGTACATCGCGGTGCGCGTCGAACCATGCGAATGTGACTTGGCTTTTGATTTGTGTTGGCGTGAGCACCCGGTAGGGCTTGCCTTGGAGTTGCATCGCCATTGCTTTGAGGCCAAGCAAATGCTGGGTGGGTGGATAGGCCGCGTCGGCATCTGACTTCACTTCGACTAGCAGCGATCCTCCATGTAGCCAGTCAACGCGAAAGTCCGGAATAAAGCTTCGTGCGGTGCCGAAGGCATCGTGGTAGTGCTCAACGCTAGGTTGGCTGTAGAAGGCGCGCACGCCAGGGTTGAACTCAAATAGTCGAATGGCGTCCGCTTCAAAGGGGGATTCCCACTCGACCATGCGACTCATCTTGCGGCTCGGAAATTTGCCTCTGATGTGAAGACCACTACGCGTCACTACGCGACGTACTGGGGTGATGCTCATATGCGCCCCCAGAGTTGTTCAATGCCGTGATGCGATGGTGAGTTTGTTTGGGGGCGTTGGGCTTTACACCGTCCGCGTAAATGTTCGGATGAACGCAGAGGTCTGTAGCAATTCGTCTGCGTACGTCGCAAAAAGTATGACGATGACCTGTGCAGGCCATGGGTGAGAAATTTCATTGGGGTGCAGCTCTTCCTGCCGGCCGGAAGTTCCGGTTGGCAAAGTTAGGCAAAGAGGGAGTTGCACCCGCATCCAAGACGCGGATAAGCTATGGCTGTCGACTCCTGCTGGACAACTCCCGGCGGGTTGGACAGGAGCCCGTGACGGTTGCAGCCATCACGGGCTCCACTTTTTTACGGTCCTTGGGGCGAAGCTGAGTGGGTCATTTGAGGCCTAGTGCTTTAGCTACTTCATGGGACTTGCCGCGCAGGCACTTCCGATTTCCAGACAAGACGCTGTAGACCAACGTGGGCTCAAAGCCATGTTCCAGGGCCCAGTCACGCGCAGACTGGCCATGCTGACGCAAATCCTCCCAAACCTCACTAGTGCTCTTGGCCTGCTCTGGCGCAAGCAATGTTGCTGCGCATGTAGGGCATTTCAGCGGTGAGGTTTGAGGGATCTGGGGCATCTGAGATTCACGTTGACGAATTTGACGCAGTTGATGCGTCACCACGAATTCTTCAGGCCAGCTGTGGTTTCGTCCAGCAGTCTCAATAGTCAATAATTTCGTGACTGTGTGGGATGTACGGAGGTCTGCATGGAAAAGCAAAGAATCCCCGCGAAGCAAGGACGACCGTCCAAGGATGCGGCACTCGCCCTGCGAGATCTTTATTGGGTGCTTTACCTGAAAAGACGGCTGCCCGAGGACTCGTATGCGAGCATTGAGCGCAAGCTTTTTCCGCATCTAAGGATCAGCAAGCGTGAGCACGGAGAAGGTTTTTCTCAGCCAGGATCGTTATCGAAGGTCGCTGCTGGTAAACGCGGTTTGAGCGCGTCTTTGGAGGGGATACCAGATGTAGTTCGAAATGCGGAGGCACTGGTGCCTGGTGCTATCGCCGCTTACAACTCAATTCTTTGGCGGGCGCTTGCTGAGCCCAATGCTTGGCTTGACTCATGCCAAGACGTCGCCCCCGAGGCTCAAATACGATTGTTTGCGCATCATTTTCAGGCACTGCCTGCAATGCATGCTGGGCGTTCACGTCCTGGGGCTCTCAGTCTCTATGGGGTTCGACGAGTTAGTCGTCTGTGGCATCGCGATGCTCTAGGACTACTGTTGTGTCATTGCCCACCGGTTATCGGCATCTCGCCGCTGTCGTTTACTGCGGAAAACTATGTGCTCCATCTGCTTAACTGGGCGTGCCGTAGAGATGTGACGTTGCTAACTGTCAAGGATGATCTACTCGCACTGATCGGCGATCGGTACGGGGTGACGGGTCAAGTGGATGCTGTAGATAAAGACAGAATTTTTCTTGCGCCTAGGTTGGGTGGCATTTCTTATAGTCTTCGCATGCTTTTAGGGCCCCGACAAGCCACTTCACGTATTTAGCCTTACTGGCTTAGGTAACAACAAGGAGCTAAAGACTTCCTTGTGAGATGTCATCTTAGTGTTTAACGTTAAGTAGCAGTTAATCCTTTTTAAGTCGCTATTGAGCATGTATCAGATCATTTTTATGTGGTTTGTTAAATTCAAGTAAGTCGGCCCAGCGGGAGTTCGTCTTTAGTTAATTGACCGAATGTTGTAAAAGAAGAGAAAGGGCCGGTTTTAATACGGGTTACTTCTGGATCGCTGTTTGTCGCAACTGTACTGGCTATCCTTACAGGAGAGACAGCTTGGTTCGTGCGCCTTTCTTGCTCTCTAGACTGGCCCTGAAGAAATTATTGGGAGCACTACGTGGACATGCACCAACTCAGCGAACGAGACATCTGTACAAAGTTCATCACGCCCGCCCTGCAAAGCGCTGGATGGCTGCAGTCTCAGTTCCGAGAGGAAGTCAATCTCACCGCCGGTCGGGTCTTGGTGCGCGGTAAATTGGCTGCCCGTGTGCGCAATCCAGAGGCTAAGGGAGGGCCAAAGCGGGCTGACTACGTGCTTTACGCGCGGCCAAATTTACCCTTGGCGGTTGTTGAGGCAAAGCACGCCCGATTCTCTATAGGGCACGGTATGCAGCAGGCGCTGGCCTACGCTGAGATGCTAGACGCGCCTTTCGCGATCAGCAGTAACGGTTCTGGATTCCTGATTCACGACCGAACTGGTTTGTCCAACTGCACTGAGCGCGAAGTTCTTCTTGATGCTTTTCCAACGTATGCTGAACTTTGGGCCATCTTTTTGAGATGGAAGGGCTTGAATGAACCTACTACGGTAGCGCTCATTGAGCAGCCTTTCTACACCGATGGTAGCGGCAAGGAGCCTCGCTACTATCAGCGCGTTGCGATCAACCGTGCGATAGAGGCCATAGCAAAGGGGCAGCAACGGGTTCTGTTGGTGATGGCCACGGGAACGGGCAAGACATACACCGCCTTCCAGATCATATGGCGCCTTTGGAAGGCCAAGGCCAAGAAGCGAATCCTGTTTTTGGCGGACCGGAATATTCTGGTCGATCAGACGATGCAACAAGACTTCGCCCCATTCGGCGAGGTGATGCACAAAGTCACCAACCGCAAAGTTAAAAAAAACTATGAAATCTACTTGGCTCTTTACCAGGCGGTGACAGGCCGTGAAGAATGGAAGCAGATCTACCGGAACTTCCCGGCTGATTTTTTTGACTTAGTTGTGATAGACGAGTGCCATCGAGGTAGCGCAACTGACGATTCAGCTTGGCGAGAGGTGCTCAATTACTTCGCGTCTGCGACGCACATCGGCCTGACAGCGACTCCGAGAGAGAAGAGTCGCCTCGACAAGAAGAAGGGGATGCGCGTAATTGAGGACCCCGAGTACAACTACAAGTACTTTGGGGAACCTATCTACACCTACTCGCTCAAGCAAGGCATTGAGGATGGATTCCTCGCGCCCTACAAAGTGATTCGCATCGCGACGGATATGGATGCCATTGGCTATACACCGGAACAAGGTAAGGTCGACAAGCTCGGCCAGAGTGTGGAGCAGCGGCTGTACAGCACCAAGGACTTTGACCGCAGTTTGGTGCTGGAGAGGCGCACCCGCTTGGTGGCAAATAAGGTGTGGGAATATCTCAAGGCCACGGATCCGATGGCGAAGACTATCGTGTTCTGCGATGACCAAGACCATGCTGAACGGATGAGGCAAGAGCTGGTCAGACTCATTCCAGCTGCGGCTAGTAATCGCCGTTACGTTATGCGTATCACCGGTGATGACAATGAGGGCAAGGCCCAGCTGTCGTACTTTATCGACAACGACGAGCCATACCCAGTCATCGCGACCACCTCAAAGTTGTTGACCACTGGAGTGGATGCAAAGACCTGCAAGCTGATTGTTCTGGACCAGAACATCAATTCAATGAGCGAGTTCAAGCAGATCATCGGCCGCGGTACGCGCCTGCGCGAGGACTACCAGAAGCTGTATTTCACAATTATGGACTTCAAGGGCGCCACACGTCTGTTTTCCGATCCAGACTTCGACGGAGAGCCTGTCGTGATCTACGAGCCTGAGGACGATGAATCGGTGGTACCGCCCGATGTTCTATCGGGCGATACCGACCCTCCCGTCCTTCTTTCTGCTGAGGTTGACGAGGAAGTCTTCCCGCTTAAAACTACAACCGGTATCAGTGTAGAGGGCCGCGTCAAGTACGTCGTCGACGACGTGAACGTTCGCGTCGCAGTTGAACGTTCACAGTACCTCGATGCCAACGGCAAGCTGATCACTGAGGACTACCGTGTCCTGCTCAGAGATGACATCAAAAAGGTGCTGATGTCCGAGTTTGGCAGCTTGAACGAATTCCTACGTAGGTGGAAAGGCGCTGAGCGCAAACAAGTGGTCCTGGATGAACTGGCCGGACACGGCGTATCACTGGAAGTTTTGCAGCAAGCAGTATCAAATGGCGCTGAGTTAGACGTCTTTGACTTGGTGGCGCATGTTGCCTTTGATCAGAAGCCGCTCACCCGTCGCGAGCGAGCCAACAATGTCAAGAAGCGCGATGTGTTCGGAAAATATGGTGACCAAGCGCGGGCCGTGCTAGAGGCCTTGCTGGAAAAATTTGCTGACCACGGAGTGCACAATATAGAGGACGCCAAAGTGCTGGAGTTGCCGCCTTTCGACCAGTTTGGCAGCAAAACTCATATTCGGCGCGATATCTTTGGCGGCGTCCAACAATTCACCCAAGCCGTTGAGGCTCTGGAACAAGCCCTCTACGCAGAGAGCGACAAGAAGCAAGCCTGACCTAGCGTCGGGCGGCACGATTCAAGAACAACGAGATGAATCTCAGCAGTACGATCAAGTCCATCCAGGACATCATGCGTAAAGACGACGGTGTCGATGGCGATGCCCAGCGCCTTGGACAGCTCACCTGGATGCTTTTCCTCAAGGTTTTCGACCAGCGAGAGGAAGAGTGGGAAGACGACAACAAAAAATACAAGTCTCCGTTGCCCGAGGCCATGCGTTGGCGCAACTGGGCCGCCTATGTGGCAGGTCCTGATGGTAAGAAGAAGCCTCAGATTGCTGGTAGCGCGATCATCAGCTTCGTCAACAATGAGTTGTTTCCAACCCTAAAAGACTTGGATGCTAACGCCAGCCTTCAGCACAAGGTATTGCGCAGTATCTTTGAGGATGCTAACAATTTCATGAAGTCTGGTACCCAGATGTTGGCGGTAATAGAGAAGCTGGAAGAAGCCATCAATTTTCATGACTTCAAGACCCGCGCAAATCTGGGAGATGTGTACGAACAAATGCTAAACGATCTGCGCGGAGCTGGTAACGCGGGCGAGTTCTACACCCCGCGTGCCATCACCCAGTTCATGGCCGACCGGTTGAACCCTAGCCTGGCCAAGCGCGAGACGGTAATGGACCCGGCCTGCGGTACCGGGGGGTTTCTAACGGCCGCCATCGATCACCTGCGTAACCAGCTGACGGCCAAGTCCAGCCCGGCCGACAAGGCCGCCATTGAGGGCCTGATCCGTGGCATCGAGAAGAAGCAGCTACCGCACCTGCTGTGCACCACCAACATGCTACTGCACGGCATCGATGTGCCCAGCCAGATCGAGCACCGCAACACCCTGGGCGTGGGCTGGAACGAGTGGAGCGCTAACGACAAGGTGGACTGCATCATCACCAACCCGCCTTTCGGCGGCTACGAAGACGACGGCGTAGGCGGCGACTACCCGGCCGACCTGCGCACGCGCGAGACCGCCGACATGTTCATGGCGCTGATTGTCAAGAAGCTACTGAAGGAGAACGGCCGTGCCGCCGTGGTGCTGCCCGACGGTTTTTTGTTCGGCGAAGGCATCAAGGCCACTCTAAAGAAGTTGCTGCTGAGGGACTGCAAGCTCCACACCATCGTGCGCCTGCCCAGGGGCGTATTCGCCCCGTACACCACCATCAAGACGAATTTGCTGTTCTTCACCAAGGGCGCGGTGGTGGACGATGGCACCGAGCACTTTCACACCGACACCATCTGGTACTACGAGCACCCGTACCCGCCCGGTTACAAGAGCTACAGCAAGACCAAGCCGATCCGTTTTGAGGAGTTCAAGCCTGAGCAGGATTGGTGGGGCAGCGAGGCCAACGACTTTGCCGACCGGGCGGAGAATGAACTCGCCTGGAAGGTGGACTTCAAGACCAAGCGAGAGCAGGCTGAAAGTCTAGCGAAGCCGCATTGGGACCGTGCCCAAAAGTTGAGCAACGAGGCTAGCGCGCTGGACAACAGCATCCGCGACCTGCGCGAATCCATTAAGGGTGTGAGCGATGCCAAGCAACGCCAGCCTGTAGAGACAGAGATCGACGCGCTACGCGTCCAGGCTGACAACCTGCGCCTGCAGGCCCGTGACGCCCAAGTTGCCGGGGACCGGCTCTACTGGCCGATCTTTAACCTGGACCTGAAGAACCCCAACGCGCCCGAGGATGAGAGCCACGACCCCGACGTGCTGCTGGACAAGTACAAGGCGTTGCTGGGCCAGATCGAGGAGACCGAGAACCGCCTAAAGAGCGAACTCGCTGCGGCGCTGGCGCACCACTTCGTTGGCGAGGACTCCTGATGGATGCGCAGCAGTTTTTGGCGGAGTTTGGGCACATTGCCAATGCACCGGGAGGTGTGACGCGGCTTCGTGAACTAGTGCTCTTCTTTGCTGTCCGTGGCGAGCTTGTTGACTGCAATCAGGCCGATTACGCACGTATGGAGAGGGTTCGCTTAGGCCTTGAGCATCAGAAGACCTCTGACAGACGAACACGGTTTAGGGTCCTAGAACCCGTAACTGCCGCTGACGCGCCATATCGTGTACCCGATGGATGGATGTGGGCGCGGCTTGGTGAGCTGGTTGAAGTTCTTGATGGCCTTCGAAAGCCGATCACGAAGAGCCATCGAAAGCCTGGCCAAGTTCCTTATTACGGGGCGTCCGGTGTCGTCGACTATGTTGCTGAACACATTTTCGATGAGGACCTTGTTTTGGTTGGCGAGGATGGTGCCCGTTGGGGTAGGGGCGAGTCGACTGCATTCAAGATCTCAGGCAAGGCTTGGGTGAACAACCATGCGCACGTACTCAGGCCCAATCGAAAGCTATTAACAGATGACTATCTAATCGTGGTTCTCAGAGAGATGGACTTGGTCGGCTTCATCAGCGGCATGACTGTTCCAAAGCTGAATCAGCAGCGGTTAATCTCTATTCCGATACCGCTGCCCCCCGCTGAAGAGCAGTCCCGCATCGTCGCAAAAGTCGAAGAGCTGATGGCCTTATGCGATCAGTTGGAGCAGCAGCAGCAAGATCGCCGCAAACTGCAGAACGCCCTTCGCCGGGCCACCCTGCAGGCCCTCGCCAGCGCCCAAAGTCCGCATGAGCTGCAGACGAGTTGGAAAAACCTCCAAGCCAACTTTGGGCGTTTGTTCAGCGAGCCGGAGGATGTGGATGACGTAATCACCGAGCTGAAGAACCTGGCCGTGCGCGGCGTGCTGGTCGAAGCCAGCAGATCCGCCGCTGATCTGGCGCGGGTCATAGCAGACTGTTCGGCACTTCGTTCCGAGTACATTGCGACCGGCTTGATGCGACGGCAAAAGCTGGTAGGCATGGCTGAAAGCGACATGACATACCCGGAGCACTGGGCCACTGTCGCTTTCGATGAGGCCGCCGTGGTCACCGGCGGAGTCACCAAAGGGCGAGACCTGAGCAGCAAGAGGGTGGTGGTGTGCCCCTACCTGGCAGTCGCCAACGTTCAGCGTGGGTACTTCAAGCTGGAAGGCCTGAAGTCGATTGAGATTGCAGAGGACGAGCTGCCGAAGTACCTGGTCCACAAGGGCGACCTCTTGATCACCGAGGGGGGGATTGGGACAAGGTTGGCCGAACTGCCATCTGGCAAGGCGGCGTAGAGAACTGTCTCCATCAGAACCACATCTTCAAGGCTCGCGTTCCCAGCGAGAAGCTTCTGAAGGCGTGGGTGGAGTTGGTCTTCAACTCCAGCATCGGCAGGGACTATTTTGCCGGGGCGTCGAAGCAAACGACCAACCTCGCGTCCATCAACATGACACAGCTTCGCAGCTTCCCCCTGCCGATCCCTCCGGTGGATGAGCAGCGACGCATTCTTGATGCACTGGCGACGCTCACTGACCTATGCGAGGAATGGCGGCAGCAGTTGAAGCACAAGGGAGATCTGGCGTCGCTGTTTGCTGCGGCGTCTGTTGCTTCCCTCACCGGCATCAGCATCGAACAAGAAGAGGAAACTGCCTTGAAAGCCCCACAAACCGAACTGATCGCTCTGTTGCGCTTGGCCACGCCGCCTGGCGTAAAGGCCCAAGCGCCGCTCGCCACGCTATTGGCCCGCCACCAAGGCGAGATGGCTGCGCGCGACCTGTGGCAACGCTTCGGCGGCGAGATTGACGCCTTCTACGCCCAGCTCAAGACCGAGGTGGCTCACGGTTGGATCGCCGAGCCGGATGTGGCGCAGGTGCGCGAGAAAGCCGCCACCGAAGCGGCAAAGGCTTGACCATGCAGTTGCGGCATCTGGCCATCCCACAGTTTCGCAACCTGCGTGGTGTGGCGATTGACTTCTCCACCCAACTGGAGGTGGTGCCGGGCTCGGCGCCGGCCATGGCGGCTAGGGCCATCCGTAGCCATGCCCTGATTGGCCAGAACGGCATGGGCAAGTCCAACCTCATCGAGACGCTGATCACCATCTTCCGAGATGTAGACCTGGACCGCGACGCAGCGCTAGACTACACACTGGAGTATGAGATCCGCGGCCATACCGTCAAGCTGCAGGCCGACACCGCCAAGCAGAGGCGGCCTTTCGTGTGGGTGGACGGCAAGGCCGAATCGCAAGGCCACTTGCTGAAAAACCGGGAGCTGTTGCCCTCGCACGTCTTCGCCTACTACTCGGGCCGCAACGAGCGCATCGAGGCGCTGTTCCAAGAGCACCAGCGCCGCTTCAACCAGCGCCAGGAGATCACCACCGACGAGGTGCTGCCAGAGCAGTTGCTGAACCAGTTCTCTGCCAGTGATGCCGACATCCGCGCGATGGAAGAAGTTCGGCGGCGCCGCGAGGCACGGCTGAAGCAGGCGGGGGACGACCGGCTGCGCCGACTGTTCTATTGCCGTGGTGGTCACAGCCAACTGGTGCTGCTGGCCTGCCTGCTGTCTGATGACCCGGTCTTCCAGAAGGTGCTGAAGAACCTGCACATCGAGGCGCTGGAGTCGGCCCTGTTCGTGCTGAAAGAGCCGCATCGGTTGCGCGAGAAGCGCCGGGGTGGCCGCTTTGACGAGAACGAACTGAACGAAGGCGATCCGCGCTTTTGGTATGCGCGAGGCAATGTGGTCAGCGAATTCCTCGACAAGCTGTGGCAGGTGGCCTGGGCACCCATTGAGCAAGAGGCTACGCAGCAGATCGACTTCCGGGGCCGGACGGAGAAGCAGAAGCAGCTCTACCTTTATGTCCCCAGCCATGCCAAGCTCAAGCAGCTGGGAGAGCTGGTGGGCGGCACCGACAGCTTCTTCCGCTATGCCGAGGGCGCCTACATCGGTGATCTGATTGAGGAGGTGCGCATCACGGTGAAGAAGCGTGACGAGCACGGCGGCGCAGTAAGCTTTACGCAGTTATCCGAGGGCGAGCTGCAGATGCTGACCGTGTTGGGGCTGATGCGCATCACGCGTGAAGATCACTGTCTGTTCCTGCTCGACGAGCCGGATACGCATCTGAACCCGGTCTGGAAGCTTCGCTACTTCGACGACATCGAGGGGGTGTTGGGTGCGGAGGCTGGCGACGTTGCACAAGGACAGTCGCAGATTCTCATCACCACCCACGATCCAATGATGGTAGGTAGCCTAAGGCGTGAGCAGGTCCATATCCTGCGCCGCGAAAGCGATAGCACCGTGGTTCAGACGCCATACGAGCATCCCCAAGGCATGGGCGTCGCGGGCTTGCTGAAGAGCGAGCTATTTGGTTTGCCGTCTACCTTGGATCCTCAGACCCTGGACGATTTGCAGCGGCGCAACGAGCTGGTAGCCAAGAAGGCTAACGAAGGGCTGAATGCTGAAGAAGAAGCCACGCTGGAACGATTACGGCGCTATCTTGAGGAGTTGGGGTTCTCTCGTGAGTACCGGGACCCGATGTATCAGCTCTTCGTCGAGAAGATGTACAAGGCCAAGTCGCAGCCCATCAACAAACTGTTGACACAGGCAGAGCTTGCAGAACAAGAGGCTTTGGCTGAGGCGATCATCAAAGAGCTTGTCGCATCGGAGCGCAAAGACGAATTGGCTGAGCTTGCTCGCCAGTTAAAGCATGGGAGGGCGTGAGGTATGCGCAAGATCCGGGTTCCCAAAGATCAGTTGCCACCAGAGGATTGGCTGGCCGAGGCTGAGGCAGCAAGTACTGCGCTCGCAGAAGCGAAGACCGATGCCGACCGCGAGGCCATCATCGAGGCCAAGCAGAAGATTTGGCGCGACGACCGCATCCGCAACTGGCTCCTCGCTTTGTTTCATAGCAAGTGCTGGTATAGCGAGGCCCAAGAGGCTGTGTCTGCGTACCATGTTGACCACTATCGCCCTAAAGGTCGGGTAACTGATGTGGGTCGCACCAGCCCAGAGCCGGGCTATTGGTGGCTTACCTTTAATTGGCAGAATTACCGGATCTGCGGGCAGCTTATTAACGTCAAGAAGAACGACGTGTTCCCGCTTATTTGTGGTCATCGCGCCACGCCGGAAACGCCGGGCAGCTTAAAGCTCGAAGCCCCTGCTCTTCTGGATCCGACCACTGATGATGCTCGGCTGATCAGTTTCGAGATGGACGAGGACGGCTGCCGAGCCGTGCCGAGTGGTGGTGCCGACGAGGAGGACTGTGCTCGAGTCATGACCACGATCGAGGTCATCGGACTCAATCGCCTGGACAGGCTCAATGGGAAGCGCGCCGATGTTTGGGAAGAGTGCCGAGAGAAACTGGCAAGCTACGCGGCCGCCTCAGGCGAACCTCCGGCGCTGAAGCTGCTGCAACGCGCTCTCATCGTCGTTGATTTGAAGAAGCGTGTAGCCTACGAAAGTGAGCTTTCGTCGGTTGCCGAGGCTTGTATCCGGAAGGTCGGATCGGAGCTGGTCTGCGCACAGGTCTTCGGATAAGGCCTTCGATCTACTAATCCCTTCTGGAACCTGAATTCTCCAGCTATGCCCATCCACCATGCCATCTGGCGCGTAGGCGAACGGCCGACGCCACTCGTCTCCAGTCGACTGGCCAGCGAGCAGCAGCTCGAAGACATGATCGTGCGAGATCCGCGTATCCTGTCCAGCGAGTGGATGCTCATTGGTCGCCAGGAGGTGACGTCGCATGGTGGGCGCGTCGACCTGTTGGCGATTGCGCCTGATGCGTCGCTGGTATTAATCGAGCTAAAGCGCGACCGTACACCGCGCGAGATCATTGCTCAGGCTTTGGACTACGCCTCGTGGGTCGAGCAGTTGACGCCAGACCGCGTGGTGCAGATCTTTCAGCGGTTTTCCGGTGGCAAAAGCCTCGACGTCGCGTTTCAGGAGCGCTTCGATGTCGAATTGGACGAGGAGACTCTCAACCAGTCGCACCAGATCATCATCGTGGCGGCGGAGCTGGACCCTTCCACCGAGCGCATCATCGGCTATCTCAACGCTCGGGACATCGCGATTAACGTCGTGTTCTTCCAGGTCTTCGAGCATGGCGCAGACAAGCTGTTGAGTCGGGCCTGGCTCATTGATCCCGGCGAGACCCAGGCCAACGTGGCTTCCACAAACACGACTAAGAGCGACAAGGAACCATGGAACGGTGAGTTCTATGTGTCCTTCGGCGACGTCTCCTCTCGCAGTTGGGAGGATGCCCGACGCTTCGGTTACGTCAGCGGGGGCGGGGGCAGTTGGTACAGCCAGACATTGAAACTCCTGTCGCCAGGGGACCGAGTCTGGGTGAAGATCCCCAAAAAGGGCTATGTCGGCGTTGGAGTCGTACTGGAGTCAGTACAGCCAGCTAAGGATTTCAAGGTGCAGACGGAAAGCGGTGAACAATCTGCTCTGCTTGCGCTCAAGCATTCCGAAAGATACCGCCTCTCTGCCAATGATCCAGAGCGTGCGGAGTATTTTGTACGGGTGCGGTGGCTGGACACAGTTCCCGAGAGCAGCGCAGTGAACGAAGTGGGCCTCTTCGGCAATCAGAACACGGTTTGCCAGCCAACGACGCCAAAGTGGCGTCACACGGTTGAACGACTCAAAATCGCCTTCCCAAGATGGGCTGATCAGCCAGACGTCTGACTGAGTGCCTGCGCTGCGTTGATTGCACGGAGTGAGGCCAGCGAGAAATCCCGGCAGCCTCTGCTCAGGCATGAGGGGCAACATGGATGCTCACCATCGGCCGGGTGCTTGCTTCCTGGATACCCGGGAGATTTGCTGCCCGGCACTGATCCTGCGAGAAGCAGTCGTTGGTGAACTGCCGCTTTCAGCCTGAAGCAGCCCCTGCCACGTCTTAATAATTATCGGCAGTTAATTAATCGTTAAATAAAAAGCCCGGCCATGCCGGGCTTTTCTCATTTGCAATATTTGAGAAAATTTGCAGGATTATTGAGAACCTACAGGATCAAACGTCGATATTCCCCGCCCGCAGCGCGTTGTCTTCGATGAAGTTGCGGCGCGGCTCGACCTCGTCGCCCATGAGCATGGTGAAGACGCGGTCGGCCTCGATGGCGTCGCCGATCTTGACCTGCAGCAGGCTGCGGACATTGGGGTCCATGGTGGTTTCCCAGAGCTGCTCGGGGTTCATTTCGCCCAGACCCTTGTAGCGCTGGCGGCCCGTGGTGCGCTCGGCTTCGGAGATCAGCCAGGCCATGGCCTGACGGAAGTCGCCGACCTTCTCGGTCTTGGCCTTTTCGCCTTCGCCGCGCGTGACCTTGGCGCCTTCGCCCAGCAGGCCGACGAAGTTCTGCGCTTCGTCGGACAGGGCGGCGTAGTCATGGCTGCGCACGAACTCCTGGGTCAGGATGGAGCTCTTGATGTTGCCGTGGTGATGGCGGCTGATGCGCAGGATGGGGTGCTCGCTGTTGGGGTCGATCTCGGCCGTCACATCGGCCGGCACGCCGGTGGTGGTCAGCTCGCGCAGCTTGGCTTCGAGAATCGGGGCGCACTCCTGGGCTTGCTCGATGGTGTCGAGCTTGATCTGCACGCCATCGGCAATGGCGCGCAGGGCTTCGGCATCCATGAAGTTGGACAGGCGCTCGATGACGGTTTCGGCGGCCAGGTGCATGTTGGCCAGCTTGGCCAGCTCCTCGCCTTCCACGGTGCGCGGATTGTCGCCGCCGGTGTTCACGCTGGCATGGTTCAGCGCGATCTTGAGCAGGTATTTGTTGAGGGCCGGGCCGTCCTTGAGGTAGAGCTCTTCCTTGCCGTTCTTGACCTTGTACAGCGGCGGCTGGGCGATGTAGATATGGCCGCGCTCGACCAGGTCGGGCATCTGGCGGTAGAAGAAGGTCAGCAGCAGGGTACGGATGTGGGCGCCGTCCACGTCCGCGTCGGTCATGATGATGATGCGGTGGTAGCGCAGCTTGTCGGGGTTGTAGTCGTCGCTGCTGCTCTTGCCCGAGTCTTCGCTGACCTTGCCGATGCCGGTGCCCAGGGCGGTGATCAGGGTGATGATTTCCTGGCTGGACAGCAGCTTTTCGTAGCGGGCCTTTTCCACGTTCAGGATCTTGCCGCGCAGCGGCAGGATGGCCTGGAACTTGCGATCGCGACCCTGCTTGGCGGAGCCGCCGGCGGAGTCACCCTCGACGATGTAGATTTCGCACAGCGCAGGATCTTTTTCCTGGCAGTCGGCCAGCTTGCCGGGCAGGCCCATGCCGTCGAGCACGCCCTTGCGGCGCGTCATTTCGCGGGCCTTGCGCGCGGCTTCGCGGGCGCGGGCGGCTTCGACAATCTTGTTGCAGAGAATCTTGGCGTCGTTGGGCTTTTCTTCGAGGAATTCGGCGAGCAGCTTGCCGACAATGTCTTCCACGGGCGCACGGACTTCGGAGCTGACCAGCTTGTCCTTGGTCTGGCTGGAGAATTTGGGCTCGGGCACCTTCACGCTGAGCACGCAGCACAGGCCTTCGCGCATGTCGTCGCCGGTGACTTCGACCTTGGCCTTCTTGGCCAGTTCGTTGTCGGCGATGTACTTGCCGATGACGCGGGTCATGGCGGCGCGCAGGCCGGTCAGGTGGGTGCCGCCGTCACGCTGGGGAATGTTGTTGGTGAAGCACAGCACCTGCTCGGCATAGCTGTCGTTCCACTGCATGGCGACTTCGACGCCGATTTCGGTGCCGGGAATGCCACCATAGGTCTCTGCCGGGCGTGTGCCTTCGGCGTAGAAGGTGGTGGGGTGCAGGACTTTCTTGGTGCCGTTGATGAATTCCACAAAGCCCTTGACGCCGCCGGCGCCCGAGAAGTCGTCTTCCTTGCCGTCGCGCTCGTCCTTCAGGCGGATGCGCACGCCGTTGTTCAGGAAGGACAGCTCGCGCAGGCGCTTGGCCAGAATCTCGTAGCGGAACTCGAAGTTCTCCTTGAAGATTTCCTGGTCGGGCAGAAAATGCACCTTGGTGCCGCGCTTGTCGCTGGGGCCGAGCACGCGCATGGGCGAGACTTCGGTGCCGTCCACGACTTCGATCAGGCGGTTTTGCACAAAGCCGCGCGAGAAGTCGATTTCATGGCGCACGCCGTCGCGGCTGACGGTGAGCTTGAGCCAGATGGACAGCGCGTTCACGCAGGACACGCCCACGCCGTGCAGGCCGCCCGAGACCTTGTAGCTGTTCTGGTTGAACTTGCCGCCAGCGTGCAGCTCGGTCAGGGCGATTTCGGCAGCCGAGCGCTTGGGCTCGTGCTTGTCGTCCATCTTCACGCGCGTGGGAATGCCGCGGCCGTTGTCGATCACGGACAGCGAGCCATCGGCGTGGATGGTGACCAGAATGTCGTCGCAGTAGCCGGCCAGCGCTTCGTCGATGGAGTTGTCCACGACCTCGAAGACCAGGTGGTGCAGACCGGTGCCGTCCGAGGTGTCACCGATGTACATGCCCGGGCGCTTGCGCACGGCTTCCAGGCCTTCCAGGATCTGGATTGCGCCTTCGCCATAGCCGCCTGCATCTGCGGCGCTCTGGGTGTCTGGCTTGTTCTCTTCGGTCATGAAATTACCTTGCTGCTACAAGGTCAGGAGCTGTTGGCGCCTGACCTGCATAACTTTCAAATGAATACTTGCCTGAAATCATTACAGGACGAGCGGTAGCTGCTCCTGTTATTTCAGGCAATGAAATGGCTGGCTGCGTTCGGTCCACTCAAATGCGCATGGGCATCACGACGTACTTGAAGCTTTCGTTCTCGGGGATGGTGACCAGCGCCGAGCTGTTGCCGTCCTGCAGATCGATCTTGACCATGTCCTGGCTCATGTTGGTGAGCACATCGATCAGGTAGGTCACGTTGAAGCCGATCTCGATGGTGTCGCCACCGTAGTCGATGTCGAGCTCGTCCATGGCCTCTTCCTGCTCGGCGTTGTTGGACGCCACGCGCAGCGTGCCGGGCTCGACCGACAGGCGCACGCCCTTGAACTTGTCGCTGGTCATGATGGCCGTGCGCTGCAGCGATGCCAGCAGCGGGGCGCGGCCCAGGGTCACGCTGTTGGTGTGGTTGCGCGGGATGACGCGGTTGTAGTCGGGGAACTTGCCCTCGACCAGCTTGGTCACGAACTCCATGCCGCCAAAGGTGAACTTGGCCTGGTTGTTGGCGAACTGCATCTCGATGACGGGCTGGTTCTCGCCGCTGGCGTCCGACAGCAGGCGCTGCAGCTCCAGCACGGTCTTGCGCGGCAGAATCACTTCCTGCTTGATGGGCACTTCCACATCCAGCGTGGCGCTGGCCCAGGCCAGGCGGTGGCCGTCGGTGGCCACCAGGCTCAGGGTGTTGCCTTCGGCGACGAACAGAATGCCGTTGAGGTAGTAGCGGATGTCCTGCACGGCCATGGCAAAGGAGACCTGGCCCAGCAGATCCTTGAGCACCTTCTGCGGCACGCTGAAGGCGGGGCCGAAGGCTGCCGATTCCTGCACCAGCGGGAAGTCTTCTGCGGGCAGGGTCTGCAGCGTGAAGCGGCTCTTGCCGCCCTTGAGAATCATCTTGGACTGCTGCGTCTCCAGGCTCACGGTCTGGTCGCCGGGCATGGTCTTCAGGATGTCGATCAGCTTGCGGGCACCGATGGTCGTGGTGAAGTCGCCGGCGTCGCCGCCGAGCTCGGCCGTGGTGCGGATCTGGATTTCCAGGTCGCTGGTTGTCAGCTGCAGCGCATTGCCCGTCTTCTTGATCAGCACATTGGCCAGAATGGGCAGCGTGTGGCGGCGCTCGACAATGCCGGCCACCGATTGCAGGACCGCGAGAACTTTGTCTTGTGTGGCTTTCAGGACGATCATGTCAACCTCAGTGATTTAAGTGCGCATATGTTTTGACGCGGCGGCGCCCGCAGGGCGATGCGGACGCTCCCTCATGCCGCGTGAATTCCCCATTTTGCCCTGTGTGAGTGACATTCATGGGGTAGTTTTTTAGAGCGTGGTCATGATCTCTACGTCGGCGCGAGCAGATCGTGAACACGCTCTTAACCCTTGAGCGTTTGTTCCAGCACATGCAGCTGCTGGTTCAACTCGGTGTTGGTCTGGCGCTCGCCCGCGATCTTGCGTACCGCGTGCAGCACGGTGGTGTGGTCGCGGCCGCCGAACAGTTCGCCGATCTCGGGCAGGCTTTTCTGCGTCAGCTCCTTGGCCAGGTACATGGCAATCTGGCGCGGCCGCGCAATGCTGGCCGGGCGCTTCTTGCTGTACATGTCGGCCACCTTGATCTTGTAGTAGTCAGCCACCGTCTTCTGGATGTTTTCCACAGAGATCTGGCGGTTCTGAATGCTGAGCAGGTCGCGCAGCGCCTCGCGCGCCAGCTGGATCGACACTTCCTTCTGGTTGAAGCGCGAATAGGCCAGGATCTTGCGCAGCGCGCCTTCGAGCTCACGCACGTTGGAGCGCACGTTCTTGGCCACGAAGAAGGCGACTTCCTCGGGCATGTCGGCGTTCTCGGCGCGGGCCTTGTTGATCAGAATCGCCACGCGCATTTCCAGCTCGGGCGGCTCGATGGCCGCCGTCAGGCCCGAGTCGAAGCGCGAGACCAGACGCTCGTGAATATTGGCCAGACCCTTGGGATAGGTGTCGGACGTCATCACGATATGGCTCTTCTTGGCCAGCAGGGCCTCGAAGGCGTTGAAGAACTCTTCCTGCGTGCGGTCCTTGTTGGCGAAGAACTGCACATCGTCGATCAGCAGCAGATCGAGCGAGTGGTAGCGCTCCTTGAACTCGTCAAAGGTGCGGCGCTGGTAGGCCTTGACCACATCCGACACGAACTGCTCGGCGTGGATGTAGAGAATTTTGGCGTCGGGCTTGTCCTTGAGCAGCTGGTTACCCACAGCATGCACCAGGTGGGTCTTACCGAGGCCGACACCGCCGTAGATGAACAGGGGGTTGTAGAGATGACCGGGCGAGCCTGCCACATGCATGGCGGCCGAGCGCGCCATGCGGTTGGCCGTACCTTCGACCAGGGTCTCGAAGGTGAGAGCCGGGTTCAGGCGGGTGCGGAAAACCGGCGCACTGGCCTCTTCGCTGGTGACGGTGGGCACGGCGACATTGAGCGTCTGCGCCGCTGTCTGCTGCGTTGCAGATGGCGGGCGCACATAAGTGCGCACAACGCTTTCGCGCTGAGCAAGTGCTAACTCAAGGGTGACCGGCTGGCCGTAGAGCGACTCCAGCATGGCCGAGATGCGGCCTGCATACTGGGCACGGATCCAGTCCAGCTTGAAGCGGTTGGCCACATAGACGGTGACCTTGGAAAAATCTTCTGCAACGAGTGCCGTCAGCGGCTTGATCCAGGTGTTGAATTGCTGCTCCGGCAGCTCCTGACCCAGTTGCTCAACGCAGACCTGCCACAGGGCCTGGCCTGCATCATTGGTTGGTTCCTCTGTCAT